>NZ_JACSQF010000017.1:76750-99746 GCF_014836755.1 Oerskovia merdavium
CCCGACGGTGCGGCACCCCTCTCCCCGCGTCACGGAACGGCCCACGACGCGGTGCTGCGGTGCAGAGCGGCGGTCAGACCGCCGTCACGCAGGTCAGGCCGAGCAGGGCTGACCAGCGTCCCACGCACCCCAGACGTTGCTCCCGGGCACCTCGCCACGGGTCCACCACTGGGCGGTGTGGTTGACACCCGCACGGGACACGACGGCGCCGCCCGTGTAGGTCGCCTCGAGCGAGAACGCCGGTGCGCACGTGACGACCTCGACCACGGGGGCCGTGCCGCACGGGCCGATCTTCTGCCACGGGCTGCCCGAGGTCGCGGCCGGAGCCGTGCCGCGGGTCCACCACCTGGCCTTGTACTCGGCGCCGTCGTGCGAGACCACGTCGCCCGAGGTGTAGACGCCCGAGGCGAACCACGGCGCGGCGCACTGCGCGTCGACCCCGGGTCCGGGCGTGGAGACCCGCAGGGTCGAGCCGAGCGTCCCACCGAGCTCGTTCTTGTGGTCACCGCTGAGGTCCCACCACATGGCCCCGCCGTACCCCTCGACCGCGAGCCACTCGGCCTTCGCGTTGACCGAGGCCGGGTCGTCGAAGCTCCACCACTGGTCGCCGTCGTAGCGCCACGAGGCACCGATCGTCGGGTCGAAGAACGCCTTGCCGAACGTGCGCAGCTCGGCGTACGTCTTGGTGCCGACGTAGCCCTCGGCCGGCTTCCAGCCCGCGCTGCCGTCCTCGACGCCGTACCAGCCGTGGCCGTACGCCGCGAGACCCGCGTTGAGCTGCTGGGGGTCCGCCCCGGCGTTCACGTACATGCCCATGGCACCGTCGAGGCCCAGGCCCCAGTTCTCGGTGCCGTCGGGGTGCAGGTTGCCCTGGTGCCCGGTCTTGTTCGGGACCCAGCCGCCGTGGAAGTCGTAGCCCTGGACGTTGAGGAAGTCGACCGAGGCGAAGAAGCGCTTGTCGAGCCAGCCGCCCTGGCCCGCGTTCCAGCCGCCGGCCGGCGCGAAAGCCGTGAGCAGGTAGTCCTCCCCGTCCTGCTCGCCCAGCGCGTCGAGCGACGAGCGGAACTCCTCCATGAGGAGCAGGAAGTTCTCCTTGTCCTCGGGGCGCGCGTTCGCGGTCTCGCCACCCGTGACGGGCCACTCCCAGTCGATGTCGATGCCGTCGAAGATGCCGGCGGCGGCGCCCGGGCCACCCTTGTCACCGATCTGGGGCAGGTTGCCCTTGATGTAGATGTCGAGGCACGAGTTCACGAGCCTGGTGCGTCCCTCGGCCGTCGAGGCCGCCTCGGAGAAGTTGTCCGACCAGGTCCAACCGCCCAGCGACACGAGGATCTTGGTGTCCGGGCTGACGGCCTTGAGCTTGCGGAGCTGGTTGAAGTTGCCCGCGAGCGCCTGGCCGGGCTTGTCGGCCTTGCCGTCGACGGAGTTCTTGGCGGGGACGAGACGCAGGAAGTCGTTCTGCGCGTCGCCCTCGCCGGGCTCCTGCGTGATGTCGCACACGAGGTCGGTCGTGACGTTGCCGAACGCGTAGTTGAGGTGGGTCAGGTCCTTGATCGCGCCCGAGGACACGAGGTTCGCGACGTGGAAGTCGCGCGTGACGGGGCTGTCGGCCATGAGGTAGCCGACGCTGCGGTAGCCGTTGATGTCGTCGGGGCCTGCGGACGTCGCAGCGGGCTTGGCAGAAGCGACGGACTGGGGCGCGACCGCCTGGGCAGCGGGGGCCACCAGGACGGATGCCGCGAGCACCGCTGCTGCGGCGATCGCCACCGGCGCGAGCCGGCGCGTGGGTGTGTCTTGCATGAAGGGCCTCGTTGCTCTCCTCCGGGCACGCCCGGAACTTTGTTCGGACGCCTCGCACATTAGCCGCGCTGAGAACCTTTGCCAAGACCCTTAACCAATAAGTTTCTTACCGGTCCCGTCGATGTCCCTTTTGCCCTATGAACAGGTGTTTTACACTCCTCGCCACCGAGGCCCGTCCGGGAGATTCACCCGGTCTCCGGGCGCACGTCGTACGCTCGAACGGTGCTATCGGAGACCCCTGACACGACCCCGACGACCGACGACGTCCTGCACCTCCTGCGCGGCAAGCGGCTGACCGCCCTGACCGGCGCGGGCATCTCGACCGACTCGGGCATCCCCGACTACCGCGGCCCCGACTCTCCCCCGCGCAACCCCATGACGTACCAGCAGTTCGTCGGGGACGAGGCGTTCCGTCGTCACTACTGGGCCCGGAACCACGTCGGCTGGCAGCGGGTGCACCGCACGCACCCCAACGGCGGGCACAAGGCCCTTGTCCGGCTCGAGGAGCGCGGCATCCTCGAAGGGATCATCACGCAGAACGTCGACCTGCTCCACGAGGACGCGGGCTCGCGCAACGTGATCGATCTGCACGGGCGCTACGACCGCGTGATCTGCCTGTCGTGCTCGCGCGTCGTCTCGCGCGAGCACCTGGCCGAACGCCTCACCGAGCTCAACCCCCACTTCCTCGAGAGCATCGGCGACCTCGAGGACGTCGAGACCGCCCCCGACGCGGACGCGGTCATCGAGTCGACCGCCCACTTCGTGCCCGCGGCCTGCGAGTTCTGCGGCGGCATGCTCAAGCCGGAGATCGTGTACTTCGGTGAGAACGTGCCGCGCGAGCGGGTCGAGCGGGCCTACGCCATGGTCGACGCCGCCGACGCGCTGCTCGTCGCGGGCTCGTCGCTGACCGTCATGAGCGGGCTGCGGTTCGTCAAGCACGCCGTGAAGACCGACAAGCCCGTCGTGATCGTCAACCGCGGCGCGACCCGGGGCGACCCGCTCGCCACGATCAAGCTCGAGGCCGGGGTGTCCGAGACCCTCGAGGAGCTCGCGGACAGGCTCTGACCTGGTGACTCACTCCTCCTCCTGGTGCCAGGTGACCGGCACGTCCTCGATCGCGGGCAGGCGGGGAACCTCGATCGTCACCGACTTCGTCGCCGGATCGAGCGCCGGGAGGATGCAGGTCTGCGGGAACTCCTCGACGCTGAGCGACTTCGGCTTCAGCGAGCAGGTCTGCAAGGCGCTCTCGCCCGCCTCGCGGCCCGACTCCCGAAAGCTCAGGAGTCGCTGCCGGGTCTCCGGGTCGACGACCGCGAACCCCTCGAGGTAGTCGAAGCTCCATCGCTCGCCCGACAACGAGGACGGGTGGAGGCTGATCTCCCCACCATCCCCCGCGGCGAGCGAGAACCGCACGACGGTCCTGTCGGGAGAGGCATCGACGGAACGAACCTCCACGACGACGGATCCGGTCCGGCCACCACCCAAGGAGACGTCTCCACGGGCCGTGCCCAGCACAGGGAGGTCCTCTGCTGCTGTCGACGCCTGAGCGATGTCCTGCGCCGAGACCTCGGGCGGGGAGTCCGGCTCCTCGGCCGTCGTCGTCTGCGAGGGGTCCCCCGACGCGTCGGGGGTCGCGGCGCCGCCCGAGCACCCGCCCAGCAGCATCAGGGCGACCACCAGGCCACCCCACGCTCCCCTGGTCCTCGTGCCGGTCATCGCTTCCCCTCCTGCACCGAGTAGACGACCGTGACCCGACGGTTCGCCTGCTGCCCCTCGTCCGAGGAGTTGCTCGCCACGGGCTCGGACTCGCCCTTCCCCACGGCCGCGAGCGTGACCTCGTCCCCGACGGCCGGCTCGAGCGCCGCCAGGACCGACGCCGCCCGCTGCTCCGAGAGCGTCTGGTTTTCTGTGTCGCTGCCGTCGGAGTCGGTGTGCCCGGTGACGACCACCTCGCCGGTCCCGCGGGCCGCGATGTCGGCCGCGACGTCGGCGAGCGTCGACTGCGCGCCCGCGGACAGCACCGCAGACGCCTTGTCGAACACGACGTTCGCATCCAGCGTCACCGCGACCTGCTCGACCGTCTCCTCCGTCCGAGCGACCTGTTCGACGTCGGCCGTCCGCCGAGAGAGCCCGAAGACCGTCCCTTCGGTACCCGCCGCCGCGATCCGGTCGCTCGACGGCAGCTCCGGCCATCCTTGGCCCAGCAGCACGGCCGGCTCCTCGACGACCGGAGTCAAAGCCCCGTCACCGACGGGGACCTCCGCGACGACGTCCCGTCCGATCCGGACGTCGACGGTCGTCGCACCGTCGGGCAGCTCGGGGAACAGCGCGAAGGCCACCGCGAGCTCACCCGGCTCGGCTTGAAGATCCCCCGTCGCCGACGTCAACGCTCGTCCGTCGACGGCGAGCGGTCGATATCCCTGCAGACCGACGACGTCCAGGAGCTCGACCGCCGTGGCCATGTTGTAGTCGTAGAGCCCCGGGTCCTGGAGGTCGCTCGGGAAGGCGTTCGTCCCCCCGCTCCCGATGCCCTGCGTCGGCTCGGTGAGCGAGTAGTAGAGCGCCGTCGCGCCCTCCAGGCGGTAGACGCCGTGCACGATCCCCCGGATCACGGGGTCGCTCCCCAGGCCGAAGGACGGATACGCGAAGGTGCCGCGCACCGGGACCTCGACGCCGTCGACGAGCACCACGCCCTGCGTGAGATCGAGCTCCTCGTCCGGAGGAGCCGACGTCGACGCTGCGGCGACCGGCCCTCCGGCCAGCACCGCGACGAGCGCCAGGCCCACCGAAAGCCAGCGTGCAGACTCCATGAACATCCCCCTGCCGTCCGACCGTCCGCCTCGTCGTCACCGACGCCCCCGCAGGACCGGTCCCCCACGGCGCCCGGACGTCCGCACGCCGAGCCGCGAGGTCCTCGCGGCACCCGGGCAGCATTGCGCAAGCTCGCGGGGCGCGCGGGCCCCGTTCAGCAGCTGGGACCGTCAGGACGACGCCTCGGCGGCGCCGGACCGTCAGCGCTGCGTCTCGAAGAACTCCCGGATGAGATCGCCGCACTCGACGTCGCGGATGCCGCCGACCACCTCGACGCGGTGGGGGTTCCGGCGGTCGCGCACGATGTCCCACACCGAGCCGCACGCGCCCGCCTTGGGGTCCCACGCGCCCAGCACGAGGCGCTCGACCCGAGCGAGCGTGGTCGCTCCCGCGCACATGGCGCACGGCTCGAGCGTCACGACGAGGGTGCACCCCTCGAGGCGCCACGAGCCGAGGGTCGCGGCGGCCTGGCGCAGCGCGAGCACCTCGGCGTGGGCCGTGGGGTCGCCGATCTCCTCGCGCCGGTTGCGCCCGAGGCCGAGCAGACGCCCGTCGGGCCCGACGACGAGCGCCCCGATGGGCACGTCGCCCGACGCGAGGGCGTGGGTCGCCTCGTGCAGCGCGAGCCCCATGAGCTCGTCCCAGACGGCACGACGGGCCGCGACCGTGTCGGGTGGGAACGTGCCGGTCGCCCAGGGGAGGTCGAGCCCCACGGGGCCGGGCGTTCCCGGGCCGGGCTCTGCGGTGGGGGCGACGTCGTCGGGGACCATGCTCCCGAGGCTACCGGGCGGTACCCTCGAACCATGCGCCTGCACGTCGCCGACCACCCGCTGGTCGCCCACAAGCTCACCGTCCTTCGCAACAAGGACACCGCCTCCCCGACCTTCCGCCTCCTGGTGGACGAGCTCGTGACCCTGCTGGCCTACGAGGCGACGCGGGACGTCCGGGTCGAGCCCCACGAGGTCCAGACCCCGGTCACCACGACGGTCGGGGTCCGCATCGCCGAGCCCCGCCCGCTCGTCGTCCCCATCCTGCGCGCGGGCCTGGGGATGCTCGAGGGCATGACCCGCCTGCTGCCCACCGCGGAGGTGGGCTTCCTGGGGATGCAGCGCGACGAGGAGACGCTCGAGGCCGTCACGTACGCCAACCGCCTCCCGGACGACCTGACGGGTCGCCACGTGTTCCTGCTCGACCCCATGCTCGCGACCGGCGGGACGCTCGTCGCGGCGATCGACTACGTGTTCGAGCGCGGCGCCCGCGACGTGACGGCAGTGTGCCTGCTCGCGGCCCCGGAGGGCATCGAGGTCCTCGAGAAGGCGATCGGCGACCGGGTCGACGTCCAGCTCGTCGTGGCCGCGGTGGACGAGCGTCTCAACGAGAAGGCGTACATCGTGCCCGGCCTGGGCGACGCGGGCGACCGCCTGTACGGGGTTGTCTGACCGAACCGTCCGTACGCACGGAGCGGGGTCGCCGGGAGGACCCGGGGGCCCCGTCCTGCGCCGCGGTGCCCGACGACATCACGTCCGTCCCATTTTTGCGTCTCACCTTGTGAGATTCTCGGCTCTCCCCCTTGGCGACCCCCGCCGTCGCTGCCATGCTCACCTGGTGATCCCCTCGCTGAGCTTCCGCGGCGCCACCCGGCGCCCGAGCGTCAGCATGTCCTCCTGCGTCTGTTGTCCGGCCTGACTCGCTCAGCCCTCTGACAACCCTGCCGACTCTCGTCGGCGCCGCTCCGGCTCCCCGCCGTCGAGCGGGAAGACCCCTGGAGCCTCGCATGACCACGCTGACCCAGAAGTCCGCCCAGCCCCACGCAGCACACCGTCGCAACCACCCCGGGTTCGTCCTGTACGTCGGGGTCGACGCGGCGTCGGGCGAGCACCCGCAGGCCGAGCTCGTCGAGCTCGCCGAGGCCCTCGGCGAGCTCGCCCGTGAATGGCTGCCGGCCGCCGAGACCTACACGGCCCTGACCCTCTCCGAGCCCGCGACCGACTCGCACGAGCCGCTCGTCGACCACGGCCGACGCAAGGTGCGCGAGCGCAGCGCGGCCCGCCGCGCCGAGATCCCCACCCCGGCCCCGGACCTGGCGCCGCTCGGCGACGTCAACGCGTTCCGCGACCGCCTCGCGGCGCTCTCACCGTTCCCGCGCGTGGTGATCGACCCGGTCGGTCGGCGGGTCACGGTCGACGGCTCGGTCCAGCGCCTCACGTACAAGGAGTTCGAGCTCCTGTCGCACCTCTACCGCTCGGCGCACCGCGTCGTGACCCGCGAGGAGCTCCTGTCGACGGTCTGGGGAGCC
The DNA here is from genome assembly GCF_014836755.1 of Oerskovia merdavium. GTDB lineage: Bacteria > Actinomycetota > Actinomycetes > Actinomycetales > Cellulomonadaceae > Oerskovia > Oerskovia merdavium. The sequence continues at coordinate 83,658 of NZ_JACSQF010000017.1, forward strand.
GACGCGGTGCGCGACGGCAGCCGCACGATCGACGTCCACGTCCGACGGCTGCGCGAGAAGCTCGGCCTCCAGCACGTCATCACGACCGTCCGCGGGCTCGGCTACCGGTTCGACCCGCAGACCCACGTCGTCCTCAGCGGCTCGGGGGACGCTGCCTGAGGACTGGTGCTGCCGGGTCGGGCGCACGTGATTCCGTGGGGGGATCGGCGCGACCCGGCAGCACGGCTCCTGCGCGCGGAGCCACACGGAGGTCACGGGCCGGTTTGGTCGGGGCGCTCGGCCAGGGTTGGATGGACCGGTTCATCCGTTCCGTCCCCGCGAGGTCCTCTCCGCCGTGCCCGTGCTCCCGCCGCCCGCCCGACGCTCCGTCAGCCTCCTCGGCGCAGGCGTCGTGCTCGCGCTCCTGACGGGGTGCACCGGAGCCACCGCGGCACCGGCCGCGCCCTCGGTCCCCGTGCGTCAACCCGTCACGACCCGCGCCGAGGCCGACGCGCTCTTCGCGGGACTCACCTCGGCACGGAACACCGCGAACGCGGCCCGGGACGCGGCCGCCCTCGCGCTCCTCGAGACGGGACCGAGCCTGCGCGCCTCGACGTTCGCCTATGCCGCGCAGACCGCGCAGGGCGCCGCTCCCGTCGCGCCCTACACCTCGGCCGCGGGCACTCTCGCCGCTCCGGAGCAGGGAACCGCGGACTGGTTCTACTCGCTGAGCGCGCCGGGCGACACGGCGGTGGGCTCCAGCACGGGCGAGTACGTCGAGTCGACGTTCTTCACGCGCACGGGCGAGGGCGCCCCCTGGCTCCTGACCTACCGTCTGACGACCGACCCGGCCGTGGCCCTGCCGCAGCCCGCGCTCGCGGGCGGCTCCGCCGTCGTGCCCGACGACGACGCGCGCGCCCGCGGCGACCTCGCCCTCCTGGACGTGGTCGCGTACGCGAGCACCGGGCAGGCCGCCCCCACGCTCGACGTGACCGACGCCGACCAGCTCGCGACCGCGCACACCCAGGGCTTCCTCCTGCCCGACCTCACTCCTGACGCCGGGGCCGAGCAGCGCGCGTGCACGCTCGAGGAGCCCGCCCCGGCCTGGGCCTCGTCCACCCGGGGGATCTTCGCGATGGCCTCGGTCGAGTGCACGCAGAGCGTCGTGCTCACGGGCGGGTGGACGGCGCCGACGCCCACGACCGGGACGATCGGCACCGTCCCGGCCGGGGCGCGCCTGACGGGGTGGACGGTCTCGCAGACGGTCACGGTCCTCGTCGAGGTGCACGACGACGGCACGTCCCGGGTGGTCGGGTCCCGGCTGCGCCCCGTCAGGACGGACGTCACACCCGCCTCGTGACCCGGATCGCTGCGTCCGACCGGGCGGCGACGTAGGTTCGGAGCATGAGCGACGCGACCGGATCGAACCCCGTCCCGCGCGGCTGGAAGCGCCGCGGCCCGCACTTCACCGACCGGATCGCAGCGAGCAGCACCTCGCAGCCCGGCGGCCAGGGCGACGCCGAGGGCCGGTGGCCCGTCGAGCCCGGCCGCTACCGGCTCGTCGCGAGCCTCGCGTGCCCGTGGGCGCACCGGTCGATCATCGTGCGGCGACTGCTGGGGCTCGAGGGCGCGATCTCGCTGGGGATCGTCGACCCGATCCAGGACTCGCGGTCGTGGCGCTTCACGCTCGACCGGGACGGGATCGACCCCGAGCTCGGGTCGCACTTCCTCGCCGAGCACTACCTCGCGCGCGACCCCGAGGACGACGGCGGGGTGAGCGTGCCGGCGATCGTCGACGTCCCGTCCCGGCTGCTCGTCACCAACGACTACCCGCAGATCACGCTCGACCTGTCGACCGAGTGGACCGCCTACCACCGACCGGGCGCCCCGGACCTGTACCCCGAGGCGTGGCGTGACGAGATCGACGACATCGCCGAGAAGGTCTACCTCGACGTCAACAACGGGGTCTACCGGGCCGGGTTCGCGGACTCGCAGGAGAAGTACGACACGGCGTTCGGGATCCTCTTCGAACGGCTCGACTGGTTGTCCGACCGGTTGTCGGAACGCCGCTACCTGGTGGGCGACCACCTCACCGAGGCCGACGTCCGGCTCTTCACGACGCTCGTGCGCTTCGACGCGGTCTACCACGGACACTTCAAGACCAACCGCAACAAGATCACCGAGGACCGCGTCCTGTGGGCGTACGTGCGGGACCTGTTCCAGACGCCGGGGTTCGGGGACACCGTGAACTTCGACCACATCAAGCACCACTACTACCGCGTGCACACCCAGCTCAACCCGAGCGGGATCGTGCCCGACGGCCCGGACCTGTCGGGATGGCTGACCCCGCACGGGCGCGAGGCGCTCGGTGGTTCACCGTTCGGCGACGGGCGAGCACCGACGACCGCGACCGACCTGGCGTCCTACCACCTGGCACCGCTCGCGGTCCCGGTGGCCGGTGAGCCCCAGGCTGCGCGGCCTCGCGACTGACGGTCTACTCCGCGTCCCACGTCGCGCGCCCCAGGAGGGTGTGCGGCGTGAAGAGCGAGAGGTGGGAGACCGTCGCGACGTAGTTGGTGCCGTGGCTCACGACGCGGTCGCCCTTGACGTAGAACTGGCCGTACTGCCAGGCGGGCAGGCACGACTTCCCGGCGACCTGGAAGGTCCACGACGTCCCCGCGTCGGTCACGACGCGGTAGGTCGCGCCGCCCTCGCCCGCGCTGGGCGCCTTGACCTGGATGCTCGTCCCGGGCTGCACGGTGCGGGTCGAGTCGCGGACGACCGCGGCCGAACCCTCGATGTGGAACGTCACGGCCTGGGTCGACGCGGTGTTGTCGTACACGAACGTGACGGGCTGGTAGGAGCGCTGCTCGTTGTCCTCGAACCAGCACGCGCCGACCGTGGGTGCACCGACGACGGGGCTGACCACGACCGGGACGTAGCGTGCCGCCTCGTAGCCTGCGGTGGCGGTGCTGGTGTGCTCCTTGCCGTCGACCGTGCGCGACTGCCGGAGCTCGACCTTCCCCGCGGGGACCTCGGTCTTGCCCGTGTCCTGCGTGAACGTGGCCGTGGCCCCTGGCTCGACCGTGACCGGCGCACCGGCGGTGCCGTACGGGGTGGCCATCGAGACCTGCATCGACTCGTTCGAGGAGTTGGTCAGGCGGCCCGTCAGGCGGACCGTGCGGTCGACGACCGCGGAGGTCGCGGAGGCCTTGACCGTCCAGTCGGGCACGTAGCAGGACACTCCCGGCACGGCGTGGTTCGCGACCTGGACGCCGTCGGCCAGGACGGTGAACGTCGCGCCCTGGGCACCGACGCTCGTCCGGACCGTCTCGGTCTGCCCGGCGGCGACCGTCCGGGCGAGGTCGTCGCGACCCGCCACGGTGAACTGCACGGGGAGCGTCGAGCCCGAGTTGTCGAACGTGAGGGTCACGGGGGCCGACGAGGCGTGCGCGTCCGGGTCGAACACGCACTGGCCGACGACGGGTGGGAGGCTCTTCGGGGCGAGCGACGCGGCGGCGAACGGTACGGGCTGGTTCTGCGTGAACCCCTTGCCCGGTGCGCCGACCTCGGTGACCCAGCGGTACTGGCGGAAGGTGACCTCGCCCGCCGGGACCTGGGCCCTGCCCGTGTCGATCGTGAACGTGCCCGTGGCACCCGGCGCGAGCGTGAGCTTGTCCGAGTCCTTGACGTCGCCCAGGCCCGCCGGAGCGAGCATGCGCACGTCCATGGCCTCGGCCGTCGTGTTGGTCAACGTCCCCACGAGCCGGACGGCACCACCCACGTTCTGCGACGCGACCGAGAACTCCTGCGACCACGACGGCACGTAGCAGCTCTCACCCTGGACGGTGAACGAACCCGCCGAGCGACCATCGGTCGCCACCGTGAGCTCGTGCGCACCCAACCCTTGCACCAGGCCCGACGCCGTCACGCTCACCTTCTCGCCCGCACCCACCTCCGTGCGCAGCCCCTCGTGACCCACGACCCCGAACACCACCGGGAGCGTCGAACCCGAGTTGTCGAACCCGAGCACCACGTCGAACACCGACGCCCGCGTCACCGGATCGAAACGGCACGCACCCAGCGACGGCTGCGAGGCCTTCGGAGCAACCACCGCCTTGGCGAACTCAGCGTCCGTGGTGTGCGTGTACGTCTTGGCGTCACCTGGGTCGACGTCCTCGACCCGGCGGCTCTGGTGGAAGGTGACCTTCCCGGCCGCGACCTCCGTGCGCCCGGTGTCGATCGTGAACGTGCCCGTCGCGCCTGGCGCGAGCGGGGGCTCGGTCGACGGCTTGACGTCCCCCAGCCCTTCCGGAGCGAGCATCCGCACGTCGAGCGGGGTCGACGACGTGTTGGTCGCGGAACCGGTGAGGCGGACGGCGCCCCCCACGTTCTCCGTGGTGACCGTCGCGGTGGCCAGCCAGTCGCTGTCCGGGACCCGGTAGCAGTCGAGGGCCTCGAAGGCACCCGCCTTGACCTCACGGGTGTACTCGGCGCCCGCGACGGTGGTCACGAGGGTCAGGTTCGCCGAGCCCCCGGGGAAGCGGTACCCGTCGTCCAGCCGGAGGTCGGTCGTCGCGCCACGAGTCAGCCCGACGACGGGAGACGTCGAGCCGACGGCGTCGAGACGCACCCGGAGGTCGTCGTACGCGGTCGTGTTGGTGACACCCGCGAGAGCGATCGAGGCCGTGCTCGCGCCGACGCCGACGCACTGGGGAACCGCGCCGGTCCCCGAGGGGATCGTGTCTTCCGCACCGGCCCACGGGGAGCCGACCCGGAGCGTCGCGCTCGCGGAGTCCTGGACCGACCTCCCGTCGGAGCTCGCCGAGGCCGCGAACGTCAGACCGGTCGTGGACGCCGCGGCCTCGCCGTCGGCGACCAGCTGCACGTCGAGCACGACGGCCGGTCCGGCACTCGCGCTCGCGTCCGGCGCCGGGAGTCCGCCTGCGCCGGTCACCGAGCAGCGCGCCGACGATCCGTCGGGCTCGCAGACCCATCCAGGTGTCAGGGCGCGGGCTGAGCTGCCCGACGGGAGGTTCCCCACCGAGAACGTGAGCCCCTGGGCGTCGACGTCGCCGGTGTTGCGAGCCGTGAGCCGCACCGCCGAAGCCCCGGGGTTGAGCACGTCTCCCACGGTGGGAGACGCAAGGTCCACCTCGGCGCCGTAGGACTGCACCGGAGAAGGCGCGTAGGTCTTCTTGACCGGCGCGAGGCCCTTGCCGTGGACCGAGCCGCCGAAGCTGTACGTCCCGCCTCGTGACGCCTGGACCGTGACGACGAGCTCCTTCTTCTCTCCTGGCGCCAGCACGCCGACCGAGCAGGTCACCAGCGAGGTGCCGTCCCCCTGGGGAACGGACGCGCCGCACGGGAGCGCCGCGGTCTTCAGGACGGGCACCACTCCCCGCCCGGCGACGACCGCGGAGCTCACGACCGAGACGTTGGCCGGCAACGTGACGTCGACGACGACCTCCTCGGCGGACGTCCCGCCGGTGTTCGACGCCGTGAGCGTCAGGTCCTCCGGGTCACGGGGAGCGAGCTGGAGCGGGGCGAAGGCCAGGTCGAGCGAGGCCGGCGCGGGGTCCACCGGGTCGACAGGATCGACGGGATCGACGGGATCCACCGGGTTCACCGTCCCCGGGGAGGTCTGCCCGTTCCCGGTATCGCTCCCGGCGCCCGCGCCTCCGGCCCCCGGCCCGGATCCGCCGGCGCCACCCGAGGTGGTCGGTGTCGATCCGGCCGCGTCCCCCTCGAGGGGGGTCAGGTTGGCAGGAGACGTGGGGTCGGCACTCGGCGCCGTGGGCGTGGTGGTGGGAGAACCGGACGGCGTGTCGGTCGGCGACTGCGACGGGTCGGGGCTCGCGTCCGCGCTGGGCGGGGTGTCGGAAGAGAAGCCGCCGTTCGCGGCGATCACGCCGACGCCCACGGCGGCGACAGCCACGACGCCCACCGCGGCTGCGACCAGCGGTGAAGCCGCGATGAAGGCGGCGAGGCCCGTCGCGCCCGCGACGGTGGCCCCCGAGGCCGCGGCACCGGTCGCACCGACGGCGGCCGCCGCTCCCGCGACCCCGCCCGCTCCCGTGCCTGCTGCGGCGGATCCACCGGCCGCACCGGCCGCCGTCGCTCCTCCTCCTGCCGCCCCCGCAGCACCGCTGCCGCCGGCCGCCGCACCACCACCGGAGGTGCCCGCTGCCGTTCCGGAGGCTCCTCCCGAGGCACCGGCACCGGTCGCGCCGCCGGCGACCGCACCTCCACCGGCGAGGGGCAGTGCGTGCCCGACGAGCCCGAGCCCCGCGACCCCGAACACCAGGGGCGCGATCACCGCACGCATGCCGTGCGAGACGTCGCCGAGCTCGAGCACCAGGGCACGACACTCACCGCAGCCCTCGAGGTGAGCGTCGACCTTGGCGTTCTCACGCTTCGCCAGGCCGCCTCGGACGTAGGAGCCGAGCAGCGGGTTGACGACCTCGCACCCCTCGCTCGTCGCGCCCGTCAGGTGCTGCTGGAGGTAGGCCTGACGCAGTCCTTCGCGCGCACGGTAGGCGAGGGCGGAGACCCCGTTGGCCGACAGCCCGAGCAAGGGCGCGATCTGGGCCGGGTTCATCTCCTCGACCTCGGTGTACCAGAGCACCGCCTGCCAGCGCTCGGGCAGGCCCTGGTAGGCCTTGGTCACGATCGACCGCTCGAAGCCCTGCAGCGTCGGGTCCTCGGTGGAGGCCATGGGGCCGAACGCGGTCTCGAAGGTCTCGACGTCGTCGGTGGGCTGGGTGCGCCGGACGCCGTTGACCAGGTCGTACGACAGTCGGCGCACGACCGTGAAGAGGTAGGCCCGGAACGTGACGTCGGGCCCGCCGCCGGTCTGCAGGATGCCGAGGACCTTGGCGAACGCCTCGGAGACCACGTCGTCCGCGTCGGAGGACGAGTGGACGTACTGGCGCGCCACAGTACGAGCGGCCACCGCGTGCCGCTCGTAGAGCGCACCGAACGCGGAGTAGTCGCCACCGCGCACGGCGGTGATCAGCTCGGCGTCGCTCGTCGACGCGCCGTCCGCGTACGTCTCGACCTGGGTCATTACCTCGCCCCTGACTGCGCCTCGTGCAGTTGAGGCTCCTCTCGCTCATAGTAGACGTCACGAAGCCCAGTGTTTTCAACGTCTCACGGGCAGTTTGCCCGGGTTGTCCACTCCTCGTCGCGACGGTTCTCGCGGACGGTCCGGGACTCCGAGCGGATGAAACCAAAATGCACGGTCGGTTTCGCGTCATGAGTGTCGGCCTGAGGGGTCTCATCGGTATGGACCTACGACCTGGCTACCCCCAGCCAGCCGTCGACTCGCTGCTCGCCGAGTGGCAGGCGGCGAGCATGGACTCCGTCTGGCTGCGCCCCGGCGACTGGTACCACCCTGCGGTGGAGGCTCTTGCCGAGGCTCTGACGGACGGGCTCCCTACGGCGCCTGCCGCCGACCGGCTCGGTGAGGCTCGGGGTCACGTCGGCATCAGCATGGGCGAGACGATCGACGATCTCGCCTGCCTGTTCCGCGCCTGGGGCACCGAGCCCGGGCTCGACACCCTGCGCGCCCTGAGCACCGGTTGGGTCCGGGGCAACGAGCCGAGCCTCCTGGTTCCGCTCACGACCGACCCGCGGTCGGGTCTGGCCACCCCCGAGTACCTCGTGCAACGCCTGCGCGAGACGTACGGTGCGGGCGAGCGCAGCGGCCGGCCCGCGTCCCGCACACACTGCCTGCTGCTCGTGGACGTCGCGGTCGACCGGCTCGACGGGTGGCAGCGGATCGCCCGGGCAGCCGCGATGGGCAAGATCTTCACCGAGGTCTTCGGTACGGGCCATCCGGTCGCGACGCTCGGTGCGGGCGTCTACGCCGCGCTGTGCGAGCGCAGCGCGGACCTCGAGCCGCTGCGCGCCGAGCTCCGGCACCGGATCGAGCGCACCGCGCTCTCCTACGGCGTGACCGCCGTGCTCCGACGACCTCCGCGCGTCTGGGTCGAGCCGCTCCCGACGGCTCACGCGGGAGCCACGTCGTTGCTCCAGGCGCTCGGGCGCTGACCTGGCCCCTCGACGGATCGCGCACGCGCCGCCAGGTCCCGTAGACGCCTCGACGCCCCGGCGTCCGGCGAGGGACGAGCGGGGCGTCGAGGGGGAATCGCGCGAGAGGGGGATCCGCGCGAGGGTTCAGGCTCGCTCAGCGAGGAGCGTAGGTGAGGCAGTCCGCGTGGTCGGCACCCAGGGGGCCGGCTCCGACGCGGATCGAGGAGGCGTTGCACTCGAGCGCCTCGTTGTGGGCGCACTCCCCGCGCTGGCAGGCGCCGACGTGGGCGATGACCTTCTCGAGGCCACCCTTGGCCGTGAGCGGGATGAACGTGGCGCACTCGGCCTCGCCGCCGTGGGCGGCGATCGTCACGGCACCGGCGTGGCACCCGTGCTCGTGGTTGTATCCGCAGCCGTCGATCGAACACTCGACGACCTGGGGCAACTCCATCAGGCTGCTCATGGGACTTCTCCTTGCTCGAAGGGGCGGGACGTCCAACCGTGCTTTTCCTTCACGGTATTCCTCGTCGCAGCCCTTGTATAGGAAGCAAGGCCTCACTCACTTCGGCGGAATTCCGCCGTTTTTACGTCACGCAGACCTCACGTAAATGTCCACGGAATTGCCGACCGCTGGTATTTCACCCGTTCCGGCACGCACCCTGACGTGGCTCAGTCCCCGCGCCCAGGACGCCACAGCACCAGCGCACGGGTCTCCGTTCCCTGCCCTGCGACGGCGCGCCCGGCGTCCTCCGGACTGCCCCGTCGGACCCGCCGGCCGCGCGGGACCATGACCACGTCACCACTGACCCCGGCGGCGAAGACCCGTCCACCCTCGAGGCGTGCCGAGAGCGCGTCGAGCCGGGACTCGAGCTGGTCGACCTGCTCCTCGAGCGCGAGGATGCGACGGATGGCCGCGAGGTTGATGCCCTCCTCCTGGGAGAGCCGCTGGACCTCGAGGAGTTTGGCGACGTCGCGCTGCGAGTACCGACGCCCACGCCCCATGGTGCGACGCGGGGTCACGAGTCCCAGCCGGTCGTACTGGCGCAGCGTCTGCGGGTGCATGCCGGCGAGCGCCGCGGCCTGCGAGATGGCGAGCACGGGGGCGTCGTCGTACGCGTTGAACGGCACCTGCGCCGTCGCCGCTCCGGGATCTCTCCTGACCATGCGTCCTCCTCTCACCATTCTGCTCTCGAGGGATGGAGCGCGGCGAGGCCCTCGCGGGCCTCGTCGCGCTCGGTTCCTGCTACTCCGCGGCGCGTCCGAACAGGTCGGAGCGCACGTCGTTCTCGCCGTCGGTCGCGGCCGCGAGCTGCTCGACCGCCTCCTTGGCGGCCTTCGTGAGCTTCTGCGGCACGACGACCTGGATCGTGACGAGCAGGTCGCCCGTGGCCTTGGCCGCCTGGACGCCCTTGCCCTTGACCCGCAGCGTGCGGCCGGACGGCGTGCCCGCGGGGACCTTGACCTTGACGGGCTTGCCGTCGAGCGTCGGGACCTCGATGGTCGCGCCGAGGGCGGCCTCGGCGAACGTCACGGGGACCGTGAGCCGCAGGTTGTGCTTGTCGTCGACCGAGAACACGGGGTGCGGCGTGACGTGCACCGTGATGACCAGGTCGCCGGGCGCTCCGCCCGCGACGCCCGGGCGGCCCTTGCCGCGCAGGCGGATCTTCTGGCCGTCGCGCACCCCGGCCGGGATGCGGGCCGTGACGGTGCGTCCTTCGGTCGAGACGGTGACGGTCGCGCCCTCGACGGCGGGCCGGAACCCGAGCGTCGCGGACGAGTGCACGTCGGCCCCGGGCTGCGGCCGGGCCGCGTTGGGGCGGAAGCCCGTCTGGGCTCCTCCGCCGCCGAACATCGACCCGAGGATGTCCTCGAAGCCTCCGCCTCCACCGGTCTGCGTGGAGTACCGCACGCGGCCTCCCCCGCCACCACCGCCGCCGAACATGCCGCCGAAGATGTCCTCGAAGCCTCCGGCCCCGCCGGCGGGCCCGCCGGCTCCTGCGGAGAAGCGGGCGCCCCCGCCGGCCATGGCACGGATCGCGTCGTACTGCTGGCGCTGCTCGGCGTCGGAGAGGACCGCGTAGGCCTCGCCGATCTCCTTGAACTTCGCCTCGGCCTTGGCGTCACCCTGGTTCTGGTCGGGGTGGTAGGTGCGGGCCAGCTTGCGGTACGCCTTCTTGATCGCGGCGTCGTCGGCATCCTTGGGGACGCCGAGCGCGGCGTAGAAGTCCTTCTCGATCCAGTCCTGACCGGTCAAGGCGCCTCCTCTCGTGGTGTCACCGGCCGGGGGCCGGTGGTCGTCTGATGGATGAAGTCTTGGTGTTCTTTCAGTCGTTCGCTCGTTCTGTCGTTCAGTGGTGCATCAGGTCCGGGGACCTGCTCTCCCGGCCTGGCCCCCCCCCCCCCACGACCGTCCTACTCCGGTCCGACGACCGAGACGCGCGCTGCGCGCACGACCTTCTCGCCGATCCGGTAGCCCGGCTCGATGACCATGTTGACCGTGGCCGACGTGGCCTCCGGGTCCACCTGGTGCATGAGCGCCTCGTGGACGTTCGGGTCGAACTCCTCGCCCACGACGCCGTACCGCTCGATGCCGAACTTCGCGAGGCTCGCGTCGAGCTTCTCGGAGATCGCGACGAACGGCCCGTCGAGCTCGCCGTGCTGGCGGGCCCGGTCGATGTCGTCGAGGACCGGCAGGAGCGCGGCCAGGACGTCCTCGACGCCCTTGACGCGCGCGGCCTCCTGGTCACGCAGCGACCGGTTGCGGTAGTTGGTGAAGCTGGCCCGCTCACGCTGGAGGGCGTCGAGGTGAGCCGCCGCCTCGGACTGCGCAGCGAGGAGCGCTGCGTCGTCCCCGGCCTCGCCGGTGGGCTCGAAGTCGAGCCCCGCCAGCGGGTCGGTCTCCGCGTCGTCCCCCGCCGAGCCGGCCCCCTGGGGGGCAGCCTCCTTGGGCTGCCCCTCCGGGGTCACCTTGCGCTTGTCGGTGAAGTGGAAGGGCTGGTCCTCGGAGCCGAGCTCCTCGGGGCCCTGGGCGTCGCTCGTCACTTCTTGTCGTCCTCGTCCACGATCTCCGCGTCGACGATGTCCTCGTCGGGCGCGAACGGCGCACCGGCGGCCGCAGCCGCGTCAGCGTCGGCAGCACCCTGGTTGCCCGCGGCCTGCTCCTGCTCGGCAGCGGCGTAGAGCGCCTCGCCGATCTTCTGGCTCGAGGCCAGGAGCTTCTCGTGGGCCGACTTCACGGCCTCCGCGTCGGTGCCCTCGAGCGCCGTCTTGACCGACGCGATGTCGGCCTCGACCTCGGTGACGACCTCAGCGGGGAGCTTCTCCTTGTTCTCCGCGACGAGCTTCTCGGTCGAGTACACGAACGCCTCGGCCTGGTTGCGGTTCTCCGCCTCCTCGCGACGCTTCTTGTCCTCGGCCGCGTGCTCCTCGGCCTCCTTGACCATGCGGTCGATGTCCTCCTTCGGCAGCGCGGAGCCACCGGTGATGGTCATCTTCTGCTCCTTGCCGGTGCCGCGGTCCTTGGCGCCGACGTGGACGATGCCGTTCGCGTCGATGTCGAAGGTGACCTCGATCTGCGGCAGGCCGCGCGGTGCCGGGGCGATGCCCGTGAGCTCGAACGTGCCCAGCGGCTTGTTGTCGCGGGCGAACTCGCGCTCACCCTGGAAGACCTGGATCAGCACCGACGGCTGGTTGTCCTCGGCGGTCGAGAAGACCTCGCTGCGCTTGGTCGGGATGGCCGTGTTGCGCTCGATGAGCTTGGTCATCACGCCACCCTTGGTCTCGATGCCCAGGGACAGCGGGGTGACGTCGATCAGGAGGACGTCCTTGCGCTCGCCCTTGATGACACCGGCCTGCAGCGCGGCACCGACGGCCACGACCTCGTCCGGGTTGACGCTCTTGTTGGGCTCCTTGCCGCCCGTGAGCTCCTTGACGACCTCGGTCACGGCGGGCATGCGGGTGGAACCACCCACGAGCACGATGTGGTCGATGTCGTTGACCGAGATGCCGGCGTCACGGATGACGGCGTGGAACGGCGCCTTGGTCCGGTCGATGAGGTCCTGCGTCATCTGCTGGAACTGAGCGCGCGTGAGCTTCTCGTCCAGGTGGATGGGGCCGTTCTCGCTCATCGAGAGGTACTGCATGGAGATGTTGGTGCTCGTCGCGGACGAGAGCTCCTTCTTCGCCTGCTCGGCGGCCTCACGCAGACGCTGGAGCGCGATCTTGTCCTTGGACAGGTCGACGCCCGAGCTGTTCTTCACCTGCGCGATGAGGTGCTCGACGATGCGGTTGTCCCAGTCGTCACCACCGAGGCGGTTGTCGCCCGAGGTCGCGCGGACCTGGATGGTCGAGAAGTCGTCCTCGTCCTTGCCCACCTCGAGGAGGGAGACGTCGAACGTTCCACCACCGAGGTCGAAGACGAGGATGAGCTCGTCCTCCTTGCCCTTCTCCAGGCCGTAGGCCAGAGCGGCAGCGGTGGGCTCGTTGACGATGCGCAGGACGTTGAGGCCCGCGATCTGCCCGGCGTCCTTGGTCGCCTGGCGCTCGGCGTCGTTGAAGTACGCCGGGACGGTGATGACCGCGTCGGTGACGGGCTCGCCCAGGTACTCCTCGGCGTCGCGCTTCAGCTTGCCGAGCACGCGCGCGGAGATCTCCTGCGCGCTGTACTTCTTGTCGTCGATCTCGACCGACCAGTCGGTGCCCATGTGGCGCTTGACCGACGTGATGGTGCGGTCGACGTTGGTGACCGCCTGACGCTTGGCGATCTCGCCGACGAGGACCTCGCCGGTCTTCGAGAACGCGACGACCGACGGGGTCGTGCGAGCGCCCTCGGCGTTCGCGATGACGGTGGGCTCCCCACCCTCGAGGACGGCGACCACCGAGTTGGTGGTGCCCAGGTCGATTCCGACCGCTCGTGCCATGTTCGTGCCTCCGTTGTGTTGCTGTGTGCTGCTACGTGTGTGTCGTTCGATCGGCAGCCCGTGGCGGTTCCCTGCCCGACGGCGCGCGTGGCGCGCACGTCGAGGCCTTCCCCTGCCCGGCGGGTGTCGCCACCCGGCCGCCGGTTGAGTCGTCCTCACTCAAGTTATGCCGGTCCGTGCCGCTGCGCAAGCGGCGGTGGCGTGAACTTGAGTCCACTAGGCTCAACCTTGGGTGAGGGCGGGGTATTCCCAGGGTCGAACGGCTCGCCCAGGAGGCGACGCAGATCGTGTCGCACGCGAACGGCCACGGCGAGAGGTGGTCGCCGTGGCCGTTCGAGGGGGCCGGTCGCCTGGAGCAGCTCATCCCCTCGCTCGCGGCGCCCGCCCCTCGCTCAGGCCAGCTCGACGGCGTCGGCCTGCGGTCCCCGGTCGCTCTGGCGCACCTTGTACCGGACCCGGTCGCCCTCCTCCAGGACCTCGTCACCCCGCACGACCGATACGTGCACGAACAGGTCCAGGCCCCCGTCGTCAGGGGTGATGAAGCCGAAGCCGCGCTCCTCGTCATAGCGAGCGACCGTGCCCTCGCCGCCGCGCACGGGCCCGCCGGACGACCCGGGGCCGTTCGACCGGCCGCGGTCTGCGCCGCGCGTGCCGCCGCGTGCGAGCTGCACGTTGCGGGCGTTGGGGCCCTTGTCACCGTCGACGACGTCGTACGTCACACGATCGCCCTCGGAGAGCTCGGTCAGTCCCGAGCCGAGCGCGCTGACGTGGACGAAGACGTCGCCGCCACCCGAGTCGGGCGCGACGAACCCGAAGCCCTTGACCTCGTCGTACCAGGACACGGTGCCGTCGGCGCCGTCCGACGCGGGCCGTGCGGCCTCGGCCGCGAGCGGCAGCAGGTGGTCCGCCTGCGGCCCCTTCTCCCCGTCGACGACGAGGAACGCCACCCGCTGCCCCTCAGAGACCACACCGCCACCGACGATGGCTGAGCTGTGCACGAAGATCTCGGCGCCGCCGCCGTCGGGCGTGACGAAGCCGTAGCCCTTGGTCGGCTCGTACCAGGTGACGGTGCCCAGCACGCCCAGGGGCGCGTCTGCCGCCCGGTCGCCGGTGACACGGACACGACGCGCCTGCGGGCCGCGGTCGCCCTCGCCCATCTCGAACTCGACGATCTGCCCCTCCCGGAGCAGTCTCGTTCCGTCGTCTCCGACGATCTCCGACGCGTGCACGAACAGGTCCTCGGCGTCGTTCCCGAGGTCGATGAAGCCGAAGCCTCGGTCGGCGTCGAACCATCGGACAGTTCCCTGGGGCACTTTGGACTCCTCTATCTCGGCAGACATTGCTGTCTCCTATTGTCCCCCCGGTCGGAACCGCCGACCGTTGGGTTCCTTGACCCTCGACCCGGTCGAGGCACGAAAGTGCGGCCATGGCTACGACCAACGCCCCCGCACGGGCGCTCCCCCACCCCTACCTCGCCTGGCTCTCCGGGGTGACCGTCTCGCAGCTCGGCGACGCCGTGCTCGCGTTCGCGCTCGGCTGGGCCGCTGCCGGGCTCGGGGGCACGACGGCTGCCCTGATGCTCGCCCTCAGCGGGTTACCTCGCCTCGTCCTGCTGATCGTGGGTGGCGCGGTCGCCGACCGTGTCGGGGCGCGGCGCATCTTGATCATCGGTGAATCGGCGCTGCTCACGCTGACCGCGATCCTCGCGCTCGCGCTCGCGCAGATCGGCACCCCGACGTGGCTGCTCCTCACCACCGCGCTCGCACTCGGAACGGTCACCGCGTTCTGCCTGCCCGCGACGGGGTCCATGCCCCGACGCCTCGTCGCTGACGACCAGCTCACCCGCGCGCTCGCGCTCCGCCAGGGCCTGGTCCAGGTGGTGCTCCTGACCGCAGCACCTCTGAGCGGCCTGGTCGTGGGCGCCGTGGGGCTCTCCGCCGTCGCCTGGGGCACCACGGTGACGTTCGGCGTCTCGCTGTGCGTCCTCATCGCCGTCCGGGAGCTGTCCGGAGCTGCACCCGACCCTTCGCTCGCCGGTGTGGCGGGCCCCGCACGACTCGATCTCGTCGGCGGCTTCCGCATCGTCGCCCGCACCCCGGAACTGAGCAGCGCGCTAGCGCTCACCGGAGCGGGCGCGGCCCTGATCCTCCCCGTCCCGTCGCTCCTCGTGCCGCTGCTCGGCCGGTCCTCCGGGTGGGGCCCCGCGACGACGGGCCTGGTCGCCGGAGCCGTCGGCGTCGGGGCGATCTGCGCAGCCCTCCTCGCGGCCCGGAGCAGGAAGATCGCGCCCGGGACCACCGACCCGGCAGATCGCTCCCGTGCTCTGCAGGTCGGATGTCGGTCTCGACCGGGGTCGGCTGCCACCGGGCTCGCCGTGAGTGCGGGAGGGGCGCTCGTTATCGCTGCCGGGACGCTGCTCGGCGGTTCGGCCGCCACGGAGGTCACCGTGCTCGGCGCCCTGGTCTTCGGATTCGGGAACGGGAGGTTCGTCGCGCGGATCGCGCCGCTCGTCCTCGGCAGCGCACCTCGGACGCACCTCGCGCGTGTCCAGGCACTGGTGGGGCTCGTGCAGCTCGTGCCCGTCATGGTCACGAGCACGGTCCTCGGCACGCTGGCCGAGCACACGTCGCCGCACTGGGCGCTCGGCGTGACGGCAGCGGGACTCGTGGCCTGCGCGGCCTGGTCCGGCCGCTCCGCTTGACCCTCGTGCGGGTCGAGGGTCCACAGTGTGCGCATGCCCGACGACCTGCTCAGCATCGGCGCCCTCTCCCGCGCCGGCGGCCTGCCCGTGACAGCGCTCCGGTTCTATGACGCGGCCGGCGTGCTCCGGCCCTCCCACGTCGATCCCGCGACGGGGTACCGCTGGTACACCTCGACCCAGGTCCACACCGCTCGGCTGGTCGCGAGCCTGCGCCAGGCAGGGCTTCCCGTGTCGGACCTGGTCACCGTCCTCGCCGCTCCCCGAGAGGCCAGGGCCGTGCTGGCCCGCCACCGCCGCCGTCTCGAGGAGGACCTGGTCGCGGCCCGTACGCACCTCGATGCCGCAGAGGATCTCCTGGCCCGGCCCGGCCGCTGCACGGTCGCCGCCGCGGGCCGCGTCGCGGCGGTCGGCGCCGGGGGGCGCGCGGGGGGGGCCGCCGCCGCCGGGGCCGGG
>NZ_JACSQF010000018.1:0-26536 GCF_014836755.1 Oerskovia merdavium
GGGGGGGGGGGGGGGCCGGGCGGGCGCGGGGGGCCCCGCCCAGGGGTCCTCGTGGATCAGCTCTTCGAGAGTGCTCCGTAGCGGAACTTGAACGACGCGTCGAGCGTGTCCTCGGTCCCGTCGACGCCCGTGCCGACGACCGCGACCTGGGCTCCCTGGAGGTACGGGACGGTCGAGAGGTCGGCGGCGACCTTCTCCTGGATCTCCTCGATGAGGGCCGTGCGGGCTGCCGCGTCGGGCGTGGCTGCCTGCTGGAGGATCAGGTCGTTGACCTCCTGGTCGTCGTAGTGGTTCGCGAGGAAGTTCTCCTGGAGGAAGAACGGCGTGAGGTAGTTGTCGGCGTCCGAGTAGTCCGGGAACCAGCCGAGCTGGTACGCCGGGTAGACGTCGGCCGTGCGGTCCTTGGCGTACTGGACCCACTCGGTGGTCTGCAGGTTGACCGTGAACAGGCCGCTCTTCTCGAGCTGGTCCTTGATGAGCGCGTACTCCTCGCCGGACGACGGGCCGTAGTGGTCGTTGCTGTACTGCAGGTCGAGCACGACGGGGACCGTGACTCCCGCTGCCTCGAGCGCGGCCTTGGCCTTGTCGGCGTCGGCTCCGCCCTGCCCGTCGCCGTAGAGCTCCTTGAGGGGCTCGACCGCGCCGGTCAGGCCCGCGGGGACGTACGAGTACAGCGGCGTGTAGGTGCCCTTGTAGACCTGGGTCGCGATCTCCTCGCGGTCGATCAGGTCGGCGACGGCCTGGCGCACGGCGAGGGCCTTGGCCGGGTCCGCGCCGTCGGCCTTGGCGCCGTAGGGCTGGGAGTCGAAGTTGAACGTGATGTAGCGGATCTCGCCGCCGGGCCCGTCGACGACCTTGACCTTGTCGTTGCCACGGAGGTCGTCGATGTCGGTCGCGGACAGGCTGCGGAAGGCAACGTCGATGTTGCCCTCCTGGATGTCCAGCTTCAGGTTGGAGGCGTCGGTGTAGTACTTGGTGTTGACCTTCGGGGTCTTCGCCTCGCCGAGCACGCCCTGGTAGTCGGGGTTGGCCTCGTAGGAGATGAGGTTGTTGAAGTCGTACTTGGCGATCGAGTACTGCCCGGCGAACGCCTTGCCCGCGACGATGTCGGCGTCCGGGGTCAGCGCGTCGGCCGCGAACACCTCCTCGTCGACGATGGGGCCGGCGGGGCTCGACAGGATCTGCGGGAAGACCTGGTCGTCGGGCGACTTGAGCGTGAAGACGACGGTCGTCTCGTCGGGGGTCGCGACGCTCTCCAGGTTGTAGAGCAGCGAGGCGGGGCCGTTCTCGTCGTTGATCGCGACCTGACGGTCGAACGTGAACTTCACGTCGGAAGACGTGAGGTCGTGGCCGTTGGCGAACTTCAGGCCCGGCTTGAGCTTGACGGTGTACTCGGTGGGTGCGGTGAACTCGGCGGACTCCGCGATGTCGGGCTCGACGTCCGGGCTGCCGTAGGGGGTGTTGAGCAGGAACGGGAACACCTGGTTCATGACCGCGAACGACCCGTTGTCGTAGGAGCCGGCCGGGTCGAGCGTCGTGACCTTGTCGGTCGTGCCGATCGTCAGCGCGCCTCCTGCGCTCGCGTTGCTGCTGCCGCCGTCCTCGTTCGTCCCGCTGCCGCTGCCGCACGCCGTGAGCGTGAACGTCACGACGGCGATGCCTGCCGTTGCGGCGAGGAGCCGCTTCCTCGAAACGGTCGTCATCCGTCACACCTCTTCTTCACCGGTCATGAGGTGGGTGCGCGGTGGCGCTCCCACGGCCTG
Source organism: Oerskovia merdavium (assembly GCF_014836755.1). Lineage (GTDB taxonomy): Bacteria > Actinomycetota > Actinomycetes > Actinomycetales > Cellulomonadaceae > Oerskovia > Oerskovia merdavium. The sequence continues at coordinate 1,764 of NZ_JACSQF010000018.1, forward strand.
GTTCTGCGACCAAGGTCCGTGATGTCTAACACACTGTTGTTTCGGTCAAGCACCCCGGAACGGCTCTGCACGGCGGTTCCGGACATCTTGTTACCGGGTCGTAACCCCCGGCGCCACATGGTGAGACGGATCACAGCCGTGAAGTTACCGGGGAGTACGTTCCGGTGCGTCACGGCCTTTTCGTGGCGGCGGCGGCCGCTGCGCGGGCACGCCCGCTCCAGGCTGCCAGCGCTGTCACTCGCGGGGCGCGCTCACCGCCAGGACGTCCCCTGCCCGACGCCGGAGCCGGGCTCGGGCGACCCCGTCGCCTCGTCGGGAGCGGGGGTCGGCCCGTGGTCCTCCGCAGGGACGTCGGACGCGCTCCCGGCGCCGGCCCCCTCGACGGCGGGCTCGGCCGACGGTCCCGACGACAGCTCGCCGCCCGACCCGGCCACCCCGCCCGACCCGGCCACGTCCCCGGTCGCCTCACCACCCGCGGTGAGCTCCGCCGTCGGGCCGGATGCCGGTGCGCTCCCCGCAGCGGGCGCCGCCGCGGCCTCCGCGACCACCGGGGCCGTGGCCCCCGCGCCCAGCACCGACCCTCCCGTGACGACCACACCCGCCGCGACCGCCTGCGCGCGCAGGTCCGCGAGCTCGCGCGCGACCGACCGGACCCCGAAGCCCGAGACCACGTGGATCGACCCTGCGACGAACGCGTACAGCCCGAACACGACGACCGTCAGGCTCAGGACGTCGTCCGCGTCGACGGGGCGCGTCACGAGCAGCAGGCCGAACAGCGTCGAGACGATGCCGAACGTCAGCAGCCACGGCCACCCCAGGTCCCGGTTGCGCACGAGCCCGGCCGCGCCGACGATCGCCGTGATCCCCAGCACCAGGACCCACACGACCAGGACGTAGTACAGCGCGGTCACGCTGAGGTCCGGCCAGAACATGACCGCGGCGCCGAACAGCAGGTTGACGGCCGCCTGCGCGAGCCACCACGTCCACCCGACCTGCTTGCGGTGCGCCAGGCCCTGGACAGCGACGAGGACCGCGTCCGCCACGAGGAAGATCCCGAACACCCAGCGCAGCGTCTCGAGCGCCTCGAGCGGCTGGATCATGAGCAGCAGGCCGAGGACGACCAGGAGCAGCCCGCGCACCACGGGGAGCCACCAGACGTTCTTGAACGCGTTGAGCGGCTCGGGGATCTCGACCGTGTCCTGCCCCTTGCGCCTGCTGCGGACCATGAGCCACCACCGTTCCTCGTGCGCCGCCCACCCCACCCCGCGCCGGGGCGAGCGCCCTCGGCGCGCCTGCCGGGATGGGAGCGCTACCTGCGTTCATCCTGCTGGAGGTTGGTCACACTCGCCCGGCGAAGCGGGCCGGACAACGGGAGCAAGCGGGCAAATCACCCGGGAGAAAGTGGCGTAATACCGCGCCTCTCGGGACCTCCCGCCCTAGACTCGCAAGCATGTCTGCGCGTGCTCACGACCCGGCCGGTCCTCCGGCGACGGCGGAGCCACGCCCCCACGTCCACGAGGTCGGGTCGTTCGAGACGACCGAGCCCGCGACCCCGGACCCGCGCTCGTTCCGCGCGTTCCTGGCGACCCCGCGCGCGGTCGGGGACGGGACGGACCCCACGGTCCAGATCGTCGACACCCCCGAGGCGCGCGTGCGCCACCCGAGCGACCTCGTCGGGATCGTGCTGTGCGCGCTGGGGGTCGCGCTCGTCATGTTCATGTCCGTGTACGCGCACGGCACCACGGCGGGCGTGGCAGAGGACGTCCAGGGGTTCTCCGACCTCCTCGCCCGGATCCTCTTCATCCCGGTCGCGGTCCTCGAGGGGCTCGTGACCCTCGCGATCCCCACCGCGGTCCTCATCGAGCTCGGCATCCGCAAGCTCGGCCGTCAGGTCGTCGAGTCGATCGCCGCGGCCGCGCTCGGCATGCTGCTGGGCATCGCCATGACGTACTCGGTCGTGACCTTCGGGTCCGACGACCTGATCCAGGGGCTGTCGGTCCGCATCCGGGGCGAGTGGCAGCTCAGCATCCCCGGCTACGTCGCGGCGATCAGCGGCCTGCTGACCGCGGCCGGCCCTCGCACCCGACGCCGCGCGGTCGCCTGGTCCTGGAACCTCCTGTTCATCGCGCTCGGCGTCGTCCTCATCACGGCCCAGGTCTCGCTGCCCGGCGCGATCATCACGCTCCTGCTCGGCCGGATCGCCGGCAACGCCGTCCGCTGGGTCTCCGGGGTGCGCAGCGAGCGCGCCTACGGCCCGCACCTGGTCGACGGCGTGCGGCGGGCGGGCTACTCGCCCACGGCGCTCGTGCGCGTGCGCGACGTGTCCCAGCCCGCGGAGCTCGCCGAGGCGGCCGAGGACCCCATCACCGAGGTCAACGCCGACGGCGAGATCACGGGCGAGGTGCACGTCGGCGTCGTGCGCATCGCCGGCTCGGACGAGGAGTCGGCGCTCACCGCGGACGCGCGCATCACCGCCGACCACTTGTCCGGCGCCCTCGGCGAGGGGGTCAGCGAGCCCGCCGAGGCCCCGTCGGACCCCGCGGCCATCGCCCTGACCCGCTCCGGGGACAACCGCGTCTACGCGATGTTCACCGAGGACGGCGTGCGCCGCGACGTCGTGGTGCTCGACGGCGACCGCCAGGTCGTCGGCTTCATCACGCGGTTCTGGCGCTCGCTGCGCCTGCGCGGCATCGAAGGACGCGCCGCGATCTCGCTCAAGGCCGTGGCCGAGCGCACCGCGCTGCTCGCCTACGCGGCCCGCGCCGCAGGCGTCCGGACGCCCCGCCTGCTGGGCGTCGCCGAGGCCGACGACTCGATGATCCTGGTCCAGGAGCACGCGGTCGGCGCGGTCTCGCTGCGCGACCTGCCCGACGACGAGGTCACCGACGCCGTCCTCACCGAGGCCTGGCACCAGATCCAGCTCGCGCACGACGCGGGGCTCTCGCACCGCGCACTGACCTCCGACGTCATGCTCGTCAGCCGGGGCGAGCCGGGCGGCGCCTCGACGCACCCCGCAGGGACGGGCACGGACCCCGCGTCGGCGACCGTCGACCTCCGCCCCGAGGGCGCCGAGGCCGGCCCCGACGACTCCGAGGTCAAGGTCTGGCTCACCGGCTGGGAGCAGGGAGACATCGCGTCGTCCGAGCTGTCGCGCCGCATGGACCTCACGCAGATGGTCGCGCTCCTCGCGCTCCGCGTGGGCGCACAGCGCGCCGTGGCCTCGGCCGTGAGCGTGCTGCCCAACGAGGACATCGCGGCGATCGGGCCGCTCCTCCAGTCGATCGCGCTGCCCGTGAGCACGCGTGAGGAGATGCGCGCCAACAAGGAGCTGTTCAAGGACCTGCGGGCTGCGCTCGTCGAGCGCCTGCCGGAGACCGACGTCGAGCCCCAGCGCATCACCCGCTTCGGGGCCAGGACGATCATCACGCTGACCCTGACGATCGTCGCGGTGACCGTGGTCGTCACGACCATGAACTTCCAGCAGATCACCGAGGCCGTCTCCCAGGCCAACCCCTGGTGGGCCGTCATCTCGTTCGCGCTGGGCATCCTCACCTGGTTCGGGGCGGCCCTGACGTTCGTGGCGTTCTCGCCCGTCAAGCTGCCCATGATCCGGGCGACGCTGACACAGATGGCCGGGTCGTTCGTGGCTCTCGCGGCCCCGGCCGGGATCGGTCCTGCTGCGCTCAACCTGCGCATGCTCACCAAGCGGAACGTCTCGACCCCCATGGCCGTCGCGACCGTGGCACTGGTCCAGGTGTCGCAGTTCGTCATCACGATCCTGCTGCTGGTCGTCCTGTCGATGACCGCTCGTTCCGGCGGCCTCATCAAGCTGCCCTCGACCACCGTGCTGCTCGCGATCACGGGCGTCGCGCTCGCCGTGATCGCGACGCTGCTCGTCCCGGCCGTCCGGCGGTGGGTGCTCGCGAAGATCCGGCCCACCGTCCAGCAGGTCTGGCCGCGACTGTCCGAGATGCTGAGCCAGCCGGGGCGTCTGGCCCTCGGCTTCGGCGGGAACATCATCATGACGCTCGGCTACGTGCTCGCGTTCGACGCGGCCCTCGCGGCGTTCGGCCAGGAGCTCGCGCTCGTCGACGTGGCCGTGATCTACCTGGTCGGCAACGCGGCCGGCGCCGCGGTCCCGACCCCCGGCGGCCTGGGCACGATCGAGATCGCCCTGACCGCGGGGCTGACCGCTGCCGGCATCCCCCCCGCGATCGCGACGTCCGCGACGATCCTCTTCCGCGTCGCGACCTACTGGGCCCGCATCCCGATCGGCTGGGCCGCGATGCGCTTCCTGCAGCGCAAGGGCGACCTGTAGCGCGGCCTCCCGGCCACCCGACGCCCTACCCCTGCAGCACCACCGCCGAGCCCTGCCCCCCGCCGCCGCACAGCGCGGCCGCCCCCACGGCGTCGCCGCCCAGCGCCGCGAGCCGCCGCGCCAGGTGACCGACGATGCGCGCGCCGGACGCCCCGATGGGGTGCCCGAGCGCGATGGCCCCACCGTTGGCGTCGACGATCGCGGGATCGATCCCCAGCAGGTCCACCGACGCGAGGGCCACGACCGCGAAGGCCTCGTTGATCTCGACCGCGGACAGCTCGCCGACCTCGAGCCCGGCCCGGGCGCAGGCCGCGAGGATCGCGTTCGCGGGCTGTGCGTGCAGCGAGACGTCGGGACCCGCGACGAGCGCATGACCCAGGATGCGGGCGCCCGAGAGCCCACGCCGCTCTGCCTCCTCGTCGCTCACGAGCACGAGCGCCGCGGCACCGTCGGAGATCTGCGAGGCGTTCCCGGCCGTGATGGTGCCGTCCTCGCGGAAGGCCGGGCGCAGCCGCGCCAGGACCTCGACCGTGGTGTCGGCGCGCACACCGTCGTCGGCCTCGACGAGCCTCCCGGATCGCCCAGGGGTCTGGAACGGCGCGATCTCGCCCCGCAGGAAGTCCGCCGCTGCGTCGGCCCGCGCGTGCGACGACGCCGCGAACGCGTCCTGCTCCTCCCGGCTGATCGCGAACCCCTCGCCGTGCCGCTCGGTGCTGAGGCCCATCGAGTCCTGCTCGAACGCGTCGCGCAGCCCGTCGTGCGCGAGCGTGTCGATCAGGGTCACGTCGCCGTACTTCTGGCCCGCTCGCGACCCGACCCACGCGTGCGGCGCGAGGCTCATGGACTCCTGCCCCACGGCCACGACGACCTGGGCCTCGCCCGCGGTGATGAGCCGGTGCGCCTGCACCACGGCCTCCATGCCGGACAGGCACACCGCGTTGAGCGTCATCGCGGGCACCGAGTAGGGCACGCCCGCGCCGACGGCGGCCTGCCGCGCGGGGTTCTGCCCGGCGCCGCCCTGGAGCACCTGTCCGGCGAGGACGAGCTCGACGTCGTCGGGCGCCATTCCGGCGTCCGCGAGCGCCGCGCCCAGCGCGTGCGCCCCGAGCGTCGCGGCGGGCACGGTCGCGAAGGCCCCGTTGAATCGCACGAAGGGGGTGCGTGCGTACCCCACGATGACGGTCATGCTTCCTCCTGGTGTCCTGCGCGGGTCGGGGTGCGGGTGGTCGCCCCGGCGGGGGCGTCCGGCACCGCCAGCCCGACGACGTAGGTCGCCTCGGTCGCGTCGCGCACCTCGTCGAGGGTCACGCCGGGCGCGACGGCACGGAGGACGAGGCCGCGGCGCAGGCCGGTCGCGTCCGCCCCGGCAGCACCGGGGCCGAGGTCGACGACGTCGAAGACCGCGCGGTCCGTGATGATCCGGTCCACGACGCCCTGGCCCGTGAGCGGCAGCCCGCACGCGTGCCGGAGCTTGGGCGACCCGTCGCGCGCCACGTGGTCCATGAGGACGACGATGCGCGGCGTGCCCGCGACGAGGTCCATGGCCCCGCCCATGCCCTTGACGAGCTTCCCGGGCACGGTCCAGTTGGCGAGGTCGCCCGTCTCGGAGACCTCGAGCGCGCCGAGGATCGCGATGTCGACGTGCCCGCCCCGGATCATGGCGAAGGACGTCGCGGAGTCGAAGTAGCTCGCGCCCGGCAGGGCCGTGACGGTCTGCTTGCCCGCGTTGATCAGGTCGGCGTCCTCCTCGCCGTCGAGAGGGAACGGCCCGATCCCCAGCATCCCGTTCTCGCTCTGCAGCGTGATCGAGACACCGGGCGGCAGGTGGTTCGCGACGAGCGTGGGGATGCCGATCCCGAGGTTCACGTAGTCGCCGTCGTGCAGCTCGGCCGCAGCGATCGCGGCCATCTCGTCCCGGTCCCAGGGCATCTCAGGCCTCCCGTCCTGCGGCGGGCACCGGGCCGGCGGCCTCGGCACTCCTGCTCGATCCGGCGCCGTCCCCGCCCGCCGCGGGCGCGGCAACCCCGTCCGCAGCGCCGCGAGCCCGCACCGTGCGCTGCTCGATGTCCTTGACCCGCGGCCGCGCGGGCACGAGCCGGTCGACGAAGATCCCGGGCGTGACCACGACGTCGGGGTCGAGGGGCTCGTCGGTCAGGATCTCGGCCTCGACGACCGTGACGCGGCCGGCCGTCGCGACGAGCGGGTTGAAGTTCCGTGCCGTGAACCGGTAGGTGAGGTTGCCGTAGGCGTCCGCCCGGTGGGCGTGCACCAGCGCGAGGTCGGCGACGATGCCGCGCTCGAGGACGTAGCGACGCCCGTCGAACTCCTCGACGGGCTTGCCCTCCGCGACGGGTGTCCCCACGCCCGTCGCGGTGTAGAACGCGGGGATGCCCGCACCACCCGCGCGCAGCCGCTCGGCGAGCGTGCCCTGCGGGACGAACTCGACCTCGAGGTCGCCGTCGAGGTACCGCTGCGCGAACAGCTTGTTCTCCCCCACGTAGGACGAGAGGACCTTGTCGACCTGGTCGCTCTCGAGCAGCAGCCCGAGCCCCTTGCCGTCGACGCCCATGTTGTTGGACACCACCGTCAGGCCCCGCACCCCCGAGTCGCGCACGGCCTCGATGAGGTCGGCCGGGATGCCGCACAGCCCGAACCCGCCGACGGCGATCGTCATCCCGTCGTGCAGCAGGTCGTCGAGCGCGGTGGCCGCGTCGGGGTAGCCCTTGGCACCCTGCGGGTCGCTCCTCGCGTCTCGTCGAGGCCGAGCGTCGTCGCTCGGCGGCCGGGTTCCGTCGGTCGTCATGTCGGCCTGCTTCCTGTGCGGAGAGGGTCCGGGTCCGTGCGCCGGGCCGCGTCGGCCCGCCGCAGCACGGCCTCGGCGTGCCGGAGCGAGGGGCCGTCGATCATCACGCCGTCGTGCACGAACACGCCGTCGTGCCCGCGTGCGGCGGCCAGCAGCGAGCGGGCCGCGGACACGTCGCCGGGGGGCGGCGCGTAGGCCGCCCGGATCACGGGGACGTGCGACGGGTGGATGCACGCGGTCGCGGCGAACCCGACGGCCGCGGCGTCGAGGGCCTCGTCGCGCAGCCCGTCGAGGTCGTCGATCGCGAGGTGCACCGCGTCGATCGCGGCGACGCCCGCGGCCCCCGCGGCGAGCAGCACCCCGGAGCGTGCGGCCCGTGCGACGTCCCGGTAGCTCCCGTCGGCGAACCTGCTCGACGTCCCGCCGAGCGAGGCGACCAGGTCGTCGGCGCCCCACATGAGCGCGACGACCCCCGGGCGCCGGGCCAGCTCGGGCGCGGCCAGCACGCCCGCGGCCGTCTCGCACAGCGCGACCACGCGCAGCCCGCCGAGGTCGAGCGGCAGCCGCTCGTCGGCCTTGGGCACCATGACGGTCCGGTAGGCGGTGCGGGCGAGCGCGGCCAGGTCCGCGAGGTGCTCGGGGGTCCCGACCGCGTTGACCCGCACGATCGTCCGCGACGGGTCGAGGGGCTCGGCGAGCAGCGCCTCGCGGGCAGCGGCCTTGCGGTCGGGTGCGACCGCGTCCTCGAGGTCGAGGATCACGGCGTCGGCGCGGTCGAGGGCCTTGCGGTACCGGTCGGGCCGGTCGGCGGGGCAGAAGAGGAGCGCGGGCCCCAGGTCGAAGGTCGTCACGAGGGACCGTCCCCCTGCCCGACGGCGTCGCCCGCCACCGGGCCCGGCTCGCCCCCGGTGGTGGTGGCCGCCTCGTGCGCGGCGCGCATCCACACGAGCGCCGACCGCACGGCCCGCGCGACGAGCACGCCGTCCTGGTTGTGGCCGCGGTGCTCGAACGTCACGACGCCCTGCCCGGGCCGCGACGCGGACGGCCGCTTCTCCAGGACCACGGTCGAGGAGTACAGGGTGTCGCCGTGGAACATCGGGTGCGGGAACGCGACCTCGGCGAACCCGAGGTTGGCGACGATCGTGCCCTGCGTGAGCTGCGCGACCGAGGCCCCGACGAGCGTCGAGAGCGTGAGCATCGAGTTCACGAGGCGCTGCCCGAACGGCTGGGTCGCGGCCCACGCGGCGTCGAGGTGGAGCGACTGCGTGTTCATGGTCAGCGTCGTGAACAGGACGTTGTCGGCCTCGGTCAGCGTGCGCCCCGGACGGTGGACGTAGCGGACCTCGGTCTCGAGCTCGTCGTGGTAGAGCCCGCGCTGCTCGATCTCCCGCATCCTGCGCTCCTTCCTGCTGGTCTGATGTGCGTCCCGGGTGCCGAGAACGAGGTTGCGGTCGTTCTGGCCGGCATATCGACCTCGACCTCGTTCTCGAGTGCGCGGAACCTCGTTCTCGGCCCCGGGCCCGTCGACGGTTCGACGGTCGACAGGGGTTAACCCGGGGTTAAGTCGTCACCGTCACCCCGGCCACGTCCTCACGCCGTGAGCCCCAGCCCTCGCGCGATGATCATGAGCTGCACCTCGGACGTCCCCTCCCCGATCTCGAGCACCTTGGAGTCCCGGTAGTGGCGGGCCACGGGGTTCTCGTTGAGGAACCCGTAGCCGCCGAAGATCTGCGCGGCGTCGCGCGCGTTGGCCATGGCGGCCTCGCTGCCCACGAGCTTCGCGATCGACGCCTCGACCTTGAACGGCACGTCGTTCGCGAGCCGCGACGCCGCGTCGTAGTAGCAGAGCCGCGCCTGGTGGACGCGGGCCGCCATGCGCGAGAGCGTGAACGCGATGTGCTGGTTCGAGCCGATGTCGCGGCCGAACACGTTGCGCGTCCGCGCGTACCGCAGCGCCTCCTCCAAGCACCCCTGCGCCGCCCCCGTCGCGAGCGCGGCGAACGCGATGCGCCCCTCGTCGAGCGCGTGCAGGAAGTTCGCGTACCCGCGCCCCTGCTCGCCCAGGAGGTTCGCCTCGGGGACCCGGACGTCCTCGAACGTCAGCGGGTGGGTGTCGGACGTGTGCCACCCGACCTTGTCGTACGCCGGCCCGACCGTGAACCCCTTCGTCCCCGAGGGCACGAGGATGCACGACAGCTCCTTCTTCACGGTCCCGTCGACCCGGGTCTCCTCGCCCGTTACCGCGGTGACCGTGACGACGCTCGTGATGGGCGTCCCGGAGTTCGTGATGAACTGCTTGCTGCCGTCGATGACCCACACCCCGGCGCCGCCGTCCGGCCCGGTCTCGATCCGGGCCGTCGTGCGCGTGGCCCCCGCGTCCGATCCCGCCTCGGCCTCGGTCAGCCCGAACGCCGCGAGCGCCCGGCCCGTGACCAGGTCCGGCAGCCACCGCTCTCGCTGCGCCGCGGTCCCGTGCCGGGCGATCGGCATGATCCCGAGCCCGACGCCGGCCTCGAGCGTGACCGCGATGCTCTGGTCGACGCGCGCGAGCGCCTCGACCGCGAGGCACAGCGACAGGTAGTCCTTGCCCTGGCCACCGTGCTCGACCGCGAAGGGCAGGCCGAACAGCCCCAGGTCGCCCATCTCGCGGATGATGTCGAGCGGCAGGCGGCGCTCGGTGTCGTACGTGTACGCGGCGGGCGCGACGACGGTGTCCGCGAACTCGCGCACGGTGTCGCTGAGCTTGCGCTGCTCGTCGGTGAGCTCGGTGTTCATGGCGCTCCTGGGGTGTGGGAGGGGACCGCGACGGCCGGGGTACCGGCCGGGGTGTGCGTGGTCGGGGTCGGGCGGGCGGGGGTGGCGGGCTCGCCTGCCGCGACCACCGCGGGGGCGGACCCGTCCGCCCGGGCGGCGCCGTCGTCGGGCACCTGGTCGACGCGCGCGACCACCTCGTCGCGGCGCACCAGGTCTCCCGGGCGGACCGTGAGCCGCACGACGCCCGCGTGCGGGGCGGTCAGCGGGTGCTCCATCTTCATGGCCTCGACCGTGACGAGGACCGTGCCCGCGGCGACGGTCTCGCCGTCCGCGACGGCGACCGTCACGACCGTGCCGGGCATGCCCGCGCGGACGTCGGGACTGGTGGGGCCCTCGGGGCCGCCGGGGCGGGCGACGGCGCGGAGGGCGAGGAGCTCGGCGCGCGTCGGGACGGCGACCTGGACCACTCTGCCCTGGCGCGCGAGCCACACGCTCGCGTCGGCGGGGTCGGTCGCGAGGTGCACGGTCTCGCCCACCCCGTCCACGACGTAGCGCCATGCGTGCGCGTCCCCGGCGACGGGGGCCAGCGCGGCCTGCCGGGCCGGCCCCGGCCGTGGGTCCCCGTCCACGTGCACGACGGCGTCGCTCGCATCTCCCGTCACGGTCACCTCGCGGGGTGCACGCGTCGGGGTCGTGGTGCCGGGCGCCGTGTCGACCAGGGTGACCCTGCGTGGGCGCGGCGCGGCGTTGAGACGCCAGCCGTCGTCGGCACCCCACGGGCCGGTCGCGTGCGGCGTCGCGCCCCGGGAGCCGAGTGCGCGCGCCGCGAGCGAGAACAGCGCGACGGCCACGAGGTCGTCCTCGGTCGCGGTCCCCGGGGGCACTCCCCCCGCCGCCACGAACCGCTCGATCAGCCCCGTGTCGAGGTCGCCGGACCGGACGTCCGGGTCCCCGAGGAGTGCCCGCAGGAAGCCGATGTTGGTGTCGACCCCCAGGACGAGCGTCTCCGCGAGCAGGCGGTCGAGGCGGTCGAGCGCCTGGTCGCGGTCGGCGCCGTGCGCGACGGCCTTCGCGAGCAGCGGGTCGTAGTCGCCCCCGACGCGCAGCCCCTCGGTGAGGCTGCTGTCGAGACGCCACCCCTCGCCGTCGGGCTCGGTGAGCGCGAGGACCTCGCCCGTCGCGGGCAGGAACCCGCGGGCCGGGGACTCGGCGTAGATCCGCGCCTCGATCGCATGGCCCCGCAGCGCGACGTCCTCCTGCGCGAACCCCAGCGCCTCCCCCGCCGCGACGCGCAGCTGGGCCTCGACCAGGTCGAGGCCCGTGACCATCTCGGTCACGGGGTGCTCGACCTGCAGGCGCGTGTTCATCTCGATGAAGAAGAACGTGGTCGGGTCGTCGGCGGGCACGAGGAACTCGACCGTCCCGGCGCCCTCGTAGTCCACGCTGCGCGCGACCTCGCACGCGGCGGCCCCGATCCGGGCACGGGTCGCGGCGTCGAGCAGCGGCGACGGCGCCTCCTCGACCACCTTCTGGTGGCGGCGCTGGAGCGAGCACTCGCGCTCCCCCAGGTGCACGACGGCGCCGCGCGAGTCCGCGAGCACCTGCACCTCGATGTGGCGCGGCCGGGCGACCAGGCGCTCGACGAGCAGCGTGCCGTCGCCGAACGACCGGCTCGCGACGCGTCGGGCGCTCGTGAGCGCGGCCGGGAGGTCGTCGGCCGACGTCACGACCTGCATGCCCTTGCCGCCGCCCCCCGCGGAGGGCTTGACCAGCAGCGGGAAGCCGACGTCGCGCGCGGCCCGCACGAGCGCCTCGTCGTCGAGCGCTCGGCCCGTCGCGGGGTCGCGGCCCGTGCTGCCCGGCACGACCGGGACCCCGCGCGCCGCGACGATCTCCTTGGCCGTGATCTTGTCGGCCATGGCCTCGAGCGCCGCGACGCTGGGCCCGACGAACACGATGCCCGCGTCTGCGCAGGCCCGCGCGAGCTCGGGGTTCTCCGACAGGAAGCCGTAGCCGGGGTGGACCGCGTCGGCGCCCGTGGCGCGGGCCGCGTCGATGATCGCGGGCACGCTCAGGTACGACTCGGCCGCGGGGGCCGGGCCGATCCGCACCGCGACGTCGGCGAGGGACACGTGGCGCGCGCCGGCGTCGGCGTCGCTGTGGACCGCGACCGAGCGGATGCCGAGGCGCCGCAGCGTGGCGATGATGCGGCACGCGATCTCGCCGCGGTTGGCGACGAGGACCGTGCCGAAGGGGCGCCGCGCCGCGGACGAGTCGTCCGAGCTGGGCCGGTCCGTCACGGCGTAGTTGTCAGAACCTGGCCGGGGCATACCCCGGCTCGCTTCTGACAACTGGTTGGTGGTGTGCTGCGGGAGCATGGCCCTCACATCCTGAAGAGCCCGAACCGCGGGCCCTCGGTCGGGGCCAGAGGCGTGCGGGCGCACACGTCGAGCGCGAGTCCCAGCACGCGGCGCGTGTCGGCGGGGTCGATGATGCCGTCGTCCCAGAGCCGGGCCGTCGCGTAGTACGGGTCGCCCTGCTCCTCGTAGCGCGAGCGGATGTCCTCGCGGAACGCGGCCTCGTCGTCGGGCGCCCACTGCTCGCCCCGCGCCGCGAGCTGGTCGGCCTTGACCGTCGCGAGCACCGACGCGGCCTGCGGGCCGCCCATGACCGAGATCCGGCTCGCGGGCCACGACCACAGGAAGCGCGGCGAGTACGCGCGACCGCACATCGAGTAGTTGCCCGCCCCGAACGACCCGCCGACCACGACCGTCAGCCTGGGCACGCGCGTCGTCGCGACGGCCGTGACCATCTTGGCGCCGTCCTTGGCGATCCCCCCGGCCTCGGCGTCCGTGCCGACCATGAACCCCGAGATGTTCTGCAGGAACACGAGCGGGATGCCGCGCTGGTCGCACAGCTCGACGAAGTGCGCGCCCTTGAGCGCCGACGGGCTGAACAGGACCCCGTTGTTCGCGACGATCCCCACGGGGTGCCCGTGCAGGTGCGCGAACCCCGTGACCAGGGTGTCGCCGTACTCGCGCTTGAACTCGTGGAACACGCTGCCGTCGACGAGCCGCGCGACGATCTCGCGCGCGTCGTAGGACGCCTGGACGTCGACCGGGACCGCGCCGTACAGGCCCTCGCCGGGCCCGCCGGGCTCGTCCTGCCCGACGGCGGGCGGTGCGCTCTCCTGCACGGCCCACGCGGGCGCGGGGTCGGGCGGGAGCGTCGAGACGATGCGGCGCACGATCGCGAGCGCGTGCTCGTCGTCGTCGGCGAGGTGGTCCGTGACCCCCGAGCGCCGAGCGTGCATCTCACCGCCGCCCAGCTCCTCGGCCGTGACGACCTCGCCGATCGCGGCTTTCACGAGCGGCGGGCCACCCAGGAAGATCGTGCCCTGGTTGCGGACGATCACCGTCTCGTCGCTCATCGCGGGCACGTACGCGCCGCCCGCGGTGCACGAGCCCAGGACCGCCGCGATCTGGGGGATGCCCGCGGCCGAGAGCCGGGCCTGGTGGTAGAAGATCCGGCCGAAGTGGTCGCGGTCGGGGAAGACCTCGGCCTGGAGCGGCAGGAACGCGCCGCCCGAGTCGACCAGGTAGATGCAGGGCAGCCGGTTCTCGAGCGCGATCTCCTGGGCCCGCAGGTGCTTCTTGACCGTGAGCGGGTGATACGTGCCCCCCTTGACGGTCGCGTCGTTGCACACGACCAGCACCTGGCGGCCCTCGACCAGGCCGATCCCCGCGATCACGCCCGCGCCGGGCCACTCGCCGCCGAACAGCCCCTCGGCCGCGAGCGGCGCGATCTCCAGGAACGGGCTGCCCGCGTCGAGCAGGTGCTCGACGCGCTCGCGCGGCAGCAGCTTGCCCCGCGCGACGTGCCGGGCACGGGACTGCTCGGGGCCGCCGAGCGCGGCACGGGCCGTGCGCTCGCGCAGCCCGGCGACGAGGGCACGCTGGTCCGCGTCGTTGGCCCGGGCGCTCGCGGAGGCCGGGTCGACGGTCGTCCCCAGGACGTCGCCCACGCCCGGCGGGCGCGTGGTCGGCAGGGTCGCGGTCACGAGGCCGCCCCCGTCCTGGGCGCGGCCGGGGTGCCCGGGTCGCCCGGGTCGCCCGGGTCGCCCGGGTCGCCCACGAGCAGCAAGGCGAGCGCCGGGTCGGCGAGCAGCGCGCCGAGCTCGGCGAGGAAGCGGGCGCCCTGCTCGCCGTCGACCACACGGTGGTCGAACGACAGGCTCAGCGTCACGACGTCGCGCAGCGCGACCTGCCCCTCGTGCTCCCACGGGCGGCGTCGTACGGCCCCGACGCCCAGGATCGCGGCCTCCCCCGGGACCAGGATCGGCGTCCCGGCGTCGACGCCGAACACCCCGACGTTGGTGATCGTGATGGTCCCGCCCGTCAGCCGCTCGGGCGCGGTGCGTCCGCTGCGGGCCGTCGCGGTGAGGTCCGCGAGCACCTCGGCGAGGCTCGTGAGCCCGAGCGTGTGCGCGTCGGGCACGTGCGGCACGACGAGCCCTCGCTCGGTCGCGACCGCTATCCCCAGGTGCACGCGCGGGCTGTGGACGATCTCGGCGCTCCCGTCCGGCAGGTCCTCCCACCGGCTGGCGAGCGACGGGTGCCGCGGCAGCACGACGCACAGCGCCCGCGCCACGAGCGCCAGGACCGTGATGCGCGCCCCGCGGGCGAGCGGGTGGGTCCGGAGCCGGTCGAGGAGCTCGGTGCTGGGCGTGACGTCGACCGTGAGGAAGACGGTCGCCTGGGGAGCGGTGAACGCGCTCGCGACCATCGCGGCGGCGGTGTGCTTGCGCACGCCGCGCACGGGGGTGCGGGTCTCGCTCTCGCGTCGCGCGTCCCGGCCCGACGACGTCGCCCCCGCCCCGTGGTCGGGCGCGGCAGGCGCGCGGTCCGCGTCGGGCGGGGGGAAGGTGCCGGCGCGGCGGGCTGCCGCGCGGGCCAGCCCGGACTGACCGAGGATGTCGCGCAACGAGGTCGGCGCGAAGCGCCCCGTCGTGCGGAGATCCGACTCGTCGTCGTGGCCGTCGCCCCCGGTGGCGTCCTGCCCCGTCGTCGCGCGGTCGGTCGCCTGCGGCCGCCGGTCCGCCCTCTGTTCGGTTCCGGCCCCCGGGCTGTCGCCGGCCGCCGTCTGTGCACAGCTCACGGCCGCGAGGACGTCCTCGCGGGTCACGAGACCGCGGGCGCCGGTCCCGACAACCCGTTCGAGATGGACCCCGAGGAGCTTGGCGAGCCTGCGCACGGGCGGGGTGGAGCGCGGTCGCTCGGTCGGGACGGGCGTGGCGTCGTCCGGGACGGTGCCCGCACCCGCACCCGCACCCGTGATGATGCCGGTGCCGACGCCTGCGTCAGTCCCGGTGCCGGTACCGGGACGCGGCCCGTGCTCCGGCTCGCTCGTCGAGATCGGGCTCGTGGGGGTTCCGACAGTGCTCCCGACCCCCGTTTGCCCGATCTCGATCGCGGCGCGAGCGGGAGCGCGCCGGGCACGTCGCGCGGGGCGGCCCGACCGCTCCGGCCGCGCCCCGTAGCCGACGAGGTTCGGCTGGGGCGCCTCGTCGGCGAGCTCCCCGTCGCCGTCGGCCGAACTGTCCGCGGACGCCCCGCCGTCGGGCACCTGGCCCGTCACGCCACCGCCACGCGCACGCCTCGCGGACGCACCGCCGTCGGGCACCCGACCCGCCGACCCACCTGACGAGGGCGTGCCTCCGGGCGCCTCACCCTCGTCCGGGACCTCGAACGTGACGAGGGGTTCGCCGACGTTGACCGTCTGCCCCGGCTCGGCGTGCAACGCCGTGACGACGCCTGCGTAGGGCGACGGGAGGTCGACGAGCGCCTTGGCGGTCTCGACCTCCGCGATGACCTGGTTGAGCTCGACCCGGTCGCCCGCGGCGACGTGCCAGCTCACGAGGTCGGACTCGGTGAGGCCCTCGCCGAGGTCGGGGAGTCGGAACTCGCGCGTGCTCATCACCGTGCCGCCCCCTCGAACGCCGGGCTGCCGGACTCGTCGTACGCCCCGCGCCCCAGGACGCGGTCCACGCCGTCGAGCAGGCGGTCGAGGTCGGGGACCTGGTGCTGCTCGAGCTTGGCGGGCGGGTAGGGGACGTCGTGCCCCGTGACCCGGAAGGGCGCGGCCTCCAGGTGCTCGAAGCAGCGCTCGGTCGCCGCCGCGGCGACCTCGGCGCCCAGGCCCGCCTGGTGCGGGGCCTCGTGCGCGACGACGAGCCGGCCCGTCTTGCGGACCGACGCCGCCACGGTCGCGTGGTCGATGGGCGAGAGCGAGCGCAGGTCCACGACCTCGATCGACACGCCCTCGTCGGCGGCCGCGACCGCCGCGTCGCGGGCCGTCGTCACGAGCGACCCGAACGTCACGAGCGTGACGTCGGTGCCCGGCACCACGACGCGCGCTGCGTCCATGGGCGGTGCCGAGCGGAGGTCGGCCGCCTCGTTGACCTCGCCCTTGAGGTGGTAGCGACGCTTGGGCTCGAAGAACACGACCGGGTCGTCGCACGCGATGGCCTGCTGGAGCACGGTGTACGCGTCCTGCGGGTCGGAGACGGTCACGACGCGCAGTCCGGCGGTGTGCGCGAAGTACGCCTCGGGCGACTCCGAGTGGTGCTCGGCGGCACCGAGCCCCCCGCCCACGGGGATACGGATCGTGATCGGCAGGCGCACCGCCCCGCCCGTGCGGGCGTGCATCTTGGCGAGCTGGGACACGATCTGGTCGAACGCGACGTACACGAACCCGTCGAACTGGATCTCGCACACGGGCCGGTAGCCGCGGTACGCGAGGCCCACGGCCGTGCCCAGGATGCCCGACTCGGCGAGCGGGGTGTCGAGCACGCGGCGCGGCCCGAACTCCTTCTGCAGCCCGTCGGTCACGCGGTACACGCCACCGAGCCGGCCCACGTCCTCACCCATGACGACGACCTTGTCGTCGTTCGCGAGCGACCTGCGCAGCCCCGCGTTGAGGGCCTTGGCGAGCGTCAGGGTGGTCATCGGGCGCCTCCGGTCGGTGCGTCGGTGGAGCCGGTTCCGGGCTCGTCGGTGCCGGGCTCGGCGACCTCGCCGGGGGCGTCCACGCCGGGCGCCTCGTCCCCGTCGGCGAACCCCTCCAGGTACTGCGCGTACGCGGCGCGCTCGGCCGCGAGCGCCGCGTGCGGCTCGGCGTAGACGTGGTCGAAGATCGTGAGCGCGGACGGGTCCTCGAGCGCGATGCACCCGGCGCGCAGCTCGGCCGCGGCCTGGTCGGCGACGCCCTGGACGCGGGCCTCCTCGGCCTCGGTGAGCAGGCCGAGCCCGGTGAGGTAGGTGCGGTACCGCGCGATCGGGTCGCGGCCGGCCCAGGTCTCGAGCTCGGCGGGGTCGCGGTAGCGCGTGGGGTCGTCAGCCGTGGTGTGCGGGCCCATGCGGTATGTTACGGCCTCGATGAACGTGGGGCCGCCGCCCGTGCGGGCGCGGTCGAGGGCTTCGCGCGTCACGGCGAGGACCGCGAGGACGTCGTTGCCGTCGACGCGCACGCCCGGGAGGCCGAACCCCGCGGCGCGGTCGACGAGCGGCACGGTCGACTGGAGCGTCACGGGCTCCGAGATCGCCCACTGGTTGTTCTGGCACAGGAAGACCACGGGGGCTGCGTAGGTCGCGGCGAAGACGAACGCCTCGTTGACGTCACCTTGGCTCATGGCGCCGTCGCCCAGGTAGGCGACCGCGACGGAGTCGGCGCCGTCGTTCTGGACGCCCATGGCGTAGCCCGTCGCGTGCAGGGTCTGGGCGCCGATGATGACCTGCGGCGTGGCCATGTTGACCGCGTACGGGTCCCAGCCCGACGCCGTCACACCGCGCCACACCCGCACGAGGTCGACGAGCGCGACGCCCCGCGTGTACGCCACGGCGTGCTCGCGGTAGCTCGAGAACACGAAGTCGTCGGTGCGCAGCGCCCTGCCGGACCCGATCTGCGCGGCCTCCTGGCCCAGCAGCGGGGGCCACAGCGCGAGCTCGCCCTGCCGTTGGAGGGCCGTGGCCTCGGCGTCGATCCGACGCACCACGACCATGTCCTCGTAGAGGCGCAGCGCGAGCGCGGGGTCCGCGTCGAGGCCTTCGAGCCACCGGTCCTGCTCCGCCGATCCGTGGCGTTCCCCGGTCTCGTCGAGCACCTGGACGACATCCTGAGTCGTCCGGGTCTCGGCGCGGCTGTCCACCGTGCTGGGCGTCATCGCGTCACCTCGCGTCTGCTCCCGTGCTCGTCGTCGAGCACCCCGGTCCTCCCCGTCGAGCACCGGATACCGCGAACGTAACCCCACCCCGCACATGGCTCCAGTCATCACGAGAACGCTGGTCAGTGTGCTGCGCATCACAGGGATAGGCTGAACAATGTGCGCAGCTACGATGCCGTCGACCTCGATCTCCTCGTCGCGCTCGCGAAGGACCCGCGCGGCACCATCGTCGCGCTGGCCGAGCGCCTGCGGCTCTCCCGGAACACGGTGCACGCGCGCATGGCCCACCTCGAGGAGGCCGGGGCCTTCCTGGACTTCGACCGGCGCATCAGCCCGGAGTTCCTGGGGCACCCGCTGACGGCGTTCATCGAGGTCGAGGTCAAGCAGAAGGAGCTGAGCCGCATCGTGGCGACGCTCGCGGAGATCCCCGAGGTGCTCCAGGCGCACGGACGCTCGGGCACGTCGGACCTGCGGGTCCTGGTCGCGTGCCGCACCACGGACCACCTGTTCCGCATCGACGCCGCGATCCTCGCGATCGACGGTGTCGAGCGCACCGAGACCTCGTTGTCGATGGGCGAGCTCATCCCCTACCGCGTGCGGCCCCTGATCGAGCGGGCGCGCAAGACCCTCTGACAGGGAGCTCGCCAGGCCGACGACGGACGGCCAGGTCCCGCGCACCGGCGGCCGGGCGGCCGGGTGGCCTGGCTCGTCGGCAGTCGGACGGGCGCGCGTGAGCGCGAGCGTGGTCGTGGTCGCGCCGTGGCGAGGCGGCCTCAGCCGGGTTGTGACGCTGCTCGCCGAGCAGGATGCTCGCCCGGTCGGCGGGGAGTGGATGGCGGCCGACGGAGGCCTTGACGAGCAGCTTCGGCTGGTCGGGAACGGCGTTCGCTGAGCGGGAGCCACTCCCGCTCAGCCGAACACCCCCGACACAAGCCCCTGGGCCGAGCGGGACCAGGGCTGCGGAGGGGCAGCGCCGAGAGGGGGCCGCAGTCCTCGACGAGCAGGTTCGGCCCCTCAGGAACAGCGTTCGCTGAGCAGGAGCCGCGCCCGGTCAGCCGAACGCCCCCGACACAAGCCTCGGCCCAG
The DNA here is from genome assembly GCF_014836755.1 of Oerskovia merdavium. Classification (GTDB taxonomy): domain Bacteria; phylum Actinomycetota; class Actinomycetes; order Actinomycetales; family Cellulomonadaceae; genus Oerskovia; species Oerskovia merdavium. The sequence continues at coordinate 20,946 of NZ_JACSQF010000018.1, forward strand.
CGTGGGCAGCTCAGCGGGAAGCGCCCCGCCGGAAGCAGCGCGCCCCCACCACCGGCGGCCCGGCCCCGCCCCTACCGCAGGTCGCGCAGGTACGCCGCAGCGCCGTCGAACGCGGCCATGCGCCGCTCGTAGTAGACCGCGAGGATCAGCAGCAGCCCGCCCGCGGCGGTCAGCGTGAGCATCCACGGCCCGGCCGAGATGGCTGTCCCGAGCTGGCTCACGAACACCACGAGGATCTCGACCGGGAGCACCACGACCCCCAGGACGAACGGGGCCGCGAGGTGGAAGCGCGTCCCTACCAGCACGGCGGCGAGCGCGAGCCCGACCACGAGCACGGCCCGCCAGGTCCGGGCGTCGGTGTACGTCGCGAGGACCGAGGGACCCAGTGTCGCGGCGATCCCGACCGCGAGCGTGCGCCACGAACCGACGAACCCGACCGGCCAGTCCGCGAGCCGCGCCACCGGCACGAGCCCGGTCGCGGGCCCGGCACCAGCACCGGCCGACGTGCCCGACGACGCCACGAACGCCAGGTACCCGGCAACCAGCAGACCCGCCCCCAGGGGCAGCGAGAAGACCTCGACACGCAGCTCGCGCGGGGACCACGCGCCGATCGCGGTGACGAGCGCGAGCCCCCACACGAACCACGCCGGGGGCCAGCGCAGGTCCTCGGGCGCCGTCGCGTGCAGCGCCTGACGCACGGTGTGCACGACGAGCACCAGGAGCACGACCTCGAGCGACCAGGTCAGGACGATCGCGGTCCAGCTCTCGCCGACCGCGGCCACGGGCCCGACGACGGCGAGCACCATCGCAGGCGCGGCCCACCACCGCCGCGCCGAGGGGGCGAGCGCGAGGTGAGCGACGTCGTCGGGCCCGGTGCCCGTCGCCCCTGGCCCCGTGGACGCCGCCGACACCGTCCGGTGCCCCGCGAGCGCCGCGAGCCCAGCCCCCGCCGCGGACCACGCGAGCGCCCCGAGATAGGTCGCCGTCGGGTCGCCACCGCCCGAGGCCGCGACGAACCGCAGGGCGGCGGCCAGGCCCCCGACCGACGCGAGCACCGCGGCGAGCGACAGGTACGTCGCGGCGTCGCGCGCCCACGACGCGCTGACGCGGGCGCCACGGGCCGCGAGCCGCCGCGCGACCTCACCACCGATGACGAGCACGAGCCCCAGGCAAAGGAGCGCAGGGTTGCGCCACGGGCCGGCGTCGGGCAGGAGGATCGAGACGAGGAGCGACGGCACCACGAGCAGCGCCAGGCCCCCCGCGACCAGGCGTCGCCCGCCCGGCCCGCGACGCGCGAGGATCCCCCCGACGACGACCGCCGCGAGCGCGGGCGGCGTGGTGTACGCCTCGACCAGGCCGACCCCGAGCAGGCTCAGCAACGACCACAGCGCCCCGACCCACAGCGCGGCCGCGAGCCACCAGACCCAGCGGCGGTCGGGCCGACCCGCGACGACCGCGGCACCGGTCCCCAGGACCAGGAGGACGATCATCGCGGTCTCGGGCCCTGCCGAGACGCGCACCAGGGAGAGCAGGACCGCGACCGCGGCCGTGACGAGCGTGCTGACCTCGACCACGCGGCCGACCGCCCCGGTGTGCGCGTCCGGGAGCCCGCGCGCACCGAGGGACGCGACGGCCTGCGGGACGGCCACGGCCGCAGCAGCCGTGAGGATCGCGACGAGCGGGAGCACGACGGGCGACCCGCTGCCCGGGACGAGCTCCGCACCCAGGCACACGAGAACGACCGAGGCCGTCGGGAGCAGGAGCCCGGCCGCCGCGACCCGCACCGCGCGCGTCATCCCGGGGCGTCGCGTCAGGACCAGGACGGCCTCGAGCGCGAGCATGGTCGCGGCAGCAGCGGCCGACCAGAAGCTGCGCTCCTCGAGGACCGTGGCCACGCCCAGGAGGAACGGCACCGACGTCGTGACCAGGACCGCCCACCACGAGGGACGGTCGACGACCCGCAGGCGGGTCACGACGATCGCCACGACCGAGGCCGTGACCGACACGACCGCGAGCGCCTCGACCCCGGTGAGCCCCACCCAGCCGAGGGTCATGCCCAGGACCAGGAGCGCGTACCCGTAGCCGAGCCCCACGAGGTACGGGCGGACCCCCGCGGGCACGACCCGGCGCGCGAGCAGCAGGAGCCCCAGCACGACGGCGCCGCCCAGGACCGCGGTCGGGCGCGCCGACCAGGACACGACGGCCGCCATGCCCGTCAGGGCGAACACGCCCGTGAGCACCGGGGCCGACCACGGGGCCCGGCGCGCCGCTGCCCACCGGTCGGCGAGCACGACGAGCGCCAGGGCCAGGGCGGCGAGCAGCCCGGACGACGTGACCGCGGCCCACGCCGGGTGCAGCGCGGTCCCTGCGAGCAGGAAGAGCACGACCCACGGCAGGCTTGCGCGGGCGCCCGAGCCGAGCCACGTCCCGAGGCGGAGGACGCTCACGCCGAGGAGGGCCAGGGCGAGGGCCCCGACCCCGACGAGCGCGGCCGTCGTCGTGGCGTCGTCGAACATCCCGCCGTGCGCGAGCGGGGCGTCGGTGAACGACCACTGCGGACCTGCGGCACGGGCCGACGTGAGCGCGAGCAGGACCCGTGAGGCCAGGTACCCGACGGCCGGGAGGGTCGCCGCGGCGAAGACCGCGAGCGCTCCCGTCACGAGCGCCTCGCGCGTCCGCGCGGAGGCCCGCGCGGCCGTCGCGGCCGCGACCAGGGCGGCCCCGGCGACGAGCCCGGCGACCGGGGCCAGGCCGATCGACCATGTCGCGTGCCCGACGCCGAGGAGCACCGCCGCGAGGACCGCCACCGCGCCCGTGACCCACCACCAGAGCCGCTGCCCCGTGCACCGGGCCAGGATCGCGGCCGTCGCCGCACCGCCGACCATGAGCAGGGCCGCGCCGCTCCACCCCGGGAGCCACGAGACCGGCGGGACGGCGAGGCCGACGAGGAGAGCGGTCGGGTACACGAGGTAGCGCGCAACCTGGAGCACGGTCGTCTCGGCGACGAGACGGGAGCCGAGCCTGGCCCCCGAGACGCGCGCGACCGGCAGCTCGAGGAGCGTCACGAGGCAGGCCGCGAGCATGCCGACGGCGGACGCCCCGGACTGCGTCCCGAGGTCCCCGGTCGCACCGCCGGCCACGGCTCCCGCGAGGACCACGGGAACCACCGGCGCGAGGACCAGCCCGGCCGCGCTCCAGGTCCGCATGCGCACCCGGTGCCCGCCCACCAGCAGACCCGCCGAGACCACGAGCAGCAGCAGCCCGCGCGCGAGCGCCGGGTCGGTACCGCCGAGCAGCCCCGCGCTCAGGAAGAGCTCGACGTCGACGAGCAGCAGGACGACGCCGAGCGCACCGATCGACTCGGCCGAGGCGCCCATGCCCCGCAGGCGCAGGAACGCGGCCGCGCCGAGCGCGAGGAACGTGACGACTCCCGTGACGAGCGCACGGACGGCGAGGTCGTCCGCGAGCGTGAAGAAGACGAACACGATGGTCGCGACCGCGAGCAGCCCCGCCCCCGCGCTCGCGAGGATGGGTTGCAGGCCGACGCTCGACCGGGCCGGGGCAGCGGGAGCGGCGGTGTACAGCGGGCGGCCCGCGGCGCCCGCCACGGGCACCGGGGGCGGGCGGCGGGCCGGGGGCTGGGGACGGGCCGCTCCCGGGAGGTCGGTCCCGCCCGGCGTGCTGCTCGGCGGGGAGGCCGTGCCCGTCGTTCCGGTGGGGCGCGGCGAGACCGCCGCGGAGAGAGCCGGCCCCTCCGGACCGGTGACGGCCCCCTGGGCGCGGAGCCGCTCGTCCGCGGACCGCAGGGCGCGCAGACCCGCGGCTCGCTGGTCGAGCGCGGCGGCCGCGTCGCGCGACGCACGCAGCACCTCGACCGCCCACGGCCCCGACAGGACGAGGCCGCACGCCTCGCAGCGGGTCGACGTGAGGACGGTCCCGCACCCGGGGCACGCGTGCTGGTCGCGCAGCCGCTTCGTCGCGACCTCGACCCACTGTTCGCTCATGCGCACATCATGGCGAACTCCCAGGTCAGGCATCGGCCCGTCCCGTGGGGTGTCGGTGTCGATCAGGTGAAGGGGGTGCTCCGCACCAGGTCGTCGTCGGTGTCCGGGTCGACCGTGCCCGTGCCCGCCGCCGGGGGCCGCGCCGCAGCGGGCTCGGACGACAGGCCGTCGTCGCTCGTGCGGCCGGTCCCGCCCGCAGGACCTGAGACGTCCGCTGCGGTCGGCGTGCCCGTCGGCACCGTCACGGCCGCGATCGCGGTCGTGAGCGGGATCGCGAGCACGAGCCCGATCGACCCGACGAGCGTCCGGACGACCTCCTCGGCGATCTCCCCCGAGGTCAGGCTCACGCCGAGCGCCTGGTCGGACAGCCAGACGGCCATGAGCAGCGGCAGGGCCGCCCCCACGTACGCGAACGCGATGGTGTAGACGGTCGAGGCGATGTGGTCGCGGCCGATCCGCATGGCCCGGGTGAAGAGCTCGCGCCGCGACGCGCCCGGGGCGAGCGCGCGCAGCTCCCACACGGTCGAGGCCTGGGTGATCGTGACGTCGTTGAGCACACCCATCCCGGCGAGGACGATCCCGCAGATCGCGATCCCCTGGAGGTCGATCGCCGGGGCGTACGACGGGAGCCAGAGCGCCTCCTCGGACGTGAGCCCCGTGATGTGCGAGGTCCGGGCGCCCCACGAGGCCAGGACCGCGGTCAGCACGAGCCCGACGAGCGTGCCGACCATCGCGGTCGACGTCCGGGCCGTGAACCCGTGGGCCACGTAGAGCACCACGAACATCACGGCCGACGACGTCACGAGGGCCACGTACAGGGAGTTCTGGCCCGAGAGCAGCGCCGGCAGCGTGAACTGGGCGATGACCACGAGGGCCACGGCGAGTCCCGCGAGCGCTGCGAGCCCACGCAGCCTGGCGACCGCGAGCACGAGGACCGCATAGGCGATCGCGAGCAGCGCGATCGGGATGCCGCGCTCGAAGTCCAGGAACACGTAGGGGGTGTCCTCGTCCCCCGCAGCCTGCGCGAGGTGGAGGAGCCGCAACCGGTCGCCGACCTCGAAGCCGTGGTAGATGTACTCGGGCGGCGCGACGACCTCGGTCTCGGTCCCGTCCTCGAGGCGCACCGGGACCAGCCCGGTCTCGACCTCCCCCTCCCCGATCACCTCGCCGGACAGGACGAAGGCCCCCTGGGCGGTCATCGGGATCTGGTCCGGGACGTCTGCACCGCGAGGCCAGAGCGTCACGAGCCCGACGATCGTCAGCACGAGCGCCGGGACGAGGATCGCCGCGAGCACGATCCGTACCTGGCGGGTCGCGGGAGGTGTCGGGCCGTCGCCGTGCCCGTGGGCGTGCCCGTGGGCGTGCGCGTGCCCCCCGCGGTCGGGACCGCTCGGTGCTCGCCGTGCTCGCCTCGTCGGGTGCTGGACGCTCATGGTGCCCTTCGGTCGGATGTCGGGCGCTCACCCGGACCCGCCCACCCTAGAGAATGAGAACAGTTCTCGCTAGCGCTCCACGCCGGGCCCGGCGCACCCAGGGCACGACACAGGCCCGGGGGGGCGGCCCCGGGGGTTCCCCAGTGGGGCGGGG
>NZ_JACSQF010000018.1:26546-97613 GCF_014836755.1 Oerskovia merdavium
GCGCGACGACGTCGGGCACCCGGGCCTGTGTGGATGGTGCGGGGCGCGGCCCCGCGGTGCGGCACGCCTCAGCGCGCCGCGGGGATCACTTGGTGACGGCCTTCTTCAGGAGGCTGCCTGCGCTGATCTTGACACCGAAGCCTGCGGGGATCTGGATCTCCTCGCCGGTGCGGGGGTTGCGGCCCGTGCGAGCGGCACGCTCGACGCGCTCGACCGAGAGCAGACCGGTGACCTTGACGGCCTCGCCGTTGGCGAGCGACTCGACGAGGACTTCCTGGAACGCGTTGAGGGCGTTCTCAGCGTCGGCCTTCTTGAGGCCGGACTTCTCGGCGATGGCCGAGACGAGCTCAGACTTGTTGAGCGACATGCGGATCCCTTCATCGGTTCACGCCTCGCGGTGGGCACCGCGCGACGTTGAGGTCTCAGTTTGCCAGCCGTGAGGCGGGACTTCGTGGACAACACTAAGGAATCTACGGGGGTTTGCGCGCGTTTCCGCGCCGACAGCGTTTCTCTGAGCGCGGAATCTTGCCTGTTTTGCCCCAGATGTGACCCACTGAACGCCCCCGACGCCTCCACGACGGCCCCTGCGCACAAGATCCGCACACGAGCGCGGCGTCCGACGAGGCCCTCCGCACCCTCGATCAGCACCGCCCGGCAGCCCCCGGCACGCCGAGAGCCGCCCACCCCGCAGGGTGAGCGGCTCTCCCGACCACGGTCACGACGCCCTGCCGAGGACGCCGGCCGTGCCGGACGACGACTCAGCGACCGTCGCTCTTCGCGGCGCCTCCCGTGGCGCCCTTGCCGTAGCGCTGACGGAACTTCTCGACCCGCCCTGCGGTGTCCACGACGCGCGCGGTGCCCGTGTAGAACGGGTGGCTCGCGCTCGAGATGTCGACGTCGACGACCGGGTAGGTGTTGCCGTCCGTCCACACGATCGTCTTGTCCGGGCGGCCCGGACCCGATGCGCTGGTCCCCGCGAGCGTCGACCGCGTCAGGAACGCGAAGTCGGCCGAGATGTCGCGGAACACGACCGGTCCGTACTCGGGGTGGATGTCCTTCTTCATGGGTGCTCCTCTACGACTCTCGACTGCTGGGCTCTCGACGGGCGTCGACTACCAGCTGGACTTGGTGACACCCGGCAGCTCTCCGCGGTGCGCCATGTCGCGCAGCCTGATGCGGGAGAGGCCGAAGCGTCGGTTGTACGCGCGCGGACGACCGTCGACCACGTCGCGGTTGCGCAGGCGGGTCGCGCTCGCGTCGCGCGGCTGCTTGCGCAGCTCGGTCGCGGCGGCCTCCTTCTCCGCCTCCGAGGCGCTGGGCGACGCGACGACCTTCTTGAGCTCGGCGCGCCGCTCGGCGTACCGGGCGACGATCACCTCGCGCTGCTCGTTGCGCGCGATCTTGGACTTCTTGGCCATGCGGCTCCCCTTACCGTTCCTCGCGGAACGCGACGTGTGCCCGGGCGACCGGGTCGTACTTGAGCAGGGTCAGCCGGTCCGGGTCGTTCCGGCGGTTCTTGCGGGTCACGTACGTGTACCCGGTCCCTGCGGTCGAGCGCAGCCTGACCACGGGTCGCAGCTCGGTGCGTGCAGCCATCAGACCTTCTCCCCTCGAGCGATGATGCGTGCGACGACCGCGTCGATCCCTCGACGGTCGATCGTCCTGATCCCCTGGGCGCTCACTCTCAGCCTGACATGCCGGCCCAGTGACGGCACCCAGTAGCGCTTGTGCTGGATGTTGGGGTCGAAGCGTCGCCTGGTCCGCAGTGCGAGATCGAGCGGCCGAACCCCGGCGAGGTGCCGAGCACCTGGCAGACGGCGGACATGAGCTTCCCTTCGGTGGGTCGTGGGACCCGAGAATACTTAATGAGAACCATTCTCGTCAAGAGGTATGCTCTCGACTGATGAGAACCGTTCTCTGTAGAGGTGGAGCGTCCAGATGCCCGCAGATATTCCCGGTGCCCCCGGCACGGCAGCGAGCCGCAGCGCGGCCTCACCGGGCCGCGTCCCGCTCAGCGTGCTCGCCACGATCGACCCGGTGCTGCGCGACACCACGGTCTTCGGGCTCGTGACCGACACCCCGCGGTCGGTCGTCCTGCGCCACGACATCCGGGCCGAGGACGGGACCCTGCGCCGCCTCGTCGTGGACGCGACCGGGGTCGTCGAGGACACGCTCGTCGACCTCGAGCACGCGTGCCTGTCGTGCGCGGTCCGCGAGGACGCGATCCCCACGCTGCGCGACCTCGCGCGCGACGGGCGCTGGGACCAGGTGCTCCTCGCCCTGCCCGTCTCGGCCGAGCCGCTGCCGGTCGCACGCGCCCTGGGCGGCGCGACCACGCCCGGCGGCGCGCTCGACGGGCTGCGGCTCGCCACGGTCCTCACTGTGGTCGACCTCGCCGCGGTCGAGACCGACCTCCTCGACGACGACCTGCTCGAGGAGCGCGGCCTCGCCCTCGCTGCCGCCGACCACCGGTCGGTCGGCGAGGTGCTCGCGGCCCAGGTCGAGTACGCCGACCTCGTGGTCACGACGGGCGTGCCCGCCGCGAGCAGCTCCGGCACGCCCACCCGACGCCCCCTGCCCGACGGCGCCTCCCACCCGGGAGCACCCGCGGCGGTCCGCGCGGCGCAGGACAGGCGACGCGCGGGCTCACGCACCGGGTCCGGGCTCGTCGACAGGCTCCGGGCAGACGACTCGACCCGGCTCGACGGCCTCGACGGGCTGCGCTTCGCAGACCTGTCCTCCGCGACGCACGACGCGGCCCACGCCGAGCGGCGCGCGCACCCGCTCGGGGTACGCGCCGTCGTCGGGCAGGACGAGGAGACGGGGACCTGGACGCTCGACCTGGCCTCCGACCTGCCGTTCGACCCCGAGCGGCTCCTGCACCAGGTCCGGCGCCTCGGGACCGGGCGGCTGCGCAGCCGCGGCGTGTTCTGGGTGCCCAACCGGCCCGACTCGATGTGCGCCTGGGACGGCGCGGGCGGCCAGCTGAGCATCGGCGAGATCGGGACGTGGGAGGACCTCGCGCCCCGGACCCGGCTCGTCCTCACGGGCGCGTCCGACTCGGCCGACGACCGCGACGAGCTGCTCGCGGCGTTCGCCGAGATCCTCGCGACGCGCGACGAGGTCGCCGACGGCGGGCTGCGCTGGCTCGGTCGCGAGGACGTGCTCGCACCCTGGCTCGGCGCGCGCACCAACGCGGTCTGACGACGAGGAAGGCCCCGGGAGCCGTCATGGGTCCCGGGGCCTTGCTCGTGGTGCTCGACGCGCGGCTCACGCCGTGCGCCGACCGTCCGCCGGGAGCACCCCCGGCGGACGCCTCGCGGGCTAGCCGCAGCTCGTGGCCGCGTACTCGCTCTCGATCGTGGTCGTGACCTCCTTGCCGTCGACCGTGGCGGTCGCGGTCACGGTCGCCGTGCCCGCCTCGATCGCGTCCTTGCGGGTCGCGAACGTCTGGCTGGCGCTCTTGCCCGGCTGGACCTGCTGGAAGGTCTTGGTGCCGAACGGCGTGGTGATCTTCACGTCGACCGGGAAGTCCTCCTCGTTGACCGCGCGGACCGCGAGCTGGACGCGCGAGGCCGTGCACTGGGCCTTGGCCGTCGTGGTGACCTCGAGCTCGGGCTCGGGCTCGACCGGGTCGGCGCAGGACACCTTGGCGGAGCCCCAGTCGGCGTGGTCGTTGCCGTTGCCGTCGCCACCGTCGGCCACGATCAGGTCGAGGTAGCGGACGCCGGTGACCGGGACGTTCAGGTCGACGGTCTTGCCGCCGCCCTTGAGCACCTCGGTCTGGGCGAGCTGGGTGCCGTCACCCACGACCTTGAACTGCACCGTGCCCTTGGTGCCCTGGACGTCGTCGACGCCCACCGTCGCCGTGAACGCGTCGCACTGCGCCGCGAGGAAGACCCGCACGGACGAGCTCGCGTGCGTGCCGAGGCCCTTCTCGTGGACGACGCCGCGCAGCGTGAGGGGCTTGCCGTCCTTCTCGCCCTGCTCGCCGTTGGACAGGTCGCGCTCGACCGGTCCCCACCCGTTGGTCGTCGACACGAACGGCAGGTCGCTGACCCAGTTCTCGCCACCGTTCGGCGGCACGACGACCCACACCGACTGGCCGGCCTCGACCGACCGCTTGCCGACGGGCGCAGCCGTGGTCGTGTACGTTCCGCCCGAGGTGAGCGTGTAGGCGTCGGCGGTGATCCTGCCGTGCGGGGTGACCTTCCACGTCGTGGTCAGGACACCGCCGGCCGGGAGCGTCGCCGCGGTCGAGGCGTTGGTCGCCTCGACCTCCCAGCCCTCGGGCACGTCGAGCGTCACGGCGACGTCGGCGACGGCCACGGGCTCGTGGACCGTGAGGCGCGTCGTGACGGTGCTCGCGACGTCGGGCTCGAACGCGACCGGTCCCGGGGACACGGTCAGCGACGCGCAGGCCGGGGTGGCCTCGGCCGGGCCCAGGTCCACGACGCGGAAGTCGTCGAGGATCAGGTCGGACTGGTTGCCGCCCGCCGTGAGCTTGCGCAGCCCCACCCAGGTGTCACCGCAGCCGCTCGCCACGACGTCCTCGGAGAACGTCGCGGTCGTGCGCTGCTGACCCAGCGGGGTCGCGTGGGTCTCGACCGACGCCAGGGCGCCGCTCGCGACCGAGTCGTAGCCCGTGACCCACTGGTACTCGCCGCCGTTGCCCGACTGGTAGTCGAAGGTCACGCGGTACTGGCGCCCGGCCTCGAGCTTCACGGTGCTGGGCACCGTGCGGTAGACGAGGCCCTTGTTCTCCTCGTGCGCCTTGAGCGACCAGGCTCCGGACAGCGCGTCGTCGACGAGCTTGCCGTTCCAGCCGGCCTGCGTGTACGGGGCGTTGCGCTTGGCGATGTGCGTGCGCGGGTCGGTCACGCCGCCCGCGTCGCCCTTGACGAACGGTCCCCAGCCCTGGGGCACGTTCTCGAAGTCCTCGAACGCGACGACCGTGCCGGTCTCGCCCTCGACGGCCGGGGCCACCGAGCGCGTGGCGCTCACGACGCGCAGGTCGTCGACCCGCACGACGGCGTCGCCCGCCGAGGCGGCGACCGTCAGCGTCGGGCGGGCAGGGCCCGTGACGTCGACGAGCACCTGCACGCGCTGGTAGTAGCGGTTGTTCTTCTCGTCGGCCGCGACCAGGTTCTTCGCGGTCGAGCGCTCGACGACGGTGCTCGCGGTCTGCGCGACTCCCTCGCCCGAGACGGACAGGGTGGTCGAGCGGGACTTCCCGGGCTGGACCTCGACCCACGCGCTCACGGCGTAGGTCCCGGTCGAGAGCTCACCGAGCTGCTGGCTCAGCGACGAGGCGCCCGCTCCGAGCGTCGCGACGCGCTGCCCGTTGGACAGCGTCTCGATCCCCGTGGTGCCGGTCGTCTCGTACGCGTCGAGCGTCGCGGCGTTGAAGCCGTGGTCGACGATGCCGCTCGCGGTGCCCCACGCGACGTCGTCGGCCGAGGGGGTCGTGACTCCCTGCGGGTACAGCACGTAGGGCTGGCCCGCGGTCGCCTCGACCGTGACCTTGCCGCCCGTGACCGGGACGTCCGCGACCTTCTCGCGGCCCGTCGTCGTGAGCTTGTACACGGTCAGGCTCGTGGCCCCGGAGAACTCGTCCGTGAGCGTCCACGTGGTCGAGCCGCCGGCCGGGTTGTAGTGGTAGAGCTTGCTGCCCTCGGCGGCCTCGCCCTCGAGCCCGGGGGCGTCGGACGCGTTCCACGGCAGGAGGTAGGTGCCGCCCTGGGCGACGACGGCGTCCCCGACGAGGATCTGCCGGTCGGCCGCGGTCGTGCCGCGCGCCGAGACGTCACCCGTGAAGTCGATCCGGTCGGTGCCCCAGCGCACGATCTCCTGGTGCTGGAGGAACTTGGTCGGGACGTTGGTCGTCCAGATGTTCTTGTAGAACGCGTTCCAGTCGGTCTGCCCGGTCCAGCCCTCGAACTCGACGAGCCGCGCGTTGCCGAGCAGCGGGTGCGGGTTCCAGGTGTCCTTCTCGGCGTTGTCGATGAAGCGCACGATCTGGGAGTTCAGGCCCTTGTTCGCGGCGCCGCCGTAGTTCTCGTCCGCGGACCAGTGGCTCCACAGCGAGCTGGCCTCGAACTTGTCCGACCACTCGGTCGCGATCTGGAGGTCGTTCGCGCGGGCCGCGTCCGCGAGGGCGCGCGCCTGCCAGCCGAAGTTGTAGTAGACGTCGACGTAGAGGAGGTCGAGGTTGCCCTGGGTCTCGTCGGCGAGCTGGCCGATGCGTGCGGCCAGGTCACCGCTGTTCACGTCCCGGCGCTGGTCGATGTAGTACGACTGGCCGAGCCAGTTCCAGCCCTTGGCCGAGGGGTCGACGAGCTCGTCCGAGAAGGCGTTCGCCTCGGCGTAGGCCTCGGTCGCGTTGATGTGGACACCGAAGTCCGCGTTCCAGTCGCCACCCTGCTCGAGCAGCGTGTTCATGTCCTCGAGGCCGCCCGCGCGCTCGTTGTAGTTGCCGCCGTAGTCGGGGTGCGCGGAGTCGTGCCCCTCGGAGCCGTAGCCCTTGAGGAGGGCCATCTGGCCCAGCCCGTCGGTCGCGAGCGAGATGCGCTTGACGTCGTCGAGCGTGCGCAGGAACGGGTGCGTGGCCTGCGAGGCGAAGTTGAACGGGATGTGGGTCACGACGCGGTCGGCGACCTGGTCCGCGCCCAGCGCCTTGGGGGCGGTGGCGCGGAAGGCGATCGCGCCGTCCTGCCAGTCGACCTTGTCGTCTGCGTTGGCGTCGGCCGTCACGACGACGGTCGCGTACGGCAGCTCCTCGGTGACCGACGAGCCCTGGGCCCGGTAGGTCCACGCGCCGCTCCAGACGCCCACGCGCACGCCGCCGTCGGCCGCGCGCGCCTGGCGCTGCAGACGGTTGCCGTCCGCGGCGGCCTTGCCGTTGGCCTCGTCGTAGACGCTGTTGGTCACGATCGTGGCCGACAGCGCGCTCGTGCTCACGATCGCGTACGCGGACCCGACCGGGTTCGCGTTGACGGGGGTCTGCCCCGTGACGGACGTGAACGTGTCGCCGACCTTGCCGCGGTCGGGGCTGATGACGGCCGAGGCGACCACGGCCGACGGGTCGGCCGACGAGACCGAGAGCAGGTCGTGCCCCGGGACCTCGATGGTCCCGACGCGGAACGCCGCGGTGTCGGTCACGCCCGTGACGCGGAACGTCACGGCGCTGCCCTCGACCTCGAGGCGCGTGTCGATGCTGACGCCCGCGAGGTCGGGGAGCGTCAGGCGGTAGTCGCGGCTGGTCTCACCGGGCTCGCCCGCCTCGACCACGACCGCGCGGTCGGTGCCGTTGAGGCGCACCTTCGTGACGGTCGCGGTGCTGCCCGCGAGCGAGGCGCCCGACGCGCGGTCGGTGTAGCTCAGGACGCGTGGGAAGTCCGCGGCGACCTGGACGTCGAGCTGCGCCGAGCGCAGCGTGGCCGCGCCCTCGACGCTCGCCGCCGCGACCTGCTCGGCCGTCAGGCCGAGGGCCGAGAGCGACGTCGCGCTGCTCGCCGGGGTGTGGCTCGCCGCGGCCGCGGCGGGCAGCGCCGCGAACGGCACCACCACCGCGGTCGCGAGGGCCACGAGGCTGCGGGCTCGGCGCGAGGCGCCGCCCGGCTGGGAACCGGCCCGAGGGCCAGGGGAATGTCGAACCATGTGCTGATCTCCTTCGATAGCAGTTCATCGGCCGTCCCCCGACCGACGGGCGTCACAGCTCTTCGACGTACTCCTCGGGCTCACCCAGGACGGCCGAGGCCGTCAGCTCGAGGTCGTGACCGACCGCGTGCAGCTCGAGGACCGTGACGGTGTTGCTCCCCGCGCGCAGCAGCGGCGCGGGGACGTAGAGGGTGTGCTGGGGGCCGCGCTCCCAGTAGCGGCCGAGCAGCACGTCGTTGACCCAGACGAAGCCCTTGGTCCACCCGGGCAGGGTCAGGAAGGTGTCGGCGGGCTCGTCGAGGTCGAGGGCCGTCCGTGCCAGGACACCCTGCGGCCCGACGGCGTCGCGGGGCCCGCTCGGGGTGGCCTCGGCGTCGGGCTCGCCCGCTCTCCACAGCTCGTCCACGGGCAGCAGGTCGAGAGGCAGCGACCGCGACGTCCAGCCGTGCACGATCCGGCGCTCGACCAGGACGTCGCCCAGGATCCCCTTGTGCTCGCCGAGCCGGGGCCCGTAGTTGATGCGCCCGAGGTTCTCCACGAGGATCTCGACCCGCACGGGCATGCCGTGCCCGTGGACCGTGAGGCCCAGGTGCGAGGTCTCGCGCTCGAGGACGCCGACCTCGCGGCCGTCGACGTAGACCGTCGCCCGGTCGTGCAGGCCGAGGACCGAGAGGGTGCTGTCCCCGGGCGGGAGGACCGGGGTGGCCGTGTGGAGCACGAGCCCGGCGTTCTGGCCGAGCTGCTCGAACGTCAGCGGCGACGGAGCGACCGTCGCGGCGCCCGATGCGCGCAGCGCGGGCAGGAGCGGGCGCGTGGTCACGGGCGGCAGGGTGCGCGCTTCGAGCTTGGGCGACGGCGCGATCCACCGGTCGTCCTGGGCGTCCTCGGGGATCCGGGTCCCGTGCGACGCGTGCTCGGACAGCACCTTGCGCAGCGCGAAGAACTTGGGGGTCACGCTGCCGTCCTCGGCCACCGCGGCGTCGGAGTCGTAGCTCGTGACCGTGGGCTGCAGGCGGGTCCCGTCGTGGTTGGCGCCCGCGGTGAGCCCGAAGTTCGTCCCGCCGTGCGCCATGTAGAGGCTCACCGAGCCGCCGAGGTCGAGGAGCTCGCGCACGTCGGCCGCGGCGCTGTCCGCGCCGCGCACGTGGTGCGGGTCGCCCCAGTGGTCGAACCAGCCGTTCCAGAACTCGGCACAGACGAACGGCTGCTCGCCGCGACGCGCGGTGAGCTTGTCGAGCGCCTGCCCGGGGCGGCTGCCGAACGTGGCCGCCGCCAGCACGCCGGGAAGCGTCCCGCCGTCGAGCATGAGGTCCGTGGGGCCGTCGGCCGTGAAGAGGAGCTCGTCGATGCCGCGCTCCACGAGCGCGTCGTGGACCCACGCCATGTAGGCGTGGTCGTCGCCGAAGCTGCCGTACTCGTTCTCGACCTGGACGGCCACGACCGGGCCGCCGCGGTTCGCCTGGAGCGCAGCGAGACGGGGAAGCAGCTCGTCGAACCAGGCCGCGACAGCGTCGAGGTAGGTCTCGTCGCTGCACCGCAGCCGGATCCCGGGGGTTGCGGTGAGCCATGCGGGCAGGCCGCCGTTGTCCCACTCGGCGCAGATGTACGGCCCGGGGCGCACCACGACGTCGAGGCCCAGGTCACCCGCGAGGCGCACGAACCGCTCGACGTCGCGCCACCCCGTGAAGTCGAACGTGCCGCGCGCGGCCTCGTGCCAGTTCCACGGAACGTAGGTGTCGACCGTGTTGAGGCCCATGGCGCGCAGGCGCAGGAGGCGGTCCTCCCACAGGTCCGGGTGGACCCGGAAGTAGTGGACCGAGCCCGAGAGCATCCGGTGCGGCACACCGTCCCGCACGAGGGTCGCGCCGTCGGCGCGCAGGGTCGACCGGATCGCGCCGGCGGCGCGCTGGGCCCGGCCGCGGGCGGGGCCCGAGGCCCGGTCGGCTGGGTGGTGCTGGCTCACTTGATAGCCCCCGCTGCAAGTCCGGAGCGCCAGAAGCGCTGGAGGGAGAGGAACGCGACGATGAGCGGGACGACCGCCACGAACGCGCCGATGATGACCATGTGCCGCTCGATCTGGCCGGCCTGGACCAGGGCGTTCCAGCTCACCAGCCCGACCGTGACGGGTCGCAGGTTCTCGGAGATGAGGACCTGCGAGGGGAGCAGGAAGTTGTTCCAGATCTCGACGAACTGGAAGAGGAAGATCGTGACGAGCGCGGGGGCCATCATCTTGAGGCTGACCCCGAAGAAGATGCGGCCCTCGTTCGCGCCGTCGAGACGCGCGGCCTCGATGACCTCGTCCGGAACCGAGCTCGCGGCGAAGATACGGCCCAGGTAGACACCGAACGGGCTCACGATGCTCGGCAGGAGCACCGCGAAGTAGGTGTTGACGATGCCCGTCGCGGAGAACATGAGGAACAGCGGGAGCGTGAACAGCACCTTGGGGATGAGGACAGCGCCGAGGACCACGCCGAACAGCAGGCCCTTGCCGCGGAACTCGTACTTGGCCAGGGCGTAGCCGGTCGCGACCGCGATGAGCGTCCCGAGCCCCGCGCCGACGATCGAGTAGAGCGCCGAGTTCGCCATCCAGACGGCGAAGATCCCGTCCTTGTAGGCGAACAGGTCGCCGATGTTGCCGAACAGGTCGAAGTTCGAGAACCACAACGGGCTGCCCGAGAACGTGAACCCGGCGTCCTTGGTCGCCGCGACGAACAGCCACCACAGGGGGAACAGGAAGTACACGGCGGTCAGCGCCAGCACCGCGGTGACCGCGATGCGGCTCGTGGCCGTGGTCTCGATCGAGTCCTTGCGCAGGCCGTCCGGGGTCCCCTTCGGGGCGGAGCGCTTGCGGCGCAGGCGGTTGCCCGCGGTCTTCTCGGCCACGACGGGCACGCTGCTCGTGGTCACGAGGACCTCCTGGACGTCAGACGGAAGAAGAGGACGGACAGCACGGCCACGCCGACGGCGAGGAGCACCGACTGGGCTGCGGCGTACGGGTAGTTGGCCGACTGGAGCGACGCCTGCGCGGCCATGATCGGCGTGTAGCTCGCGTCGATCGCCCCGGTGCTCTGCTTGAGCACGAACGGCTCGTTGTAGAGCTGCGCCGAGCCGATGATCGAGAAGATCGTGGTGAGCAGGATCGCGGGCCGCACGAGCGGGATCTTGATGCTCCACGCGGTGCGCCACGGCGAGGCCCCGTCGAGCTTGGCGGCCTCGAGCACCTCGCCCGGGACCCCCTGGAGCGCGGCGTAGATGATGATCATGTTGTAGCCCGTCCAGCCCCACGTCACGACGTTGGCGACGGCCCACAGCGCGAGGTCCTGGCTGAGGAAGTTGATGCTGATGCCGAACACCTCGAGCACCTGGTTGACCGGGCCGTTGGTGGGCGAGTACAGGAACGACCACATGAGCGCCGAGACGACGGTCGGCACCGCGTAGGGCGCGAAGCTCGAGAGCCGGAAGAAGCCCTTGGCCCGGGCCGAGGCCGAGTCGATCAGGAGCGCGATCCCGAGCGCGAGGACCAGCATGACGGGCACCTGCACCACGCCGAACAGCAGCACGCGGCCGATCGAGCTGATGAACTTCTCGTCACCCAGCGCGTACGCGTAGTTGAACAGGGGGTCGAAGATCTCCTGCGTGCCGCCCAGACCGAGCGCGTCGCGCTGGATCCGGAACAGGCTCTTGTAGAGCGCGAAGAGGATCGGTGCGACGTACATCCCGACGAACAGCACCACGAACGGTCCGACGAACCAGATCGCGTACCGGCTGGTCCGGCTGCGCGGGCGCCTGGGCGGCGTGGCCGCCGTGCGCTTGGTCTCCACCGGCGGCGGTGCCGCCGACGTCAGGCTCGTGGTCATGGTGGGTTCCTCAGGGGGATGCGTCGTGGTGCCCGACGACGTCACGCGCCCAGGTGCACCGGTGCTCGGAGGTGCGTGGCGTCGTCGGGCCTTCTGCTGCTGTGTTGCTGTGCTGCTGTGCTGCTCAGGTGCTGCTGTCGCGCTGCCCGGTGCGACCCGGCCGTCGTGGCCGGGCCGCACCGTGCGTGCGGGTCGTGCGGGGCCGTCAGGTCACTCGTTGACGGCGATGCCCTGCTGCTTGAGCTCGGACTCGGTCGCCTCGCGGGCTCCCGTGAGCGCGGTCGCGACGGTCGCGCCGCCCTCCTTGGCGTAGGCCTGCTTCATGCCCGTGGCGAGCGTGCCGACCAGGGTCGAGACGCCGGGGCCCCAGGCCCAGTCCTCGTTGACCTGCCCCGAGGCGGTCTTGAAGACGTCGGCGACGACCTGGCCGCCGAAGTAGTCGTCACCCGAGGTGAGGAGGTCGGACTCGAGGCCCGCGAGCGAGGCCGGGTAGACGCCGCCGCCCTCGATGAGGGCGTCGACCGAGCCCGGGTCCGTGCTGAGCCAGTTGGCCACGGTCCAGGCGGCCTCGGGGTCGTCGCAGCCCTTGAGGACCGCGGAGAGGCTGCCGCCCACGTTGCCGGTCTTGGCGTCCCCTGCCTCCCACTGCGGGAGCTCGGCCACGGCCCAGTCGCCGGCCGAGGCCGCCGCGGAGTCCTTGAGGATGCCGGAGAACCAGGCCGCGCCCACGATCGTGGCGATCGAGCCGTCACCGAGGCCCGCGGACCACTCGTCGCTCCAGATGCCCGCACCGATCAGGTCGGCGTCGATCAGGCCCTGCCAGTAGTCGGCCACGTCGAGGTTCTCGGGCGAGTCGGGCGTGATGGACCAGGCGCCGTCCTTGATCTCGTACCAGGGGGCGCCTGCCTGCCACGCGAAGCCCGAGTAGTCGTAGTCCTCGTAGGTGCCCGTGAGCTTGACCCCCGCGGCCTTGAGCTGCTCGCCCGCAGCCTGGTACTCGTCCCACGTGGTCGGCACGGCCACGCCGTTCGCCTCGAAGACGGTCTTGTTGTAGAAGAGCACCATGGGGCCCTGGTCCTGCGGGGCTCCGTAGACCTTGTCGCCCACCGTGACACCGGCCCAGCCCGCGGGGGCGTAGAGGCCCTTGTCGGCCGAGGCGAACTCGGTCACGTCCACGACGTTGCCCTCGGCGACGAAGCTGGGGAGGGTCTCGTAGCCCACCTGGGCGAGGCACGGGGCGTTGCCCGCGGTGATCGAGTTGCGGACCTTGTCGTAGCCGCCCTTGTTGCCCGGCTCGATCTGCGTGTACTTGATCTGGATGTCGTCGTGCGAGGCGTTGAACGCCTTGGCGGCCTCGTCGTACCCGGCGGCCCAGGTCCAGACCTCGACCTCCTTGACCTTGCCGTCGCCCTCGGCCGAGCCGCTGCCGGACGTCGAGTCGGACGAGCAGGCGGTCAGGCCGCCCACGGTGAGGGTGAGGATCGACGCGACCCCGGCTGCCTTGATGATCGATGACTTCATGACTCTCCTTCTGACCACACTGTGCTGAGGATGGAGCGGCGACGGCGCCGCGGTCTGCGTGGGGCACACTCTGACACAGGGTTGATATGGATCACAACCCTTGCAACATGTGGATGCTCGGTCTGCATGAATCCGTCACTTTTCCCTGCATGTTCTGACTGTTATGGTCAACATAGGTAACAGTTGGATGACGGCGACGTGGGCCAGGGAGGCCCGCGGTGTTGACGTCCACTACGCTGCGGTGCACAC
The DNA here is from genome assembly GCF_014836755.1 of Oerskovia merdavium. Lineage (GTDB taxonomy): Bacteria > Actinomycetota > Actinomycetes > Actinomycetales > Cellulomonadaceae > Oerskovia > Oerskovia merdavium. Next base: position 39,833 of record NZ_JACSQF010000018.1, read on the forward strand.
CCGTGGCCGCGCACACCGAGGTGCCCGACGCTCCGCGACCGGCCCTCACGCCCGAAGGAGAGCACGTGGAACCACCGTCACGGTCCGAGCGGTCCGAGCCGGCACAGAGCACCACCACGGTCGCTCCCCCGCGAGGCCGCGGCCCCGCCATGGCCGACGTCGCCCGCGTCGCCGGCGTGTCCGCGCAGACCGTCTCGCGCGTCCTGTCGGGGCACCCCAACGTCAACGAGACCACCCGCAACCGGGTGCGCGCCGCCGTCGAGCAGACCGGCTACCGCCGCAACAGCCTCGCCCGCGCGCTCGTGACCGGGCGCAGCAAGACCATCGGCGTCATCACGCACGAGACCGACTTCTACTCGGGCAGCGCCATGATGCTCGGCATGCAGCGCGCGGCCCGCGACGGCGGCTACTTCGTCAGCACCGCGAGCACCGCCTCGCTCTCGCCCGCGTCGATCGCGCAGGCCGTCGAGCGCCTCCTCGACCAGGGCGTCGACGGCCTGGTCATCGCCGTGCCCGTGCGCGACGACGAGTCGCTCGGCGACCTCATCCACGGGACCCCGACGGTCGTCGTGGACGGCATGCAGTCGTCGGCGACCGAGGTCGTCGCGGTCGACCAGGTCGCGGCCGGCCGCGCCGCGACCGAGCACCTCCTCGAGCTGGGCCACGAGACCGTGTGGCACCTCGCGGGCCCCGCGTCCTGGAACGACGCCAACGGACGTACGGCCGGGTGGCGGGCCGCGCTCGAGGACGGCCGCTGCACCGAGCCGCCGGTCCTCTACGGGGACTGGAGCCCCGAGTCGGGTTACCGCAACGGCCTGGTCCTGGGCCGCCTGCCCGAGGTCACCGCGGTGTTCGTCGCGAGCGACGAGATGGCGTTCGGGCTGATCCGCGGCCTGACCGAGATGGGCCGACGGGTGCCCGAGGACGTGTCGGTCGTGGGCATGGACGACATCGCGCTCGCGGCGTACTGCGCTCCCCCGCTCACCACGGTCCGCCAGCCGTTCCACCTGACCGGTCGCCTCGCGGTCGAGCACGTCATCGCGCTCATCGCGGACCCGACGACCGTGCACGAGCCCGAGGTCGTGCTGCCCGAGCTCGCGGTGCGCCTCAGCACGGCGCCGCCGCGCTGAGCGTCGCGGGCGCAAGCCCGCGGAGCCTCTCAGGCGATCCCGACCCACTCGGGCCGCAGCAGGAGAACGGCACCGGCACCCGCGAGGAACAGCGTCAGCGCCGGCCAGCGGAGCGGGCCACGCACGACGCGGTCCGTGTCACCGAGCGGCCGCGGTGCGCGACCCCACCGCCCGAACCCCCGGGCGCGGCGCAGGTCCGCGCTGTTGAGCAGGGCGCGCATCGGGCTGCCTCCTGTCCCCACGAGGAGGGACACGTTGAGCCAGGCCGCGACCAGGAGCATCCCCTGCCACGTCCCCGTCCTGCTCCAGGACCTGGCGCACCCTACGGCGGCCAGGACCGCGAGAGAGGCGACGAGCAACAGGATCGTGCCCGCGTCGCTGCGCCCGGCACGCACGACGCACGCACCGGCGACCGCGAGGAGAGACGCCACGTAGACGCCGACCGCGACGGCAGCGAGCTCTGTCACCGACGGTCTCCCCCGCTCTCGGCCGGGTGCGTCCCGACCGTCGCCAGGGAGCGTATCGGGCACCTCGACGTTCACGGCGCGGAACTGCCCCGGACGCGCCGGAGGCGGCCCGTCGCGTGAGCGCCCCCCTGCAGCGCTCACACCACGGGCCGCCTCCGACCCTCGCGCTCGTCACGACCCCCATCGACGACCGAGCACTCACAACACTCAGAGGAGGGGTCTCCTCGTTTGATGCAGAACGCCGACGTGACCCGCATCACATTCTGACATCGGGTGCCACGGGTCGCAGCAGGACGGCCCGAGCCGAGCGCCCACGAGGCGCCCCGCACGGGCCGTCCGGCCACGCTCAGCCCAGCAGCGGCTGCCCCAGGAACTCGCCCTCGGCGCAGCCCGGCGGGACCGCGAAGACCGCCGAACCGACCGGCGTCGTCCACTCGTTGAGCAGGTCCACCTCGTCGAGACGCCGCTGGACCGGCACGAACTGCCGGTCGACGTCGGCCTGGAACGTCACGAACACCAGGCCCGAGCTGCTGAGCGCGCCCGGGTCCGTCGCGACGTCGGGCGCGTCGTCGTAGCTGTACGCGCGCCGCAGGAACCGCTCGGCCGGGTCGCTCGTCCGGGCCCGCCGCACGTGCGCGGCGGGCCCGATCACGGTCAGGCCGTGCGGCCCGACCGCCTCGAGGTCGGGCTCGTCGTGCTCCCTCGCGCCCGTGAGCGGTGCTCCGTCGGCGAGACGACGCCCCATGACGGCCTCGCGCGTGGAGCGGTCGACCTCGTCCCACGTGTCGAGCTCCATGCGGATGCGCCGCACGACCATCGACGTGCCGCCCGCGAGCCACCCGTCCGTGCCGTCCGACCACACGAGCGGGGCGTCCGTGACGAGGTCCACGTTCCGCGTCCCGTCGATCTGCCCCATGAGGTTGCGCATGGTCCGCCCCGCGGGCTCGCTGCCGACGGACCGTCGGAAGCCCTTCTGCAGCCACCGCACGGACGCGAGGTCGCGCGCCTCGCGGAGCAGCATCCGGACCGCGTGCGAGACCGTGACCTCGTCGTCGGCGCAGACCTGGAGCACCAGGTCGCCGCCGTTCCAGCGGTCCTCGAGCCGGTCCACGGCGAACGCCGGGAGCGGCCTCAACCAGTCCGGGCGACGGTCGTCGAGCCCCGCAGCCGTGAAGACCGCAGGGCCGTAGCCCACCGTGACCGTGAGGCGCGCGGGTACCTCCGCGAGCTCGGGCTCGGTGTCGGTCAGGCCCGGACGCCCCTGGGTGAGGCGCACGACGTCGTCGGTCCAGATCCGCATGAGCCGTACCAGCGCGTCCCGGTCGGTGCCGGGGGCGAGGTTCAGCGCCACGAGCGTCAGGTACGCCTGGGGAGGCGTCTCGACACCCGCCTGACGCGGACCGTGGAAAGGCACGCGCAGGTCGCCGTGCAGCGCGGCAGGGGTCACGGTGCCCGACGACGCCGCTCCCGTCGCGGGAGCCGTGGCCCTCCCGGCCCACGCACCTCCCGCACCGGCGACCGCGACCGCACCTGCGGCCGCCCCGCCGACCAGGAACGCGCGACGCGAGACCCTGGCCCGGGAGGTGGAGGGCGCGGGCGGCGTCGGTTCGTGGTCGGAGTGTTTGCCAGGGCCCGGGCGGGGCTCCCGGTCAGCCATCGTGGCTCATGTCGTGACCCTCGTGACCCTCGTCGTAGTCCTCCTTGGCCCCCGCGAAGGTGCGGGCCGGGGCCGTGACGACGAGCGTCGAGCCGTCGCTCAGCTCGAGCGTGACCTCGTACTCGGCCCCGGGCTCGACGGGCGACGAGAGCTCCATGAGCATGAGGTGGTCGCCGCCGGGCTCGAGCGCGTGCTCGCCGCCCGCGGGGATCGTCAGCCCGCCCTCCTTCTCGCGCATGACCATGGCACCCGAGTCGTCGGTCGCCATCTCGTGGATCTGGACAGGAGACAGGTCGGAGGTCGCGCCGACGACCGTGACGTCCTGGTCGCCGTCGTTGTGCAGGACGGCGAAGGCCGCGGTCATGCCGGACTCGGCCGCCTTGATCCAAGGGTCGGTCGCGGTCAGGTGGTCGGCTGCCGTGCCCTCCGACGCGCTGCCGGACGCGGTGCTCGGGGTGGCCGCGCCCGACGAGGTGTCGGCCGAGGCCGAGCACCCCGCGACCGCGAGCAGCGCGAGCGTCGTGACGGCCGCGCCGAGCAGGGCCGTGCGCCGGGGGCGGACCGAGGCGCGGGACGTGGGAGTGGTGGTGCGTGCAGACATGGTGGTTCCTTCGAGGAGGCCCGGCGTCGTGGCGCGCGAGGGCGTCCCGCGGCGCGGGGCGTGCGCGGTCCGGGGCAGGACGGGACGCACGACCAGCGGGGTCGCGGGAGCGCCCGGGCGACGAGTCGCCGGGAAGTGGGTGGGGGTCCGTCAGTCCTGCTGGCGGCGGCGCACGATGAGCACCGCGACGACCACGGCCGCCGCGGCGAGCACGCCGATCCCGACGAGCAGCGGCGCGATCGAGCGGCCGTCGTCGTCGGTCTCGTCGGTCTCCTCGGGCACTGCCGAGGTGGTCGCCTCGGTCGTCGTGTCCTCGGTGGCCGACGGCGACACGGCCGCGGGCTCCTCGCTCGCCGTGGTCGGGGCGGGCTCGGGAGCCGCCGCGACCGCGAACGAGAACGTGCCCTCGATGGGGTGACCGTCCGAGGAGACGACGCGCCACGCGACCGTGTACGTGTCACCGGTCAGCTCGGCGGGCCACGGGAACGTCGCGGAGGTGCCCTCGATCGTGGGGCTGCCCTGCGCGACGACCGTCCCCGCGGTGTCGGTCACGACGACCTGGGGCTCGACCGCGAGCGGCTCGGTGCTGAACGTCATGGTCAGCGCCGCGGGGGCCGTGGCGAGCTGGGCGCCGTCGGCCGGGTCGGAGCTGATGATGCGGTCGTGCGCCTGGGCCGGGACGGCACCGGCGACGCCGAGCAGCAGCGTCGCCGCGAGCGTCGCGACGGCGGCAAGGACGGCGACCAGGAGCCGGGCCGGGCCGGCGAGAGGCGCGGGGCGCACGACGGCGGCCGCACGCGCACGGCGATCGGTGGGGGCGGTGGACGGGTGGGACCGGTTGGTCTGCAAAGACATGGGGAAGAAGCTCTCGATGAGGCGCGGCACGAGCTCGCGCAAGGGGTACCCAGGGGGCGGCCGGCCTCGTCGATCGTCCGCGCGCGAGCGCGGACAGGGGTCAGGAAGGAAGGGCGACGGGCCGGGCGAGCAGCGGCGGTCCGCGCGTCGTCGGGGTCCGCAGGTGGACCGTCGCGGCGCGGGACGGCGCAGCGACCGGGGTCGGGAGCCGGAGCGCGACGGGCAGCGGGGGCAGCAGGTCCGCGAGCGCCGTCCGCGGCGCGAGCCACGTCAGCAGCAGGCCGAGCGCTCGCTCGCCGTGCGCGACGACCAGCGCCACGACCAGGGTCGCGAGCACGTGCGCCAGGACCATCCACGCTCCCGCGGGGGTCTCGTGCGGGAGGTGCGCGACGCCGTCGGGCAGGAGGGGTGTGCCCGCGGCGCACGCCGACACCTGAGCCGCTGCCCCGTGCCCCGCGTGCCCGGCGTGCCCCGCGGCGGGACCTGCCACCGGGGCGCACGTGGCGCCCGCGCCGAAACCGAGGCCGTAGTGCAGCGCGACCTGGCCCGTGCCGAGGACCGCGACGAGCCGCGGGAACGTCAGGCGGAAGCGGGCCGCGAACGTCGCGCCGGCCATCGTGAACGCGGCCAGGGCCGCGAGGACCAGCGGGTCCGGGAGCGTGCCGCCGCCGACGCGGTGCGCGAGCGCCCCGAGGGCCAGCACCAGGGTCGCGACGAGACCGGCGCGCGCGACGCGCAACGGACCGGCGACCTGGGTGAGCACGGAGACCACCCTAGCGGGACATGACGCGGCGTCGGATCCGGCCTCCGGACCCCGGCGGACGGTCCCGCGAACGCGCTCGTACGACCGCCCCGGCCACGAGTCCCCAGAAGGCCGTCCAGCACACGCCGACGACGAGGACGGTGCGCGCCTCGTCGACGGCGTTCCCCCTCAGGGCCTGCTCGAGGTCCCCCACCTCCATCGCGACCGGCCGCTCGCCCGGCGCCACGACGACGTCGAAGGTCCCGTCGTACGAGCTCGCCGGTGGCGCGTCGTGCCAGCCGCGCCCGAGGCCCGTGGTGTCGACGTCGACGGACCGCAGCCGGGTGACGACCCCCGCCCCCTCGCCCGGGATCTCGACCACGGCCTCGGCGCGGTCGAGCATCGTCGTGCCCCTGCCGCCCGGTTCGACGCGTATGCGCGCGTCGTGCGCCGTCGCGGAGGACCCGGTGGCCGAGAGCTCACGGGCCAGCCCCAGGTCACGCACGGTCGAGCTCAGCTCCACTCCCCCGACCACGCCGACGAGCACCCCGATCCCCAGTGCCGTCCGCAGCCAGGTGTCCAGCCAGCGGGCGCGGCGTCGTCGACGCCGCTCGGCGGGTGACGCACGGTGCGCGGCGCGGCTCATGTGGCCCCCTGATGATCGTCGTGCCCGGTCGGGGAGAGGATAGAGCGCATGACCACACGCAACAGCATCGCCATCACGAACGGCTACGTCGTCCCCGTCGCCTCCGCACCCCTGGAGAACGCGACCGTCCTCGTCGAGGACGGCGTCATCACGGCCGTGGGCCAGGACGTCGTCGTGCCCGACGGCGTCCGCACGATCGACGCCGGGGGACGCTGGGTCCTGCCCGGCTTCGTCGAGTCGCACGGCCACATGGGCGTCATGGAGGAGGCCGAGGGCTGGGCCGGCAACGACACCAACGAGATGACCGACCCCAACGGCGCCGCGCTGCGCGCCCTGGACGCCATCAACATCGAGGACGAGGGCTTCCGTGACGCGCTCGTGGGCGGCGTGACGTCGGCCGTCATCAAGCCCGGCTCGGGCAACCCGATCGGCGGCCAGACCGTCGCGATCAAGACCTGGGGCGGGCGGACCGTCGACGAGCAGATCATCCGCGAGGCCGTGTCGGTGAAGTCGGCGCTGGGCGAGAATCCCAAGCGCGTCTACGGCGACCAGAAGAAGCTCCCCTCGACGCGTCTCGGCGTGGCGAACGTCATCCGCAAGGCGTTCGTCGACGCCCAGAACTACGTCGCCAAGCGCGACGCGGCGCAGGCCAAGGGCGAGCCGTTCGAGCGCGACCTCGCCAAGGAGACGCTGGGCCGCGTGCTCGCGGGCGAGCTCTACTGGGACCAGCACACGCACCGTGCCGACGACATCGCGACCGCGCTGCGCCTCGCGGACGAGTTCGGCTACAAGCTCGTCATCAACCACGGGACCGACGGCGCCGCGGTCGCCGACGTCCTCGCCGAGCACGACGTCCCGGTCATCTTCGGCCCGCTGTTCACGTCGCGCTCCAAGATCGAGCTGCGCAACCGCAACATCGCGAGCCTCGGGGCGCTCGCCCGCGCCGGCGTGCGCGTCGCGATCACGACCGACCACCCCGTGGTGCCCATCAACTTCCTGGTGCACCAGGCGTCGCTCGCCGTGAAGGAGGGGCTCGACCCCGAGGTCGCGATCCAGGCGCTCACGACCAACCCTGCCGCGTTCCTGGGGCTCGACGACCGCATCGGCTCGCTGCGCCCCGGGCTCGACGGCGACGTCGTGATCTGGTCCGGCGACCCGCTCGACGTGACGTCGCGCGCCGAGAACGTGTTCGTGACCGGCACCGAGGTCTACACGTGGGACCGTGCGGCGGCCGGTGGGCGCGGAGCGGGCCGGGTCGTGGAGCGCGGGGAGCGCTTCGCGGACTGACCCGTGGGGTGGGCCGGCCGCTCCCGGCCCGTCCGTCGGTGACGAGGTAGGACGTGCTGCGCGAGGTAGAACGCGCTGAGCACTACATCGCGCAGCGCGTTCTACCTCGCGTCCCGCGGGGGCCGCCCCTCGCCGGTCGCGCGCACCTCAGTGGTGGAACCCCTTGCTCACGGCCTCGACCGGCATGGGCGACTCGAGGGCGTCGAGGAACGCGATCTCGGTGCGGATGTCACCGAGCAGGCTGCCCGCCAGGTCGCGGCTCAGTCCGTTGCGCACCACGATGCGCTGGACCGTCAGGTCCTCGAGGTCCACGGGCATGGGGTAGGACGGCAGGAGCCACCCCTTCGTCCGCAGCCGCTCGGACAGGTGGTAGAGCGTCCACTTGTCGGTGTAGCCCTTCTTGAGGCTCCACGCGAAGACCGGGATGTCGCTCCCGTCGTTCCACAGGTCGAACTGCGGCATCTTCGCGATCTCGCCCGACAGGTAGAGCGCGACGTCCTGCGACGCCTTCTGCACCTTGTAGTAGCCGTCGTAGCCGAGCCGCAGGAACAGGTAGTACTGGAGCAGCACCTGCGAGCCCGGCCGGGAGAAGTTGAGCGCGAACGTCGGCATGTCCCCGCCCAGGTAGCTCACCGAGAAGACGAGGTCCTCGGGCAGCGCGGCCTTGTCCCGCCAGACGACCCACCCGAGCCCGGGGTACACGAGCCCGTACTTGTGCGCCGAGGTGTTGATCGACGCCACGCGGTCGACCCGGAAGTCCCACACGAGGTCCGGCTGGAGGAACGGCGCGATCATGGCCCCCGAGGCGCCGTCGACGTGGATCGGGACGTCCAGTCCCGTCGCGGCCTGGATCTCGTCGAGGGCGGCCGAGATCTTCTCGACCGGCTCGTAGGCGCCGGTGTAGGTGACCCCGAGGATCGCGACGACGCCGATCGTGTTCTCGTCCACGTACTTCTCGAGCTCGAACCCGTCGAGCACCTTGTGCTCGAGCGAGATGGGGACGTAGCGGGCCTCGACGTCCCAGTAGTTGCAGAACTTCTCCCAGCAGACCTGGACCGCGCTCGACAGCACGAGGTTGGGCTTCTCGGTCGACTTCCCCGCGGCGCGGCGCGCGTGCTGCCAGCGCCGCTTGAGCGCGAGCCCGCCCAGCATGGCGGCCTCGGAGGACCCGATGGTCGAGGTCCCGATCGTGCTCGCCGGGTCCGGCGCGTTCCACAGGTCGCCGAGGATCTTCCAGCACCGGGTCTCGATCGCGGCCGTGGCCGGGTACTCGTCCTTGTCGATCATGTTCTTGTCGGCGGTCTCGGCGTTGAGCCTCTGCGCGTAGGGATCCATCCACGTGCCGACGAACGTCGCGAGGTTGAGGCGGGCGTTGCCGTCGAGCATCGCCTCGTCGTGGACGATCTGGTAGGCCGTCTCGGGGAACGACTCCCCCGGCGGCAGGACGTTGCGGGGGAGCTCGGTCGCCTCCCCCGGCCGGGAGAACAACGGGTTCATGGCGACGACGTCGCGCTCCTCGGACTCTGCACCACGGTTCGATCCGGACATGTTCGTCCCCTTGGCAGGAGGGAGGGCGGGTCGGTCGATCCGCCCGACCATCCCACGGTAGGCCCGGACGGCTGCCCGGCGAGCCGTCCCGGCCATGCGAGGCAGGGCCGACAGGCCCGACTTTCCGCCCTTTCCCCCTCCTCGGAGCACCTAAACGACAGGCGTTGCCAAAATGGTTGCCCCGGCGTACTGTCGAAGTGTCAGCACGTTCCGCGGGCCCGTCCCGCACCCACAGAGGAGGCGACATGGACCCCCGCACCGAACGCACGACCGCAGCACTGCGGACCGCGGTCCTCGAGCTCGCCACCGAGCACGACATCGACGACGTCACCGTCTCCCAGGTCGCGACGCGCGCCGGGATCAACCGCGCGACCTTCTACGACCACGCGAGCAGCCCGGCCGAGCTCCTCACGGGCATCCTGCGCACCGAGCTCGACACGATCCGTGACGAGTTCTTCGCGGCGGTCGGCGTCACGCCCGACGGCGGAGCCCCCCAGGAGGGCGGGTCCGGCCCGGGCACGCCCCCGGCGGGCGAGGACACGACCACGGCCACCGCCGCGCCCCCGGACCCCCGACGGGTCGTCGACTCCATCACCCGGTCCGTCGCCGGGCACGTCGACGCGCACGCCGACATCTACGAGCGGGCTCGCGACGGGGGGCTCAGCGCCCCCCTGTTCCGGCTGCTCGCCGAGCACTTCACCGAGACGCTGCGCGCCTTCCTCGTCGGCCACCCGCACCTCATGCCGGTCTCCCACGACGCCGCACGCGCGGACGTCGAGCAGGCCGCCCACGCCTACGCGTGCTACGTCGGCCTCGGCTCGGTCGGGGCCCTCGAGGCGTGGCTCGCCACCCCCGTGCCGCGCGACCCGGAGTTCTTCCCCCGGATCGCACGCACCTCGCTCGCCACCTGGTGGACCGCGCCGAACTGACCCGGCGCCCCACCGCACAGGCGGGCTTCACCGCACACCGCACGCTCCGCCGTCGGGCACCCCACGAGGGCTCCCCCGACCCCGGGCACACCCGAAAGGAGGCCCCACCATGGGCCGCGTGTTCAACAAGGTCGCCATCGTCACCGGAGGAACCGGAGGCATGGGCGTCACCCACGCCAAGGCGCTCGTCGCCGAGGGCGGCAAGGTCGTCATCGCCGACCTCGACGACACCAAGGGCGAGGCGCTCGCCGCCGAGCTCGGCGAGAACGCCGCGTACATCCACCTCGACGTGACCAAGGAGGAGGACTGGGACGCGGCCGTCGCGTTCACGCTCGAGAAGTTCGGCCGCATCGACGTGCTCGTCAACAACGCCGGCATCGCGAACGCCGCCCCCATCACCGAGTTCACGCCCGACATGTGGCGCAAGATCATCGACATCAACCTCACGGGCACGTTCCTCGGCATCCACGCCGTCGCCCCGATCATGGCCAAGGCCGGGCGCGGGTCGATCATCAACATCTCCTCGGTCGAGGGCATGCGCGGCAGCGCGGGCCTGCACGGCTACGTCGCGTCGAAGTTCGGCGTCCGCGGGCTCACCAAGTCCGTGGCCCTGGACCTCGGCCCCTCGGGCGTGCGCGTCAACTCGGTCCACCCGGGCTTCATCAAGACGCCCATGACCGAGAAGATCAGCCACGACTTCCTGCCCATCCCCCTGGGACGGCCCGCCGAGCCCGAGGAGGTCTCGCAGCTCGTCCTGTTCCTCGCGAGCGACGAGTCGAGCTACTCGACGGGCTCCGAGTTCGTGATCGACGGCGGCCTCATCGCGGGGGTCCCGCACAAGTAGGCCGTCGCACCGGCCTCTCGGGCGGACCGGGGCGGGCGTGGCGGACACCCCGCCCGCCCGGGTCTACCTCGTGCCGCGCCCGGACCTGCCGTCCGCCGACGCGCACGCGATGCACAGCCGCGCAGTCGGTCGCGCCTCCAGTCGGGCCTCGCCGACGGGCCCGCCGCACGACTCGCACGTCCCGTAGGTGCCGGCATCCAGCCGGGCCAGGGCCGCGTCGACCTCGGCCGTCTGCTGCTCGGCGAGCCGTTGCAACGCACCGACCTGGGCTCGTTCGAACGCGATGGTCGCGCCGTCCGGGTCGTGCTCGTCGTCGGCGTTGGAGTCCTTGGACGCCTCGACGATCCCGGCCACCTCCCCGCGCAGCGCCTCGGTGCGGGCCGCGGCCTCGTCGCGCAGAGCGAGCAGACGCTCCCGCACGACGGCGTCACGCGCCCCGGGTGCGCCCCTCACCGTGGCCCCGGGGTGTCCGTCGCGGCGGCACCCGAGGCGCCCCCGTCCCCGTCGGGAGCCGTGCGCCCGAACCGGGCCACGGAGTGCCAGACCCGCTTCAGGATCTGCGGGTCGACGTCCGGCCGCCCCCTCCAGCGCCCGAGCACCGCGGGCGTGATCACCCCGTCCTCCGCGACCCGGGCCGCGAGCCCGACGACGTCGCTCCCCCGGTAGTCGGCGTGGCGGGCGATCGTCCCGACGTCGACCACGTACCCCGGGTGCCACTCCACGGCCAGGTCGACGCCGTGCAGCACCCCGCCGAGCACGTCGCGGTGCGACGGGTCGAGCACGAGCGCCTCGACGTCCCCCGGGACGGCGACCCCTCCGTGCACGTGCGACTCGACGTACCGGTCCAGCGGGTCGCCCGGGGCGCTCGCCCGGAGCAGCTCGACGAGCCCCATCCGCCGCGCGACCCCGAAAGCCTCCGGCCCCTGGGCGCTGTCCGGGAAGGCGAACGTCGCACGGTCCACCGTCGCGCGGCGCAGACGGAACCACGCGGACCCGAACCGAGGCGACGGCCCGTAGGGGTCACGGTCGAGGACGAGCGCCCCGTAGACCGGTCGAGACCCTGCGGGGGCGTCGTCGTAGGTCCCGCCGAACATCCGCTGCTCCCAGCGCCACCGATCACCGCGGCCCTCGGCCGTGAGGCCCCCGTTGCTCGTGCCCGTCACGAACTGCGACAGGTACGAGCCGTCGCGCAGGATGCGTTCGAGGGTCGGCTCGCCCCGCAGGTCGGTGTCGGGGTGGAAGTGCAGCGCGATGCGAGCGTCGTCACGGAGAGGAGGCCCGTCGAGCGCGCGCGCGAGCACGTGCTCGAGGGCGGCGCCGGGGTCCATCCCTCGATTGCACCACGGGGCGGCCGGGCACGGGCCGGGCACGGGCCGCGCTCGGGCCGCGCTCGGGCCGGCTCCGCGAGCCCGGGCGTCTCCCCTCGGCCCCGTGTGGGTTCCCCGTGCAAGGATCGGAGCGTGCCCGTCGTCGAGTCGTCCGTGATCGTCCCCGTGGACCCTGCCACCGCGTTCGCGGTCTCGCAGACCACTGGCGACATCCGGCTGCACTGGGACCCGTTCATCCACTCTCAGCGGTTCCTGGACGACGCGGCGGCACCCGCAAAGGGCGTCCGCACCCTCACCCGGCACCGCGCAGGCCTGCGGATGGTCAGCGAGTACGTCTCCTACAACCCACCGACGAACGTCGGGATGAAGATGGTCGAGGGCCCGTGGTTCTTCGCGAGCATGGCGGGCGGCTGGCGTTTCTCGCCCGCTCCGGGCCGTGACGTAGGACACCCCGAGCCCGTCACGACCAGGGCCGTGTGGCGGTACAGCTTCACGTGCCGCCCCGCCTGGCTCGCTCCCCTGGCCGAGCGCATCGGCTCGTGGCTCCTGAGCCGCGACATCCAGCGGCGGATCAACGGTTTCGCGCGTGGCTGCGCAGATCCCGTGGTCCTCTCCGCGGTCCGCGAACAGACCGCACCACCGGCCCCGAGGCCCGGCCTCGCGACGCCGGACCGCACCTGACCAGCAGCGCGACCCACCGTCGTCGGGCATGACAGGACTCCGTCCGGGATGGAAGAGTGGCAAACCGGTTTCGCGCGAACCGCACATCTTCCTCCCAGCGCCCCCACATCTCGAAGAGGTAGACCCATGAGCACCGCGATCTTCTACGACCGCCACGGCGATGTCGACGCCCTGCGCGTCGGCGACGAGCCCGTGCCGGCACCCGGTGACGGGGAGCTCGTCGTCGCGAACCGCGTGATCGGGGTCAACCCGGCCGACGTGAAGAAGCTCGCCGGGAAGTTCGGGGGCGGCGACGAGTTCCCGCAGGTGCTCGGCTTCGAGGCCGCGGGAGTGGTCGAGGCCGTGGGCGAGGGCGTCGAGGGCTTCGCGGTGGGCGACGAGGTCGTCTGGAGCGGCACGGGGGCCCAGCGCGAGAAGTCGGTGGTCCAGGCCGCCAAGACCCGGGTCAAGCCCGCCAACGTCTCGTTCGAGCAGGCTGCGGTCCTGCCCGTCGCTGCCGCCGCGGCGTTCTCCGCCCTGGCCCAGGCCGGGGTCGGTGACAAGGACGTGGTGCTGATCCACGGGGCGTCGGGCGGGGTCGGCTCGGCGGCGGTCCAGATCGCGAAGGCGCTCGGGGCGCGCGTCGTCGGCTCGGCCTCCGCGGCGAACCACGACTACCTGCGCGGGCTCGGCGCGACGCCCGTGGCCTACGGCCCGGGGCTCGTCGACGCGGTCCGCGCCCTGCCGGACGGGCTCTCGGCGGTGACGGCCGTCGTCGACCTGGTCGGGTCACCCGAGACCGTCGCGCAGACCGTCCAGCTCCTCGGACCCGACGGCCTGACCCGTGACGGCGGCCCGCGCGCCGTGACGCTCGTGGAGACCGAGGAGTCGCTCGCCGCGGGCATCGCGACCAAGACGTCCCGCAAGGGCGCGCTGCGCGAGGCGCTCGCGCTCGCCGAGGCCGGGCTGCTGACCCTGGAGATCTCAGCGCGCTTCCCGCTGGTCGAGGCCGCTCGGGCCGTCCAGCAGGTCGCGGACGGGCACGTGCGCGGCAAGGTCGTGCTCGAGGTCTGACGCGCGGCTCTCAGCTCTGGGTGCGGAGCTCTCGTGCGACACGCCTGGCGAGTCGCACGGGGGTTCCGCACCCGGCAGCGCGCGTGGGTAGCGCATGGTTCGCTGGAACCATGCCTGCCGCCTCCACGCCCGACGACGCCGCTCACCTCGGCGAGCTGCGTCGCCTGGCCCTGGCCTTCCCCGGTGCAGAGGAGCGGGTCTCGCACGGACGCGTGACGTTCCGGGCCCGCCTGCTGTTCGCGGTCCACGGCGGCATGACCAAGGCGACCCCCACGGCTCCCGCCCGGCAGTACCCGGACGCGCTGCTCGTCAAGGTGGACCCCGCCGAGGAGGCCGCGCTCGCGCAGGACCCCCGCTTCTTCGTGCCGGCCTACTACGGGCCGGCCGGCTGGCTCGGGCTCGACCTCGAGGCCGCACCGGTCGACTGGCAGGAGGTCGCCGAGCTGCTCGACATGTCCTACCGCGAGGTCGCGGGCCCCCGGCTCGTGGCCCGGCTGGACGCGGAGGGGTCGCCCGCGGGGCGTCGGTCGTAGCGAGGTCGGTCGTGGCGGCCGCCGGTCGTAGCGGCCGCCGGTCGTCGGGGCGTCGATCGAAGCGGGGTCGGTCGTAGCGAGGTCGGCCGTAGCCGGGACCGTCGGCGGTACGTCTTGCTTCGTCCGCTCCCTCCCGATCACTCTCCAGATCCCCGCTCTCCCCGCGAGGTAGAACGTGCTGCGCGAGGTAGAACGCAGCGCGTTCTACCTCGCGCAGCACGTTCTACCTCGGCACCAGCACCAGCACCCGGCACCCGCGTACCACCACCGCCGGCACCCCGGGCGGACGCGCCTTCCCGCCCCTCGGCGTAGCGTGGCCGCATGGTCGGCGACGGGAGGTCCGCGGGGACCCCGGGCACTCCGTGGGGCCCGCCCTGGCGTGGTGACCGGCCGGGACCGTTCCGCCCACGGGCCGGTGCCCGTGACGAGCACGGTGCCCCCGCAAGGCCCGGCCCGCACGGCCCGTGGTCCTGGCCGCACGACGGCAGCGAGAGCGGACCGAGCGACGACCCGACCGTGCCCGACGAGCTCACCGGCCCGTTCGACCACCGCCGACCGCGCCTCTTCCTCGCGATCGTCACGGCGCTCGTCGCGGTCGTCGGCACCCTGGGTGCCGCGCACGGCCAGCCCGGTGCCGAGCCGCTCGACGCGCTCGCGTTCGCCCTGCTGCTGGTCTCGCCCGTGGTGCTCGCGACCGTCCCGCGCCGCCACGTCCTGGCCGCCACCCTGAGCCTTGCCGCGACGGGCGCGTACCTCCTCCTGGGCTACCCGTGGGGGCCGGTGTTCGTCCCGACCGTCGCGGTCCTCGCGGGCGTGATGCTCGCGGGACCCGCCGCGCACGGGCGCGTCGTCGCGTGGTCGGGCGTCGTGGTGCTGGCGGGGATCACGGTCGCGGCCGCGACGCTGCGGGGCGGGCCGCCCACGGTCGCGCTGCTCGGGGGGCTGGCGTGGACGACGGTCGCGCTCCTCGCGGCCGGAGGCGTCAGGGGTCGCGTCGCCCGTATGGCCGCGGTCCGTGCTGCCCGCCGCGAGCACGAGCTCAACGCCGTGACAGCCGAGCGCCTGCGCATCGCGCGCGAGCTGCACGACGTCCTGGCCCACTCGTTGTCGGCGATCAACGTGCAGGCGGGCGTCGGGCTGCACCTCCTGGACCGCGACCCCGAGCAGGCGCGCACTGCCCTCGCCGCGATCCGGTCGACGAGCCGCGAGTCGCTCGACGAGGTCAGGACGGTGCTCGGCATCGTCCGCGCCGAGGGTGGCGAGGTCCCCCGCTCACCAGCATGGGACCTCGGGGCGCTGCCTCGCCTGGTGGGTCAGGTGCCGGGCGTCGTGGTCGGCCTGACGGTCGAGGACGCCGCGCACGACGCGGCCCCTCGCCTGGCCGGGATCGTCTACCGCGTGGTGCAGGAGTCGCTCACCAACGTGCAGCGGCACGCTGCGGGGGCCACGCGCGCGACGGTCGAGGTCCGGGTGGTCGGCACGGGCGAGGCGTCGTCCCCGCGCTCGGCCCGGCCCCGCACCCTCGTGGTCACGGTGTCCGACGACGGAGCCGCCCCCGCGGACCGGCCGGCGGACCCGTCGTGGGCGGGCGGGCTCGACGACCGGCTCGTCACCGAGGGGTACGGCCTGCGGGGAATGCGCGAGCGTGTGACCGACGCGGGCGGGACCCTCACGGCCGGCCCCGGACCGCGGGGCGGATTCCTCGTCGAGGCGAGGCTCCCGTGGGAGGCGCGCGGCGCCGTCGGGCCGGACGACGACGCCACCACCGACCAGAAGCCCGCAGAGCAGGAGAACCCATGATCCGCGTCGTGCTCGCCGACGACCAGAGCCTCGTGCGCGGCGGGTTCCGCGCACTGATCGACTCCGAGCCGGACCTCCAGGTCGTGGGCGAGGCCGCGACAGGAGACGACGCGGTGCGGCTCGCGCTCGACCTGCTGCCCGACGTCGTGCTCATGGACATCCGCATGCCCGGCCTCGACGGGCTCGAGGCGACGCGACGGATCGTGGCGGACCCGGCGGCGTCGGGCGTGCACGTGGTCGTCGTGACGACGTTCGAGCTCGACGAGTACGTGACCGAGGCGATCCGCAGCGGCGCGAGCGGGTTCCTCGTCAAGGACACCGAGCCCGAGGACCTGGTGCGCGCGGTGCGGGTCGCCGCGGGCGGGGACGCGCTGCTCTCCCCGACCGTGACCCGCCGGCTGCTCGCGCGCGTGGCCGACGCGACGCGCACCGTCGCCCCGGTGCCCGGACTGTCCGACCTCACGCCACGCGAGCACGAGGTCCTCGTCGAGGTCGCGCACGGGCTGTCCAACGAGGAGATCGCGCGGGCGCTCTACCTGTCGGAGTCGACCGTCAAGACCCACGTCTCGCGCGTCATGACCAAGCTGCGGGCGCGCGACCGGGCCCAGCTCGTGGTCGCGGCCTACGAGGCGGGCGTCGTGCGCCCCGGCTGGGGTCAGGGGCGCTGAACCCGCCGCGCTCCCTCGTCCGCGCGGTACCAGCGGGGTACTCGACAGACATCCCGGGGCCGACGACGGAGGCCGCCCCGGACGGAAGCCTGGAGACGTGGCCGCACCCCGCGGCCCGCACCGGCACCTCGCCGGACGACGACCAGGAGGCCCCCATGCTCACCACTCTCACGACCGCGACGACCGACGTCCTCGCCCACGGCGGCGCGGGCTGGGGCCCGGGACCGTGGTGGTTCGTCTTCCCGCTGCTGTGGTTCGCCCTGTTCGCCACGGTGATCTTCCTGTTCGCCCGCCGTGCCCGGCGCGGCGGACCCTGGGGCCACCCCGGCGGTCCGGGGGCCTGGCGGGGCGGAAACGACCCCGTCTCGATCCTGGGCGAGCGCTACGCGCGCGGGGAGATCGACGAGACCGAGTACCGCCAGCGCCTCGAGGTCCTCACGCCCCGGGACCGCTGAGCCCGACGAGCCGGACCTCCCGGAAACACCGAGTGCGGAGCAGGTGTCGTCGATGCGGCGCATCGACTTCACCTGCTCCGCACTCGGCGGGAGGGTGGGGCGTGGCGTCAGCGCGCCCCGACCAGCTCCTCGTCGGCGGCCGAGGCCGCAGGCTCGTCGGACGCGTTCGCGGCGGCGGTCGGGGTGGCGGCCTCGTCGGCCGAGCCGCCCTCGTCGTCCGTGAACAGGTCCTCGACGTTCACGCCCTCGTACTGCTCGAGGTCGAGGATGCCCTCACGCTTGGCCACGACGGTCGGCACGAGCACCTGGCCCGCGACGTTGACCGCGGTGCGGCCCATGTCGAGGATCGGGTCGATCGCGAGCAGCAGGCCCACGCCCGCGAGCGGCAGGCCCAGCGTCGACAGCGTGAGCGTGAGCATGACGATCGCGCCGGTCAGGCCCGCGGTCGCCGCGGAGCCCACGACGGACACGAACGCGATGAGCAGGTAGTCCGTGAAGGACAGGTCGATCCCGAAGAGCTGGGCGATGAAGATCGCGGAGATCGCCGGGTAGATCGAGGCGCAACCGTCCATCTTGGTGGTCGCGGCGAGCGGCACCGCGAACGACGCGTACTCGCGCGGGACACCGAGGTTCCGCTCGGTCACGCGCTGCGTCACGGGCAGCGTGCCGATCGAGGAGCGCGACACGAACGCGAGCTGGATCGCGGGCCAGGCGCCCTTGAAGTAGCTCGTGATCCTCAGGCCGTTGGTCCGCAGGATCACGGGGTAGACGACGAACAGCACGAGCGCGAGGCCGATGTAGATCGCGGCGGCGAACGTCGCGAGCGGGGCCAGCAGGTCCCACCCGTACGTCGCGACCGCGTTGCCGATGAGGCCCAGCGTGCCGAGCGGCGCGAGGCGGATGATCCACCACAGGACGGTCTGGATGATCGCGAGCGCCGAGCGGTTGAACGCGAGGAACGGGTCGGCCTTCTTGCCGGACTTGAGCGCCGCGATGCCGATGATCAGCGAGATGACGACGATCTGGAGCACGTTGAACGAGATCGAGGTGCTCGCACCGCTCACGGCGCCCTCGACCTGCTCGATCTGCGTGCGTGCCCCGATGCCCAGGAAGTTGCTCGGGATGAAGCCGTTGAGGAAGTCGAGCCACGACCCCGAGCCGCCCGGCTCGCTGCCGTCGGCCGCCGAGAGCGTCGTGTTGGCCCCCGGCTTGAGCACGAGGCCCAGGCCGATGCCGATCACGACGGACACGAGCGCCGTGATGGCGAACCACAGGATCGTCTGGCCCGCGAGGCGCGCGGCGTTGGTGACGTTCCGCAGGTTCGCGATCGACGCGACGATCGCCGTGAAGACGAGCGGCGGGACGATCGCCTTGAGGAGCGTCACGAACGACGAGCCGATCGTCGACAGGGTCGTCGTGAGCCAGTTCGGGACCTCGTCGGGGGTCCCGGCACCCGACGCGGGGCCCATCGACAGCGCGGCCCAGCCGAGCAGCACGCCCAGCACGAGCGCGACGAGGATCTGGACCGTGAAGGACGGCGCCTTCAGGCGGCGCTTGGGCGCGGGGGCACCGGTCGCGGACTTCTCCGGCGCGGCGGGGGCCACGGCCTGCGAGGAGGAAGAGGAGGAGGGCACGGTTCTGCTTTCTTCGTCACGGGCGCGTGGGGCGCCCAGGGATCGCGAGCATCGCGAGAGGGAGGGAGTGCAGTCGTCCCGGCCCGGAGGAAGGAGGATCCCGACGTCGGGGTCGCGAGGACGCGGGCCCGTGCGGGTCGCGTGCCTCGTGCGCAGCACGACCGGGGCGGGTCCGTGCAGCACGGGCTCGCGGCGGGCACGCCGAGGTCAGGAGGGTGGGGAGGACTGCTGTGCGGGCCGTGGGGCCCAGCGGTTCAGTGGGTCAACAACAGAGCGCGCTGGCGACTCGTCGCAGATCGACGTCACGGCGCGCGGTGAAGTTCCACCGGTTCAGCAAGGATTCGACTCCCGTTCGGGCCGGTCCGAGGACCGGCGGTGCGGGCGATCGTCGCCCGCGGCTACCGATAGTAGCCGAGGAAGGAACGTCGTCGGACCGTCGGTGTATTCCCTGGGACGCGGCGGCGTCTTCGCAGTTCGCTCCACAGCTCATCTCACGGCAGGAGGGCCCGATCGCGCGAAGAAGACGGTTGGCATGCGCAGACTGGGCCGAGAGGCGCCGCACCATGAGGCGGCGTCCTGGAGGCGCGCAACGGTCCGATCACAGTCGCACCACGCGTGCGAGGCACCCACAGCCAGCACAAGCTGTGCACTGACGAGAGCCCCCTGACGCTGCCCTCGCCAAGGTGCGACCCGCCTCCGGACCTACCATCTCCAGCGTCTCAGACCCTGCTCAACACCGCACAAGAAGACACCTCAACCGACGACACCTCCGACCGGCGCCCCGTCCCGGCCCCAATACACCTCATCCAGGGAACTCGAGTGCCGTGTCTCGTACACACGAACCGCCCTGGCATGACGCACGACGCCCCCGTCTCCCTCCTGCGCGAGGTACTGCCGCGAACGACAAGGTCCTCCTCAGGAAGGACCCGTGGAACGCGCGCATGTCGTTCTTGTGGAGGTCCTGGCGCGGGCAGCCCCGCTCCTAGCGTTGGAGGACACCGACGAAGGAGCTCTCATGATCGAGGCCATGGGCCTGACCAAGAAGTACGGGGAGAAGACTGCCGTCGACGGCATCTCGTTCACCGTGCGCCCCGGGGTGGTCACCGGGTTCCTGGGGCCCAACGGCGCCGGGAAGTCGACGACGATGCGGATGATCGTCGGGCTGGACCGGCCGACCGCTGGGACGGTGACCGTCAATGGCAGGCCCTATGCGCAGCACAGGGCGCCGCTGGGCGAGGTGGGCGTCCTGCTCGACGCGAAGGGGGTGCACCCCGGCAGGACCGCCCGGGAGCACCTGGTCGCCCAGGCCACGACCCACGGAATCAGGTCGCGCCGCGTTGACCACGTCATCGAGATCACGGGACTGGCATCCGTGGCCCACAAGCGGGCGGGCACGTTCTCGCTCGGGATGGGGCAGCGCCTCGGCATCGCAAACGCGCTCCTGGGCGACCCACACACCTTGATCCTCGACGAACCCGTGAACGGTCTCGACCCCGAAGGGGTGGTGTGGGTCCGCACCCTGCTGCGGGCACTCGCCGCAGAGGGCCGCACGGTGCTGCTGTCCTCACACCTCATGAGCGAGATGGCGCTGACGGCTGACCAACTGATCGTCCTGGGACGCGGGCAAGTGATCGCGGACGCCCCGTTGAAGGAGATCGTGGCCCGGGCGCAGACGACGACGGTCCGTGTGCGGACGCCCGCAGTCGCCGCGCTCACCGCACTGCTACGCCGTCCGGGCACCGAGGTGACGTCCGTCGAGGCGGACGAGCTGGACGTGACCGGCCTCTCCGCACAGGACATCGCGGACGCCGCGGCCTCCGCCGGGATAGCCCTGTACGGACTGACACCCGTGCAGCAATCGCTCGAGGACGCATACATGCAGCTCACCGCCGAGGCCGTCGAGTACCGATCGTTCGCTCCCCTCCCCACCGCCGGAGGTTCCCGATGACGACGTTCGCCCCCGCCGACCTGACAGGGCTGCCGCGCGTGATCGTGCGTCCTGCGACGTTCCGCCGGCTCGTCGCCGCCGAGTGGGTCAAGCTCCGCTCGCTACGGTCGACCTGGTGGATGCTCGCCGTCGGGACGCTCTTCCTGCCGCTGTTCGCGGTGTCCCGGACGGCGAGCATCGCCCAGGTCCCCGAGGCGGTCGGTAGCTCCTCGATGGTCGGGGCCGTCTACGTGACCTCGGGCGTGGCGCTCGCCCAGCTCGTGTTCTGCACGCTCGGCGTGCTGACCGTCACGGCCGAGTACGGCTCGGGCCAGATCCGCGCGACGCTCGTGGCCGCCCCGACCCGCCTGCCCGTGCTCGGAGCCAAGGTCCTCATGACGGTCGGGACGGTCGTGGCCGCCTCGATGGTCGGGGTCGCGCTGGCCTGGGCAGGGAGCGCCCGGTGGTTCGAGGCGACGGGGATGTCGATCGACCTGACCCGGGCCGAGGACCTGCGGATCCTCCTCGGCGTCCCGTTGTATCTGGCCGCTGCGACGGCTCTCGCGTGCGGCATCGGAGCGGTCGTGCGACACTCGGCCGCGGGGATCGCGGCCGTGCTGGGCCTGCTCCTCGTCGTCGAGAACGGGCTGGGCGCCATCCCGTGGACCCCGCTCCAGACGTTCGCCGCGCACCTGCCCAGCAGCGCCGGCACCCGGCTGCTCCAGTCCGACGCCGTCGGATCGGTCATCACGACATCGAGCACCACCATGCTGTCCCCCTGGGAGGGGTTCGCGGTCATGCTCGGATGGGTCCTGGTGGCACTCGGGGTGGCCGCCGTGCTGCTGCGCCGCAAGGACGCCTGACTCGTCTGGGAGAGTGCTCACCATGGTCGAGGAGAGAACGAACGAGCCCGAGGACGGCCAAGCGCCGGTCTTCACCGAGCTGTCGGCGCGCCGCCTCGGCCCGGTCCGGCGCTTCTTCGTCCGCCGACCGGCCGTCATGGACGTGCTGGTTCTGCTGGGCTTCGCCGCGTGGGCGCTGCTCATGGGTGTCGGTGCGGACTCGATGTACGTCCTGCACGCATACCTGGGCGGTGAGAAGGTGGCCGCGATGCAGTGGGCGTCCTTCGGGCTCACGCTCGTGGGAACGGTGGCGTTGTGGTGGCGCCGCCGTAGTCCACTGCTCGTGGCCGCGGTCATGACCGTCCTGGGCGTCGCGGCCCTCGCGACCACGGGTCTGGCCTGGGGGTTCGACGTCGGGGTGACGCTCGCGTTGTACGCCGTAGCGACCGAAAGGCGCCCGCTCGTGACGTGGACGGCGTTCGCCGGCGCCGTGGCCGCCCTGCTGGTGGGTGCGCTCGCGTTCCCGCTGCCCGCGAGGGTCGGTGCCATCACCCTGGGTCTGGGCGCTGCGGGCTCTGTCGAGGCAGACACGCTGTCCGCGCGGGCCACGGGCTTCCTCCAGAGCGCGGTCTGGTACCAGACCGCGGTCCCCGTGCTGGTGCTCGGGCTGCTGGCGGTCGCGGCTGGGACGAGCGTGCGCAACCGGCGGCTGCACGTAGCGGCCTTCGTGGAGGCCGCGAACGCGTTGGCGCGCGACCAGGAGCAGCGGACCCGGCTGGCCCAGGCGGGTGAGCGGGCGCGGATCGCGCGCGAGATGCACGACGTCGTGGCGCACAGCATCTCGGTCATGGTCGCGCTCGGCGGAGGTGCGTCGGCCGCGATCGACTGGGCTCCGGACCGTGCGCGGACCGCCCTCGGCGAGCTCGTGGCAACCGGCCGATCGGCCCTGGGAGACATGCGGCGGGTCCTGGGTGTCCTTCACGAGGGGGTGGGCGCGGACGAGCGTGAGGGCCTTGGGGCGGGCAAGGTCGCCGGAGACGGCGCAGTCGGGGACACACGACCGGCCAGACCAGGTCCGGTCCCCACGGGTCACGACGCGCTCTTCGACCCTCAGCCGGGCGGCATCGAGCTGGCTGCGCTGGTCGAGCGGTTCCGCACGGCGGGGATCCCGGTCCGGACGCAAGGGCTGGCGACGGACGGACTGACGGATCTCGACCCGAGCCTGCAGCTCGCCGTCTACCGCATCGTGCAGGAGGCCCTCACGAACGCCTTGCGTCATGCGCCCGGTACGCCAGGGGTCGAGGTCGAGATCCACCGCGACGCGGGCGGTGTCGAGGTCGTCGTCATGGACGGCGGGACCACACTCCCGGTCGAGGCGAGTCCCGGTTCGCAACGAGGGCTCGTGGGCATGCGTGAACGGGCCGCAGTGTTCGGCGGCGTGGTCGAGGCCGGGCGGTACGGTCGGGGGTGGCGCGTCCGTGCGCTCCTGCCTTGGGACGAAGGAGAGAGATGAAGGTCCTGCTGGTCGACGACCAGGCCCTGGTCCGGATGGGCTTTCGGCTCATCCTCGAGAGCGCGAGCGACATCGAGGTGGTCGGCGAGGCCGGTGACGGGCGCACCGCGCTTGACCAGGTCGTGGCGCTGCGCCCGGACGTCGTGGTCATGGACATCCGGATGCCAGGAGTCAACGGTATCGAGGCGACGCGGGCCGTGGTCCAGGCATACCCGGAGGTGCGGGTCCTGGTCCTGACGACGTTCGACCTCGACGAGTACGCATTCGCTGCGCTGCGCGCGGGCGCCAGCGGGTTCCTGCTCAAGGACGCAGCTCCGTCCGACCTGGTCAGTGCCGTGCGCACGGTGGCGTCAGGGGACGCCGTCGTGTCTGCGCGGGTGACCCGCCGCATGCTCGATCTGTTCGCGGACAGGTTCCCGGAGACGGGCGAGGCACCCGGCTCGAACGCCCCACACCCTCTGCTGACCGAACTCACACCCCGAGAGCTCGAAGTGCTGCGCGCCATCGCGGACGGCCGGTCCAACGCGGAGATCGCATCGCGTCTCTTCCTGTCCGAGACCACGGTCAAGACCCACGTGAGCCGCATCCTCACCAAGCTGCAGGTGCGCGACCGCCTGCAGGCCGTGGTGCTCGCCTACGAGACGGGGCTGGTCCAAGCACGGCTCGGCTAGGCCGCCCGGGCCTCGCATCGCTGGGAACGGCGATCAGCAATTCGTGGGCCCGTGGGTGTCGTGCTCGTGAGCACGAGCAACCCCGCGGCACCGTCCTCGGGAGCGATCTGGAGCTGGCCGATCATGGTGCCGGTGGCTTGGATCGCGCTCCCTGATGCCCTGGATCTTCCGCCGCACGATCGACCACTACCTCGGCAGACGCCGTCCGTACCCTTGCGCCGTTGCCGATCTCAGTCGTGCGCAGGTGGCCGGCCCACTCGGCGACGTCCTTGAACAGGTGTCGGTGGACGACCTGCAGTCCCTCGAGGTCGTGCGCCGCGGCGACACCGGCCTGGCGCTGGGAGCGCGTTGCGGCGTCCGAAGTCTCCGTCGTCGATCTCCTGGCGGGCGCACCCATCCTGAACCGCGCGGCCTCGTCGCTCGTGCGCCCACCCTCGAACTCGGTGCTCGCCCGGGTCTGGCGCACGTCGTTCTCCCGCAGCGCACGTTCCTCGTCGCTGATAGCCGTCTGATGCCCCTCTCGCCACCCGCAAACCTAGCCGGATGACAGCAGACCAGAGCACAATCTCGGGCGCTCATCCGGCTTCTCCAGCCTGGGCAAGGTGCGCCGCGCGGGCCGTGAGCACCGCGGCCGACCCCTGCTACTCGCCCGTGTTCGGTGCATCCAGGAACGCCTGCATGAGCGGCCCGGCCGTGCCCGAACCGCTGTCCCCGGTCTCGACGAACACCGCGACCGCGAGGTCGCCCTGGATCGCGATCATCCATGCGTGCGCCTGGCTGCCGTCGCCGTACTGGGCCGTACCCGTCTTGGCCGCGACGTCCCCGGGCAAGGTCTTGAGCGCGACCGCGCTCCCGTCGGTCACGACCGAGCGCATGAGGCTGAGCAGGGTCGCGGCCTCGTCCGCGGTGAGGGACGACGGCGTCGGGGTCTCGTCCGCAGCAGCGGTCACCTCGGGACGGACCAGGACGGGCGAGACCCGCGCGCCGTGCGCGACGCTCGCGGCGAGCGTCGCCATGCCGAGCGGCGACGCCTCGACCTTGCCCTGGCCGATGATCGAGGCGGCGTGCTCGGTCCCCTCGGCCGACGCGGGCACCGAGCCGAAGAACGCGGGGGCGCCCAGCTCGGACTCGACGCCCAGGCCGAGGTCCGCGGCCGCGTCGTGCAGGGCCTGCTGCGTGACGGCGTCGCGCTGGGAGATCATCGCGGTGTTGCACGAGTTGGCGAACGCGGTGCGGAAGGGCACCTCGCCGAGCGCCGACGTCGGGTAGCCCGGGACGTTCTGGAACTCGCGCCCGTCCACGGAGAGGGTCGGCGTGCACGACACGACCGACTCCGGGGTGAGGCCCGTGCGGAGCATCGCGAGCGCCGAGGCGACCTTGAACGTCGAGCCGGGCGCGTACTTCCCGGTCGTCGCGGTCGAGGTCCCGTCCCCTCCTGGGCCGCTCGCGGCGGCCAGGACGTTGCCCGTCGAGGGCTCGATCGCGACGATCGCGCTCGCCGAGGGCACCCCGGCCAGGACGGACTCGGCTGCGACCTGCATGTCGGTGCGGAGCGTCGTGGCGAGCGGCACTCCCGCGACGGGATCGACCGTGAAGACGTCGGTCACGTTCTCCACGGGGTCCGGCTCGCCGTCCAGGTCGGTGTCCTCGCCCGTGTCCTCACCCGCGCTCCCGTCGCCGACGATGCTCACGGTGATCCCCGGGTTCCCCCGCAGCTGGACGTCGTACTGCCGCTGGAGACCCGACAGCCCGACCGTGTCCCCCGCCACGACCTTGCCCTCCGACTCCTCGACGGCCTCGGCGGTCGCGTCCCCGACACGGCCCAGGATGGCGCGCGCGAACGTGCGGGTCGGCGCGAGGTCGAGCGTCCCCGGGATCACCGAGGCGCCGTCGACGGCCTGGACGGACGCGACGTCGATGCCCGCGGTGTCGTCCTGGCGGACCACGATGGCCTCGACGAACGCCTTGTCGCCTGCGCCCGCGACCTTCTGCGCGTACGCCTCGACGTCGATCCCGACCGCCGCGGCGACCTCGCGCGCGACCGCGTCCTGGCGGGCCGGGTCGAGGTTCATCTTGTCGACCCCGATCCGGTGCACGGGCCGCGGCTCGACGACGGGCGCGCCGTCGCCGCCGAGGATCTGCCCCCGCTCGGCGCGCACGCGCGTCACGGCCAGCCGGTCGCCGTCGGCGAGACCGGGGACCAGGACGTCGGGCTCCCAGGCCACGGCCCACCTCGCGGGCCCGTCCTCGCCCTTGGCGGGCTCCTGGAGCGCCAGGTCGACGGTCGTCTCGTACGTCCAGGGGGCGGCGTCGGTGACCTCCCAGCTGTACGCGAGGGTCGCGGTGGCCGCCTTGCCCTTGTCGTCGCCCTCGGCGACGACCTCGACGTCGGCCAGGGTGACCGTGTGCTCGACCTCCGCGAGGGGCTCGAGGACCGCGTCCCGGTGGGCTGCGACGTCGATGTTGGCCTGGGTGAACGTGACGCCCTCGAAGTCGCCCTCGGCGATCGCGGTCGCGAGCGCCGCGGCCGCGTCCTTGGCGCTGGGCGGGTCCTCGGTGCACGCCGTCAGGACCAGCGCAAGGGTGGGGACGAGGAGGAGGGCACCGAACCGCACGGGTACCCGCGCTCCGGTCGACCTCGTGCTCCGGCGCTGCTGCTCGAGACTCACGTGCTCCCCCTCACGGTGTGCCGGTCGGAGACCGACAGAAACGGCGATCCGGGCGTCGTCGCCCGGAGCGAGGCTAGCCCACCGGGCGCGGACGGGCGTCGTCGGGCCCGGCCCTGCACCACCGCACCCCCGAGCCTCCACACGATCCCCGCGGACGCCGCGCCGCTGCGGCGCGCGCCCCGCTCACCGTCCGGTCGAGGCGTCCTTCGCGGCCTGCCCCATGCGGCGCACGGCCTCGGTGAGCACCTCCTGGTTGGTCGCGAGGTTGAGGCGCACGTGCCCGGCGCCGCCGGGTCCGAAGTGTCGCCCGTCGTTGAGCGCGACCTTGGCCCGGTCGAGGAAGAACCGGTAGGGGTCGTCGGCGACGGACGACGCGTCGAGCCACGCGAGGTAGGTGCCCTGGGTGGGCTCGTAGCGGACCTGGGGCAGGTGCTCCTCGAGGAGGTCGGCGAGGAGCAGCTTGTTGCGCCGGATGCCTCGCAGGACGGCGTCGAGCCAGACGGTGCCCTGGGTGAGCGCCGCGACGTGCGCGATCACGGACACGTGCCCGACGCCGTGCACGACCTCCTCGGGGATCCGCCGCAGGTCGTCCGCTGCCTCGGGGCCGCCGACCGCGACCGCGGCCTTGAGGCCCGCGAGGTTCCAGGCCTTGGAGGCCGACAGGACCGCGATCGAGTCCTCGGCGCCGGCCACGGTCACGATGGGTGTGTAGGCCACCCCGGGCGCGGTGATCGGCGCGTGGATCTCGTCGGACACGATCCGCACCCCGTGGCGGCGGGCCAGCGCAGCGAGGCCCTCGAGCTCGGCGCGCGTGTGGACCGTGCCCGTGGGGTTGTGGGGGTTGCACAGCAGGTAGACCGCGCGGCGACCGCTGCCGGGGCCGGTCCCGTTGAGGGTCGCGCCGGTCGCGTCGGCGAACGCCGCGTCGAGCGCGTCGAGGTCGAGCCGGAAGTCCGCGGTGAGCGGCGCGGTGACGATGCGGCGTCCCTCGTTCTGCGTGAACCCGAAGAAGGGCGGGTAGACGGGCGGGCTGACCACGACCGCGTCGCCCGGCCCGGTGAGCACCTTGAGGACCTCCATGAGGCCGAGCATGACGTCGGGCACCATGCGCGTGCCCTCGGGGTCGAACGACCAGTCCCAGCGGCGCTTGGCGAGGTCGGCGAGGGCCTCGGCGTAGGTGTTGCCGTAGTCGTACCCCGTGTCCCCCGTACGCATCGCGGCCGTCACGGCCTCGATCACGGGAGGGGCGAGCTCGACGTCCATCTCCGCGACCCACAGGGGCAGGACGTCAGGCGCGTAGGCGCGCCACTTGAGGCTGGTCCGACGGCGGAGCTCGTCCTGGGTGAGGGCGTCGAGCGGGTTGTCGGTGGCGAAGGGCGAGGTGGTCACGGATCGAGCCTACGTCGGGGCCCGCGCGCCGACCTGGTACCGAGGTGCCAGGGCCACTACGTTGTCCGGATGGGCTTCCTCGGGTTCTACTCCGCGCTGATCCTTCTCTACGTCGTGGTGATCGCCGTGGTGGCCGTCCTGGCGATCTGGGCGCTCGTGCTCACGATCCAGCTCCTGCGGAGCGTGCTGGCCGAGCGCAAGGTCCGGGAGGCCGCAGCGATGCGTGCTGCGTACCCGTCGTCGGCGCCAGCACCGGCACCGACGGAAGCGGCGGGATACGGTCCGGCGCCCGATCGAGTCGACTGACCGGCACGCCCCGCCCGAGCCGGCAGCTCAGCCGTCCGTGCGACGCCCTGCACCCACCCGGGACCGCTCGAACACGCCCTTGGGCAGCGCGAGCGTCGTCGTGGGGGTCTTGGTGCGCTGGGCCGCGCCTTCCTCGGGGACGGGCGCGCCGTCGTCGGGCACCTCCGGGGCGAGGCCGCGCGCGTGCGCGGGCGGCGCGCCCCCGAGGACGGCCTTCGAGACCCGCATCACCACGAACGCGAGCACCGCGACCGCGACGGCCGCGATGACGATCTTCTGCAGGACGCCCGCGTACTCCTCGACGAGGTGCCAGCTCTCGCCCAGCGCGTAGCCCGCTCCCACGAAGATGCTGTTCCAGATGAGGCTGCCCGCGGTCGTCAGGACGACGAACTTGGGGAGCGGCATGCGGTCGACCCCGGCCGGGAGCGAGATCAGGCTCCGGAAGATCGGGATCATGCGGCCGAAGAACACCGCCATGCTGCCGTGCTTGTGGAACCAGGCCTCGGTGCGGTCGACGTCCTTGAGCTTGACCAGGGGCAGCCACCCGATGATCTTGCGCGTGCGCTCACGGCCCACCAGGACGCCCACGTAGTACAGGGCGATCGCCCCCACGAGCGAGCCGAT
Organism: Oerskovia merdavium; assembly: GCF_014836755.1. Lineage (GTDB taxonomy): Bacteria > Actinomycetota > Actinomycetes > Actinomycetales > Cellulomonadaceae > Oerskovia > Oerskovia merdavium. The sequence continues at coordinate 68,632 of NZ_JACSQF010000018.1, forward strand.
CGTCGTCGCGACGATCGCCGCGAAGACGTTGAAGCTGCCACGGCTCGCCGTGAACCCTGCGAGCGGCAGGATGACCTCGCTCGGCAGGGGCGGGAAGAGGTTCTCGAGCGCGATCGCGAGCCCTGCTCCGAACACACCGAGCGTCTCCATGAGCGACACGGCCCACCCGGCGACACCCCCCAGGTCGGGTTCGCTCGCGGCGGCCGCGTGCACGAGGTCGGCGGGCAGGATCGAGAAGGGCATGCGCAGACTGTAGACGCCGAGGACCGGACAATTCGAACTCGGGCGTGTCACGTGTGGGGGACGTGCAGGACTGCCGCTGAGTGCGGAGTTCTTGTGCGACACGCCGGGCGTTTCGCGCAAGAACTCCGCACTCAACGGCGGGTGGCAGGGGCGGGCGGCAGCGGCAGACGGCCGGCGGCGGTTCAGTACCGCCAGCGCGACATGTCCTGCTGGTACGTCCGGTAGATCAGGGGCGAGAGCAACGTCGAGGGCTTCATCTCGACCTCGGGTCCCGGGTGGTCGCCCGCGAGCGTCGCGGTGGCCCGCAGCGAGTCGAGCGTGTGGAAGCGCAGCCCCTCCGGGAGGGGCGTGGCGCCGAAGAGGCGCGCTCCGCCGTCGGGCCCCAGAGACCCGGCAGCCTCACCCTGCCCCGGCGCGGCCGGGAGCGACAGGACGAACCCCCACTCCCCGAACGACGGCACGTTGACCGACAGCGGCACCACGGTCCGTCCCGGCGAGCCCGCGCGGACGGTCGCCGCGACCTGCCAGTAGGCGTTCGGCGTGAAGTACGACGACGTCGCCTGGGTCGCGTACACACCCCCGGGCCGCAGGTGGTTCGCGACCATGGCGTAGAACTCGGTCGAGTAGAGCTTGGCGATGCGCTCGTTCGACGGGTCGACCAGGTCGATCAGGACCGCGTCGAACGTCTGGTCGGTGGTGTCCATGAACCGGAACCCGTCGCCGTTGACGACCGTGACGCGCGGGTCGTCGAACGAGTGCTCGTTGAGCTCGCTCACCAGCCGGTCGGTCCGGGCGAGCTCGGTCACGGCGGGGTCGAGGTCCACGACCGTGACCTCCTGGACGCTCGGGTAGCGCAGGACCTCGCGCGCGAGCAGCCCGTCCCCTCCCCCGAGGATCGCCACGGACGCGGGCGCTGCGACCGACGTGAGCGCCGCGTGCGCGAGCGTCTCGTGGTACCTCGCCTCGTCGACCGACGAGAACTGGAGCTGGTCGCTCAGGTAGAGCCGGACGTCGTCGCCGAACGACGTCAGGACGAGCTTCTGGTAGGACGTCGACTCGTAGTGGACCACCGGGTCCTGGTAGAGCCGCGTGTTGATCGCGCCCTCGATCACGCTCGACGCCGCGAAGCACACCACGAGGAACACCACCGTGACCCAGCTGAACCAGGTCCAGCGCGTGCGCCGCCCCATGCGCCGCAGCATGAACACCGCGACCAGCACGTTGAGCAGCGCGACCGCGTACGCCGTCCGCATGAGACCCAGGTACGGGAGCATGACGAACGGGAAGAGCAGCGACGCGGCGAGCGCGCCGAAGTAGTCGACCGCGAGCACCTTCGACAGCAGCCCGACCGACTCGTCGCGCCCGTGCTCCTTGAGCAGCGCGACGAGCAGCGGGATCTCGACGCCGATCCCCACACCGATCGCGAGCGAGAGCAGCACGAAGACCAGCCAGTACACCTGGGTCAGGCTGAACGCGGCGTAGAGGATCAGGACCGAGCTGCCGCCCAGCAGGGCGAGCGCGACCTCGTTGCGCACGAAGTTCAGGCCGGGGTTCGTGGCCAGGCGCGTCGCGAGGAGCGAGCCGATCCCCATGCCGAACAGCGTCAGGCCCGTCGCGACCGAGAACGCGACGACCGAGTCGCCGAACAGGTAGGACGCGGCCGTGCCGAGGATCAGCTCGTAGATGATCCCGCCGACCGCGACGAGCAGCGCCGCCGCGAACACGGTCGGCTTGTCCATGCTGCGGCCCGACGGCGGCGCGTCGCCCGGGAGCGGGGCGGCGCCCGGGAGCGGGGCGGCGCCCGGGAGCGGGGCGGCGCCCGGGAGCGGCTCGCCCGGGAGCGGGGCGGCGCCCGTGGGCGGCTCGCCCGAGGGCGGCTCGCCCCCGGGGAGCGGCGCGGTCTCCGTCTGCGTCTCGCCGGCCACGGTCAGGAGAGGATCGTCCCCGCGATGATGATCCCGATGGCGATGGCCAGCCCGGCGATCATGATCCCGAAGGCCGTGTTGTGCTCGTCGACGAGCTCGCGGTGCAGGTTGAGCTTGAACAGGTAGTTGACGATCACGATCGTCACGACGAGCAGGACGATGCCCAGGACCGAGTAGACGATCGTGGACAGGAAGGCGTCGAGGCGCAGCTGGTCGAGGATGCTCATGGTTGCTCCAGGTGGGTCGGCGGGTCGGTGAGGACGGGTCGTGCTGAAGGTCTGGGGACCGGCGTGCCAGGCGCCGGACGGCGTGCTGGCCCGGCTACTTGCCGAGGCCGCCGCCACCGCCGCCGTAGACCGAGCGGCGGTAGCAGGTCTGGTCGTCGTCCTGGGAGACGACCTGGTCCGACGGCGCGGCCTGCTCGACGGTCCGCGGCGTGCAGTAGGTGTCGTCGCGCGGGCCGCACGAGCTGAACAGCATCGTCGCGAGGACCCCGATCGCGAGGAACGCACCGACGGCCTTGACCGACACGTTCCGCGGCGCGATCCGCTTGCCGAAGTGGGCCTTCTGCCCCGCGACGTCCAGGACGGTGCCGTGGTAGAGGTCGATGACGCGGTCGTCGAACTTCTCGAGCGAGAGCACCATGTCGTTCGTGCGCAGCTCGGCGTAGGCGACGGGCTGCCCGACCGTCAGGTCGTAGGTGAACGAGCCGTCGAGCGACCGGATGGTCCCGACCCCCGCCTCCGTGACCGTGGTCCGGTAGGTCCGGCCGCTGAGCGTGACGTCGACGACCTGCCCCTTGCGCATCCGGGCGGGGTCGAGGCGCTCGGTGCTCTCGGCCGGGCGGTAGAGGGTCACGGCCTTGGTGTAGTGGTCGTACTCGACCCAGAAGTCGAGGTTCTCGTACCCGAGGACCTCCCACTCCTCCCAGTAGTACGTGATGCCGTCGCTGGGGTCCTGCTCGCCGTAGACGACGACACCCTGTGGCAGCGAGCGCCACGGCGGTGCACCGATCAGGTGCTTGCCGAGCGTCATGCGCGCCTTGGGTCGGGGCGCCATCAGAGGAGTGTCCGGACGGTCACGCCCGCGGCGGAGAAGGTCTCGCGCAGCAGGCTGCGCGTGTCCTCCTCGAAGGTGCCCGACGACGGAGCACGGCACGTCGTGAGGGTCAGGTAGGCGGTCCCCTCCTCGGGCCACGTGTGGACCGCGAGGTGGGACTCGGCCAGGAGCGTCGCCATGCTGAACCCCTGGGGGGCGAACCGGTGCGAGGTCTCACCGAGCGGGGTGAGCCCCGCATGGTCGACGACCCGGGAGATGCAGGTGCGGACGGTCGTCTCGTCGTCCAGGAGCGCGGGGTCGCCTCCGGAGACGTCGAAGACGTAGACGAGGTTGCGGTTGACCTGATCGGTCGGCACGTGATCTCCCTGGGCTGGCTGGCCGGGTCACGCTAGCGGACGCCCGACCTTCCCGGAAAATGCGGACGCCTCCTGGGACGCGAGTTCACCCGAGCGTTCGCCGAGCACGCTCGATCGTTCCGGCCTAGCGTGTGTGACCGGGGCCACGGCGCAGATGCTGAGGGCCCTCTGCACGTCTGCTCCAGCAGTACCTCGACGTACCGCACGACTCGACCACCCGGTCCGGTGCTTGGCGCCGCCTGCCGTCCCCCGGACCAGCGACGACACGGAGGCGACATACGAAGAAGCCGTTCAGCGGGGAGATCAACCTGGACGTCCGGGACTCGACCCCGGACTGGGAAGCGTTCCTCCCGCCCAAGGCACCGGCGGGGGCGCCCAACGTGCTCGTCGTGCTCTACGACGACACGGGCATGGCGTCGTGGTCGCCCTACGGCGGCCGGATCAGCATGCCGACCATGGACCGCCTCGCCCGCGACGGCCTGACGTACTCGCAGTGGCACACGACGGCGCTGTGCTCACCGACGCGCTCGACGTTCCTGACCGGCCGCAACCACCACCTCAACGGCTTCGCGACGATCTCGGAGTCCTCCACGGGGTTCCCGGGGTACAACTCCCACATCCCCCCGTCGAACGCGACCATGGCGCACGTCCTGCGGGACGCCGGCTGGTCGACCTTCTGGGTCGGCAAGAACCACAACGTGCCGATCGACGAGTGGACCGCGGGAGCCTCGAAGAAGAACTGGCCCCTGGCCCAGGGGTACGACCGCTTCTACGGCTTCATCGGCGGTGAGACCAACAACTGGTACCCGTCGCTCGCCGAGGACAACCACTACATCGACCAGCCGTACCTGCCCGAGGACGGCTACCACCTGTCGAAGGACCTGGCGGACCAGGCCCTCAAGATGATCCGGGACGTCAAGCAGACCGAGCCTGACAAGCCCTGGTACATGTGGTTCTGTCCTGGTGCGAACCACGCCCCGCACCACGCGCCGCAGGAGTACATCGACAAGTGCAAGGGGAAGTTCGACGACGGGTACGAGGCCTACCGCGAGTGGGTCCTGCCGCGCATGATCGAGCGGGGCATCCTGCCCGAGGGCACGGCGCTCACCGAGCTCAACCCCATGCCCGACGGAACGTTCTCCCCCACGGACGAGGTACGGCCCTGGGCGTCGCTGAACGACGAGGAGAAGCACATGTTCTCCCGGATGGCCGAGGTGTTCGCCGGGTTCAGCGAGTACACCGACGCACAGGTCGGTCGCGTGGTCGGCTACCTCGAGGAGTCCGGTCAGCTCGAGAACACGATCATCGTGTACTGCGCCGACAACGGCGCCTCCGGGGAGGGCAGCCCGAACGGCTCGGTCAACGAGGGCAAGATCTTCGGCGGCTACCCCGACGACGAGGCGCAGAACCTCACCATGGTCGACAAGCTCGGCACCCCCGACACGTACAACCACTACCCGACCGGGTGGGCGGCCGCGTTCTCGACGCCGTACAAGATGTTCAAGCGCTACACCTACCAGGGCGGGGTCGCCGACCCCCTGGTCATCCACTGGCCTGCGGGCATCGCGGCCAAGGGCGAGGTCCGCCACCAGTACCACCACTCGACCGACATCGTGCCCACGATCCTCGAGGCCTGCGGCGTCGAGTTCCCCAGCACGTACAACGGTGTCGAGCAGACCCCGCTCTCCGGCGTCTCCATGGTGCCGTCCTTCGGCGCCGCCCCCGACGCACCGACGAACAAGCAGACGCAGTACTACGAGATGTTCGGCCAGCGAGGGATCTGGCACGAGGGCTGGAAGGCCGTCACGGTGCACGGTCCGGTGAGCGGCAAGGGGCACTTCGACGACGACGTGTGGGAGCTCTACCACACCGAGGTCGACCGTTCGGAGTCGCAGGACCTGGCGGCGCAGCACCCGGAGAAGCTCGAGGAGCTCAAGGCGTTGTGGCTCGAGGAGGCCAAGAAGAACGACGTCCTGCCCCTCAACGACCTGCAGATCATCGGCAACCCCAAGGACTTCGAGACCTTCGTGGCCATGGAGTTCCACCAGCCCGCTCCGCCGAGCGGTCGGTTCGTCTACTACCCGGGCACGTCCGAGGTGCCCGAGCGCTCTGCGGCCAACACGCACGGCGTCTCGTACAAGATCGCGGCCGAGGTCGAGCTCACGCCCGACTCGCAGGGAGTGATCTTCGCCCACGGGTCGCGATTCGGCGGGCACGCGCTCGTCATCAAGGACGGCCAGGTGCACTACGTGTACAACTTCCTGGGCATCCCGCCCGAGGACCGCGTCTCGGCGCCTGTGCCGACCTCGGGCAAGCACATCATCGGCGTCGAGTTCATCAAGGAGGGCATGGGCGAGAACCGCGAGGGCGTGGGCCCGGTCAAGCTCTACATCGACGACCAGCAGGTCGGGGAGAAGCGCATCCGGACGATCCTGGGGCACTTCTCGCTCTGCGGCGAGGGCCTGACGATCGGGCGCGACAGCGCGGACCCCGTCTCGTCGTTGTACGGCTACGGCTTCGACTTCACGGGCGGCGAGATCGCTCAGGTCGTCTTCGACATCGCCGACGACGCCTACCTCGACCTCGAGGCGCACCTGGCAGCCGCGATGTCGCGCGACTGACCCCACCGTGCGCCCGGGGCGGTCGGCCTGATGCCGACCGCCCCGGGCGTCCCCGTACCCGGCCCGTGAGAGGACTTCCGATGACTGCCCTTCCTTCCTGGCGTGACACCCCCGCTCGGGCCGCGATCCTCGACCTCGTCGACCGGGTCGCGAACGGCCCCGACGCGCTCCCCCCGGCCGAGCGCGTCGCGGTCTTCGACAACGACGGCACCCTGTGGACGGAGAAGCCCGTGCCGGTCCAGCTGCACTTCCTCGTCGAGCAGTGGGCGCGCGCGGCGGCCTCCGACCCCGCGCTGGCCGAGCGCCAGCCCTACCGTGCAGCGGCGACCGGGGACCTGGCCTGGTTGGGCGGCGCGGTCGACAAGCACTACGCGGGAGACGACTCCGACCTCGGCGTGCTGATCGAGGCCGTCGTGGCCGCACAGGCCGGCCGCTCGGTCGGCACTTATGCGGACGCCGTCCGGGAGTTCCTCGACGAGGCGACGCACCCTGCCCTCGGCACGCCCTACCGGTACGCCACCTACCAGCCCATGCGCGAGCTCCTCGACCTCCTGCGCGACAACGGCTTCTCGACGTACATCACCTCGGGCGGGGACCGCGACTTCATGCGGCCGTTCACCGAGGACTTCTACGGCGTGGCCCCCGAGCAGGTCGTGGGGTCGAGCCTCGGGCTCACCTACGACGCCGAGAAGGGTGACGTGGTCTACTCCTTCCTGGACGACGGCCCGGAGAAGCCCGTGCGGATCTGGAGCAGGATCGGCCGACGGCCCGTGCTCGCCGTCGGCAACTCCGACGGGGACGTGCCCATGCTCGGGTACGCGTCCGCCCACCCGCTCGGCCTGGCCGTCCTGATCCACCACGACGACCCGGACCGCGGCGACCTTCCCTACGACAAGGGGGCCGAGCAGGCGCTCGCCCTCGCCGCCGACGAGGACTGGACCGTCGTGAGCGTGCGCGACGACTGGTCGCAGGTGTTCCCGGTGCCGCCGGTCGCCCCCCGGGTCGGCGCGACGGGCGGTGCGCCGGTGGCAGTCCCGCACGGCGGGGTGGAGGCTCCGTGACGTCGGCGCCCGCAGCGCCACGGCCCCGGGCCACACGCTCGGCGACGCCCGGCGTCCAGCTCTTCCCCACGCTGCGCGGCTACCGCACCTCGTGGCTGCGCGCCGACGTCGTCGGCGGGCTCTCGGCCGGGGCCGTGGTCGTGCCGCAGGCCATGGCCTACGCGACCATCGCGGACCTGCCCGTGAGCTTCGGCCTGTACACGTGCATGGTCCCGCTCGTCGTGTACGCGCTGCTCGGCGGGTCGCGAGCCCTGAGCATGAGCACGACGTCGACGATCGCGACACTGTCGGCCTCGACGCTGCTCGCGGCAGGGGTCGCGGCCGGTGCCGAGGACCCGGCTCGCGCGGTGTCCACGCTCACGCTCCTCGTCGGCGCCCTGCTGCTGCTCACCCGGGTCCTGCGCCTCGGGTCGCTCGTCGAGAACATCTCGCAGGCCACGCTCGTGGGGATCAAGACCGGAGTGGGCGCGACAGTCGCTGCGGCCCAGCTCCCGCACCTGCTCGGGGTGCCCGCCGACCCCGACGCGACCGGCTTCTTCCGTGTCGTGGGGTCCGCGCTCGGCCGGCTCGACCAGGCCGTGCCCGCGACGGTCGTGCTCTCGGTCGGGAGCATCGCGGTCCTCGTGCTGCTCGGCCGCCTCGCTCCGAGGGTGCCGGCGCCGCTGGTCGTGGTGGCCGCGGGCATCCTGCTCGTGGCCTTCGCGGGGCTCACGGACCACGGCGTCGCGGTCATCGAACCCGTCCCGCCGGGACTGCCGCTGCCCGTCCTGCCGGACCTGTCGCTCGTCGGCCCGATGCTCGCGGGGGCGAGCGCGATCGCGATCATGGCGTTCCTCGAGACCGTCGCGGTGGGCCGCGGGGTGCGCCGGCCCGACGAGCCGCAGATCTCGCCCGACCAGGAGCTCCTGGCCAACGGCGTCGCGGCGGTCGTCGGGGCGTTCTTCCGGGCCATGCCGCCCGCGGGCGGGTTCTCGCAGACCGCGGTCAGCCTGCGCGCGGGGGCGCGCACCCAGGCCGCGGGGCTCGTGACCGCGGCCCTCGCCGTCCTGGTCGCGCTGTTCCTGGCCCCTGTGCTCGACGACCTGCCGCAGGCGACGCTCGGCGCGATGGTCGTCGTCGCGACCGTGAGCCTCATCAAGGTCGGGGACTTCGTGGTCCTGTGGCGGATCAACAGGGTCGAGTTCGCGGTCGCGGTGGTCACGACGGGGATCGGGCTCGTCGCGGGGCTGCTGCCCGCGGTCGGCGTCGGCGTCGGCCTCACGCTGCTGCTCGTGCTGCGCGAGCTCGACCGGCCGCGGGGGACGACTCCGAGGAGGACGCTGCCGTGGCCCGCGAGGTCGCGCGCGAGGCGGCGCTCGAGTCGGGCATCGCGCCGGGCGTCCTGGTCCTGCACCTCGACGCGGGGCTCTACACCGCGAACACCCGGCCCACGGTCGAGCGCGTTCTCGCCCTGGCCCGTGCCAGCAGCCCGACGCCGCGCGCCGTCGTGCTGGAGTCCGGCGCCCAGCGCGGCGTCACCTCGACCGTGCTCGACGGTCTCGGGGACCTCGACCGGCAGCTCGCCGGGATCGGCTGCACGCTCCTGCTCGCACGGGTCCCCCGCGCGACGGCCGACCGCGCCATGGCTTCGCCCTGGTTCGCCGCGCTCGTGGCCGACGGGCGGCTCCTGCCGAGCGTCGACGCGGCGGTCGACGCGGTCCAGACCCTGCCGGCTACGCCCCGGTGATCAGCGCGTCGAGGCGCCTGATCGGGTCCCAGGCGCCGTCCTCGCTGTTGGACACGACCACCAGCGTCACGCCGGGCTCGCCGTCTCGCCCGGGGTAGTGCCGCACGATCGCGCTCGACCCCGTGTTGATCCCGTCCTTGGAGAACGACCGGACCGTCCCGTCCGCCGTCACCTCGATCTCGAGGCCGAACGCGAAGTGCACGGCCGCCGTCTGCCCCGGCCCGGCACCCTCTATCTCGTGGTGCAGGGCTTGCGGGGTCACGAACGCCTGAGTCAGGTCGGGTGGCAGGAGCTCGCCCGCGCGGACGGCGTCGAGGAAGCGGACGAGATCGGCCGCGGTGACGTGCGCGCCGCCGTCGGGCGAGCCGATGGGCGGGTAGCTGTAGATGTTCTGCCGCCAGCCCACGATCGGGGGTGCGTCGCGCTCCCCGGCGTGGGCACCGTCGTCGGGCGCGCCGTCGTCGGGCGCGGGATCGCGGACGGGCTCCCAGCCCTCCGCGACGTCCGGGACCGCGTCGCGCATGTCGAAGAAGCCCGACGACGTCATGCCCGCGCGCGCGAAGACGTGCTCGCGGACGTAGTCGCGGTAGGTGAGGCCCGTGGCGTGCTCGAGGGCCAGGCCCGCCAGGACGTAGCCCACGTTGCAGTAGCGGCACCCCTCGCCCACGGGGAACATCGGGGTCTTGTGGACGAACTGCGGCAGGAAGTCCGCGGTCTGCGTGACCGAGTAGCTCGGCTTGTCGACCCACAGTGCCTCGTAGGACTCTCCCGCCTCCTCGTCGGCGTCGTCCGCGATGCCCGAGGTGTGCGAGAGCAGGTGCCGCAACGTGACCTCACGCGGGATCCGGGTGCCGTCGAGGTCGACGTGGTCGTGGATCGAGGTGTCCAGGTCGAGAGTCCCCGCGGCGACCTGCTGGAGGACCGCGACCGACGTGAAGAGCTTGGTCACCGAGGCGACGTCGAAGCGCGTCGAGGCCTTGACGGGGACACCCCAGCGCCGCGAGGCCACGCCGTAGGCCCCCTCGAAGAGGGTCCCGCCGTCCTGGGACACGAGCACGACGCCCGAGAGCTCGTCCCGCGCGGCGGCTTGCCGGAGGTGGTCGTCGAGCGCGGAGAAGGCCGCGGGGGTAGTGGTCATGCCCTCGACGGTAGGCCCGCCGGGCAGGGGCGGGCCAGGGCAATTCCTGCTCGTTCGGGGCGTGGCAGGATCGAAGGATGGACCTCGAGGACTTTCTGGACCACGTGAACCGCGGCGAGCTCATCGAGGGCGGGTCCGAGCAGCACGCCTTCATGCACGGGGCGGCCCAGGAGGCGCTGCAGGTCGTCGCCGACCTCAACTCCGGGTACCGCACTCCGGACGAGGTGCGCGCGCTGCTCTCCCGGCTGACGGGGGTCGTCGTCGACGAGTCGGTCACGGTCTTCCCGCCGTTCTACTGCGAGTTCGGCAAGAACCTGACCCTGGGCAAGGACGTGTTCCTCAACAGCGGCTGCCGCTTCCAGGACACCGGGGGCATCACGATCGGCGACGGGACCCTCATCGGGCACGGGTGCACCCTGACGACCCTGAACCATGCCGTCGACCCCGCCCGCCGGGCGGACATGATGCCGTCGCCCATCAGGATCGGGCGCAAGGTCTGGCTCGGCGCCGCGGTCACGGTGGTCCCCGGCGTGACGATCGGTGACGGTGCGATCGTCGGCGCCGGGGCGGTCGTGACGAAGGACGTCCCAGCCGACACGATCGTCGCGGGGGTTCCCGCGAGGATCCTGCGCACCACCGGCTTCGACGCTTCGCTCGACTGACGGAGTGCCCGCGCCCAGGGCCTCATCGGCCCTTCCGGTGCGAGCGCTGGGCCCGCCACCCTAGGGTGGGGCCGTGCGCCCCCGCCTCGTCGCTGCCCTCGCCACCGCCGCCGCCGCCGCAGTCGGTGGGCTCGGCTCGGCGTGCGGGGTCGTCCCCGGCACGGACGCGGCGCCGACGCCCACCGAGCCGCTGGGGCCTGCAGCGGTCTACCGCAACGTCGGGACCGAGGGCCTGGACGCGCTGCTCACGGGCGTCGTGAGGATCGACGACGGATGCCTCTACGTCGATGGCCCGGAGGAGTCGGGACGGTACCTTCCCTACTTTCCCGTGACCGACACCGCCTGGGAGGACGACGCCCTGGTCTGGAACGGCGAGCGGTACGTCGACGGCGACCCGATCTCGCTCGGTGGCGGGGAGATCGGGCCGGGTGGGCTGACCGATGCCGTGGCCCCGGCGGGGTGCGACGATTCCCCCGCATGGCTCGTCGCCCCCTGACATCCCCAGAAGCCCGACCGTTCGAAGGAGAACCACGATGCCCCGTCCCCGCCTCGGCGTGATCGTCCCGCGCGACCTGCCGATCGCCGACCTGCTCCCGTTCGCCCTGCGTGCCGAGGAGATCGGCCTCGACGAGATCTGGGTGGTCGAGGACTGCTTCTTCCGGGGCGGGATCGCACAGGCCGCGACGATCCTGGCCCGGACGCAGTCGATCCGCGTGGGTATCGGGATCCTGCCGGCTGCCGTCCGCAGCCCGGCCATGACCGCGCTCGAGGCAGGGACGCTCGCCGAGCTCCACCCCGGGAGGCTGCTGCTGGGGATCGGTCACGGGATGCCCGAGTGGATGCGGCAGATCGGCGTGTGGCCCAAGAGCCCGCTGACCCTGCTCGAGGAGACCACGGGCGCGGTCCGTGCCCTCCTGCACGGCGAGCGTCTCAGCGTCGACGGACGCTACGTACAACTCGATGATGTTGCGTTGTACAGCCCTCCGGCGTTAGCCCCGCCCGTCCTCAACGGGGTGCGCGGACCTCGGTCGTTGGAGGTCGCGGGCCGCGTCGCAGACGGCACGATCCTCGACATGCCCGTGACCCCCGAGTACCTGGCGACGGTCCGCGCGGCGGTCGGACGAGGCCAGGCCGCGGCGGGCACGAGCGCCCCGCCCGAGCACACGCTCGTCGCGTTCAGCCTCGCCGTGGTGCACGACGACGTCGCAGCGGCCCGCGAGATCGTCCGGCCCGCACTGGCCACGTTCGGCGCCGCGGACTGGACCGCGCAGATCGACCCGCTCCCGTTCGCGGCCGCGTTCCGGGAGCTGCGCGACTCGACGCCGACCCCGCAGGAGTTCTCCCGGGCGCTGCCCGACGAGTGGATCGACCAGCTCGCGATCGTCGGGCCCCCCGACGTCGTCCGGGCGCGGCTGTCCGCGCTCGAGGCGAACGGGGTCAGCAGCGTGGTGGTCGTTCCCACGAGCCCCGACCCGGACCGGCCCGACGACCCGTTCGCGGCGCTCGACGCGCTGGCGCGGGTGGTCCAGGACTTAGCGTCTTCCGCGAGCCCCTGCGCCGAGAAGTGAGTTGATGCCCCTGATCCGCGCGGATCAGGGGCATCAGCTCACTTCTCGGCGGAGCCGGTCCAGCCGGCATGCTCACCGCTCAATGGATCAGGTCTCGCCAGTTCGCGGGCACGCGGCTCGCGGGCCCCGGTGTCGTCTGGTCCTCGGGGTGCGCGAGCGGGGGCGCCGGCTCGGGCCCGTCGAACGCCTGCGCGGTCACGTAGTCCCAGTACCAGTCCTCGCCCGGCTCGTAGCTGCGCATGAGCCGGTGCCCGGTCTGGGCGAAGTGCGCGGTCGCGTGCTGCGACGGGGACGTGTCGCAGCACCCGACGTGGCCGCACTCGGCGCACCGGCGCAGGTGCACCCACCAGCCGGCCGCCTGCTCGCACTCCACGCAGCCCGGGCCGCTCGGCGGCACGGTCAGGTCGAGGGACTCCTCGAGGCTGGGTGGTCCGGCGCTCTCGGCCGCCGTCACACCTGCGCCCCGACGCTCCGGACGATCGGCTCCCAGTCCTTGGGATCGAGCGGCTCGGCGGGCTCGGCGGCCGCCCATCCGCGTGCGGCCTCGATCGTCGTGGAGAGCAGGTCGTAGAGCGCGTCGTCGGCGTCCCGGGAACCTGCCTCGGCGAGGCCCTGGACCGCTGCCGCCACGATGCTCGGCGCAGCGTCACGGGCGAACCGTGCGGGCCTCAGGCGCGACCCCTTGCAGAACGACTCGGCCCACGCCGCGGTGCGGGGCACCATGGCCAGCGCGTCGACCGAGGCCTGCGTCCGGGTACCCGGCTCACGGTCCTCGAGCTGGTCGAGCATGCGCTCGCCCGCGATGATCGCGACCGCGAGGACGTCCTGACGGTCGCTCGGGGCGACGGGCAGCGCGGTCTGCGCGGCACGCAGGGCGATCCACACGCTCCAGCGCGGGTCGTCGCTGCGCAGCCCGATCACGTCCGGGATGAGCAGGGCCAGGCGGGGCCGGGCCGTGTCGCTCGTGAGGTCGTTGACCGCTCGCGCGAGCATCGCGACGAGCGGGTGCGTGCACTGGGGATGGTCGCTCCAGCGTTCGCCGGCCAGGTACGACGCGAGCTCCATGAAGCACGCGCCCTTCTTCGGGTTGCGGTGCTTGCCGCGTCCTAGCATCGGTAGCACGTCGTACGTCGATGTCACGAGGGCACCTCCATCAAGGGGTCCGGTCCATTCCAGTCTGCGACCGCCTCCCGGAGTTGGCAACGGGTGGGAACCTCCTCGCGGACGGCCCGACGGCGGCGCGCCCGTCGGGCGGCTCGGCTCGCCCCCCACGGGGTCCGGGCACATCGTCCCGAACCCTCCTAAGGCACCTCAGACCACCTCAGGTGAGATGCGCCGTCGGGCCTGAGGTGGTGCGCGCCCAGAACCTGCCCGGTCGACCGATACGCCACCGCTCGCCTCAGCACCAGAGTGAGGGTCAGGCGGGCACCAGGTCCGCCGGAACGGGGAGCATCATGAACGAGTTCAACGGCCCGTCTCTGGAGACGGACTTCCGCTACCACCAGCAGCTGGTCCGTGCGGACTTCTCGCCCGGGGAGAACGTCCTCCTGCGGTGGCTCCGCAGCCACGTCGGCAGTCAGCACGCGAGCACCACGGGTCAGGGCGGATGACGGAGCCCTCCTCCGGGCGGGTGAGCCGGGGACGACGACCGCCCTCGGCACCACCCAGCACACCGTTCGCGGACGGTCCGGAGGAGGACTTGGTCACACCGGGTGCGGAGTATCAGGAAACTTCGTGGCAGCCGTCTGTGGCCACTGCAAGGATGGGCGGTATGCCGCGCCCCTCCCAGGCTCATTTCGTCGCAAGACAGCACCAGCTCGACGTGATCGCCGCAGCGGTGCGCCGTGCTGCCGCCGGGGACCCGGGCGCGATCCTGCTCGGAGCCGACGCCGGGGTCGGCAAGTCACGCCTCCTCGTCCGGGCTGCCGAGCTCGCGCGCGAGGCCGGGGCGACCGTGGTCGTGAGCCACTGCGTGGACCTGGGCGACGTCGGGCTCCCCTACCTGCCGTTCACCGAGGCGCTGTCCGAGCTCCGCGCGGCCGACGAGGTCGTCGACCGGACCATCGACGGTCGCCCCGCGCTGGGCCGGCTCCTCGACGCCGGCCCCTCGGCCCTCGAGGGCAACGGCGAGGACCAGGCCGGGCGCCTCCAGCTCTTCGAGGCCATCACCGCCGCGATCACAGCCCCCGGGCGCGCTGGGGCGCCCCTCGTGCTCGTGATCGAGGACCTGCACTGGGCCGACCCGTCGACGCGCGACGTCCTGCGCTTCCTCGTCGCGCGGCTGCGCGCCGAGCACCTGCTCGTGGTCGCGAGCTACCGCGCCGACGACCTCCATCGCCGTCATCCCCTGCGCCCCGTGCTCGCCGAGCTGCGCCGACACCCGCGCGTCGAGCACCTCGACCTGGCCCCGTTCACGCCCGTCGAGCTCAAGCAGTTCACGACCGCGGTCGCGGGCCGGGCACTGCCCAAGCACGACTTCGAGCGGGTCATGAACCGGTCGGAGGGCAACGCCTACTTCGCCGAGGAGCTCGTCGAGGCGGGCCCCCAGGCCGACGCCCTGCCCTGGTCGCTCGCCGACGTCCTGCACGCGCGCCTCGAACAGCTCGAGCCCGACGTCCAGCAGCTCGCCCGCATCGCGTCGCTGTCGGGACGTGTGGTGGCCGAGCCGCTGCTGCGCGCCGTGGTCGGGCAGGACCTGGGCGTGTTCTCGCTGGGCGGGCTGCGCGCCCCGGGCGCTCCCGCCACGCGGGCGGCCTGCGACCAGGCGTTCGACGCGACGCTCCGCGAGGCCGTGGCCCACCACGTGCTGACGATCGAGTCGGGCCGCATCGCCTTCCGCCACGCCCTGCTGGCCGAGGCCATCTCGGCCGACCTCCTGCCCGGAGAGCTCGCCGCGCTGCACCGTGCCTATCTCTCGGCCCTGACCGAGGACCCGTCGCTGGGATCGCCCGCGCAGCGGGCCCACCACGCCCTCTCGGCGCACGAGACCACGACCGCGCTGGTCGCCTCGCGCGAGGCCGCCCGCCGCGCGGCGCGCGTCCTGGCCCCCGCCGAGGAGCTGCGGCACCTCGAGCAGGTGCTGCGTCTGTGGGACGCCGTCCCCGACGCCGCGGAGCTGCTGGGCGAGGACCGTGTCGACGTGGCCGTCGCGACGGCGGCCGCGGCGAGCCGTGCGGGCGAGCCCGACCGGGCCGTCGCGATCGCCCGCAAGGTCGTCGAGTCGACCGCGGGCGACCCGTTGCGCCAGGCCTCGCTGCGTCACGTGCTCTCGCTGCACCTGCTCGGGATCGAGCGCGTCGAGGAGGTCATCGAGCACACGGCCGCCGCGCTCGAGGTCCTGCCGACCGAGCCCCCGTCGCGCGACCGGGCCTGGACCCTCGCCACGCGCGCCCGCGCCGCGATGAACCTGGACCGGGCCGACATGGACGTCGTCGCGCAGGAGACGGCCGAGGAGGCCATCGCGGTCGCCCGGGCGATCGACGCCCCCGACGTCGAGGCGGACGCGCTCACGACGCTCGCGGTCCTCGAGGTCGACGACGCGGACCGCGCTGCCTCGCTCCTCGCGACGGCCCGCGAGCGTGCACAGGCCGCGGGCGACCTGCTGACCGAGATGCGGTGCTGGTACAACATCGCGGCCAACCGCTACTACTCGGGGGACCTCGACCAGGCCCTCGTCGAGGCGCACACGGGCCTCGAGCACGCGGTCGCGGCAGGCCTCGGCTGGAACGGGTACGGGGTCGAGCTGCGCCTGTTCGGCGAGCTCGTCCGGTACGCGACGGGCGACCTGCGCCCACCGCCCTCGTCGCCCGAGCCTCCGCCGCCCAGCGCGGTCGCCGCGCTCTCGGCGGTCCAGCTCTACGCGGCCGTCGCCCGCGGCGACGAGGACGTGATCGACCGGGCCCGCGCGCTGCGCCCCGAGTGGCAGCGCGACGGGCAGATCGCGCTCATCGCGGGCGGCTGCATGATCGACGCGCTCGTCTGGTCGGCGCACCGCGACGAGGCCCTGACGCTCGCGCAGGAGCTCATCGTCTACCTGGGGCGCACCTGGAGCGACTACTTCCTGGGCCGGATCTGGATCTCGGCCCTCGCCCTGGCCGCGCTGGCGGACACCGCCGAGGCGCGCCGTCTCGGCGGGGCCGGCACGGCTGACCTGCAGTCGCACGGCGACGCTCTGCTCGCGGAGGCAGAGACCACCGCACTGCGCGGCCGGCCGCGAGGTGGCCGGCTGGGCCCCGAGGGCGTCGCCTGGCTCGTGCGGGCCCGGGCCGAGCACAGCCGGCTCACGGGGACCGACGACCCGGCGCTCTGGGCCGAGGCGACCAGCGCATTCGACTACGGCTACCGCTACGAGGCCACCCGGTCCCGCTGGCGCTGGGCGCAGGCGCTGCTCGGCGTGGGCGACCGCGAGGGGGCCGCGACGCAGGCCGGCCAAGCGCTTGAGGAGGCCGAGGACATGGGCGCGGCCCCGCTCACGAGCGCCCTGCGCGACCTGGCCCGCCGCGGGCGCCTGGACCTGCCGGGGCTGCGTCGTGGAGCCGTGACCGTCCTGACCGACCGAGAGGAGGAGGTCCTGCTGCTCGTCGCCCAGGGCCTCACCAACCGGCAGATCGGCGAGCGCCTGTTCATCAGCGGCAAGACCGTGAGCGTCCACGTCTCGAACGTGCTCGCCAAGCTCGGGGCGTCGGGGCGCACCGAGGCCGTCTCGATCGCGCACCAGCGAGGGCTGATCGAGGTCTGACCGCGGGTGTGGTTCGCTGGACGCCATGAGCGCCCCAGCACCCGGAACCCTCGTCCTGCTGCGCCACGGCGAGAGCGTCTACAACGCCGAGAACCGGTTCACGGGGCTGCTCGACGTCGACCTCTCGGACCGCGGCGTCCACGAGGCCGAGCTCGCGGGCGCCCAGCTCGCGGCAGCGTGCGCGCACGACCCGTCGCTCGTGCCGCACCGCGTCCTCACCTCCCCGCTCGTGCGCGCCTCGGCGACCGCGGCGATCGTGGCCGCGGCCCTGCCGGGCCCGCCGCCGCTCGTGCCCGAGTGGCGCCTGGTCGAACGGCACTACGGCGCGTTCACCGACGACCTGCGCGAGTCCGTCCGGGCCGAGTACGGCGAGACGGCCTACTGGGAGTACCGCCGGTCGTTCGACCACCGTCCCCCGCCCGTCGAGGAGGGCAGCGAGGCCGCAGCCCGCGTCGCCGACACGTTCGGCCGTCTGCCCGACGCCGCCCGCTCGGGCATGCGCCGCGACACCGAGTCGCTCGCCGACGTGGTCCACCGGCTCGAACCCTTGTGGGAGGCGGTCCAGGAGTCGCTGGACAGCGGCGAGAACCTGCTGGTCGTGGGCCACGGCAACTCGTTGCGGGCGTTCGTGATGCTCGTCGACCGCCTCACGGCCTCCGAGGTCCAGGTGCTCAACATCCCCACGGGGATCCCGCTCGTCCACCGCTTCACGCGCCAGACGCCCGACGGCGGAGCGCACCCGGGCGGGAAGTCCCGCCCGGGTGCGCAGCCAGACGCTCAGGCGGCCGGTGCCCACCTCGTCCCCGTGCACCGCGGCGGCCGCTACCTCGACGCAGACCGCGCCGAGGCGGCCCTGGCAGACCTGGAGCAGCGCGGCGGGACGTGAGTCACGACCCCACGCGCAGGGAGCCGTCGCCCGTGGTGCTCCTCTCGACCTTGCAGAACGTCAGGTCGGTGGTGCTGGTGATGATGCGGTCCTCCTGGTCGGCCGTGAGGCCCTCCCGGAAGGATGCCTCGGTGCCGTCGTCGCCCCCGCGGCACCGGAACAGGATCTGATTGCCGGCCGAGTCCAGGACGGCGACGTCCTCGTGCGCGGCGGCCGTGAAGACCCCGGCCCACCGGGGATCCTGCTCCTGGCTCCGGATCGCGACCCGGCTCTGCGCGTCGTAGGACACCGCGCACCCGTCGGCCAGCTCCGTGCAGGCCGTCGTCGCCTGGAGGCCGTCCCCGATCGAGGCCGTCGCCTGGGGTGCGAACGAGGTCTCGTTCGTCAGCGCGAGAGCGAAGGGTGCCTGCGCCCGCTCGGGGATCGTCAGCGTGGGGACGAGCAGCAACGTGCCGGTCGTCCCGTCTGCCTGCGTGATGAGTTCCCTGGACGAGAGGAACGTGCTGGGCTCGTCGTTGAAGTACTCGTTCGTCGTGGCACCGAAGACGAACTGGCCCTCCTCGGTGTCGACGACCGCAGCGGAAGAGAGGACCGGCACGAGCACCGTCGTCGGTTCGGCGCCTGCTCGGAGCCGTCGGAGCTCGGCCTCGTCCCCGGCGACCACCTGGAAGCGCTGCGTCTCCCGTGGTGCGTAGCCGAGGTCGGCCATCTGCTGGATGTAGGCAGGATCCTTGGGGTCCTGCGACGGGTCGGCGTCCTCTCCGGCCGCGGCATCGTGGATCTCCCCGGTCCCCGGGTCGACCACGACGTTCGCGTCCTCGAAGGGACCACCGGCCGAGAAGTCGACCGTCGAGACGACCAGGAACCGGTCCCCGTGCGCGCCGGTCTCGATCCCCGTGTCGAGCACGACGGTCCCGTCCGGGAGCTCGTAGGTCGCGGCCTCGGCCACGGCCGTGATCCCGGGCGCCACCTCCTGGTGCACCACCTCGGTGCTCAGCGTCTCGTAGCCTGCGGCGGGGGCCAGCTCGTGCGCGACCTCGCCCGGGACGCCGGCCGCGACCCCGACACCCACCACGGCGACCGCCGTGAAGGCTGCGACACCGGTCAGGGCCCGGCGGGCCGTGGCCTTGCGCCGGCTCGCGACCAGGACCACGGGCAGGTCGAGCGTGGACGGGGGGACCGCGTCCGCCGCGGCGTGCAGCCGGTCGAAGAAGTCGTCGGTCGGGACGTTCATGAGGTGCCACCCTTTCCGGGCGAGTCGTCGAGGATCGTGCGGAGGCGGGCCAGGGCCCGGGATGCGGTCGACTTCACGGTGCCGACCGGCAGGCCGAGCTCGGTCGAGACCTCGGTCTCCGAGAGGTCGAGCAGGTGCCGCATGACCACGACGCGGCGCTGCTTGAGCGGGAGCTGGAGCAGGGCTCGGACGACGAGGTCCCGGTCGTCCACGCCGGCGGGAGCCGTTCTCACCGGGCCGGCCCCTCTCGGGGCGACCGCGAGCTCCTCGACGTGCCCCTGGAGGTCCTCGGGCCCGGACAGCACCTCGCGCCGGGTCCGGCGCCAGGTGTCGACCCGCAGGTTCGCGAGGATGCGACGCGCGTAGACGAGCGGGTCTCCGTCGCGAGCCCTGGACCATGCCCGGTAGGTGCGTTCGAACGTCTGCTGCGTGAGCTCCTCGGCACGGTGCTGGTCTCCGCACAGCAGGTACGCCATGCGGTGCAGCGGGCCCACGGCCTGTTCCATGAACACCGTGAACTCGGCGTTCCGGGTCGCGTGCAGCACCACGTCCTGCGTGGCGTGGCCACCGTCGAAGTCCGGGTCGAGCGGCTCCGGTGCGTCGCCGTCGGGCGCTCGTCGTGGACCGTCGGCCGTGCCGCCGCCGCCCACGAGCGGCAGGACCGCCGTCATGGCACTGCTCCTGCGGCCCCCGCAGGCGCGGTGCGCACCGGGTACGCGCCCCCGCCGGGAAGACCTGCGGACCGGGACTCGAGCAGCTCGACGTCCCGCGCCAGGGCGTCCCGCACGTGCCGGGTCAGGAGCGCCCGCTGCTCGGGGGTCAGACCTGACCTGCCGCGCGCCCCGGCCGCCGGGGTCCCGTGCTCCAGGCGGTCCAGTGCCACGACGCGGTCGAGGAGCCTCAGGATCTCGACCCGTCCGGCGCGGCCCGACACGTGCGCGGCCACGACCCGGTCCGCGAGCACCCGCTGGGCGTCGAGCGCGCCGAAGCGCGACCCGTCCAGCACGACCGTGCCCAGGGGCCTGCGCACGACCAGCCACCCCCTGTCGTCGTCGGTCGTCACGACGCGGGCGCCACGTACCGTGACGTGGCGCGGCACGATCGACCACCGGACGATGATGGCGCACACGGGCAGCGCGACCGAGAGCAGGACCATGCCGACCATCGGTTGAGGTGAGGACCAGGCCAGGCCGACCGCGAGGAGCGAGGCCCCGACGCTGCCGACCACGACCCCGACCGACCCCGCCGGCCCGCTGTCCACGAGGTCCCGCAGCCGCCCCCTGACGGCTCGAGACCTCGCGGTCGCGGGTCCGGACGACGTGCTGCTGCCCCCTGCGACCCGTGCGCCGGACCTGCTCGGCGGGGGTCGGTACGTTGTCCTCACGAACAGAACACGCAGCGCCTCCCCTGAAGGTTCCCCTGGTTGGGCACCGGTTTCTTCCCGGGGACTCACAGGTTCCGCCGAGGCACTTCCCACGGCCCGTACACATAACCTACGCATCCGTAAGTTACGGTGTAGTAGTGAACACCTTGGCAAAGCAGCCCTGGCTGAGTCGGTACTCCCCAGGGGTTCCCGCAACCGTCGACGTCCCCGACGAGCCCGTGACCGCGGCGCTCGCCCGAGCCGCTGCACGCTGGCCGGACCGGGTGGCGGTCGACTTCTTCGGCGCCACGATCACCTACGCGCGCCTCGCCCAGAAGGTGGACCGCGCAGCGAGCGCCCTGTCCACCCTGGGCGTCGGCCCAGGAGACCGTGTCGCGCTCGTCATGCCGAACTGCACGTCGCACCTCGTCGCGTTCTACGCCGCGCTGCGCCTGGGCGCGACGGTCGTCGAGCACAACCCCACCTACTCGTCCGACGAGCTGGCCCACCAGCTCGCGGACTCGGGCGCCACGGTCGCGCTCGTGTGGCAGAAGGCCGTCCCCGCGGTCCTGGCCGCGCAGCCGCACACCGGGCTCCGCACGGTCGTGTCGGTCGACGTCGCCCGTGATCTTCCCTTCGTCAAGCGCCTCGCGCTGCACCTGCCCGTCGAGGCGGCGCGTACCCAGAAGGCCGCGCTGCGCGGCCCGGCGTCGCCTGGTGTCCAGGACTGGCACCGTCTGGTCGCCGCGGCCGGCCCGCTCGACCCGTCCACCCCGCAGCCCACGGCCGACGACGTCGCCCTCCTCCAGTACACCGGCGGCACCACGGGCACGCCCAAGGGCGCGGTCCTCACGCACCGGAACCTCGTCGCGAACACCGTGCAGGGTCAGGCGTGGGCCTCGTTCCGCGAGGGCGAGGAGACCGTCTACGGCGTCCTGCCGTTCTTCCACGCGTTCGGTCTCATGTTCTGCCTGACGCTCCCGGCGCGGATCGGCGCGACGCTCGTCGCCTTCCCCAAGTTCGACGCCGACTCGGTCCTGGCCGCGCAGAAGCGCCGCCCCGCGACGTTCCTCCCGGGCGTCGCCCCCATGTTCGACCGCGTCGCGGCCGCAGCCGCGAAGGCCCGCGCGGCGGGCAAGCCCGTGGACCTGCACTCGATCCGGCTCGCGTTCGCGGGGGCCATGCCCATCAGCCCGACGACGGCACGCACCTGGGAGGAGGCGACCGGCGGTCTGCTCATCGAGGGCTACGGCATGACCGAGACGTCGCCCGTGGCGCTCGGCAACCCCGTCTCGTCCGACCGGCGTCCCGGCACCCTGGGGCTGCCCTTCCCGAGCACCGACATCCGTGTCGTGGACCAGGACGACCCCACGCAGGACGTCGTCCCCGACGAGCACGGCACGGTGCGCGGCGAGCTGCTCATCCACGGGCCGCAGGTCTTCCAGGGCTACTGGAACCGCCCCGAGGAGACGGCCCACCAGCTGCTCGAGGGCGGCTGGCTCCGCACGGGCGACGTCGTGACCGTGGACGCGGACGGCGTGGTCACGCTCGTCGACCGCATCAAGGAGATGATCATCACGGGCGGGTTCAAGATCTACCCGTCCCAGGTCGAGGACCACCTGCGCCTCATGCCCGGCATCCGGGACGTCGCGGTCGTGGGCCTGCCGGGCGAGGGATCGGACGAGCGCGTCGCGGCCGCGATCGTGCTCGACGAGTCGGAGACGACCGCGAGCGGCCTGCCGGTCGACCTCGCCGCCGTGCGCGCCTGGGGCGAGCAGAAGCTGGCACGTTACGCGCTGCCCAAGCACCTGTTCGTCGTGCCGGACCTGCCGCGCTCGCAGATCGGCAAGGTGCTGCGCCGCGTCGTCCTCGGGACCGGGGCTCGCGACGCTCGGCCTCCATCTGCAACCAGAGGGTTGCACCGGGCCCCGTCATGTGCAACTCTGAAGTTGCACATGATCCCCTCGAGAGGAACGACCATGACGTCCATCGACCAGCAGGCTGTCATCGACTCCGAGAAGTTCCAGGTCACCCGCACCGTCCTCGTCCGTGCGACCCCCGACCAGGTCTGGGCGGCACTCACCCGTGACGACCTCATCGCCCGGTGGTTCGGCCAGAAGGCCTCGCTGCCGGACCTGCGCGTCGGCGGCGAAGGAGTGTTCGGCTTCGACGGGTACGGCGAGTTCGCCGTCCGCATCGACGAGTACGACGAGCCCGTCACGTTCGCCTTCACGTGGACCAACCAGCCCGGCGCGCCCCTGCGCGACGACAACTCGACCCAGGTCCGGTTCACGCTCGCCCCCGACGGGCCGGGGACGCTGCTCAGCGTCGTCGAGTCCGGGTTCGACCACCTCGGCGAGGGGTCTGCCCACGCCATGGAGAGCAACCGGTCCGGGTGGACGGGCGAGCTCGACGAGCTCGTCGCGTTCCTCGAGGGCTCCGACCGTCCCGTCCCCGACGGCCGGACGGCATGACGACCCCGACCCTCGCCCCCGTGTTCGCCGCGCTCGCCGACGACACCCGCTGGCGCCTGCTCCAGGAGCTGGGGGCGGCAGACCTCTCGGCCTCCGCCCTGGCGTCCCGCCTGCCCATCACCCGGCAGGCGATCGCCAAGCACCTCGCGGTCCTCGCCGAGGCCGGGCTCGTCGAGCCCGTACGGGTCGGGCGGGAGGTCCGCTACCGGGCCGTCGGGTCACGTCTCACCGAGACGGCCCGCGCCCTCGACGCGATCGGCGCCACGTGGGAGCGGCGCCTCGACACGATCCGCAGGATCGCCGAAGCGCCCTAGGTCCGGTCTCACCCGGCCCGGCCCGGCCCTCAGCCGGCCGGGTCCGGCGAGACGACCTCCCACGTCCCGAGCTGCGTGAGACCGGCCCGGACCGCGAGCGCCCGGGACGCCGTGTTGCCGACCTGGCAGCGGTACTGGGGCTCGTGCCCCTGGGAGTACGCGAACCGGCTGATCGCCCGCACCACGCGTCGCGCGTGCCCCTGCCCGCGGAGCTCCGGCAGCGTCAGGACGCCCGTGTCGGCGAGGCGCGAGCCTGCCCAGGGGTACATGCTGGCCGCGCTCACGAGCCGTCCGCCCGCGAACGCGCCGAACACCGCCCAGTGGTCGAGCTCGACGTACGCGTCGTCGAGGTCCCGCTCGGACGCGCTCGCCTCGAACGCGGCGAAGGCGTCGGCGTCCTTCGCGGTCAGGCGGCGCACGCCGGGCTCGTCGGCCTCGGCGAGCAGCTCGGCCCGAGCCTCCTCGGACCAGTGGAAGACGCAGTCGGCCTCGTGCAGCGTGATCTGCGCGTCGCGCAGCGCCTGCCGGACTGCGGCCTCGGTCAGGTCGTCGCGCCCGGTCAGCCTCAGGGCGTCGGCCACCCCGGGGGTCAGTGCGACCAGGATCGTGCTCGCCGCCCCCTCGGCCCCGGCGGTGGTGGTCAGCACCGTGACGCGGCGGTCCTCGGGGAGCGCCGCGTCACGGACCACGACGAGCGACCCGTCCTGGTGCAGGACCTCGCCGTCCACGAGCGGAGCACGCCAGAAGTCGGTGATGATCTGGGAGAACACGTCGGGCTCCTCGGGGGTCGGGGGGGGGGGGGGGGGGGGCGCGCCCGGGCCCGCGGGCCGCGGCCCGGCCGCACGGTACCTCCGCCCCGGTCCGCGCTCACGTCAATTCTCCGGGGCCCCCTCGGGGAACGCCGTGACCGTGACCTGACGGATGCGCCGGTCCTCGACCGCGCTCACGGTCAACCGGTGCCTGGGCAGGTCGACGGCGTCTCCGACCACCCCCAGCCGACCCAGGCGGGAGATGACGTACCCGGCGACGGTCTCGTACGGGCCGTCGGCGAGCCGGATGCCGCTCTGGTCGGCGAACGCCTCGAGCGTGAGGCCCGCGTCGAAGCTCCCCCGGGCCAGGGGCTCGTGGGCGAGGTCGTACTCGTCGCGGATGTCCCCGACGAGCTCCTCGACCAGGTCCTCGAGCGTGACGATCCCGTCCGTTCCCCCGTACTCGTCGACGACGATCGCGAGGTGGACCCCGGTCCGCCGCATGAGCGAGAGCGAGGGCAGCAGCTGGTTCGTGCCGGGCAGCTCGAGCACGGTGCGTGTCACGTCGCGCACGGTCCGCGGCACGCCCGTCGGGGCGTCGTCGTGAGCGTCGAGGAGGTCGCGGACGTGCAGGAACCCGACGACGTCGTCGAAGTCCTCTCCCGTGACCGGGTAGCGCGAGTAGGGCTGCGTCCGCACGACCGCGGCCGCCTCGACGAGCGGGAGGTCGGCGGCCAGGAAGACGACCTCCCCGCGCGGCCGCATGGTCTCGACGACCGACCGCTCGGCCGCCGAGAACACGTCGGTCAGGATCTTGCGCTCGTCCTCGGGCAACGCCTCGTGCGCGATCACCAGGTCGCGCAGCTCCTCCTCGCTCATCTCCTCGCTCCGCGCGGTCGGGTTGCCGCCCAGCAGCCGCACCACCAGGTCGGTCGACCGGGACAGCAACCAGATGACCGGTCGCATCGCGGTCGCGAACCGGTCGAGCGGAGGCCCGACGACGAGCGCGACCTGGGCGGACCGCTGGAGCGCGATGCGCTTGGGGACCAGCTCCCCCAGCACGAGCGACAGGTAGGAGATCACGAGCGTCAACGCCACGAGCGAGACCGTCGAGGCGAGCCCGGTGGGCAGCCCGAGGGACTCGAGCGCCGGGACGAAGTCGGGGGCGAGCGTCGACGCACCGTAGGCCGCGGACAGGAAGCCGGCCACGGTCACACCGATCTGGACCGCGGCGAGGAACCTGTTGGGGTCGCGGGCCACCCCGGCGACCCGCTCTCCCCGCGCCCCCTGCTGCTCGAGCTGCTTGATCTGCGAGTCCCGGAGCGAGACCAGGGCGAACTCGGTCCCGGCGAAGACGCCGCCGACCAGCACGAACACGAGGACCAGCCCGACGTTGAGCCAGGTTCCGGAGTCCATCAGCCGTCTCTCTCAGCTCGTGGGCAGGTGATGAGCACGTGGTACTGCACAACGAAGCCCGGCTCCGTGGAGTTCCTTCCTCACGGCCTCGTGGGCGAGGCGCGAGGAGGCCGCCGGCCGGTCTCCCGCCTCCCGTGACCTAGGCTCGCGGGGTGAGGACCGCGCGCACCTGGCCGACGCTGGGCGCCGCCCTGACCTACCTCGGCACCTCGTTCGGCACGTATCTCAAGGCGATCCTGCTGCTCCAGGGCGTGAGCGTGCTCGTCGTCTTCCCGGGCCTCGCGTGGCTCTTCGAGCTCGCGCTCGACCAGGCCGGCGTCGAGGCCGTGACGCGGCAGACCCTCGGCGAGGTCCTGCGCTCGCCCGTGGCCGACCTGCTGATCCTCCTCATCGGAGCCCTCGCGTGCCTCGTGGTGCTCGTCCAGGTGGGGGCGCTGCTCGTGATCGCCCACCGGCTCGCGCACCGTGAGCCGGTCACGGTCCGCACGGTCGCCCGCGACCTGCTCGGGGCGGCGCGCAAGCTCCTCAGCCCGCAGGTGCTGCTGTTCGTGCCCTACTTCTTCGTGGTCCTGCCGCTCGGGAACGTGGGGGTCGTGGCGACGGTCGTGCGCGGGATCCGCATCCCACGGTTCGTCGTGGGGTCGCTGCTCGAGACCGACGCGGGCACCTGGCTCTACTACGGCTTCCTCGCCATGGTGCTCTACCTCAACCTGCGACTGGTCCTCACGCTCGCGGTGTTCGTCACGAGCGACGCGTCGGTCGCGGCCTCGATGGCGACGAGCTGGCGCCTGACGCGCTGGCACACGTGGCGCTTCG
Organism: Oerskovia merdavium; assembly: GCF_014836755.1. GTDB lineage: Bacteria > Actinomycetota > Actinomycetes > Actinomycetales > Cellulomonadaceae > Oerskovia > Oerskovia merdavium. The sequence continues at coordinate 94,981 of NZ_JACSQF010000018.1, forward strand.
TGGTGCTGTTCGGCGTCGTGCTCGCGGTCGCGGCGACGTTCCTGGTGGGCGTCGTGAACGTGGGTCTCGCACCGACGCGCTTCACGGACCGCGTCATGCCCGACGCGTCGCCGCTCGTCGCGGGCTTCTCGCTCGCGGCGGTCCAGATCGCGGTGTTCGTCGTCACGGGGTTCGTCGCGGCGATGCTCGCCCAGGTCGTGGTGGTCGCGCTGGGTGTGCGCCAGGGCGAGGGGCCCGACGGCGGAGCGATCCACTCCGCGCCCGCCGAGCCGGTCGCGGCCCGGCTGCACGGACCGCGATGGGTGCGCGTCGTCGTCGGGATCGCGGGCGTCGTCGCCCTCGCGGTCCTGTCGGTCTACAACACCTCGGTCATGACGGACATCGGCAACCGCAGCGAGACGGGCGTGATCGCCCATCGCGGGTACCCGTCGCGGGGGGTCGAGAACACGATCCCCTCGCTCGAGGCCGCCGCCGCGGCCCGCCCTGCCTACGTCGAGATCGACGTGCAGCAGGCGGGTGACGGCGGGATCGTCGTCGTCCACGACACCAACCTCGCGCGCCTCGCCGGGACCGACCGGGACGTCTACGACCTGACGACCGCCGAGCTCACCGCGACGACGGTCCGGGCCCAGGGGCACGAGGCCACCGTCCCGACGCTCGACGCGTTCGTCGACCGTGCGCAGGAGCTCGGCGTCCCGCTCCTCGTCGAGATCAAGCCCCACGGCCACGAGTCCCCCGGGTACGTCGAGGACGTCGTCGCGCTGCTCCAGGCCAAGGGCGTGGCCGGCACGTACCTCGTGCAGTCGCTCGACAAGGGCGTCGTCGAGCAGGTCGAGGCCCTGGCGCCGGAGATCGGGACGGGCTACGTGCTCCCCGTGAACCTGGGGCGGCTGCCCGCGACGACCGCGGACTTCGTCGCGGTCGAGGAGTCCTCCTTCACGCCCTCTCTGCTCGCCGAGGCGCACGCGGCGGGCAAGCAGGTCTTCGTCTGGACGGTCGACGAGCCCGCCGCGATGCGCGGCTACGTGCGCGAAGGGGTCGACGGGATCATCACCGACCTGCCGACGAGGGCCGCGCACGAGCGGGACGCCGTCGTCGCCGACACCACGCTGTCCTCGCGCCTGGAGGACGCGGTCCACGGGATCCTGTCGTGGTGAGCGGCGGGACGGCCATCAGTCCTGGGCGTGCACCACCATGACGGGCCCGGTCGCGTGGTGCAGCACCGACTGGCTGACCGAGCCCAGGACCGGTCCCGTCAGCAGGCCGTGGCCCCGCGAGCCGAGCACGACGAGCGACGCCGTCGACCCGGCGACCTGGGCGATCGCGTCGGTGGGCAAGCCCTCGACGACGTGGGTGCGCACCTCCAGGTGCGGTCCCAGGGCACGGGCCGTCCGGGCCGCCTCCCCGACGACGCGCTCGGCGCGCTCCACGTACGCCGACCGGAGGTCGACCGGTGGTGTGAGGGGGCTGACCAGCAGGTCCGCCGGGACGAGGTGCGCCGCGACGAGCTCGAGGGGTGCGCCCCGGACCGCTGCCTCGCGCGCTCCGGCGCGCACCGCGGCCGTCGAGTGCGGGGTGCCGTCGACCCCGACGACGACCGGCCCGGCGGTCGTGTGCTCCGTCCCCGGCGGGACCACGACCACGGGCACCGTCGAACGAGCGGCCACCCGGGCGCTGACCGACCCCAGGAACAGTGCGCCGGCCGCGCCGAGGCCCCGTGAGCCCACGACGACGAGCCCGGCACCGTCTTGCGCCTGGTCCAGGAGCACCGAGGTCGCAGTTCCCCGGCAGGCCCAGGTCTCGACCGGGACCTCGGGTGCCGTCTCCCGCACGAGGTCACCCGCACAGTCGAGGGCGACGTCGGTCTCCTCCTCCTCGAGAACGATCGGCGGCAGGCAGAAGCCGCCCGCGAACACCGGGTCATAGGTGGGGTGCGGGCAGGCGTGGATCACGTGCAGCGGCGCCCCGCGCAGGCGGGCCTCGTGCACCGCCCAGACCAAGGCGTCCCGGCTCGTGCTCGAACCGTCGATCCCGACGACGACGGGCTGGACGTCCATCCTTCACTCCTTCTCCGGCGAGATGCTCCACGCCGGGTGTCGTTCGTTCGTTCGTTCCTGGCATCGCAGGCCTGCTGCTCCGGGCCGGCGGCGCGACACCGCAACCTCCCCCGGGGTGCCCGTCGACGGGCACCGCACGCACTCTCCTTCTCGTGCTCGACGGGGCCCGGCCTGTGCCGGGCCCCGCTCGTGATCCGTCGGCGCCTAGCGCGTCCTACGCCGCCGCGAGGCGCCCAGGAGGCCCGCACCCGCGCCGAGCGTGGCCAGCGCGGCCACCGCGGTGGCGGCCGCTCCGGTGCCCGTCACGGCCAGGGAATCGTCGGCGGACGACACTGTCCCCGTGGTCGGACGCACCGGCTGGGCTCGCTCTGCGCTCGGCTCGGCCACGACGGCCGGGGTCCCGACCTCGGGCGTGGGGTCGGGCGTCGGCGTGGGGTCGGGCGTCGGCGTGGGGTCGGGCGTCGGCGTGGGGTCGGGCGTAGGCGTCGGCGTCGGGTCGGGCGTCGGCGTCGGGTCGGGCGTCGGCGTCGGGTCGGGCGTCGGCGTCGGGTCGGGCGTCGGCGTCGGGTCGGGCGT
>NZ_JACSQF010000019.1 GCF_014836755.1 Oerskovia merdavium
GGGGGCCGCGCCGGGGGGGGGGGGCGCCGCGGGGGCGCCGCCGGGGGCCGCGGCACCCCTGTCCGAGGATCGGTCTCCCACCTCAGACCCGCACCTGGTCGCGCAGCCTCGCGAGCAGCGCGTCGCCGATCCCGCTCACCTCCCCGAGCTCCTCGACGCTCGTGAACCTCCCGTTGGCCTCGCGCCACTCGACGATCCGGGCAGCGAGCACGGGCCCGATCCCCGGCAGGGCGTCGAGCGTGGTCTGGTCCGCCGAGTTCAGGTCGACGGGTCCGGCCTCGCTGCCCGTCCCGGTCACGGGACCGGGCGCGGCGGCGACGCCCTCCCCCGGGCGTGGCACGACGATCTGCTCGCCGTCGACGACCTCGCGCGCCAGGTTGACGCCCGCGAGGTCCGCCTCGGCCGTGGCGTCCCCCGCTGCGGCGAGCGCGTCGGCCACGCGCGACCCCTCGGGCACGGTCACGAGCCCTGGCGCGGCCACCGCTCCCACCACGTGCACGACGACGTCGCTCTCCCTGGCAGGGCTCGTCGCCCCGCCGTCGCCCGCCTCGGTGGAAGCCGACGCGGTCGCGGGCGTGACGCCGCCGTTCTCCGTGAGCCCGACCGACCCGGCGCCGCCCTCAGGGGCAGGCTCGGTGAGCGCAGCGACAGGCCGCAGGTCGTCCCCTCCCCGGAGGCTCCACGCGCCGACCCCGACCGCGAGCAGCAGGAGCGCGACCGTGGCCACCACTGCTGCCCGTGCGCCGACGGACCAGCGGCGAGGACCGCCGTCGGGCACGTGCTCGAACCCCGCGTGCGACGTGGGATGACCGTTCGCTGCGGTGTACGCGGCGGCGACCGCGTCGAGCGCGCCACGTGTCCCGACGGGTTCGTCCGGCGCGGTCGCAGGCCCTGGTTCCGCGTCCCTCAACTCTCGATGTGAGGTCGAACGTAAGGGGTCGACGCTCGTCCCGCCCAGCCCTCGACCGTCGGTCGAGGGTTCGGTCGCCACGCCCGCGGACACGCTCCACCACGCCGGTTCCGGCCCCGGAACATGCCCTTCGTCGGGTCTCGGGTCCGGGTCGAGGGTCACGTGCGGGACGTCGTCCACGGGCGCCGTCCCCCGCGGACCGAATACCTGCCGGACCGCCGTGGGCCCGGTTCGCTCCCCCGGCACGCTGCGCAGCCTCCGCAGCCGGACCGCGCCGTCCTCGCCGGGCGGCTCGGCGAGCGGGTCAGCAGGTGTCGTGCCGGGCGGGCGGCGCACACGGGAGAAGGTCACCCGGGCACGCTAGGCGCGTCCGCTCCGGACCCGCGGAACATCGAGACTCCCCTGTGCGACACCAGCTCGCGCGCCTGGCTGTGCACGGCCAGGTACCGCTCGGAACCTCAGGTCGCGCGGTCCGCCACGACGATCGCCAGGACCCCCGGTCCGGCATGCGCACCGACGACCGCGCTCACGGGAGTCACGGCAGCACGCACGCCGGTCTCGTCGAGCAACCGCTCGGCCACCTCGGTCGCCGCGGTGTCGTCACCCAGGAAGTGCACCGCGAGCTCGGGCTCGGCACGCCGCTCGACCGACTCGACCGCGACGTGCACGAGCCGCTCGACCGCAGCGGACCGGGTCCTGACCTTCTGGATCACCTCGATGCGACCGTCGCGCACCGCGAGGAGCGGGCGCACCCCCAGGACCGTGCCGAGCGCAGCCGCCGCAGCGCCGAGCCGACCGCCGCGGCGAAGGTGCTCGAGCGAGTCGACCATGAAGATCGCGCGGCTCGAGTCCGCCACCGCGATCGCTCGACGGGCCACCTCGTCGACCGTCCCGCCCGCCGCCGCGGAGTCCGCTGCGGCCAGCGCCGCGAATCCGAGTCCCATGGCCACGGTCCGGGAGTCCACGACACGCACAGGGACCGGCGACCGTGTCGCGGCGAGGGCCGCGGCGTGCACGGTGCCCGACAGGTCGCCCGAGAGGTGGATCGAGACGATCGATCGGGCCCCCGCGCGCGCTGCGGCCTCGTACGCCTGGACCAGTGCGTGCGGCGTGGGCTGCGAGGTCGTCACGCGCTGACCCGAGCCGATCCTGTCGGCGACGTCGTCGGGCGACATGTCGACGCCCTCGAGGAACGTCTCGTCACCGACCAGCACCTGCAGAGGCACCACCGACAGGGCCGGGTGGTCACCGGGGGGCAGGGAGGCGGTCGAGTCCGTGACGACGCGGACGGCCGGAGGCTTGGCAGGACTCATCTCCGGGAGATCCTACGTGTCGCGCGCCCGCGGTCGCACGCGGTCGTGCCCCGGGCGGCGTGCGTGCCCCGCGCGCTCACCCCGGTGCAGCCCTAGGATCCGAGACATGCCCGACGACGCAGCCCCCTCCCCCGCAGACCTCGCCGCACTGAAGGCTGCCGCCGCACGAGCGGCTGCCGAGGCGGCCGAGGCGAAGGCAGCCGCGGCCCAGGCCGCGCTCGAGGCAGCGGAGGCCGCCGCCGCGTCGTCGGCCGGTGGCGCACCGCCGGACACGGTCGCCCCGACCACTCCCGAGGCCGCTCCCGAGGCGAGCGCCGCAGCTGCGGACGCCTCGCCGTCGGGCACCTCCCCGAGGCCTCTCGAGGGCTACCCCGCCGAGGTCGCCGCCGGCTACGCCTCCAAGGGCGGGACGCTCGCGCTCGGCGCGCTGCTCGAGGCCCCCGACGCGCCGACCGGCGACCCCGTTCCCCGTGCCGACGTCCAGGTCGGGTTCTCGCTCGCGATGCTCAACCGGCACGGGCTCGTCGCCGGGGCCACCGGGACGGGCAAGACCAAGACGCTGCAGGGCATGGCCGAAGGGCTGTCCGACGCCGGGGTGCCGACGTTCGTCGCGGACATCAAGGGCGACCTGTCGGGGCTCGCGGTGCCCGGCGTGAGCGGCGAGAAGATCCTGGACCGGACTGCGAGCATCGGGCAGGACTGGAAGCCGACCACCTACCCGGTCGAGTTCTACTCGCTCGGCGGGCTCGGCAAGGGCATCCCGATCCGGACGACCGTGAGCGACTTCGGGCCGCTCCTGCTCGCCAAGGTGCTGGGGCTCAACGACACGCAGGAGTCGAGCCTGGGCCTGATCTTCCACTGGGCCGACACCCAGGGCCTCGCGCTGCTCGACCTCAAGGACCTGCAGTCGACCATCGCCTACCTCACCTCGGACGACGGCAAGGCCGAGCTCAAGGGCATCGGTGGGCTGTCCGCGGCCACGGCCGGTGTCATCCTGCGCGAGATCGTGACGCTCCAGGCCCAGGGTGCGGACGTGTTCTTCGGCGAGCCCGCGTTCGACACGACCGAGCTGCTGCGCGTCGCGGCCGACGGGCGCGGGACCGTCTCGGCGCTCGAGCTGCCTGCCGTCCAGGACCGGCCCGCACTGTTCTCGACCTTCCTCATGTGGCTGCTCGCCGACCTGTACCAGGACCTGCCCGAGGTCGGCGACCTCGACAAGCCCAAGCTCGTGTTCTTCTTCGACGAGGCGCACCTGCTGTTCACGGGCGCTTCCAAGGAGTTCCTGCAGCAGGTCGTGCAGACCGTGCGGCTCATCCGGTCCAAGGGCGTCGGCGTGTTCTTCGTGACGCAGAGCCCCAAGGACGTGCCCGCCGACGTCCTGGCCCAGCTCGGCAACCGGGTCCAGCACGCGCTGCGCGCCTTCACGCCCGACGACGCCGCAGCCCTGCGAGCGGCCGTGCGGACCTTCCCCACGTCGCCCTACGACCTGGAACAGCTGCTGCAGTCGCTCGGCACGGGCGAGGCCGTGGTCACGGTCCTGACCGAGAAGGGGGCCCCCACGCCGGTCGCGTGGACACGGGTGCGGGCACCCCAGTCCTCGATGGAGCCGGCACCTGAGACAGTGATCGACGGGATCGTGGCAGGCTCCCCGCTCGCCGCACGCTATGCCGTCGCGGTCGACAACGAGTCGGCGTACGAGCTGCTGACCGCACGCATCGCCGCGCAGCAGGCCGCGGCCGAGCAGGCCGAGCTGGCCGAGAAGCTCGCCAAGGAGCAGGAGGCCGCCCAGAAGGAGGCCGACAAGGCCGCGAAGAAGCAGGCCGACGAGCTCGAGAAGATGCGCGCCAAGCTCGAACGGGACGCGGCGCGCTCCGGGGGCGGGTCCCGGACAGCGCCCCGGAAGTCGACCGCGTCGTCGGGGCTCGACAAGTTCCTGGGGTCGATGGCGACGCAGCTCGGCCGGGAGATCACGCGGACGGTGTTCGGGACGCGGCGGCGGTAGGACGCCGACTCCCCGGCTGCCGTCGAGTGCATGACTCGGCTGCGACTCGCAGGGCGTGTCGCAGCCGAGTCGTGCACTCGAGCGAGAAGCGTCAGGCCGGAACCACGTTCACCAGCTTCGGTGCCCGCACGATCACCGTGCGGATCCCGCGCCCGTCGAGCGTGCGCTGCACGTTCGCGTCGGCCAGCGCCAGCTCGCGCAGCTCGTCCTCACCGATCGAGGGCGAGACCTCGAGCCGGCTGCGGACCTTGCCCTGGACCTGCACGACGCACGTCACGGTGTCCTCGACCAGGTACTCGTCGAGCGCGACCGGGAAGGGCTCGTGGGCCAGCGACTGCGGGTGCCCGAGGCGCGACCACAGCTCCTCCGCGATGTGCGGCGCGATGGGCGCCACCATGAGGATCAGCGGCTCGATCGCCTCGCGCGGCACGCGGTCCAGCCCCGTGAGGTGGTTGTTGAGAGCGATGAGCTTGGCGATCGCGGTGTTGGAGCGCATGTGCTCCATCTCGACGCGCACGTCCGCGATGGTGCGGTGGACCAGGCGCAGGGTCGCGACCTCCGCCGGCTCGTCGGAGACCGTCGTCTCGCCCGTCTCCTCGGACACGACGTTGCGCCACAGGCGCTGCAGGAAGCGCTGGGACCCGACGACGGCTCGCGTGTCCCAGGGGCGCGACAGGTCGAGCGGTCCCATGGACATCTCGTACACGCGGAACGTGTCGGCGCCGTAGGCCTCGTACATGTCGTCGGGCGTCACGACGTTCTTGAGCGACTTGCCCATCTTCCCGTACTCACGGTTGACGGGCTCGCCCTTCCACAGGTACCGGACCTCGTCGCCGCTGCCTTCCTCGACGACCTCCTCGGCCGGCACGTACGCACCGCGCGAGTCGGTGAACGCGTAGGCCTGCACGTAGCCCTGGTTGAAGAGCTTGTGGAACGGCTCGGTGCTCGTGACGTGCCCCAGATCCAGCAGCACCTTGTGCCAGAAGCGCGCGTAGAGCAGGTGCAGCACGGCGTGCTCGACGCCGCCCACGTACAGGTCGACGCCGCCCGCGGGCCCGGCCGTGGCGTTGTGCCCCGGTCCGGTCCAGTACTTCTCGAGCTCCGGGGACGCCATGTGCTCGGTGTCCGCCGGGTCGAGGTAGCGCAGGTAGTACCAGCAGGACCCGGCCCAGTTGGGCATGGTGTTGGTGTCGCGACGGTAGGTCTTGGGACCGTCGCCCAGGTCGAGCGTGACGTTGACCCAGTCCTCGTTGCGGCCCAGCGGCGGCTCGGGCGAGGAGTCGGCGTCGTCGGGCTCGTAGGTGCGCGGCGAGTAGTCCGGGACCTCGGGCAGGTTGACGGGCAGCAGCGAGTCCGGCAGCGCGATGGGCTGGTCGTTCTCGTCGTAGACGATGGGGAACGGCTCGCCCCAGTAGCGCTGGCGGCTGAAGAGCCAGTCGCGCAGGCGGTACGTCACGGTGCCCGTGCCGATGCCCTTGGACTCGAGCCAGTCGATCATGGCCCGCTTGGCGTCGGCCACGCCCAGGCCGTCGAGCGAGATCTCGTCGTTGGACGAGTTGACGATCTCGCCGTCGCCGGTCCACGCGCCCTCGTGGTCCTCGGGGGCCGCGACGGTGCGGACCACGGGCAGCTCGAAGGCCTCGGCGAACGCGTGGTCGCGCTCGTCGCCGCCGGGGACGGCCATGATGGCGCCCGTGCCGTAGCCCATGAGGACGTAGTCCGCGGTGAACACGGGGATGAGCGCACCGTTGACGGGGTTGACCGCGAGGTGGCCCGTGAAGACGCCGGTCTTCTTGCCCGCGTCGGCCTGACGCTCGACCGCGGTCTTCGCCGCGGCCTCCTTGCGGTACGCCGCGACGGCGTCGATCGGGGTCGCGTGACCACCGGTCCAGACCCCGTGCGTGCCGTCGGGCCACTCGGCCGGGACTTCGTCGAGCAGGGGGTGCTCGGGCGAGACCACCAGGAACGTCGCACCGAACAGGGTGTCGGGGCGCGTCGTGAAGACCTCGACGTCCCCGACGGGGCTGCTCCCGCCGATCGCACCGTCGATCGCGAAACGGACGTTGGCGCCCTCGCTGCGACCGATCCAGTTGCGCTGCATCGACTTGACCTTCTCCGGCCAGTCGATGAGGTCCAGGTCGTCGGCCAGGCGGTCCGCGTACGCGGTGATCCGCATGTTCCACTGGCGCAGGCTGCGCTGGAAGACGGGGAAGTTCCCGCGCTCGGAGCGGCCGTCGGACGTGACCTCCTCGTTCGCGAGCACGGTGCCCAGGCCCGGGGCCCAGTTCACGGGCGACTCGGACACGTAGGCCAGGCGCTGCGGGTCGATCACGTCGCGCTGCGCGACGCGGTCGAGGTCTTCCCACCGGGTACCCTCGGGGTGGCCGGGGACGGGCCGCGTGCCTGCGGCGTACTCGGCCACGAGCTCGGTGATGGGGCGTGCTCGGCCCGTGCCGCCGTCGGGACGCACGGCGTCCTCGTCGTACCAGGCCTCGAAGATCTGCAGGAAGATCCACTGGGTCCAGCGGATGTACTCGGGGTCGATGGTCGCGAACGAGCGGCGCGAGTCGTGACCCAGCCCCAGGCGGCGCAGCTGGCGCTTCATGTTGGCCATGTTGGCCTCGGTCGTGACCCGCGGGTGCTGGCCGGTCTGCACGGCGAACTGCTCTGCGGGCAGGCCGAACGCGTCGTAGCCCAGCGCGTGCAGCACGTTGTCGCCGCACATGCGCCGGAAGCGCCCGACGACGTCGGTCGCGATGTACCCGAGCGGGTGCCCCACGTGCAGTCCCGCGCCCGAGGGGTACGGGAACATGTCCATGATGAAGTACGGCGAGCGGCCGTCGGCGTGCCTGCCCTCTCCGTCGGTGAGGTGACCCGAGGGGTTGGCCGCGAAGAACGTGCCGCGCTCCTCCCACGCGTCCTGCCACCGGAGCTCGATGTCCTGCGCGAGGGCGGGCGTGTAGCGGTGGGAGGTCGTCTCGAGCGAGGCCGCGGGGGCGGGGTGCACGGGCTCGGCGGGGTTCTCGGGGGCGGGGTTCTCAGGCGTGCTCACCCCGCGAGTTTACCGTTCGGCGCGACGTCGTCGGGCAGCGTCGTCGCTGCTGGACGCCGGGCCGGACGGGCACGCGCCGGCCCGACGGCGCAGCCCACCCCGAGCGGCCCGGTCACCACCCGTCCGGGACCCCCGAGCGTGCGGCGACGGCTCGTCAGGGGAGGGTCACCGGGCCGGTGGTGCCGGCCACCGGCCCGGTGGGATCAGGACCCGTCGGGAGCTGCTGGGAGCGGCTCGGCTCCCCGCCCGCCGATCAGGTGCTCTGCAGGTAGGTGACGATCGTGGGTCCCATCTCGAGGAAGACCCAGGCGACGAGGAGGACGTACAGCACGGCGAGCAGGATCCCGCGGTTGTCGACGACCAGCCGCTTCACGCCCTCGCCGACCTTGAGGTACCCCTCCTGCACGGCGTGCACGACCTGGTACCAGAACAGCGGGATCATCGCGGCCCACACGACCATGCAGAAGGGGCAGAGCACGACGAGCACGTAGAGGCTGGTCCACACGAGGAAGAGGATGAGCCCCATCGCGACCGTCGTGACGGCCAGCATCGTGAGCCAGAACCAGCGCGGCAGACGCGCACCGGTCAGCACGACGACGCCGATCGTCATGACCACGGGGAAGGCCGCGACCCCGAGGTAGGGGTTGGGGAACCCGAGCAGGGTGCCCTGCCACGAGGCCATCGCGGGCCCGCAGTCGAGGAACGGGTTGAGCGAGCACGACGCGACGTGGTTCGGGTCGATGAGCTTGAGGTACTTCTCGATCGCGAGCCAGGCGGCTCCGACCAGGCCGACCGCACCCGCCACGACGAGCACCCACCCGAACGCTCGGGGCGAGAGGTTCTTGGCGTCGGCGTCGGGCAGTGCCGCACCGGCGGCGGGGCGCTGCGTGCCGGCCGCCGGGGTGCGCCCGGCACGGGAAGGACGGGTGGGGCTCTCGCTCACGAACCGCTCCTGAAGGGTCTGCGCGTGCTCTTCCGGCACACAGGTGGGCCCAAGGTACCGGCGAACTCTGAGGTTTGGCTGGACGTGTCACGGTTCGCCGGGTGTCGGCGTGAGCCGCGCTGCGCTCGTCGGCGGGCGGCACGTCGCGGGCGAGCGACGTCGTCGGGCGCCGTGCCCCCGAGTGGCCCACCCGCGGGCGGCCGCCGCCTCAGGACGCGGCGACGACCTCCTCGACGGGCGCGTCTGCCGGGACCTCGTCCTCGCGGACGTGCGTGACGCGCTGGCGACCGAACGCCACGATGATCGCGAGCCCCACGAGCGTCAGCGCGAGGCCCGTCCAGGCCGGCGCGAGGTAGCCCCAGCCCGCGGCGATCACGAGCCCGCCCAGGAACGCACCGTTGGCGTTGCCCACGTTGAGCGCCGAGTGGCACAGCGCGGCGCCGAGCGAGGGGGCGTCGGGTGAGAGGTCCATGAGGCGGGTCTGGAGCGCGAGCCCCAGGATCTGGGAGGTCACGCCGAGCAGGAACAGGGACGCGACCGCGGGCACGGGGCTCTGGCCCGTGAGCGCGAACGCGACGAGGGCGGCCGCCGTGGAGCCGAACCCGATCCAGACCGTGCGCATGACGTCCTTGTCGGCGAGCCGGCCGCCCACGACGGTACCGAGCGTCATGCCGAGCCCGAAGATCGCGAGGACCACGGGGACCACGCCGAGCGAGAGCCCCGTGACCTCGGTCATGGTCGGGGCGACGTAGGAGTACACGGCGAACATGCCGCCGAACCCGATCGCGCCACCCACGAAGCTGATCCACAGCGCGCCGTTCTTGAGCGCCGCGAGCTCCTGGCTCACGCTCGACCCGGTGTCGCCGGACCCGGCAGGGACCCAGCGCCACAGCGCGAGGAGCGTGAGGCCGCCCAGGAGGCCGATGAGCACGAACGCCGCACGCCACCCGAGCACCTGCCCGGCGAAGGTCGAGAGCGGGACGCCGACGACGTTCGCGACCGTGAGCCCGGTCATCATCATGGCCACGGCGTGCCCGCGACGGCCGGGCCCCGCCACGGCGGCCCCGACGGCCGCCCCGACACCGAAGAACGCGCCGTGCGGCAGGCCCGCGAAGAAGCGGCCCGCGATGAGCCACTCGAGGCTGGGGGCTGCTGCGGACAGCACGTTGCCGAGCGTGTAGGCGAGCATGAGGCCCACGAGGAGCTTCTTGCGCGAGACGCGCGCGGCGAGCACGGTCAGGAGCGGCGCGCCGACCACGACGCCCACGGCGTAGGCCGTGATCGCGTGCCCGGTCAGCGGGATGGAGGCGTCGAACGCGGCGGCGATGTCGGGCAGCAGGCCCATGGTCGCGAACTCGGTGGTGCCGATCGTGAAGCCGCCCACGGCGAGCGCGAGCAGCGCGAGCCCCGCGGTCCGGGTTCCACGGGGTGCGCTGGTGGCGCCCGCCCGACGGCGGTCCGCGCCCGGGACGGGCGCGTCGGAACGGGTGTCGGTCGTCCCGGGCAGGCCGGTGCTGTCGACGGTCAAGGCGCCCCCTTCAAGGGTGTCGTTGCAAGGATCGAATCGTTTCGAGCGCAACGCCGACGCCATCGGCAGCGTGATGCGGGAAGAACGTCAGTCTAGACCGGGGCGGGATCCGTGGCGAGAGGCGCGGGCACGACCCACACGCGCGACGCCGCAGGCAGGCCCAGGTGGACCGGGCTCGCGTCGCTCCCCCACGTGATCGCCATGGTCCCCGCGTACTCGCGTCGCTCGTGCACGCGCACCTCGGCGTCGAGCCCCAGGCCCAGCTCGGCCAGGTAGCGCAGCACGTCCGGGTCCGAGTCCGAGATCCGCGCCACGACCGCGCACGCCCCCGGGTCCAGCTCGGACAGCCGGACCGCCGCGGGACGCGGCACGAACCCGGACGCGGTGGGGATAGGGTCGCCGTGCGGGTCCCGCGTGGGGTGGCCGAGCAGGGCGTCGATACGGTCGAGCATGAGGTCCGAGACCGCGTGCTCGAGCACCTCGGCCTCGTCGTGGACCTCGTCCCACGAGTAGCCCAGCTCGGAGACCAGGTACGTCTCGAGGATCCGGTGCCGACGGACCATCGCGACCGCGTGCGAACGCCCGAGGTCCGTGAGCTCGATCGCACCGTAGCGCGCGTGCACCAGCAGGCCCTGCGAGGACAGGCGGCGCACGGTCTCCGAGACGGTCGAGGCCCCGACGCCGAGCCGGTCCGCGAGGAGCTTGGTGGTCACCGGCTCGTCGGACCACTCCTGCGCGGACCACACCACCTTGAGGTAGTCCTGGGCGACGGAGGTCAGGTCGAGGGGATGGTCCACGGCGACCACTCTATTTCACGGGCCTCCCCCGGCCCCGGAAGGACCGGGGGACGGACCGGTGCCTGCTCGCTGCGCGACGCCCGGCCCGCCCGCCTCGCCACCACGCGTCACCGGGCGACCAGCTCCACGGGCTCGCGCTCCGCCGTCGGGCCCGCCGGGGGCACCGCACGCGGACGGCGCGCCAGGTGCACGACGTACGCGACCGCGAACACGACCCCCTGGGCCACGACGATCGTCGCGGCGCTCGCGGTGTCGAGGTAGTAGCTCGCGTAGATGCCCACGACCGCGCACCCGACCGCGATCACGGGGGCGAGCACGAGCATCCGGGACATGCGGTCGACCAGGAGATAGGCCGTCGCGCCCGGCGTGATGACCAGGGCCACCACGAGCACGACCCCGACCGCCTGGAGCGCGACCACCACGGTCAGCGCGAGGGACCCCAGGAGCAGCGCGGACAGCCGGCGCGGCGAGATCCCGACGGCGTGCGCGTGCACCGGGTCGAACGCGAACAGCGTGAGGTCGCGCCGCTTGAGCACGAGCACGACGGTCGTCAGCGCACCCAGCACCACGACCTGCCACAGGTCCGTGTCGGTGATGCCCAGCATGTTGCCGAACAGGATGTGCCCCAGGTCGATCTGGCTCGGCGTGACCGAGATGAGCACGATCCCGATCGCGAACAGCGTCGTGAAGACCACGCCGATCGCGGCGTCCTCCTTGAGCCTGCTCGTGTCGCGCACCGTCCCGATCAGCGCGACCGCCCCGACCCCGAACACGAGCGCCCCGATCGCGAACGGCACGCCGACCACGTACGACAGGACCACGCCCGGCAGCACCGCGTGCGAGACCGCGTCACCCAGCAGCGACCAGCCGATCATGATGAGCCAGCAGCTCAGGAGCGCGCACACGATGCTCGCGACGACCGCGACGAGGAGCGCGCGCTGGACGAACTCGTACCCGAGCGGCGCGGCGAGCCAGTCCCCCGCGCTCGCGAGGAGGTCGACGGGGTTCAACGGGCTGCTCCTTCGGACGGGGCGTCGGCGGCCGGGGCCAGGTCCGCGGCACCGGCGCTGTGGGTGCCGCCGTCGGCGCCCTCGCGGCGCGCCGACGCGAGCGGGTCGATCCCGAACGTGCGGGCAAGGTTCTCGGGGCGCAGCACCACGTCGGGCGGCCCGGTCATGATGATGCGGCGCTGGAGCAGGATCGCGTCGTCCACGAGGTCCGGCAGGGACGCGAGGTCGTGCGTCGAGACGAGCACGGCGCACCCCGCGGCGGCGAGGCTCCGCAGCACCGAGGTGATCTGGGCCTCCGACACCTTGTCGACCCCGGCGAAGGGCTCGTCGAGCAGCAGGAGCCGCGCGCCCTGCGCGATCGCACGTGCCACGAAGACACGCTTGCGCTGCCCGCCGGACAACCGCCCGATCTGCCGGTGCGCGAGGTCGGCGAGCCCCACGCGGTCCAGGGCGTCGGCCACGGCGCGGCGGTCCTCGGCGCGCGCTCGGCGCGTGGGCCCCAGGCCCCCGTAGCGCCCCATGGTCACGACGTCTCGCACGTCGACCGGGAACGCCCAGTCGACGTCCTCCGACTGCGGGACGTACCCCACGAGCCCTTCCTTGCGGGCCGCGTCGGCGTCCCGGCCGTAGATCCGGACGTCGCCCACCTGGGTGACCCCGTTGCCGCGCGTCATACCCATGACGGACCGGAAGAGCGTCGACTTCCCCGAGCCGTTGGCCCCGATGAGCCCCGTCACGGCGCCCGGGGCGAGCGAGAGCGCGACGTCCTCGAGGGCCAGCGTCTCGCGGTAGCGGACCGTGAGCCCGCGGACCGCGAGGGCAGCGGGCTCGGCAGACCCGGCACTCCCCGCCGACGGACCCGCCGCGGTCACCCCTGCGGGCGATGCCCCGCTCACGACCCACCCCGCAGGCCCTCGCTGATGATGCGCGCGTCGTAGGTGAGCAGGTCGAGGTAGGTGGGGACGTCGCCGTCGGGCTGCGAGAGGGAGTCGACGTAGAGCGTGCCCGCGTACGTCGCGCCCGTCTCCGCGGCGACCTGGCGCTGCGCGGAGTCCGAGACGGTCGTCTCGCAGAACACCGCGCGCACGCCGTTGTCACGTACGTGGTCGATCACGCCCGCGACCTGCTGGGGCGTGCCCTGCTGGTCGGCGTTGACGGGCCACAGGAACTTCTCGTCGAGCCCGACGTCCCGCGCCAGGTAGGAGAACGCCCCCTCGCACGTCACGAGCACGCGCGACCCGGCGGGCACCTGCTCGACCTCGGCGGCCAGCTCGCGCCCCACGGCCTCGATGCGGTCGGCGTAGTCGGCCGCGTTCGCGCGGTAGTCCGCAGCGTGCGCCGGGTCCGCAGCAGCGAAGGCCTCACCGATGTTGCGCGCGTAGACCGCGCCGTTGACGGGCGACATCCAGGCGTGGGGGTTGGGCCGCCCGTCGTACGCGCCCGAGGCGATCGAGAGGACCTCGACGCCGTCCGAGACCGTGACGTGCGGCGCGTCGAGGCGTGCGACGAAGGGCTCGAACCACTTCTCGAGCCCGAGCCCGTTGTCGAGGACCAGGTCCGCGCTCGCGGCGCGCCGCAGGTCCGCGGGGGTGGGCTCGTAACCGTGGATCTCGGCTCCGACCTTGGTGAGCGAGGAGACCTCGACGTGCTCTCCCCCGACCTCGCGGGCCATGTCGGCCAGGACGGTGAAGGTCGTCAGCACCTCGAGGCGCCCGACGGCGTCGCTCGCCCCCGCACCCTCGGCCGAGGTTCCGGCGGGCTCGCCCTGCGCGGCGTCGACCGTGCACGCAGCGGCGAGGAGCAGGGCCGCCAGGCCCCCGAGGAGACCTTTCACCCCTGTGCGAAGTTCAAAGTTCGGCATACCGAACTTTAACCACGAACGAGGCGTGACGTCGAGTCCCCGAGGCACGGGACGAGGAGGCTCAGGGGGAGACGGTTCCCGTCGAGGACGTGGGGTCCGGCGTCGGCGCAGCGCCGACCCGTTCGAGCTCGAGCAGCATCTCGACCGTCCCCGAGGGCTCGACCGTCACGAACGGCAGCTCGGGCAGGTTCACCCCGTAGTCGACGAACGTCACGGGGATCGCACCGCTGACCTGGACCCCGTCACCCGAGCGCCGCGCCTCGAGCGTCACGGTCACGGGCTCGGTCACGTTGCGGATCGTCAACGTCCCCCGTGCCTGGACCGTGAGGGGCTCGTCGCGCTCCTCGATACCCTCGAGGTCGACGGGCTCGGTGAGGATGAACACCGCATCGGGGAACACGTCGGTCTCGAGCAGTCGCCGGAACGCGTCGTCGCGCACCACGCTGCTGCTCGCGATCGACGCCGTCCTGACCGTGATCTCGGCCCGGACGAGCTCGCCGCCCGTCACGACCAGCGTCCCGCCGACCTCCCCGGTCCGCCCCACGACCGTGCCCTTCTCCCCGCTGAGCACCTCCTCGACGCGATATCCCGCCTGCGACCCCGCGCCCACGGCCCAGGTGCCGTCGGGGTCGAACGGACCGGGGTCCGGGGTGGCGGTCGGCGAGACCGTCTCGCCCGGGGTCTGGAGCCCGAGCGGCGGCGGGGCGGTGCCGACCGAGAGCCGAGCGACCACGTAGGGTCCCGCGAGCACGATCACCAGCGCCGCGACGATCGCGACGAGGATCCATCGGGCACCTCTGCTCATACCGCGTATTCTGCCGCGTCCGAGGTCGGGGACCGGACCAGCACCGGTCGATTCACCCGCTCCGTCGGAGTCGCGCACGAGCCCCTCACTCCTCCTTCGCGGAGTCGTCCGCGATGGTCGCCGCGGGCGCCCCGTCGCTCGCACCCGCGCCGTCCGGGACGTCGGCACCCCCGGTGTCGTCGGTGCCGTCGGTGCTCTCGCCAGCACCTGTGCCGTCCGGCTCCTCGGTGCCCTCGGCCCCTCCGTCGAGGACCTCCTCGGGCACCGGGACGGGGAACGCCTCGCGGGCGCTCACCTGCGCGGACCCGTCGGGGAAGACCTGCACGAGCTGCCAGTCGACGAACTCTCGCAGCACGGGGTCGAAGCGCAGGACGGTCATCTCCGCGACCCCCTTGAGCGGCCCGACGGTCGGCTCGCCCGACTCGGCCCCCGCGGTGCTCGCGTTGACGTACCGGATCCCCAGGCCGAACTGCTCTGGCCCGCTCCGACGGTGCGTGTGGCCCGAGACCTGCAGCGGGACGCACCCCGTCTCGAGGGCCTCGTTCCCGGCCCGCGGCGAGTGGACGAGCAGGAGGTCGACCCCGTCCTTCGCGTCGCACGCGGTCTGCGCGAGCCGCTCGGCCTGCTGGGCGGGCGTCTCGGGGCGGGCCGCCTTGGACCCGGAGCCGATCCGCGTCTCGAGCGCGTCGCGGTCGCCGAGGATGCGGACCCCGTCGATCTCGATCACGTCGCCGTCGAGGATCTTGACGCCTCGCTTGCGCTCCTGCGCCGAGGTCTCGACGCTGTCGTGGTTCCCGTCCGCGACGACCATCGTGGCGCCGTCGGGGACCGCGGACGTGAACGAGTTCACGCAGAACTGCTCGACGCTCGTGCCGTTCATGGTCGTGTCGCCCGCATTGAGCACGATGCTCGCCCCGGAGCGCTCGGCCGCGGTCCGGATCAGCGGGGTCATCCCGATGTTGCAGTGCAGATCGCTCACCACGAGCATCGAGACGAGCTCGTCCTCGGGGGTCGGGGTGGGCGACTCGGTCGGCCCGCCCGTGGGGGTCGCACCCCGGCTCGCTCCGGCGACGTCCGTGCCCTCGGTCGCCTGGTCGCCCTCGCTGCCCGACGGCGCCGCACCGGCAGGGTCTGCGGCCTCGCCGTCGGCGCCCGCCGCCTCGCCCGTGACGTCGCCGTCGACCCCCGGCTCGCCCTCCGCGGGCGGCTCGGTGGCCGCGTCCCGGGCGGCCTGCTCCTCGGCCTCCCGCTGGGCGGTCGCCGCCTCCTCGAGCACGTCGCGCTCGTCCCACGCGACGCCCAGCGCCGTGTTCGCGCGCGCGTAGAAGGCCTCGTTGTCCTTGTAGGCGTTCATGAGCATGCCGCCGTAGGTGTCGACGACCCCGGCGAGACGCCCCGTGATCCGGGCTCCCTCGAGCGGGGTGCCCGCGAAGACCGCCGAGGCCGGCCGCGAATCGGTGGCAGCGGGCTCCTCGGCCGACGCGGACAGCGCACCGAAGACGAGCGTGACCACCACGACACCGGCGGTGATCTCCCAGGTCCTCGGCGCGAGGACGTCACCGAGCTCACGCCGTCGAGAGCCCCCCAGGAGGAAGTAGAGCCCCGTGCCGGCGGCCGCGACCACGAGGACCGCGAGGCCCGTCCGACGCGCGGCGTCGGCCACGAGGCTGCGCGTGACCTGCTCGATCGTGTCCTGCGGACCACCGAAGAACTGCAGGTATCCCTGGAGGTCCTGCGTGAGGGCCGCGATCGTCGTTGCCTGGTCGAAGGCCGTGAGGTCCGCGGGGATCTCCTCGACCGTGATCCGCGCGCCGAGCCCGGCGGGGAGCGGCGAGTCGATCTCGAGCGTCCCGAGC
Source organism: Oerskovia merdavium (assembly GCF_014836755.1). Classification (GTDB taxonomy): domain Bacteria; phylum Actinomycetota; class Actinomycetes; order Actinomycetales; family Cellulomonadaceae; genus Oerskovia; species Oerskovia merdavium. The sequence goes on from NZ_JACSQF010000019.1 coordinate 16,078, forward strand.
GGGCCCAGGTCGACCACCACGAGGCCGTCGGTCGACACCTCGTACCGAGCCTCGTGCGGCCCCAGGCTGAGGTTGGCGGTCGCGGTGGTCACGCCGAACACCACGCACGGGACGAGCAGAGCGAGGGCGGACAGCGTGTAGCGGACCCAGCGGGGCGGGGTGCGACGGGGACGATTCATCACCTCTCACCCTTGCCGATCGGGCGCCCGGATGCCAGCGGGCACGCTCGCCGGCATCCGGGTGAATCTCACGACCGCGCGGGCCGCAGGGCCACGAGCGCGATGACCGACGCCACGAGCATGAGCCCGAAGCCGATCCAGGACGTGGTCCCGACGCCGCTGCCGAACGCCTCGTGGGCAGAGGCGAGCAGCGCCTGCGCCTGCTCGGCCGGCAGGGTCTGCGCCACCTGCGTGGCACCCCCGAGCGTCTCCGCGGCCGCCGTCGCGTCCGCGGCGGGCACGCCGTCGGGCACGACGACGTTGCGGTGGTAGGAGGCCGTGAGGATGCTGCCCAGCACCGCGGTGCCGAGCACCGCCCCGACCTCGTACGCGGTCTCGGAGATGGCCGAGGCCGCGCCCGCCTTGTCCGCAGGGACCGCCGAGACGATCAGGTCGTTCGACACGGTCTCCGCGGCGCCGATCCCGGTCGCGAGGATCACGAACGCGACCACGAGCCCGGTCAAGGTGCTCGTGCCCGCGGTCAGCGCGACCATCGCGTACCCCGCGGCGGCGAAGAGGATCGCGACGGCCACGACGTACGCCGGACGGACCTTGCGCACGACCCGGACCACCAGGAGGCCGGCGACGATCATCGCGGCCAGCCCGGGCAGCAGGGCATAGCCGGCCCTGACGGGGCTCAGCCCCAGCACGAGCTGCACGTCCTGGGACACGAAGAACAGGAAGCCCACGAGCGAGAACACCGAGAGCAGGTTGATGACGACGGCCCCCGAGAACTCACCCCGGCGGAACAGCCGGACGTCGATCATGGGGTCCGGGCGCCCGAGCTGACGGCGCACGAAGGCCCAGCCCGCCACGAGGCCGAGCACGAGCGCACCGAAGGCCAGAGCGCTGGGACCGGACTTCGCGAGCGTCTTGATGCCGAGCACGATCGGCGCCATGGTCGCCATCGAGAGTGCGATCGAGACCACGTCGACGCGGCCAGGGTTCGAGTCCTTGGACTCGGGCACGAAGACCGGCGCGAGCACGAGAAGCAGCACGAGGACCGGCACGGCCAGCAGGAAGACCGAGCCCCACCAGGCGTGCTCGAGCAGGAAGCCGCCCGCGATGGGTCCGATCGCGTTGCCCGCGGCGAAGCCGGCGGCCCAGATCGCGATCGCGAGCCGACGCTCCTCACGGTCGGTGAAGATGTTGCGCAGCAGCGAGAGCGTGGGCGGCATGATCATGGCGCCGAAGAACCCGAGCCCCGCGCGCGAGGCGATGAGCGCCTCGGCGCTCGGTGCGTAGGCCGCGACCACGGAGAGCAGCGCGAACCCGACCGCGCCGACGAGCAGGAGCCTGCGCCGACCGATCCGGTCCGCGAACGAGCCCATCGAGACCAGCAGCCCCGCGAGCACGAGCGGGTAGACGTCGATCATCCACAGCAGCTGGGTGCCTGTGGGGCGCAGCGCCTCGGAGATCTGCGGCAGGGCGAACGTCAGCACCGTGTTGTCGATCGAGACGAGCAGCACGGGGAGCATGAGCACGGCGAGCGCGACCCACCGGCGGTTGCGGGTCAGGGGCGTGCCACCGGTAGGTGTCACGAGGTCCTGCGGTGCGCCGACGGGGCCGTTCGGGTCCCGGGGCGTCCGGTTGTCCTGGACGAGAGTCACGGGAGCGTCCTTTCACGTACGAGGACGGCTGGGGCGGCGCTGTGGCGCCGGACTGCCAACCGTCCAGACGGTATAGTAACCGTCCGGTCGGTACACTTTCAAGATGCCGCCGCCCCCCGCCGCTCGCGCCAAGGTCCTCGAAGCCTTCGCCACCTTGCTCGTGACCCAGGGAGAGCGCGCGACCACGCTCGACGCGGTGGCCGCCGAGGCCGGCGTGTCCAAGGGCGGACTGCTCTACCACTTCGGGTCCAAGGTCGCGCTGGCCGAAGGGCTCATGGAGCACCTGCGCGACCTCACGGCCGCCGACGTCGAGGCCATGCGAGCGGCCCCCGAGGGGCCCGTGGACTACTTCATCCGCACGTCGGCCGACTCCGACAGCCACTTCGAGTTCGTGTACGTCGCGGTCTCGCGGCTCGCGCAGGGCAGCTACCCGCAGGCGCGCGCCGCGCTCGACGACGCGCACGACGCCTGGGCCGGAGCCGTGCTCGACGTCGTCGGTGACCCCGTGCTGACCCGCGCGATCATGCTCATCGGCGACGGCCTCTACGCCCAGGCGAGCGAGCACTTCGCGAGCGGCGCCTCGCCCGCGAGCGCCGCGACCCCCGAGGGCGGGTCGATCGACGACCTCCTCGCCCTGATCGACCAGATGGTCGCCCTGCGCGCGCCGCGCGGCTGAGGCCGCGCGCCCAGCGCGGGCCGGGCCGGGTGGGCGCCGCCGTCGGGCGGGTGCTTCCTCCTGCTCCGGACATGCGAGAGGCGCCGTTCGCCCCCAGTGGCAACCGGCGCCTCTCCCTCCCGCACACCTCTATGCGGTACCCCCGCCCTGCGAGCAGCGCGGGGGATTCCCTCGTGCCTCGCCCGGGGCTCCCACGGTCCGTAGCGTGGTGCTTCCGGTGCGACGACGGTCAGGGGGCCTCCCGAGGGACGCCCACGAGCCAGTCTCCACTGTCTCGGCCCTGACCGCCAGGGCGACACGAGGCCGGAGGCCGGACGAACCGGCCTCCGAGCCGTGGGGGGTCCCGGGGGACGCCGCCGGTCGGACCTCGGCCCGACCGGCGGCGTCCCCGTCACCCCCTGGGTCAGCCGACCCCGTCGTACGCGACGGTCCGGTCGACGCTCACCTTCTTTCCGTCCACCGTCCTGGTCACGGTGACCGTGGCCTCGCCCGCGGGGATCGTCGCTGCCCGAGCGTTGAAGCTCTGGCTCGCGCTCTTGCCCGGCAGCACCCCGACGAACGTCTTGGTGCCGTAGGGCGTCGTGACGACGACGTCGACCGGGACGTCCTCCTCGTTGACCGTGCGCACCGAGAGCAGCACCGTCGCGCCGCTGCGCTTGGCCGAGGCCTCGGCCGAGAAGGCGATCTCCGGGGCGGGCTCGGCGCACGTGAACCTCGCGTCTCCCCACACGCCGTGCGCACCGTTGATGGCACCGGGGCTCGTCGGGTCGACGATCAGGTCGACGTACTGCGCGCCCGTGACGTCGACCGAGACCTGCTCGGTCGGGAATCCCGCCTGGAAGGTGGTGCCCTGGTACTTGTTGGCACCGTCGACGTCGACCTTGAAGATCACCGACCCCTTGAAGGGGTCCTCGAGCCCGGCGTCCGCGGTGAACGCCGTGCACTGCCCGCCGAGGTAGTACGTGACCTTCGACGCCGCGTGCACCCCCAGGCCCTTGGCATAGGTCTTCTTGAGCTCGGGCGTCGTGTTGATGACGAGCGGTTTGTCCGGGGACGAGGCCGAGTCCTTGTTGGCGACGTCCTTGCCGATCACGCCGTAGCCGTTGGTCGCCGACGTCCACGTGAGGTCGGAGGCCCAGACCGTCCCCTGCGGGGCGTCCGGCAGACCGAGAGTGGCGACCTTCATCGCGAACAGCTTGGCGTTGGTCTGCACCGGGAACGTGACGGACCGCAGCTCCTTGGCCGGGTTGAGGATCACGGTGTCGGAGTAGACCTGGTACTTGTACGTCGGGTACTCGTAGCCCGCCGGGTTGTTCTTGTTGTTGCGACCCTGGCTCGCGACCGCGACGCTCGACCCGTTCAGGCCGCCCTGGAGCAGCCAGTTCGGGAAGAAGAACGACTGCTTGGACGTGGTGCCGTCCGCATAGGTGATGGTCACCTCGGGAGTGACCCCGGCACCGGCGGACGCCGAGCCGAGGAACGCGAGATGCGTCCCCTTGCCCGAGAGCGCGACCGTCTGCCCGTCGAGGGCCATCGAGTTCGCGACCCCCGGTGCTGCCGCGGGCCACGTGTACTCGACGGTGTCCTCGCCGCTCGTCACGGTCAGGGGATCGCCCCACGTGGCCCCGGCCGCCGCGAGCGCGTCCTCCGAGAACGACGCTCCCCCGCCGTCGAAGTTGCCGGCGTCCTTGGTCGCGAGCGACGTGACCGAGACGTGGTTGAACGCCGCCGCGAGGGTGCCGTAGGCGACGTAGAGCTGGTTGGCCCCCGACACCGTGCGCTCGTCGCCCGCCGCGTCGCGGTAGGTCGCACGAGCGCCCACGGTCTGCTGCCCGGCCGCGGAGCCCGCGGCCGGCGAGACCACCACGCGAGCCGTCACGCTCGCCCCCGGTGCGACCGAGGCAGCGGTCGTCCCGGTGCTGCTCGCGAGCGTCCAGCCCTGCGGGAGGACGGGTTCGATCACCAGGTCGGTCTTGGCCTTGGTGCCGGTGTTGGTGAAGGTGAGCTCCGCCGTCGTCTCCTGGCCCTGGAAGACCTGGGCCGCGAGGCCCACGGTCACCGAGGCGCGGCCCGCGTCGGAGTCCTTGCCGCCGACCGCGCTGGTCCCGGCCAGGACGACCGTCGCCGAGGCGTCCGAGGCGATCGCGCCGAGCTTGACGCGCACCACCCCACCCGGTGCGGACTCGTCGTAGAACCAGCCCGTCGAGGCGGACTCGAGGGCTGCGGCGTCGGCGACCTGCGTGAGCACCGCTCCCCCGACCGTGACGCCCGAGGGCGCCGAGCCGGTGTGGACGTCGAGCAGGTACGGGCGCGCCGCAGCCTTGCCCGCGTAGTCCCCGACCCGCTCGCCGATCGTGACGGTCACGTCGCCGCCGTCCTGCTCGGGCGCAGAGACCGTGAGCTCCTGCGACGACGTCGCGTCGTCCTTGTAGGCGCGGGTGAGCTTGTCGTCCTCGTAGAGCGTGAAGCTCTCGTCGCCCTGGGGGTAGACGTCGAGCGTGATCGCCGAGTCCTCGGGCACGAGCGACGCGTTGCGCGCCACCATGCCCTGCGGGACGACCGCTCCGGCCCGCACGAACACGGGCAGCGTGTCGAGCGGGGCGCTGTACCCGTTGAGCACGCGACCGCCGTCGAGCACGTCGCCCGTCCAGTAGTCGACCCAGCGCCCCTCGGGCAGGTAGATCCCGTTGCGGATCTCCGAGTCGGAGAACACCGGCGCGACGAGGAAGTCCTCGCCGAGCAGGAACTCGTTGTTCGCCTCGGCCCCGTAGGACATGGGGTCCTGGGGGTACTCGAGCGCGAGCGAGCGCATCATCGGGGTACCCGTCTCGTGGGACCCGGCCGCGAGCGTGTAGATGTACGGCATGAGCTTCTGCCGCAGCTGGAGGTACTTGCGGTTGATCTCGGTGGCCTCGTCGCCGTAGAGCCACGGCCGCTTGTCGACCGAGGCCCAGCCGCTCATCGAGTACAGCGCGGGCGCGAAGGCCTTCCACTGCAGGTCGCGCACGTAGGACTTCGTGGACCCACCGAAGATCCCGTCGACGTCGCCCGTGCTGAACGCGAGGCCGGAGTTCCCGGCCCCCGTGAGCGCCGAGATCTGCCAGCGCACCGCGTCGAGGTTGCCCGAGTGGTCACCCGTCCACTGCATGCCGCAGCGCTGCGACCCGGCCCACCCCTCGACCATGAGGGACGTGCCTCGCGCGTCCGAGTAGTCCTCGAAGCCCTTGTAGGCGGACTCGCAGCCCGTCAGCGCCAGGCGGTAGCCGTTGCCGACCCACGCGACGTCGAGCTTGCGCATGCGCACGCCCGCGTCACCGACCTCGTACTCCTGGTTCGTGAGCGACCGCTGGGTCCACAGGCCCGTGACCAGGTCCGAGTCCTCGGCGATCTGGGCGACCGTCTCCGGCAGGTCCTGGTACTCGCAGCCGTAGCCGTCGTTGACGAGCATCCAGCCCGCCGGCATGTCGTTCTCCTTGAACCGCGCGGCCGTGACGGCGGCCTGCGGGGTCTTCTGCTTGATCCCCTCGGGGTCGCCGAAGCCCGACGACGAGTACGTGGGGTTCGAGCGGTTGTAGCAGTCGGCGTCCCCGTACTCGAGCGCGTAGACGGGCGGCATGAGGGGGCGGCCCGTGAGCTGGGTGTACCCGTCGAGCGCACCCTTGTAGTCGCCCACGAAGTAGTAGGCGTCGAAGCGCCGCTCCTCGTGGGTGGTCGTGGCCTCGTCCGTGAAGGCGTAGGTCCCTCGGGCGAACGTGTTGCGCAGCGCTCCGTAGCCGTTCGACGTCATGTAGTACGGCACCGCGTTGGGGTAGCCGTCGTCGTCCCAGTCGAAGTTCCGCGCGATGTTGATGGTCGCGCCCGTGTGGATCGAGCGGCCGTTCTGCATTCCGCCGCCGAGGAACTGCTCTGCCGCAGCGGTGCGCAGGTGCTGGGTCGCCGAGGAGGCGCCGAACGTCAGGGGCGCCGACTCGTCCCAGACGACCGAGCCGTCGGCACGCACGAGCGTCATCCGGCCCGTCGCCTTGTCGATCTTCAGGGTGACCTTCGCGGTCGCGAGCGTGATGGTCGCGCCGTCGGTCACGGTCGGGGTGCTGCCGGCGAACTCGTCGAGCCCGACGACGATGTTCGCCGTGCGCGTCGCGTCGCCCTGGGGCGTGTTCGCCGGGTCGGAGAACGTCCCCGAGGGGTCGGCCTCGACGCGCAGCGTCTCGTCGTCGAGGAACGTCACACGGTAGGCGCCGGTGCCTGCCGTGAGAGTGACCTCGTTGCCGACGGCCGTGACCTGGGTGATCGCGCCGAGCGGCTTGCCGGCCGCGTCGACGGGGACCTCAGGGGTCACGGGCTTGGGTGCGGCTGCTGCTGCCGCGAGCGACGTCGATGCCGGCGCGGCGGGGGCCGCGCCGGCAGGGACGGAGACGAGGCCTGTGCCCACGAGCGCCAGTGCGGCGATCGAGGCGGCCAGGACCCGGGATGAAGGCAGTGCGCCGCGACGGGGGGTCGCGGGGCGGCGCTGGACGACCGGTTTCATTGAGCTCCCTTGCCTAATGACTGGTTGTGCGTGTTTTAGCCTTGAACCACGCACTAAGAATCAGTCACCTCGGCGAAGGAGGCAAGAGATACGGAAGTACTAGCGCAGATGTACAACTTTCAACCAGGCCTCGGCGAGGAGGCCGTGGCCTGCGGGCGTGGGGTGGACACCGTCGTACGCCCATGCCTCGGGGCCCAGCCCGCTCGTCGCGACCGCCTGGGCGAAGGGCCCGTCGGTCGCCACGCGCGGCAGGCCGTAGGACCCGGCGAGCCGGCGCACGACCTGGATCTTCGGGTCGAGGTCCTCGCGCCAGCCCCACTGCTCCGTGCGCACGGGCACCAGGAACGGCTCGACCAGGACGATCGAGGCCCGCGGCGCCCCGGCGAGCGTGCGGTCGAGCAGGTCGCGGTACCCGGTCTCGAAGTCCTCGGCACTGGTCTCGTCGCCCGCGTCGTAGCGGCGCCACGTGTCGTTGATGCCGATCTTGATCGAGACGAGGTCGGGCTCCAGGGCGAGGACGTCCTGGTCCCAGCGGGCCTGGAGGTCGACCACCCGGTGGCCGCCGACACCCCGGTTGAGCACCGTGACGCCGCGCCGACCGCACACGCCCGCGACACGGGCCGCATACCCGTGCCCCAGGCCGAACTCCCCCTCGGCGAGCCGACCCGCGTCGGTGATCGAGTCACCGATCAGCACGACCCGCGAGCCACGGCCGAGCGACGGGCCGCTCACGCGACGCCCCCGCGCGCACCCTGGGGCTCGGGCGAACCGGCCGCGGTCGCCGCGGCCACGCGGCTCTCCTCGACGGTCGAGGCCATCTGCGTGAGCGCGTCACGGAGGGGTGCGTAGTGCGCGACGACGGCGTCGCGGTAGGCCTCGGCGTCCCCCGCCTCGGCCGCGCGGAGCATGTCCCCGTGCGCCTTGGCCGTGAGGTCGATCTGGTCGGGGGCCGGCAGGCCGAGCTTGGGAGAGACGACCTGGTGCACGTCCCAGAACGCGGTGCCGAGCTGCGCCACCAGGAAGTTGTCGAGGTGGGCGAGCAGGTGCGAGTGGAACGCGCGGTCCTCCTCGAAGAAGTCCTCGCCGGCCCGCGCCTTGCGCTCCATCTCGGCGACGAGCCGCTCGAGCTCGGGGTTCCGGCTGCCGGCCATCTCCGTGACGATCTGCTCGGCCATCGAGATGTCGAGCGCCTGACGGACCTCGACGACCTCGCGCAGCGCCGAGAAGTCGTCACCGGGGATCAGGACCCCGCGGAAGACGAGGCCCTCGACGAGCGGCTTGAGCGAGAGCTGCCCCACATACGTGCCGTACCCGTGCCGCACCTCGACGATGTCGAGCGCCGCGAGCGTGCGGATCGCCTCGCGGACGTTCGACCGGCTGACACCGAGCAGCGAGCAGAGCTCGGCCTCGGTGGGCAGCAGGTCACCGGGCCGCAGGTGGGCCCGCAGGATGTACTCCTTGATCTGCTCCGTCGTCGTCGGGGGACGAACCCCCTGTCGAGCGAATCCCCCATGATCCACGGGATCGGTAGCTGTCATGCGCCTTGACCTCCTCAGGAATTGCCTCTACCGTTCAACCCTACCAGCGTCAGACATCAGACGTCCTATATCTGGAGAGTTCATGGCTACCTCGATGGCGAATAGCACGAACGCGACCGACACCTCTCGCCGCAGCTTCCTCAAGCTCGCCGGCGTGATCGGCGCAGGAGCGGTCCTGGCGAGCGCGGTCGCCGCCTGTGGCGGACCGGCGTCCACCTCGGCCGACCCGCAGACCACCCCCGCCGGCAGCGGGACCAAGCCCAACCTCGACGGCACGATCGAGGCAGGCATCTCGTACGCCCTGTCCACGGGCTTCGACCCCATGACGACGTCGGGCGCCGTGACCATGGCCGCCAACTGGCACGTCCTCGAGGGACTCGTCGAGCTCGACCCCGCAGCCCGCACGCCCTACGCCGCGCTCGGCAAGGAGCTGCCCAAGAAGATCGACGAGACCACCTGGGAGGTCACGCTCCGCGACGGGGCCACCTTCCACGACGGCTCCCCCGTCACGACCGACGACGTGGTCTTCAGCTTCAACCGCGTCCTCGACCCGGCGAACGCCTCGCTCTACTCCCAGTTCCTGCCCTTCCTCGCCTCGGTCACGGCCAAGGACGACAAGACGGTCACGTTCACGCTCAACTACCCGTTCGGCCTGTTCGTCGACCGCGTCTCGGTCGTCAAGATCGTCCCGAAGGCCATCGTCGAGGCCGACCCCAAGGCGTACGACTCGCTGCCCGTCGGCACCGGCCCGTACAAGCTCACGAGCGCCACGGTCGACGACAAGATCACGTTCGAGCGCTTCGACGCCTACAACGGTTCGCGCCCGGCCCTCGCCAAGGCCATGACCTGGAACCTGCTCTCGGACGCCGCCGCCCGCGTGACCGCGGTCGAGTCGGGTCGCGTCCAGTCGATCGAGGACGTGCCCTACCTCGACGTCGAGCGCCTCTCCAACGCCGTGACGGTCGAGTCGGTCCAGTCGTTCGGCCTGCTGTTCATGATGTTCGACTGCACCAAGGCGCCGTTCACGGACAAGCGCGTGCGCCAGGCGTTCTTCCACGCGCTCGACATGGACAAGATCATCAGCACGGGCCTGCTGGGCAACGCGACCGCGGCCACGAGCTTCCTGCACAAGGAGCACCCGTCCTACGTCGAGGCCGGCACGGTCTACACGTACGACCCGGCCAAGGCCAAGAAGCTCCTGACCGACGCGGGCGTGAGCGACCTGTCGATCACGCTCCTGACGACCGACACGAGCTGGGTCAAGGACGTCGCCCCGCTCATCAAGGAGGACCTCGACGCGGTCGGGATCTCCACGACGCTCGACATCGGTCAGTCCGGCGGCCAGTACAAGAAGGTCGACGACGGCCAGCTCGAGGTCATGGTCGCCCCCGGCGACCCGTCGGTCTTCGGCAACGACCCCGACCTCCTCCTGCGCTGGTGGTACTCGGGCTCGGTGTGGCCGGTCAAGCGCTACCGCTGGGCCAGCACGCCCGAGTTCGCCGAGGTCACGCGTCTGCTCGACGCCGGCGCCGCCGAGCAGGACGCCGCCAAGCAGAAGAAGACCTGGGGCGAGATCTACGACATCCTCTCGGACGAGGTCCCGCTCTACCCGCTGCTGCACCGCAAGCTCCCCACGGCCTGGGAGGACTCCGCGCTCACCGGGTTCAAGCCCATCCCCGTCACGGGCCTGTCCTTCCTGGACGTCTCCCGCACCGCCTGACGTCCCCGTGTTCCGGGTGACGGCGGCGCCCCTCCCTGCGCCGCCGTCACCCACCCCGACCCCGAGGAGTACCGCGTGACCGCGCTCCTACGACTGACCGGACGACGCCTGCTCGCCCTGCCCGTCATGATCCTGGGCATCACCCTGCTCGTCTTCGTCGTCATGCAGTTCGCGCCCAGCGACCAGGCGACCAACGCCCTCGGCGAGTCCGCCACGGACGCCGCCAAGGAGGCCTACCGCGCCGCCAACGGGCTCAACGACCCGATGCTCGTGCAGTACGGCAACTTCCTGGCCGGCCTCGTGCGCGGCGACATGGGCATGACCGTGCCGCCCTCCCAGCCCGTGAGCGAGCTCATCTCGAACGCGTTCCCGCTCACGCTCCAGCTGACCTTCATGGGCCTGGCGATCGCCGTCGTGCTCGCCCTGGTGCTCGGTGTGAGCGCCGCGCTCTACCGCGACCGCTGGCCCGACCAGGTCATCCGCGTCCTGTCGATCGCGGGCGTCGCGACGCCGTCGTTCTGGCTCGCGATCCTCCTCATCCAGCAGTTCTCGCTGCGGCTCGACTGGTTCCCCTCGGGCGGCTACACGAACCCCGCGGACGACTTCGGGATGTTCCTCGCCTCGATGTTCCTGCCCGCGCTCTCGCTCGCCATCCCCGTCGCGGCGTCGCTGACACGCGTCGTCCGTACCGCGATGGTCGAGGAGCTCGACCGCGACTACGTGCGCACCGCGATCGGCTCGGGCCTGCCGCGCGGCGTCGTGGTGGGACGCAACGTCCTGCGCAACGCGCTCATCACGCCCATCACGGTCCTCGGCCTGCGCGTCGGCTACCTCATGGGCGGCGCGGTCATCATCGAGGTCATCTTCGACCTGCCCGGGATGGGCAAGCTCATCCTCAACGGGGTCACCGCGAGCGACACCGCCCTGGTGCAGGGAGTGACGCTGACCGTCGCCCTGACCTTCGTGGTCGTCAACATCCTGGTCGACCTCCTCTATCTCGTCGTCAACCCTCGAATCCGGACGGTGTGACATGCGTCGGAAGCTGACAGAACGTCTGTCCCGCCCGGGTCTGCGCCTCGCCGCTCTCCCCCTGGGCTCCAAGATCGCCCTGGCGTTCGTGCTCCTGGTCGCGCTGCTCGCGATCTTCGCGCCGCTCGTGGCGGCCTACGACCCGCTGCAGTCGGGCACCCCGGCCCAGCCGCCCTCGGGCGAGCACTGGTTCGGCACGGACCGCACGGGCCGCGACATCTTCTCGCGCATCGTCTACGGCGCTCGCTACTCGCTCGTGATCGGCCTGGGGGCCACTGCGGTGGCCCTCGTGGCCGGCGCGATCCTCGGCTCGATCGCCGCGACGGCCCACAAGGCCGTGAGCGAGACCCTGATGCGCATCCTCGACATCATCATGGCCTTCCCCGGCATCGCCCTGGCCGTGGTCTTCGTGGCCGTGTGGGGCAAGTCCCTGCCGGTCCTCATCTTCACGATCGCGTTCCTCTACACCCCGCAGATCGCCCGCATCGTCCGGGCCAACGTCCTGAGCCAGTTCGGCGAGGACTACGTGTCGGCCGAGAAGGTCATCGGCGCACGCACCTCGCTGATCCTGATGAAGCACGTGGCCCGCAACTGCATCGCCCCGATCATGGTCTTCGCGACCGTGCTGGTCGCCGACGCCATCGTGTTCGAGGCGAGCCTGTCGTTCATCGGCGCGGGCGTGCAGGACCCCGAGCCGTCGTGGGGCAACGTGATCGCCTACGGCCGCAACCTGCTGCTCAACGGCGGCTGGTGGGCGACGTTCTTCCCGGGCATGGCGATCCTCCTGACGGTCCTCTCGCTCAACGTCCTGTCCGAGGGCCTGACGGACGCGATGGTCCGCCCCGCGGCCCGCAAGCCGGCCGAGGCCCGCGCGGCCGCCGCGTCGGCGGAGGACGCCGCGCACGCCACGGACCCGCTCACGGAGCCCGACGCCGACGCTCCCCTCGAGTACTCGGGTGCGGCCGACCTGCGCGAGCCTCGCGTGCTCGACGAGCTCGTCGCGGACACCTCGGTCGTCCCCGACCCGGAGATCGCGGTCGCCGCGGCCGCCGCGCAGCGCGAGGCCCTCGCGGTCCAGCTCGAGCGCCTGCGCGTCGCCGAGCAGGACCGCACCGACCGCCTGGTCTACACGGGCGACGCCGCTCCCCTGCTCGAGGTCAAGAACCTCTCGATCCGCTTCCCGGAGCGGCACGGCGACGTGGCGGTCGTGGACGACATCAGCTTCTCGGTGCGCCCCGGCGAGACCATGGCGCTCGTGGGCGAGTCCGGCTGCGGCAAGTCGCTCACGAGCCTCGCGGTCATGGGCCTGCTGCCCTCGTCCGCGCAGGTCACGGGAGAGATCCTGCTCGACGGCGTGGACCTGCTCACGGCGACCCCGGCCCGCCGCAACGCGCTGCGCGGCCACGAGATGGCGATGGTCTACCAGGACGCGCTCAGCTCGCTCAACCCGTCGATGCTCATCCGCACGCAGATGGCCCAGCTCGTCAAGCGCGGCGGGACGCGCACCGCGGTCGAGCTCCTCGAGCTCGTGGGCCTCGACGCCCAGCGCACGCTCAAGAGCTACCCGCACGAGCTCTCGGGCGGCCAGCGTCAGCGCGTGCTCATCGCGATGGCCCTGACCCGCGACCCGCGCCTGGTCGTGGCCGACGAGCCGACCACGGCCCTCGACGTCACGGTCCAGAAGCAGGTCGTGGACCTGCTCAACGAGCTGCGTGACGAGCTCGGGTTCGCGATGGTCTTCGTGAGCCACGACCTGGCGCTCGTCGCCTCGCTCGCGCACCGCGTGACGGTCATGTACGCGGGCCAGGTGGTCGAGTCGGCCCCCGTGCCGAGCCTGCTCATGCACCCGCGGCACGAGTACACGCGAGGTCTGCTCGGGGCGGTCCTGTCGATCGAGTCGGGCGCGGAGCGCCTGCACCAGATCCCCGGCACGGTCCCCTCCCCGCGCGACTTTGCGACGGGCGACCGCTTCGCGCCCCGGTCCTCGCGACCGCAGGACGCGTTCGTGCCCCGCCCCCCGCTGCGCACGCTGCCGGGGACCGACCACCGCTATGCGAGCCACACGGAGTCGACCGACAGCGGTCTCCTCGTCCAGGAAGGTGCCCGATGAGCGACGACACGCCCGTGCTCGAGCTGAAGGACGTGCACGTGGTGCACAAGGCCCGCACCGGCAAGCTCTTCCGTCCGGACCGCGTCCACGCGGTCGCGGGGGTGGACATGGCCGTGCGGCGCGGCGAGACCATCGGGATCGTGGGTGAGTCGGGCTGCGGCAAGTCGACGCTCGCGAAGGTCATGGTGGGCCTCCAGGCGCCCACGAGCGGCGACGTGGTCTTCAACGGCCGGAGCGTCCTCAAGCGCAACGCCAGGACCCGCAAGGAGTTCGGGCGCGCGATCTCGATCGTGTTCCAGGACCCGTCGACGGCCCTCAACGGCCGCATGCTGGTCCGCGACATCCTGCGCGACCCGCTCGACGTGCACGGGATCGGGTCGCCGCGCGACCGCGAGAAGCGTGTGTCGGAGCTGCTCGACCTCGTGGGTCTGCCCCAGTCCGCGCTCGACGTGCTGCCGAGCCAGGTCTCGGGCGGCCAGCGCCAGCGCGTGGCGATCGCCCGCGCCCTGGCGCTCGAGCCCGACGTGATCGTCGCGGACGAGCCCACCTCGGCGCTCGACGTCTCGGTGCGCGCACAGGTGCTCAACCTGCTGACCGACCTCAAGGCGCGCCTGAACCTCGGGCTCGTGTTCATCTCGCACGACATCCAGACCGTCAGGTACGTCTCGGACCGCATCGCGGTCATGTACTTCGGCAAGGTCGTCGAGGAGGGCACGGCCGAGGAGGTCTTCGACCGCCCGACGAACGACTACACCCGGACCCTGCTCGGCGCCGCGCCGACCCTGCTCTGACGGTCCCCCCACATCCACCCGGTGCCGGGCGGGCGTCCCGCCCGGCCCCACCGCACCATCCTTGGAGTCTGCTGTGCCCACCTCGACCACGCCCACCTTCGCCGGCGTCATCCCTCCGGTCGTCACGCCCCTCACGGCGGACGGCGAGCTCGACCGCGCGTCGTTCGAGCGCGTCATCACCAGCCAGCTCGACGCGGGCGTGCACGGCCTGTTCGTGCTCGGCTCGTCGGGTGAGGTCGCCTACCTCGACGACGCGCGCCGCACCCAGGTCATGGAGGCCGCCGTCGAGATCACGGCCGGCCGCGTCCCCGTCATGGCGGGCGTGATCGACCTGACGACGCACCGCGTCGCGGACCAGGTCCGTCGCGCGGTCGACGCGGGCGTCGACGCGGTCGTCGCGACCGCCCCCCTGTACATCCGCACGAACGACGAGGAGATCGAGCGTCACTTCCGCGGCGTGGCCGCGGCGAGCGACCTGCCGTTGTTCGCGTACGACGTCCCGGTGTGCGTGCACTCGAAGCTCGACCTGGGCATGCTGGTGCGCCTGGGCACCGAGGGCGTCATCGCAGGCGTCAAGGACTCGAGCGGCGACGACGTCGGCTTCCGTCGCCTGGTGGCGGCCAACCGCGCGGCGGGCAGCCCCCTGCGCCTGTTCACGGGCCACGAGGTCGTGGTCGACGGCATGCTCCTGCTCGGCGCCGACGGCGTGGTCCCCGGCCTCGGCAACGTCGACCCGGCCGGCTACGTGCGCCTGTGGGACGCGGCGCAGGCCGGCGACTGGGCCGCGGCGCGCGACGAGCAGGACCGCCTCGCGGCGCTCTTCGAGATCGTCTTCCAGCCCCGCGGGTACAGCGGCGGCGCGAGCGGCCTGGGCGCGTTCAAGACCTCGCTCCAGCTCCTCGGCCTGATCGAGTCCAACGTCATGACGACCCCCGCCCCCGCCCTGGAGGGCGAGGTCGTGGACCAGATCAAGGTGATCCTCGCGGAGGCCGGGCTGCTGTGACGCGCTCCCCGATCAGCCACCGCACCGCCGTCGGGATCGACCTGGGCGGTACCAAGATCGCCGCCGGGCTCGTGCGCGACGACGGCACGGTCCTCGCCCAGGCCGGGGTCCCCACCCCGGCCCGGGAGGGGGCGGCCGCGATCCTCGACGCGGTCGCGCGCCTGGTCGGGCTCGTCCTGCCCGACGGCGTCGACGCACCCGGGTCGCCCGGGTCACCCGACGTCCTGGTCGGGGTCGGCATCGGCTCGGCCGGGGTGATCGACTCGGGCCGCGGGACCGTGGTCTCCGCGACCGACGCCCTCACGGGCTGGGCCGGGACCGACCTCACGGGCGGGATCTCGGCTCGGCTCGCGGCCACGGGCAGTCCCGCCGCGCACCTGCCCGTGCTCGCGGACAACGACGTGCACGCCCACGCGCTGGGCGAGCACTGGCTCGGCGCGTGCGCGGGGACGCGCACCGCGCTGGTGGTCGCCGCCGGTACCGGGGTCGGCGCGACGCTCCTGCTCGACGGCTCGCCCCAGCACGGCGCCCGGCACGTCGCGGGCCACCTCGGGCACCTTCCCGTGGCCGAGGCCGCGGGGCTCCCGTGCACGTGCTCGCGCACGGGCCACCTCGAGGCCGTCGGGTCGGGCCCGGCGCTGCACGCGCTCTACCTGCGCCTGGGCGGCGACCCGGCGCACACGACCGCCCGCGCGGTGTGCGAGGTCGCCGGCGACGACACGGTCGCGCGGCACGCGGTCGTCGTCGCGGCGACAGCCCTGGGCCGCACGGTCGGTGGCGTCGCGAACATGCTCGACCCGGAGGTCGTCGTGGTCAGCGGCGGGCTCGCCGGGGCCGGGGCGCTCTGGTGGGACACCATGAACGCCGCGCTCGCCACCGAGCTCATGCCGCCGCTCGCGGGCCTGCCCGTGGTCCCGGCCGTGCTCGGCGGGGACGCCGCGGTCCTCGGTGCCGCCCGGCTCGCGCTCGCCGCGCACAGCGACACCCGTGGTGCCGCCACGTCCCTCCCGCAGGACCTCGAGGTCGGCCTCGACCTCGTCACCGCTCTCCCGTCCGCCCCCTCGGCTCCCCGGAGGAACCCGTGACCGACAGCCCGTCGACGCCGCCCAGCGCCCCCGCGCAGGACCCCCTGATCGCTCTGCGTGGTGGTCTGGTCGTCTCGTGCCAGGCCTACCCCGGCGAGGCCATGCGCGACCCGCGCACCATGACCCAGGTCGCGCTCGCCGCGGTCGAGGGCGGTGCGGCGGGCATCCGCGTCCAGGGCGTCGCGGACATCGAGCACGTCACGCGGGCGTTCGCGGAGCGCAAGATGACCGTGCCCGTCACGGGGCTGTGGAAGGACGGGTCCGACGGCGTCTTCATCACCCCGACGCTGCGCCACGCGGTCGCGGTCGCCGAGGCCGGTGCGACGATCGTCGCGATCGACGGGACCCGCCGCCCGCGGCCCGACCGCCTGAGCCTCGCGGGCACGGTCGCCGGGCTGCGCGAGCACACGTCCGCGCTCGTCATGGCCGACTGCGGCAGCCTCGACGACGCGCTCGCCGCCTTCGACGCCGGGGTCGACGTGGTCGGCACCACGCTGTCGGGGTACACGGGCGAACGTCCCCGCACCGACGGTCCGGACCTCGAGCTGCTCGCCGAGCTCGTCGAGCGCCTCGACCTGCCCGTCATCGCCGAAGGACGCGTCCACTCGCCCACCCAGGCGCGGGCCGCGCTCGACGCGGGGGCCTGGGCCGTCGTGGTCGGGACCGCGATCACGCACCCCACGAGCATCACGGGGTGGTTCGTCGACGCGCTGACGCACTGACGGCCCACCCCACCCACCCGAGCCCCACCCGTCCGGGGCGTCCGCACCGACGCCGACACCCCGGACACCGTGACCAGCACCACGGGTCGCGACGACCACGGCGGTCCCGCACCCCTCCGCCCGACGCACGCTCCGCCGTCGGGCACCTCGCACCAGGAGCACCCACAGACCGGACCCCCGCACCCGACTCGGTGCCGAGGCGGAGGTCCGCGCCGTGCACACCCCGCGCCCCGGGGCGGCACAGCACCCGCAGGACCGCACCGTGCACCAAGAGCTCTGACCCGACGAAGCCAGGAGTATCTGATGCCACTGCACCCATCCACCCCAGCGACCCCACCCGACCCGCGGTCACCGGCGTGCGCACGCCGCCGCGGGTCGCGCGCGGCCCTCGCGGCCGGGCTGTCCCTGCTCCTCGTGGCCCCCGCCGCGAGCGCCCAGGCGTTCGACCCCTTCCCGCCCGCCGCGACCGACGGGCCCGGGACGTTCTCCGAGCAGACCCTCGCGGTCGGCGGCACGGGCGGCTACGCGAACTACCGCATCCCCGCGCTGACCACGACGAACGACGGCACGATCCTCGCCTCGTACGACGGGCGCCCGTTCAACGCGGGCGACGCCCCGCAGCCCAACTCGATCCTGCAGCGCGTGAGCCGTGACGGCGGCGCCACCTGGGAGGCCACGACCGTCGTGGCCGCGGGGTACGGGACGAACTCGTCCCCCGACAAGTACGGGTTCTCGGACCCCAGCTACGTCGTGGACCGCGAGACCGGCACGATCTTCAACTTCCACGTGAAGTCGTTCGACCAGGGGTTCGGCGGGTCGGCCACGGGCATCGACCCGACCAACCGCCAGATCCTGCACGCCGCGGTCAGCGTCTCCGAGGACGGGGGCGAGACGTGGGAGGGCCGCGTCATCACCGAGGGCGCCAAGGACCCGTCGTGGGCCGGCATCTTCGCGGCCTCGGGCGAGGGCATCCAGCTGCGCTACGGCGAGCACGCCGGACGCCTGGTCCAGCAGTTCACGGCCCGCACGGGCGGGACCTACAAGGCCTACAGCGTCTACTCCGACGACCACGGCGCCACGTGGGCGCACGGCGAGGCCTTCGGCACGGGCATGGACGAGAACAAGTCGGTCGAGCTCTCCGACGGTCGCGTCATGATGAACTCGCGCGACTCCGCGGGCAGCAAGTACCGCAAGATCGCGTTCTCGAACGACGGCGGGCACACCTACGGCCCCGTGACCCTGGACCGCCAGCTCCCCGACCCGACCAACAACGGGTCGATCTCGCGCCTGTACCCCGACGCCCCCGAGGGCTCGGCCGAGGCGAAGATGCTGCTGTTCAGCAACTCCAACAGCACCACGGGCCGCGAGAACGTGACCGTGCGCCTCTCGTGCGACGACGGCGCGACCTGGCCCGGCTTCCGGGTCGTCAACCCCGGCTCGGGCGCCTACTCGACGCTCTCGCCCCTCGGCGACGGGCGGTTCGGTCTCCTGTACGAGACGCAGGGCATGAACGCCATCTCGTTCGCGAGCTTCGACCAGGAGTGGCTCAACGCCACGTGCGCCTCGACCGTCGTGCCGGACACGACCGTCGCGACGGGCGCCACGGTGCAGGTCCCCGTCAAGGTCACCAACCAGAACCAGGCGCCGCTGGCCGCCTCGCGCCTGACGATCGACGCCCCCGTGGGCTGGAGCGCGACCACGGTCGACGTCCCGGCGCTCGCGGTCGGCGAGACGGTCACGGTCCAGGTCGCGCTCACGGCGTCCGCGACCGCCGCGGCGACCACGGCCGCCAACCCCGTCCGCGTCCAGAGCGTCCTGACCGCGGCCGACGGCACGCAGGCCCGCGCGTACGGCTACGTGAGCGTGACCGGCGGTCCCTCGGGGGGAGCCGTGACCTCGCTCGCGGTGTTCGGGAAGTACACGACGGACCGTGACGTGGCTGCCCAGCCGTACACGATCGGCGAGCGCGTCCCCTACTCGTTCCGCGTCTACAACACCGGGACCACGGCCTACCGCTCGACCGCGACGGGCAACCTGACGAACTTGTCCCCGGGCTGCAACTGGAGCAGCCTGCCCGCAGGCGGAACCTACCTGTGCGCGCTCGCGTACCGCGTCGTGACGGCCGGCGACCTCGCGGACGGCTTCTTCGTCCCCGAGACCCGCTGGTACATGAACGCCGACCAGGCGTCCTCGGTCGCGCTCACGGGCGAGCCCGTCGACCTGGTCGACCGTCGCCCCTCGCTCGCCGTCACGGCAGGCGAGCCCACGGTGGAGGACACCGACGGGAACGGCTCGGTGAACGCGGGCGACGTCGTGGTCAACCAGGTCACGGTGCGCAACACCGGCAACGTGCGGCTGACGGGGGTCGGGTCGGCGGGCCTGTGCACCCTGCCCGAGCTCGCGGCGGGCGCCGAGGCGTCGTGCGGCACGGTGCGCCGCACGCTCACCGCGGCCGACGTCGCGGCGGGCTCGCTCGCGGGCCGGACCGTCACGATGGACGCAGCGAACGGCGGCCTCGCCGTGACCGGTCGGGTCGACGTGGCCCCCTACGAGGTGCCCACGACCCCCGTCTCGCCGGTGGCGATCGACGTCACCGCGAGCGCCCAGTGCGTGGCGGGCAAGGTCCAGCTCACGGGCCGTGCCGTCAACGCCGGGGACGAGGCGGTCGACGTCACGATCCGCACGAGCGCCGGCTCCAAGTCGTTCGCGGGGGTGGAGGCCGGGCGCAGCGCGTCGCAGCGGTTCGCGACACGCTCTGCCTCGGTGGCCACCGGACAGGTCTCGTTCGACGTCACGGCCGGGGGCGCGACGTCCACGCTCGTCGCCTCGTACGACGCGACGACGTGCTGATCGGCGGCTGACCCGCGACCGATCCACCTCAGGGTGCGGCGCCCTGCCTGGCGCCGCACCCGCACCACAGACCTCGGCCCTCGTCCCCGTGCCGGTGGGGACGAGGGCCGAGCCTCGCTCGCGGCAGGGCCGCTAGGAGAGGACCACGACGACGGACGTCGCCCACAGCAGGTCGTCGAGGTAGACCCGGACGCGTGGCGAGTCGTCCTCCTCCGCCGCGACGACGACCCGCAGCGAATCGTCCGTGGCCTCGAGGACGATCCTTCCGCGTCCGCCCTCGAACCGGCCGTCGAACACCAGGCTCAGGTCGGCGACCAGCTGCCGCGGCGCCTTCGCATCGAAGACGACGACCGTCACGGGGCCGTCGACGGCGCTCTGGACGACGACGTAGAGCGAGTCGCCGTCGTGGTGAACGGGCCCAGCAGTGGGGTCGAACGTCTCGTGGACGGCCCTGCTCCCGTCCTCGGCGACCACCAGGAGTCCCTGCTCGAAGAACGCGTCGAACGACGCAAGGAACCTCTTCTTCCCGAGGAACGTCCTCGGGAGGTCGGTCGATCGCACAGCAGCACTCCGCTCCTCCGGGCCTCGCGCAGGGCTGCCTCAGGCTCCCGGAACATCCTCCCCCGCGAACGCAGCCCGCAGCGCGGGCATCTCGAGCTTGATCATCTGCATCATGACGCCCATCATCCGCGCCACGGCCTCCTGGTCGTCGGACTGCGCGAGCTCCTCGAACTCGACGGGCACGACCTGCCACGACAACCCGTAGCGGTCCTTGAGCCAGCCGCACTGCGACTCGGTGCCGCCGCCCGAGAGCAGGGCGTCCCAGTAGTGGTCGACCTCCGCCTCGTCCTCGCAGCGCACGATGAACGACACGGCCTCGCTGAACGGGAACAGGTGGTCGGGGCCTCCGTTGATGAGGTTGAAGGGCTGGCCCTGCAACGTGAAGTCGATGGTGACCAGGGTGCCGTCGGGCATCTTCAGGGAGTCGCCGACGGTGCTGTCGGGGAACACCGAGGTGTAGAAGGCCACGGCCTCCTCGAGTCCTCCGTTGAACCACAGGCTCGGGACGATCGGTCTCATCGCTCTCCTCCTCCCGCGCGGCGCGCGGTGCGTCGCACTCTTCAGGTCCGACCGGCCGGGACCGGCGAACTCATCGGTCGGCGCACCCGGTCAGGCGCGGCGGCGCGGCGGGCGCGTCAGGCGGCGGTCCGCAGGAACGTCCCCAGCGCCTCGACCACGAGCAGGTGGTCGTCGCGCTGGGCCAGGCCGGACACGGTCACGACGCCGATCACCCCGACCCCCTCGACCCGCAGCGGGAACGCCCCGCCGTGGGCCGCGTACTCCTGGAGCGGCAGCTCGTGCTGCGCCGTGAACGTCGTGCCCCTGGCCTTGGCGCGCAGGCCCATGAGGTACGACGACGCACCGAACCGCTCGACCACGCGCACCTTGCGCTGGACCCAGGTGTCGTTGTCGGGCGTGGTGCCCTCGGTCGCGGCGTGGAAGACCTGCTGCGGTCCGCGGCGCACGTCGATCGTGATCGGCAGCGTCCGCTCCGCGGCGAGCTCGACGAGCAGGCAGCCGAGCCGCCACGCGTCGTCGTGCGTGAAGCGCGCGAGGACGAGGTCGCGCTCGTGCTGCTCGGCCTCGGCGACGAGGCGGGACAGGTCGGGGTTCTCGGGCTGGTCGTGGGTCATGGCGTCAGCCTGGCACGCCGCGGCACGTCACGCCGAGGCCTTCTTGCGCGTCGTCTTCTTCTTCGCGGGTTCCTTCGTCGAGGCGGGAGCCGTGCTCGAGGCGGCCTGGTCGTCCGAGGCGCGTGACGCCGTCGGGCGCTCGCTCTTCTTCCTCGTGGTGCCCGACGGCGCAGCCTCCTTCGCGGGCTTCTCGCCCTTCGCGTCGCCCGACCTCTTGCCGCGCGAGCTCTCGACGCTGCGGCGCAGCGCCTCCATGAGGTCGATGACCTCGGCGCCCTCGCCGCCCTTCTCCTCCTGCTCGCCGAAGGTCTCCTCGGTGCTGAACGTGTCGCCTGCCTCGATCTTGGCCTCGATGAGCTGACGGAGCTGGGCCTGGTAGTCGTCCTGGTACTCCTCGGGCGTGAAGTCGGCCGCGAAGGACTCGACGAGCTGCGACGACATCGCGAGCTCCTTCGCGCTGACCTTCGCCGGCTCGTCGAGCGTCGGGAATGCGGCCTCGCGCACCTCGTCGGCCCACAGCAGCGTCTGCAGCACCAGCACGTCGTCGCGCACGCGCAGCGCCGCGAGCCGCGTGCGCTGGCGCAGCGCGAACTTCACGATCGCGGTGCGGTCGGTCTCCTCGAGCGTGCGGCGCAGCAGCACGTAGGCCTTGTTCGAGGAGGAGTCGGGCTCGAGGTAGTAGCTGCGGTCCAGGAGCATGGGGTCGATCTGGTCGGTGGGCACGAACTCCACGACCTCGACCTCGCGGCTGCGCTCGGCGGGCAGCGACCCCAGGTCCTCGGCCGTGAGCACGACCGTGCGCTCGCCGTCGTCGTACGCCTTGTCGATGTGCTCGTACGCCACGACCTCGCCGCAGACCTCGCACCGGCGCTGGTAACGGATCCGGCCGCCGTCCTTGTCGTGCACCTGGTGCAGCGGCACGTCGTGGTCCTCGGTGGCCGAGTAGACCTTGATCGGCACGTTGACGAGACCGAACGTGATGGCACCCTTCCAGATGGCCCTCATGCCTCCATGGTGCTCCCGGGGCCGGGGCCTGGCGAGTCGTCAGACCATCTGGAGCCGGTGGTGCGGTCCGGCGGGGAGCTCGACCTCGATACGGTCGCCGACGCCGACCGTGCCGCCCCGCTCGACCGCGGTCATGATCCCCGCCTTGCGGATCACGTCGCCCTGGCCGTCCGGCAGGACGAGCCGCTTGAGCAGGCCCGGACGGAAGTCGTTGATCTGCTGGCACGGGTTGCGCAGCCCCGTGACCTCGAGGACGACCGTCTCGCCGAGGTGCAGGTGGGCGCCGCGCGGCAGGCCCAGCAGGTCGACCCCGCGCGTCGTCACGTTCTCGCCCAGGTCCGCGGGGCCGACGTCGAATCCCGCCTCGGCCAGCTCGTCGAACAGCTCGGCGTGCATGAGGTGGACCTGGCGCAGGTTGGGCTGGGTCGGGTCGGCCCGCACGCGGCTGCGGTGCTTCACGGTGTCCCCGGCGTGCGCGTCGCCGACGACGCCCAGCCCTTCGACGACCTGGACGCTGGAGCGCAGGTCCTTGCTGAAGTCGTGGGCAGGGCTCGAGGCCACGGCCACGACGTGGGGCACTGGATCGGTCACGGGGCCATCATGGCGCGCTCGCGTGCGCGGTGGCGAGGCGGTCCGGCGCTCGGGCGGGCCGGCAGGGCGTCGGGTGCGGTCGCCGCGTGCGGGGCGCCGCCCAGCGCGGAGCGCCGCCTGTGGGCGGCGCCCGGCATCATGGGCGCATGGCCGGCACCAGGTACGAGTTCGAGGCGGAGCTGTGGCGATGGACCGCGCGCAGCGACACGTGGGTCTTCGCGGCCCTGCCCACCGACGTCAGCGACGAGATCGCCGACTCCCCGCTGCCCCCGGCCGGGTTCGGGTCGGTCAAGGTCGAGGTCACGCTCGGCGGCTCGCGCTGGTCCACGTCGGTCTTCCCCGACGCCGAGCGCAGGACGTTCGTGCTGCCCGTCAAGGCCGCGGTGCGTCGGCGCGAGGCGGTCGACGTCGGCGACACCGTGCGGATCGCGGTCGAGACGATGATCTAGCAGGGCTCACCTCAGCGCATCCAGAAGTTCCCGAGCGAGGGCCGCGACGGACTGGGCCACAAGTTCAGGTTCACCGATGCCCCGTTCAGCCCGTCCGGCCATCTGCGATCCGACCGCGCCGCTTCCGACGCCAAAGAGCTCGTCGAGCAGACGCAGCGCGTTCACCGTGGCATCTTGAGACAGCGGATCAGTGAGCAGACGCCCGAACGCCGCTGCAAGGTCTTCCGTCGGCACGCCGACCAGAAGTCTGTAGACGTCGTGCGCGTCCTTGTCCTCAAGTCGAGATGAACGGCCACGCTCGACCTCGACGATGCGCTCACCGATCTTGTGCGCCTTGGCGACCAACAGCGCTGCCGGACCCGCGACACGCGCACTGACCGTACGCGTGTCGGCCGGATCGAGTGAGGCGATGCTCACGAAAGCTGAGTCGACCACGGCTGCCTCAAGACCAGCGGTGCGACGTGTCGCACGGTCATCATGCGGCGGCACCTTGCCTGAGCGCCGGGAACCTGGACCAGCCTGCGCCTCAGGGACCATGAGGTCCACCGGGACCCCGGTGGGACTGATCCATGCCCCGGGCTGCGAGCCACCTTCCTGGCGGAACCCGGCCTTGGTCAGCGCACTCTCGAGTCGAGGATCTTCTCTCAACACACGCCGATCGACGACAAGGTCGCTGTCCTTGGTCATCTCAGCCAGGGCTACGTCCGCCCCGCCGGTGTGAAGGTAGACGGCCTGTGCTCCGACAACGACGATCGCGTCCCGATGAGCGGCGAGGGCAACGAGCGCGTCAAGGAGAGCACAACGCACCAGGACCATCATCGAATCATCTGCGCCATTGCGGTTCATTCTTCTCCATCCACGCCATCAGGGCCTCACCCTCGGACGGGGCGCGCCCCGGTCCCGTCAATTGGTCCACCACGACCTGCGCCGGCGCCGCGACCACCGCTCCGTCAGCCCGTTGGATGGCGCGTTCCATCACGACGTCGTACCCGGGTTCGACCAAGAGAACATTCGCACTGCCCTCCGCCGGGAGCAGGCCCCACTCCTTCGCCAAGCCTGACGCATCTCGGGTGAACACCGTCGCCGCACGGACCGGGGCGTAGGGCTCGATCCATGTCTCCGAGGCAATGGATCCGGTGAGGACATAGGACGCAGAGAGCGTCTGCTGGGCTTTCGAGAGGATTGCGTTCATCCCTCGCGGTTCGACCCACCGTGTCACACGGTTCGTGGAGACGACGTCGTAGTCTCTGCTCCAGAGCCGGAGCAGCTCGGGCCAGCGGGTCACGACGAACGACGTTCCATCCCTCTCGATCAGGCCCTCGCCGTCGAGGTAGTCGACCACGCGATAGATGGTTCCGACAGATCCTCCGGAGATCTCACGGATCCGTCGCGCGGTCAGTGGCCCTGCATAGTCGACGAGAGCCCGAACCACTCGGGCTGCCGGTGCACCGCGCAGCGTTCCCCTCGGACGGCCGGGGCTGCGCCAGGGGTCCTTCGTCGCACCCACGTCACGAAGGAACAGGCCGGGTCGAGAGTTCTCCACCCTGACGTTCCCTGTGGCGTCCGCGTAGGAGATTCCCGCTGCGGCAAGAGCCTCCTGCACGGGGACGGACAGGTAGCGAGCGAAGACGACTCCTTGTCTCGCGCTCTCCCGCGTGCGCTCGCTCAGCCTCGCGACGTCGCGGCGCTCGACAACCGAGCGCACTTCTACATCGAGGTCTGCGCGCTGGCCGTCCGGCGAGGCAAGGATGGCCAGGTAGTTCCCGCCCTCCGATCTTGTGGGTCCTTCGATCTGAGCGCCCCACCCCTCGGGCAGCCGTTCCTCGATGACACGGGCGACTGCCGCAAGGACCTGCCCCGTCGAGCGTGGCTCGCTATCCATGTCGACTCCCTTGTACACGCCATGCGCGCGTTCAGAAAATATAGCCGTTCACCCGACGAGTGAACAAGAGCATTTCCCGAACAACAGGGTTGTCGGCTGGCGGGTTCCACGGGTGCCGCCCTGCCCCGAGCATGCGCGACGAACAGGCGCAGAACTCGGACGAGACTCCGTTCCGATCAGGACGAGGCATCCCCCGGCTTGCCCCGCAGGTACGAGTCGAGCAGCTCCCACGAGGGAGCGAACGGGCTCGCGCTCTGTCCCTCGGCGTGCTCGGTCGCGGTGTCGCGCGAGTGCTGGAGCACCTCGTCGTGCAGGCGCTCCATCTTCTCGTCGAGCTCCGAGGCCGCGAGCGAGGCCTCCTTGAGCTCGTCGAGGAGGCGCTGCGGGACGGCCTTGTCGTACTTGTAGTAGATCTTGTGCTCGAGGCTGGCCCAGAAGTCCATGGCGATGGTCCGGATCTGGATCTCGACGACCACGGGCTGCACCCGGTCGGACAGGAACACGGGCACCTCGACGATCAGGTGCAGGCTCTTGTACCCGTTGCCCTTGGGGTGGGAGATGTAGTCGCGCTCCTCGAGCACCACGAGGTCCTGCTGCGCCGCGATCATGTCGCGCACCTTGTAGATGTCGGACACGAAGCTGCACGTGACGCGCACGCCCGCGATGTCGAAGATCTCCGCACGCAGCGCGTCGATCGTCAGGTCGACGCCCTTGCGCCGCGCCTTGGCGAGCAGCGACTCGGGCGACTTGAGGCGCGAGGACACGTGCTCGATCGGGTTGTACTCGTGGGCGTACGCGAACTCGTCGCGCAGGATGGTGATCTTGGTCATCACCTCGTCCATGCCGAACCGGTACGTCATCATCAGCCGCGTGAAGTGCTCCCGCAGGGCCCGTAGCTCTGCCCCGACCTGGGGTTCACCGCTCATGAGTTCCTCGCTGCTCGTGCTGACACCGACCATCTACCGTCGCACACCGCGCACCCCCGGAGGGACCGCGTCCGCCCTCGCCCCCGGGGCGTCTCACGTCCTGGCGGGGCGCACGACCCGTGGCGCCGCGCGTCCGCAGGCCCAACGGCCCGGTTCTCCGGGACCTACGTCCTGACCTGCCGGAACACTGTTGACGCTGTGTCAATAGCGGTCCTAGCGTCGGTCTCATCAGCTCGAGAAGGAGCCCCAGATGACCGACGCCACGAAGCCCAGACGACGCCGTTCGGCGCCCGAGGTGCGGGCCGAGGAGATCGTCCTCGCGGCCCGCGAGCTGTTCGCCGAGCAGGGCATCGCCCACACCTCGACCAAGGACGTCGCCGAGCGGGCGGGCGTGGCCCGGGGGCTCGTCTACTACTACTTCCCCGACAAGGACGCGCTCGTCGACGCGGTCCTCGAGGGGTACGTCGCCGAGTTCGTCGAGGCCGTGCACGCCTGGGACGCAGCCCGCGAGCCGGGCAACATCGACAAGGCGCTCGTCGACTGCGTCGCGATGTTCCGCACCCACCTGCGCTCGGTCGACCCGCTGCGCGACGACCTGCAGCGCGCCGAGCACACAGGGCTGTACAACCGGTTCCTCGACCGCGCAGTGCGCGCGGTCGTCGAATGCGTCGAGGCCACCACGGTCGAGGCCTACGCGGCCCGGCACCAGGTCCGCATCGAGCACGTGCCCGAGACGTTCTACGTCCTGGTCTACGGCCTCGTGGGCCTGGCCCGGAACTGCCCCGAGGTCGACGACGCGGTGCTCGTGACGATCGTGCGGCAGGCGCTGCACCTCGAGGGGGCGCGGGCCGATTCCGAGTGACGCGACAGCACGGACCACACCGGTGCGCCGGGGTCCGCGCCCGTCCACCTGGCGCACCTCCCCCACCCGCCGGGACGACACCTGCCGTCCCGCCGTCCTGAGAAAGGGAGCGACGTGTTCCTGTTCGACTCCATCCCCTGGCAAGCCGCCGTCATGTGGTTCGTGGTGCTCGCGGCCCTCGTCGGCCTCAACGAGCTGGTCCGCTGGTCCAAGACCGCCGCGATCGGGATCTTCATCGTCCTGCCGGTCCTGCTGACGATCTTCGTGTGGCCGCACACCGCGGGCGCCGGTTCCTCGACCGGCACCTGGTTCCACTGGGTCAAGGTGTACTCGGCCCTGGCCGGGTGCATCGGCTTCATGCTCATCCGCTACAACCCGCGCATCGCGGCCATGAAGTACGCGTTGCTGTTCCCGCCCGCGATCCTGGGCCTCAACATCCTCGAGGCCGTGATCCGCGACTTCCAGGTCTACGGCATGCACGGCATGGTCGACGGCGTCTTCATGGTCGGCGGCTCGTGGAACATCATGAACGGCGTCGCGGGGATCCTGAACCTGCTGACGATCTGCGGCTGGGCCGGCATCTACATCACGCGCGACCGTTTCAAGGACATGGTCTGGCCCGACATGATGTGGTTCTGGATCATCGCGTACGACCTGTGGAACTTCGCGTACGTCTACAACTGCGTGGGTGACCACGCGTTCTACGCGGGCGCCGCGCTGCTCATCAGCTGCACCATCCCGGCGTTCTTCCTGCGCAAGGGTGCCTGGCTCCAGCACCGCGCTCACACGCTCGCGTTCTGGATGATGTTCACGATGGCAGTGCCGACGTTCGTCTCCGACTCGGCGTTCGCGGTCGACTCGTCGCACAACCCGACGGCGCTGTTCGTCGTGAGCCTCGTCTCGCTCCTCGCGAACGTCGCGGTCGCGGTCTACCAGGCCAAGGTCATCGTGACCAGGCGGCGCAACCCGCTGCGCGACGAGCTGTTCACCGACCACAAGTCCTACCAGGAGCTCGCCAAGGACCGTCCCGCCCCGAGCCCCGTGGCGGCAGCCGCGGGCAGCGTGACCACCTGAGGTCCTCAGACCACGAAGTGCAGGGACCTCCGGCCGCGGCCGGAGGTCCCTGCGCTTGCGGTGGGGTCTACCGCTGGCGGGGCTGCGGTCCGCTGGTCGCGTCCTCGAAGGGCCCGACGGCGTCGCTCGCCTCGTCCTCGTCGGTCACCAGGAGCTGGCCCTCGGCCAGGGACTCCGCGGCGATCTCGTGCTCGACCGAGGTCGCGAGCGGCTTCTCGTGGATGAAGCACAGGGCGATCGCGGCGATGAGCGCGAGCGGCACCATGTAGAGGAAGAGCGGCACGAGCGCCTCGTTGTAGGACTCGATCACGAGGGCGCGCACACCGTCGGGCAGGGACTGGACCAGGTCCGGGGTGAGCGAGCCCGTCCCTCCCGCCGAGCCCGTGCCCTGCGGGAACTTCTCCGCGATGAGCGTGGTCAGGCGCGAGATGAAGACGCTGCCGACCACGGCCGAGCCCAGCGTGGCACCGACCTGACGGAAGTAGTTGTTGGCCGCGGTCGCGGTGCCGACCTCGCGCAGGGGGAACGAGTTCTGCACGATCAGCGTGAGGATCTGCATGCTGCTGCCCAGCCCGATCCCGATCACCCCGAGGAACACGCAGATCATCGGGGTCGGGGTGTCGGCCTTGACGGTCGAGAGCAGGGCCAGGCCCACGCCCAGGATCAGCGAACCGACGATCGGGAGGACCTTGTACCTCCCGGTCCGCGAGACCATCTGGCCCGTGATGACCGAGGTGACGAGCAGCGATCCCATCATGGGGATCATGAGCAGGCCTGCGACGGTCGCGCTCGCGCCGGTCGCCATCTGGAGGTACGTCGGCATGTAGCCGATCGCGCCGAACATCGCGATACCGGTCGCGAGCGCCGCGATGGTCGTGACCGTGAAATTGCGGTCAGCGAACAGGTGCAGCGGGATGATCGGCTCGTCGGCACGCTTCTCGACGAGCACGAACGCCACGGCGGCCACGACCGCCAGCGCGATGAGCCCGAGGATCGTCGCCGAGCCCCACGCGTACTGCGAGCCGCCCCAGGTCCCGACCAGCACGATCGCCGTGGTGGCCACGGCCATGAGGGCCATGCCGAGGTAGTCGTGGCGCACGCGCTCTGCGCCTCGCTGCTTGGCGGGCAGGTGCAGCAGGAAGATCGCTGCGAGCGCGGCGAGGATGCCCAGGGGGATGTTGATCCAGAAGACCCAGCGCCAGCCGGGCCCCTCGGTGAACCAGCCGCCCAGCAACGGTCCCGCGACCGAGGAGACCGCGAAGACCGCGCCCATGATGCCCATGTACTTGCCGCGCTCCCGCGCGGGGATGACGTCGGCGATCGCGGCCTGCGACAGGATCATGAGCCCACCGCCGCCCAGGCCCTGGACCGTGCGGCCCACGATGAGCAGGTTCATGTCGCCTGCGACGGCGCCGATCACGGAGCCCGCCATGAACAGCAGGATCGCGGTGAGCAGCAGGGGCTTGCGGCCCAGGACGTCCGAGATCTTGCCGTAGATCGGCATGGTGATGGTCGAGGCGAGGATGAAGGCCGTGATGACCCAGCTCATGTGCTCGACGCCGTTGAGCTCGCCCACGATGGTGGGCAGAGCACTGGACAGGACGGTCTGGTTGAGCGACGCGAGCAGCATGGTGACCATGAGGCCCATGAACAGCAGGACGATCTTGCGGTCCTTCGGTGCTGGGGCCGCCGCGGACGTGGCCTGTCCGGGCGCGGTGGGGGCCGCGCGCCGGGTGGGTGCCGGCGTGCCGCCGGCCGGGGTGGGGTGGGTCATAGCGTGGCCTCGAAGACCTCTCGGAAGATGGTGATCGCTTCGCTGATCTCGGCTTCGGCGTCGGCGTCGCTCAGGGCGGCTCCGGGGTCGCGCGAGTACGCGAAGCGCATGATGGTGCCGGCGAGCATGAGGAGCGCTCGGGCGGTGTCGGGGCTGTCGGGCAGGCCCAGCGACGCGAGCTCGCTGAACCCCGTCCCGTCCTCGGCCCGGTCGGACAGCAGGTCGTTGACGAGCGACTCGACCTGGGAGACGTAGCCCATGGCGTGCCGACGCAGCTCGGGGTGCTCCCGCACGAGCGCCTTGCGCTCGGCGAACGGCACGCCGGGGTGCAGCGTGGACCGCAGGATCGAGAGCAGGAACCGCACGACCCGCTCGAACGCGGGACCCTCGGTCTCCGCGCGGAAGGCGGCGAGCGCCTCGTCGGAGACGCGCGGGGGCACGAGCCCCAGGATCGCCTCCTCCTTGGTCGCGAAGTAGTTGAAGAACGTCCGCTGCGAGACGCCTGCCGTGGCGGCGATCTCCTCGACGGTCGCGTGCTGGAGCCCCTTCTCACGGACCAGCGCGGCGGCCGCCTGATGGATCGTGAGCCAGGTCTCGGCGCGCTTGCGTTCGCGGAGGGACGTCGGAGGGTTGTGCATTACTGCACTATATGCACGACTGCAAAGATTGCACAACTGCACGTTCGAGGTCTAGGTGGCGGGAGCGGAGCGGCCGTCGTCGGCCGGGCCGATCGACGACGGCCGCTCGGCACTCACGAAGGGTCGTCGACCCCCGCGCCCCTCACATCCCCATCCCGCCGTCGACCGGGAGCCCCGCACCGTTGACGAACCGCGCCGCGTCCGATGCGAGGAACACGACGGCGTCGGCCATGTCCTCGACCGTCCCCAGGCGCCCGGAGGGAGTCAGGTCGACCACGGCACCGACCGCCTCCTGGGCCGAGCCGTACAGCCCCAGGGTTGCCATGTCGTTCGCGAGCCCCGCACCCATCGCGGTCGGCACGAGGCCCGGGTAGACGCAGTTGACCCGGACGCCGTAGCCGAGCTTTCCGCTCTCCATGGCGGCGACGCGCGTCAGGCGGTCGACCGCGGACTTGGTGGCCGAGTAGACGGAGATGCCGGGGAAGGCGATCGTGGCCGCGACCGAGGAGACGTTCACGATCGCACCCCCGGAACCAGCGGGCCCACCGGGGCGCATCGCCCGCAGGCCGTGCTTGATCCCGAGCGTGGTCCCGAGGACGTTCACCTCCAGCATCCGCCGGACGTCGTCGGGATCGACCTCGGTGAGCAGCCCCGAGATCTCGATGCCCGCGTTGTTGACCAGGACGTCGAGCCCACCCACGGCGTCGATCGTCGCGGCGATCGCCCGCTCCCAGTCCGGCTCCACGGTGACGTCGAGCCGGGTGAACGCGTGCTCCTGCCCGTGCTCGGACGGCAGTCCGGCCGCGACCTGCGCTCCGCTGTCCTGCAGGTCCGCGACCACGACGGTCGCGCCCGCCGCCGCGAGAGCGCGGGCCATCCCTTCGCCGAGGCCCTGGGCCCCGCCCGTGACGAGGGCCCGGCGCCCGGTGAGGTCGAACACTGTCATGGCATCTCCTGAGGTGTCGGCAGGGCGGTCGAGACAGGGAGGACCGGCCGCGCGGCGGCCGGTCGCCACCGCTGAGGCGGCCGAGAAGTGGTGCGCGTCACATGCTCGCCGAGTCCCCCGTGCCCGTCAATCGCGCGCTCGCCCGGGCGGCTGCCGGTGGGTACGACGACGAGCAGGGGCCGGCCTACCCCGCTCCGGCCCCGTGCCACTGAGACGCCGTGCGTCACGAGCCCGTGAGATAGAGATGCTCGCTCGCCGCGCCGGAGCAACGGTCCCGTCTGCCCGCGGCCCGCAGCTGGCGACCGAGCTCTCGGCGAAAGGCGCTCGACGCCTCGTCCACGGCCAGCTGGACCCGCCCGGCCGGGGACCGGACGACCAGCTGAGGCGGGCCGTAGGGGATCCAGAAGACGTCCACCTCGGTCACGCCCACCAGGTCGAGATCCGTTCGACGGGTCATGAATCGACGCAGGAGGTGCCCGTCGCGGAGGTCGAGCCGGATGCTGGGGCCCAGAGCCGCGTAGCCGATCCCGCCCACCACCGCCCCACAGATCAGGAGCACCCTCCACGGTCCGTCGGTGGCGAACGCCGCCAAGGGGACGACGATCACGAGCGTGATGACGGCCAGCCCGGTCCGGTTCACGCGGTCGTACTCCACCAGGGTCGCCGCGACCGGTCCCTCGTCCATGAGCCACTCGGTTCCCGGGCCGTCGGGGAGCTCGATGTCGACGGAGGTCCGGCCGCCGCACCGAGGGCCACCAGTTCCGGGACCGGCGCAACGGTATACCGATGGTGGGGTCCGGCATCCGCCTGGCACACCACCCACCGAGCGCAACCACCCGCCCCGGGCAACCATGGACCCATGGCCTCCTCGACGACGGCGCAGACCGTGAGCGTCGGCGGTCACCGCCTCAAGCTCACCAACCTGGACAAGGTCCTGTACCCGGCCACGGGCACGACCAAGGGCGAGGTCCTGGCCTACCTCGCTGCGGTCGCCGGCGTCCTGCTCCCCCACGCCTCGAACCGGCCGGCGACCCGCAAGCGCTGGCCCAACGGCGTCGAGGGGCCCGTGTTCTTCCAGAAGAACCTCGACGCGGGCACCCCCACGTGGGTGCGGCGCCGCACGATCCAGCACAAGCACAGCACCAACGCGTACCCGCTCGTCAACGACCTCGCGACGCTCACGTGGCTCGGGCAGATCGCCGCCCTGGAGATCCACGTGCCGCAGTGGCAGTTCGGCCGGACCGGGGTCCAGAAGAACCCGGACCGCCTGGTCCTCGACCTCGACCCCGGTGAGGGCGCGGGGCTGCCCGAGTGCGCTGAGGTCGCCCGCCTGGCCCGCGAGGTGCTGCGTGGCATGGGCCTGAACCCCCTGCCCGTGACGAGCGGCTCCAAGGGCATCCACCTGTACGCAGCCCTCGACGGGCACCAGACCACCGACGAGGTCAGCGCGGTCGCGCACGAGCTCGCCCGCTACCTCGAGGCCGAGCACCCCGACCTCGTCGTGAGCGACATGAAGAAGTCGCTGCGCGGCGGGAAGGTGCTCGTCGACTGGAGCCAGAACAACGGCAACAAGACCACCATCGCGCCCTACTCGCTGCGCGGCCGCACCCACCCCACGGTCGCCGCTCCGCGTACGTGGGAAGAGCTCGACGACCCCGACCTCGCGCACCTCGACAAGGACGAGGTCGTGGAGCGCGTGCGGACGGTCGGCGACCCGCTCGCGGCGCTCACCGCGGGCCACCTGGCCTCGCTCGAACCCACGCCCGAGCGCATGGCGACGTTCGCGCGCAAGGGCGCGACGTCGTCGGGCGGGCAGGACACAGGGCCCGACGGCGAGCAGGGCGACGAGGCCGACGCCGCTCCCCGGCGCGACCGCCTCGAGACCTACCGCGCCAAGCGCGACGCCTCGAAGACCCCCGAGCCCGTCCCCGACGAGGCCCCTGCGCCGAGTCGAGGGAACTCGTTCGTCATCCAGGAGCACCACGCGCGACGCCTGCACTGGGACTTCCGCCTCGAGCACGACGGCGTGCTCGTGAGCTGGGCCCTGCCCCGCGGCGAACCGACCGACACCCGGCAGAACCATCTCGCGGTCCAGACCGAGGACCACCCGCTCGCCTACGGCTCGTTCGAGGGGACCATCCCCGCGGGCGAGTACGGCGGGGGCGAGGTGAGCATCTGGGACGCCGGCACGTACGAGCTCGAGAAGTGGCGCGACGACGAGGAGGTCATCGTCACGCTGCACGGCGAACAGCACGGGACGCGGAGGCTCGCGCTCATCCACACGGGAGGTCATCAGGAGCGCAGCTCGTCGGGCAGTGCGGGCAGAGCCGAGGAGAACAACTGGCTCATCCACCTCATGGCCCCGCGCGACGAGGCCCGTCCCACGGGCCACGCGAGGCCTCGCAGCAGGGCGTCCGGGCAGCGCCCGTCCGAGACCGACGACGAGCCCGTCGGGGTCGCGCTGCCGCGCCCCATGCTCGCGACCGCCGGGACGGTCGAGACGCTGACCGCCGAGGGCGACCCCGACGACTGGGCCTACGAGATGAAGTGGGACGGGTTCCGCGTGATCGCGCAGGTCACGGGCACGGCCGACGACGCCTCGGTCCGCCTCGTGAGCCGCAGCGGCAAGGACATGACCCTGACCTACCCCGAGCTCCAGGACCTCGCGGCCCGCGTCCCTGCCGCGGACCTGCCCGTGGTCCTGGACGGCGAGATCGTGGCGCTCGACGCGCGCGGGCGGCCGAGCTTCCGCCGCCTGCAGCAGCGCGCGAACCTCACCAAGGCGGGTGACGTCGCGGCGGCCCGCGCCAAGGTCGGGGTCGAGCTCATGCTGTTCGACGTCCTGTCCGTCGATGGGCGCTCGCTCGTCCGGCGCACGTACGACGAGCGGCGCGAGATCCTCGAGGACCTGGTCGACGGGTCGGGGACCGTGCACGTGCCGCCCGCGTTCGACGGCGACCTCGCGGGGGCCGTCGCGACGAGCAGGCAGCTCGGGCTCGAGGGTGTGGTCGCCAAGCGGCGCACGAGCACCTACACGGCAGGGCGGCGCTCGCGGAGCTGGATCAAGGTCAAGCACTCGCACACCCAGGAGGTCGTGGTGATCGGCTGGCGTCCGGGGCACGGGGACCGGTCGCACCTCGTGGGCTCGCTGCTGCTCGCGGTGCCCGACGACCAGGGCCTGCGCTACGTGGGCCGCGTCGGGTCGGGCTTCACCGAGAAGGACCGGCGCGACCTCGTGACGCGGCTCGGTCGGATCGAGCGGGTCACGAACCCGGCCCTCGACGTCCCGGCCGCGGACGCCTCGGACGCCCGCTGGGTCACGCCGCACCTGGTCGGCGAGGTCGACTACGCGGACTGGACGAGCGCGCCCGAGGGCGACGGCAAGCTGCGGCACGCGGTCTGGCGCGGCTGGCGCCCGGACAAGTCGCCCGAGGACGTGCGCCGGGAGGGCTGAGTCCTCAGTCCCGCGCGGTCTCGCCCTGCTGGGCGAGGCGGGCGCGCGCCGCGTCGCGGCTGGTCCGCAGGTGCCCGACGGCGAGCCTCGCCGCCTCCTGCCCGTCGCCCGCGCGGATCGCGGCCAGGAGGCCCCGGTGCTCGTCGACCATCTCCTGGAGGTCGACGTGCTGCCCGAGCAACCAGCGCAGCCGGCTCGCGGTGATCGCGCCGATCTCGTCGAGCAGGGGGCTCGCGGCGGTCGCGGCGACGAGCTCGTGGAAGTCGGCTCCGGCCCGGTGCGCGGCCGTCGCGTCGTGGTCGCGCGCCGCCTGCTCCTCGCGGTCGAGCGTGGCCTCGAGCTCGACGAGCCGATCGGGGGTCCTGCGCTCGGCCGCGAGGCGGAACGTCAGGGTCTCGATCGCGGAGCGGACCTCGATGAGGTCCTCGACGTCGGCCTCCGTGAAGGTGCGTACGACCGCCCAGGTGCGGGGACGCGGGGTCACGAGCCCTTCGGCGATGAGCGTCTTGAGCGCGTCGCGCACGGGGACGCGGCTCACGCCGAGCTCGGTCGCGAGGTCGCGCTCGACGAGCTTGTCCCCCGGGGCCCGCTCGCCGTCGATGATCTGCTCGCGCACGATCCGGGCGACACGGTCGGCCTCGGGCTCGAACCGCTGCTCAACGCTCATGGGTCCATCCTCCCGCGAAATGACGCCACTCACGGCGACCCGGAAATGGTATACCGTTTGAGCGCAGGCCGTTCCAGGGGGTTGAGACGGCCCGCGGACCGCCGAGCACCACCCGAGGAAGGACCTCTCATGCCCCCGTTCTCCACCACGCCCCCGTCCACGGTGTCGGTGCTGCGCAACGTCCGGCCCTGGGGCGGCGAGGCCGTCGACCTCCACGTCGCGGACGGACGCATCACCCAGGTGACGCCCCACGTCCCGGCCGGCGCGGCGGCGTCGGGCAGCGGGACTCCCGCCCCGGGCGAGGTCGACGGGCGCGGCCTCCTCGCCCTGCCCGGGTTCGTCAACGCGCACGCGCACGTCGACAAGAGCTGGTGGGGCAAGCCCTGGGTCAGCTACGGCGGCGAGGCCACCACGCAGGGGCGCATCGCGCACGAGCGCGAGCACCGCGACGAGCTCGGCATCCCCGGAGTCGACGTCACGGTCGCGGTCCTGCGCGAGTTCCTGCGCCACGGCACGACCGCGATCCGCACCCACGTCGACGTCGACCTGGGCCTCGGGCTGCGCGGCATCGACGTGGTCCGCGAGTCGCTGTTCGTGCTGGGCGGCGCGGTCGACGCAGAGATCGTCGCGTTCCCCCAGGACGGCGTCCTGCGCCGGCCCGGCGTGCTCGAGCTGCTCGACGCCGCGGCCGCCGCGGGGGCCGAGCACATCGGCGGGCTCGACCCCGCCTCGATCGACCGTGACCCCGTGACCCAGCTCGACGGGCTTTTCGAGATCGCCGAGCGGCGCGGCGTCGGGGTCGACGTCCACCTGCACGACGGCGGCGAGCTGGGCGCGTTCCAGATCGAGCTCATGATCGAGCGCACGGTCCGCGCCGGACTCCAGGGCAAGGTCAACGTGGCGCACGGCTTCGCGGTCGGGCAGCTGCCCGCGACCCGCATGGCCGACCTGGTCGAGGCCATGGGCGACGCGGGCATCAGCATGACGACGGTCGCACCGATCGGCGCGACCCCGCTCCCCCTCGACCTGCTGCGCGAGCACGGCGTGCGCGTGGGCCTGGGCACCGACGGCATCCGTGACCTGTGGGCGCCCTACGGGACGGGCGACCTGCTCGCGCTCACGACGCGCCTGGCCCAGCTCGCACGCTTCCGCTACGACGAGGACCTGGTCCGCGCGGCCCGGCTCGCGACGAGCGACGCAGGCTTCTTCGTGGGCCACGACGTCCACGACCTGGTCGTCGGGTCGCGGGCCGACGTGGTGCTGGTCGACGCCGAGAACACCCAGGACGCCGTGGTCCGCGCCCCGGCCCGTGCGCTCGTCGTGGCCGCCGGCCAGGTCGTCGCCCGGGACGGTGAGGTGCTGGTCTGACGGGCGCGCCGGGCCGGACGGGCCGGACGGGCCGGACGGGCCGGACGGGCCGATGAGTTCTCCGGGGATGCCCGGTCTACACCGACGACACCCTGTCCTCGCCGACCGGAGCTGCACCCCGGCGGCACGTCCGAAGGAGAACGACATGGCCGGAACCCAGATCTTCGTCAACCTGCCCGTGTCAGACCTCGAGAAGTCCAAGGCGTTCTACACGCAGCTCGGGTTCTCGATCAACGAGCAGTTCACCGACGAGAACGCGTCGTGCGTGGTCATCAGCGACACGATCTACGTGATGCTCCTGACCCACGAGTTCTTCCGCCGCTTCACGCCCAAGTCGATCGTCGACGCGCAGGGCGCGACCGAGGCGATCAACGCGATCAGCGCCGAGTCCCGCACGGGCGTGGACGACCTGGCGGACCGTGCGCTCGCCGCGGGCGGCGCGCAGACCAACCCGCCGCAGGACGAGGGATTCATGTACTCGCGCAGCTTCTCCGACCTCGACGGTCACCTGTGGGAGGTCATGTACATGGACCCGAGCACGATCGAGGGCTGACCGACCGGGACGCGACGGGCGGTGGTGGCCGGGGAATGCCTCGGCGCCGCCGCCCGTTGCCGCCTGCATGCGAGCCATCACCTACTCCCGCTACGGCGGAGCCGACGTCCTCGAGCTCAGCGAGCTCCCCACGCCCAAGGTCGGACCGGACACCGTCCTGGTCCGGGTCAGGGCCACGAGCGTGAACCCCGTGGACTGGAAGGTCCGCGAGGGCTACCTCGACGCGATCATGGACGCCACGTTCCCCGTGGTGCCGGGCTGGGACGTCGCGGGCGTGGTCGAGCGCGTCGGGCTGGACACGCCCGAGCTCTCGGTCGGTGACGAGGTCTTCGGCTACGTCCGCAAGGACGTGGTCTCCGGAGGCACCACGGCCGAGCTCGTCGCGGCCCCGGTCCGCACGCTGGCCCGCAAGCCCTCGTCCTGGACGTGGGAGCAGGCGGCCGGCGCGCCGCTCGCCGGGCTCACGGCCCTGCAGACGATCGACCGCGCCGGGGTGACGAGCGGTCAGACCGTTCTCGTGCACGCGGCCGCGGGCGGCGTCGGGTCGATGGCCGTCCAGATCGCGGTGGCGCGCGGGGCGCGCGTTATCGGCACCGCGTCCGAGCGCAACCACGAGTACCTGCGCTCCCTGGGCGCCGAGCCCGTGACGTACGGCGAGGGCCTGGCCGAGCGTGTGCGCGCCCTCGCGCCCGACGGCGTGGACGTCGTCCTCGACTACATCGGCGGCGAGGCGCTGGCCACCACGCCCGACGTCCTGCGCGAGGGCGGCACGGTCGCCTCGGTCGTCGACGCCGCAGCCCGCGACGAGCTCGGCGGGCACTACGTCTG
The DNA here is from genome assembly GCF_014836755.1 of Oerskovia merdavium. Lineage (GTDB taxonomy): Bacteria > Actinomycetota > Actinomycetes > Actinomycetales > Cellulomonadaceae > Oerskovia > Oerskovia merdavium. Next base: position 54,669 of record NZ_JACSQF010000019.1, read on the forward strand.
GGTCCGCCCCGACGTCGAGGGGCTGACCGAGCTGGCCCGCCTCGCGGACGCCGGACAGCTCACAGTCGACGTCGCCGAGGTCTACGACCTGGCCGACGCCGCGAAGGCCCACGAGGCGAGCCGGACCGGGCACGTGCGCGGCAAGGTCGTCATCACGGTCTGACCTGCCTGGCCCGCGGGAGCGGAGTGCCTGCGAGGCACGCTGGGCGTGTCGCACAGGAACTCCGCACTCGACCGAGAAGGTGTCCGGGTGAAGCACTACCAGAGCAGCGTGCCCGACGACGACCCTGCGGTCGGACCCGACGAGGCCGATCCCCCCAGAGCGCCCCTCGACGCGAGGTCCGCGCACCGGATCGCGCTCCGCTATCGAGAATGGTCCCTCCTCGACCGAGGCGGGCGCGCTGGGCGGCTCGAGGCAGACCGCCGCCTCGACGACTACGAGGAGGTCGCCCAGCGGCTCCTGCACGACCTCGACCCCCTGCCGCTGCTCGACGCCCTGATCTCGCTGGGCGTCGAGAGCGACGACGAGGGCGCTTTCCTCGACCGGGTCAGCACGGGCGCCGTCGAGGACGTCCTGAACCACCGCGCCGACCTGCACCAGCAGATCGCCGACCGGTGCCGTGCCGAACCGTCGTGGTCCGAGGCCGTTCGCGGGGCCAGGATCGACGACGAGCTCGCGTCCCGGCTGCCGTCACCGCTGCCCGATCTCTTCCCTGTCCCTCCCCCGGAAGCCGCCGGTACGGGCGGCCCGGGGCGTCGGAACGGCCGCAGGCCGTCCAAGCGACAGGACCGTACTGGTCGACATAGGAGCCCCACGGTCTGAACTGTCTGCCCCTACCGCTGAGTGCGGAGCTCTTGTGCGACTCGCCGGGCGTTTCGCGCAAGAGCTCCGCACTCAGTGTGGCGCCCGGGCCGGTACCGTGAAGCCCATGCCCGCCACCGTCCCCGCCCTCGTCGCAGCCGACACCGCACGCCTGCGGACCCGCGCAGCGCGGCACGCTCGCTCGCTCCCGCTGGCCTTCTCCGGGCTGGCCGTGCTGGTCATCGCGGGGATGAGCTCGCTCGACGCGAACCAGTTCTGGCTCGTCGTGCTCGTGCCTGCTGCAGGGTTCCTCGCGACGTACGTCACGGCGTTCGCTCTGCGGTTGCCCACGGGCGTGGGCGTCGGGAGCGACGGGTACGGCATCGCGCTCGTCCTGAGCGCCCTGGTCGCCTTCCTGGTGCCCTGGATCCCTTTCACGACGGGTGCTCCCCTCCTCCTGGGTCTCGGACTCGTCGTCCTGGGCCTGCGCGCCTCGGACCGCCTCCTCTGGGTGGCAGGGCTCGCGACGATGGCCGCCTCGTACGGGCTCGCGATGATCTCCTCGCCGATCGACCTCCCGCTGTCGATACCCGGCCTCGTGGCGACGATCGCGCTCGGCCTGGGCCTCCTCGTGGTCGCGGGCCTCGCGCTCCGCGGGGAGCGGCAGACCCTCGCGTCGGGCGACGGCGCGCTGAGCATCGGCGACCCCGCGACCGACAACCTGCGCGTGCTCGCGGTGCTCGGGGACGCCGACGAGGCCGACCAGCCCGCGCTCGCACGCCTCACGGGCGTCGAGGAACGCAACCTCGCGGGACGCCTGCACGACCTCACCGAGGCCGGCCTGGTTCGCGCCCGGATCACCAAGAACCGGAACTGGGCACAGATCACTCGCGAGGGCCGCGAGGAGCTGCGGACCCGGCGCGAGGCGCTGCGCGGCGTCGCGGAGCACCGCAAGGCCTGAGACCGCACCACCCCTGCGGACCCGCAAGCGGCCGCACAGCCCGACGACAGGACGTGAGCCGAGCGCCCGGGCTGCGCTCCGCCGTCGGGCACCCCGCTCCTCCGGACTCCCGCTCGTCCGGCGCACCCGCGCCGCCGGTGGCAGGCTGGCCCCATGAGGGAGTTCACCGCACAGGACTTCGCCGCGCGCATCGACCGCGCGGCTGCCCAGGCCCGCCACGCCGGGCTCGCCGGGGTGCTCGTCACCCCCGGCCCGGACATGACGTACTTCACGGGCTACACCCCCACGGCCATGACCGAGCGCATCACGCTGCTCGTGGTCCCTGCCGAGGGCGAGGCGTCGATCGTGGTGCCCGTCCTGGAACAGCCGGACCTCGACCGGGCCCCCGGCGCGGCCGCCCTGCACGTCACCCCGTGGACCGACGGCGTCGACGAGTACGCGGTCACGGCCGACCTGCTCGACGCGACCGGGCGCTACGCGATCTCCGACTCGGCGTGGGCCATGCACCTGCTGGGGCTCCAGCGCACCCTGCCGGGCTCCTCGTACTCCGCCATGACGCAGGCGCTGCCCATGCTGCGCGCGGTCAAGGGACCGGACGAGATCGAACGGCTCGCATCCGCGGGAGCGGCGAACGACGCGACGTTCGCGGACATCGTCGAGATCCGCTTCAGCGGTCGCCGCGAGCTGGACGTCGCCGCGGACCTCGCGGGCTTCCTGCGCGACCACGGGCACTCGCAGGTCGACTTCACGGTCGTCGGCTCGGGACCCAACGGTGCCAACCCGCACCACGAGGCGGGCGACCGGGTCATCCAGGAGGGTGACATGGTCGTGCTCGACTTCGGCGGCCTCAAGGACGGCTACGGCTCGGACATGACGCGCATGGTGCACGTCGGCGGCGACGTCACGGACCAGCAGCGCGAGGTCTTCGAGATCGTGCGCGCCGCGCAGCAGGCCGGCGTCGACGCGGTACGTCCCGGGGCGACCTGCCAGGACGTCGACCGTGCCGCCCGCGCCGTGATCACCGAGGCCGGGTACGGCGAGCAGTTCATCCACCGCACGGGCCACGGGATCGGGCTCACGACGCACGAGCCCCCGTACATGATCGAGGGCGAGGAGCAGCCCATCGTCTCCGGGATGTGCTTCTCGGTCGAGCCCGGGATCTATCTCCCGGGGAAGTTCGGGGTGCGCATCGAGGACATCGTGGTCGCGTTCGGCGACGACGTGCCCGACGGCGCCCGTCGCCTCAACAACGCGCCGCACGACCTGCACGTGGTCGAGTAGGCGAGCACGCCTCAGGCGGTCGGGGCGTCGGCGACGCCCGCGGCCACGACCTGCTCGTTGCGGATGCCCGCCCAGCTCACGAGGCCGCCCGCGACGAGCAGCGCGGCCGTGACGATCAGTGCCCGGTGGAACCCGGCGACGTCGAGCACGGGACCGATGACGATGCCCGCGCACGCGATGACCACGAGGCCTGCGATGCGCGACACCGCGTTGTTGACGGCGGACCCGATGCCCGCGTCCGACGCGGGGATCGAGCCGAGGATCGCGGCCGTCAGGGGCGCCACCGTGATCGCGAGGCCCAGGCCGAACAGCAGGATCCCGGGGAGGAGCTGCGTGAAGTACCTCGCCTCGGCGGTCGTCGTGAGCATGAGCAGGTACCCGCAGCCCGCGATCAGCGGGCCCACGGTCATGAACAGGCGCGGCCCGTACCGGCCCGCGAGCGCCCCGAAGCGCGAGGACAGGAACAGCATGAGGAGCGTCACGGGCAGCAGGGCCAGGCCCGCGAGGGTCGCGCTGTACCCGGCGACCTGCTGGACGAACAGGGTCACGGCGAACCCGCCGAACGCGAGCGCCCCGTAGATCGCGGCCGTCGCGACGTTTCCTGCGGCGAAGTTGCGCACCGAGAACAGGGACAGCGGCAGCATGGGGTCGGGAGCGCGCCGCTCCCAGCCCAGGAACGCCACGAGCGCCGCGACGCCGACGACGAGCGGCACCCACACGACCGGGCTCCCCCACCCGAACCGACCGTGCTCGATGAGCGCGAAGACGGGCCCGGCGAGCCCGACGGCCGCGAGCACCGCACCGCGCACGTCGATCCGGCGTCCCGTCGCGGTGTCCCCCTCCTCCATGCCGTGCAGTATCCACAGGGTCACCGCGACGGGCAGCAGGTTGATGCCGAACACCCAGCGCCACGAGAGTGTGTCGACGAGCACGCCACCGAGCAGCGGGCCCGCGATCATCGCCGTGCCCGTCCAGGCCGTCCAGGTGCCGATCGCCTTGGCCTGCGCGGCCCCGCTGAACGCCGAGATGATCATCGCGAGCGAGCTCGGCACGAGCAGAGCGCCCGCGACGCCCTGGAGCCCGCGCGCGGCCACGAGGAAGACACCGGTGGGTGCCAGCGCGCACAGCACCGACGTGACGGCGAACCCGAGCAGTCCCCACCACATGACGCGGCGCCGCCCGTGGACGTCGGACAGCGAACCCGCCACGAGGATGAGCGAGCCGAGCGTGATGAGGTACGCGTCGACGACCCACTGCTGGAGGGCGAGCCCCCCGAGCGCTCCCCCGGCGAGCTCGTCCGCGATCGCGGGCAGCGCGACGTTGACCACCGTCCCGTCGAGGAAGGACACGAACGAGGCGAGGATCGCGACGAGCAGCACGCGGCGTTGAGCAGGCGTCACGCCTCCACGCTAGCCCCGCCGTCGAACCTCCACCGGGTCGCGGTGTAGTCCTCGCCGCGACCGTAGGCGTGGACCGTGACGGGGCGGACCTGGAAGACGTGGGCCTCCCCGGCGGCAGGCGGGTCGGAAGGCGTGCTCTCCGAGGGCGCCTCGCTGTCCCAGAACGCCCCGTCACGCACCTCGAAGCGCCAGTCGTACTTGCACGCCCAGCGGTCGGCCAGGCGTTGGAGTACGTGGTCCTCCGTGAGTCGTTCGGCGGCTCCGGCCAGCACGACGTCGAGCCCCTCGCTCATGAGGTTGGTGCCGGTGGTCAGCACGCACCAGGGGTTCTCCTCGAGGTTGCGCGCCTTGCGCTCGGTGCGGCCCGTGCAGAAGTGGAGCGCACCGTCGGCCCAGACGGTGATGAGCGGCGTGACGTGGGGGCGCCCGTCCGGGCGGACCGTGGACAACCAGAAGATCTCGGCGGTCTGGAGCACCTTCAGGGCGTCCGCCCAGGAGGTGGGGGCTGCGCCGGGCGACGAGAAGTCCGTCATGAGCTCGCCCGCGGTGCCGCCGTCGGGGGTGGGCGCCGGGTCGGGCTGCGCGGTCGATGCCGTGGTCATGGAGGCCCTCCGTCTCTCGGTCGGCGCCGTCGCCGCACCGTCCTCCTTCGACCGGCGCGGGCCCTCGAACTCATCGGTGGGTTCCGCAGGACATCACCGCCGACATCACGACGAGGACGGCAAGCGGAAAGGCCACCGACCAGGGCGGCACGACATGCCAGACCTGCGCCAGGGCGGCAACGGTCCCCGCGGCCCCGAGCCCGGTCCCGAGGGCGACGGCCGCACGGTGCACCCCCGTCCGTGCGGTCCGGAAGACACGGTTCGCGACCGCTCCGAGCAGGCTAGCGACGAGCGCTGCGGCCGCCCCCGCGAGCGCCCCGAGGAACATCGACCACGTGGCCCAGGCGGGGTCGGTCAGCCCGAAGGCCAAGCCGGCCGCCGCCCCGACCAGAGGACCCGCCGCGAGTGACGCGACCGGTCGGCACCAGACCTCGGGCGCCCCTCGGCCGACATGGTCGACCAAGGTCGGTGTCTTCGGGTCGTCGACGTTCATGGCGGCCATCCTGCACCGAGGACACCGTGGACACGAGTCGCGACCGCGTGGCGGTCGGCCCCCGAGCGAGGGGACCTCACGCGTTGGGGGCGACGGACGTCCCGGGGCCGCGGCGCCGCACGGTCACGGCGTTCTCGCCCGACGCGGCACCGGTGCCCCGTGCCACGGTCGTCGCGTCGTGCTCGCCCGGGGCGGCCGTGGCCCGTCCATCACCGTCGGCCCCCTCCACCACGAACCCTCCGTCGGCGAGCAGGTCGAGGTCCGTCTGCGCGGCCTGACCCTCGCTCGTGAGGTAGTCGCCCAGGAAGATCGAGCTCACGATCTCCAGGGCCAGCGGCTGGAGCGAGCGCAGGTGCACCTCGCGTCCCGCCGCGAGCCGGAGCTCGGCGGTGGGGCACACGAAGCGCACCATCGCGAGGATGCGCAGGCACCGCTGGGGCGTGAGGTCCCAGGTGCCCGCGAGCGGTGTGCCCTCGAACGGCACGAGGAAGTTGACCGGGACGGAGTCGGCGCCGAGGGCGCGCAGCGCGAAGGCCACCTCGACCAGGTCCTCGTCGCTCTCGCCCATGCCCGCGACGAGTCCCGAGCAGGACGAGAGCCCCGCTCCCCGCGCCCGCTCGACCGTCTCCACGCGGTCGGCGTACTCGTGCGTGGTGCAGATGTCGGCGTACGCCGCTTCGGACGTGTTGAGGTTGTGGTTGTAGGCGTCGGCGCCCGCCGCGGCCAACCGTTCGGCCTGGCCCTCGCGCAGCAGGCCGAGGCACGCGCAGACCTCGACGTCGGGATGCTCGGTCTTGATGCCGCCGACCATCGCGGTCACGCGCGTCAGGTCGCGGTCGCTCGGCCCGCGTCCGCTCGCGACCAGGCATACGCGACGCGCTCCGCCCGCGATCCCGGCCCGAGCCGCCGCGACCGCGTCCTCGGCGCTCAGCCACGAGTACTTCAGGACCTGGGCCGTCGAGCCGAGGCGCTGCGAGCAGTACGTGCAGTCCTCGGGGCACAGACCCGACTTCAGGTTGACCAGGTAGTTGAGCCGCACGCGTCGGCCGAACCGGTGACGGCGGACCCGACCGGCGGCGGCCACGAGGTCGAGCAGGTCCTCGTCGGCCGTCCGCAGGACCGCGAGCGCCTGGGCGCGGGTCGCAGGCTCGCCGCGCACGCCCTGTGCGACGAGCACGTCGAACAGTGCGCGTGCGTCGTGAGCACGGTCGAGGGCCGGCGCGAGAACGTCAGGTCGGGGCGTGGGCGTCTGGTTCACGACCCACGATCCTTCTCGCCTGGTCACGCCCGCTCCCCGGCCGACCTCCACAAGGTGACCTGCTGCTCGTTGGGCGGGACCGCAGCACGTCGTCTGCTTCCTCCAAGGACCTGGCCCACGGGTTGGCGTCGGCCTATCCCTCGACATCCTACCTAGAGGTAGGTATGGTGTCGCCATGGACGATCCCGACCTTCCTCGCCGCGAACGCCTGCTCCGCGCGGCTCGCGACCTCTACTGGGCCCAGGGGGTCGAGGGCACGAGCCCCCGCCAGGTCCTCGAGGTGAGCGGCGTGGGGCAGGGCAGCCTGTACCACCACTTCCCCACCAAGCACGACCTCTCGCTCGCCGCGATCAGCGCGACGACGCAGGAAGCGCTGGACTCCGTCTCGGGCGAGCTCACGGACACTGACCGTCCGCCCGTGGAGCGGCTCGTGGCCTACCTCGAGCGGCCGCGCCCCGCGCTCGCCGGGTGCAAGATCGGGCGCCTGACGAGCGACCGGTCGGTCATGGCGGACGACGAGCTGCGCTCGCCCGTCCACGACTACTTCGCGGGCCTGGTCGCGCTGGTGCAGGAGGTCTTCGAGGAGACCGGCCTGCCCGACGACGTCGCGCACGACCGCGCGTACGCGGCGGTCGCGATCGTCCAGGGCGGGTACGTGCTCGCGCGCGCCCTCGACGACCCGGCGGCGCTGAGGGCCGCGGTCGACGGGTTCGTGTCGATGCTCGAGCCGGCTCTCCAGGCCGAGGTGGCGACTCGATGAGCAGCGGACCGGGCAACGACGAGGGGTCCGGGCCTGGCGACGCACGGGCGGTCGGACGGACCGAGGACACGGCGGACGGACCGAGCCTCCGCGAGCGGTTGCGCGCCCTGCCGACGTTCGGACCCGGCCTGCCGACGCTCGACCCGAGCGAGGCTCCGCCGGAACCCGTGACGTTGTTCCTCGAGTGGATCGGTCAGGCGATCGACGCCGGGGTACCTCTCCCCCATGCCATGACGCTGTCCACCGGAGGGGCCTCAGGTCGGGTGACGGCGCGCACCGTGATCCTCAAGGACGTCGACGCGTCGGGCTGGTGGTTCGCGACCAGCTCGTCGAGCCCCAAGGGCCACGACCTCGCGGAGAACCCGAACGCCGCCCTCACGTTCCTCTGGCCTGCGCTCGGGCGTCAGGTCAGGATCGTCGGGCCCACGCTCCCCTCCGACACCTCGACGAGCGCAGCCGACTTCCTCGCCCGCTCGGAGGGCTCGCGCGCCGCAGCGCTCGTGGGTCACCAGAGCGAGACCCTCACGTCGCGGCAGGAGTACTGGGACGCCTTCGCCGTCACGCTCGCCTCGGTGCGGGAGAATCCCGCGCTCGTCGCACCCGAGTGGACCGCGTACGCGCTCGCGCCCACGTCGGTCGAGTTCTGGCAGGCGTCGGACGACCGCGGACAGACCCGGCTGCGCTACCGCGCGGCAGGACACCACTGGGAGAAGGGGCTGCTCTGGCCATGACAGGGACCACGCAGGACACGACTGCACCGCGCTCGATCGACCCGGCACCCACGAGCCCGCTCGATTCCCCACAGGCAGCGCCCCGCGACGACCTTCCGGCGATCCGACGTGACGCGGCAGCCGCGCTGCGCGCGCTGACCGAGGCCGTCCTGAGTCTCGACGACGAGGCACTCGGGTCCCCGAGCTCGCTCGACGGGTGGAGCGTCGGGCACGTGCTGTCGCACGTGGCGATGGTCGGCGACGCCCTCGCCCGCCAGGCCGAGCTCGCCGCCCAGGGCGAGACCGCCGAGGTCTACGAGGGCGGGGCCGAGGGGCGCGCGGCGGGCATCGAGGCCGGCGCGCACCGGACCGGGGACGAGCACGTCGACGCGCTCACCGCTGCGGGCGCGAGGCTCGAGGCCGCGTGGTCCCTCACGGACAGCACGGGGTGGGGTGCACGCGTGACGTACCGCGACGGGACCGTCGCCGACGTCCTCGACTGCTGGTGGCGCGAGGTCCGCATCCACGCGACCGACCTCGGTGAGGTCGGCACGGTCCGAGGCCTCACGCCGTCGGGAACGTGGGGCCTCGCCTTCACGGACCACCTGCTCGACTTCCTGAGCCCGCGCCTGCCCGGCCCCGTGCTCGTGGTGCGGCTCGAGGACGGGGCACGATCCGTCGTCGGGCCCGAGGGCGTGCGGCCCGCCGCCGAGGACGCGGGCGACGACGACCTCACCACCGTGACCGGCAGCGCGGCGGACGTCGCCGCGTGGCTCGCGGGACGCGCGACGGCCACCGACCCGACGGCTCACAGGGACGGCGAGACCGTCGACCTTCCGGCGCTCGGCCCGTGGCCGTCGGGCGTCCCCGTCCGACGCTAGGCGCGGCTCACGCCCGGACCAGGACCGTCCCGTCCTCGACCGCCACATCGAACGTCCGCAGCGCCTCGGGCTCCTTGCCGCTCGGGTCGAGGCACTCGCCCGTCGTCAGGTCCCACACCTGCTTGTACATGGGGGACGTGATCGTCGGGGTCTCGCCCACCGAACCGACGATCCCGCGAGAGAGCACGTTCGCCCCCGAGTACGGGTCACGCTGCTGGACCGCGAGCACGCGGTCGTCGGCCAGCCGGTAGACCGCGACCTGGGTCCCCTCGACGAGCGCAGCGACGCCGCGCTCGGGGACGAGCCGCTCGAAGGGGCAGACCGTGGTCCATGCCGTCGCGCTCACTTGCGAACCTCCACCGTACGGGCGATCACCGGGTTGTTGTCCGAGGGCTCGCCCGGGCGGGCCGGGCGCACCTGCCCGCGCACTCCCACGTAGGCGAGGTCGGGGTCGTGCTGGTCGGGGGCGTTGACGAACGACACGAACCGCGACAGGCGGTCCGGGTCGTCGAGGGTCTGGGCCCACTCGTCGACGTACGACTCGACGTGCTGCGCGATCTCGGCCTCGAGGTCGGCCGCGATGCCGAGCGAGTCCTCGACCAGGACCTTGCGCAGCTCGACGATCCCGCCCGGGAAGTCCGCGACCCAGGGGGCGGTCCGCTGCAACCGGTCCGCGGTCCGCACGTAGTATGCGAGGAACCGGTCGATCACGGCCACGAGCCGTTCGTCGTCGAGATCCTCGGCGAGGAGCTCGGCGTGGCGCGGGGTGAAGCCGCCGTTGCCGCCCACGTAGACGTTCCAGCCCTTCTCGGTCGCGATCACGCCCACGTCCTTGCCGCGGGCCTCGGCGCACTCGCGCGCGCACCCCGAGACCCCGACCTTGAACTTGTGCGGCGAGCGCAGCCCGCGGTACCTCAGCTCGAGGCGGACGGCCATGCCCACCGAGTCCTGGACCCCGAACCGGCACCACGAAGAACCGACGCACGACTTCACGGCCCGCAGCGACTTGCCGTAGGCCTGGCCGGACTCCATGCCGGCGTCGACCAGCCGGCGCCAGATCTCGGGGAGCTGGTCGATCCGCGCCCCGAACAGCCCGATGCGCTGGGCTCCCGTGACGCGCGTGTAGAGCCCGAAGTCCTTCGCGACCTGCCCGATCACGATGAGGTTCTCGGGCGTGATCTCCCCGGCCGGGACGCGCGGGACCACCGAGTAGGTGCCGTCCTTCTGCAGGTTGGCGAGCGCCCGGTCGTTGGTGTCCTGGAGCGCGGCCTGCTCGCCGTCGAGGATGTACCCACCCCACAGCGACGCGAGGATCGAGGCCACGACGGGCTTGCAGACCACGCAGCCGCGACCCGTGCCGTGCGCTGCGACGATCTGGGTGAAGGTCCGCAGCCCGTCCTGGCGCACGAGCGCGAAGAGCTCGGCGCGCGACATCGAGAAGTGCTCGCACATGGCCTTGGACACCGTCACGCCGCTGGCCTCGAGCGCGGTGTTGACGATCTTGGTGAGCACGGGCACGCACGACCCGCACACCGTCCCGGCCTTGGTGCAGGCCTTGACCTCGCCCACGCTCGTGCAACCGTGCTCGGTCACCGCCCCCCGGACCGTCCCGGCCGTGACGTTCGCGCACGAGCAGACCACGACGTCGTCGGGCAGGTCACCACCGAGAGCCGGAGCCCCGCCTTCTGGGGCGAGGAACGCCGACGGGTCGGCGCCCAGCGAGCGTCCCAGCATGGGGCGCAGCGACGCGTACAGCGCGGTGTCCCCCACGAAGACCCCGCCGAGCAGCGTGCGCGCGTCGTCCGAGACCACGAGCTTGCGGTACGTGCGGGCGACCGGGTCCGCGAACGTGACCTCGAGCGCACCGGGCGTCAGCCCGAACACGTCACCGAAGCTCGCGGCCTCGATGTCGACGCCCTTGAGCTTGGTCCCCTCGGGAGCCGGGGAGTAGGTGGCGCTGCCGCCCAGGAGACGGTCGACCACGACGTCGGCCATGGCGTTGCCCGGTGCGACCAGGCCCACGCACTGGTCCTCGAACGACGCGCACTCGCCCGCGGCCCACACGGCCGGGTCCGAGGTGTGGCACGCCGCACCCACCACGACGCCGCCGCGCTCGCCGATCGCCAGACCGGCCTCGCGCGCCACGCGGTCCCGCGGGCGGATGCCCGTCGAGAAGATCACGACGTCGGCCGGGATGCGCGACCCGTCCGACAGGTCCATGGTCCCCACGGCGCCGTCGCCCGCCGCCGTGAGTCCCGTGGCGCCCGTCGACGTCCGCACGTCGATGCCGCGGTCGGTCACGAGCACGCGCAGCGCCTCACCACCCGCGTCGTCGAGCTGGACGCTCATGAGCCGGTCCGCGAACTCCACGACGGTCGCGGACGTCCCGAGCCCCTGGAGCGCGGCTGCGGCCTCGAGCCCCAGCACGCCTCCCCCGACCACGACGCCGTGCAGCGTGCGCCCCAGGCGCTCGGTGCGCAGCTCGACGTACTCGCGCAGCGCCTGCACGTCGGCCATGGTCCGGTAGCTGAACACGCCCGGCAGGTCGGTGCCCTCGGTCCGCGGCGTCCAGGCCCACGACCCGGTCGCCAGGACCAGGTGGTCGTAGGCGAGGACCCGTCCCGAACGGGTCGTGACGGTCTGCGCCTCGCGGTCGACGGCCGCGACGGCGTCCCCGGTGACCAGCTCGGTGCGGGGGTCCTCCCAGACCGTCGGGTCCATCGTCAGGTCGTCCGCCGAGCGGCCGCCGAAGAACTCGGACAGGTGGACGCGGTCGTACGGGGCGCGGTCCTCGTCGCCGACGACGGACACCCGCCACTCCCCCTCGGGCGAGCGTGCGATCATCTGGCTCACGAACCGGTGGGCGACCATGCCGGCGCCGACCACCACGACGCGGCCGGGGGTGGGAGTGCTCATCTGGGGGGCCTCATAGGACGTTGGGGTGTGACGTGGAGCGAGGTGACGAGTCGAGGCCGACCGGGGCGGGATCTGCCTCGCACACCATCCTCGTCCATAGATACGAGCGATCGTGGTCAAAACTGCTGATCAGCGCGTCGCGAGGACTTTCGAGGGGCTGCCGAGGGACCTTGGTCCCGAGAAAGTGTGACCCACGACCGTGACGGACCGCACACCATGTGCACTCCTTCACAAGCGTAAAATCGAGCGCGTGGCGACTAAGAAGACAACGGGTCAGAACACCATCGACGTAGCCCTCATCGGCGGCGGCATCATGAGTGCGACCCTCGGCGCCCTCCTGAAGCTCCTCGAGCCCTCGTGGACCATCAAGGTCTTCGAGCGCCTCGACGCGGTGGCCCAGGAGTCCTCCAACCCGTGGAACAACGCTGGCACCGGCCACGCTGCGCTCTGCGAGCTGAACTACACCCCCGAGAAGGCCGACGGCACCGTCGAGATCGCCAAGGCGGTCGCGATCAACGAGCAGTTCGAGGTGTCGCGCGAGTTCTGGCACCACCTGCTCACCGGCGGTCACCTGCCCGAGCCCGCGAGCTTCATCAGCCACACCCCGCACATGACGTTCGTGCGCGGCGCGGCCAACGTGGACTACCTCAAGCGCCGCTTCACCGCGCTGAGCGCCCACCCGCTGTTCAGCGAGATGGAGTTCACCGACGACCCTGCGGTCATCGCGCAGTGGGCCCCCCTCCTGGTCCTCGACCGCGACAGCGACGAGGCCGTCGCAGCGACCCGCGCGACGAGCGGCACCGACGTCGACTTCGGCGCCCTGACCTCCCAGCTCTTCGCCTACCTCACGGCCAACGGCGTCGAGCTGAACCTCCAGCACGAGGTCAACAAGCTCAAGAAGCGCAAGGACGGCACCTGGGACGTCACCGTCAAGGACGTGTCCTGGAACGCCAAGGCGGCCCCGCGCACCGTGAACGCGCGCTTCGTGTTCGTCGGCGCCGGCGGTGGCGCGCTGCCGCTCCTGCAGAAGGCGGGCATCAAGGAGGCCAAGGGCTACGGCGGCTTCCCCATCAGCGGTGAGTTCCTGCGTACGGACGACCCGGAGCTCGTCGCGCAGCACCAGGCCAAGGTCTACGGCAAGGCCGACGTCGGCTCGCCGCCCATGTCCGTCCCGCACCTCGACACCCGCGTGGTCGACGGCAAGACGTACCTGATGTTCGGCCCGTACGCCGGGTTCAGCCCCAAGTACCTCAAGAAGGGCTCGCTGCTGGACCTGTTCACCTCGCTGCGGACCCACAACATCGGGTCCATGCTCGGTGCGGGTCTCAAGAACATCGACCTCACCCAGTACCTCGTGGGCCAGCTCCTCGCGAGCCCCGAGTCCAAGTTCACGGCGCTCCAGGGCTTCATGCCCACCGCGCACCCCAAGGACTGGGAGAAGATCACCGCGGGCCAGCGCGTCCAGGTCATCAAGAAGGACCCCACGAAGGGCGGCGTGCTCGAGTTCGGCACCGAGGTCATCGCGGCCGCCGACGGCTCGATCGCCGGCCTCCTGGGCGCCTCACCGGGCGCCTCGACCGCGGTCCCCGCGATGATCGACCTGCTCGAGCGGTGCTTCCCGCAGCAGTTCGCCACGTGGCGTCCCGAGCTCGCGACCATGATCCCGAGCCTCGGCCAGGCCCAGTGGGAAGCGACCGAGCTCGACTCGCTCTCCGCCGCCGCCGGCCCCTCGGAGGAGGCGGTCGGCGCCCGCTGACCTCGACGCCGCAGGACGCACCGGCGCCCCGGTCTCCGCACGGAGACCGGGGCGTCGTGCTGTGCGGGTCGGCGTCGGACCTGCGGCCTTCGCGCCCGGATCAGGGCTGCTGCTTCGCCTCCGCGAGCACCTCGTCGACCGCGTCCCAGAAGTCGACGCGGGCCTGGTGCGTGGCGGCCGGAGTCGCCCCCGGCTCGTCGAGACCGAACGGCCGGTAGGGTGCGATCGCGAGAAAGTGCCCGGCGTCCTTCTGCTCGACGGCCGTGACCAGCCCCTGGTCGGCGAAGCGGGGCCTCACGTCCCGCAGGCGGCCGCACGCGTCCCACTGCGTATCGGCCGTCCCGCAGGCCAGCACGACCGGGCCGTCGATCGCCTCGACCGGCACCTGGGTCTCGGGCGGCGTGCCGACCGCGCTGCTCGGCCCGCACGGCAGTCCCACCCCGTCGAGCGTCCAGGCCGACACCCTCCAGTTCGGGTAGCCGCAGTACAGGCTGCCCGCACCGGTCGGCGCGAAGGCGCCGTACACCTCGTCAGGGCGGTTCGCGGCGAGCCACAGCGCCATCTCCCCACCTCGCGAGACGCCGAACGTGAAGACCCGGTCGGTGTCGACCCCTGGCTGCTCACGCAACCAGGCGAGCCCGGTCAGGAAGGTCTCGACCGGCACCTCCGCGAGCTCGGTCGGCTGCCCCAGGCTCTTGAAGTAGCTGATCGCCAGGGCCGGGTACCCGAGCCCTGCGAGCCAGGTGGCGTTGGCTCGGGCGTTCCCGAGCCCGCCTTCCGACCCGCTGAACACGAGCACGGCCGGCAACGTGTCGTCGGCCGAGAACCCGGCGGGAACGGCGTAGGCGGCCACCATGGCGTCGTCGGTCACGTCGCGGACCTCGACGTCCGCGCCGTAGCCCGTCCGCTCGACGACCGTCTCGGCGAGGGGCTCGCCGTCGGCGCTCAACGACAGCGTCACCGAGTGGTCCACGCTCCCTGCCTCGATACCGAGCCTGCTGCCCGTCATGGACCAGAACGGCCCCATCGCGTCGACCGTCGTCCACGACCCCTCGGTCGGGGCGGTCGTCGTGAGGTCGACCCGGCCGTCCTCGTCGGCCACGAACGTCGCCCGCGACGACATCGCCGCCCCGTCGAGGTCCGTCGTCGCGACCAGGCGCACCTCGCGTCCCGCACCGAGCCCGGTCAGCGTGATCGCCAGGGGGTCGAACGCCCCGTCCTGCTCGACGACCTCGATCGCCGGGTCCGGTTCCGGAGGCGCCGAGCACGCCGCGAGAGCCAGCAGCGAAGCGGTCAGCAGGAGGGCAACGGCAGGGACATGGTCACGTCGTCGGGAGGCCATGGGCAAATGTTCCCGTACCGCACTAATCCGGCACAACCCGCCACGCCGGGGCCGTGCGACGCAGGTCTCACCCCCGAGGACCGCGCGTGCCGACCACGTCCACCTGTTGGCGCGGGTCGCCCCGCCCGGCCGGCGGCAGGGTCCATCCGTCGTTCGTCCCGGCGGGGAACCGGCCTCCTGCCGGCGGGCGCCGCACCGCCATCACCACGAGCGGCGCCACGAGCGCCGCGATCACGACCAGTCTCATCACGAGCTCCACGATGTCCATGCCTCCACCCTGGTCCGGCCGCGCGGCGCGCACGAGTGGCAGGAGAGACAGGTATCGACAAGATCCTGCCAGCGGCGTAGCGTCGAAGGATGTTGCGCACAGTGGCGGCCGTCGTCGCCGACGGACTGGCCCCGTTCGAGTTCGGCGTCGTGTGCGAGGTCTTCGGCCTCGACCGCACGGACGACGGCGTGCCCCTGGTCGACTTCCGCGTCTGCGGCCCGGTCGCCGGAGTCCCCGTCCGCACGAGCATGGGCGCCTCGCTGATCCCCGACCACGGTCTCGACGCGCTCGAGGACGCGGACCTGGTCGCGGTCCCCGCGATGACCATCCGCAACGAGTACCCGCAGGAGATCATCGACGCCCTGCGAGCGGCCCACGCGCGCGGCGCCGTCCTGCTGAGCGTCTGCTCGGGCTCGTTCCTGCTCGCCGAGGCGGGGCTCGTCGACGGGCGCCGCATCACGACGCACTGGCGCCACGCCGACGAGCTCACGGCCCGCTACCCGCAGGTCGAGGTGGACCCGGACGTCCTGTTCGTCGACGACGGCGACATCATCACGAGCGCGGGCACGGCCGCGGGGATCGACGCGTGCCTGCACATCGTGCGCAAGGAGTTCGGCAGCGCAGCGGCCAACGCGATCGCGCGCCGCATGGTCATCCCTCCCCAGCGCGACGGCGGCCAGCGCCAGTACATCGACCGCCCCGTACCGCAGTGCGAGGAGCAGAGCATCCGCGACGTGCTCGCCTGGATGGACGAGCACCTCGACGAGCCCCAGACCGTCGAGGACCTCGCGCGCCGCGCCCACCTGTCGGCACGCACGTTCGCGCGGACGTTCGTCGCCGAGACCGGGACCACCCCCATGCAGTGGCTCGCGACCCAGCGCGTCCACCACGCGCGGACGCTGCTCGAGGAGTCGGGCCTGGACCTCGAGGAGATCGCGCGCCTGAGCGGGTTCGGTTCGGCCGCGCTGCTGCGCCACCACTTCCGGCGGGCGGTCGGCGTCCCGCCGACCGACTACCGCCAGACGTTCCGCCACGCGTCCTGAGTCTCTCACTGGGCGAGGCGCGCACCCGGGAGCGCGGCGCCGTCGGGCACGGTTCTCCACGTTGCACGACGGCGGCACACGCCTAGGGTCGAGAGGGTCCGGTCCCGTACGACGTGAGGCGCGCTCCATGACCATCCCCGCCACCCTGCTGTCCTCCGGCCACCCCATGCCGCTGCTGGGCCTGGGCACCTGGCCACTCGACGACCACGCCTCGGCGCGCGCGGTCGAGAGCGCGATCGGGCTCGGGTACCGGCTCGTCGACACCGCGTCCCGCTACGAGAACGAGGTGGGCGTCGGGCAGGGCATCGCCGCGTCGGGCGTGGACCGCGCCGAGCTGTTCGTCACGACCAAGCTCCGCGGCGCGGACCAGGGGTACGACGCGACGCGGGACGCACTGCACGCGAGCCTCGACCGGCTGGGGCTCGACTACGTCGACCTCTACCTGATCCACTGGCCGCTCCCCCGCCTCGACCGGTACGTCGAGTCGTACCGCGCGATGCTCGACCTCGCCGCCGAGGGCCTGGTCCGCAGCGTCGGCGTCTCGAACTTCCGCGAGCACCACCTCGACCGGCTGATCGCGGAGACGAGCCACGTCCCGGCCGTGAACCAGATCCAGCTCTCGCCCGCGCTCGCACGCACGGACCTGCGGCGGTACCTCACCGAGCGCGGCATCACGGTCGAGGGCTGGAGCCCGCTCGGGCAGGAGGAAGGGGTCCTGACCGAACCCGTGATCCAGGAGATCGCCTCGGCCCACGGCCGCTCCGCCGGCCAGGTCGTGCTGCGCTGGCACGTCCAGCAGGGCATCGTGACGATCCCCAAGTCCGCGAGCGCCGAACGCCAGCGCTCCAACGCCGAGATCTTCGACTTCACCCTCACCGAGGACGACATGGACCGGATCGCGGGTCTCGACCGCGGCGAGGACGCCGCGCGCGACTCCGACGAGCACGAGGAGTTCTGATGAGCGACCTGCCGACCGTCACCGTGCTGGGCACCGGGACCATGGGGACCGGGGTGACGCACTCACTGCTGCGCGAGGGCTTCGACGTCACGGTGTGGAACCGCACTGCGTCGCGCGCCGCGCCGCTCGCCGACGCCGGAGCGCTCGTGGCCCCGACCGCCGCGCAGGCGGCGCACGGCGCCGACGTCGTGCTGAGCATCCTGTTCGACACGGCCGCGGTCCTCGATGTCCTCGACGCCGCCGGCCCCTCGGTCGGCACGGGGGCAGTGTGGGTCCAGGCGTCGACGATCGGGCGCGAGGGGACGGCCCTCGTCGTCGAGCGCGCGCGACAGCTCGGCGTCACCCTGGTCGAGGCCAACCTGCTCGGTACCAAGCAGCCCGCCGAGGAGGGGAACCTCGCCGTGCTCGCGGCGGGAGACCCCGACGTCCTGGCCGGTATCGCCCCCGTGCTCGACGCGATCTCGGCCAAGGTCGTGATCGCAGGCACCGAGGTGGGCCAGGGCACCGCGCTCAAGCTCGCGTGCAACGCGTGGCTCGCGACGATCACCGCGGGCACGGCACAGTCGATCGCCCTGGCTCGTGCCGAGGGGATCGACCCCCACCTGTTCCTCGACGCCATCGCGGGCGGCGCGTCCGACTCCCCCTACGCGCATCTCAAGGGAGCCGAGATGATCGCGGGCGAGTTCGCGCCGCAGTTCGCGCTCGACGGGCTCCGCAAGGACATCGGCCTCATCTCGGAGGCCGCGGCCCAGGCGCACCTCGACCCCGCGCTGCTCGACGCGCTGTCCGATCTCTACGGCAGCGCGGCAGCGCGTGGGCACGGCAGCGACGACATCGCGGCCGTGTACACGGCGTTCGGCACGGCACGCGCGCCGTCGCCTGCCAGCGACTGACCGGAGTGCGGCTCGATCCCTGGGCCTTGCCGTCGCAGGTCAGGCCGCGGCGCGCCCGTGCCGCCAGTACCCGATGAAGTCGACGTTTGCCTTGGGGACCCCGCGGTCGTTCACGAGATGGCGGCGCGCCCCCGTGACGAGGCTCGACTCGCCCACCACGTAGGCGTAGACCTCGCCGGGCGGCAGGTCCGCGCGCTTCAGCACGTCGAGCGCGAGGCACCCGGGGATCGCGTGCGACTCGGCCTCGTGCTCGTCGCGCGCGACCCACCGGAGCCCGAGCCCGGCCGGGACCCGGAAGTCCTGGGCGTCGGCCGCGTGCGGGAGCTCGACGATCGCGAGCCCGCGCGCGTCGTCGGGCAGCGAGGCGCAGATGCCCGCGACCGCGGGCAGGCCCGTCTCGTCCGCGACGAGGAGCGTCCAGTCGTGCGGGACGCGCGGGTTGTAGCCGACCCCCTGGTCGAGGACGCCCACGGGATGGCCGGCGCTCGCCCCGAGCGCGAACGCCGACGCCGGCCCGCCGTCCTCGTGCGCGACGAAGTCGATGTCGATCTCACGATCCGCCGGGCGCGCTTCCCGGACCGTGTAGTTGCGGACCCACGGCCGCCGCGCCTTGGGCGTCGCGAGGTACTGCACGTACCAGAGCCCCGACGTCGCGGTCGGCAGTCGCAGCGACTCCTGCTCGTCCCGGGGCAGGAAGAGGCGGAACCACTGGTCGAACCCCATGGGCGAGAAGTGCTCGACGCCCTCGCCCCCGACCGTGACCCGCACGATCGACGGACTCACCCGCTGCGAGGCGACCACCTCGGCAGCGATGACCTGCACGGCGGTCGGCTTGACCATCTGGAACCCGGCCACGACAGTCCTTCTGCTCGGAAAGAAGGCCAGGCTAACCTAACCACCGGCTCGGCGTCACCATCGTCCTGCGCACGGGACAGACCGGCACGACCCTCGCTTCCCGACCCGCGACACGCCCGGGTGGGCAAGTGGGCCAGGCCGCACGACGTCGTCGTTCCCGAGCAGACCCGGGCCGGGTCAGCACCGGACCTTCGTCCTTTCTCCACGCCGATGCCGACGCCACACGTAGACTCGGGCCATCTGTACAACGGGCATCTCGCTCACCCCGCGGCTGGGAAGTCGACCCCCAGCCCTGTGAGGGACGCATGACCGACGCAGCCGTTCTCCCCGGATTCCGCCCCACCAAGCCCCGCACGGGCGACGGGACCAGCATCACCAGCACCTACACGGACCTGTCCAAGCGCGTCCGCGAGGCCGGGCTCCTCGAGCGGACGCACGGGTACTACGGCTGGGTCGCGGCGATCCTCACGGTCGCGCTCGGCGGGTCCGTGGCCGGCTTCGTCCTCCTGGGCGACTCGTGGTTCCAGCTCCTGATCGCAGGCGCCCTGGGACTGATCCTCACGCAGTTCGCGTTCCTCTCGCACGAGGCCGCGCACCGCACGATCCTCACCTCGGGACCCGCGAACGACCGTGTGGGGCGGTTCCTGGCCAACGGCGTGGTCGGCATCAGCTACTCGTGGTGGATGAACAAGCACACCCGCCACCACGCGAACCCGAACCGCGTGGGCAAGGACCCGGACATCGAGACGGACACCATCTCGTTCCTCGAGGAGAGCGCGGCCGAGCAGAAGGGCTTCCTCGCCCTCATCACGCGCCACCAGGGCTGGCTGTTCTTCCCGCTGCTCACGCTCGAGGGCATCAACCTGCACATGATCTCGATCCGGTCGTTGCTCTCCTCGGCCAAGAGCCGCGCACGGACCATGGAGCTCGTGACGATCGCGCTGCGCCTCACGCTCTACGTGGGCGTCGTCTTCTGGTTCCTGCCGCTCGGCATGGCGTTCGCGTTCCTCGGTGTACAGCTCGCGGTGTTCGGTGTGTACATGGGTGCGTCGTTCGCCCCCAACCACAAGGGCATGGCGATCATCCCCGCGGACAGCAAGCTCGACTTCCTGTCCAAGCAGGTCCTGACCTCGCGCAACATCACGGGCGGACGCGTCATGAACGTCCTCATGGGCGGGCTCAACTACCAGATCGAGCACCACCTGTTCCCGAGCATGCCCCGCCCGCACCTCGCCAAGGCCCGCCTCATGGTCCGCGAGCACTGCGCACGCCTCGGCATGCCGTACACCGAGACCAACCTGCTCGCGTCCTACGCGATCGTGGTCCGCTACCTCAACCAGGTAGGCCTCGCGGCGCGCGACCCGTTCGACTGCCCCCTGTTCAACCAGCTCCGCAAGGTCTGAGCGCTCGCGGGGGTCGGCCCCGCACCGGTCAGAGGGGACGGACGGGCTGACGCAGCACCGTCCGCAGCTTCTCGGGCGCCGTCCGGCGCACGTCGCTGAGATAGACCTCGTGGTGCGGCCCGTTGAACGTCAGCCCGTGCTCGGGCAGGTAGTCGTCGTGCAGCCGCGCGAGCGTGGGCGCCTCGTCGTCGTACGACCCCACGTGCAGTATCTGCACCGAGTCGCCCTCGTCGTACGCGGCGAACCGCACGCGATCGAGCGCCGGCAACCCCTTCTTGCGACGCGTCGCCTCAGCCACGTCCGCGACGAACGCGTCGTCGAGCCAGCCGGGCTGCAGGACCATGAGCGTCCAGCTCCACGCGTCCTTGTCGCGGCGCACGAACGCCGCGGGGTCCTCGGCAGTCCATAGACCTTCGAGCGGCCCGACGACGTAGTCCCTGCCCAGGTCCTTCTTGCTCGCGAACTTCACGGCGTACGCGAGCGAGAACAGCGCCTCGACCGCCTCGGCGTAGGCCGGGGCCGAGTTGGGGTCGCCCTCGCCGTCGATCTGCAGGTAGTTCAAGGGCGGCACGACGACCCGGACGAGCTCACGGGGCGGCGCGTAGAGCTCGCGGTGCTCCTTGCGCAGGTCGACCTTGTCCATGGGGTCCTCCAGCGGACGTCGTGGTGGCTCGTCGGTGGGTGTGTCGGCATCGGGAACCCGGGCCGACGGTGCGCACGCCCCGGGTCGGCACCATGCTCCACCCGGCCCTCGCTCCGGGCCACCCGACGGCGAGAGCCTCTCTCCGCCGTCGGGCGGGCGGGCGGACGACGAAGAGGCGGGCCCGTCGCCCTGCCTGACGACCGGCCCACCTCCTCGCTCCCCTCGCCTCACGCGGGTCGCTCCACCCGCGCCGGGCCTCAGAGCGCCTGGATGATGTTCTCCACCTGGTCCTTGGCGTCTCCGAAGAGCATCGCGGTGTTGTCCTTGAAGAACAGCGGGTTCTGGACCCCCGCGTACCCCGTGGCCATCGACCGCTTGAACACGATCACCTGCTTCGCGTTCCAGACCTCGAGCACGGGCATGCCCGCGATGGGCGAGCCCGGGTCGTCGAGCGCCGCCGGGTTGACCGTGTCGTTGGCGCCGATCACCAGCACCACGTCGGTGTCCGGAAGGTCGTCGTTGATCTCGTCCATCTCGAGGACGATGTCGTAGGGCACCTTGGCCTCGGCGAGCAGCACGTTCATGTGTCCCGGCAGGCGTCCCGCGACGGGGTGCACGCCGAACCGGACGTCGACCCCCCGCTCACGCAGTCGGCGCACCAGGTCCGCGACCGGATACTGCGCCTTGGCGACCGCCATGCCGTAGCCGGGCGTGACCACGACCGAGCGGGCGTGCTTGAGCAGGTCCGCGACCTCGGCCGCCTGGATCTCGTGGTGCTCGCCGTAGTCCTGGTCGGAGGCCACGACCGTGCCGCCCTCGGCCCCGAAGCCGCCCAGGATCACGCTGATGAACGACCGGTTCATGGCCTTGCACATGATGTAGCTGAGGATCGCACCCGAGGAGCCCACCAGGGCTCCCGTGATGATGAGCAGGTCGTTGCTGAGCATGAAGCCCGCCGCGGCCGCGGCCCACCCGGAGTACGAGTTGAGCATCGACACGACGACCGGCATGTCGCCGCCGCCGATCGAGGCGACCAGGTGCCAGCCGAGCGCGAGCGCGACGACCGTCATGAGGATCAGCGGCAGCAGCCCGTGGCCCGCGATGAACCAGGCCATGAGGCCGCCCGAGGCGACGAGCGCCCCGAGGTTCCACCAGTTGCGCCCCGGCAGCATGAGCGGGTTCGACCGGATGCGCGCCGACAGCTTGAGGTAGGCCACGATCGAGCCCGTGAACGTCACGGCGCCGATGAGCACCCCGAGGAAGACCTCGACCAGGTGCACGACGTCGCCCTGCTCGGTCAGGTACGAGTTGAAACCGACGAGGACCGCGGCGAGGCCCACGAAGCTGTGCAGGAGCGCGATCATCTCCGGCATCTGCGTCATCTCGACGCTGCGCGCACGCCACGTCCCGACGACCGCGCCGATCACGAACACCATGGCGATGAGCAGCAGCGTCACCATGACGGGACGCTCGCTGTCCTGCAGCGCGAGCGCGACCGTGGCCACGAGGGCGAGCCCCATGCCCGTCATGCCGAGCAGGCTGCCGCGACGGGCCGTCTCCTGCTTGGACAGGCCCGCGAGGCTGAGGATGAACAGGAGGGCTGCGATGACGTATGCAGCCTGGACCAGGGAGGTCAGCACGGGTCAGGCCTCCTTCCGGAACATGCCGATCATGCGGTAGGCCACGAGGAACCCACCGAAGATGTTGATGGAGGCCAACGCCGCCGCCACGAAGGCGATCGACGTGACGACCCAGCTCGAGTCGCCGATCTGCAGGAGCGCGCCGACCAGGATGATCCCGGAGATCGCGTTCGTCTGGGCCATGAGAGGGGTGTGCAGCGAGTGGCTCACGTTGGAGATGACGTAGTAGCCCACGACCACCGCGAGCGCGAACACCGTGAAGTGCCCCACGAACGCGGGCGGCGAGAACGTGATGGCCAGCGCGGCCAGCACCGCGGCCAGGGCGTACCCGACCGCCCGGCGGGTACCGCGCCGTCGGGCCTCGTCGAGGGCCGTCGCGGCGTCGAGCGCGGCCAGGGCCTCGTCGACCACGGGCGCTGCCGGGGCCGCGGGGGCCGCGGCCGAGACGGCGACCGGGGGCGGCGGCCACAGGACCTCGCCCGCGCGCGCGACCGTCATGCCACGCAGCACCTCGTCGTCCAGGTCGAGCACGACCTGTCCGTCCTTGCCGGGAGTCAGGAGCTTGAGCAGGTTGACGATGTTCGTACCCACGAGCTGCGACGTGTGCTTGGGCATGCGGCTCGTGAGGTCCGTGTAGCCCAGGATCACGACGCCGTTGTCCGTGACGACGCGCTCCCCCGGCACCGTGAGCTCGCAGTTCCCGCCGCCCGAGGCCGCGAGGTCCACGATCACGCTGCCGGGCCGCATCGCGGCGACCATCTCGGCGCTGATGGTGCGCGGGGCGCGTCCCCGCACGAGCGCCGTGGTGATGACGATGTCGGCGCGCGCGCTCTCCGCCGCGTACATCTCCGCGGTGCGGCGCTCCTGCTCGGCGGTCAGCGCGCTCGCGTAGCCGTCGGTGCTGACCTCCTGGCGCGCGCCCTCAGCCTGGACGAACTCGGCGCCCATCGACTCGATCTGCTCACCGACCTCGGGACGCACGTCGAACGCCCGCACCTGCGCGCCGAGGCTAGCGGCCGTGCCGATCGCCGCGAGACCCGCGACGCCCGCACCGATCACGAACACGGACGCTGGGGCCGTCTTGCCGGCCGCGGTGACCTGGCCGGCGAACATGCCGCCGTACTCCTCGGCCGACTCGACCACGGCGCGGTAGCCCGCGACGTTCGACATCGCGCTGAGCACGTCGAGCGACTGGGCGCGCGAGATGCGCGGCACGGCGTCGAGGGCCAGCGCCGTGACACCGTGGTCCGCGAGCTGCTGGACGAGCGTCTCGTTCGAGCCCGGGGCCAGCATCGCGATGAGCGTCTGACCTGCCGTCAGCGACGCTACCTGCTCGGCCGACGGGCTGTTGACGGCCGTGACGACGTCGGCTCCCCACACCTGCGCCGCGTCGCCCAGGCTCGCGCCCGCCTCCACGTACGCCTCGTCGGGGTAGCTCGCGCGCTCACCGGCGCCGCGCTCGACCACGACGTCGTACCCCAGGCCCACGAGCTGGGCCACGGTCCGGGGCGTCGCGGCGACGAGCCGCTCGCCGGGACGGGTCTCTCTGGGCACGCCGATGCGCATGCTGACCTCCTTGCTCGGATGGCTGCACGGTATCGGTACGGCAAAGGATCCGCCGCAAGGCACGCATCGTGGACGGATGTCGTCCATGCGAATGAGGGTCCGGGACGCGAGGCGGGTGGCCCCGCGCCCGCTACCCCGGCCCGACGGCGTCAATCACCTGGCGTGGTCTGTGCGCCCTTGGCTACGGTCGCCGCATGAGCAGATCTGGCCCGCCCGACGCACGCGGGCGACTCGTCGACTCCCCGTTCGACCACCGTGTCACGGCGTCTGGCTCCGTCCACGCCTACCGCGGGGGTCGGCTGGTCGCGACGATCTCCGGTGCCCGGGCCGACCGGCTGATCGCTGCACTGGAGACCGCTGACGAGGACCGGACGCAGCACCTGCTGGCACGGGCCACCGGGAACTTCCGTCGAGGGAACGAGCGGCGGTGACCCCTTCCTCCTCATCGTCGGACCACGTCCGGCTGGTCGTCGACCCGCACGCTCACCGCGTCCACACCGTCATCGTGCACGCTCCTCAGACTGGCCAGCACCCTCAGCCCCCGCCCCCGTCGGCCAAGGACCCAGGCCGGGATCGGAGTACAGGCAGGGCAGCGGCCGGTCTGCCGTCACGGCCAGCTCGAACGACTCCTCGACACTCGACCCGAGCTCCCAGATCCACCCCATCCCGGCGGCGACCACTCTTCCCCGAGATTCGACGAACACACCGGAATGGCTGAGCCACTCGCCGATCGGGAAGTACCGTCCGCCGAGGACACTCTCCAGCTCCGTGGCCAGTGCACGTTGGCCGAGGCCGGCCCCGAACGGGTCGAAGCTGTACGGCTCGTCGTTCATGAAGTTCGGCCCAGCCCGGTTGACGGGTTCGATCGACAGCCCCCCAGCCTCCGGAGGACCTCCTCGGCTATCGGGTGCACCCGATAGCCCTCGCCCTCCAGCGGGCCCACCCATCGATCGACGTCGACAGCCCGTCCGGGGCTCCACCCGGATGCGGCGAGAGCCCGACACGTCGTCTCGCTCAGCGCATCGAAACGAACGAGCGACAAGTGCCCGTCTCCCGAGTCTTCAGACATGGGTTGCAAGGCTAGCGGCCATACGACTGGACTCCCGCTGCCTCGACACTGCGGCACTGACGCCGTGCCTCGACGCCGGCACAAGGGCATCGACGTGCCTTCGCCGAAGGCTCCGTCCTGCCGGGGAGCGAGCAGGCACCACCTGTACAGGTACAGAGTCCACGGTCCAGTCGGGCTGAACTCGCAGGGCGGATCAAGACTCCGACAAGAAGTGATGGCTGGAGCAGAGACCAACGGCGCATACAGAACCAGGAGAGTCCGTGAGCGGGCACCATCTCCCCTAACTCCTCTCGATAGAGCCCCGAGATCACGCCTTCTTCACTATCGACCGTTCCGACATCCGCCCACTTCAGGAGTTCTGCCCGGACAGGTGCCTGCTCAACGCGGACCGGCAGAGGCACCGGCCGACACCAGTTACCACGGAACCGCAAGTAGATGGAGAAAACGGTGCAGATTCTGAAACGCCGCTCCTCGGCTCGCGCGGACTAAGATCACTGCATCTCCGTGAGTACGATCCAGAGCTGTGACGATTCCTCCGCATCGTCCCCATACACGTCAACGGTGTTTCGCTCTCTCGCAACGGGTAGACGAAGGTCGACAGCCCCATCTGGATCATAGATGGCTAGGCTTGCACCTGGAAGGACGAGGTCTCCGGTGTACATCCGGCCAACCCCCTCGGGTACGTACGGGCCTTCTACGCACGCAATACTCACCATTCCGCCCACTGCCGGTTGGATCGATATGTAGAGAGAATCCGGACCGGCGTGAAGTGGCTGCACGCTCGGATCCCAATCACTGTGCGCATCGGTGCTAGCGGGCGCAGACACGACCACGAGCCCAAAAGTAAACCTGGCCACACAAGCTCCATAGAGTCGATCCATCACCAGGTCCACATCAGCGCGCTGGAAAATCATATTATTCCCTCAGATCCCATTGACAATTCTAGCCCGCTGACGAGAATATGCACCACCATGCGGAAACCCGCGAGTTTCTGGACTCCTAGAGGCTTCCCATCCGAAGCGGCTTCGGCCCTCGCGCGACCAGATTCACGCCCAAAGCCCCGAGCCCTTCCCCCACCAAAGTGGTCTCACGCTCTCCGCGCTGGCGCCGGCAGACGAGGACCGGGCGCAGCACCCTCATGCTCGGGCGACCGGGACCTGCCGTCGGCGAACGAGCGGCAGAAACCTGAGCCCCGGCACCGCAGCAGCGTAACGCCCCCGGCCACGAGAAGGCTGAGCACGACCTCGTCGTGCCTGTGCGAAGAGCGCTGCCACGGACGAGTCGAGGCGCAGCACGAGTCCCCGACACAGGCGGACGCGTGTCCGGCTTGTCCAGGGGCTAGCAGCCTCACCATGAATTGCGCACACCCCCTGCCTCGTCATATATGACGAAAGCGGGGTCATCAACCAGAGTCTCAGTGATTGCCACCATCGAAGAAAGGTCCGGATCTCGCCCTGAAGCCGTCCAGGATACAATCACGTTGGGACGGGCACGGTCAACGAAGAGAGTCTTGGCCACGCCGTCGGCGTACCAGTTTAAGAGATCCTCCCACAGATCAATCTCCACATAGAGACGGCCGTCACCATTACCGACGTAGAAATCCAACTTCTCACGACTCGGATTTCGCAGGTTGAAGAGTTCCCACTTGCTGCACATCTCACTGACAAAGCTGGCGTCTACCAGCCTTCGTGGGCGCGAGCTCACGGCAATTACCATCAACTGATACATCGATTTATGTCGCGTCTTCTTACCGCACTAGCGTGGCATACGAGGCCCTGCGGGTTGTGAGGTCTTCGACATCCCCACCAAGCCCGCCGGCCTTCCCACGTGACGACCGGAACGAGCGCCAACGTCATGACAGGGTACACCTAGTCGGCTTGCATGCCCACTAACACTGCGAGCGCCTCCGAGCGACGCTCATCCAAGGCCGTCGCCTCGAGACGAATCAGGGCTGAGGTCCGAGGAGACGCTCCTAGCTCGGAGATGAGCACATTCAGGGAAGATCGGACCGCCCAGTCCACCCACTCCCCGTGGCCGACTTCTGCCATGACCAGATCCTCCTCCCTCTCAAACTCACGTGGCGTAATAGCAACAATCACGCAAGGCGACCCATCCGCGCGTTCATTCACCAGCACCTGAGCGACGCGTCTCGCAGGGTCGGCACCGCAACACTCACCCCGACATGAGAGTATTCACCAGGAGCCACATCGCACGCGCTCGCAGTTTCAGCGAGCCCTCCAGGTTGGAACCCAAATGGGAACAATGGGTCGAGCGCCGGGCGAACTTGCTGGAATCGCCTGGCACCGCCACTCGCAATCGCGAACTCCGATATCCCCCCGTTCCCTGATTGGGCGGACTCAGCAACTGAGAACCTGCCGCCACATCGTCGGAGATGCTCGTCAGTGTCGGCGCTTCGTGGTCGACTCGATCAGCGCAACCGCGAGCCAGTGTCCACCCAGTCGCGCCATGTGAAGTGCCGATCCACCAGGTGCAAGGGACGAGGCGAGTGGATCGGCGCCCCGAGCGAGCAGGTAGGCCGTGACGTTGACCTGTAGCGGCTCTCCGCTTTGAACATGTCCGTCCAGCTCGACGTCGATCGCATGCTGCAGCAGCGTCAGGCCACCTTCGATCTCCTCGACGTCGACTCCACCGTCCAACAGGTCTCGAAGGCGGAGAAGGTCCCCGTGCTCGACCGCCTCATGCGCCGGTGTCATCCTGCACCCCCCTGTTCACTCTCGTGTCACACCGCACGCGGCCGTCGCCAACGCACGATGCATCCACGCCTAACCGGCCAGATCGTGATCGCCGAAGTCAGTGTGGCAGGTCAGTCTCTCCCTTTTCGACGACGCCGACAGCAACGACTCGGACGATTGACCCCGATCGAGTACGAGACCATCATGACCACTCAGGTAGCACTCGCCGCCTGAGAACCACTGTCACCTATCCGTGCAGCAGACCCAACTTTGCCGGAGCCCTGACACGACCCCGCCCGACGCCATCTTGCAGTTTGCGCCCACACGCAGCAGCCCGAGATCGACCCCCATCGTGCGGACGTGAGGATCCGGGCCTTCAATCAGGACCTCGAGTACCGCGAGCGGAATAGTCTAGTTCGAGAATTCATCATTCCGAGAGGAAGACAACAAAGAAGTCCAGGTCATCGCGACGCAGAACGTCCTCCTCAACAAGACCGCTCAACACTTCTCGCACACCAGAATCCACTTTCCACATTGCACCCAGCAGCTCTTCGGGGTTGCCTAGGGCCGCACCGATTGTCACAGTATCCAGCAATGGCAACTGCACCTCCAAAACAATTTCTTTCGACTCGCGCCCATAACCCTCCAGGTACCACATCAGATCTTGCACGTCCGCCCGGGAACTGCTGGCTTCGTCTCTTCGCCCGTAAGCGGGTCGAACTCGCACATGTGGTGCCCTCTCTTGTTGTACTTCTCAACCGTTCCATGCTGGGAATCCCACTCGAGGATGAACTTCTCCCAGGTCCAGCGCTTTCTCAATCCGCCACCCCCGGTGATCGGCGTCATCGGCGACGCCCTTCGCGCACCCGGGAAACCAGGCAGGTCCTTTGGCGCCGGGACGTAGCCCGTGTTGTGGACGAGAACATCGTCGGCAACCAACATGGTAGGTGTGCCAGTCGGCGACTGTCAGGTTGTATGCAGACTCCAGTCGGGCCGAAGCAAGATCGAGCTCACGCGTGACGGTGAGAACACCACTTCCCGCGTCGAGCACGCCCTCGCCCAAGTCGAGGTCCTGCGGCCCCTCCCATCGCCCCTCTGCCGCCGACCAAAACGGATGATCCTCGGTTGTTACAATCTGCTGACCGTTAATCTCAAATTCGAACAGGACGTCCTGATGGACCCAGACACGAGTTACGGTCTTGGCACCTCGTTCGCCCGATTCAAGATTCGTTGCAACAACTTTGAGGTGTTCTCACCAGGCTGATTTGGCGGTTCCTCGTTGAAGGTGGAGCAGGACGAGGGCTGCTGCGGTGATCTCGG
>NZ_JACSQF010000001.1:0-32814 GCF_014836755.1 Oerskovia merdavium
GCACACTGTTGAGTTCTCAAGCAACCGACACGCACCGACTCCAACCCGTTTCCAGGCCTTCACTCGGGGCAACTTCTCTAATCTACCAGACTCTTTCCGGCTTCTCAACCCGCCGTTTCCGGCGGAGAAGATCTACCTGAGCCGGCCTCCCAGCAGATCATCCAACGACGCACGAGTGCCTCGTCGAGATCTTCAGGGTGGCCACCCGGGGGTTCCAGCCACTTCGCGGCGGCTCCGAGGAGCTTCGCAGTGGTGTCTGTTCCTCCCTACCGGGCTGACTTCCAGAACATTACGCGGTGCGCCTCGACTCCGTCAACTCCGCCTGGTGCAGCCCTCCGTCGCCACGCCGGACACCCGGAGAGCCTCGCGCACGGTGCTCGCTCGACACCACCGTGGCTAGGTCCCCACCCGCCCCACGTCCCGGACCTGGCGCCCCGCTCGCGCCCATCGGAACGAGACCCTGTCCCCCGGTCGGAGCTGCGCCGCGGTGTCGAGCCCGTCCGCGGCGACGACCGCGATCACCGGGTAGCCGCCCGTGACCGGGTGGTCGCGCAGGAACAGCACCGGGTTCCCGTCGGGCGGCACCTGGATCGCCCCGGGCACGAGCCCCTCGCTCGCCGGCTCCCCGCGACGACGGCGGATCGTCGGGCCCGAGAGGCGCAGCCCCACCCTGTTGCTGGCGTTCGAGACCTCGAACTCCCCCTCGAGCAGCGTGGCCAGTGCGTCGTCGTCGAACCACTCCGGCCGGGGTCCCCCGCGGACGTCCAGCGCGACGCCCACCGGGCCGCCCGTCGGGAACGCGCGACGCGAGGGCACCGCCTCGACGACCGGCAGCGCCGAGGGTCGCGGCCCGATCGCCACCAGGTCCCCCGCACGCAACGGCGCCGGCCCCAGCTCGGCGAGGACGTCGTACGAACGCGACCCGAGCACCGGCGGGGCCTCGAACCCGCCCCGCACGCCCACGTAGGTGCGCGCTCCACCGACGGGGAAGCCCAGCCTCAGCACCGATCCGGGTCGCGCGACGAGGAGCGCCTGCATCCCGACCGGGGTCCCGTCGAGCGTCGCGGGCGCGGGCGCGCCTGCGAGAGCGAACGTCGCTCGCTCGTGGAACCGCACGGCCAGCCCACCGAGCGTCACCTCGAGCGCGGCTGCGGCGCCGTCGTTGGCGAGCAGCCAGTTCACCAGACGGAGTGCGCCCTGGTCCGCCGCGCCGGACCGACCGACGCCAGCCGCGGCCCACCCCGGGCGGCCCCCGTCCTCGACCAGCGTGAGGAGCCCGGGCGCGAGGACCTCGACACCGCGCGGCTCGCGCGGGGCACCCCGGCCGACACGCTCGGCCGCACCGGGAGCACCAGGAGCACCAGGTGCACCGGGCACGAGCCGGTCCTGGCGGGCTCGCCCCGGTCCACCGGCCGCGGCGCCGCCGCCGTCACCGCCGACAGGAGTACGCCCGCCGTCACGCGCGGCCCCGTCACCCTCGCCCACGGTCTTGTCCCCGCGGGCCCCACCGTCCTGGTCGTCGTCGTCCAGCCGCTCGACCGCGCGGAACCGGACCCGGGTGCCCGCAGTGAGCAGCGCGGGCGGGTCCCGGTCGACGTCGAACAGGTCCACGTCGGTCCGCCCCAGCAGCCGCCACCCGCCCGGCGTCGCCCGCGGGTAGACCGCGGTGAGGTCTCCCGCGAGCGCGACCGACCCCGCGGGAACCCGCGTCCTGGGCGTCGCGAGGCGGGGCGCGGCGATCGCCGGGTCCACCTCGGTCAGGTACCCGAAGCCCGGCATGAAGCCGCCGAACGCGACCACGTACTCGCGGCCCGTGTGACGAGCGACGACCTCGGCGACCGACAAGCCGGCCCACGCGGCGATGTCGGCCAGGTCCTCCCCGTCGTAGACGACGGGGATCTCGACGACCGCCGCTGCCCCCGGCGTCGCAGCGCCCGGCGCACCGGCCCGCGAGGCGGGGTCCGTTCCCCCCTCCGCGCCCCCGCGGCGGGCGACCGCGGCCCAGGCCGCACGCACCTCGCCCTCGACGCGGGCCAGGTCGGCGGAGCTCGCCGTGTCGTCGAGCAGCACGAGCACCGTGCGTGCCGCGGGCACGACGTCCGCGACCCTCGGCACACGCCGCGCCCGCAGCGCGGCGGCCAACGCATGGACCTCGTCGAGCCCGGGCAGGTCGACCAGGAGCGCCCGGTCGCCGTAGGGGCGCACCGGCAACCGGTCGGTCCCGTCCGCAGCACCGTTCACGGTCGCTCCCGTGGTCGCGCCCGCCGTGCCCGTCCGCACGCCGCCTCGGGGCGGCCCGCCGGCATCCGCCCGCGCCGTGTCACCACCCTGGCGTCGGCCGCCCGTCGGCCGCGCGGCGTCCGTCGGCCTGCTCATCCGCCGAACCGCTGCACGACGACGCCGCTCGCCTCGAGCGTCCGGCGCACCTCGGTCAGGAGCGCGACCGCGCCCGGGGTGTCGGAGTGGATGCAGACCGAGTCGGCCTCGACCGTGATCTCGCTGCCGTCGGACGCGACCACTACGCCCTCGGTCACGAGGCGCAGCGCCCGCTCGGCGACCGCGGCCGGGTCGTGCAGGACCGCGCCGGGAGTCCCACGGGGCACGAGCGACCCGTCGGGCGCGTAGCCGCGGTCGGCGAAGACCTCGTGCACCACGGGCAGCCCCGCCTGCCGGGCGAGCCGAAGCACCGCCGAGCCGGACATCCCGACGACCGGGAGCGTCGGGTCGTAGCCCGCGACCGCCTCCACGACGGCGCGCGCCTGCTCCTCGTGCCGGACGATCGCGTTGTAGAGCGCGCCGTGGGGCTTGACGTACCGGACCCGGTCGCCGGCCAGGCGCGCGAACGCGTCGAGGGCGCCGAGCTGGTAGACCACGTCCGCCGTCAGCTCCGCGGGAGCCACCGCGAGGAAGCGCCGTCCGAAGCCCGCGAGGTCGCGGTACGCGACGTGCGCGCCGATGCTCACGCCCCGCTCGACGGCGGCTCGCGTCACCGTGCGCATGATCGTCGGGTCCCCCGCGTGGAACCCGCACGCGACGTTCGCGCTGGTCACGAGGTCGAGCAGGGCGTCGTCGTCCGCGAGCGCCCACGGCCCGAACCCCTCGCCCAGGTCCGCGTTGAGGTCGATGCGGCGCGCGCCGGGCGCCGTGAGGTGTGCCATGCCCCCATCATCGCCGAGAACGCCTGCGCCCAGCAGGGGCCGCCGCGGACGGCACGGGCCCCGGAGCACGGCTGTCGGCCGTGACCTCGTGGTCACGACCGGCTGTCCCTCCGGGTTCTCCGGTCCCGGTGACTCGGCTCCGTCGCCGGGAGGTTCCGTCACGCCATCGAGGGTTCGGCGTCGACCAGGTCGGCGCGGATCTCCTCACGCAGCTGTGGCGTGGGTTCGTGTCCGTGCTTGCTGACCATGTGGTCGTACGCGGCGTCGAGGACCTCCTCCTCCTCGCCGGCGATCGTCAACGTGCAGTTGATCACGCTGGGCGTCGTCCGACAGTCGACCATCTTCCTCATGTGCTCTCACCTCCCCTCACGCGGACCCCGTCGTCGGGGCTCCGGGCGGGGCGGCGTCCGTGGGCTGGGCGGGCGACGTCTCCGGTCCTTCCACCGTCCTCCGTGCGCGGTGAGGTGTCAACGGCGCGGGTCGCTCGCACGCCGGGGGCGCGCGTCTGCAGGGCGGGGACGCGCGCGGTTCGGTGCTCGCCGGCCCGACGGCGGTCCGCGCCTCCCGCGCGTGGGTGCACCCGGGTAGATTGCGCGGGTGACGACCTCCCTGCGCCCCGCGACCCCGGACGACGCCGAGCGCCTCGCGGCGCTCGCGGCGATCACCTTCCCGCTCGCGTGCCCGCCCGGCTCGGACCCCGCCGCGGTCGCCGAGCACATCCGTACGCAGCTCTCCCCCGAGAGGTTCGCGGCCTGGGCCGCGAGCGCCGACCACGAACTGCTCCTCGCCGAGGCCGCGGGCCCCGGGGAGGTCCTCGACGGCAACCCTGACGGCGGCAGCACACCCGACGGCACCACCGCGGACCACCGTCTCGTCGGCTACGCCCTGCTCGTGCGCGCGGTGCCCGCCGACCAGGACATCGTCGCGGTCGTCGGCGACGAGCCGACGGTCGAGCTCTCCAAGATCTACGTGCACCCCGGCTCCCAGGGCACGGGGGTCGCGAGCGACCTCATGCGGGCCGCGCTCGACGCGGCGCCGGGGCTCGTCCCGGACCGGGCCGTGTGGCTCGGCACCAACGAGGAGAACGCACGGGCCCAGGCCTTCTACCGCAAGCACGGCTTCGAGGTCGCCGGGAGGCGGACCTACGTCGTGGGCGGCGAGTCGCACGACGACGTGGTGATGGTCCGCCCGCTGGGCTGAGCGCGGCCCGGCACGCTCCGGGGCACGCGGCGCACCGTGGCGAGCGACGCCGTCGGGCACCATGCTGAGCCGCGCCCCGCACGCGTGCCGGACGACGGACGGGGCGGGACCCCGAAGGATCCCGCCCGCCCGCTGCTGCGGTCGACCGGCCGGCGACGCCGCCCGTCACTCGCGCGACGGGTCAGCCTCTCGACCGGTCACCCGGTCACCCGCAGCTCGTGGCCCCGTAGGCGACGTCGAAGGTCGTCGTCCGACCCCCGGCCGTCGCGGTGACCTGCGCGACACCTGCCTCCACCGCGCCGGCACGCGCGCTGAAGGACTGGTGCGCGGACTTCCCCGGCGCGACGCCGAGGAAGGTCTTGGTGCCGAACGGCGTCGTGACGACGATGTCCGCGGGGACGTCCTCGTCGTTGACCACACGGACCGAGACGTTGGCGGTCCGCCCCACGCACTGGGACCTGACCGTCGTGGTGACCTCGACCTCGGGCTCCGGCTCGACCGTCAGGTCCTTGACCTGGACGTTGCGGAACGAGACGTCGTCGCCGTTGCCGTGGTTCTGCAGCCCGATGTAGCCGGACGACAGGTCACGCGACGGTTCGGTCGAGGTGAAGTCGTTGATCAGCGTCCCGTTGAGGAACACCCGGATCCGCTGCCCCTCGACCTTGATCTCGTACGAGTTCCACTCCCCCGGCGCCTTGAGGACGGCGTCGCGGGCCGCGAGGTCGGCGCTCTGGAACGTGTAGATCGCACCTGTCGTGCGGTCGTCGGCGTCCGTCGCGTCGATCTGGATCTCGTAGCCCTGGTTGACCGCGACCCACGGGTCGTTCCCCGGGTCGGGGAACCCGACGAAGACGCCCGAGTTGTCGTCCCCGGCCATCTTCCAGTCGAGCGTGAGGCTGTAGGCCTCGAGCTCCTCGGGGTACCAGAGCAGGCCCATGCCCCCGGTGGACAGCATGGAGCAGTCCTCCTGGAGCGCGAACCCGCCCGGGCCGGCCATCTTCCAGCCCGCGAGCGACTCGGCCGTGCCGTCGAAGAGCATGCGGTAGCCCTCCGCGGGCGTGGCCGGCTCGCAGACCTCGGGCTCGTCCTCGACGAACGTGACGTCGCCGAACGCGACCGTCGTGGGAGCCGTCTGGTTCTTGCCGAGCGCGAACGGCCCCGGCGCGATCCCCGCGAGCGTGTCGTTCGTGACCGGTGCGAGGTCCGTCCAGGTGACGCCGTCGAGCGACCAGGAGCCCGTGAACGTGCTCCCGTCACGCGTCAGGCGCACGTGATACGTCTTGTCGGCCTCGCGCGGCAGGTCGGACACGCCGGGCTGCGGGTTCTGGACCACGTCGCCCTTCTCGCTGCGTGCCTCGAAGCCCACGGTCCCGGCTCCCGCCCCGTTGTGGATCACGCCCACCTTGACGTAGTTGGCCTGGTCCTTGAAGACCATGAGGCCGCCCTGGTGGTAGTTCTGCGTGAGGTCGGCCGTGATGGTCGTCTCGACCGTCCACTCGTCACCCGTGACGACCTTGTTGCGCAGGATGTTCGGCACGGTCGAGTTGGTCGCGCCGAACACGTCGTCGTCCGTGGTGGTCAGGCGCAGCGCGCCGCCGCTCACCGCGAGCTTGGACGCGTCGGGGTTGACGACGTACCAGCGGCACGCGTCGAGC
This sequence comes from Oerskovia merdavium, assembly GCF_014836755.1. GTDB lineage: Bacteria > Actinomycetota > Actinomycetes > Actinomycetales > Cellulomonadaceae > Oerskovia > Oerskovia merdavium. The sequence continues at coordinate 6,014 of NZ_JACSQF010000001.1, forward strand.
TCGGTGCCCTCGAACGTGTCGCTCGCCGTCGTGCCCTCGCACGTGGGCGGCGTGCCGTCCACGAGGCGCACGTAGTCGAACGCGACGTCGATCTGCGCCGTGCCCGCGAGCTTGCCGAGCGCGAAGACCCCGACCCCGGCGTCCTGCGCCGCCACGTTCTTCACGCCACCGGGCAGCGCGGCCCAGGACTGGCCGTTGTCGACCGAGACCTGACCCGTGAACGTGTCGCCCGCCCGCGAGAGACGCAGCAGGTACTCGCCGTAGACCGGCTTGGCGAGGTTGTCGATCCCCGGCTGCGGGTTCTGCGTGACGTCCCCGACCTCGCTGCGCAGCTCGGCACGCACCGAGCCGTCGTCGTTGCCGACCACGTCGAGCTTCACGTAGTTCTTCTCGTCGAGGTAGACGATGATGCCGCCCTGCTGGGCCGACCGGGCGAGCGGCGCCGTGAACGACGTCTCCACGGTCCAGGTGTCGCCCGGCTGGTCGGTCGTGACGATGTTCGGCACGGGCGAGTTCGCCGTGCCGTAGAAGTCGTCGTCGGTCGTGGTGACGACCCACTTGCCGTCGCGGACCTCGGCGAGGTCCGGGCGGTAGCTGTGGACGTCCCAGCGGCACGCGTCGATCGACGCACCGAGGAACTCGTCCTCGGGCCCGCGCTGCGGGTCGGGCTCGGTGCACTCGAGCGCACCGAACGTCGTCACCTTCACGGTGCCCGACGCCGAGGCGCCGGCCGGGTCCTTGACGGTCACCTTGGCCGTGAACGCGCCGCCCGTCGTGTAGGTGTGCGAGACCTGGGCCCCCGTGCCGGTGCCCCCGTCGCCGAAGTCCCACGCGTACGTGAGGTCGTCGCCGTCGGCGTCGGTCGCCGTGGCCGTGAAGGTCACGTCGAGCGGGGCGTCACCCGTGGTGGGCGTGCCCGTGACGGCCGTGAGCCTGGGTGCCACGTTGTTCGCGGCCCCCTTGCCGGCGAAGTGGAGCGAGTCGACGTCGAACATGTCGCCCGTGCCCCCCGACGCCGAGCGCGCGACGAAGAACAGCGTGTTCGTGCCGCCCGGGTCGGTGATCGGCACGACGTCGGACGACGCGTGCGTCTCCCAGCTGCCCGTCGAGCCCATCGTGATGGTCCCGAGGAGCGGACCGTTCGCGGCTCCCACCCGGACGTCGATGAGACCGCCCGCGTTGCCCGACGTGTAGCGCGCCGAGATGCCCGTGATGTCCTTGAGGTTCATCCGGTCGAACGCGAACCAGTCGCCCGCGGCGATGTAGCCGAGCTGCTTGGCGCCCTCGGCCGCGGTCTTGTCGACGACCTGGACCCCCTGCTGCGACGTGAAGTACTCGGCCTGCTTGGTGCGCGTGTGGAGCACCACCTCGTCGTCGCTGCTGAGAGCCGGCACGCCCTCGGCGCCACCGTCGGTGTACGTCGCGTTGACGACCCCGAAGATGTTGGCGTCGAGCCCGTGGCCCTCGTCCTTGACGGTCGTCAGGACGCCCTCGCAACCGGTCGCGCTCGACAGCGGGTGACCGTGGTTGTCGTGGCCGAGAATGTACTCGACGACGACGTTGTCGCAGTCGACCTGCGTCCCGTCCTCGGCGTCGGTGACCGTGACCTTGAACGGCACCTGGTCACCGAAGTCGAAGAACTGCCCGTCCTGCGGCAGGTCGAGCGTCACCACGGGGGCGGTGTTGCCGACCGTGATCGTCGTGGTCGCGACGCCCGTCTTGCCGTCGGGGGCCGTGACCGTCAGACGGGCCGTGTACTGACCCTTGGTGGTGTAGGTGTGCGTCACGACGGGCTCGGTCGAGTCGACCGTGCCGTCCGAGTCCACGTCCCACGCGTACGTGAGCGGCAGGTTCTCCGGGTGCTTGGAGGCCGACCCGTCGAGGACGACCTCGAGCGGCACGCCGCCGTTGGTCACCGACGCCTCGATCTCGGCGACCGGGGAGCGCGAGCCCTTGACGTAGTCGATGCGGTAGACCGCGGAGTCCGCGGCGCCGCCGAAGTAGCCGCTGCCGTAGTCGAGCACGTACAGCGAGCCGTCCGGACCGAACTCGAGGTTCATGGGACGACGGATGTTCAGACCCGTCAGCGCCGGGGCGAAGCCCGCGGGGCTGCCGTCCTCGTCGAGCACGGCCTCCTTGATCCAGCGCCGCTCCCACTCGTACAGCAGGGGCTTGCCGTCGTAGTACGCGGGGAACTTGGTCTCCGAGACGAGCTCGGGGTCGTAGTTGTAGACCACGGCGCCCATGGGCGACTCGCCGCCCGAGCCGAACGCGGGGACGTTGCCGCCGTCGTAGGGCTGCCAGGCCGCGATGGCCGGCGGCAGGTCCACGAGACCCGTGTTGTTCGGGCTCGTGTTCTTGGGAGCGCTGCAGTCGAACGCCGCGCCCGAGGTGCCCGTCGCGAAGTCGTAGTCGACGTAGGGGACGTTGGCCCCCACGCAGTACGGCCAGCCGTAGTTGCCGGGCTCGGTGATGACGTTGAACTCGACCGAGCCGCCGGGGCCGCGGTTCGCGTTCGCCCCGCCCGCGTCGGGCCCGTAGTCACCGAGGTGCACGTAGCCCGTGGCCTTGTCGACCGAGAACCGGAAGGGGTTGCGGAATCCCATCGCGTAGATCTCGGGGCGGGTCTTGTCCGTCCCCGGGGCGAAGAGGTTGCCGTCCGGGATCGAGTAGGTCCCGTCGTCCTTCATGGTGATGCGCAGGAGCTTGCCGCGCAGGTCGTTGGTGTTGCCCGACGAGCGCTGCGCGTCGTAGGCGGGGTTGCGCGTCGCCCGCTCGTCGATCGGCGTGTAGCCGTCCGAGGCGAACGGGTTCGTGTCGTCACCCGTCGACAGGTAGAGGTTGCCCTCGGCGTCGAAGTCGATCTCACCACCGGCGTGGCAGCACGTGCCGCGCGAGGCCTCGACCTCGAGGATCTTCTTCTCACTCGCCAGGTCGATCGTGTTCTGGTCGGTCAGCGTGAAGCGCGAGAGCTGGTTGTAGCCGTCGAAGGCCGCGAACGACTCGGGACCGGTCCCGTTCTCCGGGGCGTCGCCCGCGGGAGTGCTGAGCCGCGGGGCGTAGTAGAGGTAGACCCAGCGGTTCTCGGCGAAGTCCGGGTCGATCGCGACCCCCTGCAGGCCGTCCTCGTCGTGCGAGTACACCGGGATGGTGCCCGCGAGCGAGGTCGTCGCGCCCGCGGTCGTGTACCAGACCCGGCCGTCGCGCGAGGTGTGCAGGACGTCGCCCTCCGGCAGGACCGCGAGCGCGATGGGCTCGCCGGTCTTCTCGGCGCCCTTCGCGAGCGTGATCTGCTCGTACGAGCTCTCGACCGTCGCGCCGCACTCGGCGTCGACCGCCCCCGCGGCGGTCTGGATGCCGCCCAGGAGGTGCTGGACGAACGCAGGGTCGCTGTACGACTCCTGCGTGTGGCCGCCGCCCGTGTACCAGGAGCGGCCGCCGGCCACGTCCTGGCACCAGGCCGTCGGGTGGTCGGCGCCCATGGCCCCGCCGCCCGGTGAGTAGCTCGCCTCGTCGAGGGTCGCGAGCACGTGCACGTCCCCGCGCGGGTTCTCGCGGAAGTTGTACCACTCGTCGTACCGCTCCCACGAGGCCGGCAGGTGCGCGGTCGAGGGGTGGTCCTTGTCCGCGACCACGACGGTCGCGGTCTGGTTCTGCGGGTGGGCCGAGAAGTACGCGCCCACGAGCTCGCCGTACCAGGGCCAGTCGTACTCGGTGTCGGACGCCGCGTGCACGCCCGCGTAGCCGCCGCCGTCCGCGATGTACGCCTCGAACGCGGCCTGCTGGTCGGCGTTGAGCACGTCGCCGGTCGTCGAGAGCCAGACGACGGCGTCGTAGCCCGCGAGGTTCGCCTCGGTGAACGCCCCGGCGTCCTCGGTCGCGGTCACGGCGAAGTGGTTGTCCACGCCGAGCTGCTTGATGGTCGCGATCCCGGCCGGGATCGCGTCGTGCCGGAAACCGGCGGTCTTGGAGAAGACGAGCACGGAGAACTCGTCGTGGGCGGCGGCGGGTGTCGCCGTCAGTGCCAGGGTCGGGGCCGCGAGGGTCAGCGCCAGGAGCGCGCTCACCCCTGCCCGTCTCCTTCGGTGTCGTACGGTCACAGCTTTCTCCTTTGAAAGTCGATCGTCGTCCTCGGCGGCGGCCAGGGCCGTCCACCGGTACTGCGTCCGTCCTCACCTCCTCGTGCGTACGGTGCTCCTGGGTGCCCGCCGGGACTCGGCCCACCCGCAGGTGGTCCCGGCGGGCACCGGTCTAGTGGTCGCTCTCCCCCAGGCTCGCGGCGCCGTCGCCCGCGTCGTCCGGGTGGAGCGGGAGGAACACGTGGACGTGCCCCTGGTCTGCGGCGACGCTCAGTTCGTCGAGCTGGGTCGCGGCCATGCTCCACGTGTCCGCGGCGCGCAGGCGCAGGTCGCCCGCGAGCGCGAGGAGCTGCGACCGGGCCGGTTCGGCCGACGCCTCGGCGAGCTCGAGCGTGTCGAGCGCGTCGCCCAGCAGCGCGATCGAGACGCCCAGACCGTTGCGGGTGACGTTGTACCCCGACGCGCCCGTCGGGAGGGCCTCGGCCTCGGTCGCCAGGGCCGCGAGCTGGTCCCGCCACATGGCGAGCTGCTCGGGCGTCGCCGGGGTCCCGGGCGCGCCGTCGAGCGGGAGCGCCACGGACAGCTCGTGCATGGTCGGCACGAGCCCCTCCTGGGCCGAGACCGCGAAGTCGGTCACGACGCCCAGGTTCTCGGCGTCGCGCGCCACCTCGGCGGCCTCGAGCTCGGCCACGCGCGCGGGGTCGACGGCGTACGCGCCGGATGCTCCGTCGTCGGGCCCTCGCGTCACGGCCCAGGCGACCGCCGCGACGACCAGGGCGACCACCGCGACCGCGGCGACCGCGAGCCACGCGCGACGAGCGCGCGAGAGGTTCCACGGCCACCGGGCGCTCGCGCGCTCCGGTGGCCGCTGCTGGGGACGGCCGGCACCGTCCCCGGACCGGGGCCCCGCTCCCCGAGCGGTCGCCGACCGGGCTGCGAGGTCCGCCTTGCTGCGTCGTGCTGCGGTCTTCTGCGCCACGGGTCGGTTCCTGTCTGTCGGGGGCGGGAGGTTCGTGCCGGCGCGGGCGCCCGGCACGAAGACGGAGGGTGATGCGGGTGAACGGAAGAGGCCTGCCGGGAGACCCGGCAGGGAAGCGCTGTCAGAGCCGTACGCCGTCGGGCCCGTCACGGCGGGACGACGTGCGCGGCAGGCGCCGCCCCCGAGGGGGCGACGCCTGCCGCTCGTGCATCAGCTGCAGGAGGCAGCCGCGTGGTCGACCGTGTACGTCGACGTCCGGTCCCCGATCGTCGTGGTGACCGTGACGGAACCCGCCTCGATCGCCCCGAGACGCGAGCTGAACGTCTGCGACGCGGACTTGCCCGGAGCGACACCCGTGAAGGTCTTCGTCCCGAACGGCGTGCTCACCTTGATCGTCGCGGGCGCGTCGTCGGTGTTGACGACCCGCACGTTGACGAGCACCTTGCCCGCGGTGCACTGGGTCTTGGCCACGACCTCGGCCGAGACACCACCCTCGACCGCGGGCACCGAGAGGGTGAGCGGCTCGCTCACGTTCCCGGCGACGTCGACCGCGCGGTACAAGACCTCGACGGCCCCGTCCCCGACCACGACCGGCTCGCCGTACGTGAGCCACTCGCCCTCGGCCGTGTCGGCGAGACGGTACTCGACCCGCGCGACGCCCGAACCTGCGTCGGCACCCGCGAGGGTCACCGTGCGCTCGGCGAGCTCGGCCGTGGCCGTCGGCACCGTGGCGTCGATCTTGACCACGTGAGCGACCTCCTCGGAGACGTTGCCCGCCTCGTCGGACGCCCGGAAGGCGAGCGTGTGCTCCCCGTCCGTCGTGAGCGCCACGCCGGCCGTGTACGGGGCCCAGGCGCCGTCGGCGACCTTGACCTCGATCGACGGCGCCTGCGAGACGTCGTCGGTGGCCGTCGCGGAGACCGTCACGGCCCCGGTGTTCCAGCCGGACGCGCCGGCCGCCGGGTCCTGGGCGACGGTCACGACCGGCGCCTGCGTGTCCTCGTCACCCGTGGTGACGTGGAACCAGTCGAACGCCACCTTGACCGGGACCTCCTGCTCGGGGCCGATGGCCACGAGACCGAAGGACGTCAGTGCCGCGTCGTTCGTGACGGGCGCCCCGAGGGACGTCCAGTTCACGCCGCCGTCGCTGACCCAGCCCTGGTAGGTGTTGCCCACCTTCTCCATGCGCAGGTACCAGTAGCCCGACTCGGTGGTGTCGGCGATCTCGAGCTGGCGGTTGCCGCCGCTCGAGGCCGCGTTCTTCTCCGACGCGAGCTCGGCACCCAGGTTCAGCGGGGTGCCCGGCTGGTTCTTGGCGACCACGTCGAGCTTGACGTAGTTGTCGTCGTCGCCGTACGCCATCAGGCCCGCGTACTGCCAACGGTGCAGCAGCGGAGCCTTGAAGCGGGTCTCCGCGACCCAGTCGCCCTCGGGGGCGGCCTGGAGCACGAAGTTGCGCGGGCTGACCGGGTTGTTGTTGTTGATGTCACCCGGCTGCGTGGTGATGCGCAGCTCGCCACCGGCGACCTCGACCTTCGAGGCGTCGTAGCGGACCACGTTGTTCCAGCGGCAGCCGTCGAGCGAGGTGCCGTCGAACTCGTCAGAAGGAACCCGCGTTCCATCGTCAGGTCCGTCCGTCGAGTCCGGCGTGACCTTGAACCAGTCGACCAGCGCGACCGAGTCGGCCGTGCCCGTGTCGCCCGCGGCGATGACGCCGAAGGTCGCGTTCGCCTTGACCGGGGCAGAGCCCGCGATCGCGGTCCACGTCTGGCCGTCCGCCGAGTACGCGGCCGTGATGGCCGTACCCGTCGAGGTCAGCTTGAGGTACACCGACGACGGGAAGTTCGCGGCGACGTTCGTCTGGCCGTGCCACGTGCGCGCACCGCCGGTCTCGGTCTGGAACTCCAGGAAGCGGTTGCCGTTCTGGTTCTTCGTGAACGCGAACTTGGTGTACTCGTTGTCGTTCACGTGCACGAGGAGACCCGCGTGCTGCCAGTGCCGTGCGAGCGGGACCTCGACCTTGGTCTGGATCTCCCACGCCCCGGCAGGTGCCGGCTGACCCAGGTAGCTGATCGGGCCCGGGACCGCCTCGTTGATGTCGCCCTGGACGACGGGCAGGACCGCCTTGCCGTCCGCGACCGTGATCGACTTCCCGGGCGCGGTGCGCACCACGGTCCAGCGACCGGTGTTGATCGACGCGGCGTCGAACTCGTCGGACTTCTGCGCCGCGCACTGCGGCGGCGTGCCCGTACCCGGCTCGGTCGGGTCGACCGGGTCGTCGTCGAACGTGAAGTCCTGGAACTCGACCGCGCTCGTGCTCGAGCTGTGCGCCGTCACGAACAGGCCGACGTCCTGGACCGACGCCGCACCCGGCAGGGACACCGGGTCGCCGATCTGGGTGAAGTTCTCGCCGTCCTTGCTCCACGACGCCGTGTACAGGTCGCCGTCACGCTCGATCCGCACCCACGCGGGGTAGCTCGTCGAGCTCGCCGCGGACGACGTCACGAGCTGCCCCGCGGCGTTGCCGCGCAGCCACTCGAAGCCACCGTTCGGACGGATGCCGAGGGCCGCGTAGCCCGGCGACTTGCCCGGCTGCGTCACGTCGTTGCGGACGATCAGGCCCGCCTTGGCGGACCCGTTGGAGTTGCCCTGGCTGTTGACCTTGACCGTCGCGGACCACTTCTCGTCCGCACCGGCCTCCTTGTAGATGGCCGAGTACTCGTCGGTGCCCTGCCACATGTTGGCGCCCGCAGAGGTCACGAGGTACTTGCCCTCGGACAGCTGCTCGAACGTGCCGTTCGCGTTGGTGTAGGTCTTCATGCCGGCGAACAGGTCACCGACCTGCGCCATGACGATGCGGGACTTCGTGGTGAGGCCCTTGTCGTTCGTGGCGACCGCGGTCAGCTTGTAGTAGTTGTCCGCCGTCACGTTCCACGTCGTCGTGTACGGCGCGGACGTGTCCGTGCCGATCGACTGGCCGTTCACGAAGAACTCGACCTGCGTGACGGTGTTCTCGGCGTCCGTCGCGTCGGCCGAGACCGTGATCGCACCCTGCTCGAGCTGGACGCCCGCCTCGGGAGCGGTCACGACGACCTCGGGACGGGTCGTGGCCGAGATGCCCTTGCCGTGCGCCTCGATGAAGTTCAGGCGACGCTCGCCCGCACCGGGGAACACGACGTACAGGGTGAAGCTCTCGCCCGGGTCCGCCACGTCGACGCGCACGTCGGTGAAGGTCCCCAGGCCGGTCTCCGGGACGGAGGCCGTGGCGAGGAGCTCGCCGTCGGGAGCGTCACGACGCAGCTCGACGGTGCCCGCCTGGGCTGCCGAGACGCGCAGCGAAAGCGCACTGATCTGGTGGAGGTTGAACGGGTCGTACGAGGACCAGGCCCCGTCCTTGCCCGTGATGACCGAACCGCCGCCCTCGACGTCCCGGCTCGGGAGCTGGGTCGTGCCCTGCGAGGCCGTCTGGAACTCGGCCTCACGCTTCTTGCCGAACACCAGCGTCGTGTCGGAGCCGGTCAGCGCGGGCACGCCGCCCTCGCCGCCGCCGTCGGTGTAGCGGGCGTCGAGCACGTAGAAGACGTTCATGTCCTCGCCGTGGCCACCGCCCAGGCCGGTCTCGACCGAGCCCGTCGTGCCGTGGAGCGGCTCGGACGGGTGCGCGTGCGCGTCGTGGCCGAGGGCCGGCTGGATGATGACGTTCTCGTCGACGATCGAGGCGTCCTCGGCGTCGGTGACCGAGACGTCCCAGTCGATCCGGTCGCCGAAGTCGAAGAACGACCCGGTCGGCGGCAGGTTGAAGTCGACCTCGGGGCGCGTGTTGCCCACCGTGATCGGCGCCGTGGCGGTACCGACCTTGCCCGAGGGGTCCTTGACCGTGAGGCGGGCGTCGAACACGCCGTTCTCGGTGTAGGTGTGGGTCGGCTTGGCCTCGGTCGAGTCCGTCGTGCCGTCACCGTCGAAGTCCCACGCGTACGTGAGCGCCTCGTTCTCGGGGTCCGTGCTCGCCGAGCCGTCGAACGCGACGGTCAGCGGGGCCGTGCCCGAGTCCGGCGTGGCGGCCGGCTTGGCCACCGGGGAGCGCGAACCGGAGATGTAGTCGATGCGGTGCAGGCCCGAGTTCGGGTTGTCACGGCCGAAGCCGCCGCCCCAGTCGAGCACGTAGAGCGCGCCCTCGGGGCCGAACGTCGAGTCGATCGGAGCGAGGAACTGCTCGTTCGACAGGAAGGGGTTGACCTTCTCGACCGCTGAGTCGCCGGGCCCCGTGGCGCCGGGGTTCTTGAGGTCGATCGAGTACATCTTGTTGCGCGCCCACTCGTAGAAGAAGGGCTTGCCGTCGTAGTACTCGGGGAACTTGGTGTCCGACACGAGGTCGGCGTCGTAGCTGTAGAACGGACCACCCATGGGTGCGAGACCGCCACCGGCGTTGATGACGCCGGGGGCCGAGGTGCGCTGGTAGCCGTAGTACATGTCCGCGGGCTGGGCCGGCGGGAGCTGCGTCAGACCCGTGTTGAGGATCGAGTCGTTGACCGGGTTGGCGCAGTCGAAGAAGGCGCCGACCGTGACCGGGTTGGTGCGGTAGTCGACGTCACGGAAGGGCTCGTTCTTGCCCATGCACAGGGGCCAGCCGAAGAAGCCCGGCTCCTGGATGTAGTTCCACTCGGCGATGCCCGCAGGGCCGCGGTTCGCGAGGTTGTCGGAACCGTTGTCGGGCGAGTAGTCGGCCACGCCGAGGTTGCCCGTGGCGGGGTCGATCGTGAACCGGAACGGGTTGCGGAAGCCCATGGCGTAGATCTCGGGCAGCGTCTTCTCGGTGCCCGGGGCGAACAGGTTGCCCTCGGGGATCGTGTACGTGCCGTCGGCCTCGGGGTGGATGCGGAGCACCTTGCCGCGCAGGTCGTTGGTGTTGGCCGACGTCGCGCGGGCGTCGTGCTGCTGCCCCGGGCGCTCGGAGATCGGCGCGTAGCCGCCCGAGGGCTCGGAGTGCGGGTTCACGTCGTCGCCCACGCCGATGTACAGGTCACCGGTGCGGTCGTCGAAGATCAGGCTGCCACCGGTGTGGCCCGGCTCGTCGGGCAGACGCCCGGCCGGGACCTCGATGAGGACCTTCTCCGACGCCGGGTCGATCACGGTGCCACCGGGACCGCCGTCGGTCACAGTGAAGCGCGAGATCCGGTTGAAGAAGTTCGCCGGGTCGGAGTCGTTGGCGCTGGCCGGCGAGTAGTACTGGTACAGGTACCCGTTGGTCGCGAAGTCCTTGTCGAGCGCGATGCCCAGCAGGCCGTCCTCACCGCCGGAGTACACGGGGATGGTGATCGCGGTCGAGGTGTTCTGGGTGCGCGGGTCGTAGACGCGGATCTGACCGCGCACGAGCTCGGTGAAGAACACGCGGCCGTCGGGGGCGACGTCCATGCCGAACGGTGCGCTCGTGTTCGTGTCGAGCGCGACCTTCTCGAACTGGCCCCAGTCGGTGCCGCCGCAGTCGCCCGCGACCTGTCCGGACGCCCACTGCACGCCGCCCACGATGTGCTGGACCAGGTCCGGCTCGCCGGTGAAGTGCGCACCGAAGTGGCCCATGCCGGTCATCCAGGCGCGGCCGCCGTCGTAGGGCTTGCACCACGAGATCGGGTGGTCGGCGCCCATCTTGTTGCCGCCGGCGTCGTAGGTCGACTCGTCCATCGTGGCGAGCACGTGGGCGCTGCCGCGGACGTTGGCCGAGTAGTTGTACCACTCGTCCGCGCGGTTCCAGCGCTGGTCGAGGTGGCTGGTCGAGGGGTGGACACGGTCCTCGACGCGGACCGTGCCGGGCAGGCCGGGGCTGTTGCCCGTGGCCGCGTGACCGGGCATGAGCGCCCCGATCATGTCGTCCCACCAGCCGTAGTTCCCGCGCATGTCGGTCGCGTTGTGGATCGCGACGATCCCGCCGCCCGCCTGCTGGTAGCGCTCGAGCGCGGCCTTCTGGTCGGCGTTCCACGGGTCGCCCGACGTCTGGAACATCACGAGCGCGTCGTACTCCGCCAGGCCCGCGTCGGTGAAGACCGAGGAGTCCTCGGTGTGGTCGGACGCGATACCGACGTCGGCGAACGCGGCCTCGAGCACGGGGGTGCCCTGCGTGATCGCCTCGGAGTGCCGGAACTGGGTCGTCTTGGTGAAGATGAGGACCTTGCGGTCGTCACCGGGTTCGTGTGGTCCGTCGTGGGCAGCTGCCATGGTCACGGGCGCGAGGGTGAACGCCAGTGCTCCGATGGTCAGTGCCGCGACGGCTCTTCCCCGCAGGGGAAGTCGCGCAGCCTTCATGTGTCTTGCCTCCAGGGCAGTCGGCACGTGGTTTGCGTGCCCCGCTCGTCGGTGAACGGGGCGCACGTGCTGTGAAGAGATACGTCGTCCCACGGCGTGCCGGCGCCGTCGGTGATTCCTACCGATCGATCAGCCGCGCATCAGTCCTTTCAGGAAGTCCAGGCCATCGACGGCGATGGCGTCCTGGGTGGGGGCGAGCGGACGCCAGATGGAGGCGGCCGTCGCGATGGTCGCGTTGTCGGCGGTGAACGACTCGATGCACAGGGAGCCGTCGTAGCCCACCCGGTCGAGCGCGCCGAGGAACGCGGGCCAGTCGAGGTGGTCGCTGCCGGGTGCCCCGCGGTCGTTGCCGCAGACCTGCACGTGCGCGATCCGGTCCCCGGCGCGCGTCACCGCGGCGGCCAGGTCCGTCTCCTCGATGTTCATGTGGTAGATGTCGAGCATCAGCCCGATCCCGGCCGACGGCAGCGGTGCGACGACCGCGAGGCCCTGGTCGACCGTGTTGACGAGGCTCGTCTCGTAGCGGTTGAGCGGCTCGAGGCCGATCCGCACGCCCGCGGCCATCGCGTGGTCCACGACGGGGGCGAGGTGCTCGACCAGCTCGGCGTAGGCCGCCTCACGCTGGCCGGGGGTCATCCGCCAGGTGCGCCCGACGGACGCGTACGCGGGCCCGCCGATCACGCCCGCACCCACGGTGCGCGCCATGTCGACGACCTGGCGCAGGTAGTCCTGGGTCCGGCGGACCGTGCCGGCGTCGGCCGTGACGAGCTCGCGGCCGGGGCCCATGACGAGGGACACCGAGGCCCCGAGGCCGTGGTCCGCGAGCACTCGCGCGGCCTGCTGCGGGTTCCAGTCGGTCACGTCCTCGACGGGCAGCTCGAGGACGTCGAATCCCCACCCGGCGACGCGCGGAGCGATCTCGCGGAGGGAGGCGTCGGTCAGGGGCGAGGTCCACACCCAGGTGTTGACCCCGAGGGGGCGCGTACGAGCCACGGTGCTCTCTTTCGTCGGCGGGTGCGTCACCCGGGTGCCCGACGCCGGAGCTCGCCCTCGCGCGGAGGGCGGGCTGCGTCGTCGGGCACCGTGGGTGGAACGTGCGGTCGTGCTCCGGTGGGCCGTGCCCGGCCCCTCGAGCTGGTCAAGGGGCCGGACCGCAGGCCTACCGGTCGTGCGGTCGGACCGGTGCCGAGATCAGCGGTCGGTCCAGGCGGTCGGGAACCCGGGCAGGTCCTCGCCACCGAACTTGGCGTAGTGCAGCGACGGCATGTCCTTGTTGGCGTCGAGGTAGAACTCCAGGTCCTCGCCCGTGATGGGCGACTGCGGGAGGACCCACTCGGCCGGGACCTGCTCGCCGTTCCAGATCTTCTGGGCCGCGAGGATCGGGGTGCGCCACTGGAAGTTGGAGTACACGGCGCCCAGGGCGGTCATGTCCGTCTCCTGCCACTTGCGCATGAAGCTCAGCTCGTCCTCGCCCATGAACACGGGGTAGGGCTTGCCGGCGTCCTCGAACGCCTCGACCGCTGCGACGGCGCCGTCACCGGCGTCCATCCAGATGCCGTCCACGTCACCGCGCTGCAGGTACTGCGTCACGATGTCCTTGATCTTGGCGCCGTCACCACCGGTGAACTCCTGGCCCACGACCTCGATCTCGCTCTCGGAGAAGATCTTGTCCGCCGCGGCCCAGCGGTTCTCGAGCACGTCGACACCGGGCAGGATGCGCAGGGCGAGGACCTTGGAGCCGGGCTCGAGGTTCTCGACCAGGAACTCGGCGCCGTCGGCGCCGTAGGCGTAGCCACCGATCGGGTGGATGTAGGTCACCATGCAGTCGGAGTTGACGCCACGGTCGAACACGATGACGGGCTTGCCGCTCTCGCACGCCGCCTCGACCGCCGGGGTCAGGGTCGCGGTGGTCGAGGGCGAGATGATGATCGCGTCGCAGTCACCGGCCTCGACGAACGCCTGGATGTCGGAGATCTGCTTGTTGTCGTCGTCGGCCGCGTCCGAGACGCGGAACTCCGAGATGTCGCCCGAGGCCTTGAGGACCTCGACCTGCTGCTGCATCGTGATGAAGCCCGTGACACGCCACGGGTTGGAGACCGAGGCGTTGGAGAAGCAGAGCTTCTTGCCCCCCTCCTTCGCGTACTGCGCGGTGTCCACGTACTCGGGGTCGATCGCCTGCAGCCACGGCTGCTCGCCCGGCCCCTCGGGCACCGCCGAACGCTGCGCGAGCTGGCGCTCGTAGTCGGCCTGCACGAACCACTGGCTGTTCGCACCGGACTCGTCGGACTCCTCCGTGGACTCCTCGGTGGCCGCGGCACCCGCGTCCGGGGTGTCGGCGGGCGCGTCGGTGGTGCACGCAGCGGTGAACAGCAGTGCCGCGGTCGCGGCTCCTGCCATGAGAACTCGAGAGCGTCGCATGTTCCTTCTCCTGATGATCGAGAGACTTCTTTGTCCTGCCGTCGCAGCGGGTGCGACGGCCTGTCGGGGACGGATCTGTGTGGCGTTCCGGGGGGTGGCCGGAGGTCTAGGGTGCTGCTGGCTGGGGCTCCTTGGGGACGGTGGGTTCGGGGACCCCTGCCGGGGTGGTCGGGGAGCTCGGGGCTGCCTTGGACCTGCGCGGCATCGCGGCGTAGGCGACGGCCGCGATGATGATCACGCCCTGGACCGCGGGACGGATCGTCGACGGCAGGCTGAGCTGGTTGAAGAGCGTGAACAGCGCCTCGAGGGTCAGCGCGCCGGCCATGGCCGCGACGACCGACCCGCGACCGCCGCCCAGGACCACGCCACCCAGGACGACCGCCGTGATGGCCATGAACTCGAGCCCGTCGCCGACCTGGGCCGTCACGCCGGCGTAGCCGCCGATGAGGATGCCCGCGACCGTGGCCATGAAGCCCGAGAACAGGAAGGCGCGCGTGCGCACCCACCAGACCGAGGCGCCGGAGAAGGCGGCAGCCACGTCGTTGTCGCCCGTCGCGACGAGGGTGCGCCCGTAGGGGCGCCGCATGATGATCACGGCCACGACGCCGAGGACGAGCGTGATGAGCACCGCGTACGGCACCTGGAACTGACCGGGCGTGTCCGGGAAGCCGCCGCGCCCCCACTGGCGGAAGCCCTCGGTCAGGGAGCCCGTGGGCGCCCCACCGGTCCAGAGCCGGATCGCCCCGTACAGGACGAGCATCATGCCGAGCGTCGTGATGAACGACGGGACCTTGAGCAGCGTGACGATGAGGCCGTTGATCAGCCCGACCCCCAGACCGAAGAGGACCATCAGACCGATCACGGGCCAGGTCATGGACTCCTCGCCGTCGATGAGCTTGGCCGCGATGACGACCTGGGCCCCCACGAGCGACCCGACCGAGAGGTCGAACTCACCGGAGACGATCACGAAGTACTGACCGATCGCCAGGACGATCAGCGGTGCCGCCTTCTTGAGGAAGGCCATGAGCGACATGGGCTCGCCGAACGACGGGTTCATGACGAGGATCGCGACGAAGACGACGATCAGCAGGGCGTAGACGGTCCAGGAGCTGCCGGACGTGGCGCGCTGCACCAGGCGGGAGAAGCCGTTGCCGGAGGGCCCCGGCTGCGGTGCGCCGGCGGTGCCGGTGCCGCTCGGCGTGGTCGCGGACGTGCTCGCGCTCATCGGGTGGCCTCCTTGCCGGACGAGGTGGACGGGGCGGACGCGGACGAGGAGCCTGGAGGGGCCTGCCCGTCCCGCGCGCCGCCGGGACGGACGGACTGGGCCAGTGCCCGGAACCTCGCTCGGCTGCTCGCGGGGTCGATCTGACGGCGGGCGTACATGGCGACCGCGGCGATGATGATCGCGCCGCGCAGGACGTCCTTGAAGAACGGGCTGACGTCGAGGACGTTGAACACCGTGTCGAGCGAGGCGAGGATCAGGACGCCCGCGATCGTGCCCATGATCGATCCGCGCCCGCCCATGAGCAGGGTCCCGCCGAGCACGACGGCCGCGATCGAGTTGAGGTCGTAGCCGTAGGTGTAGACCAGGGCGTTGCCCGTGCCGAAACGAGCGGCGATGAGGAGCCCCGCGACGCCCGCGCACAGCGAGCACAGGACGTGGGCCAGGATGATCGACCGGTCGGTGCGGATGCCCGAGAGCCGGGCGACGTCGATGTTCCCGCCGACCGCGAACATGTGGTACCCGGAGCGGGTGCGGTTCAGCAGGACCACGCCGAGCACCATGACCACCGCGAGCACGATGACCGAGATCGGCACCGGGCCGATCCGCGTGTAGCCGAAGCCCTGGAACGCCTTGGGGATCTCGCCCGACGGACCCTTGTACTGGGTGTCGAGGTAGCCCTTGATGATGAGGCCGACGCCGAGCGTCGCGATGAACGAGTTCACGCGGAGCTTGGAGATCACCAGGCCGTTGACCAGGCCGACCCCCGCGGCGACCGCCAGGGCCGCCACCACGCCGAGCCAGATGCGCGACGGGTCGCCGGCCATGGTCGTGGCGGCGACGAGCGAGGACCAGGCCACGACGTAGCCGACCGACAGGTCGAGCGACTTGCAGAGGATCACGAACGTCTGCCCGATCGCGACGAAGCCCAGCAGGCTCGTCTGCGACAGCAGGTAGAACAGGTTGCCCTGGCTGAAGAAGTTGCCGCCCTGGGCCGCGACCAGTCCTGCCGAGATCACGAGGATCCCGACGAGGGCGAGGTAGACGATCCCCGTCGAGCCGAGCCGGCGCCGGCGCGGGCCGGAGGTCGACTTCGCGCTCCCCGTCGAGGGCGAGGCGGTGCTCACCGCGGTGCTCATTGGTCCTCCTGGGTGGTGTCGCGCTGCGCGTGCCGTGGGGAGGCGGGCTCGCCGCCGGGCAGCACGGACTGGGGTGCGCGGGCTGCGTCGCCCACGGGTACGTCGAGGGCGGAGAGGTCGACCTCGACGTGCTCCGAGGTGTCCCCCGCCCCGGTGGCCATCGCCATGATGGTCTCCTCGTCGCTGCCCGCGGGGAGCTCCCCGGCCAGGCGGCCGTCGCGCATCACGAGGATGCGGTCGGCCATGGCGACGACCTCGGGGAGCTCCGAGGAGATGAGCAGGATCGCGACCCCGCGCGCCGTGAGGGTGCGCATGAGGTCGTAGACCGCACGCTTGGCGCCGACGTCGATCCCTCGCGTGGGCTCGTCGAGCACGATCACCGAGGGGTCGGTCACGAGCCACTTGGCGAGGACGACCTTCTGCTGGTTGCCACCCGAGAGGTACTGGACCTCGGCGTCCTTGGAGCGCGAGACCAGGTCGAGGGACGAGAGGATGCCGGGGATCGCCCTGGCGCGGCGGTCGGAGGACCCCGGGGTCACGGAGTCGAGCACGAGCCGCGCGTTCGCGGAGATCGACTGCTCGAGCGCGAGCCCCTCGGCCTTGCGGTCCTCGGTCACGAGCGCCAGGCCCAGGCGGACGGCCTCGCGGGCCGAGGAGACCGTGACGGGCTTGCCGTCGAGCAGGATCGTGCCGCGCGTGAAGGGAGCGACACCGAACACGCCGTGCGCGATCTCGGTGCGGCCGCTGCCCTGCAGGCCCGCGAGCGCGACGATCTCGCCCGCTCGGACCTCGAGGTCGATCCCGTCGACCTGGGTGTTGCCCGCACCCTCGAGCGCGAGCTTGACCGCGCCGGGCACCGTGCCGGGGTCCTTGTCCGGGTAGTAGCCCGCGAACTCGCGCCCGACCATGGTGCGCACCAGGCGGTCCGGGGTGATGTCGGCCGTCGCGGTCGTCAGCACGAAGTCGCCGTCCTTGAGCACCGTGATGGTGTCGCAGAGGTCGAAGATCTCCTTGAGGCGGTGCGAGACGTAGAGGATCGCGACACCGCGCGCCCTCAGCTGCGCGACGAGCGCGTAGAGGAGCTCGACCTCCTGGTCGGCGAGCGCTGCCGTGGGCTCGTCCATCGAGATGATGCGCGCGTCGTAGGAGACGGCCTTGACGATCTCCACGATCTGCTGCTCGGCCACGGACAGCGAGCCGACCCGCATCCAGGACGCGAGGCCGTGCAGGCCGAGGTCCGCGAGCAGGGCGTCGGTGTCGCGGGCCATGCGCCCGGCGTCGACGATCCCGAACCGGCGGGGCTCACGACCGAGGTAGACGTTCTCGGCGACCGTGCGCTCGGGCAGGAGGTTGAACTCCTGGAAGACGGTCGAGACGCCGGCGGCCTGGGCCGCGAGGGGCGAGGCGAACGCGACGGGCTTCCCGTCGAGCTCCATGGTGCCCGAGTCGGGCTTGTGGACCCCGGCGATGATCTTCATGAGCGTGGACTTGCCGGCGCCGTTCTCCCCGACGAGCGCGTGGACCTCACCGGGCCGCACGTCGAGGTCGATGCCGCGCAGGACCGAGTTGCCGAAGAAGACCTTGCCGATGCCCCGCAGCTGCAGGATGGGCGCGCCCGTGGTGCTCGCGCCTCCTGCTGCCGTCGATGCGGTCATGCTCCTACCTCCACCCAGGTGCCGGTGCGTGCGGATCGGGCGACGGCCTCGGCGAGGCGCGCGGCCCGGAGCCCGTCGGCGAACGTGGGCAGCCCGTCGGGCGTCTGCCCGTTGATGGCCGCTGCGGTGTCGCCGACGAGGGCGTTGAAGCAGTCCTGGTATCCCTGCGGGTGTCCTGCGGGGAGCCGGGAGTAGCGGGCGGCCTCGGGCGTGAGCGCCTCGGGGTCGCGGATGAGCAGGCGGCTCGTGTCGCGGCGGCCCTCCCAGAGGGTCTCGGGGCCCTCCTGGTCGAACGCGAGGGTCGACTCGGAGCCCGAGATCTCGAGGAAGAGCCGGTTCTTGCGCCCGGCCGAGACCTGGCTGATGACGGCCGAGCCGAGCGCTCCTCCGTCGGTCTCGTACTGCAGGGTCACGGCGTCCTCGGTGCGGACCGCCGCGGGGCGGCCGTCGGCGCCCGTGCGCTCGGCGTTGATCGTCGCGGTCTGCGCGACGAGCCGCACGATGCGCTGCCCCGTCGTGAACTCGAGCAGGTCGCAGAAGTGCGAGCCGATGTCACCGAACGCACGGCTCGCGCCGCCCAGGGCGGGGTCGACGCGCCAGTTGTCGTCGCTCGCCCGCAGGAGCCAGTCCTGGAGGTAGGAGCCGTGCACGAGGCTGATGGTGCCGACCGCGCCGCTGCGGACCCGGGCGCGCGCCTCGCGGACCATGGGGTGGAAGCGGTAGGCGAAGGGTACGACGGCGACGCGGCCGTCGGTGGCGGCGGCCTCCTCGGCGAGGCCGGCGAGCGCGATCGCGCCCTCGAGGTCCATCGCGAGGGGCTTCTCGCACACCACGTGCTTGCCCGCGGCCAGCGCGGCCGTGGCGAGCGGTACGTGCAGGAAGTTGGGGGTGCAGATGTGCACCACGTCGATGTCCGGGTCGTCGATGAGCTCCTGCGACGTGGCCGCGTACCCCAGGGCACCGAGGTCGGCGGCGGCCTCGCGCGCCCCCGGCGCGTCGATGCCGGCGACCGAGACGAGGTCTCCCCCGGCCGTGCGGATCGCGCGGGCGTGGACCTCGCCGATGAACCCGGTCCCGATGATCCCGGCGCGGTAGCCCGCGGCGGGCAGTCGGCTCGGGAGCAGGTCGCTCGCGGGGTGGACAAGAACTGGGGTGGTCGCGGTGCCCACGACGGCACGGCCGTTCAGGGAGGACGGCTCCGTCCTGGGGGCGGGGGCGGTGACAGCCCCGTGGTCTCGCGCGACTTCTTCGGCTCGCATGTCCCATACCGTAGGGGGACTTATGTCGAGCGTCAAGCAAAAGCCGAATGTTAGATGTCACCGTTAGGTAACTCCATCGGTTAAACAATTGCCGAGGCCTACTGTCGCGCGGCTGAACCGTGACGAACCGCGTGCCGGCACGTGCCCCGCCAGGTCCGTCGCCCCTCGCCCGGACACGCCGGAAGGGCGCCCTCCCCGGTGGGAGGACGCCCTTCCGGCGCCTGCTTCCTGCTGCTACTCCTTGGTCGAGAACGCCGCGTCGAACGCCGCGTCGGGAGCCTCGAACGCGTACTGCTTGACGAACGCGAGGGCCTCGGGCGCACCCACGAGGCGGTCCATGCCCGCGTCCTCCCACTCGACCGAGATCGGACCGTCGTACCCGATGCTGTTGAGCATCCGGAAGCTGTCCTCCCACGGGACGTCCCCGTGACCCGTCGAGATGAAGTCCCAGCCACGGCGCGGGTCGGCCCAGGCCAGGTGCGAGCCCAGACGGCCGTTGCGGCCGTTGTGCATGCGCTTCTTGGTGTCCTTGCAGTCCACGTGGTAGATCCGGTCCTGGAAGTCCCACAGGAACCCGACCGGGTCCAGGTCCTGCCACACCATGTGGCTCGGGTCCCAGTTCAGCCCGAACGCCTCGCGGTGGCCGATCGCCTCGAGCGTGCGGACCGTCGTCCAGTAGTCGTACGCGATCTCGCTCGGGTGGACCTCGTGCGCGAAACGGACCCCGACCTCGTCGAACACGTCGAGGATCGGGTTCCAGCGGTCCGCGAAGTCCTGGTAGCCCGCGTCGATCATGTCCTGCGACGCCGGCGGGAACATCGCCACGTACTTCCAGATCGAGGACCCCGTGAAGCCGACGACCGTCTTGACGCCCAGCCTGGCCGCCAGGCGCGCCGTGTTCTTCATCTCCTCGGCCGCGCGCTGACGCACGCCCTCGGGGGCGCCGTCGCCCCACACGCGGTCCGAGAGGATGTCGCGGTGACGCTGGTCGATCGGGTCGTCGCACACCGCCTGGCCCTTGAGGTGGTTCGAGATGGCGTAGACCTTGAGCCCGTGCGCCTCGAGCAGCGCGAGCTTGCCCGCGACGTACTCGTCGTCGTCCCAGCGCCAGGGATCCAGGTGGTCGCCCCAGCAGGCGATCTCCAGGCCGTCGTAGCCCCAGCCGGACGCGAGGCGTACGACCTCCTCGAAAGGCAGGTCGGCCCACTGGCCGGTGAAGAGGGTGATCGGTCGTGCCATGTCGGTGTCTCCTTCGTTCCGTCGTGCTGCGGGTGCGCCCGTGTGCGGCGTGCACCCGGGTGGGCTGTGGTGCGGCGCGCGGTGGTCACCGCCGCGCCAGGTCTCAGGGGCGCTCGGCGGCCGTGGCCCGACGGCGGAGCACCAGCACGGCTCCGGCGGCAGCGAGCAGCACGACCACGCCGACGACGATCGCGGTCGTCGGGACGCCCGACGCCTCGTCCTCGCTCGCGGCAGCGGACGACGCGGCCTCGTCGCCCTGTGCGGCGACCTCGCCGTCGGCGCCGTCCTCCGCGGGCGCGGGCGGGGCCGACGGGGGGACCACGTCGATCTGCGTCGTCGCGGTCGTCGCCACGGGCGTCGTGGTCGTCGCGGTCACGGTCCAGTTGCCCTCGCTCAGGACGTCGGGGGCCGACGTGTACCAGCCGACGCCCTCGGAGGCCGAGGAGAGCTGGATCGGACCGACCTCGGTGCCCTCCGCGGAGACCGCGGTCACCATGACGTCGACGATCTCCTCGACGGGGTGCCCGTCGGTCTTGTACGTCACGTTGACCGACACGCCCCCGGCACCGTCACCGCCGATCGACAGGATGATCTCCCCGCCGTGGGCGCTCGCCGGCGCCGCGCCAAGCACCGAGGCGAGCAGCAGGACGGCCCCTGCCAGGACCGCACGCAGCGCGTGCGAGAAGGGGCGGGGGCGCGGGGTACGCGTCCGGTCCGGACCGGAGCTCCGGTTCGCCTGCTGAGTCATGTCGCTCATCACCTCGTCGTGAAGGAAAGGGGTCGTGCGTCGGGCTGCGCGGCCCGGCGGGCCGCGCGGTGGTGCTGGTCCTGCTGGTCCTGCTGGTCCTGCTGGTCGTACGGTAGGTGGCTCCCGGCACCAGCCGGAGCACCGGGTTCCGGTGCCGGGAGCCGGCACGTCCTCGTCGTCGACGGGGAAGTGCCAGACGTGCTGACGAGCCTCGGCCATGGTGCCGACGTCCCGGCCGAAGGGTCGTCGACGCCACACGTCGGGCGAGGCCCCTCCGCCCGCCCGTCCGGGGGGGGGGGGCGGGGGTTCACCGCGGCCCCACCGGTGATCGGTCAGCCGCAGCTCGCAGCGGCGTGGTCGATCGTGTACGTGCTGGTCCTCCCCTCGGCGTCGGTCACCGTGACGGTGACCTGACCGGCCTCGATCGACGCAGCACGGGTCGCGAACGACTGGTGGGCGGACTTGCCCGCCGCCACCCCCGTGAAGGTCTTGGTGCCGTAGGCCGAGCGCACCACGATCGTGACCGGGGCGTCGCCCGTGTTGACCGCGGTGACGCCGAGCGTCACGCGGTTCGCCACGCACTTCGGTGCGGCCGTGACGGTCGCGGGGACCAGCTCACCGGCCGGCACCTCGAGCGAGGAGGCCGTGACGTTCCCGGCCACGTCCGTGGCCCGGTAGGCGAGGGTCGCCGCGGCGTCGCCGACGGCGACCGGCGCCTCGTACGCGACCCAGGTCGTGCCGTCGAGCGAGTACTCGACCGACGCGATCCCCGAGACGTCGTCCGTGGCCGTGATCTCCACGGTGCGGTCCTCGCGCAGCGTCGCCGCTGCGGTCGGTCCGTCGCCGTCGATCTTGACCGCCACGTCGGCGCCCGTCACGTTCTCGGAGCCGGCCGAGGCCCGCACCTTGATCGTGTGCTCACCCGGTGCGTCCACGACCACGGGGGCCGTGTACTCGGCCCACGCGCCGCCGTCGAGCTGGTACTCGCGGTAGACCTGCTGGCCTGCCGCACCGCCCGTGGTGGCGACCGTGACGGTCACCGGACCGGTCCACCAGCCGTTCGCGCCCGACGGCGAGGCCGGGTCGAGCGACCCGCTCACCGTGAGCGGCTCGGCCTGGGGCCCCACGACGCGGAAGTGCTCGAACGTCGCAGTCGCGGAGGCCTGTTGGCCGGCTCCCAGGGCGTACAGACCGATCTTTGCGTCCGCCAGCCCCGGGTTGGTGACCTTCTCCGCCATCTCGGTCCACGTCACGCCGTCGGCGCTGTACGAACCCGTGTAGGTCGTGCCCACCTTGGCCAGGCGCAACCACCACACGCCCTGCGTGAGGTTGTTGACGTTGGGCTGCGGGTTGAGGACGGCGGCACCGGCCTCGCTGCGCATCTCGAGCCCACGGTCGACCGCCGCGCCCGGCTGGTTCTTCGTGATGAAGTCCAGCTTGACGTAGTTGTCGTCGTCGCCGTAGAGGATCAGACCACCCTGCTGGTACTGCTGGTCGAACGTCGAGCCGTCGACCTTGGTCTCGACGGTCCAGTCACCAGCGGGCTGGTCCTGCAGGACGATGTTCGGCACGTCGGTGTTGCCCGTGCCGTAGATGTCCGTCGGGGTCGTGTCGATCTCGAGCTTGCCCCCCGCGACCCGCAGACCCGAAGCGTCCGGACGGACCACGCTGTTCCAGCGGCAGCCGTCGAGCGACGTCCCCTCGAACTCGTCGTCCGGCCCGGCCGCGGTGGCCGTGTCGTCCGGCGTGATGTGGAACCAGTCGAACTTGGCGTCGACCACGGCCGGCACCGAGCCGTCGTTCGCGAACGCCACGAGCCCGATCTTCGGGTTCACGAGGCCGTGCAGCGACTTGGTCTCGGACATCGCCGTGAAGTCCAGGCCGTCGGCCGAGTAGTACGCCCTGAGGTTGGACCCGTCGCTCGTATAGCGCACGTAGAACGTGTCCGGGAAGTCCGTCGTGATGTTCACGTTGGACGCGGCCACCTCGTTGGGTGCGCCGTTCTCCTCGCGGATGAACTGGAAGACGCGCGAGTTCGGGTTCGCCCCGGTCCCGCGGCCCTGGATCACCATCTTGGCGTAGTTGTCGCCGTCGCCCCACAGGAGCAGACCGGCCTGCTGGTACTGGGCACGCGCCGGGAAGGTGACCTTGGTGGTCGCCGTCCACGGGCCCGACGGGAGGTCCTGCAGGACGATGTTGGACACCGGTCCCTCGCCCTGGCCGTAGAAGTCCGCCTTGCTCGCCGGGATCACGAGGTGACCGTCGGTGACCGCGAGCTTCTGGTCGCGACGGATGATCGTGGACCAGCGGTCCTCGTCCACCGCGGTGCCCGTGAAGTCGTCCGAGCGGCCCGAGAAGCACATGACCGGACCGGACTCGTTGACCTTGATGTTCACGTACTTGACCGTGTAGGCGCCGCCGGCGTCGGTCACTCGGACCTGCAGCCGGTAGGTGCCCGCCGCGGTGTACGTGTGCGAGAACTCGGGGCCGCCGTCGACGAACCCGCCGCCCAGCCCGTCGTCCCACGCGTAGACCAGGTCGGACGCCTCGCCGTCGGGGTCGGAACCCGTCGCGGTCGCGGTGACCGTCAGCGGGGCCGAGCCGACCAGGGTGGGCACGTCGAGCTCGACGTCGGGACGGATGTTGTCCGTGACGCCGCGGCCGTCGATGTCCATCCAGTTGACGTTGATGCCGCCCGAGAGCAGGACGAAGTAGAGCGTCCCGCTGCCTTCCGGCACGTTCGTGAGCGGCGTCGAGACGTCGCGGTAGACCTGCCAGTCCCCCGTGTTCGGCACGGTGATCCGGCCGATCTCCGGGCCGTCCGGAGCGTCCCAGCGCAGCGAGACCACGCCGTTCGCGTTGGGCGAGGCGACGCGCAGGCTGATGGCCTCGACGTTCGTCAGGCTCACGGGCTCGTGCGCCCACCAGTCACCGGGCTCGATGTAGCCCAGGTTCTGACCGCCGCCCGCGGAGTCCGAGGTGGTCTCCTTCTGGACGCCGGGGGTGCCGCTGGTCCCGATCGAGGTCTCGCGACCCGTCGAGGTGTAGAACTCCGACTGGACGCGCTTGGGCTGGAGCACCTGGAGAGCGTTGCCCGTCAGGGGCACGCCGGCCTCGCCGCCGTCGTCGGTGTAGGAACCCTCGATGACCCAGAAGATGTTCGACTCGATGCCGTGACCCTCGTCGCGAGCGGTCTGGAGGACCCCCTCGCAGCCGTACAGCTCCTCCATGGGGTGAGCGTGCGAGTCGTGGCCGAGCGAGGTGCGCAGCGCGACCGACGAGCAGTCGACGTCGCCGTCGGGGTCCTCGACCGTGATCCGGTAGCGGACCTGGTCGCCCCACTCGAAGAACCCGCCGTTGTCCGGGAACTCGATCTTCACCGTGGGCGCCTGGTTGCCGACGACCACCGTGACGTTGGCGACGGCGAACTTGCCGTTGCTGTCGGTCGCGGTGAGCTGGGCCGTGTAGGAGCCGTTCGCGGTGTAGGTGTGGGTCGGGTTCGCCTCGGTCGAGGGCGCGGAGCCGTCGCCGAACGTCCACTGGAGCGCGATCGGGTCGCCCGACGGGTGACGCGTGCCCTCCGAGGAGAACTCGACCGTCAGGGGTGCCGCACCGCTCGTCACGTCCGCACGGGCGTGGGCGATCGGCGACGGGTCGCCCTGGACGTAGTTGACCTTGTAGACCGCGCTCGAGTCGTTGTTGCCGCCGAAGCCCGAGCCCCAGTCGATCACGTACAGCGCGCCGTCAGGACCGAAGTCGAAGTCCATGGGGCGGTCGAACCCGTTGGACGGGTCCAGCACGCCCGGCATGATCCGGTTGATGTCGACGATCTGGTCACGCTTCTCGCCGTCGAGCTGGATCGAGAACATCGTGCCGTGGTTCCACTCGCCGAACAGCGCCTTGCCGTCCCAGTACGCGGGCCACTTCACGTCGGAGTCGAGCTCGGGGTCGAACTCGTAGACGGGGCCGCCCATGGGCGCACCGCCGCCACCGATCTCGGGGAACTGCGGGTTGGCCGCGCCGGTGTACCAGATCTCGGCGGCGATGGCGGCCGGGAGCTTCTGGATGCCCGTGTTGTTCGGCGAGTCGTTGGTCGTGCCCGCCGCGCAGTCGAACGACGCACCGGACTGGCCGGTCGCGAAGTTGTAGTCGACGTACGACGTGTTGGCGCCCGTGCAGTACGGCCAGCCGTAGAAGCCCGGCTCGCTCACGACGTTCCACTCGACCGCGCCGCGGGGACCGCGAGCGGGGTCGGCCGAGCCCGAGTCGGGACCGTAGTCGCCGACCAGGACGTTCCCGGAGGCGTTGTCGATACCGATCCGGAACGGGTTGCGGAAGCCCATGGCGTAGATCTCGGGCCGCGTCCTGTCCGTGCCCGGGGCGAACATGTTGCCCTCGGGGATCGAGTACGTGCCGTCGTCCTCGGGTGTGATGCGCAGGACCTTGCCGCGCAGGTCGTTCGAGTTCGCCGAGGAACCCTGGGCGTCGAAGTTCTTGCGGCCGGGACGCTCGTCGGTCGGCGTGAAGCCACCGGACTCGAACGGGTTG
Organism: Oerskovia merdavium; assembly: GCF_014836755.1. Lineage (GTDB taxonomy): Bacteria > Actinomycetota > Actinomycetes > Actinomycetales > Cellulomonadaceae > Oerskovia > Oerskovia merdavium. The sequence continues at coordinate 31,597 of NZ_JACSQF010000001.1, forward strand.
GTGTTGTCACCCGTCGCGAGGATCAGGTTGCCGTCCTCGTCGAAGATCATGTCCCCGCCCGCGTGGCAGCACGTGTCGCGCTGCGTGGTCACGGTCAGGAGCTTCTTCTCGCTCGTGGGGTCGAACGTCCTCGACGCGGTGTCGTAGGTGTAGCGCGAGATCCGGTTGTGCGGGCCGTCCGACCCCACGTTCGCGGGCGACCAGTAGGCGTAGAGCCAGCCGTTCGTCGCGAAGTCCGGGTCGAGCACCAGGCCCAGCAGCCCGTCCTCGTTGGCCTGCGTCACGTTGAGGCTCAGCGCCGTCGTCGTGACGTTGGCGTCGTGGTCGATGCGGCGGACGCGACCGTCACGCTCGGCGTAGAACACCGTGCCGTCGAGGGCGACGTCGAGCATCATGGGGTTGCTCGTGTCCTCGTCGAGCGCGACGCGCTCGAAGCTCGCGCTCTGCGTCGCGTTGCAGTCCGAGTCGACGACGCCCGCGGCGGTCTGGATGCCGCCCAGCAGGTGCTCGACGAATCCCGGCTCGGTGTAGCTGGCCTGGGTGTGCCCGCCGCCGGTGTACCAGGAACGGCCGCCCTCGTAGGTCTGGCACCACGCGATCGGATGGTCAGAACCCATCTTCGCGCTGCCCGCGTCGTACGAGGTCTCGTCGAGGCTCGCGAGCACGTGGACCTTGTCTCGCGGGCTCGTGCGGAAGTTGTACCACTCGTCGTGGCGGTCCCAGCGGGACGGCAGGTGAGCGGTCGAGGGGTGGACGCCGTCCTCGACCTTGATCGTGGCGTCCTGGTTCTGCGGGTGCCCCGAGAAGTAGGCGCCCACGAGGCCGCCGTACCAGGACCAGTCGTACTCGGTGTCGGACGCCGCGTGCACGCCGGCGTAGCCGCCGCCGTTCGCGATGTACCGCTCGAACGAGGCCTGCTGGTCGGTGTTGAGCACGTCGCCCGTGGTCGAGAGCCAGATCACGACCTCGTACTGCGCGAGGTTCTCGTCGTTGAAGGCGGCCGCGTCCTCGGTGACGTCGACCGTGAAGCCGTTCTCGGTCCCGAGCTTCTCGATCGCGGCGATGCCGGCCGGGATCGCGTCGTGCCGGAACCCGGCGGTCTTGGAGAAGATCAGCGCGTCGAAGGGGGCCGCGGCGGCCTCCTGGGGCACCACGACGGACGTGGTGGCGGACTGGGCGGCACCGGGGGTGGCGGGGCAAGCCGCCCCCCCCGGGGCC
>NZ_JACSQF010000001.1:32824-34384 GCF_014836755.1 Oerskovia merdavium
GTGGAGCAGGTGGTGCAAGACCCTGCGGGTGGTGGGGGGGCCCCGGGGGGGGGGGGCCAACCCCCCCGCCCCGGTCGCCATGGACAGTGGGAGCGCCACCGCGGTAGCGGCGACGGCCGCGACCGTGCGCATCGTTGCGCGCGGGGCTCTCCAGAGCACGTTTCTCACCTAGGACTCCTTGTGATGATGGGACAAGGGTGCTGCGCTCCGGGGTGTCGACGGCATCGGCCGTGACCCGTCGTCACCGGTGGCGGACCTGCTCCGCCGGGCATCTCGCACCACGCCGCACTCCGGCGCGTGGCTCCCGCACGCTGCGGGCCGAGACCTCCTCTCAGATCTGCTGCCAGTCGCTGTCGGACGCAGCGCTGCGCTCGACGGCTTCGAGGATTCGCTGGACGGCCAGGCCGTCGGCGAAGGACGGGGTGGGCTGGGTACCGGCAGCGACGTCGCGCACGAGGTCGACCGCCTGGTGCGTGAACGCGTGCTCGTACCCGAGCCCGTGACCGGCGGGCCACCAGCTCGCGATGTACGCGTGCTGGGGCTCGGTCACGACGATGCGCCGGAAGCCCGCAACCTGCGGGTCGTCCGAGGCGTCGAAGAAGTGGAGGACGTTCATGTCCTCGAAGTCGAACGCGACCGACCCGCGCGAACCGTTGATCTCGAGGCGGATCGCGTTCTTGCGGCCGTAGGCGAAACGGGTGGCCTCGAAGACTCCGAGCCCGCCGCCCGTCAGGCGCGCGAGGAAGACCGCGGCGTCGTCGACCGTGACGGGACCCGTCTCGGTGCCGCCCGTGCCGGACAGGCCCGAGAAACCGGTGGCGATCGGACGCTCGTCGACGAACGTCTCGAGGATGCCCGAGACCCCGGTGATCGACTCGCCCGTGATGAACTGCGCGAGGTCGATGATGTGGGCACCGATGTCGCCCAGGGCACCCGAGCCCGCCTTGGTCTTGTCGAGGCGCCACGAGAGCGGCGCGGTCTCGTCGGCGATCCAGTCCTGGAGGTACTGGGCGCGCACGTGGCGGATCGTGCCGATCCGGCCGTCCACCACGAGCTGGCGGGCGAGCTGGACCGCGGGGACCCGACGGTAGGTGAAGCCCACCGTGGCGAGCACGCCGCGCGCGGCGGCGGCCTCGGCGGCAGCGACCATGAGCTCGGCCTCGGCGACCGTGTTGGCCAGCGGCTTCTCGCACAGGACGTGCTTGCCGGCCTCCAGGGCCGCGATCGCGATCTCGGCGTGCGTGTCGCCCGGGGTGCAGATGTCGACCAGGTCGACGTCGTCGCGTGCTACCAGCTTGCGCCAGTCCGTCTCGACGTCGTCCCAGCCGAGCTTGTCCGCAGCAGCCGTGACGGCTGCTGCGTTGCGGCCCGCCAGCACGCGCATCTCGGGCGCGAGCGGCAGGTCGAAGAACCGCGGTGCGGTGCGCCATCCCTGCGAGTGGGCAGCCCCCATGAACGAGTACCCGACCATGCCGATCCCGAGGGTCGGGTGACCGTTTTCTGCCATCTCAGGCACTTCCTTTCGTGGTGGACGTCACCGGGCCGGCCCCCCCCCGGGGG
>NZ_JACSQF010000001.1:34394-88946 GCF_014836755.1 Oerskovia merdavium
GCTGCGCCCGGCCCGCGACGTCAGTGGCGGGTCGTGCTCAGGACTCGAAGGCCGACGGCAGGTACTCGTCGACGTTGTCCTTGGTCACGACCGGCGCGAAGAGCTGGATCTGGCGCGGCACGCCCAGCGAGGCGAGGTCGCTCATCGACTTGCCGTGCTCGATCAGGCGGGCCAGCTTGATGCCGTCGGCTGCCTGGGTCGAGGGGTAGATGACGGTCGCCTTGAGGACGGTGTCGTCGGCCTCGATCGAGCGCATGACGTTCGCCGAGCCGGCGCCGCCGACCATGAAGAACTCGTCACGGCCCGCGTTGTCGATCGCCGCGAGGACGCCGACGCCCTGGTCGTCGTCGTGGTTCCAGATCGCGTCGATCTTGGGCGCGGCCTGGAGCAGGTTGGCAGCGGCCTGCTCGCCGCCCTGGACCGTGAAGTCGGCCGCGACGCGGTTGTTGACCTCGAGCCCGCAGCCCTCGAGCGCGTCGGCGAAGCCCTGGCTGCGGTCCTGGGTCAGGGGCAGCGAGTCGATCCCGGCGATCTCCGCGACGACCGCGTCCTTGTTGTCGCCCAGCTGCTCGCAGATGTAGGTGCCGGCGCTCACGCCCATGCCGTAGTTGTCGCCGAGGACCGTGGACCGGGCCGCGAACGGGCTCGAGAACTCGCGGTCGACGTTGATGACCGTGATGCCGGCCTCCATGGCCTGGGTCGCGACCTCGGTGAGGGCCGCGCCGTCGAACGGGAGGATGACGATCGCGTCGACGCCGTCGTTGATGAACGTCTCGATCTGGCTGATCTGGAGGTTGACGTCGTTGGTGCCCTCGGCGACCTTGAGCTCGACGTCGTCGTACTTGGCGGCCTCGGCCTGGGCGGCCTTGGTGATGGCACCCATCCAGCCGTGGTCGGCGGCGGGGGCCGAGAAGCCGATGACGACCTTCTCGCCCGAGGCGTCGTTGTCCGACGACGCGCCCGGGGCGACGGCAGCGGCGCTGGTCTCCGCGGGGGCCGGCGTGTTCGAGGTGCAGGCCGAGGCGAACAGCGCGACCGAGGTGAGCGCGACGGTCGCGAGGGCCAGGCGGCGTGGCATCGGGGTACGGGTACGAGCGGACATGAGGATCTCCCTTGATTCTGGTCCTGCTGGTGCTGGTTGGGACGTGCTGGACGTGCTGGGGGTCCGGTCCCGCGGAGGCGGGACCGTCGTGCGGTGGTGCGGTGCGAGAAGTCCCGACGGCGGGGCTAGTCGGATCTGGTGCGCGAGGCGAAGCGCTGCTGGAGGAGCACGGCGACCACGATGATCACGCCCTTCGCCACGTTCTGCGCCGAGGTCGACATGTTGTTCAGCGTGAAGATGTTGGTCAGCGTCATGAAGATCAGGACGCCGAACACCGTGCCGACGATCGTGCCGCGGCCGCCCACGAGGAGCGTCCCGCCGACGACGACCGCCGCGATGACGTCGAGCTCGTAGAACAGGCCGTTCGTCGAGGAGCCGGCCGTGGTGCGACCGAGCATCATGACCGCGGCGATGCCGGCCGTGAAGCCCACGAGGCAGTACAGGTACATGAGGTGGCGCTTGACCTTGATGCCCGCGAGGCGGGCGGCCTCGGGGTTGCCACCGACCGCGATGGTGCGTCGGCCGAACGTCGTGCGGTTGAGGACGATCCAGCCGGCGACCGCGACCACGACGAACATCCAGACGAGGACCGGGATCCCGATGAAGTCGGCGCGGAAGAAGTTGAGGAACGGCTTGACCGTGACGATCTGCGTCTGCCGGTTGGAGATCATCTCGGCGAGCCCTCGGGCCGCGACCATCATCGCGAGGGTCGACATGAACGCGACGACCTTGCCGTAGGCGATGAGGACGCCGTTGATGAGCCCGCAGACCGTACCGACCGCGAGGGCCGTGACGACCATGACGATCCAGTGGGTGTCGGCGGCCATGGTCTGGGTCGCGAGCGTGCTGGCCCAGACGGTCGACAGACCCATGACGGAGCCGACCGAGAGGTCGATGCCGCCCGCCGTGATGACGAAGGTCATGCCGATGCTCAGGACGCCGATCACGGCGGCCGAGCGGAGGATCGTCAGGACGTTGTCGATGCTCGCGAACCGCTCTCCGGCCGTGACGTAGCCGACGATGCCGAGCGCCACGAGGGCGAGGACCAGGCCGACGTTCCGACCCATCGATCCATTGAACAAATTCCGGCGCGACGACGCGGGACCGGACGAACCGGAGCTCCCGGCGTGCGCCGACCCGTCCACGACGGTTGCGGTGGACACCTCCTGCTCGCTCACGCGGCACTTCCTTCCATGACGAGGTCGAGCACACCGTGCTCGTCGATCGAATCTGCTGGTCCCTGGTGGACGACGCGGCCCTCCGAGATCACGAGGACGCGGTCGGACAGACCGAGCACCTCGTCGATCTCGCTCGAGACCACGAGGACGGCCGCCCCCGAGGCCGCGAGGTCGCGGATGAGGTTGTAGATCTCGGCGCGCGCCCCGACGTCGACGCCACGGGTGGGCTCGTCGAGCAGCAGGACGCGGCAGCCGCGGACGAGCCAGCGCGCCAGGAGCGCCTTCTGCTGGTTCCCGCCGGACAGCGTCCGAGCGTGGCGCTCGACGCCGGCGGGGCGCAGGTCGAGCGAGACCGCCTGCTCCTGCGCCGCCGACTTCTCGGCCTGCTCGTCGAGGAAACCTCCCTTGGCGAAGCGCCCGAACGTCGAGAGGGTGATGTTGCGGTAGACGGGCTCGTCGAGGAGGAGCCCCTGGCTCTTGCGCTCCTCGGGGCACAGGCCGATGCCCGCGTCGACCGCGACCGCGACCGAACCGGCCCGGAGCTGCTTGCCCCCGACCGCGACGGTCCCCTCGGTCGCGTGGCGCGCCCCGTAGATGGTCTCGAGGATCTCGGAACGCCCCGAGCCGACGAGGCCGGCGAGACCGACGACCTCGCCCGCCCGCACCTCGAAGGAGACGTCCGAGAACTCGCCCTTGAGACCGAGCGACGCGACCGCGAGCAGGACCTCCGCCTCGTCGGCGACCGGTTCGCGCGCCGGGAAGACGTTGTCGACCGCGCGGCCCGTCATGAGCTTGATGAGCTCCGCGGTGGGCGTCTGCGAGACCTGGAGGTTCTGCGCGACCGTGCGCCCGTCCTTGAGGACGGTGATCCGGTCGCCGATCTGCCGGATCTCCTCGAGCCGGTGCGAGATGTAGACGATCGCGACACCGCTCGAGGTGAGCTCGCGGACCACGCGGAAGAGGTTCTCGACCTCTTCGCTGTCGAGCACCGCGGACGGCTCGTCCATGACGATGACCCGCGCGTCGTGCGAGAGGGCGCGAGCCATGGACACGATCTGCTTGCCCGCGGCGGACAGCTCGCCCACCTCGCGGTGGGGCGAGATCTCGGGGTGCCCCAGGCGCCTCATGAGGTCGCGGGTGTTCTTGGCGACCACGCGCCGGTTGGAGAAGCCGGCGGTCGACAGCTCGTGCCCCAGGTAGATGTTCTCGGCGACGGTCAGGCCGTCGACGACGTCCAGCTCCTGGTACATCGTGGCGACGCCGAGCTTGAGCGCGGCGACCGGGTGAGGGATGGTGACGGGCTCCCCGTCGATGAGGATCTGCCCCTCGTTGGGCTGGTGTGCACCGGCGAGCACCTTGATGAGGGTCGACTTGCCGGCACCGTTCTGTCCGAGGAGGCAGTGCACCTCTCCGGGGAGGATGTCGAGATCGACGCCGTCGAGTGCTCGGGCGCCGGGAAACTGCTTGACGATGCTCCGCATCTGCAGGAGCGGCCTGGTGGGCTGAGGGTCTGCGTTGACCATGTGAGAGAAACTAGCCGACCTTTTGACGAGCGTCAATCAGAAGATCTCGATCTTTTGCTTCGTTACAGACCCGTGACCAGCAAAAGTGGACATAGAGGTGCGACGCGCCGGCCGAGACCCTGACTCACGTCCGGCCGCGCGAGCAGGCGGCGAGGACCTCGTCCAGGGTGGCAACAAGGTTAGATTGTCGGGGATATCACGCTACTGACAGGTGGAGGTGCGAGACTCCGTCCGCCGCGGCGTCGCTGCCGCGGCAAACCACACGCTAGGTCGGCTTCTGTCGATCGTCAAGCAAAAGCCGAAGATCGCAGTACGCTAGAGAACGCCACCACTGCGTAGTAACGAGAGGCTCCGTGATACATCGTGCCCACCGAGGAACTGCTGAAGTTCGCCCCACGCCCCACCGGCGCCGGGGACATGTTCCAGCTGCTCCGCGACGGCCAACCCCGGACACGGGCTGACCTCGCCGCGATCACCGGGCAGGCGCGGTCCACGATCGCCGCCCGCATCGACCTGCTGATGGCCTCGGGCCTCATCGCGCCCGCGGGCGAGGCGAGCTCGACCGGCGGGCGCCCCCCGGTGACCTTCGCCTTCAGCCCCGGCGCACGGATCGTGCTCGCGGTGGACCTCGGCGCGACGCACGCCCGCCTCGCGGTGACCGACCTCGCGTCGAACATCCTCGCCGAGATCGACGCCCCGCTGTCGATCTCCGAGGGACCGGAGACGGTCCTCGCCTGGGTCGCGGAGACGGGTGAAAAGCTCATCGCCGCGGCAGGACGCGACCTCAAGGACCTCGTGAGCGTCGGCGTCGGTCTCCCCGGGCCGGTCGAGCACTCGACCGGGCGGCCCATCAACCCGCCGATCATGCCCGCGTGGGACGACGTCGACGTCCCGGCGATCCTGGGCAAGACCTTCGACGCGTCGGTCCTCGTGGACAACGACGTGAACATCATGGCGCTCGGTGAGCACCGCACGGCGTGGCCCGCGGTCAGCGACATGCTCTTCGTCAAGGTCGCCACGGGCATCGGCGCGGGCGTCATCTCGGACGGCGAGCTCCGGCGCGGCGCCCAGGGGGCTGCCGGGGACATCGGCCACATCGCGGTCCCCAACGCGACCGACACACCCTGCCGGTGCGGCAACATCGGCTGCCTCGAGGCCGTCGCGAGCGGCCAGGCCATCGCCGGCGCGCTCAAGAAGGAGGGTCTCGAGGCCCTCAACAGCGGCGACGTCGTCACGCTCGTGCGCGGCGGCGACCTCATGGCGAGCCACGCCGTCCGTCAGGCCGGTCGCGACATCGGGGCCGTCCTGGCCGCGTGCGTGAGCCTGCTCAACCCCTCCATGATCGTGGTCGGCGGCATCATCGCCGAGGCCGGTGAGCACCTGATCGCGGGCATCCGGGAGATCGTCTACCAGCGCTCGCTCCCCCTGGCCACGCAGCACCTGCGCATCGTCACGTCGCAGGCACGCGGGCAGGCGGGCGTGCTCGGTGCGAGCGCCATGGCGATCGATCACGTACTGTCTCCCGCAGCGATCGATGCCCTGATCGCGTGAGCGCCAACGGAGGACTCATGAGCGTGCCGGACCGTCGGGCCCTGATCGTCCGGGGAGGATGGCCAGGCCACTCCCCCGAGGAGAGCACCGACCTCTTCCTCCCCTTCCTCGAGGAGTCGGGATTCGACGTCGACGTCGAGTCCTCGCTCGAGGTCTACGCCGACGCCGGGTACATGGCGGGCGTCGACCTGATCGTCCAGTCCTGGACCATGGGCGAGATCCTGCCCGACGAGATGCGCGGGCTGCGCGACGCCGTGACCAACGGTGCCGGTCTCGCCGGCTGGCACGGCGGGATCATCGACTCGTTCCGCATGGCCACGGACTACCTGCAGATGCTCGGTGGGCAGTTCGCCGCGCACCCCGGCGACCTGGTCGAGCACACCGTGGAGGTCCTGCCCGAGCACACGGACCACCCGCTCGTGGCCGGCCTCGGCCCGTTCCACCTGAACTCCGAGCAGTACTGGGTGCTCGCGGACTCGCTCAACGAGGTCCTCGCGACCACGACGATCCAGCCCACGGCCGACTCGCCGTGGCGCGCGCCCGTGGTGTCGCCGTCGATCTGGACCCGGCAGTGGGGCGCGGGCAAGATCTTCGTGTGCGCACCGGGTCACCAGCTCTCGGACCTCGAGAGCTCCGACCTGCGCACCGTGATCGAGCGTGGCCTGCTGTGGGCCAGCCGGTGAGGCACCGCCGCTCCTGAGCGGCACCGTCGCGAACGGTCGGCAACCCTTCCGGGCTGCCGACCGTTCGTGCGTCCGGCCCGACGCCGGAGCGTCCCCCGGGCGTGCGGGTCCGCCCGGGGGGCCGCGCGGGCGGCGACTACCAGGCGCGCGCGACCGCGGTGTGCAGCTCGAGCAGGGGCGCGGTGCGCTCGCTCGGGCCACGCCCGAACCCGCACTCGGTCCCGACCCCGACCTCGCGCTCACCCAGGACCTGCGCCGCGGCCGCGAGGCGGCGCAGCGCGCCCTCCTCACCGTCCTCGTGGTGGACGACGCCCAGGTAGAGCTCGGTGGCCGGGTCGATCGCGAGGTCGGCGAGCGGCGCGACGTACTCGACGTCGTCGCGCTCGATCGGCACGGGCAGGTGGAACCAGTCGATCTCGCGGGTCACGGTCGTGGCGAGCCCGTTCGCGACCTCGACGAGCCGGCGCGCGTCGGCGGGCTCGACGAAGTGCTTCTCGGCCACGTCGCCGTAGCAGAGGTGGAACCCGAGCTCGACGCCCGCGGGGACCGCGGAGGCCACCCGGGCCGCGCGCGCGACGCAGCCGGCGAGCACCTCGTCGGAGTCGACCGCAAACCACGCCTGCGCGGGTCCGGCCCCGAGGTTCGCGCCCTCGATCAGCGCGAACTCGCTCGCGAGGTCGAGCTGGATCGCGAGGTCCTCGGCGGGGACGGTCGCGACGATCGCCTCGATCTCGCGCAGCATCGCGGCCTCGTAGGCCGTGTGGACGGCCGCACGGGCGTCGGGCACGGCGAACGCCACCACGGGGGCGAGCGGCGTGGGCAGGCAGACCTGGAAGCGGGTCCCGGCCGGGATGACCCCCTCGGCGCGCAGCCGCACGAAGTCCGCGTACGACGACGACGCGGCCGCCGCGTAGCCCAGCTCGCCGAAGGTCAGGTCCCCCGGGGCGACCGAGCCGTCGAGCACGTGCGGGCGCACGTCGAACCCGGCGACGACCACCGGGTCGATCGGGAGGCGCGCCAGACCGGGCACGGCTTCGAAGCGTGAGCCCTGGAACAGGATCCAGTGGAACCTCTCGCCGACCTCGCCGTCGGGGATCCGCCGGAGGTGGGTGCCCGCGTGCGCGGCGACGGTGCGGAACGTGTCCTCGGCGGTGGGGAGGTTCACGGAGCCCACGAGGTGGGCGCCACGCACGAGCGTCGAGGTGTCGGCGGGCGCGACGAGGTCAGGGATCAGGTCCTGGGTCATGCTCGCCATGGTAGGCGCGGGCGACGATCGGGCGGTGGGCCGTTCATCCCTCGGGCCCGCTCGTGTGGCAGCATCACGCGGATGACCGTGCCGTCGCCCTTCAGCGGGCTGCTCGCCTATCCGATCACGCCCGTGGGGCCGGGACCGGGCGCCCCCGACCTGGAGGCGCTGGCCGGTCTGGTCGCGAGCACGGTCCGCGCGGGGGTCGACGGCGTCACGGTCCTCGCGTCGTCGGGCGCGGGCACGTCGTTCTCGCCCGAGGAGCGCGCCGCGGTCGTGGGCACGGCCGTCCGCGCCGCACGCGAAGCCGGGCCGGGCCGCTCCGGGGCCCGGGTACCGGTGCACGTCGCCGTCGCGGCGCCGGCCACGACGGAGGTCGTGCGGAACGCGGTGGCCGCGCAGGCAGGCGGCGCCGACGGCCTCGTGCTCACGCCCTTCTCGTACGTCCCGCTGGTCGACGACGAGGTCGTGGCCCTGTTCGAGGCCGTGGCCGCCGAGACGGACCTGCCCGTGTGCTTCTACAACCGGCCCGCGCAGAGCGGGTACGACGCGACCCCGGAGGTCCTGGCCCACCTGGCACGCCACGCCCGCCTCCTGGGCCTCAAGGACCCCGCCGCGAGGGCGGGCGTGGGCGCTCGCCTGTCCGCCGTCCGGGGCGCGGTCGACGACGACGCGTTCGCCGTCGGGCTGAGCGGTGACCTCGCGATGATCGAAGGGGCCTTCACCACCCTGCCGTCGAGCGACGCCTGGCACACCGGGATGGCCGCCCTCGTGCCCGCCGAGTACGTCAGGTTGCGCCGAGCGCACGTCGACGGCCGGCCCCTCGACGCCGTGCTCGAACGATCCTGGCTCCTGGCACTGGCCCGCGAGCTCGGGCAGCTGCGCCCCGTCGCGGGGCTCCACGCGCTCGCCGAGCTGCTCGGCGTGCCGGCCGGCCGGCCGCGAGGTCCGGTCCTCGCGACACCGCCCGAGCAGGGTGCGGGTCTGCGGTCCGTGCTGGTGCGCCGGCCGGCTGCGGCGGCAGGGGCCGCGGGGCCGGAGGCCGCGGGGTCAGGGGCGCCGGGGTCGGGGGCCGGGAAGCCCGGTCGCGCGAGGTAGAGGTCTCGTGTCGAGGGAGAGGCCCAGAGACCTCTTCCTCGACAGGAGACCTCTGTCTCGGCGCACGCGTCCGACGGCTTCGCGTCGCCGGCTGATGTCTGTGGCTTCCAGCCCGACGTCGTGGCCGCCGGTCGGTCGTCGGGACCGTCAGCTGCTCGCCGGTGCCACCGGTCGGTCGTCGGGGCCCTCTGCGCCGTCGAGCTCGGTGGGCACGCCTGCCTCGTCGACCGGCACGTCACCGACCGCCGCGGGCCCACCCGCGAGGAGCGCCACGAACCCGGCCTCGTCGAGGATCCGCAGGCCCAGGTCGCGGGCCTTGGTCTCCTTGGACCCCGCGTTCTCGCCCACGACGACGTAGTCGGTCTTCCTGGACACCGAGCCCGAGGCCTTGCCGCCCGCCGCGAGGATCGCCTCCTTGGCGCCGTCGCGCGAGAAGCCCTCGAGCCCGCCCGTGACCACGACGGTCAGCCCGGTCAACGGACCGGCTGCGGACTCGACCGAGCCAGGACCGGGGTGGCCGGGGATGGCCATCTGCACACCCGCGGCCGTCCACTCCTCGACGATCTCGCGGTGCCAGTCGACCTCGAACCAGGCGAGGAGCTGGTCGGCGATGACGGGCCCGACGCCCTCGACCGCCGCGAGCTCGTCACGGCCCGACGCACGGATCGCGTCGAGCGACCCGAACCAGTCCGCGAGCGCCCGCGCGGCGACCGGTCCGACGTGCCGGACGTTGAGGCTCACGAGGATGCGCCACAGGTCCTTGGTCTTGGCGCGTTCGAGCTCGGCGACCAAGGTCTCGGCCGTGGTCGAGGGCCCGTACACGGGGAAGTCCTTGCGGACGCCTGCGGCGCGGCGCTCGGCGGGCGTCGCGTCCTCGTACCCGGGCGGGTAGGTGCGGCTCACGACCTTCTGGAACGGGCGGGCCACCTTGGCGCTCACCACGGACCCGTCGGACATGGTGACGTCGGCGGCCTCGCTCTTGCCGTCGCTCGGTCGGGGCAGCCCGGTCTCCGGGTCGCGCACGACGACCCGGATCGGCGCGAGCTGTTCGACGGTGAGGGAGAACAGGCCGGCCTCGGTCGGCAGCGGAGGCTCGGCCGGCTCGAGCGGCCGGGTCAGCGCCGCGGCCGTGACCTCGCCCAGCGCATCGATGTCGAGCCCGCCGCGCGACCCGATGTGCTCGACGCGACCCTGGACCTGCGCGGCGCACGAGCGGGTGTTGGTGCAGCGCAGGTCGACGTCGCCCTCCTTGAGCGGGCGCAGCGGCGCGCCGCACACGGGGCACTCGGTCGGCATGACGAACTCCGTACGCTGCACGCCGTCCTCGCGCAGCGCGACGACCGGACCGAGGATCTCCGGGATGACGTCCCCCGCCTTGCGCAGCACCACGACGTCACCGATCAGCACCCCCTTGGCGCGCACCACGTCCTGGTTGTGGAGCGTCGCCTGGCGCACGGTGCTGCCCGCGACGAGCACCGGCTCCATGACGGCGTACGGCGTTGCCCGCCCGGTCCGGCCGACGCCGACCTGGATGGCGAGCAGGCGCGTGTTGACCTCCTCGGGAGGGTACTTGTAGGCGATGGCCCACCGCGGTGCGCGGCTCGTCGCACCGAGGCGGCGCTGGAGCGCGAGCTCGTCGACCTTGACCACGATCCCGTCGAGCTCGTGCTCGATGCTGTGCCGGTGCTCGCCGTAGTAGGCGATCATGTCCTGCACGCCCGCGAGCCCGTCGACCACGCGGTTGTGGGGCGAGACCGGGACGCCCCACTGCTCGAACAGGGCGTAGGCGTCCGACTGGCGCTCGAGCTCGGCGTGCTCGCCCTCGTCCCACTGCAGCGCTCCGACGCCGTGCGCGTACATGCGCAGGTTGCGGCTCGCCGTGACGGCCGGGTCCTTCTGCCGGAGCGAGCCGGCCGCGGTGTTGCGCGGGTTGGCGTAGGGAGCCTGGCCGGCCGCGACGAGCGCCTCGTTGAGGGCCGCGAAGTCCTCGACGCCCAGGAAGACCTCGCCGCGGACCTCGATCACCGCCGGGTGCGTGGCCGGGTCTCCCGCGAGCTGCTGCGGGATGCTCGTGATGGTGCGGACGTTGGCCGTGACGTCCTCGCCCGTGCGCCCGTCGCCTCGCGTCGCGGCCCGCACGAGGCGCCCCCGCTGGTACAGCAGCGCGATCGCGAGGCCGTCGATCTTGACCTCGCACAGGTACTCGACGGGTGCCTCGGGCGGGACGCCCAGGTCACGGTGCACGCGCGCGGCCCACGCGGCGAGGTCCTCCGCGGAGAAGGCGTTGTCGAGCGAGAGCATGCGTTCGAGGTGCTCGACCGTCGCGAAGCCCGTCGCGGCCCGTCCGCCGACACGCTGCGTGGGCGACTCCGGGGTCTGGAGCGCGGGGTGCGCCGCCTCGAGCGCCTCGAGCTCGCGCATGCGCGCGTCGTACTCGGCGTCCGACGACACGGGCGCGTCGGCCTCGTAGTAGGCCCGCTGGTCGGCCTCGACCAGGGCCACGAGCTCGGCCCAGCGCCGTTGGGCGGCGGCTTCGTCGAGGGCCGGGGCGGCGTCGGCGGCGAGGGGCTCGAGGAGGTGCGAGGAGGCGTCGTTCACGTGCCCATCATCGCGTGCTCCACCCACACCCGCGCGGTCCACCGGCTCGCCCTGCCCCGACGCAGAGCAGCGCCCCGCGCTGGAGGACGCGGGGCGCTGCGTGCGGGTCCGGGACGAAAGGGGGAACCCCGGACCCTCGGTGAGTGGCGCCACCCGGCAGGACGCGCCACCCGACCCTGACCCGTACCGCTCGGGTCGTCGGTCGGGCTACCGGCGGCCGGGCTGCTCCCCGGACTCCGGTGCCCAGATCATTCCGAGGTCTCGGCGGCCGCGGCGAGCGCGAGCGCCTCCTCGGTGGCCTTGCGCTCGGCGCGGACCTCTTCACGGCTCGTGCCGTAGTAGGCCGCGACCATGATGTCCTTCATGTCCTCGAGCATCGGCAGCCGCGGGTTGGCCGGGGCGCACTGGTCCTCGTAGGCCCGCATCGCCAGGGCGTCGAGGCCTCCGATGAACTCGCGCTCCGAGACACCCTGCTCCTTGAACGAGCGCTCGATCCCGACCTTGGCCCGCAGCTCCTCGACGGCCCGGGCGTACGACTCGACGGCCTGCTCGGGCGTCGAGGCCGGCAGCCCCAGGTGCTTGGCGATCTGCTGGTAGCGCTCGTGCGCGATGTACTTCTCGGCCTTGGGCCAGCCCGTGACCTTGGTCGGGATCTGCCCGTTGTAGCGGATCGCGTGCGGCAGGAAGATCGCGTTGGTGCGACCGTGGACCAGCCCGAACGACGAGCCGACCGTGTGGGCCATCGCGTGCACGATCCCGAGGAACGCGCTGCCGAACGCCATGCCGGCGATCGTGGCCGCGTTGTGCATCTTCTCGCGGGCCTCGGGGGCGTCGGCCCCCTGCGTGACCGAGGCCTCGATGTGCTCGAAGACCAGCTTGATCGCGTGCAGCGCCAGGCCGTCGGTGAAGTCGTTCGCGTAGACCGACACGTAGGCCTCGGTCGCGTGCGTCAGGGCGTCGAAGCCCGAGTCGGCCGCGAGCTTGGCGGGCATCGTCGCGGTCAGGACCGGGTCGATGATCGCGACCGACGGGGTCAGCGCGTAGTCGGCCAGAGGGTACTTGTACCCGGTCGCGTGGTCCGTGATGACCGCGAACGGCGTGACCTCCGAGCCCGTGCCCGACGAGGTCGGGATGCAGACCAGCTTGGCGAGGTCACCCAGGGTGGGGAACTTGAACGCGCGCTTGCGGACGTCGAAGAACTTCTCGCGCAGGTCCGAGAACGCCATCTCCGGGTGCTCGTACTTGAGCCACATGACCTTGGCCGCGTCCATGGGCGACCCGCCGCCGATCGCGACGATCGTGTCGGGCTTGAAGTCGCGCATCATCTCCGCGCCCTTCTCGACCGTCTCGACGCTCGGCTCGGGCTCGACCTGGTCCATGATCTGGATCGAGACCTTGTTGGGACGGCGGCCCAGGACGTCGAGGACCTTGTCGACGATCCCGATCTGGCTCATGACCTTGTCCGTGACGATGGTGACGCGCTCGACGTCGGGCATCTGGGCCAGGTACTGGATCGAGTTCGGCTCGAAGTACGTCTTCGGCGGGATCTTGAACCACTGCATGTTGTTGTTCCGGCGTCCGATCCGCTTGACGTTGATGAGGTTGACCGCCGACACGTTGTTCGACACCGAGTTGTGGCCGTACGAGCCGCACCCGAGGGTCAGCGACGGGATCAGCGCGTTGTAGATGTCGCCGATGCCGCCGAGCGCCGACGGCTGGTTCCACAGGATGCGCACGGCCTTGACGCGCTGGCCGAACTCCTCGGCGATGTCCTTGTCCTCGGTGTGGATCGCCCCCGAGTGGCCCAGGCCGTCGAACTCGACCATCTGCTCGGCGAGCGAGATGCCGTGGTCGGTCGACTGGGCGCGCAGCACCGCGAGGACCGGGCTGAGCTTCTCGCGCGTCAGCGGCTCGGCGGGGCCGACCTCGGCGCACTCGGCCAGGATGATCGACGTGCCGTCCGGGACGGTGAAGCCCGCCTGCTCGGCGATCCACTGGGGGCTCTTGCCCACGATCGAGGCGTTGAGCTTGGCGCCCGCGCAGTTCGCGCCGCCGGCCTCGACGCCGAAGATGAACCGCTCGAGCTTGGCCTTCTCCTCGGGGCTCGCGGGGTAGGCGTGCATGTGGGCGAACTCGGCCAGGGCCTCGTCGTAGATCTCGGTGTCGAGGATGACGGCCTGCTCCGAGGCGCACACCATGCCGTTGTCGAAGCCCTTGGACAGGACGACGTCGTTGACCGCGCGGCCGAGCTTGGCGGTCTTCTCGATGTAGGCCGGGACGTTGCCCGCGCCGACGCCGAGGGCCGGCTTGCCCGCCGAGTAGGCGGCGCGGACCATCGCGTTGCCGCCGGTGGCGAGGATGAGCGAGACGCCGTCGTGGTTCATGAGGGCCGAGGTGGCCTCGAGCGAGGGCTGCTCGACCCACTGGATGCAGTCCACGGGGGCACCCTCGGCGACCGCGGCGTCACGCACGATGCGGGCTGCGGCGACCGAGCACTGCTGGGCGCTGGGGTGGAAGGCGAAGATGATGGGGTTGCGCGTCTTGAGCGCGATGAGCGCCTTGAAGATCGCGGTCGAGGTCGGGTTGGTCACCGGGGTGATGCCTGCGACCACGCCGACCGGCTCGGCGATCTCGACGATGCCCGTGAGCTCGTCACGGCCGATCACGCCGACCGTCTTGAGGTTGGCCATCGAGTTCGGCACGTGCTCGCACGCGAAGATGTTCTTGGTGGCCTTGTCCTCGAAGACTCCGCGCCCGGTCTCGGAGACCGCGAGCTGCGCGAGGCGACCGTGCTCGTGGAGGGCCGCGACCGACGCCTTCTTCACGATGCGGTCGATGTCCTCCTGGGTGAAGGCGTCGTACTGCTTGAGCGCCTTGAGACCGCGGTCGACGAGCGCGTCGATCTCGGTGACTCCTACGGGGGCCTTGCTCGTGCTGCTCACGTTGCTCCTCCAGTGACCCGAGCGGCCGGGTCTGCGTGGTGTCTTTCCCTTGCTTGTGAATACTTTCACAAGGTACGGATAGATGCAAGAGCCGCTCCAGGATGTGGCACGGGCCACAGGGGGTCGCCCTCTTCCGGGGCGGCCAGGCCGAGACTCCCCGTCCGCCAGGTCGCCTAGGGTGTTTGCATGAGTGCTGAGAACGCCGTGACCGACACGCCCACCGCACAGCCGACCACGCCGCACGACCCGTACCTGTGGCTCGAGGAGGTCGACGGTCGTGAGGCCATGACCTGGGTCCAGGGCCGCAACGCGGAGACCGCGGCGACCATCGAGGCCACCCCTGAGTTCACCGCGACCGAGCAGGCGATCCGCGAGGTCCTCGACTCCGACGACAAGATCCCCGACGTCTCCCGGATCGGCGAGCACTACTACAACTTCTGGCGCGACGCGCAGCACGAGCGCGGCATCTGGCGCCGCACGACGCTCGACTCCTACCGCACCGACCACCCCGCGTGGGAGCTCGTGCTCGACCTCGACGCGCTGGGCGAGGCCGAGGACCAGAGCTGGGTCTGGCACGGCGCGAGCGTGCTGCGCCCCGCGCCCGGCGAGGAGTGGCGCCACGCCCTGATCGACCTGTCCCCCGGCGGCTCCGACGCCGACGTCACGCGTGAGTTCGACCTCGTGACCAAGTCGTTCGTCGCGCCCGAGGACGGCGGGTTCCTGCGCGAGGAGTCCAAGGGAGGGCTCGGCTGGATCGACGCGGACACGGTCTACGTCTACACCGACTTCGGCCCGGGCTCCATGACGCCGTCGGGGTACCCGCGGATCGTCAAGCGGTGGCGCCGCGGCACCCCCGTGACCGAGGCCACCGTCGTGTACGAGGGCGAGCCCGAGGACATGTACATCATGGGCTGGCGCACGCACTCCCCCGGGTTCGAGCGCGACTTCGTGGGTCGTTCGATCGCGTTCTACGACAGCGAGACCTACCTGGTCCAGGATGCCGGCACCCCCGACGAGAAGCTCGTCAAGATCGACGTCCCGCGCTCGGCGGAGGTCGGCGTCAAGCGCGAGTGGATGCTCGTCGAGCTGCGCGACGACTGGACGGTCGGCGGCGCCACGTACGTGGCGGGCTCGCTGCTCGCGACCCGCTTCGAGGACTTCCTCGCGGGGGCCCGCGGCTTCACGGTCCTGTTCGAGCCCACGCCCTCGACCTCGCTCGCCGGGGCCACCTGGACGGCGCACCACCTCGTCGTCAACGTCCTCGAGGACGTCAAGAACCGCCTGCACGTGCTGACCCCGCCGCCTCTCGCCGAGGGCCCGGACGTCCCCTGGACCCGCAGCGAGCTGCCGGGCCTGCCCACGATCGGCACGGTCGTCGTGGGCGCGGTCGACTCCGAGGAGAGCGACGACGTCTGGCTCGTCACGACCGACTACCTCACGCCCTCGACGCTCTCGCTCCTGACCGTGGGTGCGGGCACCGCCCCCGAGGCCCTCAAGTCGAGCCCTGCGTTCTTCGACGCTCAGGGGCTGGTCATCGACCAGCACTTCGCGGTGTCCGACGACGGCACGCGCGTCCCGTACTTCGTCGTCGGGCGCGAGGACCTCGTCCGGCCCGCAGCCGGTGCGGACCCGACCAGCGCCGCCGAGCCCGCCGACGGCGCCCCCGCTCCGGCCGGCTCCAGCCCGGGCGCCGCACCCACGCTGCTCTACGGGTACGGCGGCTTCGAGGTCTCCCTGACCCCGGGCTACTCCGGCACGCTGGGCCGCGCCTGGCTCGTGGACGGCGGCGTCTACGTCGTCGCGAACATCCGCGGCGGCGGCGAGTACGGACCGGCCTGGCACCAGGCGGCCCTCAAGTCCAAGCGCCACAAGGCGTACGAGGACTTCGCGGCCGTCGCGCGCGACCTCGTCGCCCGCGGGATCACCACGCCCGAGCACCTGGGCATGGAGGGGCGCAGCAACGGCGGGCTCCTGGCGGGCAACATGCTCACCCAGTACCCCGAGCTCTTCGGCGCCGTGATCGTGGGTGTCCCGCTGCTCGACATGCTCCGCTACACGCACCTGCTCGCGGGAGCGTCTTGGGCTGCCGAGTACGGCGACCCCGACGACCCCGCGCAGTGGGAGTTCATCAGGACGTTCTCGCCGTACCACCTGTTCGACGCCGAGCGCGAGTACCCGCCCGTGCTCTTCACGACGTCGACCAAGGACGACCGCGTGCACCCCGGGCACGCCCGCAAGCTCGCCGCGAAGATGCTCGCGGCCGGCAAGGACGTGACGTACTACGAGAACGTCGAGGGCGGGCACGGCGGCGCGGCGAACAACGCGCAGGCCGCGCACATGGCCGCGATCCACTACCGCTTCCTGCGGGAGCAGCTCGGCTGAGACTCACCAGGACGACGTGCGGGCGGGCTCCCCGGGGAGCCCGCCCTCACGTGTGTCGACCTGGCCGGTGACCCGACGCCTCGCTGGATGCCGGGCGTGGCCGTCGAGCGCTAGGAGTGCGGCACCTGGGCCGTGATGAGCGTCCCGTCCTCGCGGCGGTTGCCCGTCAGGTCGCGCAGGCTCGGCGTGCCATGGAGCACGGGCCCCTGGCCGTCGAGCGCGACCGTGACGGTCTCGCCCGCGCCGACGTGCACGGCCTCGCCCCGCACGAGCACGTCCGCACTGTCGCCCGTCTCGCACACGAGCTCGATCGCGTCGACCGTGACCGTGACCTTGAGCCGGGAGTCGCGCAGCGTCACGCGGAACGTCAGGGACTCCCACTCCTGGGGCAGGCGCGGGTCGAAGCTGATGCGCCCGCAGTCGTCCCGCATGCCGCCGAACCCGAACGCGAGCGCCGACCAGGTGCCGCCCGCCGAGGCGACGTGCACGCCGTCGGCCGCGTTGGCGTGCCGGTTCTCGAGGTC
The DNA here is from genome assembly GCF_014836755.1 of Oerskovia merdavium. GTDB lineage: Bacteria > Actinomycetota > Actinomycetes > Actinomycetales > Cellulomonadaceae > Oerskovia > Oerskovia merdavium. The sequence goes on from NZ_JACSQF010000001.1 coordinate 51,222, forward strand.
GACGAGCAGCGACGACGTGAAGTACTCGAGCGCGAGCTCGTGGTAGCCGACCTCGGCCGCGATGATCGACTGGACGACGCCCGACAGGGTCGAGTCGCCCGTGGTCAACGGGTCGTAGTACTCGAAGTCGGCGAGCTTCTCCTCGGGCGTGAACTCGGCGCCCTGGAGGAACAGCGCGAGCACCACGTCGGCCTGCTTGAGGACCTGGTACCGGTAGATCACGAGCGGGTGGTAGTGCAGCAGCAGCGGTCGCTTGTCTGCCGGGGTGCCCGAGAGGTCCCAGATCTCCCGCTCGAGGAAGTGCGAGTCCTGCGGGTGGATGCCCAGGTGCTCGGCGAACGGGATCGACATGTGCTTGGCGGCCCGCTCCCACTCGGCGGTCTCCTCCTCGCTCACCCCGAGCCGGATCGCCAGCGCCTGGTACTCGTGCGGCGCGTCGCGCCGCATGGTCTCGAGCGTCTCCGCGGCGACCCGCAGGTTGAAGCGGGCCATGACGTTGGTGAAGAGGTTGTCGTTGACGACCGTCGTGTACTCGTCGGGACCCGTGACCCCGTGGATGTGGAAGTAGTCGTCCCCGTTGACGCGCCAGAACCCCAGGTCGGCCCACATGCGCGCGGTCTCGACGAGGATGTCGACGCCCTCGCGCTCGAGGAAGTCGACGTCGCCCGAGGCCCGCACGTACTGCATGAGGGCATAGGTCACGTCGGCGTCGATGTGGTACTGCGCGGTGCCCGCGGCGTAGTAGGCCGAGGCCTCCTCGCCGTTGATCGTGCGCCACGGGAAGAGTGCGCCCTGCTGCGAGAGCTGCCCCGCCCGGCGCCGGGCGGCGTCGAGCATCTGGTAGCGGAAGCGCAGCGCGTTGCGCGCGTACCGCGGGCTCGTGTACGTCAGGAACGGGAGCACGTAGATCTCGGTGTCCCAGAAGTAGTGCCCGCCGTACCCCGTGCCCGTGAGCCCCTTGGCCGGCACCCCGTTGCCCTCGGCGCGGGCCGTGGCCTGCGCGAGCTGGTAGATGTTCCAGCGCACGGCCTGCTGAACCTCGGGCTGACCGGGGATCTCGACGTCCGAGCGCGCCCAGAACTCGTCGAGCCACTCACGCTGCTCGGCGTGCTGGAACGCGATGCCCTCGTCGCGCACGCGGTCGAGCGTGCGACGGCACCGGTCGATGAGCTCGATCGCGGGCACGCCACGCGACGTGTGGTAGGCCACGGTCTTGGTCAGACGCACGGTCTTGCCCGGCTCGGCCTGGATCCGGTAGACGTGCTTGGCCAGGTCCTCGTCCACCTGGGTGCGCACGTCGTAGGTGTTCTCGGTGACCAGGTCGTCGTCCGCCGCGACCGCGAGCGTCATGCCCGAGTTGGTGCAGCGGTAGGAGAGCACGAGCCGCTGGTCGTCGCCCCACTGCGCCTGCGGCTGGAGCACGCGCTCGGTGAACTGGTTGGCCTTGCGCGGGTCGAAGCCCTGCCCCATCGCGGCCGAGGGGACGTGGTACTCGTCCTGCCCGTCCTGACGGTTGAGGATCTGCGACGAGATCGCGATGGGCGCCGGGTCGTCGAGCATGGTGACCTCGAACGTGAGCACGGCCAGGTGCCGCTCGACGAACGAGACCATGCGCTCGGACTTCACGAGCACGCGCTTGCCCGACGGCGTGCGCCACAGGAGCTCGCGGCGCAGCACGCCGTCGGCCATGTCGAGCGAACGGTCGTAGGTGATCAGGTCCGCGACGGGAAGCAGGAGCGGCTCGTCGTCGACGTAGAGGCGGATGATCTTGACGTCGGGGACGTTGACGATCGTCTGCCCGACCTCGGCGAAGCCGTAGGCCTCCTCGGCGTGATGGATGCGCCAGGTCTCGTGGAAGCCGTTGATGAAGGTCCCCTGCGTGTGGGACTCGCGGCCCTCCTCGACGTTCCCGCGCATGCCCAGGTACCCGTTGGCGACCGAGAAGAGCGTCTCGGTGACCCCGAGGTCGTGCGACGCGTACCGGCTCTCGGTGAGCTTCCACGGGTCCGCCGGGAAGCGGCTGCGGTCGATCGTCCCGTCGAACCCGTGCTCGAACCCGCCCATCAGCGGACCCCCTCGTGTGCCGGACGGTCGAGGACCGTCGCGTCGAGCTCGCCCAGGTCGCTCACGACCAGGTCCGCGCCGTGCTCGGCCAGGGCCTCGGCACCGACCCCGCGGTCGACGCCGACGACGAGGCCGAAGTCGCCCGCCGCCCCGGCCTGGACGCCCGAGATCGCGTCCTCGACCACGATCGCCGCGGTCGTGGGCACGCCCAACAGCTCGGCCGCGTACTCGTAGGTCGCGGGCGACGGCTTGCCGTCGAGGCCGTGCGCGGCCGCGACCGTGCCGTCGACGACGACCTCGAAACGGTCCGCGATACCGGCCGCGGCCAGGACCGACGGCGCGTTGCGCGAGGACGAGACCACGGCGACCTGCGCCCCGGCCGCCGTCACGGCGTCGAGGAAGGCGATCGAGCCGGGGTACGGGGAGATGCCCTCCTCGACGAACATGCGGTTCACGATCTCGTTCTTCTTGTTGCCCAGCGCGCACACCGTGCCCTCGCCGGGGGCGTCGTCGATCGTGCCCCGCGGCAGCTCGATCCCGCGCGAGGCGAGGAACGTCGCGACCCCGTCGAAGCGCGGCTTGCCGTCGATGTGCGCGAAGTAGTCGGCCGAGGTGTACGGCTCGACACCACGCTCGACGCACAAGGGGGCGAACAGACGCTCCCAGGCACGCATGTGCACCTCGGCAGTCGGTGTCAGGACCCCGTCGAGGTCGAAGAGGACGGCGTGCAGAGCGGGCATCGCGCTCCTTCGGGAGAGTGGACGGACGTGGGCACCGCAGATCGCGAGCGCGTGCTTCGAGCGTACGCACCGGGGGCCGTCCCGGCGAAAACGAGCGGGCACCGCGGACGTACGGCAGCCCGGCTGCCGAACCTCGTCACCGGGGGGGCCACGAGGTGCCCGCGCCCCCAGCCCGTTCCCCCGCGGGGCACGGCCCGCAGGCCCGTGCCCTCACGAGCCCTCAGTCCTGGGCCCGCTCCGCGAGCATCTCCGCGACCCGCCCCAGGTTCCCGAGCATCGCCCGGTTCTCGTCGGTGCTCCCGAGCCGGCTCCCCGAACCCAGGCCCACTCCTCCTGCGCGAGGTGCCGCCAGGAGCGTCACGTCGTCGAGCCCCGAGGCCGGGAGCCCGATGCGGCGCCACGGGACGGTCACGAGCGACGCGAGCTCGCCGAGGTGGGGGCCCGAGCACTGCGAGACCTTCGCGGGCGGCAGACCCGCCCAGACCCCGGTGCCGCGCTCGACCGCGCGAGCGACCAGCTCCCAGCCCTTCTCGTCCCAGCCCGTGCCGCGCGCGGCGAGGTCGAGACCCACGGCGTCGGCGCCCGCGAGCACCACGGGTGCGATCCCCACCCAGGCCGGCCCCACGTGCACGACGCTGCGCGCACCCCACCCGCGCACGGCGTCCAGGACCCCGGTGAGGCCCTCGACGATGTCGGGCCCCTCGACCGCGCGCAAGCGCGAGTACCCGGAGAACGTGGGCAGCACGCCCGCGTTGATCTGCCCCAGGAGCGGTTCGGAGACCTGCACCACGAGGTCGGCACCGGGCACCTGTCGCCGGACCTCGTCGAGGTGCGCACGCAGCCCGACGGCGAGCGAGCCCGCCAGGTCGGCCGCCGCACCACGGTCGGAGAGCACGCGGTCGCCCCGCGCGAGGTAGAGCTCGGCCGCGAGCGTCCACGGCCCGACGACCGACACGGCGAGCGGCCCCGTGTACCCGTGGCCCGCGATCGCGAGCGCACCGAGGTCCTCGCGCAGGAACGCCTGCGCGCGACGCTCGTCCATGCCGGGTCGGTCGGCGAGCTTCCAGCCGTGCGGGCCGATCTCGACGGGCAGGTCCGCGAGCAGGGTCGCCGTGCGTCCCACGCCGTCGGCCCCTGGTCCCCGCTGGGGCAGGCGCGCGAGGAACGGGACCGGCGTGACCCCTGTGGGCACCTCGGCGAGGTCCCCGAAGATCATCTGCTGCGCCTCGAGCACGTCGGTGCCCTCACCGCCCGGCCACGGTCCGTGCCCGCTGACTGACGTCATGACGTGAGCTCCTTGCTGGTGTGTCGTGCTGAGAACTGCTCTGCTGATCGCGCTGCACGGCCCGTGGGGGGCGCGTCGCGGGGATCTCACCCGCGCATCACCCGCACGAACCCTTGCGGCGGCCCTCTCTCCGAGTGAAGGGTGATGAGTATGCACCACAGACCGTGACGACGCGGTGGCCGTTGGACGACCCCGCCGGACGAGCGAGGCGGACATGAGAAGCACCCACCAGGCCGGGACCGCGGCCGACGCGAACCACGAGGCCGCTGCGACCCACGAGGCCACCGCGACCAACAAGGCCACCGCGATCGCCGTGCACACCCAGGCGATTCCGGGAAACCACGCACAGGCCCTGGCGGCGCTGGTCGCCGCCGACTTCCACAACCACGACCCGGCCCCCGGGTCCTCGGGCGGGCTCGAAGGGCTCGTCGCGACCATGCACTGGTTCTCGGACGCGTTCTCCGACCAGCACGTCGAGGTGCTGCACGCCGTGGCCGAGGGTGACCTGGTGGCGCTGCACGTCGCGTTCAGCGCGCGGCACACCGGCTACTTCCGGGGACTGGCCCCCACGGGCCGTCACTTCACGGTCCGCGAGATGCACATGCTGCGGTTCGTGGACGGCCGCGAGGCCGAGCACTGGGCGGTGCGCGACGACGCGTGGCTCGTGCGCGAGCTGAGCGAGCACCCCGTGGTGCCCACGAGCGCCGTCGTCGCGGCGACCCGGCCGGGCGCCGCGGTGGGGAGCAGCGTGCCCGTCACGGTCTGAGACGGGCTCAGCCCGCGAGGCTCGTGGCACGCGCGGCCCGGTAGGCCCGCTGCACGGTCGACTGCCCGACCACGCGCGTGCCCTGGTACACGACGAGCGACTGCCCCGCGGCCACGCCGCGCAGCGTCTCGCCCGTGAGCTCGACCTCCATGCCGCCGCCCTGCGCGGGCGCTGCACCGGACGCCTCCTCGGACGCTCCCGCCGCAGGCCCGACGACGGCGCGCACCCGCGCCGGGACCGGCACCCCGTGGGCACGCACCTGGACGGTCGCCTCGAACCAGTCCGACGCGGCCTGGTCCCAGCCCGCGGCGGCGAGGACGTCGTCCGCGAGCCACACCGACCGGTCCCCCACGATCCGGTCGACCGTGAGCAGCTCCGCGGGCCCCACGACGACGCGGTTGGAGACCGGCTCGACCTCGAGCACGTAGCGCGGCTTGCCGTCGGCCGCGGGACGCCCCAGGGCCAGGCCCTTGCGCTGGCCGACCGTGAACGCGTACGCCCCCTCGTGCTCGCCCAGGACCTCGCCCTCGCTGTCGACGATCTCGCCGGTGCGTGCTCCCAGGCGCGACCTCAGGAATCCCTGCGTGTCGCCGTCGGACACGAAGCAGATGTCGTACGAGTCGGGCTTGTTCGAGACGGACAGCCCGCGCCGCTCGGCCTCCTCGCGCACCTCGTCCTTGGACGTGAAGCCACCCAGCGGGAAGATCGAGCGGGCCAGGCGCTCGGGCCCCATGACCGCGAGCACGTACGACTGGTCCTTGGCCTCGTTGGGCGAGCGGTGCAGCTCGCGGACCGTGCGGGTCACGGGCTCGCCGTCGGGCCCGGTCTCCGTGACCTCGCGCGTGACGACCTGCGCGTAGTGGCCCGTCGCGACCGCGTCGAAGCCGAGCGCGGTCGCCTTGTCGAGCAGCGCCTCGAACTTGATGTGCTCGTTGCAGCGCACGCACGGGTTGGGCGTGCGCCCGGCCTCGTACTCGGAGAGGAAGTCCGCGACGACCGTGTCCTCGAAGCGCTCCGAGAGGTCCCACACGTAGTACGGGATGCCCAGGACGTCGGCCGCGCGGCGTGCGTCGCCCGCGTCCTCGATCGAGCAGCACCCGCGCGACCCGGCGCGGAACTGCTCACGGTTGCGGGACAGGGCCATGTGCACGCCGACCACCTCGTGGCCGGCCTCGACGGCCAGTGCGGCCGCGACGGCGGAGTCCACCCCGCCGGACATCGCTGCCAGGACTCTCATGCAGGCCTCCTCGTCGTGCTGGTGGTGGTGCTGCTGACGCCCCGGCTCGTGCCCGCGGAGGACGCGAGACCCGCGGCCTGCGCGCGCGCCACGACCTGGGGCAACGCGTCCAGGAGCCGCTGCACGTCGGCGTGCGTCGAGGTCGCGCCGAGCGAGAACCGCAGCGCACCGCGCGCGTCGTCCTCGGGCACGCCCATCGCGAGCAGGACGTGCGAGGGCTGCGGGACCCCGGCCTGGCACGCCGAACCCGTCGACGTCTGGACGCCGGCCGAGTCCAGCAGGTACAGCAACGAGTCTCCCTCGCAGCCGGGGAACGTGAAGTGGGCGTTGCCGGGCAGCCGCCGCGACGGGTCGACCAGCGGGTCCGGCCCCCGCAGGACCGCGCCGGGGACGGCCGCGCGCACGCCGCGCACCAGCTCGTCGCGCAGCCCGGCCAGGTGCTCGGCGCGCTCGGCGCGCGCCCCGACGGCCTCGGTCACCGCGACCGCGAACGACCGGATGGCCGGGGTGTCGAGCGTGCCCGAGCGCACGCCGCGCTCCTGCCCGCCGCCGTGCAGCACCGGCGTGAGCGGCAGCCCCCGCTTCGCGAGCAGGGCGCCCACGCCCACCGGCCCGCCGAGCTTGTGGCCCGTGAGGGTCAGGGCGTCGAGCCCGCTCGCGGTGAAGTCCACCGGGACCTGGCCCACGGCCTGCACAGCGTCGGAGTGCACGGGGATCCCGTACGGGCGCGCGATCTGCACGACCTCCTGGACCGGCTGGATCGTCCCGACCTCGTTGTTGGCCCACATGACCGAGATCAGCGCGACCTCGTCGCCCTTGGCCGCGAGCTCGGCCCGCAGGGCGTCCAGGTCGAGGCGCCCCTCGTCGTCGACGGGCAGCAGGACGATCTCCGCGCCCGTGTGCTCGGCCATCCAGAACGCCGGGTCGAGCACCGCGTGGTGCTCGACCGCCGAGACGAGGATGCGCCGCCGCCGGGGCTCGGTCGTGCGACGTCCCCAGAACAGGCCCTTGATCGCGAGGTTGTCCGACTCGGTGCCTCCCGCGGTGAAGATCACCTCGCTGGGGCGCGCGCCGAGCGCCGCGGCCACGGCCTCGCGCGACTCCTCGACGACACGGCGCGCTGCCCGTCCCGCCGAGTGCAGCGAGGACGGGTTGCCGGTCGCCGTCAGCTCCGCGACGAACGCTTCGATCGCCGCGGGAGACATGGGGGTCGTCGCGGCGTGGTCGAGGTACGCGCCGGCACCGGGCGCGGCAGGGGTGGAGGTCATGGGGCGATCACAGTCGTCCAGTCTACGAAGGGTTCCTGGGGCTCGCTGTCACACGGTCGCCGAGGGACGTCCCGAGGCCCCTCGGCCGACCTGTGGGACCGCGCTGGACAGCCCAGGAAAACGCGATATCTTGACAGATGCCCGATCGTCCTCGGATCGACGTCCTCGGTTCGTTCCCCGCCGTGGACCGCCCCCGGGACGCCTTCGCGCGGTTCCCCCCTCAGACTCCCCTCCTCACCTTGTGAGAGTGCCACACCCCATGCCCGACGACGCCGCGACCACCACCGTGGTCCGCTCACCGGAGGATCCGCGCGCCCACGCGAGCGACCGGCTGCGCTGGGCGCAGCTCCCCGCCGAGCTGCGCGACGAGATCGAGGCGACCATGAACGCCCGGGTCGTGGAGGAGATCAGCGTCGTGAGCGGCTTCAGCCCGGGCATGGGCTCGCTCGTGCGGCTCTCGACGGGCGACCAGGTCTTCCTCAAGGCGGCCCGCACTCTCGACGCGCCCGAGTGCGCCGACCTGCACCGGGCCGAGGCCAAGATCTCGGTGCGCCTGCCCGCAGCCGTCCCCATGCCGCGCTTCCTGTGGGGTCACGGCGACGGTGACTGGATCGTGCTCGCGTCCGAGGCGATCGACGGCTACCCGCCCCGCGTCCCGTGGGACCCCGCGGTGCTCGGTCGCGTGCTCGAGACCCTCGACGACCTCGCGCGCGTCCCCGGCGCACGCCAGATCCCCCTGCCGCCCGCCGGCCCCCAGCTCGCGTCGGCCGCGATCGGATGGGGCCGCGTCCAGCGCGAGCCGTACCAGCACCTCGAGCACGTCTCGCCCTGGGCAGCACAGCACCTGGACCGGCTCGTCGAGGCCGAGCTGGGCGTGCTCGTCGCGTGCGAGGGCGAGTCGATCGTCCACGGCGACATGCGTGCCGAGAACCTCGCCGTGACCGACGACCAGGTCTACGTCCTCGACTGGCCCTACGCCATGCGCGGGGCGGGCTGGCTCGACCTCGCCCACCTGCTCGTCACGGTCGGCGCCCAGGGCGTCGAGGGCGTGTTCGAGCCCGTCGACGTCGAGGTCCCGTGCGACGGAGGACCACCGGTCGTGCGCTGGGACGACGCCGAGCGCGCCGGAGCCTGGCTCACGGCCGTGTTCGACGACCACCCGCTGGGCGCCGAGGTGCACCCCGAGGACCTGCGCTCGATCGTCGGCGGGTTCGCAGGATTCTCCCTGGACACCGCCCGTCGCCCCGCTCCCCCGGGCCGGCCGTGCCTCCCGGACCGCTCCCTGGGCCGGGCGCTCGCGGGTCTCGCCTGGCTCGAGCACCTCGGACTCTGACCCGCTCCAGGGACCTCGCACCGGCGCGACCCCGCCCCCGCGACCCGCAGCACCCCCGGGCGCACGCACGCCCCGGCAGGCGAGCCTGCCGGGGCGTGCGTCGTTCGTGCGGGTGGTCAGCCCTTGTGCTCGCGGATGACCTTCGCCGCCTGCGGCAGCACCTCGGCGAGGTCGCCGACGACCGCGAAGTCCGCGATCTCGAACAGCGGGCAGTCGGAGTCGTTGTTGACCGCGACGATGACCTGCGAGGCCTGCATGCCACCACGGTGGTGCGGAGCCCCCGAGATGCCCGCACCGATATACAGGCGGGGCGCGATCGTCACGCCGGTCTGGCCGATGAACGTGTCGAACCAGCCCTCGTAGACCGCGTCGCGGGTTGCGCCCACGGCCGCGCCGAGCGCGTCCGCGAGCTCCTCGATCGGAGCGAAGTCACCGTCGGTGCCGCGCCCGCCGGCCACGACCGACGCGGCCTCGGCCAGGCTCGGGCGCCCGCCCTCGACGACCGGCTTCTCCTCGCGCGAGACGACCGTGACCCGCGTGGCCGACGCCGGGACCTCGACGGGGAACCCGATGACCTCGGTCGCGACCGAGGACTCGGCAGGCTCCGGCACGACCGAGTTGGCGCGGACCGTGAAGACCGCGACGTCCGTCGAGACCTCGCACGCGGTGTCCCACGAGCCTGCGAAGACCCGCTTGTAGCCCACCGCCTTGCCGTCCTCGGCACGGACCGCGGCGGCGTCGATCACGAGGCCCGCACCGAGCTCGTACGCGAGGCGCGCGGCGGCCTCCTTGTTGGGGAAGGTCGCCGAGAGCAGCACGACGTCGGCGTTCGCGCGGCGCACCGCGGTCGCGAGCGTCTGCGAGACGACGGCCGTCAGGTGCTCGGCGCCGGGACTCAGGGACGTGGGCAGCTCGGCCTGGAGGACCGTGTCGACGCCGTAGGCGCCGAGCTGGGCGAGCGTCGTGACGCTCGGGCTGCCGAGCGTCACCGCCTTGGGTCGCCCGAGGCTGCGGGCGATGGTGAGGAGCTCGAGGGCCGCGGAGCGCAGCTGCGTCTCCGGGGAGTCGAGCAGGACGAGGACGTTGGTGGTCACGGTGTTCCCTCTCAGACCAGCTCGTTGCGGATGAGGAACTCGGCCAGTGCACGGCCGCCCTCGCCCTTGTCGACGACGACCTCGACCTCGGGGCGCGGCGGGCGCGGCGTGGCGCTGAGGATGTGCGTGCGCGCACCGGCGTCGCCCACCGTTGCGGGGTCGATGCCCAGGTCCGCGAGGCTCCAGACCTCGATGGGCTGGGTGCGCGCGGCCATGATGAGCTTGAAGTTCGGGAAGCGCGGCCAGTTCGCGTGGTCCGTCACCGAGACCACCGCGGGCAGCGGTGCAGAGAGCACCTCGAGCGCGTCGTCGAGCTCGCGCGTGACCTGAGCGGTCCGTGCGTCGGCGTCGACCTCGAGCTTGCCCGCGAGCGTGAGCTGCGGCAGGTCGAGCTCGGCCGCGAGCAGCACCGGGACGACGGACCCCAGCCCGTCGAGCGCGGCCATGCCCGTGACGACCAGGTCGACCGGGCCCTCCTCCTCGAGCTTGCGGATCGCGGCGGCCAGCGTGCTGACGGTGCCGAAGTAGTCCGAGCCCGCGAGCGCCTCGTCGCTCACGCGCACCCCGCGTCCGACGCCCATCTGGTACGCCTTGCGGATCGCGGTGTCGGACTCGGGGCCTGCCATGGTCAGGACGACGACCTCGGAGGACGACTGCTCGTCCTCGGGCAGCGACTCGACGATCTTCAGGGCGGCCTCGATCGCGTTCTCGTCGAGCTCGTTGAGCGTCCCCTCCTCCGACGAGCGCACGACGCGGCCCTCGTCGAATCGACGGTCGGCGTGGATATCGGGAACATACTTGACGGCGACGACGATCCTCATCGTGATGAGCTCCGTGGGTGGGCGACGGTGGACCCGGGACGAACCCGCACGCCAGGTCCCCTCGCGAGGACGCGGCACAGTCGAAACCCTACCGGGCAGCGCGCCGGCGCCGGGTGAGATCTTGCGCACGACCACGTGGTGAGCACGAACCGTCCACGACCGGGCCGCACAATGGAGGGGTGCAAGCGCTTGCCCCCACCCCCCGCCCCCGCCCCTCGCACGGCCCGGTCCCGCCGCTCGGCGTGCACCTCGCAGGAGACGGCGTCGACGTCGCCGTGCTCGCGTCGCACGCGAGCGCCGTCGACCTCTGCCTGCTCGACGTCTCCCCCGACGGTGAGATCCACGAGCGGCGCGTCGCGCTCGACGGGCCGAGCTACGGCGTCTGGCACGGTCGTGTGCCCGGCGTGCGCGAGGGGCAGCGCTACGGCTTCCGCGCCCACGGTCCCTGGGATCCCGCCGCAGGTCTCCGGTACAACCCCGCGAAGCTGCTCCTCGACCCGTACGCGCGCGGGCTCGTGGGCGAGCTCGACGAGGACCCCTCGACGCGCGGGCACGTGACCGAGCGCGACGCCTCGGGAGCGCTCGTCGGCGACCCGGGCGGTCCGGCCGACCCGCGCAACTCCGCGGCCCACGTGCCGCACTCAATCGTCGTGGCCCCGCGCACGAACCACCCGCCCGTGCGCCGGCCGCAGGTCCCGTGGGCCGACACCGTGCTGTACGAGGCGCACGTGCGCGGCCTGACCATGCAGCTCGAGGCCGTGCCCGAGCCGCTGCGCGGCACCTACGCGGGGCTCGCTCACCCGGCCACGATCGCGCACCTCCGGGACCTGGGTGTCACGACGATCGAGCTCCTGCCGATCCACGCGTTCCTGTCGGAGCCGCACCTCGTGGCCAAGGGCCTGACCAACTACTGGGGCTACTCGACGGCCGGGTTCTTCGCCCCGCACGCGCCGTACGCGACGCGGGCCGCGCAGGAGGCCGGGCCGGGCGCCGTGGTCGACGAGGTCCGCGGCATGGTCCACCTGCTGCACGAGGCCGGGATCGAGGTCGTGCTCGACGTGGTCCACAACCACACGTGCGAGGGCGGGGTCGACGGGCCCCACCTGTCGTGGCGCGGCCTCGACAACCCCGTGCACTACCTGCACGACGGCGCGACCCCGGCCCGGCTGGCCGACGTCACCGGGACGGGCAACAGCCTCGACTTCCGGCGCGCCCGCGTGGTCCAGGCGACGCTCGACTCGCTGCGCTACTGGGCCCAGGAGATCGGGGTCGACGGCTTCCGGTTCGACCTCGCGGTGACCCTCGGTCGCGGGCCGAGCGGGTTCGACCCCGACCACCCGTTCCTCGTCGCGCTCCAGACCGACCCCGTGCTGAACGGGCTCAAGCTCATCGCCGAACCGTGGGACGTGGGCCCTGGTGGGTGGCGGACCGGGCAGTTCCCCGCCCCGATGGCCGAGTGGAACGACCGCTTCCGCGGCGCCGTGCGCCAGTTCTGGCTCGCCGACCCCCGTGAGGCCTCGCACGGGCGCCAGGGCCAGGGCGTGCGCGAGCTCGCGACCCGCCTGGCCGGGTCGGCAGACCTGTTCGGGCACAGCGACCCGCCGCTCATGCGCGGGCCGGTCGCGTCGATCAACTTCGTGACGGCCCACGACGGCTTCACGCTCGCCGACCTCGTCGCCTACGAGCACAAGCACAACGAGGCCAACGGCGAGGGCAACCGGGACGGCAGCGACGACAACCGGTCCTGGAACCACGGCATCGAGGGACGGCTGCAGGACGAGGAGGCCGTGCTCGAGCACGGGGGGTTCGAGCCCGGGCTCGTGATCGCTCCCCTGCGGCGACGCTCGATCCGCAACCTCATGGCCACGCAGATCCTGGCCGCGGGCAGCCCCATGCTCACGGCGGGCGACGAGATGGGCCGCACGCAGCGGGGCAACAACAACGCCTACTGCCAGGACGGGCCGCTGTCCTGGGTGAGCTGGGACCTGTCGCCGTGGCGCAAGGACCTGCTCGCGACCACGACGCACCTGCTCGCCCTGCGCCGCGAGCACGCCGCGCTGCGCAGCGACGCGTTCTTCCACGGCAGGCCGCGTCATGCCGCCGAGGACGCTGTCCCGGACCTCGCGTGGTTCGACTCCGCCGGGCGTCCTCTCGACCACGACGCCTGGCACGACCCCGGGTTCCGGGTCCTGCAGATGCTGCGCACGGGCCCGGACGAGGGCGACCGGGACGTGCTCGTCGTGGTCAACGGTGCGCTCGACACGGTCGAGGTCACGCTCGCCGAGGTGCCGGGACGCGGCGGGGCTGCGGGCTGCGCCTGGGAGCTCGCGTGGGACTCCGACTGGGAGCACCCCACCGAGGGCGAGCACGGGGGCGAGGGCACCGAGGGCGCCTCCGCCGACCAGGACCCCGCTGGCAGGACCGGCGCGCAGCCCGTCCTGCTCGAGCCCCTCAGCATGCAGGTCTACCTCTCCGCTCCGCAGCGCTGAGGTAGAGGTCCGGCGTCGGGGTAGAGGTCCCGAGACCTCTACCCCGACGCCGGACCTCTACCTCGCGAGGGGACACGGGGTCTAGTCTCTGCGCATGAGTGACAACGACGTCAGCATCCCCGACCCGACCGCAGCCCGCCCCGCCCGCGGGAGCGCTACCAGCCCCGGAGCTGCCGACTCCGCCGAGGTCATCGTCGTCGGTGCGGGCCTGTCCGGGCTCGTCGCCGCGACCGAGCTCACCGCGGCGGGCCGTCACGTGATCCTCCTCGACCAGGAGCCCGCCGCGAGCCTGGGCGGGCAGGCCTTCTGGTCCTTCGGCGGTCTGTTCCTGGTCGACTCGCCCGAGCAGCGCCGCATGGGGGTCAAGGACACCCCCGACCTCGCCCTCGACGACTGGCTCGGCTCGGCGCAGTTCGCGCCGGGCGCGGCGGAGGGCACCGGGCCGGACCGCTGGGGCTACGCCTGGGCCAGAGGGTTCGTGGACTTCGCGGCGGGGGACATGCGCTCGTGGCTGCACGACAAGGGCGTGCGATGGTTCCCGCTCGTCCAGTGGGCCGAGCGGGGCGGCTACCCCGCGGGTGGCCACGGCAACAGCGTGCCCCGGTTCCACGTCACCTGGGGCACCGGTCCCGGCATCCTCGAGCCCTTCGTCCGGGCGGCGCTCGACGCCAGGGAGGCCGGTCTGCTCGACATCCGCTTCCGGCACCGCGTCACCGAGCTCGTCGTCACCGACGGCGCCGTCACGGGGGTGCGGGCAGAGATCCTGGCCGACGACCCGGTCGAGCGAGGCGTGCCCTCGGTGCGCGACGTCGTGGGCGAGGTCGAGCTGTCGGCGAGCGCCGTCGTCGTCTCCTCCGGGGGGATCGGCGCGAACCACGACCTGGTCCGCGCGAACTGGCCCGCGGGCGCGGGCGTCCTGCCCGAGCGCATGCTCTCGGGCGTCCCCGACTCGACCGACGGCCTGATGCTCGGCGTCACGCGCGACGCGGGCGCGGCCCTGGTCCACGAGGACCGCATGTGGCACTACCCCGAGGGCATCGCGAACCACTCGCCCGTGTGGACCCACCACGGCATCCGCATCCTGCCCGGACCCTCGTCGCTGTGGGTCGACGCGCACGGACACCGGCTGCCCGCCCCGCTCTTCCCCGGGTTCGACGCCCTGGGCTCGCTCCAGCACGTCACGGGCCGCGCCGACGACCACTCCTGGTTCGTGCTCAACAAGGCCATCATGGAGAGCGAGTTCGCGCTGTCGGGCTCGGAGCAGAACCCCGACCTCACCGGCCGGAGCGTGCGGCTGCTGGCACAGCGGGTGCTGCCCGGGGCGGTCGGTCCCGTGGCCAGGTTCGCCGCCGAGTCGCCCGAGTTCGTGTGGGGCGCGAACCCGACCGAGCTCGCCGCCGGGATGAACGCCCTGACGGCTGCGACCCCCGGGTCGCAGGGGCACATCGACGCGACCGAGCTCGAACGGCTGGTCCGGCTGCGTGACGACCAGGTGCGCTCGGGGCTCGGCAAGGACCACCAGGTCGTGGCGACGGCGATGGCCCGCAAGTTCTTCGTCGACCGCGTCATCCGCGTGTCCCCGCCGCGCCCGCTCACGACGCCCAAGGACGGGCCCATGCTCGCGGTCCGGCTCTCGGTCCTGACCCGCAAGACGCTCGGCGGGCTGCACACCGACACCGACGGCCGCGTGCTGCGCCCTGACGGCTCGGTCTTCGAGGGCCTGTACGCCGCCGGCGAGGCCGCGGGGTTCGGGGGCGGCGGCGTGCACGGTCACCGGGCGCTCGAGGGGACGTTCCTCGGCGGGTGTCTCTTCTCGGGACGGACCGTGGGGCGCGCGCTCGCACGGAGCCTGTAGGTCCGGGGACCGGGGCGGCCGCACGCCTGGAGACGGAGGACCGCTCCCGTCACCAGTCCGCGGGCATCTGCACCGGGTCGTCCGGGCTCACGCGCGACGCGCGGAGCCCGGGCACCTCGAGCAGCGCCGCGACGAGCTCCTCGCTGCCCCCGAGGTCAGTGGACACGGTGTCGAGCTCGGTGCACACGAACCACGACCGGTCGTCCGGCCACCACAAGGTGGGCGACTGGTGGAGCGACGCGAAGGCGGCGGCCTGCGCGAGCGGGCCGTGCCACAGGTGGTAGCCGCGGTACGGCAGCTCGAGCATCGGTGCCGCAGGCCGCTCGACCTGGTGCGCGGCCCGCAGCGCTCGCACCCGGGCCTCGGCCTGCGCCTGCGCGAGCGCGAACGAGGACCCCGGCGCGTCCCCCTCACCCACGTCGTCGATCCCGAACGAGAGCAGGGCGAACGACGTCGAGTCCTCGGGACGGGTCGCGTGGTCGTACAGCCACCCGTACCCGGTCCACAGCGCGAAGTGGCACACCTGGTCGCCCGTGAACGGCGCGAGGGCGTCGAGCAGCAGGTCCATCTGCTCGGGTCCGGTCCGCTCGCTCCGTCCCAGGTAGAGCGACCCGATCCCTTCGTCCTCCTCGGCCCACGCGGGCACGTCAGGGATGCGCGCACAGGCGGCATAGCCCGACGGGACGCACGCCCCCACGGTCCCCCTCTCCCCCAGAAGGGGCCCGATCCAGGCCCCGGCCGACGCGTCGCCGTCCCACGCGACCCCACCGAAGGGCGGGGGAAGGTCGGGGAGGTGAGCGGCGTCGTCGGGCATGAGGCGAACGTAGCCGCGGCGAGGGCGCCCGGCCAGCGGACCGCCCTGCCGGTACGCTCCCGGCATGAACCTGCCCGACGGCGCCGCTCCCCCCGGTCCCCCGGCCGGCGGTCCGGGCCTGGAGCAGCTCGACGCCGCAGGCTGCGAACGCGTCCTGCGACGCAACGGCCTGCCCCTGCTGCTCGAGGACCACTCGGCGCGCCGTGACGTGTTCGGGCGCTCGGCGCCCTTCCTCGTGGTCGTGCTGCTGCTCGAGCTCACGGGCGCCCTGAACGGCGGGTGGACCTGGTGGGCCAACCTGCTCGCCGTGGCCGGGGGCGCGGTGCTGATCGCCGCGGCCTACGCGGGGCTCAACGTCCTGCGCGGGCGGCACTGGTCGACCCTGCCGCAGGACGTCGGCGGTCCCGAGCTCGCGTTCTTCGTGCTCGTGCCCGCCGTGCTGCCCGCGGTGTTCGGGGGTGCGTGGGGCGCCGCGCTCGTCACGGCCGGCGGCAACCTGCTGCTCCTGGGGCTCGTGTGGGTCGTGGTCGCGTACGGTGTCGGCTCGTCGCTGTGGTGGGGGCTCGCACGGATCGTCGACGAGCTCGGGGCGTCGCTGATGCGGCTCGTGCGGCTCCTGCCGCTGCTCATGGTGTTCTCGCTCGTCCTGTTCTACAACGCCGAGGTGTGGCAGGTCTTCAGCCGGACGGGCGGGGCTGCGGGGGTGATCCTGGGGACGTTCTTCGCCGGGCTCGTCGTGCTGTTCGTGGGGCTGCGCCTGCCGACCGAGGCGCGGAACGCGCTGCGCACGGCCGCCGACGGGGTGCCGGGCGCCTCGGACCTCCCGCCGCTGACCCGCAGCCAGCGGTTCAACGTGGCCGCGATGATCGGCCTCTCCCAGCTTCTGCAGGTGCTCGTGGTCAGTGCCGGGATGGGCATCTTCTTCGTCGCGCTCGGGACGCTGACCGTGACGCCCGAGGTCATGGACCTGTGGGGCATCGACGGGCAGCGCGTGCTCCTGACGTTCGACCTGTCGGGGAGCCCGCTCGTGGTCACGCAGACCCTCGTGCGGGTGTCGGTCGTGATCGCGACGTTCACCGGTCTGTACTACGCCATCTCGGTCCAGGTCGACGCGGTGTACCGCGAGGAGTTCGTCGAGGGGATCGGGGAGCAGCTGCGCGAGGTCCTCGCGACGAGGGTGCGGTACCTGAGGCTGCTGAAAGGTGCGACCACGTCTGACGTCGAGGTACAGGGCTGACGTCGTGGTACAGGCCTGTCGTCGAAGTAGAACGTACTGCGCGAGGTAGAACGCGCTGCGCACTACTTCGAGCAGGACGTTCTACTTCGCCACCCAGTTGTCCACAGATTCCCAGGCACCGCGCCTGGCGCCGCCGATCACCGGCACGCTGAACGACATGGCACGAGCAGAGTCCAACCGTCAGGTCCCGCCCGCGCTGCGCTACGAACCAGCGACCCGGGCGCGGCTCGAGCGGAGCCGACGCGACGGACAGGTGGTCCGTGTCCGTCCAGGGGTCTATCTGCCGCTCCCGACCGGCGACGGGCCCGCACGCCGACGCGAGGCTGAGGTGCTCGCGAGCGTGCGAGGGGTCGTGGAGAGGCTCGCCACCTCCTACTGGCTGAGCCACGAGACAGCGGCTCTCCTGTGGGGGTGCTGGACCTGGCGGCTCGGGCGACTGGTCCATGTGACCCAGCTCGCGAATCCCAGCGTGCGCCGCGACTCCGACCCGACCACCCGTCGTCACTGGACCGCGTTGCCCGAACGCGACCGGCACGACCTGGACGGCGTCCCGGTCACCTCCCTGGAGCGGACCGCGGTCGACTGCGCCCGTTCGCTGCGGCCCGCCAGCGCCCTCGTCGTCGCCGACTCTGCGCTGCGACTCGGCGCCGAGGTCCGGCTGCTCGAGAAGATCCTCGACGAGTCGGCGGGAAAGCGCGGGGTGATCCAGGCACGGCAGATCCTCCGGATTGCCGACGCCCGGTCGGAGTCACCCGGCGAGACCCTGTTGCGTTGGGCCGCTCTCGACGCCGGCTTCCCGGTGCTCGTCCCCCAGTTCTCGGTCGCCACCTGGCGCGGCGAGTTTCGACTCGACCTCGCCTGGCCCGAGCTTCGCATCGGGCTCGAGTTCGACGGCATGGTCAAGTACGCCGGCGGCATGGGCGACCCCGCAGAACGCCTGCTCGCCGAGAAGTTGCGTGAGGACGCGCTCCGAGAGGCGGGGTGGGCGATCCTTCGCGTGACCTGGGGGGACCTGGAAGATCTGGAACGCCTCGCGGATCGGCTCCGTACGGCCAGGAGGCTTGCCCGCGAGCGGGCGAAGTAGAACGTGCCGCGTGAAGTAGAACGCAGGGGGTTCTACTTCACGCGGCACGTTCTACCTCGGCAGCACTGGGTCAGGCGTTCGCGACCAGGCCCAGCTCCGCGACGCTCGCGAGCCCCTCGTGCTGCGGCACGATCCGCACGGTGTACCCGAACGGGCCCGACGCCTCGAGCCGCACCGACCCGGCGAACGCCGCCCGCCCCGCCTCGTACGTCTCGGCGAGCTCGAGCGGCTCGGCCGTGAAAGCCTCGATCACGTCGGCCTCGGTCACGCGACCGTGGACGACCTGGACCTCGACGTCGCCGGGCTGCAGGTCGCCGAGCGACACGTAGGCCTTGACCGTCAGGAGGTCGCCGACCTGCGGCACCTCGCGGATTCCGCTCGACTCGACGTGGTCCACACGCACGCGCGACCAGTCGCCGCGCACGTGCTGCTTCCACGCCGCGAGCTCGCGCGCGGGCTCGAACCCCGGGGCGTTGAGCGTGCGCCCGGCGACCGCAGCGGGCCCGTACAGGCGGTGCACGTAGTCGGCGACCATGCGCGTGGCCTGGACCTTGGGTCCCAGGGTCGCGAGCGTGTGCCGCACCATCTGGAGCCAGCGACCGGGGACGCCCCGCTCGTCGCGGTCGTAGAAGCGCGCGGCGACCTGGGTCTCGATGAGGTCGTAGAGCGCGGCGGCCTCGAGGTCGTCGCGGCGCTCGGTGTCCTCGACGCCGTCGGCCGTGGGGATGGCCCAGCCGTTCTCGCCGTCGTACCACTCGTCCCACCACCCGTCGAGGATGGACAGGTTGAGCCCGCCGTTGAGCGCGGACTTCATGCCCGACGTGCCGCTCGCCTCGAGCGGGCGCAGCGGGTTGTTGAGCCACACGTCGCAGCCCGGGTAGAGCGACTGCGCCATGCCGATGTCGTAGTTCGGCAGGAACACGATGCGGCCGCGCACGTCGGCCTCGTCGGTGAACCGGACGAGCTGCTGGATGAGCCGCTTGCCCTGGTCGTCGGCGGGGTGGGACTTGCCGGCGACGATGAGCTGGACGGGCCGCTCGGGGTCGAGCAGCAGCGAGCGCAGGCGCTCGGGGTCGCGCAGCATGAGCGTGAGCCGCTTGTACGTGGGGACGCGGCGCGCGAACCCGATGGTCAGGACGTCGGGCGAGAGCGCGTCGTCGACCCAGCCGAGCTCGGCGGGGCTGGCCCCGCGCTCGCGCCAGGACCTGCGCAGCCGGTTGCGGGCCTCGTCGACGAGCTGCCCGCGCAGCTCGCGGCGCATGTCCCACAGCTCGGCGTCGGTCACGGCGTCGGGGTTCAGCCAGCCCGACGACGCGGTGTCGGCCGTGAGCTCGTCGAGCCCCAGCTTCTCGGCCTCGAGCGCGGCCATCCGGGGGTCGACCCACGTGGGCGAGTGCACGCCGTTGGTCACGGACGTGATGGGGACCTCGCGCGAGTCGAAGCCCGGCCACAGCCCGTTGAACATGCCCCGCGAGACCTCGCCGTGCAGGAGCGAGACGCCGTTGGCGCGCCCGCCCAGGCGCAGGCCCATGACGGCCATGTTGAAGACCGTCGGGTCGCCGCCGTCGTAGTCCTCGGCACCGAGCGAGAGGACCTGCTCGACGTCGATCCCGGGGATCTGGTTGTCCCCACCGAAGTACTGCGAGACGAGGTCGCGGCCGAACCGGTCGATGCCCGCGGGCACGGGGGTGTGGGTCGTGAAGACCGTCGCGGCCCGCACCGCCTCGAGGGCCGCGTCGAACGTGAGGCCCGCGCCCGCGACGAGCTCGCGGATGCGCTCGACGCCCAGGAACCCGGCGTGCCCCTCGTTGGTGTGGTAGACCTCGGGCTCGGGGGCCCCGGTCAGGCGCGACCACAGGCGCAGCGCGCGCACCCCGCCCACGCCGAGCAGCAGCTCCTGCTGGAGCCGGTGCTCGCCGCCGCCGCCGTAGAGGCGGTCGGTGACCTTGCGGGCGGCCTCGTCGTTGCCCGGCACGTTGGAGTCGAGCAGCAGCAGCGGCACGCGTCCGACCGCCGCGACCCACACGTGCGCGTGCAGCACGCGCCCGCCGGGCAGGTCGATCGAGACGCGCGCGGGGGTGCCGTCGTCCTCGCGCAGGATGGTCAGCGGGAGCCCGTCCGGGTCGAGCAGCGGGTAGGTCTCGACCTGCCACCCGTCACGCGTGAGGGACTGGCGGAAGTAGCCGGCGCCGTAGAGCAGACCGACACCCACGATGGGCACGCCCAGGTCGGACGCGCTCTTGAGGTGGTCGCCCGCGAGGATGCCGAGCCCGCCCGAGTACTGCGGCAGCACCGAGGTGATGCCGTACTCCGGGGAGAAGTAGGCGATCGCCGCGGGGAGAGCCTCGCCCCCTGCGACCTGCTGCTGGTACCAGAGGGGGTCCTGGAGGTACCGGTGCAGGTCGGCGGCGGCCGCGCGCACGCGCTCGACGAAGCCGTTGTCGGCTGCGAGCGCCGCGAGCCGGTCCGGTCCGAGCGCTCCCAGCAGCGCCACGGGGTCGCGCTTCACGGAGTCCCACAGCTGCGGGTCGATCCCCGAGAAGAGCTGGCGCGTGGGGGCGTGCCAGGACCAGCGCAGGTTGAGGGACAGCTCGTCGAGGTCGTGCAGCTCGGCGGGCAGGACGGTGCGGACGGTGAAACGTCTGATCGCTCTCACGGGTCCGACAGTACGCAACAGTCGGTCGCCGCACACCCCCTGCCCACCACCTCCCTGTAACGCTTGCATGAACTTTCACCCGCCCGCCGAGCGACGAGCGCGTGGAGGTTCGGCGCCACACCCGCTCTGCGGGTGCCGCTCACGGCCCGCGCTCGATACCTTGTGCAGGTGCCTGAGAACCTCGCGACCCCCGCGACCGCCCGCCCGAACGCGTCCGCCGGCTCCTCCTCGACCGTGTCTCCCCGCAGGACGCGCACAGCGCCCCCGACGGCACCCCGACCGGTGCCCCCGATGCCGGTCCGCGAGGCTCCCCCGGTCGCGCCGGCCGCACCGATCGGTCGCATCCCGGTCGTCGACGTCTCCCCCGTCGTCGAGGGGGGCCGCTGGCCCGCCAAGGCCGTGGTCGGTGAGGTCGTCCCGGTCGAGGCCACGGTGTTCCGCGAGGGGCACGACGCGGTCGCGGCGACCGCGGTGCTCGTCGCCCCCGACGGCAGCGACCACTCGTGGGCGCACATGGTCGACGTGGCTCCGGGTCTCGACCGCTTCCGCGCGACGGTCTCGCCCGACGCGCCGGGGGCCTGGTCGTTCCGCGTCGAGGCGTGGTCGGACCCGTACGGCACGTGGGCGCACGACGCCGCGATCAAGGTCGCGGCGGGCATCGACGTCGAGCTCATGCTCGCCGAGGGTGTCGCGCTGTTCGAGCGCATCACGGCCCTGGCGGGCCTCAGCCCGCAGGACGCGAAGACCCTGCACGACGGCGCGGCCGCCCTCGCGGACCCGTCTCGCCCTTCGCCGGCCCGTCTCGCGGCAGCCCTGTCGCCCGAGGTGCGCGATGCCCTGGCCCGCACGCCTCTGCGGGACTTCGTGACGCCGTCGGGCACGTACCCGCTCGTGGTGGACCGGCCGCTCGCCCTCGCCGGGGCCTGGTACGAGATGTTCCCTCGATCCGAGGGTGCGCGGCGCCTCAAGGACGGCACCTGGCGGTCGGGCACGTTCACGAGCGCCGCGCGGCGCCTGCCCGCGATCGCGGCCATGGGCTTCGACATGGTCTACCTGACGCCCGTGCACCCCATCGGCACCGCGCACCGCAAGGGGCGCAACAACTCGCTCACCGCGCTCCCGGGCGACCCGGGATCGCCCTACGCGATCGGCTCGAAGGACGGCGGGCACGACGCGATCCACCCCGAGCTCGGCAGCGAGCGCACGTTCAAGGCCTTCGTCAAGGAGGCCCGGCGTCTGGGCATGGAGGTCGCGCTCGACCTCGCGCTCCAGTGCTCGCCCGACCACCCGTGGGTCACCGAGCACCCCGAGTGGTTCACGACGCGCGTCGACGGCTCGATCGCCTACGCCGAGAACCCGCCCAAGAAGTACCAGGACATCTACCCGCTGAACTTCGACAACGACCCCGCGGGCATCTACGCCGAGGTGCTGCGCGTCGTGCGGGTCTGGATCGCACGCGGCGTCACGGCGTTCCGGGTGGACAACCCGCACACCAAGCCGCTCGAGTTCTGGGAGTGGCTGCTCGCCGAGGTGCGCGCCACGAACCCCGAGGTGATCTTCCTGTCGGAGGCGTTCACCAAGCCCGCGATGATGCACACGCTCGCGCGCATCGGGTTCCACCAGTCGTACACCTACTTCACGTGGCGCAACGAGAAGACCGAGCTCGCGGAGTACCTCACCGAGGTCTCGGGACCTGCCGGGTCGTACATGCGACCGAGCTTCTGGCCCACGACGCACGACATCCTGCCGCCCTACCTGCAGCACGGCGGCATCGCCGGGTTCGCGGTCCGGGCCGTGCTCGCTGCCCTCGGCTCGCCCACGTGGGGCGTCTACTCGGGCTACGAGCTCGTCGAGAACGTGCCGCGCCCCGGCGTCGAGGAGCAGATCGACAACGAGAAGTACGAGTACAAGCCGCGCGACTGGGCGCTCGCGGAGGAGATCGGCATCTCGACGCTCCTCACGCGGCTCAACGAGGTGCGCCGCGAGCACCCCGCGCTGCGGCAGCTGCGTAACCTCACGGTCCACCCCACGAGCAACGACCAGGTCCTCGCGTTCTCGCGCCACCTGCCGGCGCGCGTGTCCCCGGACGGGACGCACGAGCCCGCGGACACCGTGATCGTGGTCGTCAACCTGGACCCGTGGGGCACGCAGGAGTCCATGGTCCACCTCGACCTCGCGACCCTGGGCGTGCCGTCCGAGCACGGGCAGTTCGTCGCGCACGACCTCCTGAGCGGTGCCTCGTACGGGTGGGGGCAGGACGTGTACGTGCGGCTCGTTCCGCAGGAGCAGGTCGCGCACGTCATCCACGTGGGCGCACCATGACGGCGCCCCCTTACCTGTCGCCCCCCGGGGGCCAGGGGCCGTCCGCCACGTCGGGTGGAGCGCCGGGCGGCACCTCGGGCGGCGCCGCCCGGGACGGGCACGCCGCCGGTCCGGCTCCCGTCGCCCCCGCGACGGCCCCCGCCCCCCTGCCCGTGGGCGCGCTGCCGCCCCAGCGGCGGCCGGCCGCACCCCTTGCCCAGCGTGCGGGCCTGTCCGACGACCCCACCTGGTACCGGACCGCCGTCTTCTACGAGGTCCTGGTCCGCGCGTTCTCGGACTCGTCGGGCGACGGCTCGGGCGACCTGCGGGGGCTCATCGAGCGCCTCGACTACCTCCAGTGGCTCGGGATCGACGCCCTGTGGCTGCCGCCGTTCTACCCCTCGCCCCTGCGCGACGGCGGGTACGACGTGGCCGACTACACCGCGATCGCGGGCCAGTACGGTTCCATGTCCGACTTCACCGAGCTCATCGCGGAGGCCCACGCGCGCGGCATCCGGATCGTGATCGACCTGGTCATGAACCACACGAGCGACCAGCACCCGTGGTTCCAGGCCTCGCGCGCGGACCCCGAGGGCCCGTACGGCGACTTCTACGTGTGGAGCGACGACAACACGCGCTACCAGGACGCCCGCATCATCTTCGTGGACACCGAGACGAGCAACTGGACGTTCGACCCCGTGCGGCGCCAGTACTTCTGGCACCGGTTCTTCTCGCACCAGCCGGACCTCAACTTCGAGAACTCGCGCGTCGCGGACGCCATGCTCGACGTGACGCGGTTCTGGCTGCAGGTGGGCGTGGACGGGTTCCGGCTCGACGCGGTCCCGTACCTGTTCGAGGCCGAGGGCACCAACTGCGAGAACCTGCCCGAGACGCACCGGTTCCTGCGGCGCGTGCGCGAGATGGTCGACACCGAGTTCCCCGGCCGGATCATCCTGGCCGAGGCCAACCAGTGGCCTGCGGAGGTCGTGGACTACTTCGGCACCGAGGAGGAGCCGGAGTGCCACATGTGCTTCCACTTCCCCGTCATGCCGCGCATCTACTACGCGATCAAGGACCAGCGGGCCAACCAGATCGTCGACATCCTGCGCGACACCCCGCCCATCCCGGCCGGGGCGCAGTGGAGCACGTTCCTGCGCAACCACGACGAGCTGACGCTCGAGATGGTCTCGACCGAGGAGCGCGCGTCGATGTACGGGTGGTACGCGCAGGACCCGCGCATGCGCGCGAACGTCGGCATCCGCCGCCGCCTGGCCCCGCTCCTGGACAACTCGCGCAAGGAGATCGAGCTCGCGCACGCGTTGCTCCTGTCGCTGCCCGGCAGCCCGTGCCTGTACTACGGCGACGAGATCGGGATGGGCGACAACATCTGGCTGCCGGACCGCGACGCGGTCCGCACGCCCATGCAGTGGACGCCGGACCGCAACGCAGGCTTCTCGACCGCCGACCCGGGCAAGCTGTACCTGCCGCCGATCCAGTCGCTCGTGCACCACTACGGCTACGTCAACGTCGAGGGCCAGCTCGCGCAGCCCACGTCGCTGCTGCACTGGGTCCACGGGATGCTCGCGGTGCGCCGCCTGCACCCCGCGTTCGGTGACGGTGAGCAGGTCACGCTCGGTACGGACAACGACGCGGTGCTCGCGTTCCTGCGTCGCAACGAGGCCGAGACGATCCTGTGCGTCGCGAACCTCGCGTCCACGGCGCGCACCGCCACGATCCACCTGCCCGAGCACGCGGGGGCGACGCTCACCGACGTGTTCGGCGGGGCGCCGTTCCCCCCGGTGGGCGAGGACGGCGACGTCGTGATGACATGGGGGTCGAGGGACTTCTACTGGCTCACGGTGTCGTAGACGCCGGCGTCGCAGGCGTCGTGGATGCCGGCGTCGACGGTGTCGCAGGGAGCCGGTCCACAGCCCTCGCCCGGACGGCAGAAGGAGCTGACGTGGTACCGAAGACCGTCTCGTCCGTGCCCGTCGCGTCCCTCCACGGGCCGCTCGGGTCGCCGCAGCGCGCCCCGCTGCCGGACGCGCGCCTGCTGGGGCTGCTCGACACCTGGCTGCCGGCCCAGCGCTGGTACCCCGTCAAGGGGCTCACGGTC
The DNA here is from genome assembly GCF_014836755.1 of Oerskovia merdavium. Classification (GTDB taxonomy): domain Bacteria; phylum Actinomycetota; class Actinomycetes; order Actinomycetales; family Cellulomonadaceae; genus Oerskovia; species Oerskovia merdavium. The sequence continues at coordinate 76,382 of NZ_JACSQF010000001.1, forward strand.
CACCACGTCCCGTGGCTGAGCTTCGCGCTCACCGATCGCTGCGCGCTGCACCTGCTGCGCGTCGTGGGCGAGGGGGTGGACCTCGTGATCCAGGTACCGCTCGTGCTCACGCCCGCGGGCCGGCTCGCAGCCTCGGGCGAGCCCGCCTCACCCGACGCCGGGTCCGGCGCGGGGTCCCCGGCGCGCACACCCCTGCCGGGCCTGGTCGGTTTCGTCCCCGGTCCGCCCGCCCGGCCCGGCGACCCGCTCGACGCCCCGCTCGCGGTGCACGACGGCGCCACGCACCCCGACCTGTGGGCGGCCGTCCTCGGGGCGCTCGAGCCGGCGGAGGGGGCCGGTGCGGGAGTGCCGTGCGAGCACCCGGACCTGACGGGGGCCCGGGCCGTCGGCGGGGAGCAGTCCAACTCCTCGGTGATCCTGCCCGGGGTCGCCGGGGGCTCGATCCTCAAGATCCTGCGGACGGTCGCGATCGGCCAGCACCCGGACGTCGTGGTCCCGGACGCGCTCGCACGGGTCGGGTGGACAGGCGTCCCACGCCCGCTCGGGTGGGTCGAAGCCTCGTGGGACGCGGTCGACGTCCCCGGCCGACCCGCCGGAACCGGCTCCGGCCCAGGGTCGGCGTCCGGGCAGACGGCGGCGACCGCCCGGACGGCGCACCTCGCGATCCTCAGCGAGCTCGTGACCGACGCCCAGGACGGGTTCGAGCTCGCGTGCGCCTACGCGTCCCAGGACCGGTCGTTCGCCGACCTCGCGGCCGACCTGGGCGCGACCCTCGCGAGCATGCACGGTGCGCTGCGCGCTGCCCTGCCGACCGGACCACCACTCGAGGCGGGCTGGCTGCTGGGCGACCTGCGCCGTCGGGCCCGGGAGGCCTGCGCCGGCTCGGCACCGCTCGCGCGGCGCGCCCCGCTCGTCGAGGCCTTCCTCGACCAGGTCGCCGAACGCCTGGCCCGGGACGACGCTCCCCCTCCCCTGCTCCAGGCGATCCACGGCGACATGCACCTGGGCCAGGCCCTGCACGCGCGCGGCGACGGCTGGAAGATCCTCGACTTCGAGGGCGAGCCCCTGCGGCCCGTGTCCGAGCGCACGCGCCCGGACCTGCCGCTGCGCGACGTCGCGGGGATCGTGCGCTCGCTCGACTACGCGGCCGCGGTCGGCGGTGCCCGCTCACCCCGCTGGACGACGACCGCGCGCACGGCGTTCGTCGAGGGCTACCGGCGGGCCGTGGGCGAGGACGACGGGACGGCCGGGCTCTCGGTCGCGACGACCGAGGCCCTGCTGCGGGCGCTCGTCCTCGACAAGGCGCTGTACGAGGTCGTGTACGAGTCGCGCAACCGGCCCGCGTGGGAGCCGATCCCGCTCACGGCCGTGGACCGGCTGCTGGGCGGGCGATAGACGAGCCCTGAGGTCCAGGAGCCGGGACGTCGTTCGGCCGCTCGAGGTACTTCACCGCGACCGTGGCGATCTGCGACCCCTCGATGACGACCCGTGACCACGCGCGATCGAGGTTGAGCGGGGCGCTCCCCGGGCGCGTGACCGACAGGTGCCCGCTGAGGACGATGGCACGCGCTCCCTCGCGCGCGTCGGCCGAATAGCGCTCGATCCAACCGCGCCAGCTCGTCCCGTCGACGAGATCGACCTGCGCGAAGCACATCGTCCCGGCCGGTCTGTCGGTCCGGAACGTGTCGTACCACTCGGTGCTCCCGCTGAGCGTCGCGACGCTCCCGTCCCTGGTCCGGCGTCGCTTCCAGATCCCGTCGACCACCACGGCGAGCAGGCAGGCCGCGACGGTGGAGATCGCGAGGACTCCCAGCGCACGGAACGCGTTCGCCCAGGCGTAGGCGCTGTCCGAGCTGAACCTCAGATAGTCGAACCGAAGGAGCGGGAGATGCCAGGCACCCCAGGCGACCAGTGCACCGAACGCCGTGAACCCCAACGAGGCGAGGGTGATCCGACCCGCCTCTTCGAACGCCGACTCCTGCGTGGTGACCCGCCACGATCGAGCGCGCAGGTCGAACAGCAGGCCCGGCGCCGCGAGAAGCAGGAACAGGAGCAGCCCGGTCCACCCGTCCGCGACCACGGACTAGAAGGCCTCTCCTGCTGGATCCTCACCGGCTCCGTCGCCTGAACCGCCCGACGTCGCCTTGTTGGCGCCGAGGCTGTCGTTGGACCTCTTCTCGACGCCCTGCTTGATCCGCCGGTCGTCGGATTCCTTGGAGCTGCTCGTGGACATCCTGTCCTCCTTGACCCGGACCTCACCTGAACCGCAGCCTATCGCCACCCCTCACCGTGTGCCCGGTAGGCAGCGGCCCGTCCTGGCGCGGCGCACGCGACGCGCTGGGTCACCGGGCCACGACGCCCGGCCCCCGCCGAGCACCCGCACCCCCCAGCACGCCCTCCGGCCAGGGTGAACCCGGGCCGCCGCAGCCGCGACGCGGCGCGGGGAGTGCACAAGCAGCCCGGCGACGTGGAAAGGTTGGCCCATGACCGGGTCATCGACACCTCCGAGCTCCCTCCCACCGCTCCCCGTCGTCCCTGCCGATCCCGCGGCGCTCGCGGCCGTCGCGCAGGGACGGTCGTTCGACCCGCACGGGGTCCTCGGCCCGCACCTGACGGCCGTCCCTCTCCCCGGTGGCCGCACCGGGGGTGCGGCTACCGTGCGCGTCCTGCGCCCGCTCGCGGACGAGGTCACGATCGTGACCCTTGACGGCGAGTTCGCCGCGACGCACGAGCAGGACGGGATCTGGGTCGCGGTCGTGCCCGCCGCGGTCGACGAGCCGCTCGGCGCCGACGCCCGGTCCACGCCCGTGCTGCACGCCCCCGACTACCGCATCCGGGCACGCTACGGCGAGACCACGACGCTCCAGGACGACCCGTACCGCTTCCTGCCGACCCTCGGCGAGGTCGACCAGCACCTGGTGCGCGAAGGCCGCCACGAAGAGCTGTGGACGGTGCTCGGCGCCAACCCCACGACCTACCCGAGCGTCCTGGGCGAGCCCGGCTCCCCCGGCACCACGAGCGGCACCGCGTTCGCCGTCTGGGCACCCAACGCGCGCGCCGTGCGCGTCATCGGCGACTTCAACCACTGGCAGGGCACGACGCACGCCCTGCGCGCGCTGGGCGACACCGGGGTCTGGGAGCTGTTCGTGCCCGGGATCGGCCCCGGCACGCTCTACAAGTACGAGATCCTCACCCCGGGCGGGACGTGGCTCCAGAAGGCCGACCCCCTGGCCAAGGGCACGCAGGTCCCGCCCGCCAACGCGAGCGTCGTGGTCGAGTCCCGGCACGAGTGGACCGACGCCGACTGGATCGCCGAGCGCACGGCGCGCGACCCGCACACCGGCCCCGTGAGCATCTACGAGGTGCACCTGGGCTCCTGGCGGCAGGGGTTGAGCTACCGCGAGCTCGCCGAGCAGCTCACCGCGTACGTCCTCGAGACCGGGTTCACGCACGTCGAGCTCATGCCCGTGGCCGAGCACCCCTACGGCGGCTCGTGGGGCTACCAGGTCACGAGCTACTACGCCCCGACCTCGCGGTTCGGGCACCCCGACGACTTCCGTCACCTCGTCGACACGCTGCACCGCGCCGGGATCGGCGTGATCCTCGACTGGGTGCCCGCCCACTTCCCCAAGGACGAGTGGGCGCTCGCTCGTTTCGACGGCACCCCGCTCTACGAGCACCCCGACCCCCTGCGCGGCGAGCAGCCGGACTGGGGCACGTACGTGTTCGACTTCGGGCGCAACGAGGTGCGCAACTTCCTCGTCGCCAACGCGACGTACTGGTTCGAGGAGTTCCACGTCGACGCGCTGCGCGTCGACGCCGTCGCCTCGATGCTCTACCTCGACTACTCGCGCAACCCCGGCCAGTGGCACCCCAACGTGCACGGCGGGCGCGAGAACCTCGAGGCCATCGCGTTCCTCCAGGAGACCAACGCGACGGCCTACCGCCGCACGCCCGGCGTGATGATGATCGCCGAGGAGTCCACGGCCTGGCCGGGCGTGACGCGCCCCACCGACGCGGGCGGCCTCGGGTTCGGGCTCAAGTGGAACATGGGCTGGATGAACGACTCCCTGCGCTACGTCGCCGAGGAGCCCATCAACCGGCGCTACCACCACCACGAGATCACGTTCTCGATGGTCTACGCCTACTCCGAGCAGTTCGTCCTGCCCATCAGCCACGACGAGGTCGTGCACGGCAAGGGCTCGCTCTACGGCAAGATGCCCGGTGACGACTGGCAGAAGCGCGCGGGCGTCCGTTCGTTCCTCGCCTACCAGTGGTCCCACCCCGGCAAGCAGCTGCTCTTCATGGGCTCCGAGATCGCGCAGCACGCCGAGTGGAACGAGGCCGCGAGCCTGGACTGGGCGGGGCTCGGCGACCCCGGCAAGGCCGGGGTGCAGCGCCTCGTGCGCGACCTCAACGACCTCTACCGGCGCACGCCCGCCCTCTGGGCCCTCGACCACGACCCGGCGGGCTTCGAGTGGCTCGACGCCGAGGACGCCGACCACAACGTCCTGGCGTTCCTGCGTCGCGACGGGGCCGGGAACCAGGTCGCCGTCGTCGTGAACTTCGCCGGGACCCCCCACGAGGGCTACCGCCTCGCCCTGCCGCACGGCGGGCGCTGGCGCGAGGTCCTCAACACCGACGCCGAGGTCTACGGCGGCTCGGGGGTCGGCAACCTCGGCGAGGTCGAGTCCGAGCCGCGGCCCTGGAAGGGACGCGCGTCCTCGGTCGAGCTGCGCGTCCCGCCGCTCGGGGCTCTCTACCTCGAGCCCGTGCCCGAGGTCTGACGGCAGGTCTCTGAGCGAACGACGAAGGGCCTCGGCACGCATCGCGTGCCGAGGCCCTTCGCAGGTCGTCAGTACAGGTTGATCGCCAGGAGCTGGCGTGCCTTGCCGACGCGCGGGTCGGTCGGCCCGAGGATCTCGAAGTAGTCGACGAGGCGCAGTCGCAGCGTCTCCTTGTCCTCGGCGCTCGCGCCGGGCAGGAGGTCCAGCAGGCGACCGAACGCGTCCTCGACCTTGCCGCCGAGCATGTCCATGTCCGCGACGTCGAGCTGCGCGGCGAGGTCCGTGGGCCGCGCTGCGGCGGCCTCTCGCGTCGCCTGCAGGTCGAGGTCGCGCGTGCGGCGCAGGAGACCCACCTGAGCCAGGCCCGCGGCCGCGAGGTGGTCGCGCGGGTCCTGCTTGATGGCCTTCTGGTATGCCGCGACGGCCGCGTCGAGGTCGTCGCGCTCGATCGCGTCGAACGCCTCCTGGTGCAGCGGCGGGAGCTCGGGCTCGGGCTCGGGGGCCACCGCCGCGTCCGGGTCCGCGACCCCCTGCGCGGGAGCTCGGCCCGTGACGCCGTTGCCCTCGGCGATCTGCAGCACCTGCTGCAGGACCGCACGGATCTGGTCTCCTGCAGCGGCCCCCTGGAAGAGCGGGACCGGCTGGCCCCCCACGATCGCGACGACCGTCGGGACGCTCTCCACCTGGAACGCCGCGGCGATCTGCGGGTAGGTCTGGGCGTCGACGCGGCCCAGGAGGAAACGACCCGCGAACTCCTCGGCGATCGCGCCGAGCTCGGTGCCGAGCTGGGCGTTCGCCTGGTCCGTGGGGATCCACAGCAGGACCACGACCGGGTACTGCGCGGAGTCCTGGACGAGCTGCGGGAACGACTCCTCCGTGACGTCGACGACGTAGCCGCCGGCCTCGGGGGCACCGCCGGGCGTCCCGGGCGGGGGCGCCGACGGGCGGTTCAGGGACGACAGGTCGACGGCGCCGCGCACGTCGAAGTTCGGCTGCTGGCTCGGTTGGCTCATGCGCTCATCCTAAGGAAGATCGTGCCGTCGCGAGGCGGCGGCTCGGCGAGAGGGTTCGTCGACGGTGGGCGTCCGCCGTGGTCCGCGACGACAGGGCTGCTCGTCCTGCCGTCGCCGACCCCGGTACCGGCCTAGGAGGTCGCGACCGACGTGACGATGTTCTCCATGCCGAGCACCTGGACGCCTGTGGTGGCGTCCGCCGGCGGGATGAACATCGCGACCATGGTCGTGTACCCCACGTTGAGGACGTTCGTCGGTTCGGTGGCTCCGAAGAGGGCCTTCTCCGTCTCGGTACCGGGCGTGATCTTCGCGCCCTCCTCCGCGGTGCGGGTCTCGAGCGCCGTCATCGCGGCCATGACCATCGCACCGCCGTCTGCCGTGCGCACTGCGCGCGCCTCGCCCGGCGTCGGCGTGAAGGTCATGGTCTGCGTACCCGCGGCCGTGGCGAGGGGCGCCGCCTGCGTCTGCGCGTTGGTCGCGACCCAGGCGCGCAGCGGGTCGTCGGCGAACGAGGCCGCGAAGCCCGAGCCCGCGCCCAGGTTGAGGACGTCGGCGTACTGGGCGACCGCGTCGGTCGGCGTCATGAGGAGCGACGGGTCGTCGAGCGGGACGGACTCGCTGCCGACCGCGGCGCCCGCGAAGCTCGGCAGCTTGACGCTCGGGAACAGGCGCACCCAGGCCCAGAGCTTGTACGGGTCGCGCGCCGTGGTCTGCTCGTACCCGAGGAGCCGCGGGGACTGGAGGTCCTCGGGCTGCTCGGTCACGGCGTACGCCTGCCGGGGCCAGGACTCGGTCGTCGTGATGATGTCCTGCTGGACGGCCGTGGGCAGGACCGTCACCAGGTCGCCGTTGCCACGTGCCGCGGCCACGCCGAGCTGGCTCGTGCGCAGCGACAGCGCCGGCCCGGCGAGCCGGGTGGCGAGCTGGGACGCGTCGTTGGTCGCGTTGGCTGCTTCGAGGGTCGAGCCGACGGCCTCGCGGACCTCGGCCATCTGCTCGACGGTCAGTGCGGGCTCGGCGGTCGCCGAGCTCTCGTCGACGGTGGGTGTGGGAACGGGCGACGTGCAGCCTGCGAGCAGGAGCGCGCCGAGGACGGCGCCGGCCACCGCGGCCGTGCGGGCCGTGGAGCGGCGGGGGGTGCGCTGGCTCATCGGTCTCCTCCGGTCGAGTCGGGGTTCTGGGTCTGGTCGTTCTCGTCGGACGCGGCGGGCGGGGCGGCCTGCGTCTGGCCGAAACCCCACGCCTGGCGCCACGCGTCCGCGCGGGCCGTGGCAGAGCTGCCGCCGGCGGACCCTGCGTCCGTCTCACCCGAGGGGTCGGGGACGACCGGCTGCGCGGCCGTCGCGTTCCTCTCACGTCGCACGACCGGGATCTGCCCGGTCATCCAGCGGTTGCGCGGGCGCTGCGCCCGCGCGTCCTCCTGGGCGAGCCGCTCGGCCTCGATGCGTTCCCGTTCGGCCTTCTCGCGCAGCTCACGACGGGTCAGGGTCCCTGTCGCGCCGGTCTGCGTCGGCGGTTCCTGCGCGGGTACCCGCGCAGACTCCGGTACGGCGCCGGGCCAGCCGGCCCCGGCGCGACGCTCGGTCGGTGCAGCGGGCCCGGCCTCCCCGGCGGTGCTCGTGCTCTCCGGAGCCTCCGAGCCTGCGCCGGTACGCGCCGTGCGTCCGTTGCTCGCCGTGCGGCTCTTCTTCTTCCTCCCGCCGCCTGCGCTGGGGTCCTTGTCCTTCTTGCCACCCATGAACGAGAGGACACCGATCGCCAGCCCGGCGACCAGGAGCAGCGAGCCACCCGCGATCCCGGGCCACTGCCAAGGGGTAGAGACCTCACGGGCCCAGGTCAAGGTCACGACGGGGCTCGCAGGGTCCTCACCGGTCCCGGCCGCGAGCAGGCTCCAGCGGCCCGGACGGTCGGACCAGCGCAGGCTGACCTCGCCCGCACCGGAGGCCTCGGCGAACCACATGTCGGACCCGGCGGGGTCGACACCCACGACGGGCGTCTCGGCCGTGGCGTCCGCAGCAGCGTCGCCCTCGGCGGGCGCCTCACCTTCTGCGGGCGCGTCACCCTCGACCGGGGCCTCGCCCTCGGCCGGGGTCTCCTCGGCGGGGGTCTCCTCGGCGGGCGGCGGTGTCGTGACCGACTTCGTCGCGAGCGTCTCCCAGTCGGTGAGACCGGTGATGTCCGAGTGCGCGTCGGTGCCGACCCACCCGGTGACGTCGACGTCGCGCCCGATCACGAGCGTCACGGGCTTCCCGTCCGGGGTCTTCGCCGTGACGGTCACGTCACCGTCGACCAGGTCGAGGACCCCGGGCTCCGAGACGACCAGCGGCGACGACGCGTCGGCGGCAGCCGTCGCGACGACCGTCTCGCTCTCGCGCCAGAGGGTCGCAGAGGCGACTCCTGTGCCGATCCCCACCAGGCCGAGCACGATCAGGCCGGCGGCCAGGATTCGTTGAAGCACCGAGTTTCCCTTCGTCATGGACATTCCACAATAGAGGCGAACGCCTGCTGGATTCGAAAGTTCGCCGGATGGCGACGATCGCCGCAGACTCTTCACGAAGTCCCCGCGACACCCTGACGGTACCCATTCCGGGTATTCAGGACACAGTTCCGCCACGTATCCTGGGTGACGTCCCACAGGTCGGGCGACCCGGTACCTCCACCGAACGATACGGCCCGACAACAGCGCTGGCGTGGACCAGCCCGAAGCGGAAGGTCGACCCGTGTCCGACGAACGCACACTGTTCCCCATCACCATGCGCGGCTACGACCGCATCATGGTGGAAGGCCAGCTGGCCAAGCTCGAGAAGGATCTCGAGGCGGCCCGTCACCGGGCCGAGTCCGCCGACGCCCGGGCTGTGCAGCTCACGTCGGACCTCCAGGACGCGCAGCGCCAGCTGCGCGAGTCCGACCGACCGTCCTACTCGGGACTGGGCTCGCGCATCGAGCAGCTGCTCCGTTCCGCGGAGGAGCAGTCGGCCGACATCCTGGCCCAGGCCAACGCCCAGGCAGTCGACATCATGTCGCGCGCCAAGGTCGCGGGCGGCCAGATCCGCTCGCGCGCCGAGAACGAGGTCGCCGAGCTGCTCTCCGGCGCTCGTCGCGAAGCCGAGGAGATCCGTTCGACGGCCGCGTCGGAGACCGAGAGCACCCTGGTCGGCGCACAGCGCCGCGCCGAGGAGTTCGTGGGTTCCGCCGAGCGCGAGGCCGCCCGCATCCAGAGCGCGCTGAACACCGAGGAGAGCGAGCGTCGTTCGAGCCTCGAGCGCGAGCTGGGCACCCTGCGCGCCCAGGTCGAGCGCGAGACCACGGAGCTGCGCGTCGCGACCGAGCGCGAGACCGCCGAGCTGCGCGCCCGGGTCGCTGCCGAGACGGCCGCGATGCGCGAGGCCGCCGAGCGCGAGACCACCGAGCTGCGCGAGACCACGCGCCGCGAGGCCGAGCGCCAGGTCTCCGAGGCCAAGCGTGCGGCCTCCGAGGCGGCGAACGCCGTGACCTCTGAGATGGAGGAGCTGCGCGAGAAGGCGCGGACCGCTCTGGCCGAGGCCGAGCTGGACATCGCCCGCCGCCGCGAGGAGGCCGAGCTGGAGAGCGCGCAGCGCCACCAGACGGCCAAGGAGGAGACCGAGAAGCTCGTCGCGACGGCAGAGGCGCACGCGTCCGACGCCGAGCACCGCGTGGTCACGGCTCTCGAGCAGGCCGAGAAGGTCCGCACCGAGTCCGACGACTACGTCAAGGAGGTCATCGCGACCGCGCGTCACAACGCGGACCGCGTGGTCGCCGAGGCCCGCGAGTTCGCCGAGCAGACCGTCGGGGACGCCAAGGCAGAGGCCGAGCAGCAGCGCGCGGCGGCCCAGCGTCAGCTCGAGGACCTCACGCGCCAGCACGAGTCGATCAACACCTACCTCGACGAGCTGCGTGGGCTGCTCGGCGACGGTGAGGGCGCCAAGACCAAGGCCGCACCGGCCGTGGCCATCGCGGGCACCCCGGCGCAGCGTGCCCGCGCTGCGAACCTCATGACCGCGGAGTTCCCGCAGGTCGAGGTCGAGGGCGAGGAGGGCGAGGACGCCAAGTCCTCGGAGTCCTCGGCTTCCGCGAAGGCCTGAGCACGCCCATGACGCACGACGGCGACGACACCGGGGACCTGCCTGGGTCGTCGCCGTCGTCCGCTCACCAGGCACACCAGGCTCACGGTCCCGGCGATGCCGCTGGCGGCTCGACCGGAGCCGCGAGCAGCACCACGCCCGACGACGTCGCGGCCTGGCGTGCTCAGCGCACCGAGGCCGCGGCGCACCAGGCGAACGAGCTCGAACGCCGCCGCGCCCAGGAGTCGGCCCAGGCCGCCGCTCTCCTGCGCGAGTTCGTCGCCGAGGCCGGACGGCGAGGCATCGCCCCGGTCCCGCTCCAGGCCCGCTCGTACGCAGGGGACGCGACGTACCGCACCAGGACGCTCGGCTGGTACCTGCGCAAGAACCGGACGCTCGCCGTCGGGACCGACGCGTCGTTCTACATCCTCAGCGTCCAGGGCGGGCTCTCGGCCCGGCTGAAGGGCGCGACCCTCGTCCCGTCGGACCCGCCGCTCGTGCTCGGCAAGGGCGGGCGCGACGGCGAGTCCATCTCTCTCGCGGACGCGATCGAGCTGGTGCTCGAGCGCGGCTGACCGCCCGGCGCTCAGTCCCGGGCGACGGCCCAGAGGTCACCGATCGCGTTCGCGACGGCCGGCGCGTCCTCGACAGCGCTCATGTGCCCCGCGGCGGGCACCACGACGAGCGTCGCCCCCCGAGCCGCGGCGACCAGGTGCTCGGCGGCCTCGACCGGGGTGAGCGTGTCCTCCTCGCCCACGACCACGCTCACGGGGCCCGCGAAGCGTGCCAGCACCTCGGTGCGGTCCGGGCGGGCGGCCATGGCGCGCTGGGCCCACGCGACGCCGTCGGGCCGCTGGGAACGGATCCACTCCTCGAGGCGAGCCGTCAGCCCGCGGCGCGCGATCTTGCTCGTCGCGCCGAGCAGGGCTCCCGGCATGCCGAGGACCGCGTCGACCGTGCGGCTCTCGCTGACCGCCGCCGCGATGCGCAGGCGGTTGGCGCGGGCCGTGTCGTCGTCGGCCGTCGACTTGGTGTCCACGAGGCCGAGCGCGACCACGAAGCCCGGATGACGCTCGGCCGCCGCGAGCGCGACGTAGCCACCCATCGACATGCCCACGACCACCGCACGCTCGAGCCCGGCGGCGCGGGCAGCGGCGACCACGGCGTCGGCTGCGGCCTCGATCGAGGGCGGCTCGCCCCCGAGCGGGCTCTCGCCCAGCCCCGGGAGGTCGACCGCGACGACCGTGATGCCGCTCGGCAGAGCCGCGGCGACGTCCTCCCACATGCGGTGGTCGAGCGGGAAGCCGTGCACGAGCAGCACGGGCAGCCCGTGCCCCTCACGCAGGGTGTGCAGGGCGAGGTGCTGGGTCGTGGTCATGAGTTCTGTCCTGTCGTCGTCGGCTGGACGTGCGTGCGGCTCGCGTCGTACGAGGCCTGGTCAGAGGCCTCGGTGTCCGTACCCGTCTCGGTCTGCGCGTCCCACGTCGTGGGGAGGGGTACGGGGAATCCCGGGCGGACGCGGGCGACGATCTCGTCGAGGACCCGTCGCACCGACGGCTCGCCCACCCACAGGTGCTTGGCTCCCTCGACCGCGACGACCTCGGCCTGCGGCACGCGTGCGAAACGGCGGCGCGCCTCCTCGGGGCGCAGGTAGTCGTCGAGCTCGGGCACCAGGACCAGGAGCGGCTTGCCGAACGCGGCCCACCGGTCCAGGTCCTCGTCGGTCGCGCGGTGCAGGGGCGGGGAGAGGAGGATCGCGCCCTCGATGCCGGGGTCCGTGCCGTGCTTGAGGACGAGCTCGGTCCCGAACGACCACCCCACGAGCCACCGGTTCGGCAGGTCGTGGAACTCGGCCAGCTCGATCGCCGCGGCGACGTCGAAGCGCTCGGCCTCGCCGCCGTCGAACGCGCCCTCGCTCGTGCCGCGCGGGGACGACGTGCCGCGCGTGTTGAAGCGCAGTACCGCGAGATCGGCGAGCGCGGGCAGGCGCCAGGCTGCCTTGCGGTAGACGTGGGAGTCCATGTAGCCGCCGTGCGTGGGCAGCGGGTGCAGCGTGATCAAGGTGCCCGACGGCGCCGCGTGCGCCGGGAGCGCGAGCTCGCCCACGAGGGTCAGACCGTCCGCGGTGTGGAGCTCGACGTCCTCGCGGCGGGCCGGCAGGACCGTGAGCGAACGGATCGGGGCGCCGTGCTCGGCGGGCTTGCCGTCGGGGGCCGTGCGTGCCGCCGTGGGCGCACCTGCGGACGCTGCCGGGGGCACCGCTGCGGGCGTGGCCGCCGGTGCGGGCGTGGCGGGACGGTCGGTCGCGGGGTCAGGGCTGTGCGCGTTCATCACGACCGAGCCTAGCCGGGGTCGACCTCAGCGGCGCCGGGCACGCGCCTCCCAGCACCCCGTGTGCCAGTGGCGGCGGTCCTCGAGCGCGGACTGCGCCCCGAACATCGAGTCCTTGGCCCACGCGACGACGTGGCTCGTCCCGGCGGGGACGGTCTGCCGGCAGCCCGGGCACACGTACGACTTGTCGCTCTGGCGGACGGTGCGGACGGACCACTCGCCGTCGGGCCCGGTCTCCGACCGCATGCCGCCGAGGGCACGGTTGAGGTCGAGCGGAGGGGGTTCCGCTCCCCAGGGACGACGGCGCGAGGGACGTTTCGAGGGCACGGTTCCATTGTCCACGGTCGCGACA
>NZ_JACSQF010000001.1:89046-118170 GCF_014836755.1 Oerskovia merdavium
GCGACGAGTGCCCGCCGGTCGCGACAGCGACGAGTGCCCGCCGGTCGCGACAGCGACGAGTGCCCGCCGGTCGCGACAGCGACGAGTGCCCGCCGGTCGCGACCGTCGTTTTCAGCACACTCTCAGAGAGTGCGGCTAGAGTTGCCGAGCCCGCCACTCCCGTGCTCGGCGCCGTGTTCACTCCCGGTCGTGCGCGGACACCCCCGAACGAAGGATTCTTGTGAAGCTCCGTACCTCTCGCGGCCTTGTCGCGATCGCCCTGGGGACCGCCCTCGTCCTGTCCGGTTGCGCTTCCGGCGACGGTGGCAGCGCCAGCCCTTCAGCCACCGAGTCGGCAGCAGCCAACGACACGGGTGTTCCGACCGAAGCCGACATCGCGGCACTCGACTCGGTCGTCGTGACCGGGACGGACGGGGACGCGACGCTCGCGTTCGACAAGGGCCTCACGGTCTCGACCACGACGAGCAAGGTCGTCACCGAGGGGGACGGCGACGAGGTCGCCGAAGGGGACCTCGTCACGATGCAGTACATCGTGTACCAGGGCAGCTCGGCGGAGCTGCTCGGTTCGACCTGGACCGATGACGCCGCAGAGTCGTTCACGGTCGGCGACGCGAGCTACGAGCTGCTGAACGACGCCCTGATCGGCCAGAAGGTCGGGGCCCAGGTCCTCGTCGCCTTCCCGAGCCAGGAGGACGACCAGACCACCGACACCCGCGTGAACCTCATCCAGATCGTCAGCACCAAGGACGTTCCGGACCGCGCCGAGGGCGAGGCCGTGACGCCGGCCGAGGGCCTGCCGGTCGTCACGCTGGACGACACGGGCAAGCCCAGCATCGACATCCCCGAGGGCTACGCCGACCCGACCGAGCTCGTCGTGCAGACGCTCATCAAGGGCTCCGGTCCGGAGGTCACCGCGGACCAGACCGTCACGACCCAGTACACGGGTTGGACGCTCGACGGTGAGTCCTTCGACTCCTCGTGGGAGAACGGCGCCCCGGCGACCTTCCCCCTGAGCGGTGTCATCGAGGGGTGGACCACCGGGCTCACGGGTCAGACCGTCGGCAGCCAGGTGCTGCTGGTCGTCCCCGCGGCGCTCGCCTACGGCGCTGAGGCCAGCGAGACGAACCCCCTCGCCGGCAAGACCTTGGTCTTCGTCGTCGACATCCTGGACGCCTCCTGATCTGCACCCCCTCCTGACGGCCCAGCCGTCCGGACCGTCGAAGGGCCGTCTCCCGCTCGCGGGAGGCGGCCCTTCTCGCGTGCTGGACGGGTGACGTCCGGTGCGGGCCGTCGGGCAGGGCACCTCACAGGGGCTGCCCCTAGGCTCTGTCCATGAGCACAGAGCGCGAAGTCATGACGTGGGAGCTTTTCGGCACCGCGTCCAGGCAGCTGGCCGAGCAGGTGGTCGCAGGCGGCTTCCAGCCCGACGTCGTGGTGGCGATCGCCCGCGGCGGACTGCTTCCCGGCGGGGCCGTGGCCTACGCGCTGGGCACCAAGGGCGTGGGGACGCTCAACGTGGAGTTCTACACGGACATCGGTCAGACGCTCGCCGACCCCCGCGTCCTCCCCCCGCTCATGGACACGTCGGAGCTCCCGGGGTCCAAGGTCCTCGTGGTCGACGACGTCGCGGACTCGGGCCGAACCCTCGCCCTGGTCATGGACCTGCTCGCCGAGCACGGCACCGAAGCACGTTCGGCCGTGCTGTACACCAAGCCGCGCACGATCCTGCAGCCGGATTTCTCCTGGAAGGAGACCGACAAGTGGATCACGTTCCCGTGGTCGGCTGAGCCCCCGGTCGAGGGCGCGCTGGCGCGGCCGAACGACTGAGTCGCTGACCGCCCGCGAGGTGCGGGTCGCCACCACCGGTTCGACCACCACGGTGGGCGGTGACACTCCGGGCGCCCGCACACACGCCAACGGCCGACGCCCCACCGCTCCTTCCGGAGCGGGGGGGGGGGCGGGCGCGCCCGTTCGTGGTCAGCCCGTGGTGACGGGCGGCGTCAGAAGTCCCAGTCGTCGTCCTCGGTGTTCACGGCCTTGCCGATCACGTAGGACGAGCCCGAGCCGGAGAAGAAGTCGTGGTTCTCGTCGGCGTTCGGTGACAGGGCGGACAGGATCGCCGGGTTGACGTCGGTCTCGTCCTTGGGGAACAGCGCCTCGTAGCCCAGGTTCATGAGGGCCTTGTTGGCGTTGTAGCGCAGGAACTTCTTGACGTCCTCGGTCAGGCCCACGCCGTCGTAGAGGTCTGCGGTGTACTGGACCTCGTTCTCGTAGAGCTCGAACAGGAGCTCGTACGTGTAGGCCTTCATCTCGTCGCGCTCCTCGGGGGTGAGCTTCTCGAGCCCCTTCTGGAACTTGTAGCCGATGTAGTACCCGTGCACTGCCTCGTCGCGGATGATGAGGCGGATGAGGTCGGCCGTGTTCGTGAGCTTGGCGCGGCTCGACCAGTACATGGGCAGGTAGAAGCCCGAGTAGAACAGGAAGGACTCGAGCAGCGTGCTCGCGACCTTGCGCTTGAGCGGCGAGTCGCCCTTGTAGTACTCCATGACGATCTCGGCCTTGCGCTGGAGGTTGGGGTTCTCCTCCGACCAGCGGAACGCCTCGTCGATCTCGCGCGTCGAGCACAGCGTCGAGAAGATCGACGAGTAGCTCTTGGCGTGCACGGACTCCATGAAGGCGATGTTCGTGTACACGGCCTCCTCGTGCGGGGTGATCGCGTCAGGGATGAGCGACACGGCGCCCACGGTGCCCTGGATGGTGTCCAGGAGCGTCAGGCCGGTGAAGACGCGCATGGTGAGCGTCTTCTCCTCCTCGGTGAGCGTGGCCCAGCTCTGGATGTCGTTCGAGACCGGCACCTTCTCGGGGAGCCAGAAGTTCCCGACGAGCCGGTCCCAGACCTCGGCGTCCTTGTCGTCGTCGAGACGGTTCCAGTTGATCGCGGACACGCGATCGATGAGCTTGAGCTTCCCAGTGGGTGACATGTCGTTCTTCTTCTTTCTCAGCACGGTGCCTGCGACGAGACGAGAGGTCCTGCGGGCGGCGGGAACGGGAGGGGCGCCGGTCGTGGTCGGGCCTGGCGGGGGCCGCGAGGCACGAGCGGCCCGGGAAGACCGGCGCCCCTCCCGTGGACGTCGCCGTCAGGCGACGAGGGCAATCACAGCATGCAGGAGACGCAACCCTCCACCTCGGTGCCTTCGAGCGCGAGCTGGCGCAGGCGGATGTAGTACAGGGTCTTGATGCCCTTGCGCCATGCGTAGATCTGCGCGCGGTTGACGTCGCGCGTGGTCGCGGTGTCCTTGAAGAACAGCGTGAGGCTCAGACCCTGGTCCACGTGCTGCGTCGCCGCGGCGTACGTGTCGATGATCTTCTCGTAGCCGATCTCGTACGCGTCCTGGTAGTACTCCAGGTTGTCGTTCGTCAGGTAGGGCGCCGGGTAGTAGACGCGCCCGATCTTGCCTTCCTTGCGGATCTCGATCTTGGCGGCGACCGGGTGGATCGACGAGGTCGAGTTGTTGATGTAGCTGATCGAGCCGGTCGGCGGGACGGCCTGGAGGTTCTGGTTGTAGATGCCGTGCTCCTTGACGGACGCGGCCAGCGCCTTCCAGTCCTCCTGCGTGGGGATGTGCACGCCGGCGGTCTCGAAGAGCTCCTTGACGCGCGGCGTCGCGGGCTCCCACACCTGGTCCGTGTACTTCTCGAAGTACTCGCCCGAGGCGTAGGTCGAGTCCTCGAACCCGCCGAACGCCCGGCCCCGCTCGATCGCGAGGCGGTTGCTCGCTGCGATCGCGTGGTAGGCCACGGTGTAGAAGTAGATGTTCGTGAAGTCGATGCCCTCTTCGGAGCCGTAGAAGACGCGCTCGCGAGCGAGGTACCCGTGCAGGTTCATCTGGCCGAGGCCGATCGCGTGCCCCGACTCGTTGGCGCGCTTGATCGACGGGACGGACTCGATGCTCGTCTGGTCGGACACGGCCGTCAGGGCGCGGATCGCGGTGTCGATGGTCTTGGCGAAGTCCGGCGAGTCCATCGTCTTGGCGATGTTGAGCGAGCCGAGGTTGCACGAGATGTCGCGGCCGACGTGGTCGTACGACAGGTCCTCGTTGAACGTCGAGGGCGTCGAGACCTGGAGGATCTCCGAGCACAGGTTCGAGTGCGTGATGCGGCCCTTGATGGGGTTCGCCTTGTTGACCGTGTCCTCGAACATGACGTACGGGTAGCCGGACTCGAACTGCAGCTCGGCGAGGGTCTGGAAGAACTCGCGGGCCTTGATCTTCGTCTTGCGGATGCGTGCGTCGTCGACCATCTCGTCGTACTTCTCGGTGACCGAGATGTCGGCGAAGGGCTTGCCGTAGACGCGCTCGACGTCGTACGGCGAGAACAGGTACATGTCCTCGTTCTTCTTCGCCAGGTCGAACGTGATGTCGGGGATGACCACACCGAGCGACAGCGTCTTGATGCGGATCTTCTCGTCGGCGTTCTCACGCTTGGTGTCGAGGAAACGCATGATGTCGGGGTGGTGCGCGTGCAGGTAGACCGCACCGGCGCCCTGGCGGGCACCGAGCTGGTTCGCGTAGGAGAAGGAGTCCTCGAGGAGCTTCATCACGGGGATGACGCCCGAGGACTGGTTCTCGATGTGCTTGATCGGGGCGCCGTGCTCACGGATGTTGCTCAGGAGCAGGGCCACGCCACCGCCACGCTTGGAGAGCTGCAGGGCCGAGTTGATGCCGCGCGCGATGGACTCCATGTTGTCCTCGATGCGCAGCAGGAAGCAGGACACGGGCTCGCCGCGCTGCGCCTTGCCGATGTTGAGGAACGTGGGGGTCGCGGGCTGGAAGCGACCGGCGACGATCTCCTCGACGATGTCGAGGGCCGTCTGCTCGTTGCCGTCGGCCAGACCGAGGGCGACCATGGACACGCGGTCCTCGAAGCGCTCGAGGTAACGCTTGCCGTCGAACGTCTTGAGCGTGTACGAGGTGTAGTACTTGAACGCGCCGAGGAACGTGTCGAAGCGGAACTTCTTGGAGTAGGCGAACTCGAACAAGGTCTTGACGAAGTCGCGGTCGTACTTGTCGAGGACCGCGGGGTCGTAGTACTTGTTCTCGACCAGGTACTCGAGCTTCTCCTCCAGGCTGTGGAAGAAGACCGTGTTCTGGTTCACGTGCTGCAGGAAGTACTGGCGCGCTGCCTGGCGGTCCTTGTCGAACTGGATCTCGCCGTCGGGGCCGTACAGGTTGAGCATCGCGTTGAGCGCGTGGTAGTCGAGCTCGACGCCCGCCGCCACCGTGCTCACGCTGGAATCCGTGACTGTCGTTGCCAAAATCGTCCCAATCCGTCGCGGACGCGCTCGACGTCCTCGGCTGTTCCCAGAAGTTCGAAGGCGTACAGGTAAGGCACCTGGCACTTCGAGGAGATGATGTCGCCGGCGATGCAGTAGGCCTCGCCGAAGTTGGTGTTGCCCGCGGCGATGACGCCGCGGATCAACGACCGGTTGTGTGAGTCGTTCAAGAACTTGATGACCTGGCGGGGCACTGCCCCGCCCTCGTTGCCGCCGCCGTACGTCGGGACCATCAGGACGTAGGGCTCGTCGACCCGCAGGAACTCGTCCTTGGGTCGCAGCGGGATGCGGTGGACCGTGTGGCCACGGTCCTCGAGGCCCAGTCGCTGGACGAACCGGTGGGTGTTGTCCGACGCGCTGGAGAAGTAGACGAGCGATCCCATGTCACACCTCGCAGCGGGGACCGGTGGGACGAGCTGGTCAGGCGACGGGAGCGACCTTCGCCGCGAGAGCGTTGATCTGGTCGGGGCGGAAGCCCGACCAGTGCTCGTCGCCCGCGATGACGACGGGCGCCTGCAGGTAGCCGAGGCCGCGCACGAGCTCGAGTGCCTCGGCGTCCTGGCTGATGTCCACGACGGAGTACTCGATGCCCTTCTTGTCGAGGGCGCGGTACGTCGCGTCGCACTGAACGCAAGCCGGCTTGCTGTAGACCGTGATGCTCATCTGGTCAGTCTCCTCGGGTAGGGGATCGAGCTTCCAGCGGGGGCGCTCAGGCCGACTCCCTGCTGGGGTCCTGACCTCGAAGAACGCTGGTGGAACTACGACCGTGTGGTTTGCCGGGGAGACGATCGCTCCCTGGTGTTGACCACTATACCTAGTGGGCGGGCTCCGCGCTCGGCACTAGATGTCGTGGTCTGACGATCTTCGCCGCCTCCTCCTCGAGACGTGTCGAAGTGTGCTACAAGCACGGATCCATCCTCCCAGGAGGCACTGACACTCCCCCGGATGCACCCCGTCGTCCACCGGTCCCGGAGCCCGAGAACGGCTTGTCCGAGCGGTCCCGAGGACTTCTCCACAGCTTGTGGAGGGCGTCCGTCCACATGCTGTGCAGAGCGCGCGAGGGGGGCCGGCAGGCAGACCAACCCCACCTCGGCGCCACACCCGGCGCCGCACCGAACCAGACAAGCCGGACACGAATTCTCCCGCGTGTCATGTTCCGTCGGCGTGTCGCGCCACGGCCGCGACGGGTGCGAGATAGATCACCGGCGCCTGTCGCGACCTCCAGCGGCCCACGCCCGGTCGGCACGCCGGTGCCCGGGACCGGCCCCGGGCACCGGCGTCCTCGACGCCCGTCAGCCGATCTCCGCCACCCCCGGCAGCACCGAGGTCGTCACGAGCCGGCGGTACCAGTGCGCCGAGTCCTTCCACGTGCGCTCGAGCGTGTCGTAGTCGACGCGGATGATGCCGAACCGGCGGTCGTAGCCGTAGCCCCACTCGAAGTTGTCGAGCAGCGACCACGCGAAGTACCCGCGCACGTCGGCCCCCTCGTCGATCGCAGCACCCACCGCGTCGATGTGGTCGTGCAGGTACGCGACACGACGGTCGTCGTGCACCCGCGCCGTCCCGTCGGCACCGATCGAGACCTCGTCGTCGAACGCCGCGCCGTTCTCGGTGACCATCAGGGGCTGGCCCGGGTACGCCCGGTGCACCGAGAGGAGCAGCTCGGTCATCCCGGCGGGCTCGATGTTCCAGCCCATCGCGGTGTACGGGCCCGCCTGCGTCACGAACTCGACGTCGTCGACCCCGATCCACGGGCTGTGGCTCGACGCGCCGTGGCCGTCGTTCTCCGCGCGCTCGCCGTCGCCCGCGAAGTGGCGCACCTTGGTCGTCGAGTAGTAGTTGATGCCGAGCACCGACAGGGGCTGCCGGACGATCTCGAGGTCACCGTCCTGGACGAACGACCAGTCGGTCACGTGCGCGGTGTCGGCGAGCAGGTCGGCCGGGTAGGCGCCGTCGAGCAGCGGGCCGAGGAACGCCCGGTTGGCGAGCCCGTCGATCGTGCGCACCGCGTCGAGGTCGGCCTCCGACGTCGGGTCGTCGGGCCGGATCACGTGCAGGTTGAGGGTGATCGAGGTCTGGACGTCCTGCCCCAGCTCGTCGCGGATGGCGAGGCACGCGAGCCCGTGGGCGAGGTTGAGGTGGTGCACGGCCGCGAGCGCCGCGACGGGCTCGGTGCGCCCCGGGGCGTGCACGCCCGAGCCGTAGCCGAGGTAGGCCGAGCACCAGGGCTCGTTGAGCGTGGTCCACACGTCGATCCGGTCGCCGAGCTCGCGGGCCATGCGGCGCGCGTACCCGGCGAACGCGTGGGCGGTCTCGCGGTTCGCCCAGCCGCCGCGGTCCTCGAGCTCCTGCGGGAGGTCCCAGTGGTAGAGCGTCACGACGGGCTTGATGCCTGCGTCGAGGAGCGCGTCGACGAGCCGCGAGTAGAACGCGATGCCCTCGGGGTTGAACTCTCCTGTGCCGCCGGGCTGGACGCGCGACCAGGAGATCGAGAACCGGTAGGCGCCGAGCCCGAGGTCCTTGATGTGCTGCACGTCCTCGGCCCACCGGTGGTAGTGGTCGTCGGCCACGTCGCCCGTGTCGCCGTTCAGCGTGCGGCCGGGGGTGTGGGAGTAGGTGTCCCAGATGGACGGCCCACGCCCGCCCTCGGCGGCGGCTCCCTCGATCTGGTAGGCCGCGGTGGCCGACCCCCACAGGAAGTCGGTCGGGAAGGTGCGCGGCGCGGGGGCCTGCGCTGGGGACGGTGCGGGTCCGGTGTCCTGCCGGGTAGCGACGTTGCTCACGGTGTTCCTTCGGTGGTTCGGGATGGACGGTCCGCGACAGCGTGGGAGCGCTCTCACGTATCGATTCGATCAGGGTACCCACGCGTGGGGGCGACGTCGAGGCCCGGGGTGGGCAGCGCCGTCGGGCCGGGTCCTTCGCCCGACGGCGCCGCTCGCCCCTGCCCCGACGTCACCCGCGCAGCGACGCGGGAGGGCAGGTCAGACGGACAGCTCGACGCTCCCCGCGCCCTCGGCGCGGACGACCTGCTCGCCGACCTGCACGGCCCACGGCGCCCGGGCGTCGTCCGAGGTGACCATGACCCGCCCGCCCTCGCGGCGCGTGCGGAACGTCGTCGGCGCGCCCGTCTCGGACGGGACCGTGGTCGTCGAGTCGTGCCCGTCGGGCAGCTCGAACAAGCGCAGGGTCACGCCGTCGGCCCACTCGTAGTCCGGGCGGTCCGTGCACGCACCCACGGGCAGCACCGTGCCCGGACGGACCAGCAGCGGCAGCGAGTCGAACCCGTGCCGCTCGCTCACCCACCGCGGCCCGGAGACCGGGCGCCCGTCGAGGAGGTTCGTCCAGCGCCCCTCCGGGACGTAGTACTCGACGTCGCCCTCGGTGCTGAACACCGGGGCGACGAGCAGCGCGTCGCCCAGCATGTACTGGGTGTCCACGCCGGCCGTCCCCCGGTCCTGCGGGAACTCGAGCATCATGGGCCGCATCATCGGGACCCCCTGCCCGTGCGCCTCCCCCGCCACCCGGGCCAGGTACGGCATGAGCGACATCTTGAGCCGTGTGAAGGCCCGGGTGACGTCCACGGCCTCGTCGTCGAACGCCCACGGCACGCGGTAGGAGTCCGAGGCGTGCAGGCGGCTGTGCGAGGACAGCAGGCCGAACGCGGCCCAGCGCTTGAAGACCGCGGGGTCCGGCGTGCCCTCGAAGCCCCCGATGTCGTGGCTCCAGTACCCGAACCCCGACAGCGCGAGCGAGAGCCCGCCGCGCAACGACTCGGCCATCGACGCGTAGGTCGACTCGCAGTCCCCGCCCCAGTGGACCGGGAACTGCTGCCCGCCCGCGGTCGCCGAGCGGGCGAAGAGCACGGCCTCGCCCTCGCCGCGCTCGGCCCGCAGCAGCTCGAACACGGCCTCGTTGTACAGGTGCGCGTAGTAGTTGTGCATGCGCTGCGGGTCCGACCCGTCGTGCCACACCACGTCCGTGGGGATCCGTTCGCCGAAGTCGGTCTTGAAGCAGTCCACGCCCTGGTCCAGCAGGCCCTTGAGCTGCGCGAGGTACCAGGCCTTCGCGTCCGGGTTCGTGAAGTCGACGAGCGCCATGCCCGCCTGCCACATGTCCCACTGCCAGACGTCGCCCGCGGGCGTCAGCACCAGGTACCCCTTCTCGCGCCCCTCGACGAACAGGTGCGAGCGCTGGGCGATGTACGGGTTGATCCACGCCGAGATCCGCAGCCCCTTGGCACGCAGCCGCGCGAGCATGCCCTCGGGATCGGGGAACGTCGCCGGGTCCCACACGAAGTCGCACCAGTGGAACTGCCGCATCCAGAAGCAGTCGAAGTGGAAGACGCTCAACGGGATCTCGCGCTCTGCCATGCCGTCGATGAACGAGGTCACGGTGCCCTCGTCGTAGTCCGTGGTGAACGACGTCGACAGCCACAGGCCGAACGACCACGCGGGCACCTTGGCGGGCCGGCCCGTGAGGGCGGTGTACCGGCTCAGGATCTCCTTGGGCGTCGCCCCGTAGATGACGTAGTACTGGAGGGCCTCGCCCACGACCGAGAACTGCGTGCGCGAGACCACCTCGGTGCCCACCTCGAACGAGACCCGCTCGGGATGGGCCACGAACACGCCGTAGCCCGCGTCCGACAGGTAGAACGGGACGTTCTTGTACGCCTGGTCGCTCGCCGTCCCGCCGTCCTCGTTCCAGATGTCGACCGACTGCCCGTTCTTGACCAGGGCGCCGAAGCGCTCGCCCAGGCCGTACAGGTGCTCGCCCACGCCGATCGTGAGCTGCTCGCGGACGTGATGGGCGCCGTCGGGCGTCGTGACGACCCCGACGCTGCGGTCCGTCGAGCTCGTCAGGACCCTGCCGTCGGCCACGAAGTCCACGCGCCAGCCGCCGTCGGTCGCGACCCGCGCCGCGAGCCTGCCCGAGGTCAGCGACGCGCCGTGCTCCCCCTCGACGAGGGGCAGGACGACCTTGGAGTCCCCCGACGCGCGCGCGACCTCGAAGTGCGGGCCCGGGTCCCGCCGCCCCTGGTGGTGCTCGATGCGCACCCCCACGACGTCGTCCATGGGTGCGTCGAACGACACCGTGACGAGCGGCCGGTTGAGCGTGTCACCACGCGTCAGGATCGGCGCCGTGGGCGCGTACACCACGAGTCGGCCGGCGTCGTCGACGACCTCGTCGACCGACTGCGGCCGCAGCAGCGTCACGCCCGGCAGCAGCTTCCAGTAACCATCCGTGAACTTCATGAGTTCCTCTCGATCAGGACGACGGCGTCGTCGGCCGCGAGGACGACCTCGCCGGCGGCAGGTGGGAGCCCGGTCAGGAGGTCGACGACCTCGGACCCGGGATGACGTGGGGGGACGGACGACCCCGGGAGCAGGTCCTCCACGCGGACGCGGACCGTGCCCCGGCCGTGGTTGAGCACGAAGAGCGCGTCGCCGCGCCGGACGACCTCGACGCCGGGGAGGCGCACCGCGGGCGCGGCCCCCTCGACGCCCGCCTCGGCGAGCGCCTGCCGCACCACGTCCGCGAGGGCGTCCTGCGGTGGCACGGTCCCGACGTACCAGGCCGCGCCCGAGCCCGGGCGGCGGTGACGCGTGATCGCCGGGGCCCCGTCGAGGTGTCCGCCCCGGAACGACGCGAGCACCTCGGCGCCCTCGGAGCGCAGCAGCTCGCCGAGGACCTCGGCCCGGAAGGAGCCCGGCCGCCCCGGCGCCGCCGCCGCCCAGACGACCTCCGCGCCGTCGTCGGGAAGCGGGACCCACTCCTCGCCGCTGACCCCGACGACGTCCCGCAGCAGGGCGGGGAAGCGTCCGGTCCGCACGTGCGCGGACTCGTCGGCGACCCCTCCGAACGGGCCGAGCACGAGCGTCCCGCCCCGCGCGACGTGCTCGCGCAACGTGTCCGCCGCGGGCTCGGTGAGCAGGTACAGCTGCGGCGCGAGCACGACGTCGTACCCCGACAGGTCCTGACCCGGGCGGGCGACGTCGACCGCGACGCCGTCCTCCCACAGCGGGCGGTACCAGGACCGGAGCTGCGCCAGGGCGTCGAGCCGGTCGGTCGGCAGGGCCTCGCCCTGCGACGCCCACCAGCTCGGCCAGTCGAACAGGATCGCGACCCGTGCCCCGACGCGCGAGCCGACGACGGGCCGCAGCCTCGCGAGGTCCGCGCCCAGGCGCCGGACCCCCTGGTGCGCGCGGGTCTCGGGGCCCGCGTGCGGGAGCATGGCCGAGTGGAACCGCTCGGGCCCCTTGGTCGCGGCCCGCCACTGGAAGAAGCAGATCGCGTCGGCCCCGCGGGCCACGGCCTGCAGCGACTCGAGCCGCGACCGTCCGGGCGACTTGGTGAGGTTGTGCGGGCGCCAGCTCACGGCGCCTGCCGCCTGCTCCATGAGGACCCAGGGGCGACCGCGCCCGAGCGAACGCATGAGGTCGTGCGTGAGCGCCGACGTGCTCGCGGCGTGCGGGTCGGTCGGGTCGGGGTACGCGTCGTCCGCGACCACGTCCAGGTCCTCGGCCCACGACCAGTAGTCGACGAGCGCGAAGAAGCCCATGAAGTTCGTCGTCACGGGCCGCACGGGGTCGATCTCGCGGATCAGGTCGCGCTGCTCGCGGAACAACGACCGCAGGGCGTCGGACGAGTAGCGGCGGAAGTCCAGGACCTGGGTCGGGTTGAGGTGGTAGGGCGCCCGGCGAGGAGGGGTGATCTCCTCCCACCGCCCGTAGTGCTGCGACCAGACCGAGGTCCCCCACGCCTCGTTGAGCGCCGTGAGCGAGCCGTAGCGCTCGCGCAGCCACCCCCGGAACGCCACCGCCGACTCCTCGCCGTGGCAGACCTGACCGAACTCGTTCCCCACGTGCCACATCCGGACCGCAGGGTGCTCGGCGTACCGCTCGACGAGGTCACGGGTGATCGCGAGCGCGTGCTCCCGGTAGACGCGCGAGGCCGGGCTGAACTGGTTGCGCGAGCCCCACCCCAGGCGCACGCCGTCCGCGTCGACCGGCAGCGTCTCCGGGTGCAGGTTCCCGAGCCAGGGCGGTGGCGAGGCCGTCGGTGTCGCGAGGTCCACCGCGATGCCGTGCGCGTGCAGGAGGTCGAGGACCTCGTCCATCCAGGCGAAGTCCCGCACGCCCGGCTGCGGCTCGTAGCGCGACCAGCTGAAGACCCCGACGGTCACGAGGTTGACCCCCGCCTGCCGCATGAGCCGGACGTCCTCGCGCCACACGGCAGGGTCCCACTGCTCGGGGTTGTAGTCACCGCCGAACAGGATCCCGAGCTCGGTCGTCAGCGGGGCGAGCCCGGGGGCCGGGTCCGTGCCCGGGGACGGGCGACCGCCGGCGCGGTCAGGGGTCAGTAGCGTCATTGCCTCTCCTGGTCTCCACTTCATCGAAGCGGTTCAACACGCTAGTCTGACGGCCGAGGTCCTGTCCAGCGTCTTCGCGAGACGCATCGTCGAACACGGCCTCCGGGACAGCCTCTGTCCACCCTGCTGCCACGAGGAGGCAAACCGCATGATCGCGCGGCAAGACGAGCGCCGAGGCTCGCCGAGCGGCCCGTTCGACAGATGGTCGCTCGTGGACGATCAGCCCGCCGAGAAGTGGGTCGAAGCGCTTCCGGTGGGCAACGGGAGGATCGGCGCCATGTGCTTCGGCAGGATCGGCACCGAGCGGCTCCAGGTCAACGACGCGACCGTGTGGTCCGGCACCGGGACCGAACCTCTCCCCCACGACGGGGCCGTGGGCACCGGTGCGCGCCCCCCGGCCTGGACGCCCGACGCGCCACGGGCCCACGGACCCGCGCACCTCGCCGCGGTCCGGGAGGCCGTCGCGGCAGGAGACGCCCACCGCGCCGAGCGGCTCCTGCAAGACGTGCAGACCCCGTACGCGCAGGCCTACCTCCCGTTCGTCGACGTCTGGGTGACCGTCGAAGCCGCCGGAGGGACGGGCGCGGCCGGGCGGCCGCACGGACTCGACCAGCTCGACGCACCGACCGCACCCGCGACGAGCCAGGCTGCCGGCTACGCGCGACGGCTCGACCTGGACGAGGCCGTCGCGTCGCACGAGTACTCTCTGCCGGGGTCGGTGCGGCCGGGCCCCGACGTCCGTCACGAGACGTGGGTCAGCGCCGCCGACCACGTGCTCGTCCATACGGTCACGTCCAGCGCACCGAGCATCCTCGCGGTCCGCGTCTCGAGCGTCCTGCGGGCGGCGTCGGTCGCCGCCCCCCGCGCGACCGCTGCCCCCGGTGCGGCCCCCGGTCTCGCCGAGGCCCGCAACGACCTCTCCTGCGGAGTGCTCCGGCACGAGGTGCAGCTCCCGGTCGACGTCGCTCCGGGCCACGAGAGCGTCGAGGTCCCGGTGCGGTACGCCGACGGCGGGCGGCACGCGGTCGCGGTCGTCGCCGCCCCCGGTGCGCGGGTCGAGGAGGGCCTGCTCGTCCTGCCCGCGGCGCGGCGGCACGTGCTCGTCGTCGCGACCGCGACCTCGCAGGACCCGACGGCCGCGGGACCTGGCTCGCGAGCCGACGCGTCCGCGCGCGCGACAGCGAGCGCCGTCGCGGCCCTCGGGGACCGGGGAACCGCCGGGGGGTCGGGCACCGCGACGGAGGACCAGGTCGCAGGCGTCGTCGAACGACTTCGACGCCGCCACGTCGACGAGCACCGTCGCCTCTTCGACCGGGTCCGGCTCCGGCTCGGGCCGGCCCCCGCACGAGTGGAAGCGACCGGGACCGCGACGACGGGCACCGCGTCGACCGCGCACCACCTGCGGCGCCCGGCCGCCGTCGCGGCGACGCCGGCCGACGCGGCGGACCCCACGCTGGCCGCGCTCGCCTTCCACTACGGTCGCTACCTCCTGATCTCGAGCTCGCGACCCGGAGGGCTCCCCGCGACCCTGCAGGGCCTGTGGAACGACGAGCTCCCGGCGCCGTGGAGCAGCAGCTACACGCTCAACATCAACACGCCCATGAACTACTGGGCGGCCGAGACCACGGGCCTCGCCGAGTGCCACGAACCTCTGCTCGACCTGACCGCGCGGATCGCCCGGGGCACCGGGGCCCGCGCGGCCGCGATGCTCTACGGCACGCGCGGGTGGGTCGCGCACCACAACACCGACGCCTGGGGGCACGCCTGGCCCGTGGGCGCGGGGCACGGCGACCCCGCCTGGGCGAGCTGGGCGCTGGGAGGGACCTGGCTCGCACGCCACGTCTGGGACCACTACGTGTTCGCCCCCGACCCGGACTACCTGCGCGACGTGGCATGGCCCGTCCTCGAGGGAGCGGGGCTCTTCGCGCTCGACTGGATCTGCACCGACGTCCCGCGCGACGCCGACGGGTTCGTCGGGGCGCCACGCCGCGCCTGGACGTCACCGTCGACGTCCCCCGAGAACCACTACGTCGGGCCCGACGGCGACCCCGTCGCCGTCGCGACGTCGGTCACCATGGACGTCGCCCTGCTGCGCGACCTCGCGGCGTCGTGCCGCGCCGCGCACACCGCGCTCGTGGAGCCGGGCGGCCCGGAGCGGGGCGCTCCCGGGTGGCTGGCCGACCTCGAGACCGCGGTCGCGCTCCTCCCGTCCCCCCGGGTGGGGGCCGGCGGGGGCCTGCTCGAGTGGGCCGAGGACCTGCCCGAGGCCGAGCCCGAGCACCGGCACCTCTCGCACCTCGTGGGACTGTTCCCCCTGGGGAGCCTGACCCCCGAGGAGCACCCCGACCTGTGCCGGGCCGCGGCGCGGAGCCTCGACCTGCGCGGCCCCGAGTCGACCGGTTGGTCCCTCGCCTGGCGGGCCGCGCTGTGGGCCCGGCTCGGGCGCGGCGACCGGGCCCACGACCAGGTGCGGCTCGCGCTGCGGACGGTCGCGTCGCCGTCGGACCCGCTGGAGAGCGGGCCCGCCCCGCACCGCGGCGGGCTCTACCCGAACCTCTTCAGCGCGCACCCGCCGTTCCAGATCGACGGGAACCTGGGCCTCACGGCCGCGATCGCCGAGATGCTCCTCCAGAGCCACACCGACCACCTGGACCTGCTGCCCGCGCTGCCCGAGGCCTGGCCCCAGGGCGAGGTCGACGGGCTGCGAGCACGTGGCGGGATCCTCGTGGGGATCACCTGGCGGGACATGCGCGTGACCGAGGTCCGGTTGACCGCTCCCCCGACGCGCGCCGTCCGCTTCCGGCTGCGCACCGCGGACGGGCGCCGTGCCGACGTCGACCTCGCGCCCGGCGCTAGGGTTGCCCTCGGGCACGAGGCTCTCGGCGCGTCCTGCACGTCCTCCGCCACGGACCCGACCCCCTCCCAGGACCCCGCCGGCCATGCCGCCGGACCACCCGCCGGGGGGCCGCCGTCCCCTGCCGTCCCCGCCCGAGAAGGAGCACACCGTGGCCACGATCGATGACGTCGCGAAGACCGCCGGGGTCTCCGCCTCGACCGTCTCCTACGTCCTGTCGGGCAAGCGCCCGATCTCCGCGGCGACGCGGCACCGGGTCGAGCGTGCGATCGAGCAGCTCGGCTACCGACCCCACGCGGGGGCGCGCGCCCTGGCCTCGGCACGCACCAACGTCATCGCACTCATGGCGCCGCTGCGCGTGGGCGTCAACGTCGGGGTCATCATGCAGTTCGTCGCCGGGGTCGTGACGAGCGCGCGGGCGGTCGACCACGACGTCCTGCTCCTGACCCAGGACGACACCACGGGCCTCGACCGGGTCGCGAGCGGCTCGATGGTCGACGCCCTGGTCATGATGGACGTCGAGGACGACGATCCCCGCATCCCGGTCCTGGTGGGCCTCAAGCAGCCGACCGTGCTGATCGGGCTCCCCCGCGACCCCGCGGGCCTGAGCTGCGTGGACCTGGACTTCGAGGCCGCGGGGCGCACCGCGGTCCGGCACCTGCTCGACCAGGGGCACCGGCACGTCGCGCTGATCGGCTCGCCGCCCGCGGTGCTCGAGCGGCACACGTCCTACGCCGAGCGCATGCTGCGCGGGTTCACCACGGCGTGCGAGCAGGCCGGCGCGACGTACGCGATCGAGCCCGCCGAGTCGTCCGTGGCCGGGGCGTACGACGCGGTCGACCGGCTGCTCGACGCGATGCCGGGCGTCACGGGCGTCGTCGTGCACAACGAGGTCGCCCTGCCGCACGTGCTCGCGCACCTGCGCGAGCGCGGCAAGTCGGTGCCCGAGGACGTCTCGGTCGTGGCCGTGTGCCCCACCGACGTGGCTCTCGCGATGCAGTCCCCCGTGACGAGCGTCGACATCCCGGCCGAGGCGATCGGCCGGGTCGCGGTCGAGATGGTCGTGGCGCGCCTCGGGGGCGACCAGCCGGCCGAGACCAGGCTGCTCGCCCCCGTGCTGACCGACCGTGGCAGCACCCGCAGGGCGCCGCGGTAGCCGCCGGTCGTTCGTCCGGAGCCGTCAGTTCACCCCTTGATGGCCCCGAAGATCACGCCCTTGGTGAAGTGCCGCTGGACGAACGGGTAGATCGCGAGGATCGGGATCACGGCCAGGACCATGACGGCCATCTTGACCGGCAGTCCCGTCACGGCCCCCGCCGCGACGTCCACCTGGTTGACCCCGCTGCCCGGCAGGGTCACGCCCTGGAGCACGTACGAGCGCAGCACGAGCTGGAGCGGCCACTTGGCGTTGTCGTTGATGTAGAGCATCGCGTTGAAGAACGCGTTCCAGTAGCCGACCCCGTAGAACAGCGCGACGACCGCGATCGACGCCTTGGACATGGGCATGACGATCCGGCCCAGGATGCGCCAGTCCCCCGCGCCGTCGATGCGCGCGGCGTCGGTGATGCTCCGGTCGATGCCCATGAAGAAGGCACGCAGGATGAGCACGTTGAACGCCGACACCGCGCCCGGCAGGATCAGCGACCAGTACGTGTCGATGAGCCCGAGCGCGCTGACCAGCAGGTAGGTCGGGATCATGCCTGCCCCGAAGAACATGGTCACGAGCAGCGTGAACAGCAGCGGGCGGTGCCCGAACGAGCCCGGACGGCTCAGCCCGTAGGCCGCGAGGACCGACACCGACGTGGACAGCAGCGTGCCCACGAGCGTGACACCGATGCTCACGAGCGCGGCCTGCGTGACGATCCCGCCCGCGAGGATCTGCGAGTACGCGCTCAGGCTCAGCGACCCGGGGATCGTGACCAGGCCCCCCGAGCGCGTGATGTCGGCCTGCGAGGACAGCGACGTGAGGATGATCGTGTAGAGCGGGAAGACCACCACGAACACGATCGCGGCGAGGATCACCACCTTGGCGACGGCCCCCACGGGGTGCGGGTCGCCCTCCCACGGGGCGCGGTGCTTGGACCGCCGGCGCCGCTTGAGGGGCGTGGCTCCGCCCGACGCGCCGGGGGTCGCTCGGCCGGGATCGCCCGGGGCGCCCGTGGTGTCGGGCCCGCTGCGCGGGGCCCGGTCCGCGTTCGTCGTGGTGCTCATGCTCGCTTGTACACTCCCGCTTCTCCGAAGACGTGCGCCAGCTTGTTCGCGCCGAGGACCAGCAGCAGGGAGACGATCCCCTTGACCAGCCCTGCAGCGGCCGCGAAGGCCCAGTCGCCGTTGACGACGCCCTGGTAGTAGACGAACGTGTCGATGACCTCGGACACGCCCGCCCCGACGGCTCCTCGCTGGAGGATGAGCTGCTCGAACCCGACCGTGAGCGCGTCGCCCAGGCGCAGGATGAGCAGCAGGATGATGACGGGCCGCAGCGCGGGCAGCGTGATGTGCCACATGCGGCGCCACCGGCCCGCGCCGTCCATGGCCGAGGCCTCGTACAGCGCCGGGTCCACGGTGCTGAGCGCGGCGAGGAAGATGATGATCCCCCAGCCCGCGTCCTTCCACACGGACTGCGCCGTGATGAGCAGCAGGAACGTGTCGGGGTTCGTCATGAGGTCGAACCCCTGGTGCCCGGCCGCCGCGAGGTGCTGGTTGATGAAGCCGGCCCCGCCGAAGATCTGCTGGAAGATCGTCACGACGAGCACCCAGGAGAAGAAGTGCGGCAGGTAGACGATCGACTGGATCATGGTCCGCACGCCCGGTGTCACGACGCTGTTGAGCAGGAGCGCGAGGACGATCGGGACGGGGAAGAAGAACACGAGCTGGAACGCCGTGATCGTCAGGGTGTTGACGATCGCGTCGAGGAAGAGCGGGTCGGTGAAGATGCGCTCGAAGTTGGCCCACCCGATGAACGGGCTGCCACCGATCCCGACGTAGGGCGAGTAGTCCTGCCACGCGACGACGTTGCCGAGCATGGGGACGTACGCGAAGACGACCAGCAGGATCACCGCGGGCAGCGTCATGAGGATCAGCGACCGGTCACGCCGGAGGCGGACCCGCCAGGGGATCTTGCGGACCGCCGGGACGGGCGGGGCTGCGGGGTCCGCGACGGCGGCCGCGCCCCCTCCCGGGCCCGAGGGCGTCGCGTCCGCCGGGCCCGGAACCTCGCCGTCGCCGGTGGCCGCGGTGGGCACCCGGCCCCGGTCTCCGACGTGGAGCGTCACTGCGCGTCCAGGATGTCCTGGTAGAACGCGCGCAGCTCGTCACCGCCGGCGGACTTCCACGTGGTGATCGCCGCGTCGAGGTCCGTCATGGACTTGCGGCCGCGCGCGATGTCCTTCTCGAGGTCCTCGAACGGCTGGGCGATCGAGGCGTACTGGTTGGGCTCGGTGATCTGCTGTCCGTAGAAGACCGGGTCGACGGTCGTCTTCGCGGCGTCGGCCATCCAGGTGCAGAAGGCCTCGACGAAGCCCGGGTACTGGACCTTGGCGTTCACGACCGGCGGGTCGGTGAGGAAGATGAAGGTCGGCTGGAGCTCGGTCGCCGCCCGGTCGGTCGAGACGGGGAGGTTGTTCTCGTCCAGGTCGTAGTGGACGCCCTCGACCCCGTAGTTGATGAGCGCGAACTCCTCGGTGCCGAACGGGGACGCCAGGAAGTTCGCGACCGTCAGCAGCTCTTCGATCTTGGCCTTGTCGGAGTTCTTCTTGAGGAAGCTGAAGATGTTCGCGGGGTTGCCCTTGAAGAGCGTGGCCTTGCCGCCGTCGGCCGCGAAAGGGGCGAAGGGCAGCTGCGAGTACGCGGCGTTGATGGGGAGGTTGCGTCCCAGCGCCTCGTGCCAGCCGCCCAGGCCGTCGCTCGAGATGAGGACCTGGCCCGACTCGAAGCGCTGCTTGGCGTCGCCGGAGTTGTCCGCGACCGCGTCGGGGTGGACGGAGCCCTGCGCGTAGAGCTTGGACTGCCACTCGAGCGCCGCTCGGTACTCGTCGGTCTCGACCCGGTGGACCAGCTTGCCCTCGTCGTCGACCTTCCACTTCGGGGGGACGGAGTACATCTGCGTGGCCGTGACCCACAGGTCGTTGGCCCCCCACCGCTTGGCCGCAGGGTCCGTGACCTCCTTGGCGAGGTCGAGCAGCTCCTGGGCGTTCGTGGGCTGCGCCGTGATGCCGAGCTCGTCGAACACGTCCGCACGGTAGAACGTGGCGTCGGTGATGATCTCGCCGGGGAAGGGCAGCGCGTACAGCTTGTCGTTGAAGACGCAGAACTTCCAGGTGTCGGTCGAGATGTTCGCGAGGTTGGGGTACTTCTTGACGGCGTCGCCCGCGAGGAACGGTGTGAGGTCCTCGAACAGCGCGTCGACGGCCTGGCCGAAGCGCGGCGGCACGTTCCAGGAGGGGATCGAGACCCAGTCCGGGACGTCCTTCGCGGAGGCGAGCACGGCCGCGAGCTTGTCCCCGTAGGTGTTGCCGTCGCTGATCTGGAACGCGAGCGTGGTCCCCGACGCCTCGTTGACCGCGTCGAAGTACTGGTTGCCCTTGGTCGGCGGGATGGTGCCCCACAGCGGCGTCATCGCGGTGTAGGTGCCGCCGCTCCCGGGCGGCTTCGGGAACGCCTTGACGAGCTCCTTCGGGATCGAGGCGTAGCCCGCCGTCGAACCGTTGACGCTCGGGAAGTCGGGCGAGACGTACTCGACCGGGAAGTACCCCGGGAGCACGCCCGCGCTGACCTTGCCTGCCGTGGCGGCGTTCACCCCGGCGCCCGCGGTGCTGCACGACGAGAGCAGCGAGGGCACGCCGACCACGGCGATCCCGGCGCCGAGCAGGCCGAGGAACGAGCGGCGGTTGAGCGTGCCCTGCATCGGTGCGGTAGCTGATTGCCTCTTCATGGGCGTTCTTCACTCCTTCGTGGATAACGCGGCACGGCATCGTGCCATGGTGCGGACCGGCGGAGCCAGACCGTTGTGGATGCTCGTCGTCAGCCTCGAAGAACGTCGAAGCGGTTCGACGCCCAGGACTCTATGGCACGCGCACCGGGTGAAGCAATAGCAACCGTGGAAACGCGACCACCTTGCCTCGGCGCACGATCTGGTGGACGATACCGACACCCCTCTTGGCCTGTACGTACCCGGTTCATTGTCGAACCGTTTCGAAGAACGAGGAGCCATGCACTCTCTCCACGACGCCCCCGACCTGGCCCAGGACGCCCCGGACCTCGACCCCGTCGAGGCCCGGGCCGCCGCGGTCCTCGCGCTCCTGACGCTCGACGAGAAGATCGCCATGCTGCACCAGGCGGCCCCGGCCGTCGAGCGGCTGGGGCTCGCCCCGTTCCGCACGGGCACCGAGGCCCTGCACGGGGTCTCGTGGCTCGGCACCGCGACGGTCTTCCCCCAGCCCGTGGGGCTCGCGGCCGCGTGGGACGAGGACCTGCTCACCCGCGTGGGCGACGCGGTCGCGACCGAGGTCCGGGCCAAGCACGCGGCCGACCCCACGGTGAGCCTCAACGTCTGGGCACCTGTCGTGAACCCGCTGCGCCACCCCCTCTGGGGCCGTGGCGAGGAGGGCTTCTCCGAGGATCCTCACCTGACCGCAGAGCTCGCGACGGCCTACGCCCGGGGGCTGCGCGGCACGCACCCGACGGTCTGGAAGACCGTGCCGACGCTCAAGCACTTCCTCGGCTACTCGAACGAGGTCGACCGGTCGGTCACGAGCTCGCACCTCCCACCTCAGGCACTGCGCGAGTACGAGCTCCCCGCCTATCGGGGCGCGGTCGCCTCCGGCGCGGTCGGAGCCGTCATGCCGTCCTACAACCTCGTCAACGGGCGTCCCAACCACGTCGCCCGCGAGCTCCTGGACGAGCTGCGGGGGTGGGCCCCGGGCTCGATCGCGGTGGTCTCCGACGCCGCGGCCCCCACCAACCTGGTCGAGTCCGAGCGCTACTTCCCGACGCACACCGCGTCGCACGCCGCCGCGCTGCGGGCCGGCGTCGACTCGTTCACCGACAACGACGCCGACCCCCGCCTCACGGTCGAGCGCGTCACGGCGGCGCTCGCCGCCGGCCTGGTCAGCGAGGCCGACGTCGACCGCGCGGTCCTGCGCCTCCTCGTCCTGCGCGCCCGGACGGGCGAGCTCTCCCCACCCGACCAGGACCCCTACCGGTCGATCGGCCCCGACGCGATCGACCTGCCCCAGCACCGAGCGCTCGCGCGCGAGGCGGTCGCGCGCGGCGTCGTCGTGCTCTCGAACCGCGGGGCGCTGCCGCTCCCTGCCGCCCCGACCCGGGTCGCGGTCGTCGGCCCCCACGCCGACCGGGTGGTCCACGACTGGTACTCGGGCACACCGCCGTACACCACGTCGATCGCCGCAGCTCTCGTCGCGCGCTACCCGGGAGCGGAGGTCCTCGTCGCCGACGGCGCCGACCGGGTCGCGCTGCGCTCCCGCTCGACGGGTGCGTACGTCGAGGTGAGCGACGACGCGTCGGTCCTGACCGCGACGTCCCCGACCTCGACGCGCAGCACCCACCTCGACGTGACCGACTGGGGTGAGGGGGTCCTGACGCTGCGCTCGGTCGGGAGCGGCCGCCTGCTCACCGGGTCCTCGTGGATCCTCGCGGCGGACGCCGAGCGGATCGGCGGCTGGGTCGCGCAGGAGACCTTCCGCTCGCACCGCCACGCCGACGGGTCCTGGTCGCTCCAGCACGTCGGGAGCCGCCGGTGGGTGCGCGTCCAGCACGGCAGCGGCCTGCTGGTCGCCGACGCCGACGACGCTGCGGCCGCCGAGCGGTTCACGGTGCGGACCGTGCGGGCCGGCGCCCCGGAGGTCGCCCGGGTCGCTGCGGAGGCCGACGTCGTCCTCGTCGCGGTGGGCAACGACCCGCACGTGCTGGGCCGGGAGACCGAGGACCGCCCGCACCTCGATCTGCCCACGGGCGCGCAGGAGATCTGGAAGGTCGCGCACGAGTCGGGCCGACCCGCCGTGCTCGTGGTCGTCTCGAGCTACCCCTACGCCCTGGGGTCCGTCGCCGACGAGGCCGCCGCGGTCGTGTGGACGTCGCACGGCGGGCAGGAGCTGGGTCCGGGGCTCGTCGACGTGCTCTCGGGCGACCTCGAGCCGACCGGACGCCTCGCGCAGACGTGGTGGCGAGAGACCCGGGACGCGGGCGAGATCCTCGACTACGACGTCGTGTCGGCCGGCACGACCTACTGGTACAGCGACGCCGACCCTCTGTACGCGTTCGGGCACGGCCTGTCCTGGTCCACGGTCGCGTACGACGCGATCACGCTCTCGACCCCCGAGCTCCCGTCCGCGACCGGGACGACCCCCGAGGAGGTGACCGCCCGGGTCGCGCCCCTGACCGCGACCGTGCGCCTGCGCAACACGGGGGCCCGACCGGTCGACGAGCTCGTGGCCCTGTACGGGGTCACCCGGGACCTGCCGGTGGCCGCGCCACGCCGTCGCCTCGTGGCACGCACCCGGGTACACCTCGCGCCGGGCGAGGCCGCGAGCGTCGACCTCGCGATCGACGTCTCGCGGCTCGCCGTCTGGGACGTGGGCGTGAGCACGCAGGGTCCGGGCACGTCGACGCCCGGGGCCTTCCACCTCCAGCCGGGCGGCTACGAGATCGGCACGGGGCCGTCGAGCGTCGATCTCCCGGTCCGCGCTCCCCTGCGGGTCACGGGCACACCACGCCCCGCCCGCCCCCTCGACGGGGTGACGCTCCTCGCTCACGGGTTCGACGCGTACGACGGCGTGCTCACGAGCGACCGCACCCCCGAGGAGGGCTCGGCGATCGAGGTCGCGGCCGGCCGGACG
Organism: Oerskovia merdavium; assembly: GCF_014836755.1. Lineage (GTDB taxonomy): Bacteria > Actinomycetota > Actinomycetes > Actinomycetales > Cellulomonadaceae > Oerskovia > Oerskovia merdavium. The sequence goes on from NZ_JACSQF010000001.1 coordinate 112,455, forward strand.
TCGGGCTGGGCGCGCTACGACGGCCTCGTGCTCGACGGCGGGCCGCGCGCGACGTTGTCGGTCGCCTCGACGACCGGGCCCCGTACGGGCCACGCGCCCGGTGCGGGCGGGGACGGGCCGGGCTCCGGCGCCGGCGGCCCGGGGACACCGGACGGCCCGTCCGTGGGGACCGTCGAGCTCCTGGTCCGTCGCGCCGGGGACCGCGCCGGCACCTGGGAGCCCGTGGGCCGGGTCGAGGTCGGGGCGTCGGGCCGCTACTCGTGGCGGGACGCCGCCCTCGACGTCCCGGACACGATCACGGGCGCCGTGGACCTCCTCGCCCGGGTCGAGGGCGCCGCACGGCTCGCCTCGATCCGGTTCTGAGGCGAGCAGCGACCGGCTCCGGTCAGACGACCGGCAGGCCCCCACGCCACACTGCGAGCGGCGTCAGGTCGGCGTCGGTCACGACGACGTCGGCACGGCGCCCGGCCTCGAGCGCTCCGATGTCCGAGCGCCCCAGGACGCCTGCGGGCGTGTACGAGGCTGCCTTGACCGCGTCGACGAGCGGGATGCCGAACCCGGTCGTCGCCCGCACCACGTCGAGCAGGTGGAACGTGCCGCCTGCGATCGAACCCTCGGGCGTGCCGTCGTCGAGCCGTGCGACGCCGTCGGCGACCGTCACGGCCATGGGGCCGAGCTGGTAGGTGCCGTCCGCCATGCCCGCGGCGGCCATCGCGTCGGTGACGAGCACGATCGCGTCGGGCCCGACGAGCTCGAACACGCTGCGCACGGTCCCGGCCGCGAGGTGGGTGCCGTCGGCCACGAGCTCGACCACGAGCTCGCCGCGCGCCGCGGCCGCCAGGCACGCCGCGACGGGGCCCGGCGCCCGGTGGTGCAGGGGCCGCATGCCGTTGAACAGGTGCGTCGCGGTCAGGCGCGGCGCCGGACCGACGGGCTCGCCCGCCGCGACCTGCGCCGCCCGGCGCGCCGCGAGGGCCGCGACCCCCTCGGCGATCGCGGCGTCGGTCTGCTCGGACGAGGCGTCGGTGTGCCCGATCGAGGGGACCGCGCCGACCTCGACGAGCATCTCGACGACGCCCCCGGGACCCGTGTTGCCCGGGACCTCGGGCGCGAACGTCATGGTGCGGAAGTGGCCGCGCCCGGCCTCGGCGATGGCCCGGACCAGGTCGGGGTCGCCCGCGAGCATGTCGTGCGGGTTCTGCGCACCGCAGCGCACCTCCGACAGGAACGGACCTTCGAGGTGGATGCCCGCGATCTCGCCCGCGTCTCCCAGGTCGGCGAGCGTCGCGACCCTCCGCAGGAGCGTCTCGCGCTCGGCCGTCACGAGCGAGGCGACCAGGCTCGTGGTCCCGTGGCGCCGGTGCTCACGCACCGCGACGAGAGCCTGCTCGGCGTCCTCGGCGTCCGGGAAGCTCGCACCGCCGCCGCCGTGGTTGTGCAGCTCGACGAGCCCGGGCAGGACGACCTGACCATCGACCGGAGCCTCGGCCGCCTCGACCTCGGCGCCGTACCCGGCGGCTGCGGCGTCCCGGCGGTCGCCGACCCACGCGATCGTCGCCCCGTCGAGGACGACGACGCCGTCCTCGACGACCTCCTGCGGGGTGACCACGCGCCCACGCAGTGCGGAGCGCGCGGCTCCTGCGGACGACGGGACGATGGGCTGCGGGGAGGCGTTCGACGTCATGTCCTCATTCTTGCGCACTTCGTTCGGACGACGCACGAATGGTCACGGTACCCACCGCAGGGCGGTCGAGGGCCGAGACGACGACTCATCCGTCGCGCAGGAGCCGACGCGCCGCCCGGGCGAGGTGTGCGATGTACAGGCGCTGGAAGGTCGGGACGAACAGGCGCAGCGCCGAGACCCAGCGTGCCGCGGGGTTGCTGAAGACGTCCACCACGAACCACACGTCCCCGGCCGCGTCCCGCTCGAGCACGAACGCCTCCTCCCCCACGAACACGTGCCCGGGGAGCGTCCCGTAGCCGAACCCGATGCGCTGCTCCTCGCGCTCGACCCACACGATCTCGCAGGGCTCGTTCAGCCGCACCCTCCCCACCCCGAGCTGCGTGACGACACGCCCACCCGGCTCGGCGACCGGGGCCGACGTCTCGATCCGCACGTGCGCCGCCGCGTGCACCTGCCAGGTCAGGAGCTGCTCGCCCAGGCGCCCGAGCTCCGCGACCGAGCACGGGCGCTCGGACAGCCGGTGGCGCAGGCGGAGGTGGGCGTAGCCCGGGGGCAGCTCCGCGGCGCGCGTCGCGCCCACCTCGGGGTAGGTCGTCCGGCTCTGCGTCATGCCTGTCTCCGTCCTGGGGTCCTGCTGGGTCTGTGTGGCCGGCTGGCTGTTCCTTGCAGTGCGGGGCCGCCGGGCCTCGAGCGCTCGAGCCGCCACCCCCGCGCGCCCCGGACCGTCCGGAGCCCCAGCAGCGTGCACAGCGCGAACCCGACCGCGTTGGCCACGCCGTGCGTCGCGGCCATCTGCCCGATGCTCGGGTGCGGCAGCCCGGTCGCCTCACCCACGGCCCACCACACCGCGAGCAGCATCGAGCACGCCACCGCGACGGATCCGGCGACGAGCAGTCCCCGTGCCCAGCCCCGTGCCGCAAGCCCGAGGACGGCCCACGCGGTGCACCACAGCGCCCCCGTGAGCACGAGCGCACCCGCCAGCTCGGCCACGTCGCCCACGAGGTAGCCCACGAGGACCAGTCCCGTGCCGACCGGGACGCCCCACGCGCCGGCGCGTGCGGCGCGGCTCCGGGTTCGGGTTCGGCCGCGGTCCCGGCTCACCATGTGCTCGGGAGAACCGGGAGAGCGAGACTCGTCGATCCCGACGACGAGCCCCGCGACCAGGGCCGCCGCGAAACCCGCGAAGAGCATGTGCGGGACGGTCAGCGCGAGATAGGTCCCCGAGAAGCCGAGCAGACCCCAGCCCCCGCGATCGGCGAGCATCGCAGCGGCACCGACGCTCGGCAGGGCGAGCGCCACGCCCACGGCGAGCCGCACGGCGAGCGGTCGCGGCGCCGTCGGGCCGGGAAGGGCCCCGCGGACCGCGGCCACGAGCAGGACCGCCGATCCCCCGAGGAAGGGGACCGTCGCGAGCTGCCCCGCCGGGCCGTGCGGGAGCCACGCTCCCGCGGCCGCGGCGGCCCCGGCCACAGGCCACCACGGACCGCCCGCCCCGGGCACGACGCGCGACCCGAGCAGCGACAGCCCGAGCGGGAGGACCACGACGAGCCCGAGCGCGACCACGAGGTCGACGAGCAGGGCCGTCGCCGGGGACACCTCAGCCTCGCAGGGACGAGGTCAGGCGCAGGACGTCGTCGACGACCCCGCGCGCGACGGGCAGGCGTGACAGGCGCACGAGCTTCCCCACGACGGGGCTCGCCCCGGCGACCAGGCGCCGGGTCCGCGCCGTGCCCGACGACGAGTCCTGGACCCAGAAGAGCGTCACCCCGAGCTGGGCGAACCAGAGCAGCTCGGGAAGCTGGGCCCGCAAGGTGGGCGGCACCGCGGGCGAGGCTCCGGCCACGAGGTCCTCGAAGATCCCGAGCGAGAGCTCGCGGGACTCCCGGGACGCCTCGCTGAACGGGTTGGCGGCCGCACCCGGCCGGATCGCGACCGAGACGAACTCCGCACCGAACGAGTGGTACGGCGCGAAGACGTCGACCGACGCGTCGAGCACGCGCCGCAGCCGCTCGGCGAGAGAACCACCCTGCGCGAGGATCTCGTCGGCAGCGGCCCGGTGGGCGCGCAGGACGTCGAGGTACAGCTCCTGGACCAGGTGGTCCTTGGACGGGAAGTAGTAGTAGGCGTTGCCCGTGCTCACGCCCGCCTCCGCCGCGATGGCCCGCATGGTCGTGGCCTCGTACCCCTGCTCGCGCAGCATCGCGAGGGCCACCCCGAGGACCTTGGCCCGGGTCTCCTCCGACTTGGGCGTGGGGCTCACGGGGTCGTCTCGGTCGTGGTGCCGGAGGGGTTTTTGAACATGTTCAAAAATGTAGCACGAGAGAAGCCCGCACGCGGGCGGGCGTGCGGGCTCCAGGTCAGAAGAGGCGCGAGTCCACGTCGTCGACCCCGCGCATCGCGTCGTAGTCCAGGACCAGGCAACCGATCCCCCGGTCCGTCGCCAGCACACGCGCCTGAGGCTTGATCTCCTGTGCCGCGAACACTCCGCGCACCGGGGCCAGCAGCGGGTCGCGGTTCAGCAGATCGAGGTAGCGGGTGAGCTGCTCGACACCGTCGATGTCACCGCGGCGCTTGATCTCGACCGCGACCGTCGCGCCGTCCTTGTCGCGGGCCAGGATGTCGACCGGACCGATCGCCGTGGGGTACTCCCGGCGGATCAGGGAGTGCCCCGTGCCGAGGAGCTGGATCTGCGCCGCGAGCATCTCCTGCAGGTGGGCCTCGACGCCGTCCTTGATGAGACCCGGGTCGACGCCGAGGTCGTGGGCCGAGTCGTGCAGCACCTCGTGCAGCTCGATCTCGAGGCGGTCGTCGCTCTTGGCGTGCTGCACGGCCCACACCTGGGTCACGCCGCGCTCCCGTGCCGTCTCGTCGGGTTCGGTGACCGCCATGGAGCACGGAGGGCTCATCCAGTTGAGCGGCTTGTACGAGCCGCCGTCCGAGTGGAGGAGCACGCTGCCGTCGGCCTTGACGAGCAGCACACGGGTCGCGAGCGGGAGATGGGCCGAGAGCCGACCGGTGTAGTGGGCCGAGCACTGGGCAACCACGAGACGCACGAAGAACTCCTCAGACCGGGATGGTGCAAGACCGGGGACGACGACGGAGAGCGACGCTTGCGCAGCGCCGACCGGGGGACGAGCGGGTGGGGCGGCCTCCCCTGGGGGGCGGCGCCGGGGACGGACGGGCGGGTCGGTGCCGGCCGGGAGGACGGACAGGCCGTCGCGGCGGACGAGCAGGCTGCCGACAGAGCCTCAGACGACCACACCGCGGCGCCCGGGCGGGGCCGCCTCGAGCCACGATGCCAGACCCGCGTAGGCACCGCTCGACATGAGCAGCTCGAACCGCATGCCCTCGTACGAGCACTCGACCAGGAAGAGGTCGCGCTCAGGGGCCTCGACGGGGCGGCGGGACACGATCACGAGGTCCTGGCGGCGCCAGGACCTCGCAGGGCGCAGGGACAGGGACCAGCAACGCCACCAGTCGATGCGACCGACGCCGTAGTGCGCGATGCCGAGCGACCAGGAGGCCTGCTCGGCCCCCGCCGGGCGAGCGCTGCACTCGAACGAGCCCACCCGGTGGGCGATGGCCCGAAGACGCAACGCTCCCAGCCCGACCACGACCAGGACAACCAGAAGGAGTCCGATCGCGATCCAGGCGGGGAGCGGCACGTGTGCTACCTGGTCCCGTCAGTGGCCGGAGACGGCCGAGGCGTCGAGCACCTCGGCGTCGTCGACCACGAGCATGACCTGGTTGGAGTCCACCGAGAGGAAGCCCCCGGTGACCTTGACGGCGATCTTCTCGCCGGAGACCCCGGTGATCCGGACGGTGCCCGCCTCCAGGACGGACAGGACCGGTGAGTGGTCCGCGAGGATCCCGATCTCACCGTCGGCGGCCGGCGCGCTCACGGCGCGCGCGGTCCCGGACCAGATCTTGCGGTCCGCCGCCACGAGGTCGACGTTCAGTTGTGCCACTTGAACTCCTTCATGTCGGTGCACGGGTCTGACGAAGCGCGCCGCGTGCTCGGCCGGTGGGCCG
>NZ_JACSQF010000001.1:118180-231743 GCF_014836755.1 Oerskovia merdavium
CACCCGCCGTCACCGAGACGGCGGGGACGGGGGGCCCCCCCCCCGCGGCGCGCTCACGTCGAATCAGACGCCGTACTCCTTCTGGATGCGGGCCCAGTTGCGCTCGAGGTCCTCGAGGCCACCGATGTTGAAGAACGCCTGCTCCGAGATGTGGTCGAACTCGCCGTCCGCGATCTTCTTGAACGCCTCGATGGTCTCCGTCAGCGGAACCGTCGAACCCACGACACCCGTGAACTTCTCGGCCATGTAGGTGTTCTGCGAGAGGAACTGCTGGATGCGGCGCGCACGCGCCACGACCGTCTTGTCCTCCTCGGAGAGCTCGTCCACACCGAGGATCGCGATGATGTCCTGGAGCTCCTTGTTGCGCTGCAGGATCGACTTGACGCGCGTCGCGACGTCGTAGTGCTCCTGGCCCACGTACCGCGGGTCGAGGATGCGCGACGACGAGGTCAGCGGGTCGATCGCCGGGTACAGACCCTTCGAGGCGATCTCTCGCGAGAGCTCGGTGGTCGCGTCCAGGTGGGCGAACGTCGTCGCGGGCGCCGGGTCGGTGTAGTCGTCGGCAGGGACGTAGATCGCCTGGAGCGACGTGATCGAGTGACCACGCGTCGAGGTGATGCGCTCCTGGAGCAGACCCATCTCGTCGGCCAGGTTCGGCTGGTAGCCCACCGCGGAGGGCATGCGCCCGAGCAGCGTGGAGACCTCGGAGCCGGCCTGCGTGAAGCGGAAGATGTTGTCGATGAAGAGCAGCACGTCCTGCTTCTGGACGTCACGGAAGTACTCCGCCATGGTGAGCGCGGAGAGCGCGACGCGAAGACGCGTGCCCGGCGGCTCGTCCATCTGGCCGAAGACGAGTGCCGTCTTGTCGAAGACGCCCGCCTCCTCCATCTCGACGATCAGGTCGTTGCCCTCACGCGTGCGCTCGCCGACACCGGCGAACACCGAGACACCACCGTGGTTCTGCGCCACACGCTGGATCATCTCCTGGATGAGGACCGTCTTGCCGACGCCCGCACCACCGAAGAGGCCGATCTTCCCACCCTGCACGTACGGCGTCAGGAGGTCGATCGACTTGATGCCGGTCTCGAACATGTTGGTCTTCGACTCGAGCTGGTCGAATGCCGGGGGCTTGCGGTGGATGGGCCAGCGCTCGGTGATCTCGAGCTTCTCGCCCTCCGCGAGGTTGAGCACGTCACCGGTCACGTTGAACACGTGGCCCTTGGTGATGTCGCCGACGGGGACGCTGATCGGCGCACCGGTGTCGGTGACGACCGCGCCACGGACCAGGCCGTCGGTCGGCTTGAGGGCGATCGCACGGATGAGCGAGTCACCCAGGTGCTGTGCGACCTCGAGGGTCAGTCGGAAGGACTTCTCCCCCTCGCCCTGGCCGGACAGGTCGATGTCCACGGTCAGTGCGTTGTAGATCTCGGGGATGGCGTCGGACGGGAACTCGATGTCGACGACGGGGCCGATCACGCGGGCGACACGGCCCACGCCGGGTCCGCTCTGGTGCTCGACCTGGGCTTCCACGGTGGTGGCGGTCATTACTGGCCTCGCTTCGCAGGGCCGGAGAGAGCTCCGGCAGGTTCGGTGCAGGTGATGGAGATCGACGTGTTCGTCATGCGGTACCTCACGACGCCGCCAGGGCGTCGGCACCCGAGACGATCTCGCTGATCTCCTGGGTGATGTCGGCCTGTCGTGCCTGGTTCGCAAGTCGCGTGTACATGCGGACCAGGTCCTCGGCGTTGTCCGTCGCGGTGTGCATCGCGCGCTGGCGGGCAGCCAGCTCCGACGCGGCCGCCTGCAGGAGGCAGCTGTAGATGCGGCTGCGCACGTAGCGCGGCAGCAGTGCGTCGAGGACGGCCTCGGACGAGGGCTCGAAGTCGTAGAGCGGGAGCACGTCGTGCTGGCCCGCGGGAGCGACACCCTCGACGACCTCGAGAGGGAGCATCCGCACGACCCGGGGGCGCTGCGTCACCATGTTCACGAACTGCGTGTACACGATGTGCAGCTCGCCGACGCCACCCTCGTCCGCGGGGGCGAGGAACGCCTCCAGCAGGGTGTCGGCGATGTCGCGGGCGACGTCCGCCGTGGGGGCGTCCGAACCGCCGGTCCAGGACTGGGCGAGCTCACGGTGACGGAACGTGTAGTAGGTCACCGCGCGACGCCCGGCGGCGTAGAGCGCGACCTCCTTGCCCTCGTGCGTGAGGCGCTCGACGAGGCGCTCCGTCTCGCGGATGATCGACGCCGAGTAGGCGCCGGCCATGCCGCGGTCCGAGGCGACCACGAGCACCGCGACACGGTTCGTGTCGGTGCGCTCGGACGTCAGCGGGTGCCGCGTCGTCGAGTGGGTCGCGACCGCCGAGACGGCCTGCGTGATCGCCTGGGCGTACGGTCCGGCCTCGGCGGACCGGGCGCGAGCGCGCCCGATCCTCGACGCCGCGATGAGCTCCTGCGCGCGGAACATCTTCTTCAGGGACTGCGTCGACTTGATCCGCTGCTTGTAGACGCGCTGGGATCCGGCCATGTCAGGACTTCTTCTGCCGGACGATCTGCTCCTGCTCGACGACGACGCCCTCTTCCTCGTCAGCCTCTCCGCCGACGAGCGGGGAACCGTCGCCCTTGAGGAAGCCGTTGCGGAAGTCGTCGACGCCCTGAGCGAGCGCGGACTCGACCTCGTCCGAGAGCTTGCCGGTCGAGGCGATCGTGCCGAGCACGTCCGTGTTGCGGCGCAGGTGGTCGAGCAGCTCGCTCTCGAAGCGGCGAACGTCCTCGAGCGGCACGTCGTCGAGCTTGCCCTTGGTGCCGGCCCAGATCGAGGCGACCTGGTCCTCGACCGGGTACGGCGAGTACTGACCCTGCTTGAGGAGCTCCATGAGGCGAGCACCACGGGTCAGCTGGCCGCGCGAGGCAGCGTCGAGGTCCGAGGCGAACATCGCGAAGGCCTCGAGCGAGCGGTACTGGGCGAGCTCGAGCTTGAGCGTGCCGGAGACCTGCTTCATGGCCTTGACCTGTGCGGCACCGCCGACTCGGGAGACCGAGATACCGACGTCGACCGCAGGGCGCTGGTCCGCGTTGAAGAGGTCCGACTGGAGGAAGATCTGGCCGTCGGTGATCGAGATGACGTTGGTCGGGATGTACGCCGACACGTCGTTCGCCTTGGTCTCGATGACGGGCAGGCCCGTCATGGAGCCCGCACCGAGCTCGTCCGAGAGCTTCGCACAACGCTCGAGCAGACGGGAGTGCAGGTAGAAGACGTCACCGGGGTACGCCTCGCGGCCCGGCGGGCGACGGAGGAGCAGCGACACGGCACGGTAGGCCTCGGCCTGCTTCGACAGGTCGTCGAACACGATGAGGACGTGCTTGCCGCCGTACATCCAGTGCTGGCCGATGGCCGAGCCGGTGTAGGGAGCGAGGTACTTGAAGCCCGCCGGGTCGGACGCCGGAGCCGCGACGATCGTCGTGTACTCGAGCGCTCCGGCCTCTTCCAGCGCGCCGCGGACGGCGGCGATGGTCGAGCCCTTCTGGCCGATCGCGACGTAGATGCAGCGGACCTGCTTGGTCGGGTCGCCGGTCTCCCAGTTCGCCTTCTGGTTGATGATCGTGTCGATCGCGATCGCGGTCTTGCCGGTCTGGCGGTCACCGATGATCAGCTGGCGCTGGCCACGGCCCACCGGGATCATCGAGTCGATCGCCTTGAGGCCGGTCTGCAGCGGCTCGTGGACCGACTTGCGGTCCATGACGCCGGGGGCCTGCAGCTCGAGGGCGCGGCGGCCCTCGGTCGCGATCTCACCGAGACCGTCGATCGGCTGGCCCAAAGGGTCGACGACGCGACCCAGGTAGCCGTCGCCGACGGCGACCGAGAGGACCTCGCCGGTCCGGCGGACCTCCTGGCCCTCCTCGATCCCGGTGAACTCACCCAGGACGACGACACCGATCTGGCGAACGTCCAAGTTCAGGGCAAGGCCGAGGGTGCCGTCCTCGAAGCGCAGCAGCTCGTTGGCCATTGCGCCCGGAAGGCCTTCCACCTGGGCGATGCCGTCAGCGGCAAGGGTGACGCGACCGACTTCCTCGGTCACCGCACCCTGGGGCTCGTAGGACTTCACGAAGCTGTCCAGCGCGGCCCTGATCTCGTCGGGCCGGATCGTCAGCTCAGCCATTGCTCTTCTCCTGTCGTGGCCGCCCCGCGAGGTGCGGGAACGGTCGAACGTTCTTGTCAGTTCGCCGGCTCGGGAGCCGGCAGGGTGTCGACGACACCGGGGGCCGCGAGGACCTCAGTGTTCGGGCGAACAGGTCAGCTGACCAGTCGTCTGCGTGCATCGGCCAGGCGGGAGAGCACCGTCGAGTCGACGACGTCTGCTCCGACCTGGACGCGCAGGCCGCCGAGGACCTCGGGGTCCACGGTGACGTTCAGCTGGACTGCCCGGCCGTACGCGCGCTCGAGGAGCGCGGACAGACGGTCCTGCTGTGCCTGGCTGAGCACCGCACCGGTCGTCACCGAGGCGACGAGACGACGACGACGCTGTGCGGCGACCTCCCCGAGCCACACGAGGGTGGCCACGAAGCGACGCCCACGGGGTGCGATGGTCGCCCGCTCCGCGAGGAACTGGGTGACCGGGTCGACCTTGCCCGCGAGCAGCGCGTCGACGAACGCCTTGCGACGAGCGGGGTCCGTGGAGGTCTCGGTGAGGACTCGACGTGCCTCTCGCTCGCCGACGAGCGACCGCGTGATGCGGAACAGCTCGTCCTCGACGCGCTCGAGCGCTCCGCGGGCCTCGGCCGAGGCCAGGACCGCGTCGACGCCGAGGTGCTCGACGGCGTCCGCGATGTCCGCGTCGCGTGCCCAGCGTCCACGGGCGACGCCTGAGACGAGGTCGATCACACGGCCGTCGAAGCCCTCCCGGAGGAGGTCGGCGGCCAGGGCCGCCTTGTCCTCGCCCGACCGTGACGGGTCGGCGAGGGCGCGACGCAGGGGCACCGAGGCGTCCAGCGCCGCAGCGACGGTGAGGAGCTGCTCGCCCAGGGCGAAGGCTCCTTCGCCCGCCGCGCGCAGCACCGGCTCGAAACGCTCCTGAGCCTGCGCGAGGGAGACTCCGCTCGTCCCGCGCATCAGCCCTCCTTGCCGTGTGCCGCCGCGCTGGCGGCCCCGGCTCCCGCAGCCTCGAGCTCGTCGAGGAAGCGGTCCACGACACGCGACTGACGTGCGGAGTCCTCGAGGGACTCGCCGACGATCTTCGACGCGAGCTGGGTCGCGAGCGTCCCGACGTCGTTCCGCAGCGACACCGACGCCTGCTGGCGCTCGGCCTCGATCTGACGGTGTGCCGTCTCGACGATGCGCGCGGCCTCCTCGCCGGCCTTGACCTTCTGGTCGGCCACGATGGCCGTGCCCTCGGCGCGCGCGTCCTCACGGATCTTCGCGGCCTCGGTACGAGCCTCCTGGAGCTGCTGGTGGTACTCCGCCAGCGCTGCCGCTGCCTCGGCCTGAGCGGACTCCGCCTTGGCCAGGCCACCCTCGATCTTGGCCGTGCGCTCGTCGAGCACCGCCTGGAACTTGGGAAGGACCATCTTGTAGAAGACGACCGCGATGATGATCAGGACGACCGCCGACCAGAAGAGGTCGTACATCGGCGGAAGGAACAGCTGGATGGGGTCGACCTCGCCAGACTCTGCGGCGAGGACCGCCTGGGGGCCGATGGTCGACATCAGAAGATGAAGCCAGCGACGAAGCCGAGCAGGGCGAGGATCTCGACGAAGGCCAGACCGATGAACATGGTGCCGCGGAGCTGGCCGGCGACCTCGGGCTGGCGGGCCATGCCCTCGACCGTCTTGCCGATCAGGATGCCGAGGCCGATGCCCGGGCCGATCGCGGCGATGCCGTAGCCGATGGTGTTGATGCTGCCTTCGACAGCGGCGAGGGTGGTGACGTCCACGGTGTTTCCTTCCGTTGGGCGCCCGGTCGTGCGAACGGGCGTCAGGTGCGTTGCGTCAGGTGGAGCTCAGGGACGGCGCCGACGCCGAGGCGGCGGAACCAGGGTCTGCGGTGCGGGTCAGTGCTCTTCTTCGATCGACATGTTGATGTAGACCGTGGCGAGGAGCGCGAAGATGTACGCCTGCAGGCCCGCGACGAAGACCTCGAAGAGGGTGATCGCGATGCCGCCGGCGAGCGTCAGCGCGCTGATCGCCTTGAGGGCCGGTGCGGCCTCGAGCAGCAGGAAGTTCGTGGCTGCGAAGCACAGGACCAGCATGATGTGGCCGGCGACCATGTTCGCGGTCAGTCGGATGACCAGCGAGGCCGGGCGGATGATCAGGAGCTGGAGCAGCTCGATCGGCGCCAGGATGAAGTAGATGGGGAACGGCACGCCCGGGGGGAACAGGTTCGCCCGGATGTAGCCCCACAGACCGTGCTGGCGGATGCCTGCGGCCCAGTAGGCCACGAAGACCCACAGGGCCAGGAGGATCGCCACGCCGGCGACCGAGGTGCCAGAGAGGTTCAGCCCGGGCACGACACCCGTCAGGTTGAACGCGAGGATCGTCACGAAGATCGTCGTGATCATCGGGACGTAGCGTCGAGCGCGCTCGGTCCCCATGATCTCCTCGACGATGTTCACGCGAGCGAAGTCGAGGACCATCTCGACGCCGTTCTGGAACCTGCCGGGCACGAGCTTGGCGCGCCGGGCCGCGATGAGGAAGATCGCCAGCAGGACGATCGTCGCGATCACCCGGATGAGCTGCAACCGGTTGAACTCGAACGGGGTGCCGGCGAAGAGGATGGCGTCGGGGAAGAACTCACCGATCGTCGGCGCGTGGAAGCCGCCTTCGCCTTCTGCTGCGGCAACGAAGGGAGAGGGGGTCGCGAGCGTGAACAGGGTGGACTCCCAGTGGTCGTCGGTTTCCGGGGCCGTGCGCGGGCACGCCGTCGGACCAGGCCTTCATGGATTCGCCGATAGCCTAACGCATGTTCGGACCTTCACAGGTCACTCACGTCCCGCAGACCTGCGTGACGTGGGTCTAGGATGCCCCGGCGACGTCGGTGGTACGCCGGGGCGGCGAGCACCCTGCGCCGTCGGCGGCGGCCCGACGGGCTCGTGACGTCAGGACTTGGGCGTCACGTACGGGATGCGCCCACGGTCGACCGCGCGGTAGTCGAGCAGCGCCGAGCCGATCACGCCCACGAGGAGGACGACGGCGAACACGACCCGGTCGTAGAACTCGTAGTTCCGCAGGACCGCGAGGACGATCCCGAGCAGCACGATCTTGACGAGCCAGCTGCCCAGCACCACGGCAGCCGTGGTCGTCGGGGTCGAGCGAGCCGTGCGCGCCATGGCGACGATCGTCGTGCCGGAGAACACGAGCGCGATCCCGACGCCCATGAGCGCCCCCCACACGCCCGCGGTCCCGGCCAGGAGCGCGCCGAGCGCGACCCCGAGGACGAGCAGCCCGACGAGCAGGATCAGGGTGTCGCGCAGAGCGGTGCGGAACACGGCGCTGACGGCGTCACCGACCGCGTCGGCCGTGACCTCGCCGGGCCGTGCCTCCGAGGCCGGCTGCTCCTGCGGGGTCGTCGGGTCGTCGGCGCCGGGGGGCGTGGGAGTCGTCATCGGGAGGTTCCTTCAGGGTGGGCCGGGCCGGGATGGGCCGGTCGGTGATCGGGATCTGGTGCGGGCGGGGCGGTGCTCGGCTCCGAGCCCGTGGCGGGGCCGCGGACGACGGGCGACGCACCGCTCGGCACCGCCGTGCGGCGCGGGACCGTCGTCGGGATGCCCTCGGGAGCGGTCACCGCGTCGTCGTCGAGGAACCGGCCACGGGTCCGCAGGGGTCCGAGCGTGAGCAGCAGCGCGATGACGATCGCCACGATCAGCCCGATCGCCACGGTCTCCGCGGGCCACCACACGAGCGTCACGGCACCGAACGCGAAGACCGCGGTCCACAGGTACATGATGATGACTGCGCGGCGGTGGGAGTGCCCCAGCGCGAGGAGCCGGTGGTGCAGGTGGAGCCGGTCCGGGTGGAAGGGCGACTTCCCCGTCCCCACCCGGCGGAGCACCGCGAGGACCATGTCGAGCAGCGGGAGCAGGATCACGGCCAGGGGCAGCAGGATGGGGATGAGCGTGCGCTGCTTGCTCGGGTCGACCGCGACACCCGGGTCGATGTTGCCCGTGACGACGATGACCGCCGCGCCGAGCACGAGCCCCAGCACCATGGAGCCAGAGTCCCCCATGAAGATCCGGGCCGGGTAGAAGTTGTGGGGCAGGAACCCGAGGCAGATGCCGACGAGTCCGGCCATGACGAGCGTCGCGAGGTTCGAGTAGTCGGTGGGGCTCGCCGCGACGGTCAGGCTGTACGTGTAGACGAAGTAGGCCGTGCCGCCGATCGCGATGAGCCCCGCGGCCAGCCCGTCGAGCCCGTCGACGAAGTTGACGGCGTTCATGACCACGACGACCACGAGCACCGTGACGATGAGCGAGAGCCGGGGAGAGCCGATCGTGAGCCCGCCGATGGGGAACGTCACGAGCTGCACGCCCTGCCAGGCGATGAAGAGCGCCGCGAGCACCTGGCCCGCGAGCTTGGTCATCCAGTCGAGGTCCCAGATGTCGTCGGCGACACCGAGCAGGCACACGATGACCGCCCCGCCGACGATGGCCCACGCCTGCTGGTCGGTCGCGAAGACCCCGCTGAGGAAGGGCATCTGGGACGCGAACGTCACGGCGACCACGAGTCCCGCGGTCATCGCGAGCCCTCCCAGGCGGGCCGTCGGGACGGTGTGCACGTCGCGGTCGCGCACCGCCGTGATGGCGCCCGTCCTCGCAGCGACCCAGTAGGCGAGGGGCGTCAGCAGGTACGTGACCGCGGCCGCGATCAGGAGGACGAGCAGATAGACCCTCACCCGTCGTTCGCCCCCGGGTCGCTCGTCGTGGCGGTGGGGACGGCGTCCGTGGACGGTTCGGTCACGTCGCCGCCGGCGGCCGCGCCGTCCGTCGTCTCGTCGTCGCCCGGCACCGGAGCCTGCGGCTCCTCGTCGGCCTCCTGCGGCTCCTCACCGAGCCCGAGCACGGGCGCGATCTCACGCATGCGCTCGAGCGAGACGGCGCCCTCGCGCACGACGCGCAGGTGCGGCCCCGTCGCGTCGACGATGGTCGAGGCCACTCCCCCGGTCGCGTCTCCGCCGTCGAGGTAGACCGTGACCGAGTCCCCGAGCTGCTCCTGGGCCGTGGTCACGTCGAGCGCCGCGGGGCGACCCGTGGCGTTCGCGCTCGAGACCGCGAGGGGTCCCGTGCGGCGCAGGAGCGCGAGGGCCGCGGGGTGGTCCGGCATGCGCAGCGCGACCGTCCCGTGCGTCTCCCCCAGGTCCCAGGCGAGCGAGGGCTGGGCGGGCAGGATGATGGTGAAGCCGCCGGGCCAGAACGTCTCGACGAGCGCACGGGCGTCCGCGGACACGTCGGTCGCGAGGCCGTCGAGGGTCCGCGTGTCCGGGACCAGGACGGGCGGGGGCATCTGCCGTCCGCGTCCCTTCGCGGCGAGCAGGGCCGCGACGGCCTGGGCGTCGAACGCGTCGGCGCCGATCCCGTAGACGGTGTCGGTCGGCAGGACGATCAACCCGCCGCGCGAGACGGCGTTCACCGCCTCGTCGATCGACGGTCCCCAGGAGTTCGGGTCGGTGACGGGGTGCACAGAGCTCACGGTTCTCAGTCTTCCATGTCCGAAGGGTCCGCTTGTGCGGCCGGTGCGTCGCTCGCCGCGCGCACGCGGCGCGCGACGACCATGCGGGGTCTGCCGGTCAGGTCGGCGACGGTCCTGATCTCGTCGAACCCGCCGACCTGGGCAACCATGTCACGGGCGGCCTCGGCCTGGACCTCGGCGTGCTCCATGACGTAGAGGCCGCCGTCGACCAGGAGCCGGGCCGCGGCGAGCGTCACGCCGCGCGGCACCTCGAGGCCGTCGTCGCCCAGCCCGTAGAGCGCGACCTGCGGGTCGTGCAGCGCGACCTCGGGGTCGCGCGGGACGGCGCCCGGCGGGACGTATGGCGGGTTGGACACGACGACGTCGCACGTCCCGTCGAGGTCGGCGAACGCCGTGCGCGCGTCCCCTCGCACGAGGTGCACGACGGCGCCGCTCGCCGCGCGCGTGCGCGTCACGTTGCGCTCGGCCCAGGCGTGGGCGTCGCGGTCGAGCTCGACCGCGTGCACCTGGGCGCCGGGGACCTCGGTCGCGACGGCCAGGGCGATCGCGCCCGAGCCCGTGCACAGGTCCGCGACGACGACCGGCGCACCGGGGCGCCGCGCGACGACCTCGCGGGCCGCGTCGATCGCGACCTGCGCGACCTGCTCGGTCTCGGGGCGGGGGACGAACACGCCGGGGCCCACGACGATCTCGAGGTGCCGGAACGGCGCCGAGCCCGTCAGGTGCTGGAGCGGGACGCGCTCGGCGCGGGCCACGAGGAGACGGGACAGCTCGTCGAGCACCTCCTGGGCCGTCCGGTCGGCACCCGGTGCGTCCCCGGCCGTCAGCAGCGACGCGACGGGCCGACCGAGCACGGCCGCGGAGACGACCCGTTCGCGCGGCACGCCCGCGACGTGCGCGAGCAGCAGCTCGGCGTCCACGCGCGGGGACTCGATGCCCACCCGCGCCAGACGGGCCGCAGCCTCCCGCAGGAGGCGCGAGACGTCGTCGGGCAGGGCTGGGGGCAGCGCGCGACCACCCGTGCCCGGGACCCCGACCGACGTCACGACGCCGCTGCGGCGAGGCGCGCCGCCTCGTCGGCGTCGATGGCCGAACGGATGACGGGTTCCAGTTCGCCGTCGAGAACCTGGTCCAGGTTGTACGCCTTGTAGCCCGTGCGGTGGTCCGCGATCCGGTTCTCCGGGTAGTTGTAGGTCCGGATGCGCTCGGAACGGTCGACCGTGCGCACCTGGGAGCGGCGCAGGTCGTTCGCAGCAGCCGCTTCCTCCTCCTGTCGCGCGGCCAGGAGCCGCGCGCGCAGCACGCGCATGGCCTGCTCGCGGTTCTGGAGCTGGGACTTCTCGTTCTGCATCGAGACCGTGATCCCCGTGGGCAGGTGCGTGATGCGCACCGCGGAGTCCGTCGTGTTGACCGACTGGCCACCGGGTCCCGAGGACCGGTACACGTCGATGCGGAGCTCGTTCTGGTCGATCTCGATCTCGCCCGCGTCCTCGACCTCGGGGAACACGAGCACGCCCGCGGCCGAGGTGTGGATGCGCCCCTGGGACTCGGTCACGGGCACGCGCTGGACGCGGTGGACGCCGCCCTCGTACTTGAGGTTGGCCCAGACGCCGTCGGCGGGATCCGTGGCACCCGCTCGCGCCTTGACCGCGACCTGGACGTCCTTGTAGCCGCCGAGGTCCGAGTCCGTGGCCTCGATGATCTCGGTCTTCCAGCCCCGGCGCTCGGCGTAGCGCAGGTACATGCGCAGCAGGTCCCCCGCGAACAGCGCGGACTCCTCGCCGCCCTCGCCCGCCTTGATCTCGAGGATCACGTCGCGCCCGTCGTCGGGGTCGCGCGGCACGAGGACCCGGCGCAGCTTCTCGGTCGCGGCCGCGGCGGTCTCCTGGAGCGCGGGCAGCTCGGCGGCGAAGGAAGCATCCTCTGCAGCGAGCTCGGCCGCGGCCTCGACGTCGTCGGTCGCGTCGCGCCACGCGCGGTAGGCCGCGACGACCTGGCCCAGCTCGGCGTAGCGGCGCCCGAGCGTGCGGGCCCGACCGGCGTCCGCGTGGACCGCGGGGTCGGCGAGCAGCGACTCGATCTCGGCGTGCTCGGCGAGCAGGTGTTCGACGGCGGCGAAGGACTCGGTCACGAGGGTGTCCTGACGAGAGGGATGGTTAGGGCTGTCTGGCTGCGTGCGGCCGGCATGGCTGGGTGCGGCTGCTCGGTGCGGGAGCCTCCGGCACCTTCGTGCCGGGCACCCGCGCACCGGAAAAGACGACAGCGCCGGTGGAACGAGCACGCCGCCTGCCCCTGGAGAGGTTGGACGGGTGCTCGGACCACCGGCGCTGGAGAGTCGCTACTTGTCGGCGGCCTTCTTGCCGTAACGAGCCTCGAAGCGAGCCACGCGGCCGCCGGTGTCGAGGATCTTCTGCTTGCCCGTGTAGAACGGGTGGCAGGCGGAGCAGACGTCGGACGAGATGCGCCCGGACGTCTCGGTGCTGCGCGTGACGAACGTGGAACCGCAGGTGCAGGTCACCTCGGTCACGACGTACGTGGGGTGGATATCAGCCTTCACAGGACTCTCCTCAGTGGGGTGCCCCCGGGTCGCCTGCCTGGACAGCAGCCGTGAACCGGGGACGGGAAACCAACAGGACATTGTGCCAGACGGGTCCGGCACACGAAAAATCTGCGGGTCGGCCGGCCGCCAGGACGGAGGCCGAACGACCCGCAGGACGGGTCAGACGGCGCGGCCGACCTCTTCGTCGTTGTGGATACCGCCCGGCGTCGTCTTCTGCACCTGGAGCAGGAACTCGACGTTGGACTTGGTCTCCTTGAGCTTGCCCAGCAGCAGCTCGATGGCCTGCTGCTGGTCGAGCGCACCCATCACGCGGCGCAGCTTGTAGACGATGCGGAGCTCGTCCTGCGGCATGAGGATCTCCTCGCGGCGCGTGCCGGACGCGTTGACGTCCACGGCCGGGAAGATGCGCTTGTCCGCGAGCGAGCGGGAGAGCCGGAGCTCCATGTTTCCCGTGCCCTTGAACTCCTCGAAGATGACCTCGTCCATCTTGGAGCCGGTCTCGACGAGCGCCGAGGCGAGGATCGTGAGCGAGCCACCGTTCTCGATGTTGCGCGCCGCGCCGAAGAAGCGCTTGGGCGGGTAGAGCGCCGAGGCGTCGACACCACCGGACAGGATGCGCCCCGAGGCCGGGGCCGCGAGGTTGTACGCGCGCGAGAGACGCGTGAGCGAGTCGAGCAGCACCACGACGTCCTGGCCCAGCTCCACGAGACGCTTGGCGCGCTCGATCGCGAGCTCGGCGACGATCGTGTGGTCGGAGGCCGGACGGTCGAAGGTCGAGGCGATGACCTCGCCCTTGACCGTGCGCTCCATGTCGGTGACCTCTTCGGGTCGCTCGTCCACGAGCACGACCATGAGGTGGACCTCAGGGTTGTTCGTCGTGATCGCGTTCGCGATCTGCTGCATGATGATCGTCTTGCCGGCCTTGGGCGGCGCGACGATCAGGCCACGCTGGCCCTTGCCGATCGGGGCGACGATGTCGATCACGCGCGGGGTCAGGCGACCGACCTCGCCCGTCTCCAGGCGCAGGCGCTCCTGCGGGTAGAGCGGCGTGAGCTTGTTGAACTCGGCGCGGTTGCGCGCGGCCTCGGGGGCCATGCCGTTGACCGAGTCGAGACGGACCAGCGCGTTGAACTTCTGGTTGCGCGGCCCCGTCTGCTGGAAGCTCTCGCCGTCGCGGGGCTGACGCACCGCACCCATGATCGCGTCGCCACGGCGCAGGCCGGCCTTCTTGACCTGGCCGAGCGAGACGTAGACGTCGTTCGGTCCGGGCAGGTAGCCGCTCGTGCGCACGAACGCGTACTGGTCGAGGACGTCGAGAATGCCCGCGACGGGCAGCAGGACGTCGTCCTCGGTGACCTCGATCTCGTCGAGGCCCGCGACGTCGATGTTCCCGCCGCGCGTGCGCCCGCGCTTGCGGTCGCGGTCGCGGTTGCGGTCGCGACCCCGACGGCGGCGTCCGCCGCGCTCGTCGTAGTCGTCGCCGCCCTGCTGGTCGCGCTGACCCTGCTGACGGTCGGTGCGCTGGCCACCCTGCTGGCGGTCGCCCTGCTGGTTGCCCTGCGCCTGCTGACGGTCGGCACGCTGACCGCCCTGCTGGCGGTCGCCCTGCTGGTTGCCCTGCGCCTGGTCGCGCTGACCCTGCTGACGCTCGCCGCCCTGGCGGGCTGCGCCCGCCTCGGGAGCCGTCTCACGGGCCTGCTCGGCCTCGCCGCCGCGCGGGGCACCGGCGCCCCGACCAGAACGACGCGAACCGCGCTCGGAGCCCGTGACGAGACCGACCGCGGCGGCTGCGCGCGCTGCGCGCTCGTCGGGGGTCTCGCCCGCGACCGAACGGTCGCCGCCGTCGCGGGCCGCACGCGCGGTCTGCTCGAGCAGCGGAGCGATGATGTCGGCAGCCTTGTCGCTGCTCTCGCCCTTGCCGGCGCGCTCGGCGCGTGCGCCTCGCTCGCGGCGAGGACGCTCGATGTTCTCGGTCGCCTGACGTGCGGGCGCCTCGACGGCGGGCAGCACGACCTTCTCGGCCGAGGTGTCCTTCTCCGGCGCACGACGCGCAGGAGCGGACGCTCCGGCGGGGCGCCCGGAGGCGCTCGTCTCGCCGGAGGTGGAACGGATGACGTCGACAAGATCGCTCTTGCGCATCTTTGACGTGCCCTTCACACCGAGCTGCGAGGCGAGTGCCTGCAGCTCGGGGAGGCGCAGCGTCGAGAGTGCGCCTGCACGGGCGGTGTCGGTGGTGTCTGTCACGAAGGACCCTTCCCCTCGTTTGCGCCCACTTGCTCTGTGCGAGGGGTGGGCCGCGGGTGATCGACGCTCGGCACGTGACGGCCGGAACGCAGTGGAACCACGCGTCAGTGGTACGACGACGTCAGCTGACGTGGGCTGGATTGCCTTCTCGCGGGGTGTGTGAGGCGCAGTCAGTCGTTGCTCTGCCGATGCCCGGGGACTCGGCGGAGATTCGTCGAGGAATCACCGAGGCATCATCACGAACCTGCGAAGGCTCAATGGATTCTACCATCCGTAACCCCTGCGAACACCAGTCGCCGCACCGCTCAGCGCGTCGCTCGGCGAGCGGGTTGGCGGGCGGACCGCCTGCCGCCCTGCGCGGCGGTCAGCGCAACCGTGCGGACAGGCCCGCGCTGCCCACGACCCGCTCCGAGCGCACGCCCTCCAGGTCGATGCCCGGACGGTAGGCCCGCCACAGGTCCGAGCCTTCCAGCAGCTCGCGCAGCACCCCGTCGGCGTGCTCGCGGTCCTGCGCACGCCCCAGGAGCAGGACCGTCGGCCCGGCACCCGAGATGGTCGCCGCGAGGCCGTCGAGACGCAGCGCGCGCACGAGCTCCCACGACGCCGTCATGACGCCCGCGCGATACTCCTGGTGGAGTCGGTCCTCGGTGGCCTCGAACAGGTGCTGGGGCGAGCGCGTCAGCGCGTCGACGAGCAGCGCCGAGCGACCCGCGTTGAGCGCCGCGTCGGCGTGCGGGACGGTCTCCGGCAGCACACCGCGAGCGCGGCTCGTGGCGAGCCGCGTCGAGGGGACCAGGACCGTGGCCTCGATGTCCGGGTGGACGTCGAGGCGCACGGCGTGCGCACCCTCGCGTCCCTCGACCGTGCTGGTCCAGGCGATCGTCGCGCCACCGTAGATCGCGGGCGCCGCGTTGTCGGGGTGCCCCTCGAACTCGGTCGCGAGCTGCAGGACCGCCGCGTCGTCGAGCGCCGCAGGGTCTGCGACGAGCGCCCGGGCCGCCGCGATGCCCGCGACCACCGCGGCCGCGGACGAACCGAGCCCCCGGCCGTGCGGGATCGCGTTGGTACAGGTCAGGTGGAGCCCGGTCTGGGGAGCCCCGACGAGCTCGAGCGCCGCGCGCAGCGCGCGCACCACCAGGTGCCGCTCGTCCCCCGGGACCTCGCCGGCCCCCTCGCCCTCGACGTCGACGACCACGTCACCGTTCCCCAGGGCACGGACCTCGAGCACGTCGTAGCGTGCGAGCGCCAGGCCCAGGGCGTCGAACCCGGGCCCCAGGTTCGCGCTCGTGGCAGGCACGCGCACGCGCACATGGTCGGCTCCGAGCTGCATCGCGGTGACCTCTCGTCAGGTAAGGGGTGGGGAGGCTGCCGTGCCTGCCTCGCCCCGGCGCACAGCCGGGACGAGGAGCAGGACGAGCGGGGGGTGGGAGGTGCTCAGCCGAGCTGGAGCGCGTCGGCGATCGAGACGACGTCGGCGCTGACCCGGATCGGGGTCACGTCTGCGCCGTCGAGCGTCTTGAGGGCCCACTGAGGGTCCTTGAGGCCGTGTCCCGTGACCGTCACGACGATGCGGGCTCCGGCCGGGACGAGGCCACGCTCGGCGCGCGAGAGGATGCCCGCGACACCCGCCGCCGAGCCGGGCTCGACGAACACGCCGGCCTCGGCCGACAGGATGCGGTGCGCGGCCAGGATCTGCTCGTCGGTCACGGCCTCGATGACACCGCCCGACTCGTCGCGCGCGGCCTCCGCCTGCGCCCACGACGCGGGGTTGCCGATCCGGATCGCGGTCGCGATGGTCTCGGGGTGCGTGATGGGGTGGCCCGCGACGATCGGGGCCGCACCGGCGGCCTGGAAGCCCCACATGATCGGGGTCCTGGTGCTGACCGCGGGCAGGTGCGCCCCCGGCGCGTCCGGGTCACCCAGGCCCGCGTACTCCCGGAAGCCCTTCCAGTACGCCGTGATGTTGCCCGCGTTGCCCACGGGCAGCGCGTGGATGTCCGGGGCGTCGCCCAGCGCGTCGACGATCTCGAACGCGCCGGTCTTCTGGCCCTCGATGCGGTCGGGGTTCACGGAGTTCACGAGCTCGACCGGGTAGGCCTCGGCCAGCTTGCGCGCCGCGACCAGGCAGTCGTCGAAGTTGCCGTCGACCTGGAGCAGCTTGGCGCCGTGCGCGATCGCCTGGCTCAGCTTGCCCATCGCGATCTTGCCGTCCGGGACCAGGACGGCGCAGACCATGCCGGCCTTGGTCGCGTACGCGGCGGCCGACGCCGACGTGTTGCCCGTCGACGCGCACACGACGGCCTGGGCCCCGCGGCCCGCGGCCGAGGAGATCGCGGCCGTCATGCCGCGGTCCTTGAACGAGGCGGTCGGGTTCATGCCCTCGACCTTGAGGAAGACCTGGGCCCCGGTCCGGGCCGAGAGCGCGGGCGCCTCGACGAGGGGCGTGCCGCCCTCGCCGAGCGTCACGATGCGCTCCTGGACGTGGGCGGGCAGGCGGTCGGCGTACTCGGCGATGATGCCTCGCCACTGGTGGGCCATCAGGCTCCCTCGACTCTCAGGACGGACGTGATCTCTTGGACGGGTTCGAGCACCGCGATCGCGTCGACCGTCGCGGCGAGCGCGGCCTCCGCAGCGGCGTGGGTCGTGATGACCAGGTGGGCGACGCCGGTCGCCCCGTCGTCCTCCGCACCGTCCCCTCCGGGCACGGAGGGCTCCGACGGCTGGCGGACGGCCTCGATCGAGACCCCCTTCGACGCCAGGACCTGGGCCACCTGGGCCAGGACGCCCGGACGGTCGTCGACCGCGAGGCGCACCTGGTAGCGCGTGACCGCGGTGCTGGCCGGCAGGATCGGCAGGGCCGCGTAGGTGGACTCCTCGGGGCCCTTGCCACCCAGGACGCGGTGACGGGCCGCGGACACGACGTCGCCCAGCACGGCCGAGGCCGTGGGGGCTCCGCCCGCGCCACGGCCGTAGAACATGAGCTCGCCCGCGGCGTCGGCCTCGACGAAGACCGCGTTGAAGGCTCCCCGGACCCCGGCGAGCGGGTGGGCGAGCGGCACGAGCGCGGGGTGCACGCGCACCGAGACGCCGTGCGCGCCGTCGTCGCCCGTGACGGACTCCGCGATGGCGAGCAGCTTGATGACGTGACCGGTCTGCGCGGCCCACGCGACGTCGTCGGCCGTGATGCTCGTGATGCCCTCGCGGGCGACGTCCTCGAGCGAGACGCGCGTGTGGAACGCGAGGCTCGCGAGGATCGCGGCCTTGGCCGCGGCGTCGAAGCCCTCGACGTCGGCCGTGGGGTCGGCCTCGGCGTAGCCGAGGTCCTGGGCCTGCTTGACCGCGGCGTCGAACGACATGCCCGTGCTGGCCATCTGGTCCAGGACGTAGTTCGTGGTGCCGTTGACGATGCCCAGGATGCGGCGCACGTGGTCGCCTGCGAGCGACTCGCGGACGGGGCGGACGATCGGGATGGCTCCCGCGACGGCTGCCTCGAAGTAGATGTCGACGCCCGCGGTGTCCGCGGCCTTGTAGAGCGTGGGGCCGTCCTCGGCGAGCAGCGCCTTGTTGGCGGTCACCACCGCGGCGCCCGACTCGATCGCGCGCAGCAGCAGCGCGCGGGCGGGCTCGATCCCGCCCATGACCTCGATGACGATGTCGGCGCGCGCGACGAGCCCCTCGGCGTCCTCCGTGAGGAGCGAGCGGTCGACCGACGCGGCGAGCGGGCGGGGCGCGGACGCGTCGCGCACCGCGATCCCCACGAGCTCGAGCGGCGCCCCGACGCGCGAGGCCAGGTCCGCGGCCTGCTGCGTCAGCAGCCTGGCCACCTCGGACCCCACGACGCCGCACCCGAGCAGCGCGACGCGCAGCGGACCTTGCTCCTGCTGGCTGGCTCCCACGAAGCTCCTCCTCCATCACCCCGGCCCGCACGGTCAGCGGTGCCGTCGTTCTCGGCCCCTGCCGGACGCGGTCGCGTCGGAGGTGGCCGCTCGGTCCTGACGGGTCCCGACGCCGCGCGCCGCTTCCCGACCGGTCGATCCCGAGCGTGTCGATCCTCGCTCTGCTGCCCGGATCCTGGGCGCCCGTCTCAGGATACGGGTGCCAGGCACGGGCCCGGCGAGAGCCGCGCGCCCGGCCCGCTAGCCCTGGTCGAGCGCGAGCAGGTCGTCCTCGGTCTCACGACGGACCAGGACCCTGGCCTCGCCGTCGGTCACGGCCACGACGGGGGGCCGGGGCACGTGGTTGTAGTTCGAGGCCATCGAGCGCCCGTAGGCCCCTGTCGCCGCGACGGCCAGCAGGTCGCCCGCCCGGACGTCTCCCGGCAGGAGCACGTCGTGGACCACGATGTCACCGCTCTCGCAGTGCTTGCCGACCACGCGCGCGAGCACCGGCTCGGCGTCCGAGAGCCGGTTCGCGAGCTCGGCGTGGTAGTCCGCGCCGTACAGGGCGGGACGGATGTTGTCGCTCATGCCGCCGTCGATCGAGACGTAGGTCCGCACGATCGTGCTCTCGGCCTCGTCGTCCGGTCCGCCGACCCGCACGGGCTTGACCGTGCCGACCGTGTAGAGCGTCAGGCCCGCGGGCCCGACGATCGCCCGGCCCGGCTCGATCGAGAAGCGCGGCAGGGGCGTGCCGAGGTCCGCCGACGAGGCCGCGACCGAGGCCGCGACGTCCTTCGCGATGCGGTCGGGGTCGAGCGCGACCTCTCCCGGCAGGTAGGCGATGCCGTACCCGCCGCCCAGGTCCACCTCGGGGACGAGGAAGCCCGTGCGCTGCGCGAGCGCTGCCCGCAGCTCGAGGACCTTGCGCGCCGCGACCTCGAAGCCCGAGGGATCGAGGATCTGCGAACCGATGTGCGAGTGGATGCCCAGGAGCTCGAGCTCGGGGTGCGCGAGCACCGCGAGGAGCGCGGTCATGGCCGGGCTGTCCTCGGTCTGCGACCCTGCCCCCGTCGCCACCCGGCCGTCGGTCGCGAGCGAGAGCCCGAACTTCTGGTCCTCGTGCGCGGTCGAGATGTACTCGTGACCGCCCGCGTGCACGCCCGTGGTCACGCGGATCATGACCGGGGCCGGAGCCCCGCCGCGTGCGCGCGAGGCTGCGGCCACGCGCTCGACCTCGACGAGCGAGTCGACGATGATCCGGCCCACGCCCGCGTCGAGCGCTCGCGCGATCTCCGCGTCGGACTTGTTGTTGCCGTGCAGGCCGATGTGCTCTCCGGGCACGCCCGCGCGCAGCGCGACCGCGAGCTCGCCGCCCGTCGCGGTGTCGACCCGCAGGCCCTCGGCGTGGACCCAGCGGGCCACGGCGACCGACAGGAACGCCTTGCCCGCGTAGTACACGTCGACGCCCGCGCCGACCTCGGCGAACGCCGCCTCGAACGCACGGCGGTACGACCGCGCGCGCTCGCGCAGGTCGGCCTCGTCGAGCACGTAGGCCGGGGTGCCCTGGGCGACCGCAAGGTCACGCACGTCGACCCCCGCGACCGTCAGCGCGCCGTCGGGTCCGCGGCGCACGCCGCTCGACCACGGCTCGCCCGGCACGAAGGTGCCGGTCGGCGAGAAGGCGGGCGGCGTCGTCGGGCCTGCCGACGCGCTCACATGCGCTCCGGAGCGGACACGCCCAGCAGGCCCAGGCCGTTGGCGAGGACCTGACGCGTCGCGTCGTTGAGCCACAGGCGCGTGCGGTGCACGTCCGTGACCTCCTCGTCGCCCAGCGGCGTCACGCGGCACTCGTGGTACCAGGAGTGGTAGTCGCCCGCGAGCGCCTCGAGGTAGCGCGCGACGCGGTGCGGCTCGCGCAGCTCGGCCGCCTGGGCGACCACGCGCGGGAACTCGGTGAGCGCACCGAGCAGGATCGACTCGGTCTCGTGCGTCAGGAGCGACGGGTCGAACGCGTCCGTCAGCTCGCCGTCGTCCCCTCGAACGTACCGCGAGACCCCGTGCGCCTCCGCGTTGCGCGCGACGTTCGCGGTGCGGGCGTGCGCGTACTGCACGTAGAAGACCGGGTTCTCGTTGGTCGCCCTGGACAGCAGGTCGAGGTCCAGATCGATGCTCGAGTCGGTCGAGGAGCGTGCGAGCGAGTAGCGCGCGGCGTCCACGCCCACGGCGTCGACCAGGTCCTCGAGCGTCACGACCGTCCCGGCGCGCTTGGACATGCGGACCGGCTGACCGTCCTTGACCAGGTTGACCATCTGGCCGATGAGGATCTGCAGGTTCTTGCCCGGCTTGTCACCGAACGCCGCGCAGACGGCCATCATGCGGCTCACGTACCCGTGGTGGTCCGCGCCGAGCATGATGATGACGTCGTCGAAGCCGCGCTCGCGCTTGTCGAGGTAGTACGCGATGTCGCCCGCGATGTACGCGGCCTCGCCGTCCGACTTGATGATGACGCGGTCCTTGTCGTCGCCGAAGTCGGTCGTGCGCAGCCAGGTCGCGCCGTCGGCCTCGAACACGTGGCCACCCTCGCGCAGGCGCTCGACCGCGCGCTCGACCGCGCCGGACTCGTGCAGCGAGTCCTCGTGGAAGTAGACGTCGAAGTCGACGCCGAAGTCGTGCAGGGCGGCACGGATCTCGTCGAACATGCGCTCGACGCCGCGCGACCGGAAGACCTCCTGGGCCTCGGCGTCGGGCAGCGTGCGCGGGTCCGGGTCGCCCGCCGCGATCGCGTCGGCGATCACGGCCTCCGCGATGTCCGAGATGTACTGGCCGCCGTAGCCGTCCTCGGGAGCGGGCTCACCCTTGGCGCGCGCGAGCAGCGAGCGCGCGAAGCGGTCGATCTGCGCGCCGTGGTCGTTGAAGTAGTACTCGCGCTCGACCACGGCCCCCGAAGCCTGCAGCACGCGGGCCAGCGAGTCGCCGACCGCGGCCCAGCGCACGCCACCGATGTGGATGGGGCCCGTGGGGTTCGCCGAGACGAACTCGAGGTTGATGCGCGTGCCGGCCTCGGAGTCGTTGTTCCCGTACGTCGCGCCCTGGGCGAGGATCGTGCGGGCGAGCTCGCCCGCGGCGGCCGCGTCGAGCGTGATGTTCAGGAAGCCCGGGCCTGCGATGTCCACGGACTTGATGCCCGGGTGCGCGGCGAGGCGCTGCGCGAGGTCCTCGGCCAGGACGCGCGGGGCGACGCCGGCCTTCTTCGCGAGCTGCAGCGCGACGTTCGTGGCCCAGTCGCCGTGCTCGCGCTGGCGGGGTCGCTCGACGTGGACCGACGCGGGGACCGCGTCGGCGGGCAGGGCGAGGGTGCCGTCGGCGACGGCGGAGGCCAGGGCAGCGCTCAGCGCTTCGGAGAGCTCGTTGGGGGTCACCCCACGATTCTAGCGAGGGACGCCAGGGGTTTGCGTCGCCGTCCGCGGCGGGCGGACGGGCGGCCGGCGGTGCGTGCTGCGGCGTCGCCGCGCTGCCCCGTCCCACCGGCCCGACGGCGTCGCCCGCCGCGCGTCGTGGGCCTCCCCGGGCGTCACTCCCCCGGGCGCACCCTGCGTCCCCACGAGTCCTCGATCATCGACGGGCGGCAGCCCGCGACCGCGGCGACGAGGATCACGACGAGCGTGCCGAACAGGAAGACGAAGGTGCTGGTCCAGGTGCCGCTGCGCCCGTAGAGGATGCCCGCGGTCAATGGCCCGGCCCCCGCGACGAGATAGCCGACGCCCTGCACGAACCCCGACAGCGCGACGGCCCCGGCAGAGGTACGGCTGCGCAGGTTGATGAGCGCGAGGCCCAAGGGGAACGTCGAGGCCCCGAGCCCCGCGAGGACGACCCACACCCAGGTGGCGGGCCCGGCCTGGCCGCCCATGAGCCCGGCGTAGCCGACCGTGAGCATCGCGACGAAGAGCACGACCAGCAGGTACGGGTTGCGCATCCGGGCCGCGAGCAGCGGCGTGACGATCGACATGGGCATACCGACGAACGCGTAGAGCGCGAGCGCGCTCGCCGCGACCGGCTCGGACATGCCCGCGTCGATCAGGACGTGCGGCAACCACGCGAACATCACGTAGGTGTTGAGCGAGTTGAGCCCGAACATGACCGCGATGCCCCATGCGAGCGGGCTGCGCCAGGCGCGACCCTCGTGGCGGTGACGCCCGTCGAGACCAACGGTGTGCTCGGGCGAGTGCTCGAGCACCGACGCGAGCTCGGCCCGGGCGCGCGCCGAGCGCGCGATGACGACGGTCCACGGCACGGCCGCGAGCAGCCCCACGAGCGCCCACCCGCCCAGTGCCGGGCGCCAGCCCAGCGAGGCCGCCATGCCGACCACGAGGAGCGGCGGGATCGCGGTGCTCAGCGAGAGCGTCACGGTGTAGGCAGCGGTCACCGCACCGATGCGGTCGGGGAAGTACCTCTTGACGAGCGGCGGGAGCAGCACGTTGCCCATGCCCATGCCCGCGAGCGCGACCCCGGTCCACACGAGGAAGCCGGGGGTCGAGGTCGAGACGGACCGCAGGATCTCGCCGACCGCGCTGATCAGGAGCGCCGCGACGAGCGTGGGCTCCAGTCCGAACCGGCGGGAGAGAGCGGGCACGAGCGAGCCGAAGACCGCGAACGCGATCACGGGGACCGTGCCGAGCAGCCCCGCGAGCTGGTCGCTCAGGTCGATGTCGACCCGGACGACGTCGAGGATCGGGGAGACCGCGGCGACCGCGATCCGCAGGTTGAACGCGGCGAGGACGATCCCGGCGAGGACGACGAACCGCCCTCTCCACGGGCGGAGGGTGTTGTCGGGGGTGTTGTCGGGGGTGTTGTCGGGGGTCGAGCTCGAGTCCTGGCGATCCACTCAAGGAGGGTACGCACGGTCGCCCCGGGCATCCGTCCTGAGAGGGGCTCCTGGGGTGGTGAGTCCGCTCACCCCGTCCTGACCGGCGGGCAGGGCGTGCAGATCAGGGCAGGTGGGAGCACGAACCCGCCGGAGGCTGGTAGTCTCGTGCACCGTGCCGGATGCTCGTCAGAGCGAACGCATGTTGCCCTCGTAGCTCAGTGGATAGAGCGTCTGCCTCCGGAGCAGAAGGTCGTAGGTTCGAGTCCTATCGAGGGCACCGCAGACCAAGCCCCTGGACCCTCGGGTCCGGGGGCTTCGTCGTGCCCGGGAGTGGTTTGGGAAGCAGTTGACCTGCGGCGATGTGGCGTCCGAGCGCAGACCGGGCACACTTCGCATCGTCGTCAGGCACAACTAGGCAAGCGGGCAACTCCACAAGGCGATCCAGACGGGGTCTGATCGAGGAGGCAGCACAGCGCTTAGCGCGTCACCGCGCCCTGGCTCATCCCTCACGAGCAAGTGGCCTACGAACCCTGCAGGTCATCGCATCCCCGAGAGGGGCCCAGGTCCCGAAGTCGCCGAGCTACAGCGTCGACGTATCTTGTGCCGTCTCCAGCCCGTGCAGGGAGACGTAACGCTGGCGTTGGGTGAAGGCGCTGCCCTTGCCGCGCGGAAGGTGCGGGACATCGCCCGCCAACCGCCGGTGTCGAGAGTCACCGACCTCGTGCGTGAGCTTGAAGAGCTGATACCGCCCCTCGGGCCACCCCTTGCCAAGGGAGTCAGTCATCGCCGCCCCGAGCTGCCGCTCTGCTGAGTTCGCAGAACCACTCAGCCGGGTGGCCTCTGCGTGGGTCCACTCGACGTTGTCCTGGCGATCCGTGATCTGGGGAACTTCCGCCTTGATCGACTGGTCGGCGTAGAAGGCGATCCGCTCCACCGGCCGAAACGTCCGCCCTGCTTGGCAGATGTACAACCCATGAGCCTGATAGAGGCGCCAGGCGTCCCGAGCTGGCACGACGACAGTGTCGAACTTGGTAACAGGTCGGTCGGCATACACGGTAGTTACCTGCTCGATGCTGTTGAGCCAGTTCGCCGCATCGGGGTCGATCCACCCGGCGACCTGCACCGCTTGGCGCAACTGGAAGAGGACGTCAGCGGCGAGGAGCGAGTCGGGATGGGCAAGGCGGTTCCGGAACGTCCTGAGTCCGTTGCAGGCAGCAGCGAGATCTGCACGAACTCCGCGGGAGTGCGGGAACGCGTGGCGCAAGGCGGCCCGCCAAAGGTCCTCGTAGCCACGGCCAAGCATCCCGGTCCAGAACCCGAATGTCAGGCCAGCGACGATCTGGTGACGGTTGTCGCGCTCCGGCCCGATACGACGGAGGTTGCCGCGGGCCGCCCCGATCGCTTCCTCGAGAGCTGACTGGGGCTTTTCACCGGTGATTTTCAGGAAGAACCATGGAATTCCATTGGTGGACTCGTGAAAGTACATGGAGAGCTGGCGATCGATCGCATTCCTCAGGATGACCTCGAGGTGGCTCATCACCTCAAAGCAGGCTGCGCCGAGCCGCGCGTTCCACTCGTACAGGCGCATCGCGAGATCGGGATCGTCTCCAGCCTCTTGCCGGTAGGGGGCAAGACGGGGTTCCGAAAACCACTCCACGTGTTGCTTCGCTGCTGCCACTGCTCGATGCTATCTTGGGACAAGCCCCAGGTCCGCCTCTGCTCCGTGCATGCGCCTGGGGCTCCCTCGTTCGCGGGCCAAGGACAGGCGCAGCGGCCCGCCCTCCACGCTCGATCCACGCGGCCACAGCCACCGAGGCCCCCTGGCACGACGAATCTCCCCGGACGACTCCAGGCAGGAGATTCGTGACAACCTGAGCTGTCAGTCGATAACAGCCCTGACGTCCCCGAGGTCACCCGAGTGGTCCCCGCGCTCCCCGCACCCGTGTAGCGTCCGCACTACTGGGCCACCGTGGTCTCGTTGACGGGACAAGCGTGACAACAGCATCGAACGACTCCATCCTGGGCCTCCTCGGAGCGTCGCGGAAGCCCGACGAGCGCAGGCTCCCCCTCCACCCGGACCACCTCGAACGGATCGCGCCCGAGCTGCGGGCCCGGATCGTCGTCGAGCGCGGCTACGGTGAACGCTTCGGGGTGAGCGACGAGCAGATCGCGCCCTGGGTGCGAGCGCTGGGCACGCGCGCCGAGGTCATCGAGGCCGCCGACGTGGTCCTCCTGCCCAAGCCACAGCTCGAGGACCTTCGCGACCTGCGCCCCGGGCAGACCCTGTGGGGCTGGCCGCACTGCGTCCAGGACCGTGAGCTGACGCAGCTCGCGATCGACAAGAGGCTCACGCTCGTCGCGTTCGAGGCCATGCACCACTGGGCCGCCGACGGCGGGTTCGGCCTGCACGTCTTCCACAAGAACAACGAGATGGCCGGCTACTGCTCGGTGCTGCACGCGCTCGAGCTGTGCGGCTCGACGGGCGACTACGGCCGGCGTCTGACCGCGGTCGTGATCGGGTTCGGCGCCACGGCGCGCGGGGCCGTCACGGCACTCAACGCGCACGGCATCCACGACGTCCGCGTGCTGACCAACCGCCGGGTCGCCGCGGTCGCCGCGCCCATCCACTCGGCACAGATCGTCCAGTTCGACCACGACGACGAGCCGTACCTCAGCGAGGTCATCACCGACGAGGGCCGCCTGCCGCTCGCGCCGTTCCTCGCCGAGAGCGACATCGTCGTCAACTGCACGCTCCAGGACCCCAACGCGCCGCTGCTGTACCTGCGCACCGAGGACCTCGGCGCCTTCCGGCCCGGCAGCCTGATCGTCGACGTCTCGTGCGACGCCGGCATGGCGTTCGACTGGGCGCGCTCCACGACGTTCGCCGAGCCGCTGGTCACCGTCGGCGAGAGCATCAACTACTACGCGGTGGACCACAGCCCGTCCTACCTGTGGAACTCGGCGACCTGGGAGATCAGCTCTGCCGTGCTGCCGTTCCTCCCGGCCGTCATGGCCGGACCCGCGGGCTGGGACGAGAACGAGACGGTCCGCCGCGCGATCGAGATCCGCGACGGGGTGGTCCTCAACCCGGCGGTGCTCGAGTTCCAGCACCGCGAGGCCGCGTACCCGCACCTGCCGGTCGCGGACCCCGCGTGAGCGAGCGCGTACGGTATGTCCCATGACCGACGGCGGTAACGGAGACTTCGAGTTCGAGCGTCGCTTCCTCGTGAAGGACGTCCCGGTCGACCTGCTCGACGCGCCTGCCCTGATCGTGCAGAGCTACTTCCTGGCGCAGGACGGCTACGCGATGCGCCTGCGGGTCCAGGCGAGCGCGACCGACGCGACGCTCGCAGCGGGCACGTCTCCGCTGCACGTCCTGGACGAGCACACGTTCGACTTCTGCGCGCTCACGGTCAAGGGCCCCACGAACGGCGGCACCCGGTACGAGGCCGAGCGCGAGATCGACGTCAACGTCGGGGTCGAGATGATCCGACGCGGGGGCGGTCGCATCGTCAAGACCCGCTACTCGGCGTGGCTGGGAGCGGACGGCTGGGTCATCGACGTGTTCGGCGGGGCCAACCACCCGCTGGTCATCGCGGAGTGCGAGCGCTCGGGACCGGTCGTGGACCTGCAGATCCCGTCGTTCTGCCTCACCGAGATCACCGACGACCGCCGCTTCTCCAACGACTACCTCTCGCACACCCCGTACTCGGGGTGGGCGGCCTCGTTCGCCGCGGAGCTCGCGGTGTCCGGGCCGCGCTTCCGCCAGGACTTCGGGCACAACGCACGCCTGCCCGGCGAGTAGCCGGGCAGGCCAGGGCGACAGCGGACTGGCCGTGCACGGGGCGAGCGCGGCCCGTGCACGGCCCCTCGCCGCTCAGGGCGCGTCGTCCGCGACCGGTCCGCGGTCGCCGACGGGCGCGGTCCCCAGGCCACGCGCGTAGTAGACCCACGGGAACCAGGTCCCGATCCGCTCCCACCCCTCGGCCTCGAGCCCGAACCTGCTCGCCCCCAGGACGTAGACGCGCTTGTGCTCCCACTGCTGGGTGGTCCGCTCGATGGTGTGGAACGCCGCACCGAACCCGATCGAGCGCCACCCGTGCCGCCCGTAGGCCTCGAGCGCGGCCATCTCGGTCACGGCCGTGACGGGGGCCAGGGTCCGGGTGTCTCCGGGGACGGCCCCGGCGATCAGGTCGCCCACAAGGCCGGGCGCTCCGTCGCCGGGCCCTGTGGGTCGCCCGAACCGCTGCTGGGCCGCCTGTCGCGTGATGCCGAGGGCGGTCCCGACGGCCTCCCAGCTGTGCCCGGCGGAGCGGGCCGACGACACGGCCGTCGCGAGCAGCTCCTCGGTCGCGAGGTGGGCACGGGCCGTGAGGGCCACGAGCTCGAGGTGCGCGGCGGGCTGGGTCGCGATGCGGTCGCCGATCCCGGGGTCCGCGGCCGCCACGGCCTCGGCGAGCAGGTCGTCGAGCGACCGGTGGTCGCGCGGTTCGAGGCTGCCCCAGGCGGGTGCGCCGCTCACCGTGCGCGACTCTCGTCGATGCCCGACGCCGGAGCGCCGGTCTGGCCTACTGCTCGCCTGTTCATCATGCGTCAACCCTGGCTTGACACCACCGCCCTGTCAAGAGGTAGTTGACACTCCGGCTCGGTGCGGGACCGGCGGGGACACGCCGTCGGGCCGTCCCCCGCGCCTCCCCGGCCACCCGGGCGGAGAATGCAGGGCATGGACGAGGCCGTCGTACTCCTGGTCATCACCGGTGCCCTGGCCGTCACGGCCGTCGCGCGGCACTGGGACCTGCCCGCTCCCCTCCTGCTCGTCGTGGTGGGCCTGGGCGTATCCCTGATCCCCGTGGTCCCCCACATCGAGCTGGCCCCCGAGGTGCTGCTGGGCATCATCCTCCCGCCGCTGCTCTTCTCGGCGGCCAACGGGAGCTCGTACCAGGACTTCCGCACGTCGCTCAACGCGATCGTGCGCCTGGGCGTCGGGCTCGTGGTCGTCACGGCGCTCGCCGTGGCCTGGGTCGCGACGATCCTGCTCCCCGACCTCCCGTTCGCCGCGGCGCTCGTCCTGGGCGCCGTGGTCGCCCCGCCCGACGCGGTCTCGGCCGCCGCGGTCGGTCGGCGGCTCGGCCTGCCCCGCCGCGTCATGACGCTCCTGGGCGGCGAGAGCCTCATCAACGACGCGACCTCGCTCACGCTCTACAAGGTCGCCCTCGCAGGGGTCGCGACAGGAGCCTGGGTCTGGACCGAGGGCATCGGGGTCTTCGCGCTCGCGGTCGTGGTCGGCGTGGGGATCGGGCTCGTCATGGGCATCGGCATGCACGCCGCCCGGCTACGGCTCGCCGACCCGCTCCTGACGAGCGTCGCGGGCATCATCCTCCCGTTCGCGGCCTACTGGATCGCCGAGGAGCTCAGCGGCTCGGGCGTGCTCGCGGTCGTGGCCGCGGGACTCTACCTGGGGCACACCGCGCCGACCGCGGGCTACGAGACCCGACTCGTCGAGGAGCCGCTGTGGGACAGCCTCGACCTGCTGCTCGAGGCCATCACGTTCGCGCTCATCGGCCTCCAGCTCAAGTTCGTGGTCGAGACGGTCGTGACGTCCGACGAGGGGCTCCGCACTGCCGTCTGGGTGTCCCTCGCCGCCCTCGCGGTCACCATGGCGATCCGTCCCGTGTACGTGTTCGCCACGTCGTGGCTCGACCGCGTGCACCTGCCCGGGTCCAAACGCTCCCGGGCCGACGAGCTCGGCTGGCGCGAGTCGCTCGTGGTGTCGGCGGCAGGGATGCGCGGCGTCGTGACGCTCGCCGCCGCGGCCGCCATCCCCGTGACGCTCGGCGGTGCCGAGTTCCCCGGCCGTGCCACGATCCAGCTCGCGGCCTTCACGGTCGCGATCGGCACCCTCCTGCTCCAGGGCGTGACCCTCCCCTGGGTCATCCGGAGGCTCGGGGTCGGCGGGGAGGACGAGGCCGCGAGCGACGCCGCGGAGGAGGCGCGCGTCCGCCGCCTCATGGCCGAGGCCCAGGCCGAGGCCATCTCGCGCGCCACGAAGGCATGGGCACCGGCGATCGGCGAGGAGAAGGCCGAGGCGACCCGTGCGGCCATGTCCGCCGCGATCCTGGGCCGCGCCCAGGCCGCGGCAAGGCTGCTCTCCCCCGAGTCCGAGGCCGAGGAGCCGGTCGAGCAGGTCCCGGTCCGCGCCCACCCCACGGGCGGTCGCGCCTATCCCGTGGCCCGGCCCGGCGACGGTTCGGAGGACCTGCGCCGGCTCAACGCGCTGCGCGCCGACATGAACAGGGCCCAGCGTCAGGTGCTCGTCGACGAACGGGACGCGGGTCGACTCAACGAGGCCGTGATGCGCAGGATCCTGCGCGAGCTGGACATCGAGGCCGAGGCGCTGGCCGAGTCGTGGGTCAACCGGATCTGACGGCCCGCACAGGCACACGGCCCGCGCCGCTCAGCTGAGACGGCTCAGGTGAGGCCGCCGAGCGCGACGACACCCTCGGTGAACTCGAAGTGCCACGGCTCGTACGCTCCGCCGCCGCCGCGCTTGGCCCACGAGGGGTTGGCCCAGCCGTACAGCTCGCCGTTCTTGTTGATCCAGGAGTAGACCTCCCGGTTGCCCGTCTCGGTCGAGCACAGGTCGATCGCCAGGCCCCAGCCGTGGAACGACGTGCCCGGCTTGGCCGCGAAGCCGCCCCGCGTGCCCTTGAGCGAGACCTGGGACGCCAGGGTCCGATAGCTCGACACGAGGCAGATGTCCCGGCCGAACGTCGCGCGGAACGACTCGTTCATGGCGGACAGCGCGACCGCGGCGTCCGGACGCAGCGACTCGCCCGCCTGCCACAGGTCGCACAGCTCGTGCCCCGTGAGCTTGCCGTTGCTGCTCGTGACCTCGATGCTCGGGTCGCAGTTCGGGAGCGGCGCGCGCTCGACCGAACGGCTCGCAGCCTGGGCGCGGCCCTCGATCTTGGGCGCCGACGCCACGTACTCGGACGTGGGCTCGGCCGCGACCGGAGCGCTCACCAGGTCCAGCGCCGTGGGCCCGACGGGCTTGCCGTCCGGGGCGTAGGGAGTCAGGGGCCCGTCCTGCGCCCCCGCAGAGAGCGGCATGGCGATCGTCGCGACCGCCAGGGTCCCGAGGACGGCCATGCGGGGCGCCCAGCGCTGGTGGGAGGGGACCTCGGCCCGACGACGGCCCTTGTGCCCGGTCTCCGCCTCGCGTCGAGCGCGGCGTGACTCGGAGGTCGAGGACGACGACTCCACCAAGCCTCCACTCCGAGCGACCGCCCGGTCGCCCGCAGGCGACCCCTGACGACCAGGGCCGACGAGCGCGTGGACCGCGCTCTGCCTCGCAGACCGGACGACCCTCCCGTCGCGGGAGGAACCGTACGAGCGAAGCAACGAAACAATAACGGGGGGTGACAGCGAAACCAAGTCCCCAGTTCAGGGCCTCGTACGGCGCCGCTCAGTGCACGCGGCGCTGCATCGCGTCCCGCACCTCCCCCACGAGCTCCTCGAGGATGTCCTCGAGGAAGACCACCCCCACGGCTCCCTGCGCACCCGCGGTCGTGCCGTCGTCGGGCACCGCGCCCGTGGACCCCTGGACCGGGACCGTGTCCACGCGGGCCAGGTGCGCCCCCGACTGCTGCATGGCGCGCAGCGCGTCCTCGATCTCGTCGCCCGGCTCGGCCGTCGCGAGCGCACGCACGCGCCAGGACGGGACCGGCCGGAACCGGTCCTCGCCGCTCGCGTAGAGCACGTCCTTGAGGTGCAGGTACCCGACCAGCTCGCCCCGTGCGTCGGCCACGGGGAACCGGCTGAAACCGGTCTTCGCGACCAGGCGCTCGATCTCGTCGGGCGTGCAGCCCTCGACCACGGTCACGAGCCGGTCGACCGGGACCATGACCTCCGCGGCCGTGCGCTCCGAGAACTCGATGGCGCCCGAGAGCAGCCCCTGCTCGTCGCGCAGCAGGCCCTCGGCCTGCGAGTGCTCGACGATCGACTGGACCTCCTCGGCCGTGAAGACCGACGCGACCTCGTCCTTGGGCTCGACCCCGGCCCAGCGGACCACGTGGTTCGCGAGCCAGTTGAGCGCGACGATGATGGGCTTGAGGACACGCCCCAGGACCACGAGCGGCGGGCCGAACCACATGACGGCCTTCTCCGGCCCGGCGACCGCGAGGTTCTTGGGGACCATCTCGCCCAGGACCACGTGCAGGTAGACGACGATCGCGAGCGCGACCACGAACGCGATCGGGTGGACGAACGCCTGGCTCACGCCGAGCGCGTGCAGCGGCACCTCGAGAAGGTGCGCGACCGCGGGCTCCGCGACCACACCCAGGCCCACGGAGCAGACCGTGACGCCCAGCTGGGCGCACGCGAGCATGAGCGAGACGTGCTCCATGGCCCACAGGACCGTCTGGGCACGCCGGTTGCCCTGCGCGGCGAGCGGCTCGATCGAGCTGCGACGGGCCGAGAGGATGGCGAACTCCGCGCCCACGAAGAACGCGTTGGCCGCCAGGAGGACGACGGCGAGGATCAGTGCTGCGGTCGTGCTCATCGTGCACCTCCGGCAGGTTCGGAGCCCTGCTCACCCGAGCGCGGGCGCGCACCCGGCGGTCGCTCGGGAGCAGGCCAGCGGGTCGTGCCCGGCCGCTCGCTCCCCGGCCCCTGCGCCGTCACGTCGTCCAGGTCGCCGTCGGGCGACTCGAGCCGGACCCGCAGACGCTCGACGCGTCGCCCCTCCATGGCCTCGACCCGCAGCACCACGTCGCCCGCGCGGACCTCGTCGCCGGCCACGGGCACCCGCCCGAGGTCGGCCATGACGAGGCCGCCGAGCGTCTCGTAGGCACCGTCCTCGGGGACCTCGAGCCCCGTCGACTCGACGAGCTCGTCGGGCCGCAGGACACCGGGCACGATCCACGAGCCGTCCGCGCTGCGCGCCACCCCCGCCCGCCGCGGGTCGTGCTCGTCCGCGACGTCGCCGACCAGCTCCTCGACGACGTCCTCGAGCGTCACCACGCCCGAGGTGCCGCCGTACTCGTCGACGACCACGGCCATCTGCAGGCCGAAGCCGCGCAGCTCGACCAGCAGCGGGCCCAGCGCGACGGTCTCCGGGACGCGCGGCGCGTCGACCATGAGCGCGGCCGCGGGGACCTCGGAGCGACGCTCGTGCGGCACGCCGATCGCGCGGCGCAGGTGCACCAGCCCGACGACGTCGTCCCGGTCCTCCCCGATCACCGGGAAGCGCGAGTGCCCCGAGGTGCGGGCCAGGGCCACGACGTCCTCGGCCGTGTCCTCGCGGCGCAGCACGACCATGCGCATGCGGTCCGTCATGACGTCGACGGCACTGAGCTCGTCGAGCTCGATCGAGTTGGTCAGGAGCGTGGCGACCGACGTGTTCAGGGTGCCCTCCTGGGCGGAGCGCTTGACGAGCGCAGCGAGCTCGGAGGCCGACCGGGCGCCCGACAGCTCCTCGCGCGGCTCGACCCCCAGGCGACGCAGGATCGCGTTGGCCGACCCGTTGAGCACCGAGATGACGGGCCGGAAGAGCTTGGTGAACTGGCGCTGGACCGGGACGACCTGCCGCGCGGTCTGGTACGGGAGCGAGAGCGCGAAGTTCTTGGGGATCAGCTCGCCGAACAGCATCGAGAAAAGGTTGACGACCACCAGCGCGAGGACCACGGCGAGGACCGTGGCAGCGCCGGCGCCGAGCGCAGTGCTCCCCAGCGCATCGCCGATCAGGTTCGCCAGCGCGGGCTGCGCCGTGTAGCCGAGCAGGATCGTGGTGATGGTGATGCCGACCTGTGCCGAGGACAGCTCGGTCGACAGGTGCTTGAGGCCGGCCCGGACGCTGCGGTCGCGCCGGCTGCTGCGCGCCTCGGCGGCCGTGGCCCCCTCGCTGTCCCCTTCCCCGTCACCGCTCTTGGACAGCACGGCGGGGTCCAGGGTGACGAGGGCGAACTCGCTCGCCACGAAGACGGCGGTCCCTGCGGTCAGGAGCACCCCCAGCGCGACCATCAACCAGTCGCCTACCACGGGGTGCTCCACAGATATCGGGGTTTGCTCTTCATCGTGGCAACGATGTTATCCGCCGTCGGGCCGCCGTCCATCCGGAAAGCGCACCCGGTACCGGCCCTCGAGACGGGGACGGGCGCCCGACATCCCCCGGTCTCGCCGCGACCTCCGACCATCACCGGCCGGTTTGTGCCACGCTGGTGCCATGACAGCCAGCGCATTCCCCACCGGCAGCGGCGCGACGAGCGGGGCCGGACCTGCGGGTACGCCCGCGCAGCAGGCCGCGAACATCCTCGTCGTCGAGGACGAGCCGGCGATCGCCACCGCGATCGCCCAGCGGCTGAGCGCCGAGGGCTGGCGCGTCGAGGTGGCGCGCGACGGTCTCTCGGGGGTCGAGGCGGCGACCCGCCTGCGCCCGGACGTGATCGTGCTCGACGTCATGCTCCCGGGCATCGACGGGCTCGAGGTCACGCGCCGCATCCAGGCCGAGCAGCCCGTGCCGATCCTCATGCTCACCGCACGCGACGACGAGACCGACATGCTGATCGGGCTCGGCGTGGGGGCCGACGACTACATGACCAAGCCCTTCTCGATG
Source organism: Oerskovia merdavium (assembly GCF_014836755.1). Lineage (GTDB taxonomy): Bacteria > Actinomycetota > Actinomycetes > Actinomycetales > Cellulomonadaceae > Oerskovia > Oerskovia merdavium. Next base: position 152,017 of record NZ_JACSQF010000001.1, read on the forward strand.
CGCGAGCTGGTCGCCCGGGTCAAGGCGCTCCTGCGGCGCGTGGACCGCGCGGCCCAGGCCGCGACGTCGACCCCCACGGACCCGCCCATGGTCGTGGGCGACGTCGTGATCGACCGCGCCCAGCGGCGCGTGCACCGGGCCGGCGAGGAGGTCCACCTGACCCCCACCGAGTTCGAGCTGCTCGTCATGCTCGCCAGCTCTCCCAAGACCGTCCTGACGCGCGAGCGCCTCCTCGCCGAGGTCTGGGACTGGGCCGACGCGAGCGGGACCCGCACGGTCGACTCCCACATCAAGGCCCTGCGCCGCAAGCTCGGCCCGGACCTGATCCGCACGGTCCACGGCGTCGGCTACGCGTTCGAGCCCCCGGTCGCGTGACCTCCGGACCCCGGACCCTGCGCCCCCACCTCCCGGACGTCCGGCCCCTCGACTCGTTCCGGTCGCTGAAGATCAAGCTCGGCGTCCTCGTCTTCGCGACCGTCACGCTGGCCGTCCTCATCACGTGGCTGGGCCAGCAGAACAAGCTCGGCCCCACGCGGACGTTCCCGCTCGCGATCGTGCTGTCGCTCCTGCTCACCCAGATCCTGGCGCGCGGCATGACCTCGCCCCTGCGGGAGATGACGGCCGCGGCACGCTCGATGGCCGACGGCGACTACACGCGCCGCGTGCGGGCCACGAGCCGCGACGAGGTGGGCCAGCTCGCGGTCGCGTTCAACATCATGGCCGAGGACCTCGCCTCGTCCGACCAGATGCGGCGCGAGCTCATCGCCAACGTGTCGCACGAGCTGCGGACCCCCATCGCGGCGCTCCAGGCCCAGCTCGAGAACGTGGTCGACGGCGTGAGCGAGGCGAACCCCGCGACCATGGAGATGGCCCTCGCGCAGACCGAGCGCCTGACCCGGCTCGTGACCTACCTGCTCGACCTGTCCCGGATCGAGGCCGGAGCCGCGGCGCTCAACATCCAGGACGTCCCGCTCGGCGACTTCCTCGAGGAGAACGCCGACGCGGTCTCCATGGTCGAGGCCGGCAAGCACCTCCAGTACGTGATCGACGTGACGCCCGAGGACCTGACGCTCCCGGCCGACCCCGAGCGGCTGCGCCAGATCGTCACGAACCTCCTCCAGAACGCGATCCGCCACTCCCCGCAGAACGGCGAGATCCGGCTCGAGGCCTACCCCGTGGACGACGACGTCGTCATCGAGGTCATCGACCAGGGGCCCGGCATCGCGAAGAAGGACCGCGAGCGGATCTTCGAGCGGTTCGCGCGCGGCAACGCCCCCTCGCACGGTCACACGTCGACGGGCGGGACCGGGATCGGCCTCGCGATCGTCCGCTGGGCCGTGGACCTGCACGGCGGCCGGATCGAGGTCGCCGACTCGCAGCAGGGGGCGACCATGCGCCTGACGTTCCCTGCCACCTCCCACCCGCACACGACGGGCCTCCCGGACGACCTGCCCGAGATCCTGGGCACCGCGCTGGGCGAGCCCCGCACCCCTGGACGCGACGCCGACGACGACCACGGGCCCGTCGCCGGCAAGTGAGACCTTCGTCACACTGGTCGCGATACATACCCGGCGATGGCCTAACCGGCCTCGTCTTTGGCCGGTGAACAGGTCGTCGTTGCCCCCCGTTTGCCTCAGGTAGACATCCGGTGAAGAACGACCGGACGCCTTGCGCCGACTGGGGTCCAGGGGCGCCCAACACCACTCCCGAGGGCCTAGGCTTGACGGGTCCGGTGCCGACTAGGTACCCGGTATCCAATGACGATCAGTGGTGAAAGTGGGCGATCCTCGCGTGTCCCCGAAGGCTGAGTCAGAGTCGATCAGCGCAGCTAGTTCTGTGTTCGGCGCCAACGAATGGCTTGTCGACGAGCTGTACGAGCAATACCTCCAGGACAAGAACGCGGTCGACCCCGCGTGGTGGGACTTCTTCGCGGACTACCGTCCCGGGGAGAAGTCGCCCGAGGCGAACGGGAGCCCCGCTCCCGTGAACGGTGCGCCGGCTCCCGCCGCCGACGGCCCGGCTCCCGCCGTCCAGATCCCCGCGAAGGCCCCGGCAGCGCCGCCGGTCGCCGCAGCGATCCCGACCCCCGCGACCGACGGCTCCGCCGCCGGTGAGTCGGCACAGCGACGCAGGTCGCCCGTCGTCCCCGCGGACCCGACCGTCAACGCGGCGATCGCCGCGATCAAGGCCACGCGCCCGGTCGCCACGGCACAGCCTGCGACCGCACCGTACGCAGCGGTCGCCACCGCGCCGTCCCGCTCCGACTCGCCGGAGACCGGCGACGACGTGCAGAAGCTGCGCGGCCCGGCCGCCCGCGTCGTGGTCAACATGGAAGCCAGCCTCGAGGTCCCCACGGCGACCTCGGTGCGCGCCGTGCCGGCCAAGCTCATGGTCGACAACCGCATCGTCATCAACAACCACCTCGCCCGCGGGCGCGGCGGCAAGATCTCGTTCACGCACCTGATCGGCTTCGCGCTCGTCGAGGCGCTGACCGAGATGCCCGCGATGAACGCGAGCTACACGCAGATCGACGGCAAGCCGGCGGTCAAGAACCCCGCGCACGTCAACTTCGGTCTCGCGATCGACCTCGCCAAGCCGGACGGCACCCGCCAGCTCCTCGTGCCGAGCGTCAAGAGCGCCGAGCAGATGGACTTCGCGCAGTTCTGGGCCGCCTACGAGGACCTCGTGCGCCGGGCCCGCGGCAACAAGCTCACGGTCGACGACTTCGCGGGCACCACGATCTCGCTGACCAACCCGGGCGGGATCGGGACCGTGCACTCGGTCCCCCGCCTCATGCAGGGTCAGGGCACCATCATCGGCGTCGGCGCCATGGACTACCCCGCGGAGTTCGCGGGCGCCTCGGTCGAGCAGCTCGCCCGCCTGGGCGTCTCGAAGGTCCTGACGATCACCTCGACCTACGACCACCGCATCATCCAGGGCGCGCAGTCCGGTGAGTTCCTGCGCATCCTCGGGACCAAGCTGATCGGTGAGGACGGGTTCTACGACCGCGTCTTCGCCGCCCTGCGGATCCCCTACGAGCCGGTCCGCTGGACCCGCGACAACACGACGGACGCCGAGATCGAGGCGGCCAAGCCCGCCAAGATCGCCGAGCTCATCCACTCGTTCCGCTCGCGCGGCCACCTCATGGCCGACACCGACCCGCTCGCCTACCGTCAGCGCAAGCACCCCGACCTGGACGTGCAGACGCACGACCTCACGCTGTGGGACCTGGACCGCACCTTCCCGACCGGCGGGTTCGGCGGCAAGACGAAGTCCACGCTGCGCGACATCCTCGGCCTGCTGCGCGACTCCTACTGCCGCTCGATCGGCATCGAGTACATGCACCTGGCCGACCGCGCCCAGCGCCGTTGGCTCCAGGAGCGCCTCGAGTCGGGCTACGCCCGCACGCCGCGCGAGGACCAGCTGCGCATCCTGCGCCGCCTGAACTCGGCAGAGGCGTTCGAGACGTTCCTGCAGACCAAGTTCGTCGGCCAGAAGCGCTTCTCGCTCGAGGGCGGCGAGTCCGTCATCCCGCTGCTCGACGCCGTCCTGTCCAAGGCTGCCGACGGCGGCCTGGACGAGGTCTGCATCGGCATGGCCCACCGCGGTCGCCTCAACGTCCTGGCGAACATCGCCGGCAAGAGCTACGCGCAGATCTTCGCGGAGTTCGAGGGCAACCAGGACCCCAAGAGCGTCCAGGGCTCGGGTGACGTCAAGTACCACCTCGGCACCGAGGGCACGTTCTCGGCCGAGTCGGGTGCGCAGACGCGCGTCTACCTCGCGGCGAACCCCTCGCACCTCGAGGCGGTCGACCCGGTGCTCGAGGGCATCGTGCGCGCCAAGCAGGACCGCATCGACCTGGGTGGCGACGGCTTCTCCGTGCTGCCGATCCTCATCCACGGCGACGCGGCCTTCGCGGGCCAGGGCGTGGTCCCCGAGGTCCTGAACCTCGCACAGCTGCGCGGCTACCGCACCGGTGGCACCATCCACGTGATCATCAACAACCAGGTCGGCTTCACCACGGGCCCGTCCTCGTCGCGCTCCACGCTGTACTCGACGGACGTCGCCAAGGGCTACCAGGTCCCGATCTTCCACGTGAACGGTGACGACCCCGAGGCCTGCGTGCGCGTCGCGGAGCTCGCCTTCGCGTTCCGCGAGCAGTTCGACCGCGACGTGATCATCGACATGATCTGCTACCGCCGCCGCGGTCACAACGAGGGCGACGACCCCTCGATGACGCAGCCGCTCATGTACAACCTCATCGAGGCCAAGCGCTCGGTCCGCAAGCTCTACACCGAGAACCTGGTCGCTCGCGGCGACATCACGCTCGAAGAGGCGGAGCACGTCCTCCAGGACTACCAGGCCCAGCTCGAGCGCGTGTTCACCGAGACCAAGGAGGGCGGCTTCACCCCGTCGCCGTCCTCGGAGCCCGTCGCGGGCCTCGAGCGTCCCGAGTCCCAGCGCGAGGACGCCGGCACCATGGTCGGTTGGAAGACCGCGATCGACCAGTCGGTCATCGAGCGTGTCGGCCAGGTCCACGTGGCGCCGCCCGAGGGCTTCACGGTCCACCCCAAGCTCGCGCAGCTGCTCGAGAAGCGCCACCAGATGTCCGCGAACGGCGGCATCGACTGGGGCTACGGCGAGCTGCTCGCGTTCGGCTCGCTCCTGGTCGAGGGCACCCCGGTGCGCCTGGCCGGGCAGGACTCGCGTCGTGGCACGTTCGTGCAGCGTCACGCGGTGCTGCACGACCGCGAGACCGGCGCCGAGTGGACCCCGCTGCTGTACCTGTCGGCGGACCAGGCGAAGTTCTGGGTCTACGACTCCTCGCTCAGCGAGTACGCGGCCCTCGGTTTCGAGTACGGCTACTCGGTCGAGCGTCCCGACGCCCTGGTGCTGTGGGAGGCCCAGTTCGGCGACTTCGTCAACGGCGCTCAGACCGTCATCGACGAGTTCATCTCCTCGGCCGAGCAGAAGTGGGGCCAGAACTCCTCGGTCGTCATGCTCCTGCCGCACGGCTACGAGGGACAGGGACCGGACCACTCGTCGGCCCGGATCGAGCGCTTCCTCCAGCTGTGCGCCGAGAACAACCTCACGGTCGCCCAGCCCTCCACGCCCGCGTCGTACTTCCACCTGCTGCGTCAGCAGGCGTACGCCCGCCCGCGCCGCCCGCTCGTGGTCTTCACGCCCAAGCAGCTGCTGCGCCTCAAGGCAGCGGCCTCGGCGGTCGAGGACTTCACGACGGGCACGTTCGAGCCCGTCATCGGGGACGCCTCGGTGAACCCGGCGAACGTGGACCGGGTCCTGCTCTGCACGGGTCGCGTCTACTACGACCTGCTCGCCGAGCGGACCAGGCGTGGTGACGACAAGACGGCGATCGTGCGCCTCGAGCAGCTCTACCCGCTCGACGTGGACGGCATCCGCACGGAGCTCTCCAAGTACGCAGGGGCCGACGTCGTGTGGGTCCAGGACGAGCCGGAGAACCAGGGCGCGTGGTCGTTCATCCACGTGAACCTGCCGGAGGACCTGCCGCGCGTGCGTGTCGTCTCGCGCCCCGCCTCGGCGTCCACCGCTGCGGGTACCGCGAAGAAGCACCAGGCCCAGCAGGCCGTCCTCCTCGAGCAGGCCTTCGCCCGCTGACCGGACGCTCTCGCTGAGCCGGAATGACCAAGGCCGCCTCCCCCGACGGGGAGGCGGCCTTCGTCATACAGGACCTACCAGCGCGCGTGGATCGACTCGCGCAGGTACCGGTCGTAGATCTCGCGGATACCGGACGTGAAGAGCGGGCCGAGGACCTCGGCCGACCCGGCCGCCGCGTTGGCCCTGGCCTGTTGCACGTTGCGCGCGCCGGGGATCACGGTCGAGACACCTGGCTGCTGCCAGATCCAGGCGATCGCTGCCTGCGCGGGGCTGACGTCGGGGCCGAGGACGTCGTGCACGAGCGCGGTGAACTCCCCCGCAGCCGTGACCCCGGTCTCGAAGTCGACCCCGGAGAAGGTCTCGCCGACGTCGAACGCCGAGCCGTCCCGGTTGAAGCTCCGGTGGTCGTTCTCCGCGAACGTCGTCTCGCGCGTGTACTTGCCGGTCAGCAGGCCCGAGGCGAGCGGGACGCGGGCGATGATCCCGACGCCCGCGTCGGAGGCCGCGGGGAGCACCTCGTCGAGCGGCTTGAGCCGGAACGGGTTGAGGATGATCTGCACGGTCGCGGTCCCCGGCCGGGCGATCGCCGCGAGCGCCTCGTCGACGGTCTCGACGCTCACGCCGTAGGCCGCGATCGCGCCCTCGGCCACGAGCGTGTCGAGCGCGTCGTAGACCTGGTCGTCGTCGACGACCGAGGAGGGCGGGCAGTGGAGCTGGACGAGGTCGAGCCGGTCCGTCCGCAGGTTCCGTCGCGACCGGTCGGTCCACTCGCGGAAGTTCGCGAGCGTGTAGCTCTCGGGCACCTGCGGTGCCCGACGGCCCATCTTGGTCGCGACCGTGATCCCCGCGCCGGGGTTGTCCGCCAGGTAGGAGCCGATGATCTCCTCGCTGCGGCCGTCTCCGTAGACGTCGGCGGTGTCGAAGAAGGTCACGCCCGACTCGGCCGAGGCGTCGAGGACGGCGCGCGCGTCGTCCTCGCTGACCTCTCCCCAGTCCGCGCCGAGCTGCCAGGTGCCGAGCCCGACGACCGAGACCAGCCTTCCTGTGCGTCCGAGCACTCCTCGTTCCATGTGTTCCTCCTCGTCCTGCGGTGGTGCTCCCGTCGCCCGGGGGCCGGGGACGGTGCGTCGCTCGGCCTGCTGCCCCTGCGGGCAGCACGACCGGGTTCTACTGTGGCTGCTCGCGCGGTGTTCCGCACCCAGTAACGTATGTGATCGTGAACATCAAACCACCCTCGGGCGCCCAGATCCGTATCGAGCACGGGGACCACCACGTCACCGTCACGGAGGTCGGCGCGGCGATCCGCGAGTACACGGTCGGGGGGCGCGACGTCTTCACCCCCTTCTCGGAGACCGAGCTCGCCCCCGCGTCCCACGGAGCGGTGCTGCTCCCCTGGCCCAACCGGCTCCGTGACGGGCAGTACGAGTTCGACGGCGCCGCGCTCCAGCTCCCGATCACCGAGGTACCGCGGAACACGGCGATCCACGGCCTGGTGTGCTGGGAGCGCTGGGACGTCGTCGAGCAGTCCGCGTCGGCCGTGACGCTCGAGCTGCACCTCGTCCCGACCCCCGGCTACCCGTTCGACCTCGTCGCACGCGTGACCTACGCGCTGACCGACGCCGGCCTGCGCGTCACGACCCGTGCGACGAACGTGGGCGGCACCGACGCCCCCTACGGCGTCGGGTTCCACCCGTGGCTCTCGCCCGGTGACGCGTCGGTCGACGAGTGCACGCTGCGCCTCGACGCGAGCACCCGGGTCACCACGGACGAGCGGCTCCTGCCCACGGGTACCGAGCCCGCGGCCGGCGACTTCGACCTGCGCGAGCCGCGGCTGCTGGCCGGGATCGACCTCGACGACGCCTACGTCGACGTGCTGCGCGACGAGGACGGCCTGTCGTGGATGCGGCTCGGCGCACCCGACGGCCGGACGGCCGCGGTCTGGATGGACTCCTCGATGGACACGTGGCAGGTCTGCACGGGCGACCACGTGTCGGCCACGGCGTACCGCCGCACGGGCGTCGCGGCCGAGCCCATGAGCTGCATCGCGGACGCGTTCCGCTCGGGCGATCGCCTGGTGCGCCTCGCCCCGGGTGCGTCGCACGAGACGACGTGGGGCGCCACGCTGCTCTGAGCCGGTGGAGCCCGGCAGGTGCCGGCGGCGGCCGCCCTCATGGTCGCCTCCGGCACCAGTTGTCGTCCGTCCGGCCTGACGTCCCGCACGGGACCCCGGTCGTGACAGACAATGGTGTGCGAGCGAACGAGGAGCACATCACCGTGGGAGAACCTGAAGTACGGATCTGCGTGGTCGGCGACGAGCTGATCGCGGGCGTCGGCGACGCCAAGGGCCTCGGCTGGGTCGGGCGCGTCGTCGCCCGTTCCCGTTTCCCCGGGACGGCGATGGCCTTCCCGCTCGCGATCCCTGGCGAGACGACCACGGCGATGAGCCAGCGCTGGGACCTCGAGTCGACCAAGCGCTTCCACCCGGACCCCGAGTCCGACAACCGTCTCGTCATCGCGCTCGGACGGCACGACCTGGACGCCGGTCTGTCGGTGGCCAGGTCGCGGCTCAACCTCGCGAACGTGCTCGACGTGGCCGAGCAGCGTCGTCTCCCCGTGTTCGTGGTGGGTCCCCCGCCGGGCCGACCCGAGGACAACGACCGCCTCGCGGAGCTCTCGGGGGCGTTCGCGGACGTCGCGAACCGGCGACGGGTCCCGTACGTCGACACCTTCACGCCGCTCGTGACGCACGAGCAGTGGCTCGCGGACCTCGCGACGGGCGTGGGCGGGTACCCGGGACAGGCGGGCTACGGGCTCATGGCCTGGCTCGTCCTCCACACCGGCTGGCACGCCTGGTTGGGCCTGCCCGACGACGTCGCGTAGGCCGGGCGGGCGTCTCGCCCGCCGTCCGCCGAGGGTGACCTCCCCGCCGGCCGGGGCCACCGCACAGCGCGGCCACGGTGACCGGACCGGGGCGGACGGTCCGGCTCACGTCGGAGCCGGCGAAGACTGCAGCGGCTCGTCCCCCTCCTCGGGGCACGAGCCGCTGTCCGTCGCACGGCGGGGGCAGGAGCCCCAGGACGTGGGACCTCAGGCGCGCGAGACCGTGAGGTTCCCCGAGACCGAGCTCGCGGAGACGTAGGCGCCGCTCGTACCGTCCGAGTGGTCGACCGACGTGGTCCGCGACTGCGTGCTGGGGAGCGGGGCCCCGTCGAGCACGACCTTGCCCGTGACGGCGCGCGCCTTGAGGTTGACCCCCGCACCCTGCCCCAGGCGCAGCGTCACGTCTCCCGAGACGGTCTTGGCCGTCACGAGCGGCGTGGTCTCGCGCGCCTCGACGACCACGTCGCCCGTGACCGTGCTGACCGTGACCCGACCGAGCCGTCCGCCGACCTCGACGCGGCCCGAGGCCGTGCTGACCCGGACGTCCCCCTCGTGCGCGGTCGCGGCGACCCGACCGGCGGCGGACTTCACCGCGAGCACGCCGACGGTGTCGTCGACGGTCACGGCGCCGTCTGCCGTGGTGACGGAGACGTCGGCCCGGGTACCGGTCACGGCGACCGCCGCGCGCGCCGTGGCGATCTTCACGGGCAGGTGCGCGGGGAGCACGACGCGGACGGTAGCGGTGTCCTTGTCCTTGAGGCCGCGGACGCGGTCCACGACCCCCTCGACCCCGGCGAAGTCGTAGGCGACGCGGAGCTCGCCCGCGTGCGACGTGACGTGCAGCGGGCGCGGGCCCACCTCGGTGACGTCGATGCTCGCGCCTGACTCGCGCGCCGGGTCGCTCACGACCTCGATCGCGCCGTTCGTGAGGCCCACGACGAGCGAGGTCACCTCGCCGACCTCGATCTGCTGCGGTGCTGCGATGACCCAGGACTCGGTGCCCATGTCGTTCTCCTTCTGCGTCTGCGTGTCGTGCCGGTCGTCGTGCTGCTGGTCGTGCTGGTGGAGCTGGTCGTCCAGGTGCTGCTGGTCCTCTCGCCTGCCGTCGGGACGCGGGTCCGGGGGCGGCTGCCCGTCGTGGCCCGTCATCGCAGCGTCCCCCGCACGGCCCTGCGCGCGGAGTCGAGCACGGTGCGCAGCGTCTCGAGCGTCAGCTCGGTCACGGCGCTGCTCGCGTCGGCCTGCCTCAGGTCCGCGCGCACGTCGTCGCGGAAGCGTTGGACGAGAGCCTCCGCCTCGACGCGGCGCGCGTAGGACTCGCCGCGCCGGGGGTCCGGGGACGCCGCGGGACGTGGGCGTACCCGTGCCTCCTGGGCCGCGGCCGCGAGCTCGGCGCGCAGGCCCTGCATCGAGCCCTCGATGTCGGTGCGCAGCGCCTGTGCCCGGGTCCGGACGGTCTGCGCGATCCCGTCCTCGAGCGCCGCGACGTCGGCCCGGCGGGCCATGACCTCGGCCCGACCCGCGGGCGTGAGCTCGTAGGTGGACTTGCGGGCCTCGTCGCTGCGACGCACGAGCCCCTCCTCCTCGAGCCGCGCGAGGCGCGGGTAGATGGTGCCCGCGCTCGGCCGGTACGTGCCGCCGAACCGGTCGGAGAGCTCGGTCATGAGCTCGTACCCGTGCTTGGGTCCGGACTCGAGCAGCGCGAGGAGGTAGAGCCGGAGCTCTCCGTGGGCGAAGACGGAGGCCATCAGCGGTCCGCCGGTCCGTCCGCAGGCCCGTCGGTCGTCCAGGGCGCCTGCACGCCTGCGGTGCCCCACGGGGCGCCGTAGCCGGGGTACGCGTCGGTCGGGGCGTCGTCGGGCGCTCCCCATGCTCCCGGCCGCTCAGCCTCGCCCCGCAGGACCGTGACGTTCCCCGAGACCGAGTTGACCTGGAGCCTCTTGCCGGGGGCCGCGGCCGGGCCGCCCTGGCGGTAGGCACCACCGGGAGTGCCCCGGTGCTCGACGCCGTCGACCACGAGCCGGCCGCTCACGCAGCGCAGCGCGTAGTCGAGCGCGTCGGGCTCGGGGACCCGGACCAGGACGTCGGCCGAGACGGCGTTGACGTTCATGGAGTCGGGCGTGCTGCTCGAGTCGAGCGTGACGTTCCCGGACACGGTGTTGAGCTTGACGTCGCTCAGCGAACCCGAGGCCGTGAGGTCTCCCGAGACCGAGTCCATGACGAGCGTGCCCACGTGGTCGCGCACCGTGACCTCGCCCGAGACGGTGTCGACGCGCACGGCGCCCGTGGTCTGGGTCGTCATGACGGACCCGCCCACGGTCGCGACCGAGACCTTGGCGTGCGTCCCGGCGACGAGGCCGTCGCCGCGCACGGTCGCGAGCTTGACCGCGACGTGGGCCGGGACCCCCACGTAGACGTCCGCACGGTCCTTGCCGCGGTAGTTGCGGAACGAGTCGAGGAAGCCCTGGAAGCCGCCCGTGGGCGAGTACCCGACCCGGAGGCGGTCACCGTCGAGGCGCACCTCGAGCGGGCGGCCCTCGATCGAGTGGATCTCGACGCGGACACCGGGCTCGTCGTGCACCACGACGTCGATGCGCCCGTTCAGCAGGTTCGCGTCGAGGCGTTCCACGGGCCCGACGTCGATGGTCTGGGGACCCGTCACTGTCCAGCTCTCGGTAGCCATGTCTCTCCTCGCGCCCCTGCGGTGTCCCGCTCGTGGTGGATGACGCGATGTATCGCGTCTCTCTCCACACGATATATCGCGTCTTGGACCAGGACAAGCCCTGGATGTGGGAACATTGAGCAGACAGAATCCGGCGTGAGGAGCAATCATGAGCAAGCGCGGACGCAAGCGTCGCAGCCGTAAGGGCAGCGCAGCGAACCACGGCAAGCGCCCCAACGCCTGATCACGAGCCCGCCAGGGCCGCGATCACGCGCCTGAGGGCGAGTGCGACGAAGGGCCTGTCCTCACTGCGGTGAGGACAGGCCCTTTCGTCGTTCTCGGTTCTTCTCGCCCAGCGGGGACCGCCGGCCGCGGTGAGAGGCCCGCTGCGGGAAGCGGACCCCTGCCCGACGGCGTCACGCCCGCGAGCGCGCAGGCGTCAGAAGGTCTCGATCACCGTGGTGGTCCGCAGGACCGTGAACTGCGCCTGGATGCGCAGCCGCAGCTCCGCCGGCGCCTGCTCGTGGCACGAGCGGCGCACGAGCTGCTTGACCAGCTCCTCCGCGCTCAGCTCGGCCAGGCACGGCGAGCAGTGCGCGACGTGCGCGCGCATGCGGACCTCGTCGTCGGAGGTCATCTCCGAGTCGAGGTACTCGTACAGGTGCTTGAGCGCGTGCTCGCACTCCGTCTCGCCCTCGGTCGAGTGAGGGATCGGCACGATGACGGGTTCCTCCGCCTCCGTGCTCACGTTCTGCTTGCTCACGACTCACCTCCGGGGGTCTTGGCCCCCACCAGTCCTCGGTCCTTTGCGTAGTCGCTCAGCAGATCACGCAGCTGGTGCCGACCACGGTGGAGCCGCGACATCACGGTCCCGATCGGCGTGCCCATGATCTCGGCGATCTCCTTGTACGGGAAACCCTCGACGTCCGCGTAGTACACGGCCATACGACGGTCCTCCGGCAGCTCCTGGAGCGCCTTCTTCACGTCGGAGTCCGGGAGCCTGTCGAGCGCCTCGGCCTCGGCCGAGCGCAACCCCTGCGACGTGTGGGACGCCGCGCGGTGGATCTGCCAGTCCTCGACGTCCTCTGCCGCGGACTGCAGCGGCTCGCGCTGCTTCTTGCGGTAGTTGTTGATGAACGTGTTCGTGAGGATGCGGTAGAGCCAGGCCTTGAGGTTGGTGTCAGGACGGTACTGGTGGAACGCCGCGAACGCCTTGGTGAAGGTCTCCTGGACCAGGTCCTCCGCGTCGGTCGGGTTGCGCGTCAGGCGCAGCGCCGCCGAGTAGAGCTGGTCGAGGTACACCAGGGCGTCCTGCTCGAAGCGCGCCGAACGAGCCGCGTCACTCTCCGTGGCCGGAGCCCGGTTGGTGTCCTCGGCGTCGTCGGCTCCCGCGAGGTCGCCTGCGCTGCTGCTGATCTGATCCGTCATCGACAACGAGCCTAGTCCCCCAGATGGTCGGGCGTCCGCCGAGAGCGCTGAAGGGGCGATCGCGCCGAACGGCACGACCTCCAGGCTCGGTGCAGCGGTGGCGCTCTTGTCGGCTTCCGCTTCCAGTACACATGTCACGCTCAGCACAACCGTCCGGCCGCTGCCGACATTCCCACGGCCCGCGGCGGGCCGTGCGGCACAGGCAAGGCTGCGCTCGGTGAGGACAGGCAACCATCGGGTGTGCTCCACGACGATCCTCGCTAGCGTGAGGCGCATGACGACCACGACTCCCGACTCCCGGTTCCGCACCCTCCTGCGCGAGCAGGTCGGCCACGAGCTCGACGCCCACCAGCAGTACATCGCCATCGCGGTGTGGTTCGACTCCCACGACCTCCCGCAGCTCGCGGCGCACTTCTACCGCCAGGCGGTCGAGGAGCGCAACCACGCCATGATGATCGTCCAGTACCACCTGGACCGTGACCTCGACATCACGATCCCCGGCACGGGCGCGGTCCGCAACGACTTCGACTCGGTCCTCGAACCGCTCCAGCTCGCCCTCGACCAGGAGAAGCAGGTCACCGACCAGATCGAGGCCATCTTCCGCGCGGCCCGCGAGGAGGGCGACGCCCTGGGCGAGCAGTTCCTGCTGTGGTTCCTCAAGGAGCAGGTCGAGGAGGTGGCCTCCGCCACGACGCTCCTGACGGTCGCACGTCGTGCGGGCGAGAACCTGTTCGACCTCGAGAACTACGTCGCACGCGAGACCATCGGCGACGGTGGCGAGTCCGCCGACGCCCCCGAGGCGGCCGGCGGGGCTCTCTGACCCGACGCACCGAGGGCGGAGCCGGGCTCGTCCCGGCTCCGCCCTCGCCGTGCGCGGCCCTGGAGCGTCGTGCCCGACGGCGGCGCTCGCCCAGGGCGCTGACCGGCGCCTGGCCCTCGATCACCCCGCTCCCCCGGCGCGCGTCGCCCCGAGGGCGCACGCCCGGTGGCATGCTGAGCAGCGATGGGACAGGCTGGACGCACCGAGGGCGTCCCCGGCACCCCGGACCCGGTCGCTGCCCGCGGCCACCGTTCGACGAAGGAGATCCACCGATGCTGCTGCGTCACGTCGCGAGGCCCATGCTGGCCTCCTGGTTCATCTACGACGGCGTGCAGGCCGCCCTCAAGCCCGCCGAGCACGTGCGCGCCGCACGCCGCGGCGTGAGCCTGGTCGGGCAGCAGCTCGGCGTCGAGGACCCCCTCAGCGAGAAGCAGGTCGCGGCCCTGGTCCGCGTGCACGGCGCCACGACCGCGGTCGCCGGGCTGTTCCTCGCGTTCGGCAAGGCTCCGCGCACGGCCGCGCTCACGCTCGCCGCGCTCAGCGTGCCGCTCGCGGTCGTCAACCAGCCCTTCACCCCGAGCGACGTGCCCCGGGACGTGCGCACCCGCAAGTTCGTCGCGAACGTCGGGGCGATCGGCGCCGCGCTCATCGCCGGTGCCGACTACGAGGGCCGGCCGGGCGTCCGCTGGCGCGTGGACCGCGCGCGCAAGGACCTCGCGCTGGCCAAGACCGCCAAGCACCAGGTAGACACCGCCAAGCACACGATCGGGTCCACGGCCGAGAAGGCCGCGCACACCGTGACGGACAGCGCCGCGAAGGCCTCGCGGAAGGCCCGTCGCGCTGCGAGCTCGGCGACCCGGTCGGCCGTCGACTCCGTCAAGGGCGCCGTCTCCTCCTGACCTCGGCGTGCCGGCAGGCCGGTCGTCCTGCTCGGCCGCCGACGCCACGGTTCCCGGGCGCACGCACCGTGCGGCGGGGCCGCGGCGTGCCCCGCTGCACGGTGACCTGGGCGCGCGGGCGAGCGACGCCGTCGGGCGGGTGCGCGTCCACCGCGGGTGAGCGTGCAGCGCACGCGCGCCGCGCCGTCGGGCTCCCGCCGCGCTCCGGACCGAAGCCCGCTCCCCGCACCCCGTGCAATAACCTGGGGCATGTGACCAGCGACCTTCCTGCCGCCCGCTCCGACGAGACCGCCCTCGACCCGGCCGCATGGCCCGCGCCCAGCCGGACCGGCGCGACCGCCGGCGGTCCGCTCGACGCGACCGTCGCGGTCCCCGGGTCCAAGTCGCTCACGAACCGCCTCCTGGTCCTCGCGGCCCTGGCCGACGGGCCCGGCGTCCTGCGCGGCGCGCTGCGCAGCCGCGACACCGACCTCATGGCCGCCGCGCTGCGCGACCTGGGCGTGGGCATCACCGAGGGCGACGTCCCCAGCGAGCTGCACGTGACTCCCGGCGACCTGCGCGGCCCCGCCCAGATCGACTGCGGGCTCGCGGGCACGGTCATGCGCTTCGTGCCCGCGGTCGCGGCCCTGGCCGACGGCACCGTGCGGTTCGACGGCGACGAGGGTGCCCGCGTGCGGCCCATGGGCCCCGTGCTCGACGCGCTGCGCGACCTGGGCGTGCCCGTCGAGGGCCAGGACACCCTGCCCTTCACCATCACGGGGCACGGCGCGGTGCGCGGCGGCACGGTCGACGTCGACGCGTCGGGGTCGAGCCAGTTCGTCTCGGGTCTGCTGCTCGCCGCGGCCCGGTTCGACCAGGGCCTCACGCTGCGCCACGTCGGGCCCACGCTCCCGAGCGTGCCCCACATCGACATGACCGTCGAGGTCCTGCGCGAGGTCGGCGTGCACGTCGACGACTCGCGCCCCCTGACCTGGACCGTGTCGCCCGGCCCCATCGCGGCGCGCGACGTCTACGTCGAGCCCGACCTCTCGAACGCCGGCCCCTTCCTCGCCGCGGCCCTCGTGGTCGGCGGCACGGTGCGCGTGCCGGGCTGGCCCACGGTCACGACCCAGCCGGGCGCCATGATGGCCGAGCTCCTCACGGCGATGGGCGGCCAGGCAGAGCTGGTCGACGGCGTCATGGTCGTGACCGGGACCGGTGAGATCCGCGGGATCGACATCGACCTGCACGAGGCCGGCGAGCTCGCCCCCACCATCGCGGCCCTCGCCGCGCTGGCCGACTCCCCCAGCAGGCTGCGCGGCATCGCGCACCTGCGCGGGCACGAGACCGACCGCCTGGCCGCGCTCGCGACCGAGATCACGCGCCTCGGCGGTCAGGCCGAGCAGACGCACGACGGCCTCGTCATCACCCCGCGCCCGCTGCACGGCACCACGTTCCGGACGTACCACGACCACCGCATGGCGACCTCGGCGGCTCTGATCGGGCTGCGCGTCCCGGGCGTGCTCGTGGAGAACGTCGGCACGACCGCCAAGACCCTCCCCGGCTTCACGGACATGTGGGGCCGCATGCTGACCGCCGAGGGATCGGCGAGCTGATGGCGCGGCGCGTCCGCGACGAGTCCGACTTCCGCGACCGGGCGAGCAACAAGAACTCGCGCCCGCGGACCAAGCAGCGTCCCCAGCACGAGGACGCCGAGACCGGGCTCGTCACGGGCGTCGACCGCGGGCGCTACACGCTCCTGCTCGACGAGAACACCCCCGACGAGCGCACGATCCTCGCGATGAAGGCCCGCGAGCTGACCCGCAACCGCGTGGTGTGCGGCGACCGCGTGGACATCGTCGGGGACACCACGGGCGAGGACGGGACGCTCGCGCGGATCGTGCGCATCCAGGAACGCACCTCGACGCTGCGCCGCACGGCCGACGACACCGACCCGTACGAGCGCATCATCGTGGCGAACGCGGACCAGCTCGTGATCGTCACGGCCCTGGCCCAGCCCGAGCCCCGCACGCGCATGATCGACCGCTGCGTCGTGGCCGCGTACGACGCGGGCATGGACGTCCTGCTGTGCCTCACCAAGGCGGACCTCGCGGACGCGACGCCCCTGCGCGAGCTCTACGAGCCCATCGGGGTCAAGGTCGTGGTGACGCGACGGGTGCACGACGACGGGACCGCCGACGGGTTCGAGCAGGAGGGGCGCAGCGGCCACGGCGACGAGCCGGGCCACAACAGCTCGGACACGGCCGAGGACGCGTGGCGGATCGAGCCGCTCGAGGCCGTGCGGGCCGAGCTCGAGGGCCGCACGTCGGTGCTCGTGGGCCACTCCGGGGTCGGCAAGTCGACGCTCGTCAACGCGCTCGTCCCGGACGCCTACCGCGCCACGGGCGTCGTCAACGACGTGACGGGCCGCGGCCGGCACACCTCGACGTCGGCGGTCGCGCTGCGCCTGCCCGACGCCGACGGCAACCCCGCCGGGTGGGTCATCGACACGCCCGGCGTGCGCTCGTTCGGGCTCGCGCACGTCGACGTCGAGAACCTCCTCAAGGCGTTCGACGACCTCGACGTGGTCGCCGAGGACTGTCCGCGCGGCTGCACGCACCTCGACGGCGCGCCCGACTGCGCGCTCGACGACTGGCTCGAGGCCTCGCCCGAGGAGGAGAAGGCGGCGCGCACGGCGCGTGTCGAGTCGTTCCGCCGTCTGCTGGCCGCGCGCACCGGTACGGTGTGAGCCATGCCGACCTACGACGACGACCTGCGCCTGGCTCACGTGATCGCCGACCAGGTCGACTCCCACACCATGTCCCGCTTCAAGGCCCTCGACCTGACCGTGGAGTCCAAGCCGGACAACACCCCGGTGAGCGACGCGGACCGCACGGCCGAGGAGATCATCCGCAGCCACCTCTCGCGGGCTCGCGGCCGTGACGCGATCGTCGGCGAGGAGTTCGGCGAGTCCGGGCACGGCGCGCGGCGCTGGATCGTCGACCCGATCGACGGGACCAAGAACTTCGTCCGCGGCGTCCCCGTGTGGGCCACGCTCATCGCGCTGGCCGACGGCGACGAGGTCGTCGTCGGGCTCGTGTCCGCGCCCGCGCTGGGCCGCCGCTGGTGGGCCGCCAAGGGCACGGGCGCGTGGACGGGGCGCTCGCTCGCGGCCGCGAGCCGCCTGAGCGTGTCCAAGGTCAGCAGGCTCGAGGACGCGTCGCTGTCCTACTCGTCGCTGTCCGGCTGGGAGGAGCGCGGCAAGCTCGACGCGTTCCTCGACCTGACCCGCGAGACGTGGCGCACGCGCGCCTACGGCGACTTCTGGTCCTACATGCTCGTCGCGGAGGGTGCCGTGGACGCGGCCGCCGAGCCCGAGCTCGAGCTCTACGACATGGCCGCCCTGGTCCCCATCGTGACCGAGGCCGGCGGGAGCTTCACGTCGCTCGACGGCGCGCCCGGACCGTGGGGCGGCAACGCCGTGGCGACCAACGGGCTGCTGCACGACGACGTCCTGGGCCGGCTGTCCTGACGGGTCCGTCGTGAGCTGCTGACGGGCTTCTCCTACCTGCCGAGAACGAGGTTGTGGTCGCTATCCGTGGGATAGCGACCACAACCTTGTTCTGGGCACGACTACTTCTCGCGCGGCACGCTCTTGAGCTCCGACCAGTCGTACCAGAGCAGGTCGCGCTCGCTCACGCGGTCGAGGGCCGCGTCGAGGTCCTCGTCGCGGTCCTCGTCGGCGGCTGCGAAGACGTCGGCGATGTCGGTCGCGGCCTCGGGCTCGTCGACGTGGACGCACACGATCCGCACCTCGGGGATGGTCGCGGTCACCTCGACCGCGCTGGGCGCGACGTCTTCGGCGGTCTCGCCGCCGCGGGGCTCGGTCAGCGAGACCATCTCGTCGGGGACGTCGACGGTCACGACGAGACGCTGACGCGGGGCGCCGACCCGGCCGGCGATGAGCGCGAGGGAGTCGTCGGCGGCCTCGAGGGCCGCGGCGAACTCCAGGCCCTCCTCGTCCTCGTCGGGCAGCTCGCGGGAGAGGGCGGACGTGACGGCGTGAGCGGCTCGCGGAGCGAGCGACCACACGGCCTCGTCGCCGGTCACGGTGACGGCGTCGAGCTCGTCGACGGTGGCGGGAACGTAGATGCGCATGGGATCAGTGTGCCGGTTCCGGGACGCGTTCGCGTGATCCGCCCGCTGCGGGAGCCACCGGCACGGCTCCGACCTCGGTCCGCACCCGTTGCGCCAGGGCCACGATCGCGTGCCGTACCGCTGCCTCGGGCGCCAGCTCGGCGAGCGTCCGCCCCGCGAGGAGCGCCGCGTCGAGCGAGGCCCGGTCGTCGGGCAGCACGTGCAGGTCCACGACTCCCCCGTACCGACCGAGGGCGTCGCGGACGGCCGCCTCGGGGCGCGGCCCCGCCGCCGAGGCGCGGACGCGGTTCGCGACGACGATCCTGTGCGCGCCTGCTCCTGCGCCCGAGTCGGCGAGCTCGGTGAGTCCCCGCACGAGCCGCTGGATCCCGATGGCATCTGATCCCCCCACGACGAGCACGGCGTCCGCTGCGGCGAGCGCGCTGAGCGTCGCACCGTTGCGCTGGGGAGCTCGGGTGTCGTAGGTGAGGAGCTCGTCCTGCTCGATCCCGAACCCGCAGTCGATCACGGTCCAGTCCGCGAGAGCCCTGCCGTGCTCCCAGACGACGTCGAGCGACGACCCCGGGAGCTCGGGCCAGCGCGCGGCGCGGGCGATCCCGGTGAGGACGCGCAGGTGCGGTGCGACCTCGGGGGCCAGGTGGGCGAGTCCGGCGAGGTCGAGCGCGCCGTGGCTCGCGCTGCGTGCCGCCGCGGCGATCCCGGACGACTCGTCGAGCAGCCCGAGATGCTGGGCCACGGATCCGGCGTAGGTGTCCGCGTCGACCAGGAGCACGTCCTGGGGCCGGGGGCTTCCCGTGCCCGACGACCGGCCCTTCTTCCGGCGTCCTCGTCGACCCCTGCCGGTCCCGCGCTCGGGCCCCAGTCCCGCCAGCTCCGCGGCGAGGTGCACCGCGACCGTGGTCCGCCCGGGTGCGCCCGTGGGACCCCAGACGGCGAGCACCCGTCCCCGGCGCGACTCGACCGGCACCGGGGGTGCGCCTCCCGGTAGACCTGAGCCTCGACCTGCCGGGGGCGCTCCCGGGCCGTCGGCAGGTCCTGTGCCGCTCCCTCGGCCCCGCGCCTCGTCCCGCACCGTCTCGACGAGCACCGAGGTCGGCGTGCCCTCGTCGAGGACCACGTCGATCCCGATCGCCCGCAACCGGTCGGCGAGCCAGCCCTGTCCGTCGGCGAGGGCCACGACGCGCACCCCGTGCTCGTGCAGGTGGGCCACGGCCTCCCGGTCGATGCCCGGCAGGTCGGCCGAGATCACCGCTGCCGTCCCCGCTCCCGCGCCGGCCGCCGCCAGGAGCTCGGTGAGGTCGGCGCAGCGGCGCGCGACCGTGACCCCTGATCCTGGCCTCGTGAGTGCTGTCACCACGACCGTCTCGCTGTCTCCGCGCACGGCACACAGGACGGAGGCCAGGGGCGCGGTCGGTTCGTGCGTCATGACGCTCCCCCGGCGACCGGCACGACGGCGATCTCGCCCTCTGCGGCGAGAGCCCCCAGGACCTCGGGCAACGAGTCGGTCGGGACGAGCACGTGGAGCGTCGTCGCACCACCGGTGACGAGCGAGCCCGATGCCTCCGCGACCTGCGCCACGACGACCTGACCCACGAGCTCGTGCGGCGGTTCCGGGGCCGGGGACTCGTCCGCCCCGACTGCTCCTGCCCCTCTCGTGCTCGACGCGTCCGGGACGAACCAGACGTCCACGAGCGCGCCGTCCGTGACCCGGTCCGACAGCCCTCCGGTGACCGAGATGGCCACGGGACGTACCGCGAGGTCGGCTGGGTCACCGACCGCACTTCGCGGGACGAGCTCGCCCTCCCCGACGACGCGCAGCGCCACGAGGCCCTCGGGCACCGCCTCGCCCGCGACGAAGTAGGCGTCCTCCCCCGCCCCGAGGCGGACGTCGACGGTCCGGAGCGCGCCCAGGTCGAGCGGCTCGCCCGGGGTGAGCGGCCCCGCCGCGGCATAGACCGCGACGGTCCGTCCTGCCGTCGACACGGCCCACGACCCGAGCGCCACGGAGCCGGCCACGAGGACGATCCCGAGCACGAGTCGCGGGTCGCGCCAGGTGGGTCTGCGTATCCGTGCCACGGTCGGCGTGGGCGGGCGGTCGATCGTGCTCGTCATGAGGATCCGTTTCGTCGGGTCGGTCGAGGGCGGGGGCAAGGTCGGACGCTGCAGGTCGGGGCGCCGCCGCGACCCGCCTTTCGAGCAGGGCCGGGCAGCATGCTCGTGCACATCATGGCTGCTAGGAGGTGGGGGCGGGAGGTGGCCTCGGGGTGGCTGTGGACAACTCCGCCCATCCGGTGCCCCGTGGAAGAATGTCGGCATGGCACCGCGTTTTCTCACTCTCGCCGACGTGACGGAGGAGCTCAACATCTCCGCAGCACAGGCGTACGCCCTGGTCCGCAGCGGCGACCTGCCGGCGATCCAGGTCGGCGGGCGCGGGCAGTGGCGAGTCGAGGCCACCGAGCTCGAGGGATACATCCAGCGCATGTACCAGCAGACGCGCACGCGCATCGACGCCGGGGACTTCGAGGGCTGAGCCGCTCGTACCCGTCGGGGCCGTCCGTCGACGGAGCGCGCCTACCCGAGGCGTGCGGCACCCGCCCGGCACGACTGCCCGACCCTTCTGCCCCTGCATCCCCCTGCACCGGCCCCTAGGTCTCGCTCACGCACACCAGTGCGGAGAACGGCACGATTCGGCCCGACCCGGCCGTCCTGCCCGGCCCCTGGTCGTGTCGCGGCTCTTCGATGTCCAGGTGGTCCCTGCCGACCCGTGCGATCCGACCGTCCAGCTGACCAGACGTGGTCCGGACGCGGACCGGAGCACGGTCGCGCATGAGTGCGCGCAGCACCGCACCGAGCGACCTGCCCACCTCCACGTGCGAGGCAGGCGTCAGGGCGTTGCGGGTCAGGCCGGAGATCGACGCGATCGCGGTCAGCGGCACGACGTGCTGTCGCGACCTCTCGGCCAGGAGGACCCACTCAGGAGCCACGTCGCGCACCTCGGCAGCCAGACGGTGCCCGTCGGCGAGGTGAAGGTCCAGCGGCCCGCCCACGGCCGCACGCAGCCGGTCCGTCAGCAGGATCGTCGCCTGCTCTGCGCGGGTGAGCTCGGCGACGGCCTGCATCCCGTCGGCGACCTCCGCCGCATCGAGCTGTGCCGCGAGATCGGCGAACAAGAGGTCCCAGCGCACGCGGACACGCTAGTGCCTAACCGGGGGGTTTCGTCCAGACCTGTCCGCAGTGCGGCCTCCCTCTGGACAAGACAAGAAGGATCCAGTTTGATGTAACCAGATCAAACGCGATCAAACGCGATGATCAGGGGTGCACGCACGGAAGTCACCGTCTTCAGGGGGAAGCAATGACGCAGCAGTCTCGGTACGCACAGGACGGCGAGCACGGTCGACGCGCGCCGCGGCTCGCGGCTCTCGTCGCTCTCTCGACCGCGGGCGGGCTCGCCGCAGCACTCCTCGCGGGACGGGGACTCCGCATGTTCCGGTCACTGCCGGACTCTCACGTCGAGATGTACCTGGAGATTCTCGTGCTCGCCGTCGGTGCGACGCTCGCCGCGTGGGTCGCGACAACCTCTGCCCTGGCCCTCGCCTGTGTGATCGCCCGGAGCGGCGGGCGGCGATGGGACGCGGGCGAGCGGCTCGTGCTGCGTCATGCGCCCGCAGCGGTCCGCCGGCTGGCCAGCATCGGCGTCTCGCTCTCGGTCGGTGCCGGGCTGGCCCTGGGAGCAGGCTCCGCGCAAGCCGCCGAGCCCCCGTCTGTACCGGAGCTCAGCGTGAACGGACCCGTCGTCGACCTGGGATGGCAACCCACCGCGCGGACGGACAGCCCGGTCGGCGACGAAGCGCACCAGCCTGCCGTGGGCTCGACCGACGGCCTCCCCGGGGACGCGGCCCAGGTCGCGCCCACGCCCTCGTCCAGTCCCCCGCCATCGGCAGGAGGCCAGCCCTACGCCCACGCCGACGGCTCGTCCCCCGAGCCGGGTCCTTCTGGTCCTGCGCTCGTCCCCCCCGGGTCCGCCTCCCGGTCGGCTGCACCGACGTCCGAGTCGTCCGCCGAGCCGACGACTCCCCACGCCGCGGCACAGTCGCCCCACGCCCCGACGGTCATGGACACCTCGCCGGCCGGGCGGCCTGACGTCGCCGCGACTGGTTCTCCGCAGCCCCCTCACGTTCCCCTCGGTCCGCTGCTCGGCTCCCCAGCACGGACCGCAGCGCCTTCCTCGACCATGACGTCGGATCCCGCCGCGCCCGCACCCTCTGTCGTGGAGATCGTCGTGCTCCGCGGCGACACCCTGTGGTCGATCGCGAGCAGGAGCCTGGGCCCGAACGCCTCTGACGCATCGGTCGCCACCGAGTGTCAGCGGTGGTTCGACGCCAACCGAGACGTCATCGGTGACGATCCCGACCTCATCAAGCCTGGTCAGATCCTCAGCGCGCCCCGGTCTCCCTGACCTCGACCGGGGCGACCGCCCCGGCACAGCACTTCCTCACGACCGGCTCCCGGCCGGTCCCACGTCTCGCCGAGGGGCGCTCGCACGGGCGCCCGGTCCCTTGTCGTACCCGAAGGAGCACCATGTCGATCTCCACGGAGCCCCCCACCGTCCGCACCCTGCGCTCCGGCGCCGTCCCCCGCCACGAGCCCGTCGCGACCTTGCCGCGGGCCGGCCGCCGATCAGTACGGGTTCTGACGTTCGGCGGCCCACCCCAGTTCCCGCACTCCGAGGACCTGGAGGAGAGCGGCCGACCCGTGGTCACCGCGCCAGAGGCGGACCTGCCGGACCCGACCTCGATCTGCTGCTCGGTCGTCCGTGCCGCGATCGAGGTGCTGCGAGGCGAGCGCCCCGTCGCACAGCTCCAGCGCTGGCTCGCCCCCGACGTGTTCGACGCGATCGGTCGCCGCGCGCAGCTCACCCAGGGCGCGCCGGACCGCGTCGCGGCCTCCCGTCCCGTCGCGATCCGTCGAGCCAGGCTTCTGCGGCTCGGCGACACGGCCGCCGAGGCCACCATCGTCCTGGAGGACATGGACAGAGTGCGAGCGGCGGCCGTCCGACTCGAGGCACGACGCGGCGTGTGGCGCGTCGTGGTCCTCGAGATCGGCTGACCGCCGCTCGCAGTGCTCCTCGGGCGAGGACTACTCCTCTTCGTTCAACCCGTGGCAGAGCTTGTACTTCTTGCCCGAGCCGCAGGGGCACTTGGCGTTGCGGGGCGTGCCGGGGAACGTGCGCCCGTCACCCTCGACCGCGGTCGCCTCGCCGTGCAGGGCGCGGCGAGCGCGGCGCGAGCCGTCGCCCGAGACCACGGCCTGGCCCGAGCCGTCGTCCGACGGCGCCGAGTACTGCAGCGGGATCTGCTCGCCCGGACCGTCGAGGCCCTTGGCGATGAGCGTGGGCTCGGCCTTCGGTGCCGGGGCCTCGGGGGCCGCAGGAGCGTCCTCGACGGGCGCGTCCACGACCTCCTCGGCGACCGGCTCGTCCTGCACGGCCTGCGCCTCAGCCGCGGCCTTCGCGGCGGCGGCTGCCGCCACGGCAGCACCCGCGGCCGCAGCCCCGGCCGTCCCGCCGAACGCCTGGCCCGCCGCCGACTGCGCGGCCGCAGCGGCCGACACCGGGTTGACCGCGGGCGTGGTGGGCTCGGCGACCTTGACCTCGAGGTTGAACAGGAAGCCGACCGACTCCTCCTTGATGGCCTCGGTCATGGCCTGGAAGAGCTGGAAGCCCTCGCGCTGGTACTCGACGAGCGGGTCGCGCTGCGCCATGGCGCGCAGGCCGATGCCCTCCTTGAGGTAGTCCATCTCGTAGAGGTGCTCGCGCCACTTGCGGTCCAGCACCGAGAGCACCACGCGGCGCTCGAGCTGACGCATGTTGGAGCTCCCGAGCGACGCCTCACGGTCCTGGTAGGCCACGCGTGCGTCGGACAGGATCTCCTCGAGGATCAGCTCACGCGTCAGACGCGTGGCTCCCCCCGCCTGCTCGACGACCTCGTCCACCTCGATCGAGACCGGGTAGACCGCGCGCAGCGCCGTCCACAGGCCCTCGAGGTCCCAGTGCTCCGGGTTGCCCTCGGACGTGGCGCCGTCGACGTACGCCGTGACGACGTCGGTGATGAAGTGCTGGATCTGCTCCTGCATGTCCTCGCCCTCGAGGACGCGGCGACGCTCGTCGTAGATGACGGTGCGCTGACGCGAGAGGACGTCGTCGTACTTGAGGACGTTCTTGCGGATCTCGAAGTTGCGCGCCTCGACCTGACCCTGCGCGCTCGCGATGCCGCGCGTGACGATCTTGGACTCGAGAGGCACGTCGTCCGGGAAGCCCGCGCGGTTCATCATGGACTCGGCGAGGTTCGAGTTGAACAGACGCATCAGGTCGTCCTGCATCGACAGGTAGAACCGGGACTCGCCCGGGTCACCCTGACGGCCGGAACGACCACGCAGCTGGTTGTCGATACGACGCGACTCGTGACGCTCGGTGCCGAGCACGTACAGCCCGCCGAGCTCCTTGACCTCGTCGTGCTCCGCGGCCACCGCGGCCTTCGCGCGCTCGACGGCCTCGGGCCACGCGGCCTCGTACTCCTCGGGGTTCTCCGTGGCGTCCAGCCCACGGGCCGCGAGGTCCGCGACGGCCATGAACTCGGCGTTGCCACCGAGCATGATGTCCGTCCCACGACCGGCCATGTTGGTCGCGACCGTGACCGATCCCTTGCGGCCGGCCTGCGCGACGATCGCGGCCTCGCGCTCGTGCTGCTTGGCGTTGAGGACCTCGTGCGGGACGCCCTGCTTCTTAAGCTTGGACGAGAGCAGCTCGGACTTCTCGACGCTCGTGGTGCCGACCAGGACCGGCTGCCCCTCGGCGTGGCGCTCGACGATGTCCGCGACGACCGCGTCGAACTTGCCCTCCTCGTTCTTGTAGACGAGGTCCGGCTGGTCCACGCGCTGCATCTTGCGGTTCGTGGGGATGGGGACGACGCCCAGCTTGTACGTGCCCTGGAACTCGGCGGCCTCGGTGTCGGCCGTACCGGTCATCCCCGAGATCTTGTCGTACAGACGGAAGTAGTTCTGGAGCGTGATCGTGGCGAGCGTCTGGTTCTCCGCCTTGATCTGCACGCCCTCCTTGGCCTCGATGGCCTGGTGCATGCCCTCGTTGTAGCGGCGGCCCGCGAGGATACGACCCGTGTGCTCGTCGACGATCATGACCTCGCCGTTGAGGACGACGTAGTCCTTGTCGCGCTTGAAGAGCTCCTTGGCCTTGATCGCGTTGTTGAGGAACCCGATGAGCGGCGTGTTGAGCGACTCGTACAGGTTGTCGATGCCGAGGTAGTCCTCGACCTTCGCGATGCCGGGCTCGAGCACGCCGATGGTGCGCTTCTTCTCGTCGACCTCGTAGTCGGTCTCCGGGTTCAGGCGGCGGACGACCTTGGAGAACTCGCCGTACCAGCGGTTCGCGTCGCCCGACGCAGGACCCGAGATGATGAGCGGCGTGCGCGCTTCGTCGATGAGGATCGAGTCGACCTCGTCGACGATCGCGTAGTTGTGGCCGCGCTGCACCAGGTCGTCGGTGCTCCACGCCATGTTGTCGCGCAGGTAGTCGAAGCCGAACTCGTTGTTCGTCCCGTACGTGATGTCCGCGGCGTACTGCTCGCGGCGGACCGCCGGGGTCTGCCCGGAGATGATGCAGCCCGTCGTGAGGCCGAGGGCGCGGAACACGCGGCCCATCAGGTCGCTCTGGTACTTGGCGAGGTAGTCGTTGACCGTGACGACGTGGACGCCCTTGCCGGACAGCGCGTTGAGGTACGCCGGGAACGTCCCGACGAGGGTCTTGCCCTCACCGGTCTTCATCTCCGCGATGTTGCCCATGTGCAGGGCGGCGCCACCCATGAGCTGCACGTCGTAGGCGCGCTGACCCAGGGTGCGGCGAGCCGCCTCGCGGACCGCGGCGAAGGCCTCGGGGAGCAGCTCGTCGAGCGTCGCCCCGTTCGCGATCCGCTCCTTGAAGCGGTCCGTCTCCTCGCGCAGCTCCTCGTCACTGAGGTCCTCGAAGCTGGGCTCCAGCTTGTTGACCTGCTCAGCCAGGCCGGACAACTTCTTCAGGATCCGGCCCTCGCCGAAGCGCAGGACCTTCTCGAGGATCGCAGGCACGCAGTACTCCCGTATCGATCGCGCCCCCGGGCCGGACGGTCCGGGGCGAATGCGAGGCGACCACCGTTCGGCAGTCGGCTGGATCACACCACAGACCATCGTAGGCGAGTCCCGAGCGTGGTAGGGCTTCTGTCCGGCGATGGGGGTTTCGCTCTGCGGCGAAACCCCCATCGCCGGCCGCCCGGGACGCCTACCCCGCGGCGCCCTGGACCGGGACCTGGGCGAGCTCGGCGGCGAGCGCGGGGGCGAGGTCCCCCGCAGGCCCGACGGCGACGCTCGCCATCCCCAGCCAGCCCGCCATGAGGCGCAGCTCGGCCGCGAGCGCCGGGGCGGTCTCCGTGTCCGCGTACTCCTCGCGGTGGGCCGCGAGGACCCGCAGGACGCCCGCACGGCGGTCCGCCTTGAGGTCCACCTTGGCCGTGATGCGGTCCCCCTGGAGGAACGGCAGGACGTAGTAGCCGTGGACCCGCTTGGCCGCGGGCACGTAGATCTCGATGCGGTAGCGGGTCCCGAACAGCTGCTCGAGCCGCGTGCGCTCGAACACGAGCGGGTCGAACGGGCTGAGCAGCGCGCGCCCCTGGGCCCGGCGCGGGAGCACGGCGTCACGGTGGAGATACGTGGTCTCGTCCCAACCCCGCACCTCGACGGGCCGGAGCACGCCGTCCTCGACGAGCTCGTCGAGCGCACGACGTGGGGCCGGCCCCTTGAGCCGGAAGTAGTCGCGGAAGCAGCGCAGCGTCCCGACCCCGTGCGCCCTGGCCCCGATCTCCAGGAGCCGGCGGACCGCGTCCTGGTCGCTCACGGGTGGGGCCGCGACGACCGCGGGGGGAAGGACGCGTTCGGTCAGGTCGTAGCAGCGCTCGAACGCCGCGTTGCGGCGCGCGGCCGTGATCTCACCCGTGAAGAAGAGGAACTCGAGGGCCCGCTTGGCGAGCGACCAGTTCCAGCCCCACTCGGTCGTGGTGCGCGCCTCGCCCATGCCCTGCGCCTCGAGCAGCTCGTGGACCTCGCCGGCCGTGATCGGTCCACGCTCCGCGACGATCCCCCGGACGTGCTCGACCACCGCGGAGTGCGACAGCTCGACACCGCTGATGGCCCCCCACGCCTCGGTCCGGTAGGCACGCTGGCGCCACTCGAGGAGCCGGTAGGTCTCGGGCGGTACGTACGAGGCCACGTGCCCCCAGTACTCCACGAGCCGGCGCGGCGCCCGGCCCGCCGCGCGGTCGAGCAGGGTCACGTCGTAGGGACCGAGCCGTGAGTAGAGCGGGACCAGGTGCGCCCGGGCCAGGACGTTGACCGAGTCGATCTGGAGCAGCCCCAGGCGGTCCACGGTGCGCTGGACGTGCCGCAGCGTGACCTGCCGGGGCGCAGCGCCGTCGTCGGGCCGGGGGGCGTGCAGACCCTGCGCGGCGAGCGCGACGCGGCGAGCCTGGGCGAGCGACATGGTCTCGGTCTTCACCCGACCCATCCTGCCCGTCCCCCCTGACACGCGCCGCGTCACACCGCACGGGCCACGCGGTGCAGGGCGCACGCCGACGGGGTGGCGCCGCCTGGTCGGCGACGCCACCCCGTCGGGTCGGTCCTAGGTCACGTGGACCTCACGGTGCTCACCCCTGGTCGGGGGATCCCTTCATGCCACCCGCGCAGGCCGTGTCGAGCGCGATGACCCCGTAGCTCCAGCCCCTGCGCCGGTAGGCGACCGAGGGGCGGGCGGTCTCGACGTCGACGAAGAGGTAGAAGTCGTGGCCCACCATCTCCATCTCGTAGAGGGCGTCGTCGATCGTCATGGGCTCGGCGGAGTGGAGCTTCTGACGGATGACGACGGGCGAGTCGCCGAGCTGGGTCTCGACCGCTTCGCCGGGCACGCCGGGGTGCGCGACCACCGGCTCCGGCTGCTTGTCCTCCGGGATGAACGGGCGGACGTCGACGGGCGGCTGCGGGTTGTTGTTGCGGTGGTCCTTGCGGCGGTCGCTGACACGCCGCAGCCTCTCCTGGAGCTTGTTCATGGCCAGGTCGAGTGCCCCGAACCGGTCGTCTGCTGCCGCCTCGGCGCGGACGACGGGTCCCTTGGCGCGGACGGTCAGCTCGACCCTCTCGCGCACCTCGGACAGTCGGGGGTTGTTCTCGTGGGTGACCTCGACGTCGATCCGCTGGGCGGTCGGTGCGAGCTGCTCGAACTTCGCGAGCTTTTCTTCCACGTGTCGGCGGAAGCGGTCAGCCACTTCCGTGTGCCTGCCGACGACAACGATCTCCATGTGAGCCTCCGCAAAGGGTCTCGGACGCTCCCGTTACTCCAGAGCGTCCCGTGTGGTCCTGGGTCTGGCTCCCCCGAGGGGGATCCGGAGTACCTATCACCTCCCTGCCCGAAGACCTAGCCTCGGGCCTGTCGCTCTGTGGCCGCACGGGTCCCGTTACCAACCGTTCCCCGTGACGACTGGACCCCAGGTTAACCCCCCTGCGAGGTAAAGGCAGCATCTACGTGAGATGAACTTCGTGGGCCGCGGAACCCTGCCGCGGAGGGGGTGTCGCGGCGACCACGAAGGCCCCCAGGACGTGCGCTCCGAGCCCTTCCAGGGCCCGCTCGCAGGCCGCGAGCGTGGCGCCCGTGGTGAGTACGTCGTCGACCAGGAGGCATGCGGCTCCCGCGAGCGACGGGCCCGGGGCGGCGCCGCGCCGGGGCGCACGGACGGTCGTCAACCGTTCTCCGCGGCCTCGTGACCCCCGCCCCACCTGGTCGTGCCCGCGTTGCGTCAGCAGCCGTACGGGCGTCGCCTCGACGCCTGCCGCACAGAGCCCCTGCGCGAGCGCGCGGGCCAGCGACAGGACGGGTTCTCGTCCCCGTGCGCGCCGTGCTGCGGCGGTCGAGGGCGCGGGCACCACGAGCACGGGGTCCCGGCCGCTCCCGGCACAGGCCCTGGCCTCTCCGCGCCCGACGGCGGCCCGCACGCCGGGCGCCAGGATCACCCCAGCGTGGTGCGCCGCGGCGTCGAGCACCCCCGTGAGGTCGACCCGGCCCTTGTCCTTCCACGCCACGACCACGTCCCTCAGCGGGCCCGCGTACGGCGCACAGGCCCACACGGGCAACGGGGCCCGGCCGTCGAGCCTGTCGAGCCGAGGGGCGTCGCGCTCACGGCGGATCGGGGCGCCGTCGAGCAGCCCGGCGCACGCCGGGCACAGGGCGATGTCCCGCATACCGCAGCCCGGACACTCGATCGGGACGACGAGCCGGGTCAGCGAGGCCGCAGCGCCCGCGAGCGCGGCGACGAGAGGGCGTGTGCCCCCGGCAGCCGTGACGGGCGTGACAGGCGTGACCGACACGCGCCGGTCGCGTCCCGTGCCCGGCCGGGGCGACGGGTCGTCCGGGGACCGGGAGGGCTGCACGGAGGAGGGCACGGCCCGAGCCTGTCACGTCCCGCCGCACACCGGGCGAGGGCGAGCCCGTTCTGTGGACACGTGGCCCGTCCCCGTGCCTGTGCACGGGCAGGACCACCGCCAGGTCAACCCGGGAACGCCGGCAGGGCGACCCCCTCGATCCGCTTCTCCCACACGGCGCCGGACCGGCTGCGCCCGAACAGCGTGCCGTCCTCGGTCAGGACCTGGACCGTCCGTTCCCCGTCGCCCGCGCTGATCGCCGTCGCTCCCGCGACCGGGGAGAGTCGGGTCGTGTCTCCCCCGACCGCGACGAGGTGGACCGCCGGAGACGTCTCCGCCTCGTCGGTCCCCAGGACCGCGAGCAGCGTCTCGTCGGCCCACACGACCTGCGCGGCCGACCTGATCGGTGCCCCGACACGGAAAGGTTCCGACAGCGCGGTCGGCACGTCCTTCTCGTCGCGCACGATCCCTGCGACGTCGACGCGCGTGGCTCCCAGGGCGTCCGAGCTGACCACCGCGATCCTCGCCCCGTCGTGAGCCACCCGGATCGACTGGACGGAGCGACCAGCGAGCCACGGGACCGCCACGTCGACCGGGGTCCCGGGTTCGGTCAGGTCCGACCGCACGACCTGCAGCGCTCCCGCCTGCGCCCGCGGCCCCGACCAGACGCCACCCAGCCGGTCCACGCTCGGAGCGAGCAGACCGGTGCCGGTCAGGAGGGTCGCGCCCGGAAGGTTCTTGGACGGCAGACGCAGCAGGCTGCCCGCTCCGTCCCTGACGACGAGCAGCCGGGCGTTGGCGCCCTGCGCGAGCGCGGTCGCGTCGATGCCCTCGAGCGGGACGGCAGGCGCCAGCGGCACCAGGTCGTCGGCTCCCGTCTCGAGCGTCATGACCTGCCCCTCGGCCGCGACGATCTCGTTGCCCACGGCGTCGGCCTTGGCCAGCACCGGGCCGCCGGCGGGCGTGCTGAGCAGGTCCTCGCCCCGGTAGAGGTTGACCGTCAGCGGCACCGCGTCGAAGAGCGTCGCCTCGAGCTGCGCCTTGAGCAGCGCACGGTCCTCGGGGGAGGCGAGCGAGATCGCGTCCGTCAGTCGGACGTCGACGACGCCACCCTCGTTCGTGACCGCGTCGATGCTCAGGCGCGTCCCCTCGGGGACGACGACGTCCGTCGACCCCCGGAGCCACTCGACGGGGCCGATCAACGTCTCGTCCACCGCGTTGGTCTGCCAGGTCCGGTTGGGGAACCACCGCTCGTCGGGGACCAGGACCTCACGGTCGGCCGAGGGGAAGTAGAGGCGGGTCGACCTGAAGGCTGCCAGGAAGCTGGCCTGAGACAGCAGCAACCCGTCCTCGGCCGTCTCGATCCTCCACTGCCCGTCCCCCTGACGCACGAGCCCGAACGAGACGACCGTGGTGACCGGCACGTCCTCGGTGTACACGCCGCGCTTGTCGAGCGCCCCGACGACCGACGCGCTGCCCGTGACCGTGACAGCGCCGGTCTGCATCGCCTCCTCGTCGTACGTCAGGTCGAGGTCCCCGTCGAAGACCAGCACCTGCGTCTTCCAGTCCCAGTCGTCCGACGTGAGGAACTCCTGCGCGACGTCGAAGTCGCCGGCCGGCCCGGCTGCCTGCGCGGTCAGGAAGCCCGACACGATGCCCTTCGGGTCGTCTCCGGCCGCGGGACCCCGCGCCCGCAGGCCGGGAGCGTTGAAGCCCTGCACCACGGTGTCCCCCTGGATCACGGGACCGGAGGTGGGGATCGCCGCGCAGCCCGAGAGCGCGACAGCCGCCACGACGAGGCTCGCGGCCCGCGCGATCCAGCGACGTCGTCGTTCCACGGTGCTCGTCACGGTCGCTCCTCGTCGGCGGTGTGCTCGGACGCCGCTCGGAGCGCCCCCTGGCGTCCGGCGACCAGAAGCTCGTCCGGAAGGACGGGCAGCGCCGACGGGCTCGTGGTCCCCTCGGCCGGGTCCTCGACCTGACCGACCGGACCCGTCACCGGGCCGAGCCCACGCATGCGGGTCGGTTCCTCCGGGACGAGCGGCAGCGGGGAGGACGCGAGGTGGATCCCGGCCCGGAGCGGGAGCGTGAGCCGGAACGCAGCGCCCCGACCCGGGCGGCCCCACACCTCGAGCCACCCGCCGTGCAGGTGGGCGTCCTCGAGCGAGATCGCCAGGCCGAGCCCGGTCCCGCCGGTCGTGCGAGCCCGCGCCGGGTCGGCCCGCCAGAAGCGGTCGAACACGTGCATCGCCTCGTCCTCGGTCATCCCCACGCCGTGGTCACGGACGACGATCGCGACCGCGTGACGGTCCTGCGCGACAGTGATCTCGACGGGTCGCTCCTCGGCGTGCTCGATCGCGTTGACCACGAGGTTGCGCACGATCCGCTCGACCCGTCGCGGGTCGACGTCCGCGATCGCGGGCTCGTCCGGGAAGTGCACCGACATCCACACGCCCTTGCGCTCGGCGAGCGGAGCCGCGAGGTCGACCGCCGCGTTGACGACGTCACGCACGTCGCGCCGCTCGGCGTCCAGCTGCGCGGCCCCCGCGTCGAACCGGCTGATCTCGAGGAGGTCCGCCAGAAGGTCCTCGAACCTGTCGAGCTGGGTCTGGAGGAGCTCGGCCGACCGCTTGGACGCGGGGTCGAACTCGTCGCGCGAGGCGTGCAGGACCTCGCCTGCCATGCGGATCGTCGTGAGCGGCGTGCGCAGCTCGTGCGACACGTCCGACACGAAGCGCCGCTGGAGCAGCGACAGCTCCTCCATCCGACCGATCTGGAGCTGGAGGCTCTCGGCCATCTCGTTGAACGAGCGCGCGAGCGTCGCGAGCTCGTCGTGGCCCTTCACCGGCAGACGCTCGTTCAGGTGACCGTCGGCGAGGCGTTCGGCGACGCTCGCGGCGTTGCGGACCGGCTGGACCGCCTGGCGGGTCACGACCCAGGTGATGAGCACCAGGATGCCCACCATGAAGGCCGCACCGAGGGCGAGCGTCCCCTGGAGGAAGGACAGCGTCTCCTGCTCGGGCGCGAGCGAGTAGAGGAAGTAGAGCTCGTAGGTCCCGACCGTGGGGACCTGGACCTTGGAGCCCACGAGCACTCCGGGGTCCACGGGCGAGCTCGGGTCGGACGGGTCCCGCGGGATCGCGACCGACTGGAGCTCGCGACCGTCGCTCTCGAGGACCGCGTCGCGCAGCTCGTCCGAGACCAGGCTCGTCAGCTGGTTGTCGGTGCTGACGTCGTTGAGGCGCGAGGTGGCCCCCTCGGGCCGCATGAGGAAGATCTTGCGGTCGGGGCTGCCGCTCGTGCGCAGGGTGTTGTGGACGTCGAGCAGGAGCGTCTGGAGCTCGGAGTCCTTGGTCTTGGACAGCGACGCCGTGAACAGGCTCTGCGCCTGCTGGAACGAGTTCGCGCTCTCGACGTTGATCTGCTCGAGCCGCTGCTCGAACAGGCCGTCACGCATGGTGCTCGACAGGTAGGCCCCGAGGGCCGCGACCGTGACCGCACCCACGACGAGCGCGGTCCCGACCACGCGCAGCTGCATCGACGACCGGGCGCGCCAGGTGAGCCGACCGACCGTGGCGCGCACACGACGTCGGGTACGGCGGAACCTCAGCCCCACCCGACCTCGCAGCGACGAGCTGCTCACCCGCGTGCCGCGCCCGCCTTGTAGCCGACGCCGCGCACCGTCAGGACGATCTCCGGGTTCTCCGGGTCGTGCTCGACCTTGGACCGCAGCCGCTGCACGTGGACGTTCACCAGGCGTGTGTCCGCAGCGTGGCGATAGCCCCAGACCTTCTCCAGGAGGACCTCGCGCGTGAAGACCTGCCAGGGCTTGCGCGCCAGGGCGACCAGCAGGTCGAACTCGAGCGGCGTGAGCGCGATGGGGCGCGCGTCGCGCGTGACCCGGTGCCCCGTCACGTCGATCTCCACGTCACCGATCGCCAGGTGCTCGGGGGCCGGCTCGTCCGAGCGGCGCAGCCGCGCACGGATGCGAGCCACGAGCTCCTTGGGCTTGAACGGCTTGGAGATGTAGTCGTCTGCTCCGGACTCGAGGCCGAGCACCACGTCGACCGTGTCGCTCTTGGCCGTGAGCATGATGATGGGCACCCCGGACTCCGCGCGGATCAGGCGGCACACCTCGGTGCCGTCCTTGCCCGGGAGCATCAGGTCCAGGAGGACGAGGTCCGGCTGCGTGCTGCGGAACGTCGCCAGGGCGAGGTCCCCGTCCGCGCAGAAGACCGGGTCGAACCCCTCGGAGCGCAGCACGATGCCGATCATCTCGGAGAGGGCGGTGTCGTCGTCGACCACAAGCACGCGTACCTTCATGACCCCATTTTGCCATCGACCCCGGCAGCGCCCGACCGAACCACCGTACGGCGCCCACTGTTCACCCGGGCGGTTCGCTCGCAGCACCTGACAGGCCCCCGTACTAGGGTGGGCCGCGACCACGCAGGGCACTGCCGCAGTGCCGTGCACGGCCGCACCAGGACGAGGCCTCCGGGCCCCACAGAACCGAGCGGGGACAGCAGAGCAGATGACGACGCCCGACGACGCCGGCACGCCAGCACCGGACGACACCCCGCGCTACGGCCAGCGCGCACCGCAGCCCCCTGAGGGCACGGTCACGCCCGGTGGCGGCGCACCCGTCCAGCCCGGTGCGCCGCAGTACGGACAGCCCGGTCAGTACGGCCAGCCGACGCAGCCCGGTACGCCGTACGGCCAGCAGGGCCAGTACGGCCAGCCCGCGCAGCCGGGCCAGCCCGCGCAGCCGGGCCAGCCCGCGCCGAACGCCTGGGGCCAGCCGCAGTACGGGCAGCCGGGCCAGTACGGACAGCAGGGCCAGCAGGGGCAGTACGGTGCCCCCCAGTACGGCGCCCCGGTGCAGCCCGGCTACGGACCGCCGGCCTTCGCCGGAATGCCCTACGCCCCGCCCGCGAACAAGCCCGGCATCATCCCGCTGCGCCCCCTGACGCTGGGCGAGATCTTCGACGGCGCGTTCGGCGCGATCCGTTCCAACCCCAAGGTCATGCTCGGGATGAGCGCGACCGTGATCGCGATCGCGACGATCCTCGGGATGGCGCTCGGAGCCCTCGTGTCCGGGATCTTCGCGCCGCAGCTCGCCCAGCTCGAGACGGAGCTCGGCAGCGACGTACAGGTCCTCACGGACATGCTCCCGCTCCTGGGGGCGTCGCTCGTGACCGGCGTCGTCCTCGCGCTCGCGCTGCCGATCGTCAACGGCATCCTGATCACGTCCGTCGGGCAGTCGGTCATCGGGCGCAAGGCGACCGTCGGTGAGGTCTGGGCCCAGGTGCGCTCCAAGGTGTGGCCCCTCATCGGCTTCTCGTTCCTCAGCAACCTCGTGGTCTACGTGGCGACGTTCCTGTACGTGCTGCTGACGATCCTGGGCTTCACGGTCGGCGTGGGGCTCGGGATCGTCCTCCTGCTCGTCGGGCTCGCCGGACTTGTCGCGTTCCTCGCGTGGTTCATCGTCCGGACGCTCCTGATCCCGCCCGCCCTGGTGCTCGAGGGCCAGGGGTTCCGTTCGGCGGTCGTGCGTGGTTGGACGCTGACCCGTGGCGCCTACTGGCGCACCCTCGGGATCTCGCTGCTGGCCTACATCGCGGTGAGCGTCATCGCCAGCATCGTCGTCTACCCGTTCTCGGCCATCACGACCTTCCTCGTGACGGACACCTTCGGGGTCCTGGCCCTGACCGCGGTGGCACAGATCATCAGCTCGGTCGTCACGTCGGTGTTCCTCGCGGGCGTCGTCTCGCTCCTGTACATCGACGTGCGCATGCGCCGTGAGGGACTCGACGTCGAGCTCACGGCCGCGGCGAACGAGCACGCCGAGCACGGCACGGCGTGACCGGGGCGCTCTCCGCGTCGCTCGCCGCCGGGCAGGCGGCCTGGTCGGCGCGCCTGGAGCTGCCGGTGGCGCTGCGTGGGGACGTCCCCGTGACTCCCGACGCCGACACGGCCCGCCGCTGGCTCCAGGAGGAGCTGCTCGATCCCGTCTACCAGGACCAGCCATCCCTGCTCATGCGCTTCATCGACTGGCTGGTCGGTCTGTTCGACGGCGTCGAGGTCCTCGACGTGAACCCGGTGGTCGCGTCGCTCGTCGTGGTCGGCGTGGTCCTCGTCGTCGCGGTGATCGCCTACGTGATCGCGGGCCCCGTCCGGCTCTCGCGCCGGGCTCGTACGTCGGCCACGGTGTTCGAGGACGACACGCGCTCGGCCACCGACCTGCGCGCGGCGGCCGACGCCGCGGCGGCGGCCGGCGACTGGGCCACGGCCGTCGTCGAGCGCTACCGGGCCGTCGTCCGCTCGCTCGAGGAACGGGTGATCCTCGACCCGCGCCCCGGGCGCACGGCCCACGAGGCGGCCGACGCGGCGACCCTGCGTCTTCCGTCCCTCGCGGACCGGCTCGCAGGCGGCGCCCGCCTGTTCGACGACGTCCGGTACGGGAAGGTGTCCGTCGGCGCCGCCGCCGACCAGACCCTGCGCGAGCTCGACGCCGCAGCGCTCGCGACCCGCCCGACGCCCGTCGGTACCGGCCCGACGCCGGATCCCGCCGACGGAGCCGGCGACCTGCCCGTCGGGACCGGGACGTCCTCGACGTCGGGAGCAGAACGATGACGACCGGACTCGCCGCCCCTCCGCCCCCTGTCTCGGCCCCGGACGCGTCCTCGTCCGCGGTCACCACCGCCTACGTGCCCGCCCCGGTCATCGGCGACGGCACCACGGCCGGCTCGCGCGCACGGCGACGGTGGCGTGCCGTGCGCTGGCCGCTCGCGGTCCTGCTCCTCGTCGCGATCGTCGCGGGCCTCGCGGCCCTGTCCCGACCGGCCGTGTCCAGCACGCCCCTGGCCCCCGACAACCCGGGCCCCTACGGTGCCCGTGCGCTCGCCCAGGTGCTCGGCGACCAGGGCGTCGAGGTCGCGTACGTGACCACGACCGCGGACGCGGTCTCCCGGGCCCTCGCCGGGACCACTCTCCTCGTGACCTCGGACCTCGACCTCCTGCCCGAGCAGATCGACGCCCTCCTCGAGACCGAGGCCGACCTGGTGCTCGTCGAGCCCGGGTACGACCTGCTCGAGGGTGCGACCGGCGGGACCGCGACCCTGGCCGACGACTGGTCTTCTCCCGACGCCACCCGAGCCCCGGAGTGCAGCGACCCGGACGCCGTCGCCGCGGGCGCCATCCGCAGCACGGGCTTCGGGCTCACCGCGACCGGGCCCGGTTCCCTCGTCTGCTTCCCGGGGGACGACAGCCCGCCGGACACCGGCGCGTACCTCGTCCACGAGGGCGAGCGCCGCGTCGTCGCGCTCGACGACGGGACCCTGCTCACCAACGCGAGCATCACCGAGGACGGGAACGCCGCGCTCGCGCTGCGCTCGCTCGGACGCCACGAGACCCTCACGTGGTTCGTGCCGAGCCTCACGGACGCCACGATCTCCGAGGACGTCGGTGCTGGCACCGGCACGCTCCCCCCGTGGGTCTCGGTCGTGCTCGTCCAGCTCCTCGTGGTCGCGTTCTTCGCGGCACTCTGGCGCGGGCGCCGCCTGGGACGGCTCGTGACCGAGGACCTGCCCGTCGTGGTCCGCGCGTCGGAGACCACGCGAGGACGCGGACGGCTCTACCGGCGCTCCCGCTCGCGCGGCCACGCGGCCGCGGGCCTGCGGGCCCACAGCGCCGACCGCATGGCCGCACGCCTGGGACTTCCCCGCTCGGCGGCCGCCCCGGCCCTGATCGACGCGATCGTCCGTGCCACGCACCGACCGGCCGAGCAGGTCGCGCACCTCCTGTACGGACCACCACCCGCCGACGACGCAGCGCTGCTCGAGCTCGCACGTCACCTTGACCAGTTGGAGAGCGAGGTCTTCCACCCGTGACGCACCACCCCGAGGGGACGAACCCCTATCAGCAGCCCGCCGAGCGCTACGCGCCGTCGCCGGCCCAGCCCGCGACGCCCCCCGCGTACGGGGCTCCGGTCCCCGCTGCTCCCGCCCAGCCCACCCCGGCGCAGGCACCCGCGGCGCCCGCCCCGCAGCCCGTGACCGACGCTCCCGCGCACGCTGCGCCGTCGGGCCCCTCGCACGAGCTGCGCGCAGCCCTCGCGGCCGTGCGCACCGAGGTCGGCAAGGCCGTCGTCGGTCAGGATGCCGCGGTCACGAGCCTGCTCATCGCGATGCTCTGCAAGGGCCACGTGCTCCTCGAGGGCGTGCCCGGCGTCGCCAAGACGCTGCTCGTGCGCACGCTCGCAGCCTCGCTCGACCTGGACACCAAGCGCGTCCAGTTCACGCCCGACCTCATGCCCGGCGACGTCACGGGATCGCTCGTGTACGACGCGCGCACGGCCGAGTTCTCGTTCCGCGAGGGCCCCGTCTTCACGAACCTGCTCCTGGCCGACGAGATCAACCGCACGCCTCCCAAGACGCAGGCCTCGCTGCTCGAGGCCATGGAGGAGCGCCAGGTCTCGGTCGACGGGACGCCGCGGATGCTGCCGGACCCGTTCCTCGTCATCGCGACGCAGAACCCCGTCGAGTACGAGGGCACCTACCCGCTGCCCGAGGCCCAGCTCGACCGCTTCCTGCTCAAGCTCGTCCTGCCGCTGCCCGAGCGCGACCAGGAGATCGAGGTCCTCGCACGGCACGCCGCGGGCTTCAACCCGCGCGACCTCGCCGCCGCGGGGGTGCGGCCCGTCGCGGGCCGCGAGGTCCTCGACCGCGCACGCGCCGAGGTCGCCCAGGTCCAGGTCTCGCGCGAGGTCCTCGGCTACGCCGTGGACGTGTGCCGCGCGACGCGTCACTCCCCCTCGCTGTCGCTCGGCGTGTCGCCCCGAGGCGCCACGGCGCTGCTCGCGACGTCCCGCGCGTGGGCCTGGCTGTCCGGTCGCGGGTACGTCACGCCCGACGACGTCAAGGCCCTGGCCCACCCGACGCTGCGTCACCGCGTCCAGCTGCGCCCCGAGGCCGAGCTCGAGGGCGTGACCGCGGAGAGCGTGCTGGACACGGTGCTGGCCTCCGTGCCGGTCCCGCGCTGAGCGCCGGCAGCCTGAAGGGATGACATGGCTCTGACGTGGCGTGCCGTCGCGCTGGCCGCCCTCGGGGTGGTGGCGGTCCTCGTCGTGCCCTCGTACGGCACGGTCCTGGTCTGGGCGCTCGTGGTGGCGCTGCTGTGCGCGCTCGACGTGACCCTGGCGGCCTCCCCGCGGCGGGTCGCGGTCGAACGGCGTGTCCCGGGCTCGGTCCGCCTCACGGGTCGCGCGACGTCGCAGCTCGTCGTGACGAACCTGACCGGCAGGCGCCTGCGCGCAGTGG
This sequence comes from Oerskovia merdavium, assembly GCF_014836755.1. Classification (GTDB taxonomy): domain Bacteria; phylum Actinomycetota; class Actinomycetes; order Actinomycetales; family Cellulomonadaceae; genus Oerskovia; species Oerskovia merdavium. The sequence goes on from NZ_JACSQF010000001.1 coordinate 191,305, forward strand.
TCCGCGACGCCTGGGCCCCCTCGGCGGGCCCGCAGGTCAACCGGCACCCCGTCGACCTGCCCCCCGGTGAGTCGGCGCGCCTGACGACCGTGCTGGTGCCCACCCGGCGCGGCGACCGGCTCGCGGACAAGGTCACGATCCGCGCCGCGGGACCGCTCGGGCTCGCGGCCCGCCAGGTCTCGCTCGACGTGCCCGGACGTCTGCGCGTCCTGCCCGAGTTCGCGTCGCGCCGGCACCTGCCGAGCCGGCTCGCCCGCCTGCGCGAGATGGACGGGCGCGCCGCGGTCCAGGTGCGCGGCGAGGGGACCGAGTTCGACTCGCTGCGCGAGTACGTGATCGGCGACGACGTACGGTCGATCGACTGGCGTGCCTCGGCGCGCCGGGCGGACATGGTCGTGCGCACGTGGCGACCCGAGCGCGACCGTCGCGTCCTGATCGTGCTCGACACCTCGCGCACGTCCGCGGCCCGCATCGGCGACGAGCCGCGGCTCGACGCGAGCATCGAGGCTGCCCTGCTGCTCTCGGCCCTGGCGGGGAGGGCCGGCGACCGCGTCGAGCTGTTCGCGTACGACCGCGGGGTGCGCGCCCGCGTCGCAGGTGCGGCGGGCCCGCGGCTCATGCCGGCCCTCGCCGACGCGCTCGCACCCATCGAGCCCGCGCTGCTCGAGACCGACTGGCCGGGGCTCGTCGGCTCGGTCCACCAGCGCCTCTCGCAGCGCGCGCTCGTGGTCCTGCTCACGACGCTCGACCCGGCTGCTGTCGAGACCGGCCTGCTGCCCGTCGTCGGGCAGCTGACCTCCAAGCACCAGGTCGTCGTCGCCTCGGTCGCCGACCCCGAGGTCGCGGCCCTGCGTGCGGCCAGGGACTCGAGCGCCGACGTCTACGACGCCGCGGCTGCCGCGCGCGTCGAGCTCGAGCGCACGGCGGTGCGGACCGTGCTCTCGCAGAAGGGCGTCGAGGTGGTCGAGGGGCTGCCCGAGGAGCTCGCGCCGCGGCTCGCCGACACGTACCTCGCGCTCAAGGCGGCCGGGCGGCTGTGACCGCCGGGCCGCCCGGCCCCGGCAAGACGCCGGCAAGACACGAGCACGGCACCGGGGTCTCGCCGGTACTCGTCGGGACCGGCGAGACCCGCCGTCACAGCACCGTCACACGACCCGTCGCACCGCTCCCAGGACGCCGTCTAGGCTGGTACCTGTCCCGCCCCACCACCCGAGGAGCAGCACCGTGCGCCGACCGGCCACCTCGCGCGACCGTGAAGCACGCAACCGCCGCGTCGCGATCATCGTGATCTTCGCGCTGTCCGCAACGTTCGTCATCCCCGCGCTCGGCTTCCTGATCTTCTGACGCCGGCCCGAGCAGCGCCGCTGCCGGGAGAGGGCCGGGCGTCGCCCCGGCACGCGCGCCGAGACCTCCCGTCCGTCGGCCCCTCGCGGCAGGATGGCCCCATGACCGCCGCCGGCCGCCACGGGCCCACGCTCAGCCTCGACGACCTCAACCGCGCGCTGCTCGCGCGCCAGCACCTGCTGGCCCCGCGCCCTGCCCCGGCGCCGGGCGTGCCGGTCGGCCCCCGCACCCCGACCCTCGCCGAGGTCGACCATCTCGTGGGGCTCCAGTCGCAGGTCCCCACGACCCCGTACCCCGGGTTGTGGTCGCGCCTCGACGGGTTCCGCACCGACGACCTCGCGGACCGGTTCCTCGACCGCTCGGTCACGCGCATCGCGGTCATGCGCGGCACGGTCCACCTCGTCACGGCCGACGACGCCCTCGAGCTGCCGGGCGTGCTGCGCCCGCTGCTCGAGTCGGGTGTGCGGGTGGGCAGCGTCCACGCCAAGGCGCTGGTCGGCACCGACCTCGACGACGTCGCGGCGGCCGCGCAGGACCTCCTGGCCGAGGGGCCGCTCACCTCGACCGACCTGGGCAGGCTCCTCGGGGAGCGCTGGCCCGACGTCCACCCCCAGCACCTGGCCTACACGGCCCGCTGCTACCTCCCGCTCGTCCAGGTCACGCCGCGCGGGGTGTGGGGAGCGAGCGGCTCCGGCACGACGACGACCTGGACCACGGCCGACGCCTGGACCGAACGACCGAGCCGATCGCTGCGAGACCCCGAAGAACGCTTCGAGGCCCTCGTGCGCCTCGTGCGGCGCTACCTCGCCGCGTTCGGCCCCGCCACCGTCATGGACGCCCAGCGGTGGTCCGGGCTGACGGGCCTGCGCGACGTCGTCGGGCACCTGCGACCCGAGCTCTCGACCTTCACCGGGCCCGAGGGCAAGGAGTACCTCGACCTGCCCGGAGCACCACGCCCCGGCGCATCCGCCCCCGCCCCTCTCGCGCTCGTCGCGGAGTTCGACAACCTCGTGCTGGGCCATGCCGACCGCACGCGCGTCGTGGACGACGTGCGGCGCAGGGCGATCACGACCGTCAACGGCCAGGTGCCCGGGACGGTCCTCGTGGACGGCTACGTCGCCGCGACGTGGAAGGTCCGACGGTCCGGTCCCCGGCAGGCCACGACGCCCGACGCGGCCGCGTACCTCGACGTCACCCCGCTCGGCCACGTCTTCACGCCCACCCAGCGCGCCGCCCTCGAGGAGCGCGGCGACGAGCTGCTGCGGTTCGTGGCCCCCGAGGCGACCGAGCGCGTGGTGGCGGTAGGAGCGCAGTAGGCCTCAGGCCGCGACGGGTGCGACGTCCCCTGCATGGTCGGCCGTGAGGTCCCCCGTCTCGCCGGCCTGCACGGCGCGCCGACCGAGCACGATCGTGTAGACCCAGAACGCCGCGAGCGCGATCGCGCCGATGACGATCTTGAGCCACCACGCCATGCTCGACCCGGTCACGAACCCCTCGATGATCCCGGAGACCGCAAGGACCACCACGAGCCCGATCGCGATCGTGAAGAGCGCCCGCCCTTCCTCCGCGACGGCCCGCCCGCGGGTGCGCGGCCCCGGGTCGATCAGGGCCCAGAAGAGTCTCAGCCCGGCGGCCCCTGCGACGAAGATCGCCGTGAGCTCGAGCAGGCCGTGCGGGGCGATGAGCGTGAGGAACGTGTCGAGCTCGCCGTAGTACGCCATCATGCCGCCCGTCGACCCGACGCCGACCGCGTTGGCGAACATGATGTACGCCGGGAAGACCCCGGAGATCCCGAGCGCGATGCACAGCGCGGCGATCCGGGCGTTGTTGGTCCAGACCATCGACGCGAAGCCCGCACCGGGGTCGTAGTAGCTCGCGAAGGCCTCGTCGACGTACTGCTCGCGCTGCGCGGGCGTCCCCATCGAGGCGAGCGCGTCGGGGTTCGTGGCGACCCACCACCCCGAGATCACGGCGACGCCCACGAACAGGACCATGATCGTCACGGTCCACCACCGGATCCGGTAGAGGGCTGCGGGCACCGAGACGGTCGCGAACCGCACGACGTCACGCCACGCGGGCTCGTGGGCCCCGGCGATGCGCGTACGGGCACGCCCGAGCAGGTCGGAGAGCCGCGTGATGAGCACCGGGTCCGGGGCAGCCGAACGGATCGTGGACAGGTGCGTCGCGACCGACTGGTAGAGGCGGACGAGCTCGTCGGCCTCGGCGCCGTCGAGCGAGCGCTTCTTGGTCAGCTCCTCGAGTCGCGACCACTCGGCGCTGTGCACGGCGTTGAAGGCATCCAGGTCCACGCGGCAACCTTGCCACACCTGGACCCTCCGGGACCGCCCTTGACCTACAGTGGGCCGGACCGCTTCGTGGCCGTCCGCGCGACGGGGCACGAGGTTCGACGAGGCACGAACGAGGAGCACGAGTGCGAGACGGCATCCTGACCGGCGAGGGAGTGGTCCTCGACGCACGACCGGCGTCGTTCGTGACGCGCGCCCTGGGGGCCGTGATCGACCTGACGGCGATCGGGATCGTGCTGTTCGCCCTGCTCTTCGCCGCGGCCGGGTCGGCGCTCGACGCGGTGAGCCCCGAGTTCGCCCCGGCGCTCTGGGCCGTGATCCTGGTCCTCGTCATGGTGGGCATCCCCACCACGGTCGAGACCCTCTCGCGCGGCAGGTCGCTCGGCAAGCTGGCCCTGGGGATCCGGGTCGTGCGCGACGACGGCGGCCCTGTCCGCTTCCGGCACGCGTTCATCCGTGCGCTCGTGGGCGTGGGCGAGCTCTGGCTGACGTTCGGCTCGGTCGCCCTCATCGCGTCGCTGTCGAACGACAAGGGCAAGCGCGTGGGCGACATGCTCGCGGGGACGTACGCGATCCGCGTGCGCGGCGGCAGGCCGACGTACGCCGCGATCTCCATGCCGCCCTACCTGGCGGCCTGGGCGGTGCACACCGACATGCGCAAGCTCCCGGACGGCCTGGCCCTCGCGGTGCGTCAGTTCCTGGGCCGCGCGGCCACGCTCAACCCGGCCTCGCGCGTGCGGATCGGGCAGGACCTCGCGGGCCGCATCGAGCGCTACGTGGCCCCCGGCCCGCCGCCCGGCACGCCCCCCGAGGACTTCCTGTGCGCGGTGCTCGCCGAGCGGCGCAACCGGGACTGGGTCACGGCCCAGCGGGGACAGCAGCTCGCGCACGAGCAGGGCGAGATGCTGCACCGGCTGCCGTACTCGGTGCCCGACCCTCGGAGCTGACCGCCGCGTAGCCGGCCCGCCCGCCGGGCTGGGCCGACCTGGCCGCCGCGGAATCAGCCGTCCGGGCCGCTGGGGCCTCGAAGCGGCCGAAGACCGCCGCGAGCGCCCCCAGGACGAGCGCCGCGGCTCCGAACCACAGGGGACGGCTGGCCCACCAGTCGGCGCTCCACGCCTCGGGCAGCGCCGAGCCCAGCCCGAGCAGCACCACACCGATCACGACGAACATCGCGGTCAGGTGCCACAGGTACAGCGTCATGGAGCGCGCTGCGACCCACGTCACGAGCGTCGCGCCTCGTCCGCCCGCCCAGCGCACGACGACGTCGCGCACCGCGAGCGCCACGCTCACCTGGAGCACCGCGTGGGTCACGGCGAGGGCCGTGGGCGGGCCGAGGTTGGAGATCGCGTCGCCGGGCATCCCGATGAGGCTCAGCGGGTAGGGGCCCGCGGTGACGAGGCCCGCCATCGCGGCGAGCGACGCCGCGGCCGTGAGCCACAGGGCACGACGCGAGGGCAGCGCGTCTCGGCGCACGAGGTCGACGTACGTGATCCCCAGGACGTAGGGCACGGCCCAGCCGAGCAGGACGTTGACGACCGCGACCTGGTCCACGCCGGCACCGAAGCGCAGCGCGTCCACGAGCAGCGGTGCGGCCACGACGAGCGCGACCAGACGCCACCCCCACGCCCGGTAGGCGCGCAGCAGGGCCGGCGTGACGGCGAGCAGCAGCAGGTAGACCCCGAGGAACCACAGGAGCTGGGGCGCGATGCGTGCGACCTGCTGCACCGCCCCCTCCGAGACCCCCAGCGCCGGCAGCACGAGGACCGCGACGGCCCACGTACCGACGAACGCCGCGACGGGCCTCCAGATGCGCGGCAGCCTGCGTCGGACGACGTCCCACCCGGCCGCGACGACGCCCTGGCGACGTGCGGTCGCGACCGGAGCGGCGCCGTCGGGTCCTCCGCCCGTGCCGCGCCACAGCTGGTACGCCGCCGACGCGCCCGCCGCGAAGAACAGCAGCGGCAGGACCTGCAGGACCCACGTGAGGGCCCAGGCGCCGCCGTGCGACAGCGCGTTGCCGATGCCCAGCCGTTCGCCGTCCCACGTGGCCTCGGGCATGAGCCAGTGGACGCTGAGGACCGCGAGGGTCGCGAGGGCGCGCACGGCGTCGACGAACACGTCGCGCCTGGCGGCGCCGCCGGGCGGCACGGCAGCCCGACGGCGGAGCGTCCGGTCGAGCGGTCCGGTCGCGGGCGTCTTGCCCGAGACCTGGGCGGGGTGGCGGCCGACGCTGCGGCGAGGGACGCCGTCCGCCGTGCGGTCGGGACGTGCAGCGGGCGGCGCGAGCGGCCGGGACGGCCGTGCGGAGGGGGCGTCGACGACGGCCACGGGATGCTCCTCGAGACGGGGATCAGGTTCCCTGTCAGTCTTGAAGATCCCGGTTCGTCCCAGAATGGGAGCCGCCCCCGAGGCCGTGGAGGCGATCCAGCGAGCCGGTGCGGGGGCTGTCCCCCGGACGCAGGTACCGCCACCTCACGCTCAGTCCCGCAGGTACCGCCACCTCACGCTCAGTCCCGCAGGTACCGCCACCTCACGCTCAGTCCCGCAGGTACCACCACGTCACGCTCAGTCCCGCAGGTACCTCAGTACCGCGAGCACCCGCCGGTGGTCCCCCGCGTCCTGCGGCAGGCCGAGCTTGCCGAAGATCGCCGTCACGTTCTTCTCGACCGCGCCGTACGACAGGAACAGGCTCTCCGCGATCGCGGTGTTGGACCGCCCCTGCGCCATGAGCTCGAGCACCTCGCGCTCGCGCGGCGTGAGGCGTCCCAGGCCGTCGTCGAGGCGCGAGGCGCCCATGAGCTGGCTCACGACCTCGGGGTCCAGGACCGTCTGCCCCGCGGCGATCCGGGTCAGCGCGTCGAGGAACTCGCTCACGTCCGCGACCCGGTCCTTGAGGAGGTAGCCCACACCCTCAGCGCCGCCCGTGAGCAGGTCGCTCACGAAGCGCGTCTCGACGTACTGCGAGAACAGCAGCACCCCGAGCCCCGGCGAGGACTCCCGCAGCGCCAGGGCCGCACGCAGACCCTCGTCGGTGAAGGTCGGGGGCATGCGGATGTCGATGATGACGACGTCGGGCAGCTCGCCCAGGACCCCGAGCCTGCCGACCTCCGCGACGAGCGCGTCCCCGTCGCCGACCGCCGCGACCACCTCGTGGCCGCGGCGCGTGAGCAGCGCGACGAGCCCGTCGCGCAGGATGACGGAGTCCTCGGCGATGACGAGCCGCACGGTGTACCTCTTCTGTGTTCAAGGGTCGGGGTGGAGCGGGAGGCCGCACGGCCGGCGGGCAGGCAGGCAGTCCCGTGTTCCGGGTCGTGCTCGACCCGGTGGAGCGGACGGGGTCAGACCCTGCTCGGCAAGGTCACGGTGACCACCGTAGGCCCACCGACCGGGCTCACGAGGTCCAACGTGCCGTCGACCGAGCGGACCCGCTCCTCGAGCCCTGCGAGCCCCGAGCGGTGCCCCTGGGCGTCGGGTGTCGAGACCCGGGCGCCTCCCTGCCCGTCGTCGCGCACGCGCAGGCGCAGCGTGCTGCCCTGCTCCTCGACGAGCACGTACACCCCGGACGCGCGTGCGTGCTTCGCGGCGTTGGTCACGAGCTCGGCGACGCAGAAGTACGCGATGGTCTCCACTGCGGGCGAGGGCGCGACGCGCGGGTCGACGTCGACCGTCACGGGCAGGGGCGAGCGCGCCGCGAGCGTCTCCAGGGCGACCGCGAGGCCGTTGTCGAGCGCGGGCGGGTGGATGCCCCGCGCGAGCTCGCGCAGCTCGACGAGCGCCTCCTTGGTCGAGGCGTGCGCGCTGTCGACGAGCTCGAGCGCCTCGGTCGCGTCGCCGCCCGAGGCGAGCTGCTCCTTGGCCTCTCCGAGCTGCATCGCGACCGCGACGAGCCGGGCCTGGGTACCGTCGTGCAGGTCGCGCTCGATGCGGCGCAGCTTGGCGTCGGCGTCCTCGACCGTCCGACCGCGGGACTTCTCGAGGTCACGGACACGCAGGCTCGCGCGCGTGGGGCCCAGGAGGTTGATCGTGAGCAGGCGGAAGAGCTGCGCGAAGCCCCGGACGAGCTGCGGCCACAGCCACCACAGCACGACTCCGGCGGCCGCGAGCGCCGACTGACGCATCGGGGTGTCGACGAACCAGTCGGTACCCATCTGTGCGCCGCGGTGCCACGTGCCGTCGGCCGCCTGCTGGAGCGGGAGGAACTGGGACCAGTACCAGTGCGTCATGGCCCCCACGGCGGTGAAGAAGAAGGTCACGCTCACGACGAACGACACGATCGAGAGCACGAAGCTCACGAGCATGAACGACAGGGCACGCCACCCGGGCCCGTCGGACACGGTCGACCACAGCACGCGCCAGAACCCCCGGCGGCGCTCGTAGGGGGCCGGGGCAAGGACGTCGACCGACAGCATGGAGCGCGCCATGGTCCGGTACATGCCGCCCCAGCCGCGGGCCCCGAGGACGAGCGCGCCCGTCACGAACAGCCCGACGACCGTCACGAGGATCCCGGCCGTGAAGCTCACCGTGAAGATCGCGTAGGCGAAGGCCACGGGCGCGACGAGCAGCGAGAGCCAGATGTACCCGAACTCGCGCCACGTGCTGCGCGCGAACGGCGCGCGCAGGAAGCCGACGTCCTCGCGGTGGTCCGTGTAGCGCGGGTCGACGGGCACGGGGACCCGCCCCGGGCGGGGAGGGCGGGCCGTCGGGGGCGCGTCAGCGCCTGCGGACGCCGGGTGCGTGCCGCCCGGAGACGGCGGCGAGGACGGCTCGGCAGGGGGCACGGGACCCGTGGGGTCGGCAGGGCCGCCGGTGGGCCCGGCGTCGCCGAGCGGCTGGGAAGAGGTCACAGCAGACATGGTGTCAGGGCTCCTGCATCTGGTTCGAGCGGTGCCACCAGTCTTCCCGACGCGCGCCTCTGCGCCCAGGGTGCGCTCCGCCGTCGTGCACGGGGGTTGTCCCCCGTGCGCAGGACGCTAGCGGGCCGCCGGGACCGGGGGTTCCTCGGGGGTCTCGGCGGTCCCCTGCCCGACGGCGGCACCCGCCTCTCCCTCGACCGTCGCCCGGGTCGCGCCGCGCGCGGGCGCCGAGACGACCTGGATCGCGATCACGAGGACGGCCGCGACCAGGGCGATCACGAGGATCGTGCTCCCGCTCGGGTAGCGCGAGAACACCAGGACCGTCAGCGCGCCGGCGAGGACGAGCCCGACGAGGGGCCAGCGGAGCCTCGCGACCCAGATCTCGAACGGGTGCGGCGCGCGCCCACCGTCACCCGCGTGGCCACGGCTGACCGCGCGCACGGCCCAGTTGAAGCCCCCGCGCACCGCGACCGCCGACCGGCTGGACCCTGTGAGGTACGCCGCGAGCGCGACGACCAGACCGAACGCGAAGACGGCCCGCAACGAGGTGCGCAGCGGGACGAGGACCGCGTCGATCAGGGCCGTCGCGGCCGAGGGCGACAGGGTGTCGGACGGGACCGCGCTCAGGTACAGCGACCTCCCGACCGTGATCCCGATCGCGAGGAGCGCCATGGCGACGATGTACGCGACGCCTGCCAGGACCACGGCGCGACGACGACCGCCGCGCGGCGCGGCCCACACCGCGCAGACCGCGACCGCCAGCGAGAGCCAGGGCAGGACGTTCGCGGCCTTGTCCAGGAACGCGACGGCTCGCTGGGCCGTGACGACGTCGTCCGAGGTGAACAGCACGAACTGCGGGTTGATCGACGGAAGGTTCTCGACGAACGTGAAGCCGCGCGCCGAGAGCCGCTTGGTCACCTCGTCGATCATGGGGCCGAGCGAGAGCGTGACCTGGCCGTTCGCGTCGGCCGTGACGGACGTCTCCCCCTCCCCCGTGAGCACCGAGACCAGGTTCTTGTGCGCCTGACGGTTCGCGACGATCCACAGCTCCTCGAACGTCGGGGAGGTCACCATGCGGTCGACCGTCGATCGGACGAACGACTCGCCCTGGCTCGCGAGCAGCGGGGCCAGACCCATGACCTGCGGCGGGAGGCGCTCTGCGTTCTGCGTGAGCGTCGTCAGTGCCTGGGTCGTGACCGACTCGAGGTCGATCCGGTCGAGGATCGCGTCGCTGACCTTGGTGCCGATCTCCGCCTGGATCGCCGGGTCCGAGCCCAGCGGGGTCACGGTCGCGACGTAGTGGTCGGTGTCGAGGATCTCGCCGCGCACGTAGCGGGCGAGGACCGAGCCGAGCATGAGGACCCCGGCCAGGACCAGGAGGACCGTCACCGCGGTCCAACGGACCCAGTGGCGGTGGGGGGCGGCGACGGCCGCTCCGGGTGACGGTGGGGGTGCACTCCGCTCGGCCCGCAGGCGCTGGACCTCGGCGCGCAGGGCCTCGAGCTCGGCGCGTTCGGGGTCGCTGATCGTGGGCTCGCTCGGGACGGTCGCCATCGTCTTCTCCTGTCAGCGCGGTGCTGGGTACATCCTCGCGCAGGAGGGAGGGGTGCGCTCGGGAAGACCGACGCCGCAGGGCCGGGCTCCTCCCGGAACCCGGCCCTGCGGCGTCGACCTCGCGCTCAGGGGCGCGCGCGTCCGCTCAGTAGCGGTAGTGCTCAGGCTTGTACGGCCCCTCGACCGGGATCCCGAGGTAGTCCGCCTGGCTCGTCGAGAGCTCGGTCAGGCGCACGCCCAGAGCATCGAGGTGCAGGCGCGCGACCTTCTCGTCGAGGACCTTGGGCAGGCGGTAGACCTGACGCTCGTAGGTCCGCCCGCCCTCGGGGCGCTTGCTGTCCTCGAAGAGCTCGATCTGGCCGATGACCTGGTTCGAGAACGAGTTGCTCATGACGAACGACGGGTGGCCCGTCGCGTTGCCCAGGTTGAGCAGACGGCCCTCGGACAGGACGATGATCGAGCGCGGCTCCTCGTCGCCCGTGGCCGGGAACGTCCACTCGTGGACCTGCGGCTTGATCTCGGTGCGCGTGATGCCCGGGATCTGGGCCAGCCCCGCCATGTCGATCTCGTTGTCGAAGTGGCCGATGTTGCCGACGATCGCCTTGTTCTTCATCGCCGTCATGTGCTCGGCCGTGACCACGTCCTTGTTGCCCGTGGTCGTGATGAAGAAGTCGGCCTCGCCCAGGACGTCCTCGATGCGCGCGACCTGGTAGCCGTCCATCGCGGCCTGCAGCGCGCAGATCGGGTCGACCTCGGACACGATGACGCGCGCGCCCTGACCACGGAAGGCCTCTGCTGCGCCCTTGCCCACGTCGCCGTAGCCCGCGACGAACGCGACCTTGCCGCCCATGAGGACGTCGGTCGCGCGGTTGATGCCGTCGGGCAGCGAGTGGCGGATGCCGTACTTGTTGTCGAACTTCGACTTGGTGACCGAGTCGTTGACGTTGATCGCGGGGAACAGCAGCTCGCCCGACTCGGCGAGCTGGTACAGGCGGTGCACGCCCGTGGTGGTCTCCTCGGTCACGCCGAGCAGCTGCTCGGAGATGCCGGTCCACCGCAGCGGGTCGGCGGCGAGCGCGCGGCGCAGGACCGAGCGCACGACGTTCATCTCGTGCGTGTGGTCCGGCTCGCCCGGCAGCGTGTCCGGGGGGACCGTGCCGAGGCGCTCGTACTGCAGGCCCAGGTGGACGAGCATCGTGGCGTCGCCGCCGTCGTCGAGGATGAGGTTCGCGCCCTCGTCACCCGGCCACAGCAGGATCTGCTCGGTGCAGTCCCAGTACTCCTCGAGGCTCTCGCCCTTCCACGCGAAGACCGGGACGCCCTGGGGGTCCTCGGGCGTGCCGTGCGGGCCGACGACGATGGCCGCGGCGGCCTCGTCCTGCGTCGAGAAGATGTTGCAGCTCGCCCAGCGCACCTGCGCACCGATCGCGACGAGGGTCTCGATGAGGACGGCCGTCTGGACGGTCATGTGGAGCGAGCCCGCGATGCGCGCGCCGGCCAGGGGCTGCGACTCACCGAACTCGGCGCGCAGCGCCATGAGCCCGGGCATCTCGTGCTCGGCCAGGCGGATCTGGTGGCGACCCGCTTCGGCGAGGGACAGGTCGCGGACCTTGTAGCGGCCGGGGACCTCGTCGAAGGAGGCCTGGGCGGCGGGCGTGGCAGAAGACATGGTGCTCCGAACGACGGTTCTGACGGTGTCGCTCCAGACTACCGGGGGTGACCCGGACAGCGCCGAGCACGACCACGTCGGACGCTCGCCCGCCACGCGGTGCGCCCGACGACGACCCGCACAGGACGGGTCGCCGTCGTGCCGCGCTCAGCGCGAGGTGTAGCCGGCGTCTGCGTGGATCGTCGTACCGGTGATGTAGGACGAGGCGTCGCTCGCGAGCCACAGGCTGGCCTGCGCGAGACCGGCACCCCTGAGGAACGGCGCGGAGCCGTAACAACAGTTCGCGCCCGCGCGCGATAACAAATCTGCTTGACCATTTCAAGATCACGAAGCAGTAACGATCCTGTGAATGGTCAAAACCGCGCGCTCGCAACGATTGAACAGTCAAGCAACTCTCCGCAAACCGCCATGCACACTGGTCACTCGGTAGCAATTCGCCCTGGGATCGGGCAGGGTGCAGGAGACAGATCGACCTGTCCCGGCCCGGCACCTCGCCGTCCGGCGACAAGTCACGGCCCGCAGCGTCTCGCGGCGGCCACCCTCCCGGGCGGCCCCAGGCAGCGGGCCACGATCCGGTGGACCGTGACGCGCCTGACGGCGCTGAGCGCACCGGGAGGTCGCTGCCAGGTCCCCCTGGCGCCCTCCCCGGAGCGTTCCGGAACCGCCACGACACGTGGAAGGTGGCGAGCACCGCCAGCATGACGACCAGCAGCACGAGCAACAGCACCGACAGCAGCACCGGGCAGAGCACGGCCCCGGTCCTGCTCCCGGTCGAGACCGAGCCGTATCCCGGCGCCCACGGCGCCGCCGCCCTTCCCGACGACCGCCCCGTGGCCGTCAGCGTCCAGGGCGTCTACAAGGTCTTCGGCCGTCGCCCGCAGGAGGCCGTGCGCCGCCTCAAGGAGGGCGCGAGCCGCACCGACGTCAAGCCCCTCGGCACGGCCGCGGTCATCGACGCGAGCTTCGACGTCAAGCAGGGCGAGATCTTCGTGGTCATGGGCCTGTCCGGCTCGGGCAAGTCCACGCTCATCCGCATGCTCAACGGCCTGTGGAAGCCCACCGCCGGCCACGTCCTCCTGGGCGACGCCGACCTCGCGACCGTGAGCGCCAAGCAGCTGCGCGCCCTGCGGCGCAGCCGCGTGAGCATGGTGTTCCAGCACTTCGCCCTGCTCCCCCACCGCACCGTCCTGGACAACGCCGCGTACCCGCTCGAGATCCAGGGCATGAGCAAGGCCGAGCGCCGCGACAAGGCGCAGAAGGCCCTCGACCTCGTGGGCCTGGGCGGCTGGCAGGACTCGCTGCCCTCGCAGCTCTCGGGCGGCATGCGCCAGCGTGTGGGCCTGGCCCGTGCCCTGGCCGCGGACACCGACGTGCTGCTCATGGACGAGGCGTTCTCCGCGCTCGACCCGCTCATCCGCCGCGAGATGCAGGAACAGCTCCTCGATCTCCAGCAGACCCTGGGCAAGACCATCATCTTCATCACCCACGACCTCAACGAGGCCATGCACCTGGGAGACCGCATCGCGGTCATGCGCGACGGTCGCACGGTCCAGATCGGCACGGCCGAGGAGATCCTCTCCGACCCCGCGAACGACTACGTCGCGCAGTTCGTCGCCGACGTCGACCGCACCCGCGTCCTGACCGCCTCGTCGGTCATGGTCCGCCCCACGGCGGTCGTCCCGCTCGGCGGGGGCCCGCGCGTGGCGAGCCGCACCATGCGCGAGGCGCAGGTGTCGGCGGCCTACGTCGTCGACCGTCAGCGCGTCCTGCGCGGCGTCGTGCGCGACGACGACGCGGTCGCCCTCCTCAAGTCGGGCGGCGACCACACGAGCATCGAGTCGATCGTGCACGACGGCGTCGCTCCCGTGAGCGTCGACACCCCCCTCGCGGAGCTCTTCGCCCCCGCGGCCGAGTCCCCCCTTCCCGTCGCGGTCACCGACGACAGGAACCGCCTGGTCGGCGTGATCCCGCGCGTGACCCTTCTCGAGGCCATGGTGCCGCCCACGCTCGACGAGAGCGACGACGTCGGGCCCGACGAGGACGAGAACGACGGACCCCGTCCTTCGAACGACGCTGCCGAGGGCGCGACCGCCCCGCACGACGTCCCCACGACGGAAGGAGCGAACGCATGAGCACCACCGACACGTTCGTCCCCCGGCTGCCCCTCGGCGACTGGGTCGACCTCTTCGTCGCCTGGCTGATCGCCTCGTTCAAGCCGTTCTTCGCGGTCGTCAAGGACGTCCTGCTCTCCTGCTACGACGCTCTCGCGCTGGTCCTCCAGGGCCCGCCCTTCCTCGTCGTCGCGCTCGTGCTCGCGGTCCTCGCCTTCTTCGCCAAGGGGTGGAAGCTGGCCGTCACCGCCCTCGTCGGCTTCGTCGTGATCGCGAGCGTCGACCAGTGGGACAACGCCATGGACACCCTGGCGCTCGTGCTCGTGGCCAGCGTGATCTCCCTCGTCATCGGCATCCCGCTGGGCATCTGGGCCGCCCGGAACGACAAGGTCTCACGCGTCGTGCGTCCCGTGCTCGACTTCATGCAGACCATGCCGGGGTTCGTCTACCTCATCCCCATGGTCATGATCTTCCTCACGGGCCCCGTCCCTGGCATCGTCGCGACCGTGGTGTTCGCCCTCGCCCCCGGCGTGCGCTTCACCGAGCTGGGCATCCGCCAGGTCGACTCCGAGGTCGTCGAGGCCGGCCATGCGTTCGGCTCGACTCCCGGGCGCATCCTGCGCCAGATCCAGCTCCCCCTCGCCATGCCGACCATCATGGCCGGCGTCAACCAGGTCATCATGCTCTCGCTCTCGATGGTCGTGCTCGCAGGTCTCGTCGGTGCCGGCGGGCTGGGAGGCGACGTCGTCGCGGCCCTGCAGCGCATCAACATCTCGCTCGGCTTCGAGGCCGGCCTGTCCGTGGTGATCCTCGCGATCTTCCTCGACCGCGTCACCTCTGCGCTCAGCACCCGCTCGCCCGTCGCCAAGGCCCTCGCGGCCAGCGCGGTCTGAGCCCCGGCCCCGTCCGGGCCGGCACGTCTTCTGCACCACCACCAACCCAGGAGGGCACGGCCGCCCCAGCGGCCGGCCCCCGAAGGAAGGACAGCATGTCTCCCGCACGTCACCACCAGGCCCGTCGTCGCACGGCGATCGTCGCCTCCTCGCTCGCGCTGGGGCTCGGGCTCGCAGCCTGCGCCTCGGGCGAGACCGACTCGGGCTCCGGCTCGGCCCCGGCCGAGCCCAGCAAGGACATCACCATCGCGATCCACTCCGGCTGGGACGAGGGCATCGCGGTCTCGCACCTGTTCAAGGCGATCCTCGAGGACGAGGGCTACTCGGTCCGCACCGAGACGGCCGACCCCGGCGTCGTCTACACGGGCATGGCGGGAGGCGACTTCGACGTCAACTTCGACATGTGGCTCCCGCTCACGCACGCCGACTACCTGGAGAAGTTCGGGGACGACCTCGAGGACCTCGGCTACTGGTACGACGACGCCAAGCTGACCGTCGCCGTGAACGAGGACGCCCCCGTCGACAGCCTCGCCGACCTCGCCGCGAACGCCGACCTGTTCGACAACCGCATCGTCGGCATCGAGTCCGGCGCCGGCCTGACCCGCATCACGCAGGACGAGGCCATCCCGACCTACGGCCTGGACGACATGGACTTCGTCATCTCCTCGACCCCGGCCATGCTCGCCGAGCTCAAGAGCAAGACCGACGCGGGCGAGAACGTCGCCGTGACGCTGTGGCGCCCGCACTGGGCCTACGACGCGTTCCCCGTCAAGGACCTCGAGGACCCCGAGGGCGCGATGGGTGACGCCGAGAAGATCCACTCGGTCGCCCGCACGGGCTTCACCGCGGACCACCCTGACGTCGCGTCCTGGATCTCGGCGCTCACGCTGAGCGACGAGCAGCTCTTCTCGCTCGAGAACATCATGTTCAACGAGAACGAGGGCTCGGACAACGACGCCTCGGTGCGCGAGTGGCTCGAGGCCAACCCGACGTTCGTCGACGACCTGAAGGCCGCCGCGAACAGCTGACCCCTCGGTCCTGAGACGCCGCAGGCCGGCACCCCGCGAGGGGTGCCGGCCTGCGGTCGTGCCGCGAGGGGCGCCGTCATGCGGTCGTGCCCCGAGGGGTGCCGGCCTGCGGTCGTGCCGCGAGGGGCGCCGTCATGCGCCAGAGCGGGGCCAGCCGGGCATCAGCTTCCAGGCGCCACCGCGACGACCCGTGCGGTGCCCTCTGATGTGACACTTCCCTTGCGGAAGCCCGTCAGCTCGGCGGTCACCTGGACCGACAAGCTCTTGCCGACGTCGGCGCGGACTGGCACGTAGGTCGCGTTCTTGGCCCCCTTGACCACCTTGCCGTCACGCAGCCACTGGTACCGGACGGTCGTCGGTCCGGACGGCTCGAAGGCCCCCTCGAGGGTCCAGGCGCCCGGCGTCACGGCCAGCTCCGCACCCACGACCGGCGTGCCCGAGACGGCCGGTGCCTCGGTGGCCTCGAGGCGAGGCACCGGGACCTCGATGTTCACGCCCTTGACGGGTGCGCAGCGAGGGACGTCGAGACGCGTGCGCTCAGGCTCTGTCGCGCCGCCGCCCAGGAACACCTTGCCCCACACAGCCGGCCCCGAGTCGGAGAAGTAGTCCGCAGCGACGTGGTAGCGCCCGGGCAGCAGGCCCGTGACCGAGTACGTCCCGTCCGGGGCGACGATCGCCTGGCGCGTCGCGACGTCGGGATTCTCGTCGTCGTAGACGGTGACCGTCGCGGCCGTTGGATGCCATCCAGTCAGCTTTCCGCTGACGGAAGCACAAGTACGCAGCTCGACGTCGACGTCCGGGGTGATCTCGCCCGCGGTCAGCAGCACGGGCGACGCCTTGGCGGCCGTCGACGCCCCCCGGGCCTTGGTCGCCGAGAAGTACGTCGCGGCGTACCGGGAGATGCCGCTCTGCCGGTTGACGCCGATCCGGTAGGTCCCAGGGGTCGACGAGCGCAGGGAGTACGCCCCGTCCGCACCGAGGCCCCAGTCCACCGCGACTTGCCCGGGCCAGCCGACGATCTTTCCGTCCGCGGAGTGGAGCGTGAACGAGTGGTACTCCGAGGCCCCGCTGATGCCCGTGAGCCGCCCCGAGAACCCTCCCGTCTCACCGACCGTGACGTCGAGGTCGAGCGTCCCGGTAGAGACCCGCGTCGCGTCCGCGACGTCCGGGACCAGTGTGGCGGTCCCGTCGTCCGCGACACGGACGTAGCCACCGAGATAGCGTGGGTCGCTGTAGCTCGAGACGAACAGGACGAAGTCGGCACCGATCTCGAGCCCGTCGAACGCGAACTTCCCGTAGTTGAGGGTCGGGGAGGAGCCTGCCCACTCACCCGACCCGCTCTTCAGCAGCTGGACGTACAGGCCGTCGATCCCCATCCCGTCGGCATCGTGGACCGTCCCGTCGATCCGTGGAGAGGGGCGAAGTCGCACAGTGAGGTCCGACGTGCCCCCACGCACCGGGGTCGCGCTCGCGAGGTCGCCTTGCGTGATCCAGGTCCCGTCCTTGAGCGTGAGGTACTGCGAGGTGTTGATGCCCGGCTGGCCCGAGACCGAAAGGACATAGTCGTTGCGGGTGCTGACCCGCTCGATCACGAACGTGCCGTCTTCGCCGACCAGCGCGTTCAGCGACTCGTCGGTAGCGCTGGCCACGACCTGCGTTCCTGCCGCTGCCCGTCCTTCCGAATCCAGCACGTTGCCCTGGATGGTCGAAGGCGCCTCGAGTCGGACGTCACCGAGGGCAGTCGTCTCGGAAAACACCTGGGCGCTCGAACGGTCCCGGGTGAGCCAGCTCTCTCCTCCGGCACTCACGACGAAACCTCCGAGGTACATCGAGGTCGAGTCGTGGACCGCGACCTCGTAAGCAGTCGTCGGATCGAGGCCGGCAAGGCTGAACGTCCCGTCAACCGACGTCCAGGTCCCGACGGGACTCGTCCCGTCAGCAACGTCGTGCACCTGGACCAGGACGTCTGCGACCGGCTGGCTCTCCGGGGAGACGACCCTGCCGCTCAGGCTCAACGAGGACGCGACCTGCGCAGACTGAGCCGCCAGCGATCCGGCGGGCACCTGGTCCGTGGCCGCGACCGCTCCGGTCGGCAGCAGAACCGCGAGCGCCAGGGCGGCGGCGAGGCTCCTGCCGCCGACGCGTCGAGCGAGGCGTTCCCGGCGAGCTCGTCGCTCGGCAGGTCGGGTCCGTGGTGGGAGGGGCATCGATGCTCCGTTCGTTCGGATCCGTCGCGCACCGATGCGGACGGACGCGCACAGTGTGTCGGAGGATGCCTCGGACATACAATTTTTTGTCCCGGTCTAGGTAGTTATGTCGTGCGGCATGGGCTCGTGAGGGCCACTATTCTCGTCCGGTGCCTCCACCCGATCCCCGGCTCTCGGGCCCACGCCGTCCTGCCGTCGTCAGCGCGGGGCTCGCCGCCGTGCGCGACGGCCGCGCGGCACTCCTGCTGATGGCCTGCGTCCCGCTCGTCCTCCTGCCAGGAGGGCTCGACCGGTTCACGCTCCCCAAGCTCGCGGTCGCGGCGTGCGCAGTTCTGGCAACGGTCCCCGTGGCCCGCCGCGGCAAGCTCCCGCGGACCGTCGCCATCCTGCTCGGCCTGGGCGCGGCCTGGCTGGTGGTCGCCGCCCTCGCCTCCGACGCGCCGTTCGCACAGGTCGTCGGGCGATGGCCCCGCTACGAGGGGCTCGTCGCCCTGCCCGTGTACGTCGGAGTCGTCTGGGCCGGGGCGCGCGTCCTCGGACCAGACGCCCCCGACCGGGTGCTCTTCGCATGGGCAAGGATGCTCTCGGTCGTGTCGGTCGTCCTCGGTGTGGTGAGCGTCCTCGAGGCGACCGGTCTGCGACCGACGGGGGGCGACGTCTCCCGCCCCGGTGCGCTGCTGGGCAACGCGACCGACCAGGGCATCTGCGGGATGGTCCTGCTCGCGCTCCTCCTGCCGTACGTCGTCTCGACCTTGTCGCCAGCCTCTCCGCACGTCGTCCCGGGCCATACCGTCCGACTCCTCCCGCTCTCCGGCGCGCTCGCCGCGATCACCGTGGTCGTGGTGTCCGGGTCGCGCGCCGCGCTGCTGGGCACCGTGATCGTCGGTGCGATCCTCACGGTCGCGCCGCGGCTGCGGCCGCGGGGGTCCGTACGTCTCACCTCGCGCCGCTCGACCCCGACTGTCCTGGCGCCGCTCGTTGCATCCGGCCTGGCGCTGTCAGGCGCCCTGCTCCTCCCCGCCTCACGTGCCCGGCTCACGGGCGAGGACCCGCTCGCCGCGACCACGACCGAGGGGCGCATCGACCTCTGGGCCTCGATACGGCACCTGGTCGAGGACAGGCCGCTCGTTGGGAACGGACCGAGCGGCCTCGTCGACGCCTATCCGGCCTACCGGTCCGATCTCGCCGTCAGAGTTTCCGACCCATCGCTCGCCCTGGACTCACCGCACGCCTGGCCGCTCCAAGCCGCCGTCTCGGGCGGGGTACCACTGCTCCTGGCCGCGCTCGCGCTCGCGCTGACCGTGCTCGTCGTCGGGGGCCGCGCGGCCTCCCGGGCGAACGCGCGGACCGACGTACGCTCCCCAGTGCCTCAGGACGCTCGGAGACTGCTCGTCCACGGCTCGCTCGCGGCAGTGGTCGGCACGACCTTCGCGCTCAGCACGCACTTCACGACGATCGGCACGGTCACGCTCGTAGGCCTCGCCGCGGGAGCGCTGGTCTCCGGCCCGCACGGTGCACAGGGGACGGACGCGCAGAGCTTCACGGTACGTCGGAAGCCGTGGACGACGCCGCTCACTCTGGCCACGGGCGGGATCTTCTGCGCGGTGCTGTTCCTCGCGTCGGCCGGCGAGATCCCCCTCGCCCGCGCGACCGCGGCCGCGGCGGTCGGTGACGTCGACGCCGCGGAGTCCGCGTTCGGCCTCGCCAAGGCACTCCGCCCCTGGGATGGAGATGTCGCCCTCATCGCCGCACAAACCTTCTCGGCAGGCTCGGAGGCCGGGCACGAGCCGTCTGCGCGAGCAACCGTCGCGTGGGCCGAACGCGCCCTGGAGAGCCACCCCGCGTCCTCCGAGGCCCGCGTCTCGCTGGCGCTCGGGCACCTCGCGCTGGCCGACCCGATGGCGGCCGCGTCCGTGCTCGACCAGGTCCTCGACCAAGGTGAGGATCCCCGGGCGCGGCTTTTGCGCGGTGTCGCCGCAGCTCGGACAGGAGACCTCGATCTCGCCCGCGCGCACCTCGACGTAGCCGCACGGAACCCTTCGACCGCCGACCTCGCGCGGCAGAACCTTGCGGTGCTCGAGTCGGTGTCGGGCGCTGGGCACCGGTCCTGATCACGGAGCCTCGTCGTGTCCCGACCAGTCGACGACGCCGGTCGTCCCTGCGTAGAGCCCGCTCACCGTCGTCGGAGGTGAGGACTACGTCCGAGCTGGAGGGGCCTCAGCCACCCGAGGGGAAGCGGGGCCCACGGCGACGGACGCTGGAGCGACGACCCTACAGGGCGCGCGCGTCGCCCTCGAGCAGCACCGGGATCCCGTCGCGGACCGGGTAGGCGAGCGGGCGCTCGGTGTCCGTCGAGTGGAGCTCGGGACTCCCGTCGGGGCCGATGCCGTCGACGAGCGTCGCGCCGGTCACGGGGCAGCGCAACGCCTCCCGGACCCAGGCGTCGAGGGTGACGGATCCACCTGCGGGGACCCCCGCCGTCGTGTCCTTGCTCATGTGCTCGACCTCAGCTCTCGTTCTCGGTGGCGCGCACGAGCGACAGGACGTCGTCGCGCACCTTCTCCATGATGTCCTCGTCGGCGGCCTCGACGTTGAGCCGCAGGAGCGGCTCGGTGTTGGACGCACGGAGGTTGAACCACCACTGCGGGTGGGAGTCCCAGTGGGAGACCGTGAGTCCGTCGAGCTCGTCGACCACGACCGGCCCCGCCCCCTCCTCGGTCACGTACGCCTGGACGACACGGGCCCGAGCGGCGGGCACGTCGGCCACCTCGGAGTTGATCTCCCCGCTCGAGGTGTACGGCTCGTAGACCTCGCCGAGCGCCGAGAGCGGGTGCTCCTGCCCGCCGAGCGCAGCGAGCACGTGCATCGCCGCGAGCATGCCCGTGTCGGCGAAGAAGAAGTCACGGAAGTAGTAGTGGGCGCTGTGCTCGCCGCCGAACACCGCGTTGTTGTCGGCCATCTGTGCCTTGATGAACGAGTGACCCACGCGCGTCCGCACGACCTTCGCGCCCGCAGCCGACATGAAGTCCGGGACCGCGCGCGAGGTGATGAGGTTGTGGATGATCGTCGGGACCCGCCCGGCAGCCTTCTCGCGCTCGACCTCGCGCAGCCCCACCAGGGCCGTGATCGCGGACGGCGACACGGGGTCTCCGTGCTCGTCGATCACGAAGCAGCGGTCGGCGTCGCCGTCGAACGCAAGGCCCAGGTCCGCGTCGTGCTCGACGACCGCGGCCTGCAGGTCCACGAGGTTCTTGGGGTCGAGCGGGTTGGCCTCGTGGTTCGGGAACGAGCCGTCGAGCTCGAAGTACAGGGGCACGACGTCGAGCGGCAGCGCCTCGAGGCCCGCCGCCGTCCCCAGGACTGCGGGAGCGGTGTAGCCGCCCATGCCGTTGCCCGCGTCGACGACGACCTTGAGCGGGCGGATGCCGCGCAGGTCCACGAGCGAGCGCAGGAAGGCCGCGTAGTCGGCGAGCATGTCGCGGTCGGTGATCTCGCCCCGGCCCTCGACCGGGGTGGGCAGCTCACCGTCGAGGTACTCCTGGGCGAGCTCGCGCACTGCGACCAGACCCGAGTCCTGCCCGACGGGGCGCGCACCGGCCCGGCACAGCTTGATGCCGTTGTAGACGGCGGGGTTGTGCGAGGCCGTGAACATGGCCCCAGGGATGTCCAACGCACCGGACGCGTAGTAGAGCCCGTCGGTCGAGCACAGGCCGATCCGGATCACGTCCACGCCCGCGTCGGCGAGGCCCTGCGCGAACGCGTCGACGAGCTCTGGTCCGCTGTCACGCATGTCCCGCCCGACGGCGACGCGCGGCCGCGCTCCCGGCTCGCCGGGGGTCGCCTCAGGGAGCACGACGACGCGCGCGAAGGCGGCGCCGATCGCTCGGGCCACCTGGGGGTTGAACTGGTCCGGGACCGTGCCCCGGACGTCGTAGGCCTTGATCAGCTGGGTCAGGTCGATGGGCACCGGCCCAGCCTAGCCGGGACGACTGGACCCTGCGTTCAGTCGCCCTCGGCGCGCAGGACCCGCAGGTGACCTCGACGCCCGACCTCCGTGACGTCGTCGGGCTCCGCGCCGCGGCGCGTGCGTCCCGCCTCGCGGACGGCCTCCGCCAGCGCGGACAGGTCGTCGTCGCTGGGTCCGGTCTCCTCGAAGTGCTGCGTCAGCCGCACGACCTCCCACCCGCGGGGGGCGGTGAGCCGCTCGGCGTGCTCGGCACAGAGGTCGTAGCTGTGGGGCTCGGCCATGTGGGCCAGGGGCCCGAGCACTGCGGTCGAGTCCGCGTAGACGTAGGTGAGGGTCGCCACCGACGCACGGGTGCATGCGGTGCGCGAGCACTGTCTGACGGATCTCACGGGCTGACACTACGCCCTGCGCGGTGGTCACGATGCCATACACGCCGGTCCCGTCCTCGCGACCGGACGGCCCGGGCACGGCGCCCGGCCGTCCTCTAGGCTCGGAGACGTGCCCGCCCACCCCTCGCCCGCCCCCTCCCCCGCCCCGCACGGGCGCCGTCGACGCCCTGAGCGGGCCGCGACGGACGCGCCGCCGCCACTCGTGGCGTCGCTGCGCATCCCTGCGCGCGGGCCCGACCTCAACGACTCCGGGCCGCACCCGCGCCGCCGCGACCGACGCGGGCGGGGGATCCGAGGTCCTCTGCTCCCGCCCTCGGCACCGGCGAACCGCACGCGCGGCGAGAAGTTCGACGCGCACGTGATCGCCACGATCGCCCTGCTCGAGCGCAGCTGGTCCAAGCAGCTGCACGGCACCGAGTTCGCGGTCGAGGACGTCCCCCCCTCCGACCCCGCGCCCTGGGAGGACGCCGGGGTACCGCTCGGGCGGTACTTCCCCGCCGACTCCGGGCAGCCCGCCCGGATCGTCGTCTACCGGCGGCCCATCGAGTCGCGAGCGTTCGACGACGACGACACGGCGGACCTGGTGCGAGACGTCGTCGTGGAGCAGGTCGCGCACATGCTCGCGCGGACCCCCGAGGAGATCGACCCGCGGTACCAGGGCGGGCACTGAGAGTCAGTCGGGCAGGCCCGCGGTGCTCGTGGCACGAACCGCTACCGTGCCCTGGCTCGACGCCGGCGGCACCGGGACGAGCACCGACAGCAACGAGCCGGGCGCCCCTTCTGCCGCGCCGGCCACGGGCGCACCCGCGCTCGCGAGCACCGACCACACGGGGGCCGGCCCGTCCTCGGAGGACCCGGCAGACTTCTCGCTCGCGTCGAGCGTCAGGACCGCCGGATCCGTCCCACCGCCGAGCTCGAGCGCGTCCAGGCTGATGGTCGTCCCCGCCCCGACCGAGAGAGCGGTCTCCCCGAGCAGGGCGCCGTCGGCCCCGTAGGCGCGCAGCGTCCCACTGAAGGCGCCGGTCGATGTCGCGTCGTCGGCGCGCTCCGAGGGGGTCGAGGGCACAGCCCCGACGCGCACGGTGCTGCTGGTGCCAGGGACCAGGGCCACGGTCCCGCGGTCGGTCGTCCGCGCCGTGGTCGGCTCGATCGCCCCTGCCGCCTCGGACGTGTCCTCGCCGACCGGTCGCGACGCCGCTGCCGGGTCGAGCGCGGTGGCCACCACCCACGCACGGTCGACCTGCGGGGTGTCGTCGAGCGAGTCGGGCACCGGGTCGCCCGCGCGCGCCTGCTGGGCTCCGGCGACGACCGGCACGGTCGAGTCCACCACGACGGTGTAGTCGCCGACGGGCAACCCACCGAGCGACACGTCCGTGACCGCGCCGGGGGTGAGGTCCTGCTCCTCGCCGCCTCGCAAGCGCACCCGCCCGTCGGTCCCGTAGACCGTCACGGTCGCGGTCCCCGCCTCGGTCCCTGGCGCGAGCAGGCGCAGCTGGGGTGCGCTGGGGTCCTCGACGGACTCACCCGCGCTCGTGACGCCGAGCGCGAGCGCCGTGCCCGGCTCGGCCCCGGGGGCCACGAAGTCGACCCCGACCGGCACCAGGCCGTCGAGCGTGCTGTGCTGCAGGTAGGCGGCGACCGTGCCGCCCGTGGACTCGACGTGCACCGCCAGACGGCGCTGCTCGGGCGCGACCGCCTCGACGAGGGTCACGACCTCCTCGCCGGGCGGGACGAGGTACTGACCGCCCCCGCTCAGCACGACCGGACCACCGGGCCCCCAGACGCTCAACCGCACCGTGGCGGGCGTGCGTCCGGGATTCTGGAGCACGAGCTGGGCGCTGCTGCCGACCTCGGTGCTCCCCCCGACGAGCCAGTGGCTGATGTCCGGTGCCGAGCAGCTCGCCGCCGCGAGACCTCGCAGGTCGCCTGCCGTCGTCACCGAGCCCACCGACGCCGCGACCCGGGTGTCGACCGGCATCCCGGCACCGACGCGCAGCACCTCGCTGCCCGTCACGTCGGCCAGCGAGACCGTCGTGGCGCCGTCGCCCTGCTCGAGCGGCGAGGCGTCCAGCGCGTCGAGGCCCGTGAGGTTCACGGGCGTGTCCCCCGGGTTCGCCGTGCCCGCCCCCGCAGCGCCGACCACCGCCGCCCGCAAGGCCGTCGCGGTCTCGACGGGAGCCGCGCTGAACTGCGCGTCCCCGACCTGCGTCGTGTCCGCGAGGCGCACGGGTGCGGGGCACACCAGCACGCGCTCGGGCGTCGACGCCTCGATCTGCTCGACGTCGGACGCGACCGCCCCCGGTGCGGCACCCCAGCCCTCGGGGACACCGACGACGGCCACGACCCCCGTGAGCGCGACGGCCACGAGGCCCGTGGAGATGGTCGCGACCCGGCGGAGGGCAGCGCGCGGGCGTGGGCGTGGGCGACTGGTGGTCACGGGTACTACCTCGTTCCGGTCCGACGACGTCCCACCGGCACGGCGAGGAGCACGAAGATCAACAGGGTGACCCCGGCGGCGACGAGCCACGGGAGCCGGTGCGGGGGGTCGTGCTCGATGCTCAGGAACCCGCCGTCAGGACCGAGCAGGAAGGCCTGGCGCCCGTCGACGTCCGCGCGCGGGAGGTTCCGGCCGTCGAGCGTCGCCGACCACCCGGGGTCGGCCGTCTCGGCGAGCACCACGGCGCGTGTCTGCGCACCGGGGTCGACCCGGGTCGCCACGGTCTTGTCGTCGGCAGGCAGGAGACGCTCGACGGCGACCGCGCCGCTCGCCTCGTCCCCTGCGGCAGGGGTCGCGGGGAGGGCGTCGACGACGCGTGCCCAGGCGGGCGCGTCGGTCTCCGCCGGGCCCGGCGCGACGCGCCACAGCACGCCCGACTGCCCCTCGGTCACGCGCTCGAGGCCGGGCACCATGTCGAGGCGCGCGACGAGCTCGGCGCGCTCGCGAGCGGTCGTCGGGTCGGGGGCCGGCTCGGCGGGGATGAGGACCGCCCCCACGGCGAGGTCGGCGAGCCCGGTCGCTGCGTCGGCCGAGCTCCCGGAGGCCATGGCGGCGACGAGGTCCGGGACGGGGCCCTGCGTGAACGACGGGTCGTCCAGGGCACGGACGTGCACGACGCTCGACGAGTCGATCATCTGCGGACCGTCACCACGGAGCAGCGCGTACTCGAGCACCCCGCCTGGCCCCAGCTCGATCGAGAGCACGCGCACCTCACGCTCGGAGTCCTGCATCTGCTGACCCACCCTGGGCACGACGGGCTCGGTCGTGACGGTCAGGTCGCCGACCGCGCCGTCCTGCTCGGTCGCGGACAGGACCCACGAGGTGAGCGACGCCGCGGGGACGGCGAGCGCGACGAGTGCGAGCAGCCCGACGGCGCCGACCCGCCAGGCGGCGCGGGCCCGGTCCCGCGGGCCGGCGGACACGGACGGGCGGGCCGGGCCGCGCAGGGCGGGCGCCCCGAGCAGCGCTGCGCCCAGGAGCGCCAGGAGGACCACCGAGACCCCGGCTCCGGGCCAGCCCGAGGTCGACCCGTGGTCGCCGACGGCGACCTCCACGGAACCCGCCACGGCAGCCGTCACGAGGCCGAGCACGGCGACGAACCAGGCGCTCACGACGGCCGCTCCTCGTCGACGGAACAGGGCCACGATCGCGAGGGCGACGACCAGCGCACCCGTGGCGAGCGGCGCCCAGCGGGCTGCTTCTCCCACGGCGCCGGCGTCCAGGTCGAACCAGGCGGAAGTCTCGACAGGCTGTCCGAGCAGCTGCTGCCAGGCAGGTGCGGTCACGGCCTGCACGGGAGCCCCCGGGTCGGCGAACAGGAGTCGCCAGCCGCCGTCGTCCCAGGTCGTGACGACCCGCCCCCAGAAGGGCGCGAGCAGGACGATCGAGGGAAGGAGCACCAGGAGGAGGTACCTGCGGTGCTGTGCGGCCGCGACGGCGACGACGGCCAGCGCGAGGGCGGTGACGGGGAGCAGCACGGGGGCACCGCACACCGCGACGAGCAGCGCGAGGGCGGCCGCAGCAGCCGCTCCGATGGAGCCTTGGCGCCGGCTCCGGGCCGTCCGGACGACGCGGGGGGCCGGCGGCGTCGAGCCGACCTCGACGACGGACCTCGTCACGAGCGCGGGAGCGACCTCGTCCCGAGCATGGATGCCGAGCGCCCGCAGCACCCCGAGGGCGACCCAGGGAAGCGCCGCATGGGCGACGAGGGCTCCCAGCCTGCCGTCGCCGAGAGCGAGCACGAGAGAGGGTGCCGCGACCCAGACCACGGTCGCCCAGGCGCGCAACCACACCGAGCGCGTGACCCCACCGGCGGCGAACCACGCCCCGAGGCCCGCGACGAGGAAGGAGATCACGACGAGCACGCCGATCACGGGCTGCGCGACGCCCCCGCCCAGGAGCGAGGCCGACAGCAGGAGGGCCGTGAACGGGTCGGCCGGAGCGGCCGTTCCCATCCCCTCCGCGACCCAGCCGCCCGTGGCCGCCTGCCAGGTCTCGGCGAGACGGCCCTGCGCAGGCAGGAGAGCTCCGCCGACGAACCGGCCCCCGGCGCCGAGCACGGAGAGCAGCGGGCCGAACACGACCGCGGTCACCCCGAGCAGGGCGACCACGACCACCGAGAGCATCGCGCGTCGACGTCGGGCCAGGGCCCGCAGCTCGGCGCGTTCGAGGTCCGTCGGGGCCTTGACCGTCCTGCTCAGCTCGGCGTGCGCGAGGCGGTGGTCCCGGCGCTCGCCGAGCACGTCCCGCCAGGTACCCAGCAGGGGCGCCAGGGCGCGGCGCGGGAGGACGCTCGTCCGCCGGACCCTGCTGCGCGAGCGCGCGAGCGCGCGGAAGCGGAAGACCGCCCACAAGGGCGCGAGGATCTCGTCCCGCGCCTGGCCCGGACGCTTGACCGCGAGACGGTACATGGCCTGAAAGGGGGCCCAGAGGATCATCGCGAGAGCGGCCGGCACGAGCATCGGAGCGGAGACGCTCACGAGCCGCTGGTGCAGGAGGCTCCGTCGTCGTGCACCGTAGGACGCGTCGACGTCGGGAGCAGGAGCCTCCTGCTCGTCGTCGCGCTGGTCCTCGCGCCGAAGCCCCAGGAGCGAGGCCTGCGCATGGCGCACGACTGCCCGAGGCACGACGACGATCCGGTGCCCGGCAAGGCGCGCACGGCGGCACAGGTCGAGCCCGTCCCCGAACACCCCGTACTCGGGGTCGGTGCCGCCCAGCTCCAGCCAGACCGAGGTCCGCACCAGCGCGCCGGCGAGCCCGACCGCCAGGACGTCCTCCCGGGCGTCGTGCTGGCCCTGGTCGATCTCGTGCTCGTCGATGCCGGTCATCCGACGGCCCAGCGGGGAGATCGTGAAGCCGACCTCGAGCAGCAGCCCGTCGTCGTCACCGCCGGCGTCCCATCGACGCTGCTTGGCGCCCGCGACCGCGACCGTGGCGGAGTGCTCGACCGCACGCAGCAGCTCGGCCAGAGCGCCCGGCTCCGGCGGGGAGTCGTCGTGCAGCAGCCACAGCCAGGTCGGCGGGGCATCCTCGCCGCGCGACGCGAGGGCCGTGTCGACCGCCTGCCCGAACGACCGGGCGTGCGGGGCTGCGAGGAAGCGCGCACCGCCCAGGTGCAGCTCCTGGTACTCGCTCATGGCCCGGGACGTGGCCACGTCGACGACGATCACCGCGTCGGGGGCGATCGACTGCGCCCTGACCGCGTCGAGAGTCTCAGGAAGGTAGCGCGTGTGTCCCTGCGTCACGATCACGGCGGTGACCGTGACCGTCGCGGAGGACGAGCCCGCTGCCGCCACCGCGGCATCAGCCGCTACGCCGCGTGCACGCTGCTGCGTTGCACCCGGCTGAGAGAGGGGCCCGGTCACGGTGGTGGTGTCTGAAGAAGTCATCCTGCCGTCATCATGACCCGCGTCCGTCGTGGATCGTGGGACCTCGGCTCGGCAGGTCGCGGACCCGGAGCACCCGGGGGTGCCCCGTGCAGAGGCCCGTCGCGACGGCGCGCGGGCCCCTCAGCCGGGCGGTGCCCGGTCAGACCACCCGACGCTTCAGCTTGCGGCGCTCACGCTCCGAGAGACCGCCCCAGATGCCGAACCGCTCGTCGTGCTCGAGGGCGTACTCGAGGCACTCGGACCGGACCTCGCACCCCGTGCAGACCTTCTTCGCCTCGCGGGTCGAGCCGCCCTTCTCCGGGAAGAACGCCTCGGGATCCGTCTGAGCGCACAGTGCACGCTCCTGCCACCCCATGAGCGTGTCGTCCACCACCTGACCGAAGAGCGGCAGCACAGGGGCCACCGTCTCGATCGTCCGACCTGCATCCGAGGGGAATGCCCCTTGGTCCTCGCCCAGCACGTTCCACATGATGCGCCCCTTCATGCCGTTCTTTGGAAACTGCATTAGGGAAATTACACGCGTGTCATGCGCGTCCGTCAAGCCGAAATGTGCTATCGAGCGGATCCCGTGGGTGAAATCACGGAGTCCACCGCGCCGACCACCGCACCCTAGGCTTGACTCCATGGCCCCCTCTCCAGCACCCGTCGCTCACGTCGCTGACCTGCAACGTCTCATCATCCGAGACCCCGGGCGCCCCCGTGTCACCTGGTACGGCGACGACGGCGAGCGCGTGGAGCTTTCGGGAGCGGTCCTGCACAACTGGATCAACAAAACCGTCAACCTCCTCGTCGAAGAATTCGACGCCGCCCCGGGGACACGAGTCGTGCTCGACCTGCCCCCGCATTGGCGGGCGATTGTCTGGGGCCTCGCCGCATGGAGGACGGGCGCCACGCTCGTCCTCCTGCCGGACACCCCGGCGAGCGGCGCCGTCGAGCGGGAGGAGGAGGCCGGGGCGCCCGCGCTCCTCGGCCTCGCGCACGACGCGGACGTCGTCGTGACGTCCCGGCCGGCGGCCTGGGCGGGGACGCACGCGCCTGTCGTCGCCGTCCCGCTCCCCGCGCTCGCCCGTCGGTTCGACGGCGACCTTCCTGCCGGCGCCATCGACGCAGGCTCGGCCGTCATGACGTACGGCGACCAGATCGGCTGGGTCGAGGAGGTCGACCCGGACGCGGTCGCGCTCGAGCCGGGAGCCGTGCTCCACGGCGAGCTGGTCACCTGGGCGTCACGGCTCGGCGACGACGTCGCCCCGGGGTCGCGTGACCTCGTCCAGGAGGGCGACGCCTCCCGGCTGCTGCGCCGCACGCTGCAGGTCCTGGCCGTCGACGGTTCGGTGGTCGTCCTCTCCCCCGCACTGACCACGGCCCTCGCCCAGGACCCTGAGCGGCTCTCCCGCCTGCGGACGAGCGAGCGCGTGGATCTCTGACGCGCGGGACGCCCGATGCGGGCGCCTCGGGCGTGGTTCGACAGGGTCCGAGGTGTCGATAGGCTGAGCGCCATCATGAGCAGCTCTACCGGCGCAACGAACGCCCTTCGTGTCATCTGCGTGATCTACAACCCCGGGGCAGAGCTCCTCGACTTCGCGGCCTCGCTGAGATCCGCGACCGCTCTCCCGACCGAGCTCGTCCTCGTCAACAACGGCGGCCCCAGCGAGATCGCCGACGAGCTCGCGCGGGAGCCCGGGACGCGGGTGGTCGAGTCAGGAGGAAACCTCGGGTACGGCAGAGCCGCGAACCTGGGTGCCCGCGGCGCCGAGGGGAGCTGGATCGTGGTGGCCAACCCCGATCTCGTCTGGACGCCCGGATCGCTCGACGTGCTCCTCGACGCCGGCAGGCGCCATCCCCGCGCAGGTGCTCTCGGGCCCAAGATCCTCAACCCGGACGGGAGCGAGTACCCCTCGGCGCGGGCCATCCCGTCCTTGCGTCTGGGCGCCGGGCATGCCGTCCTCGGCAGGATCTGGGCCGAGAACCCGTACTCGCGCGCGTACCGCAGCGCCAACGACCCGGGCGACGGGACCGAGCGGGCCGCCGGCTGGCTCTCGGGCGCCTGCCTCCTCCTCCGTCGCGAGGCGTTCGCGGAGGTCGGAGGATTCGACGAGAACTACTTCATGTTCTTCGAGGACCTCGACCTCGGGGACCGCCTGGGGCAGGCCGGGTGGAGCAACGTGTTCGTCCCCGCAGCCGAGGTGACCCACGTCCAGGGAGTCTCCTGGAAGAAGGACCCTGCACCGATGATCCGGGCACACCACGTGAGCGCTCGACGCTATCTCTCGAGCCGCTACGACGCCTGGTACCAAGCCCCGCTGCGCTGGTCGGTCTCCCTGGGGCTGAGCATCCGCGAACGCCTCGAGATCCGGAGCGCGCGGCGCCGATGATCGGTCGATGCGGCACAATGGCCCGCATGCGTGGAATCATCCTGGCCGGCGGATCCGGCACTCGTCTGCACCCGATCACTCTTGGTATCAGCAAGCAGCTCGTCCCCGTCTACGACAAGCCGATGATCTACTACCCGCTCTCGACGCTGATCCTGGCGGGCATCAAGGACATCCTCATCATCACGACCCCGCACGACGCGGACCAGTTCCGACGGCTGCTCGGCGACGGCTCGCAGTTCGGGGTGTCGATCGAGTACACGGTCCAGGCCGAGCCGAACGGGCTCGCACAGGCATTCGTCCTCGGGGCCGACTTCATCGGCACCGAGTCCGCAGCGCTCGTCCTGGGCGACAACATCTTCTACGGCCCTGGCATGGGGTCGACCCTCTCGCGCTACGCGGACCTCGACGGTGGGGCCGTCTTCGCCTACCGGGTCGCCGACCCCACCTCCTACGGCGTCGTCGAGTTCGACGCGGCAGGCAAGGCGCTCTCGCTCGAGGAGAAGCCCACCGCACCCAAGTCGAACTACGCCGTGCCGGGCCTGTACTTCTACGACAACGACGTCGTCGCCATCGCACGCGACCTCGCCCCCTCTGCGCGGGGCGAGTACGAGATCACCGACGTCAACCGGACCTATCTCGAGCAGGGGCGCCTGCAGGTCGAGGTCCTCCCCCGCGGTACCGCCTGGCTCGACACGGGGACGTTCGACTCGCTCGTCGAGGCCTCCGACTTCGTGAAGACGATCGAGCACCGCCAGGGCCTCAAGGTCGGCGCTCCCGAGGAGGTCGCCTGGCGCCGCGGTTTCCTGACGGACGACGAGCTGCGCGAGCGCGCCGAGAAGCTCGTCAAGTCGGGGTACGGCTCCTACCTGCTCGGTCTGCTCGAGCGCGACTGACCAGCCACCACGAGCGCCCGCCCTCGCAGGACGGCGGGCGCTCGCCGTCCGCTCCCGGACGCCGCGCACGACACTAGACTCGACCCTTGGCCGTGGTGGATACCGATCCACCGCACGCACCCGCCTGAAGGAGCCGTCCTGTGGAGTATCGCGAGCTGTCCGTCCCCGGAGCCTGGGAGATCACCCCGAAGCAGTTCGGTGATCCCCGGGGAGTCTTCCTCGAGTGGTTCAAGTCGGAGAAGTTCGAGGAGTCGCTCGGGCACCGCCTCGACCTGCAACAGGCGAACATGTCGGTGTCCTCCGCGGGAGTCCTCCGCGGCATCCACTTCGCCGACACCCCTCCCGGACAGGCCAAGTACGTCACGTGCCCCAAGGGTGCGGTGCTGGACGTCGTGGTCGACATCCGCGTCGGCTCCCCGACCTTCGGCCAGTGGGACTCGGTGCTTCTGGACGACACCGACCGGCGCGCGATCTACCTGGGCGAGGGCCTCGGCCACGCGTTCCTTTCGCTCGAGGACGACTCGACCGTCGTGTACCTGTGCTCGACGGGCTACTCGCCCGGTCGAGAGCACGGCATCCACCCGCTCGACCCGGAGGTCGGCGTCCAGTGGCCGACCTCGGCGCGGGACGGCTCACCGCTGACTCCGCTGCTCTCGGAGAAGGACCTCGCGGCTCCCGGGCTCAGCGAGGCAGCCGCACTGGGGCTGTTGCCCACGCTGGACCAGGTCAGCGCACACCTCGAGACGCTCCGCTCCGCCTGACCGGCTGCGGGGCGCCGCAAGCCGCCCACCGACCGCCCCGCATCCCGGCGGTCAGTGGGCGGCGGCTGCCTCGTAGGTCTCCGCATGCAGGCGCGCCGCCGCCGCCCACGTGAATCCGACGGCCCGCTCGGCAGCCGCCTCGGCCAGCATCCCGCGCCGCGCTGGGTCGTCGAGCAGCCCGGCGAGCTCCCGACCGATCGAGTCCGCATCGGTTCCGCAGTAGGCGACCGCTTCGCCGCCCACCTCGGGAAGGGACAGCTCCCTGGTCGTGAGGACCGGGACGCGGCATGCCATGGCCTCCAGGACCGGCAGGCCGAACCCCTCGCCCAGGCTGGGGTAGGCGACCACGACGGCTCCCCCCAGAAAGGCCGGCAGGTCCTCGAGCGGCAGGAAGCCGGTGCGACGGACGGTGAGATGGGCCGGGACCGCCTCGATCGCGGCATCGACCTTGTCGTCCCACCCTCGACCACCCGCCAGCATGAGCGCGGGCGGGTCCACCCGGTCCGCGCACGCCGCGACCCAGCCTCGGACCAGAGCGGGCACGTTCTTGCGGGGCTCGAGCGTACCGAGGAAGGCCACGTAGCTCGCCTCGGCCAACCCCAACGAATCCCTGACACGGGACTGCTCGGCCGTGCTCGTCGGGTGGAACAGCGCGTGATCGACGCCGTGGTAGGCGACGGTGAACTTCTCGGGACGGACGCCGACGAGGCGCACCACCTCGTCACGGGTCGCACGCGAAGGCACGATCAGGCGTGCGGCGCGGCGTGCCGCGACACGGATGGCCGTCCGGAAGAAGACCGCCTTGGAGCGCAGGTGCAGCTCGGGGGTCGTGAAGAACGTCGCGTCGTGCAGCGTGACGACCACGGGGGTGCGGGTCAGCAGGGGCATCGTGTAGTGCGGACTGTGCACGACGTCGGGCTTGATCCGTCGGACCAGCATCGGCAGCCCCGTCTGTTCCCAGAGCAGACGAGCCGGTCGTCGGGCCGTCCATGCGGGGGCCGCGACGACGCGCGCGTCAGGGGCGAGCCGTCGGTAGTGCTCGACGTCGCGCTGCTGGACGACGATCGTGAGGTCGATCCCGGCCGCTGCGAGCTCGGGCACGAGCTCGTCGACGTATCGCCCGACGCCTCCGCGATCGGCGGGGACGGCCGTGGCGTCGAGGAGGATGCGCAAGGAGGGGCTCCGATCAGTTCTGAGGGGCTGCGCGAGCGTGTCGCGGCACGGTCGCTTCAAGGGCTTTCAGGGGAGCCTCCGGGACCGGCGCGACGGGAGCCGCTCCGCTCGCGACGGACCTCGATCCCCCGAGCTCGTCGCTCGCGGCAGGGCCGCCGGCGACGTCGGCTGCCCCCGGGACGAGCACGCGCGTGGCGAGGACGAGCACGGTGACGAGCGCCGCTGCAGAGATGATGCAGAGCACCTCGGGCGACACCGGTGCGCCGGGCCACCACCACTCGGCAGGCGTCAGACGCAGCTTCTGCACGTCGACACCTGTGACGTACCGGCGGAGGTTGATGTAGATCGCCACGGCGCCCGCGACCGAGATCGCCCCGACGACGAACCACCGCTGAGGAACGGTGAGCGTCAGACCGCGCGACGTGGTCGCGGCAGGTCCGCGCGCCTCGGTGACGAGAGTGAGCACGGCAACCGCGATGATCACCATCGGGAAGATGTACCGGGCCTGAAGCGCAGCGCCCGCGACCCAGGACGTCGCCGCGATGTACGTCGGGACGGCGAGGAGTGCGCCGACCGCAATGAGCGTCGCGACCAGACGGCGGCGACCGAGATGCGCGAGACCCACGAACACGACCCCCGCGCAGGCAGTACCCACGAGCACCCAGACGATCGTGGGCATGGTCGTGTCC
Source organism: Oerskovia merdavium (assembly GCF_014836755.1). Lineage (GTDB taxonomy): Bacteria > Actinomycetota > Actinomycetes > Actinomycetales > Cellulomonadaceae > Oerskovia > Oerskovia merdavium. The sequence goes on from NZ_JACSQF010000001.1 coordinate 225,403, forward strand.
CCCCAGCCGAGGGCGAACCAACCGAGCGAGCCCGGAATGTACTGGAAGACGTCGAGGAAGATCTGGACGACCGGCCACGAACCGCTCGATCCCTCCTGAGGTGCCTGCACCGCAGAGCTGCCCACCGACAGGAAGACCCGGAGTGCCACGCCGAGCATCACGGCCGGTAGCACCAGACGCAGGAGATTGCGCCATGTCGGGCGCAGCGAGCGCAGCCCGAGCATCGTGGCGACCACCACGGCGAGCCCGGCGTACACGGCCCCGTCAGCGCGTGAACCGACGCTCATGGTGAACGCGAGCACCGCGGTCGAAGCGAGGACGGCGATCGTCGTCCTGGAGCGTGACTGCACGGCCCCGTAGAGCGCGAAGAACAGGATGGAAGCGGAACCGATCGTCCAGCCGCTCGGATTGATCGACGGGATCAGGAAAGCGCCGAGCGGCACCAGCGTGACCGCTGTGGTCGCCACCAATGCTCGGCGCACGCGCACGGACGAGAAGGCGTACACGACACCGACGAGCAGCGTGAAGATCGCAGCGTTCAGCACACGCATGACCAGGATGCTGCGTTGGACGTCGGGCCCGACGAACTGGCTCATCACCGAGTAGAAGAGCCCCGGGTAGTCGCCGGCGTGCTCGCCGAAGTTGCCGACCTTGGTGACCACGTAACGGTCGGTCCCGACCAGCTCCACCTCGGGTTGGCAGGTCGCCGCCTTCTCCGGGTCGAACGCATAGCAGACCCTCATCGGCAGAGCCTCCGGCACCGCGAAGACGGTGCCGTCACCGTTCGTCAGGCAGGCGCCGTCGCGCTCGCCCTCAGCGCACCAGATGCTTGCCATGTGGTAGTTCTCGTCAGGGGTCGCCCCCAGGGGTGACGCGAACGCCCACGTCAACAGGAACGTGAACAACGCCAGGAGCATCACCCCGGCTCGCACCGCCCTCCGGGGGCGCCTCGCTGCGCGCCCGGTCGCCGGCTCGCCGCCGGTCGTCTGCGGCTCCTCAGTCGCCATGATGTCCCCCTGCTTCCTCGTCCACGGCACCCTGCCGAACGTCTTGTCCCTCACCTCGCCCGAGGGTCTCGGTCTGTGCTCCTTCCGGCGCGCAGGACTGAGCCCGAGCCAGCCGGTCGACGTCCAGCCGAAGGAGCGCGATCTCCTCGGTCAGCGTCCGGGCCTTCTCCTCGGTGGCGGACAGCTCGACGCTGAGCTGTATGCAGACCCCGAACAGGACGGCGAGAGCCGAGGCGAACAGCAGGTTGCTCGCGGTGGCGACTCCGACGAGGGACGCGATCGACGAGACCGTCTCGGGGAACGCACCGATGATGCACACCGCGACCGCCAGGACGAGCCACACCGCGGCGTACTTCTCCTTGATGCGTCGGGTACGCATGAGCATCAGCAGCACGACGACGACCACGACGCATGTCGCGAGAGCAAGGAAGTAGAGCTTCATGAGTGTTCCGTCGGGAGAGTGACCGGTCGCGTGAGCGCGATGAGCAGTGCAAGGACGGCACGTGCCAGGAAGACGGCGGCCTTGACAGGATTGTGCGAGGGCGTGCCGCCGGCACGAGGCCGCATCGAGACCCCGACCTGGCGCACACGCAGACCCGAGCGCGCCGAGATGACGAGCGACTCGACGGTGTCGCCAAGGTACTCGGCCGGGTACTCACGCGCGAAGAGCTCGATCGCGCGACGGTTGGAGGCCTTGAACCCGGAGGTCGTGTCCGTCAGCCGTGTGTTCGCGACCCTCGACAGGACGAGCGAGAGGACCCGCATGGCCCACCGACGCGGTCCGCGGACGGAGTACGCGCCCTCGCCGGCGAAACGGGCACCGATCACGACGTCAGCCTGCTCCTCAGCCATGACCCGCAGCAGCGAGGCCACCTCGGCAGGGTCGTGCTGGCCGTCCGCGTCGAGCTGGACGGCGACGTCGTAGCCCTCTCGCTGGGCAAACTTGTACCCCGCGCGCATGGCCCCGCCCACCCCGAGGTTGACCGGCAGGTCGAGCACCATGGCTCGGCCCCGACGCGCCACCTGGCTCGTGCGGTCCGTCGAGCCGTCGTTGACCACGAGCACGTCTGCGTCAGGAAGGGTGGCCTGCACGTCGTCCAGGACTCCTGGCAGCGCCTCCTGCTCGTTCCATGCGGGCAGGACGACGAGTACGCGTCGCTCAGCGGACGAGGGCACGGCTTCCCTCCAGGGGCAGGATCGGTCGAGGGGCGGCGGCCCCGCGTCGGAGTGAGCTCATCTCAGACCTCGAGCCGCTCGATCGCGTCGACCACGACGCGCGACGGGTGGGCGTCGTCCTCGAGGTCCGTGCGACGGTAGGAGTCGACGTCCTGCAGGAAGTGCTCCAGCCGAGCGACGTCCATCTCGGTGAGGATCGCGTTCTCGCCCAACCCCTGGTGGCTCTCGGTCTTGAGCCGGTGGATCGCGCACGGGATCCCCAGGTGCGCGCACTCCTGCTGCACGCCGCCCGAGTCGGTCACGACGAACCGGGCCCCGGAGAGCACGGGGAGGAAGTCGACGTAGCGCAGCTTGTCCTTGATGACGAACCGGTCGTCGAAGAGCCCCAGCAGGTCGTACTCGACCAGACGCGCCTTCTCGGACTCGCCTGCGAAGTACACGATCGGCATCTTCGCCGAGGCGTCCTTGAGCACGCGGAGCGCTTGCGTGTACGCCTTCTGGTCACGGACCAGCTCGAACCGGTGCAGCGTCGAGAGGCCGTATCCGGCCGGCAGGTCGCCGACCTCGTCGGCGGGTCCACGTTCCAGCACCAGGCGCACAGCGTCGATGACGGTGTTCCCTCCGGTGCACACGACCCCGCGACGACCCGAGAGGTTCTTCACCTCGACCTCGCTCGGGGCGAAGTGCAGGTGCACCAGCCCGGAGGTCAGCTTGCGGTTGATCTCCTCGGGCAGCGGGTGCAGCAGGTGACCGCTACGCATCCCTGCCTCGATGTGCCCCACCTTCGCACCCAGCATGCGCCCGATCATCGCGCCGATGAACGTCGTGAACGTGTCCCCGTGCACCAGCACGACCGGCGTGCGACCGTCCGCCCGCAGACGTCGGCGCAGCTCCGCGCGTCGTGAGAGCGTCGTCCGCGCGACACGCGTCACCCACCCGGGCACCTGGGCGGTGCGCGCCAGGTTCTTCGCGCTCTCACGAGGCACGAGCCACACGGCGGGATCCGGCAGCTCAAGGTCGCCCAGCACTGCGGGCAGCTCCTGGACGTGCTGGCCCGTGTACCAGATCTCCGGGGTGCTCCCACGGCTGATCAGCTCGTGGTGGACGGGGGCGATCTTGATGAGTTCGGCGGTCGTGCCGACGATGAAGACGATCAACGGTGTTCCTTCCAGGTGACGTGAAGAGCGTACCGGTCCCGGGGCAAAGTCCTGTACGCACGTCCGGGAAGATCCGCCGCCAGGAGCCCGCGCACCATGGGCACCCGCGTCGCGGGACAGCAGGCCCGACGGCCGGTCGGTGCGGGTCCCGTCCGAAGGCCACGCGCGAGGACCGGTGGTGGGCGAGGTGTCCTCGCCCACCACCGGTCCTCGGCGTCAGGTCCGCGTCAGAGCCTGATGGTCTGCCCGGTCCTCGCCGACTCGGCCGCGGCCTCGGCGACGACCAGCGTGTGCACCCCGGCCGTCAGGGAGACGACGTCGTCGCGGACCCCGAGGACCGCGTCGCGGAAGGCCTCGTGCTCGACCCTCAGCGGCTCGCGCTTCGCGTGCGCATACCGGATGATGTCGCCCTCGGCGACGCCACGGAACACGGTGATCGAGTCCCACTCGGTGGGGATGACACCGTTGGCGTAGAACGTGAGGTCCGCGCTCGCCGTGTCCGCGACGAAGGCGCCGCGCTCACCGGTGACGATCGTCAGGCGCTCCTTCATGGGCGAGAGCCAGTTCACCACGTGGCTCACGATCACGCCGCTGTCCAGGAGCCCGGTGGCCAGCACCATGTCCTCGTGCTCTCGGCCGCTGCGGTGCGCCGTCTGCGCCGAGATGCTGCGGTAGGGCGAACGTGCGATCCACGAGGTCAGGTCGATGTCGTGCGTGCCGAGGTCCTTGATGACCCCGACGTCCGCGATCCGGGCGGGGAACGGCCCCTGGCGGCGGGTCGCGATCTGGTAGACCTCGCCGAGCTCGCCTGCCTCCAGGCGTCGTCGAGCCTCCTGCAGCGCCGGGTTGAAGCGCTCGACGTGCCCGACGCAGCCCACGAGACCCGCATCGGTGAACGCCTGCGCGACCCGCCGTCCGGCCTCGGCCGTCGCGGCGATCGGCTTCTCGACCATCGTGTGCACGCCTGCGTCCGCCAGCGCGACGCAGACCTCCTCGTGGTAGACCGTCGGGACGGCGACCATCGCCATGTCGATGCCCGCGGCGACGAGCTCCTCGACGTCGCGCAGCACCTCCAGGGGGCCCGCCACCCCGAACGGGTCGCCACCAGGATCGGCGACGGCGACCAGGTCGACGCCGTCGATCTCCCGCAGGACACGCGCGTGGTGACGTCCCATGCTCCCGAGCCCGATGAGCCCCGCCCGCAGGTTCGCCATCTCAGGCACCCGCCTTCACGACGCTGTTGACGCTGTTGACGATGCGGTCGAGGTCCTCGGCCGACAGGGACGGGTGCACCGGCAGGGAGATCACCTGGGCGGCTGCCTCCTCGGTGCGCGGCAGGTGGAGGTCCGGCGCGAAGTGCGCGAGGCTCTCGAGGCGGTGGTTGGGGATCGGGTAGTAGACCCCGCACCCGACTCCGTGCTCCTCGCGCAGGGCCTGGACGACGCGGTCACGGTCCTCGGGCACGCGGATCGTGTACTGGTGGTAGACGTGGGTCGCCCCCGGCGCGACAGCCGGGACCACGACCCCCTCCAGGTGCGCGGAGAGGAAGTCGGCGTTGGAGCGGCGCGTCGCCGTCCACCCCTCGACCTTGGTGAGCTGCACACGCCCGATCGCCGCGTGCACGTCGGTCATGCGCGCGTTGAAGCCGATGACCTCGTTCGCATACTGACGTTCCATGCCCTGGTTGCGCAGCAGGCGCACGTTGCGGGCGACGTCCTCGGTCGCGCACGAGACCATGCCCCCTTCGCCGGAGGTCATGTTCTTCGTCGGGTAGAGACTGAACATCGCGAAGGTCCCGAACGACCCCACGCGGCGCCCGTCCAGCATCGCACCGTGCGCCTGCGCCGCGTCCTCGAACAGGAGCAGGTCGTGCTCGTCGGCCAGCTTCTGCAGCGCCGCCATGTTCGCGGGGTGACCGTAGAGGTGCACCGGCATGATCGCCTTGGTGCGCGGGGTGATGGCCGCGCGCACCGACTCCGGGTCGAGGCAGTAGTAGTCCGGCTCGATGTCCGCGAACACCGGTGTCGCGCCGGTCAGTGCGACCGAGTTGGCGGTCGCCGCGAACGTGAACGAGGGCACGATGACCTCGTCGCCGGGGCCGACACCCGCAGCGAGCAGCCCCAGGTGCAGCCCCGAGGTGCCCGAGTTCACCGCCACGCACGTCTGCCCGTCGACGAGGACCTCGGCGAACTCCTTCTCGAAGGTAGCGACCTCCGGGCCCTGCGCGATCATGCCGCTGCGCAGCACGCGGTCCACGGCCTCGCGCTCCTCGTCGCCGATGATCGGCTTCGCCGCCGGGATCATGCTCTGGCTCATGCTGCCACTACCTCTCTGATGGTGTCGTCGTGCTCTTCGTACCGGACCCCCGTCTCGGGGCACACCCAGTGCTGGCCGTCCTGCCGCAGCGGGTGGCCCGCCCGCCCGACCCAGCCGACCCGCCGTGCGGGCACCCCGGCGACGATGGCGTGCGCCGGGACGTCGCGCGTGACCACCGCTCCAGCAGCCACCGTGGCCCACGCACCGATCGACAGGGGAGCCACGCAGACCGCCCGTGCCCCGATCGAGGCACCGTCACCGATCCGCACGCCGACCGCATCCCAGTCGGAAGCACTCTTGAGGGAGCCGTCGGGGTTGACCGCTCGCGGGTACGTGTCGTTCGTCAGGACGACCCCCGGGCCGACGAAGACACCGTCTCCCAGCACGGCGGGCTCGTACACGAGCGCGTAGTTCTGGATCTTGCAGTTGCGCCCCACCTGCACGCCGGTGCCGATGTAAGCTCCACGGCCCACCACGCAACCCTCGCCCAGGTGGACGCCCTCGCGCACTTGCGCCAGGTGCCAGACCTGGCTGCCGTCGCCGATCTCGGCGCCCTCGGCGACGTCCGCGCTCGGTGCCACTCGGATACTCACATCGACCCCCACATCTCACGGCTCTCCGGATCTTCCCAGGGAAGAGGCTAGTCCACCTGGAACCGTCCTCCAGCCGCCCGGGACCAAGGTCC
>NZ_JACSQF010000001.1:231753-427577 GCF_014836755.1 Oerskovia merdavium
GGCCGGGGGGGGGGGGTGGACGGTCGGGGCCAAGGTCCCCGTGCGGTGAGACCGCAGCGTGGGGCGCTCGACCGGGGGCCTGCCGCGCAACCGCTAACCTAGGGCGGTGACCGCTATTCCAGCCACCGCCCCCCTGCCCCCGGCACCTGCGCTGACGGCGCTCAGCGTGGTCGTGCCCGTGTACAACGAGCAGGCGTGGATCCGCCGGTCGCTCACCGCGATCCTGGAGTCCGGCGACCGGGCCGGGCTTCCGCTGGACGTCGTCGTCGTCGACGACGGCTCCACGGACTCCACCGCAGCGGTCGTGCAGGAGATCGCTGCGCACGATCCTCGTGTGCGCCTGGTCGGCCAGGCGAACGCCGGTCGGATGGCCGCCCGCCTGACGGGTGCCGGAGCCGCGCACCACCCGTGGATGCTCCTGCTCGACGCCCGGGTCATCGTCGATCCCGACGCCCTGCGCTGGCTCGTCGAGCAGGCGCCCGACCTGTCCGAGGCCCGCGTGTGGTGCGGTCACGTGGAGGTCGACACGCGCGGCAACCTGCCGGCCGCGTTCTGGGACGCCTTGGCCCGCGTGGGCTGGCGTTCCTACCTGCGTTCGCCTCGGGTGCTCTCCTTCGGCGGAGAGGACTTCGACCGCTACCCCAAGGGCACTGGTTGCCTGCTCATCGAGCGCGACTACTTCGCCCAGCTCGCCGAGTCCTTCGAGTCTCTCTACGACGTCCAGCACCTGGCCAGCGACGACACCCGCCTCCTGCGCACGGCTGCTACCGAGCGACGCATCTGGCTCGCACCGGACTTCAGGTTCACGTACCACGGCAAGTCGGGCTGGGGCGGGTTCCGCCGGCAGGCCCTCTTCCGTGGGACCACCTTCGTCGACAGCTACCTCGGCCAGTCGACACCGCTCACGGTCGCGCTCCTGGGTGCCACCGGTATCGGTTTCGCCCTCGTCGTCACCGCGATCCTCAAGCCCGTCGTCGGCCTTCCTGCCATCGCCCTGGCGTGGGCCGCCGTGCCCGCAGCCGTCGCTGCCGCCGGCGGACGCCGGCGGCACGTGGTCGCTGCCGCCGTCATGACCCCACCCTTCGTCGCTCTCTTCGGCGCAGGCGTCCTGCGCGGCTACGCCCTGGCGGCCCGGTCAGCCCTGCGCGCACGCTCCGCCCGCACCTCGTGAGCCTGCTGCAGCGCGCCCGCACCTCGGGCATCCTCGGCGTCGGCTCGGCAGTCGCCGTCTCCAGCGTCGCGGGGTACCTTCTGCTCGCGGTCGTCGGTCGCACGCTGACCACCTCGGAGTTTGCCCTCTTCATGTCCTTCTGGGGTCTGCTCTTCGGGCTCGCGAGCTCGATGTCGATGGTCGAGCAGGAGGCGGCCCGGCAGTCGGCCGGAGGCGAGAAGGACCACTCGGCCCCGATCCTGCGCGTCGCTCTCGCGGCGGGCGCCATCGCCACCACGGTCGCGGCCCTGACGCTCCTCCCGGCGGTCTCCGTCCGTCTCTACGGTCATGCCGAGAGCGGCATGGGAGTGCTCGTGGTCATCGCGACGCTCGGCTTCGCCGCGCAGTTCATGGTGCGCGGGCTGCTGATCGGTGCCGACGACATCCGGGGCTACGCAGGCCTGGTCGTCGCCGAACCCACGTCCCGACTGCTCGTCCTGGCCGTCGTCTGGCTCACGGTCGGGGTCACGCTCGGCTCCGCCGCCGCGGCGGTCGCCGTCGGCGCGTTCGCGTGGATCGGGTGGGTCGGTCCCGCTCGTCGGTTGCTGCGTCGGACCCAGGTCCAGGCAGGGTTCGGCGTCCGGTCCTGGCTCGACCCGCTGCGGCGCGCAGGATCGCTCATGCTCGGGGCTGCGCTGACCGCCGCGCTGATCACCGGGTACACGACGATGGTCACGGCCTTCTCGGGAGGGGCACCCGGCGCGGCGGGCGGCGCGGTCTTCGCGGCGCTCACCGTCTCCCGTCTACCGCTCCTCTTCGTCGCCCCGCTCCAGGCTCTCGCAGTACCGACGATCCTGCGCTGGCAGCAGGCCGGCACGAACACCGTCAAGGACGCACACCGCCTTCTCGTGCTCGCAGCGACCGGCACGCTGGCCGTCGGCCTCGTCGGTGGCCTCGTCGCGTGGTTCATCGGACCGTGGGCCGTCCAGGTCGCGCTCGGGGCGAAATACGTCGTCAGCCCCGCGACGATCGCCGTCCTGGTCTTCTCCGCCTGCTTCCTCGGCCTCCTGCAGCTCGCTTCCGCCGCGCTCATCGCCTTCGGCAGCTACCGCTGGATGGCGACCGTCTGGGCCACCGCCACGGGCACGACCGCACTGTGGCTCCTCCTCAACCCGTTCGACATCGTCCTGTCGGCCGTCGTCGGCGCCCTGGTCGGCCCGGTCGTCGGAGTCTGCGTCGCCCTGGTGGTCCTGTGGCGGATGGTCGGACGGCACGTGAGCGCCGTCGCGGACCACGCCTGAACCGCAGGTCGACCCGTCCGTCTCGGCGGCTCCGGGCCGTCGGCACCACGGACGCGACGGCAGACGGAGGTCGAGCGCCTTCCTCACATGCGGCAGAATGACTGCGTGACTCGGATTCTTGTGACAGGAGCGAACGGCTACATCGGGGCCCATGTGGTCAAGGCCTTGATGCGTGCAGGGGCCACGGTCGTGGCCGCGGACCGGTCGCCGGATGCCTCCACGCGATACCCCGAGGGCGTGGTCGCGGTCCCGGGCGACATCTTCGCGGACCCCGAAGGGCTGTTCGACCGAGCGGGGAAGCTCGACGTGGTCGTGCATCTCGCGTGGGAGAAGGGTTTCGTCCACAACGACCCGGTCCACATCCGCCGCCTTCCCGACCACCTGCGCTTCCTCGAGGCTGCGATCGCCGCGGGGGTGCCACAACTGGTCGTCCTCGGGACCATGCACGAGGTCGGTTACCACGAGGGCGCGATCGACGAGTCGACCCCGACGGCCCCACGCTCGCTGTACGGCATCGCCAAGGACGCGCTGCGACGCAGCCTGGGAGTGGTGAGCGAAGGCAAGGACGTGACCGTCCAGTGGCTGCGCTGCTTCTACATCCACGGCGACGACGAGCGCGGCAGCTCGATCTTCGGCAAGATCGCCGCGGCCGCACGGTCCGGCCAGCGGGAGTTCCCCTTCACCAGCGGGAAGAACCGGTACGACTTCATCGAGGTCGACGAGCTTGCCGAGCAGATCGCCGCGGTAGCCCTGCAGACCCGTGTCACGGGGGTCATCAACTGCTGCACCGGCGAGCCCGTGTCCCTCGCAGACGAGGTCGAGGCGTACATCGCGCAGCACGGCTACGACATCACGCTCGCGTACGGCGCGTTCCCCGACCGCGCCTACGACTCCCCGGGCGTGTGGGGCGACGCGACCAAGATCCGCCAGGTCCTCGAGGCCGATCCCTCGGCCTGAGCGATGCCTCCGGGCCACGCCGCCCCCTGCACCGGGCGTCGCCCGGAGGCATGGACCACCGCCAGGAGTCAGCCCTTGCCCGGGTCTGTCGGCCGGAACGCACGCTTGGCTGCCCGCAGCGGTGTCACGACCGCGTTGCCCACCCGCCACGCGGCCGAGTCACGGAGCCTCTGCTCCGCCTCGAGGGCTGCCGCCTCGTGGTAGGCGATGATCTCCTTCGCAGCACGGAGCTCGTCCTCACGGTCCGCGAGCGTGCGGCGGAGGCGATCAGCCTCCTCGCGTGCCGAGACGATCGTGGGGCTCTCCGCCGGCGTGACGACGGGCCCCGCAGGCAACGGCTCGACCTGCGGCGCCGTCTCACCGGGCACGGCCCGACGCGCGGACAGGACGAACTGATAGCCGAGCGCCAGGGGCTGGGCGCGCACCCAGTCGACGATCTCCTGCGGCAGCAGCGCGGGGTCGACGTCGACCTCGGTCGCCAGAGGATCGGCCGTGGTCATCCACGCGGCGGTGACGACGATGCCCGCGTCGGTGAGCAGGTCCTGGAGGGTGTCCCAGGTGACGAACCGGACATGGGTCTCGTCGAGCAGGCCGAGGGGCGTGTAGTTCCAGCGCCCCTGCAGCAGCCCGAGTCGTAGCGACCCGTGAGCGACGTTGGGGATCGAGATCACCAGGGTCCCGTCCTCGGTGAGGACGGAGAGCGCCCCGGCGAGGATCCGCGCCGGGTTGCGGACGTGCTCGAGCACGTCCGCAAGGACGACGACGTCGAAGGCCTCGGCACCGAACTCCGCCGCATAGTCGAGGGTCTCCGCGTCCGCGACGACCACGGATGCGAGGTGAGCCCGTGCTTCCTCGGCCGCCACGGGGTCAAGCTCCACCCCGCGCACGATGCACTCCTTGTCCTTGAGCGCGTCACCCAGGTATCCCGCGGCGCAACCGACGTCGAGCACGCGGCTCCTGGGTGGGACCATCCCGACGAGGAGGCCGTGGCTCGTGTTGGTCTCTTGTGGATCGAAGTCGAAAGCGTACTTCGACGGCATGGACGGTCTCCTTCGACGAAGGGAAGCGCGGCTGTGCGCGACCGGAAGATGACGAGCAGCCGAGCGATCGATGTCGGCAAGCGTACTCACACGTCGAGAGCCCGACGTCACCCGACCTGGGGCGCACGAGGCCATCCTTCGGTTCGGTAGGCTTGCAGGCCACACCACGTTCAGGAGGAACACCCCCATGCGTCTGCTCGTCACCGGCGGAGCCGGCTTCATCGGATCGAACTTCGTCCACCAGACGGTCCGGGAACGTCCGGACGTCCAGGTCACGGTCCTCGACGCGCTGACGTACGCAGGGGACAAGTCCTCCCTCGCCTCCGTCGCGGACGCGATCACCTTCGTCGAAGGAGACATCGCTGACGCGTCGCTCGTGGACGGGCTCGTCGCCGCCGCCGACCTCGTCGTGCACTTCGCCGCCGAGTCCCACAACGACAACTCCCTCGACGACCCGTGGCCGTTCGTGCAGACGAACGTCATCGGCACCTACACGCTGCTCGAGGCGGTTCGTCGGCACGGTGTGCGCTACCACCACATCTCGACCGACGAGGTGTACGGAGACCTCGAGCTGGACGACCCCGCGCGATTCACCGAGAGCACGCCCTACAACCCTTCGTCGCCGTACTCGTCCACGAAGGCGTCGAGCGACATGCTGGTGCGCGCCTGGGCGCGGTCGTTCGGTGTGCAGGCCACGATCTCGAACTGCTCCAACAACTACGGCCCGTACCAGCACGTCGAGAAGTTCATCCCGCGCCAGATCACCAACCTGATCGACGGCGTCCGCCCCAAGCTCTACGGGGCAGGCCTCAACGTCCGTGACTGGATCCACGTCGAGGACCACAACTCCGCGGTGTGGGCGATCATCGACGGAGGCCGGATCGGCCAGACGTACCTCATCGGTGCCGACGGAGAGGTCAACAACCTGGACGTCGTACGGACGCTCCTCGAGATCTTCGGCCGCCCTGCCGACGACTTCGACCACGTCAACGACCGCCCCGGCCACGACCTGCGCTACGCGATCGACTCGAGCCTTCTGCGGACCGAGCTGGGTTGGACTCCTCGCTACACGGACTTCCGTGCCGGTCTGGAGGCGACGGTGACCTGGTACCGCGAGAACGAGGCGTGGTGGCGTCCGGTGAAGGCTGCCACCGAAGCCAAGTACGAGCTCTCCGGCCAGGCCTGAGCGTCCCCTTTCACCATCGCCGGCCCTGGCCAGGACGAGGAGTTCTTACATGCAGTGGATCGTGATCGGCGCGGCCGGGATGCTCGGCCAGGACGTCGTCGCACGCCTGGAGGGCGAGGGTCGGTCGGTCGAGGCGCTCGACCGGGGCGACCTCGACATCACCGACCCCGCTGCGTGCGATCGGCTCCTCCGTGGCGCCGACGTGGTCGTGAACTGTGCAGCGTGGACGGCGGTCGACCTGGCCGAGGAGCGTGAGGCCGAGGCCTTCGCCGTCAATGCAACGGGCGCGGCAAACCTCGCGCGTTCTGCATCCTCGGTCGGCGCGCGTCTCGTGCAGATCTCCACCGACTACGTGTTCGACGGGTCGGCGCGCACTCCTTACGCCGCAGACGCCCCGCAGAACCCCGCGACGGCCTACGGGCGCACCAAGGCCGCAGGCGAGTGGGCTGTCGCGGCGCTCGGCTCCCAGCACCTGATCATGCGGACCGCGTACCTGTACGGGGCGGGCGGCGTGTGCTTCCCACGGACGATCGTGAAGCTCGCGGCGGAGCGGGGCGGGCTGGACGTGGTCGACGACCAGCACGGCCAGCCGACGTGGACGGTCGATGTCGCCGACCTGGTGCTGCGTGCGGTCGACGCCGAGGTGCCCGGCGGCGTCTACCACGCGACGTCGCAGGGCAGCGCCTCCTGGTTCGAGTTCGCGGCCGAGGCCGTCGCAGCAGCGGGGATGGATCGAGGGCTGGTTCGCCCGACGACGAGCGAGGCCTTCGTACGTCCTGCTCCTCGTCCGACATACTCCGTGCTCGATCACGGTTCCTTGCGGGCGGTGGGGGTCGACCCCATCGGCACGTGGCAGGAGCGTTGGAGCAAGGCTGCCGGTTCGGTCCTCGCTGCGACCCGGCACTGACGCCTTCGGGCGCGCCGATCCAGCGCTCCCGAAGGCACGACGCCGCCCGTGTCGAGCAGGCCATGGCACCCGGGCCCGTTCCGGACCGCCTCCAGCGACCCGGAACGGACACGAACCTGGACCACGAGGCCCGTGGACCGGACGATCCGCGCCGAGGACCTAGCGCTCGAACGGCGAGTCCAGCCCCCCCTGCGCGGCGAGCCGTCGTCGAGCCCCACGGGCAGCACGCCGCTCGACGGGCATCCGCCGACAAGCCTGCGCCAGGGCACGGATCCGCGCACGCAGCAGTTCCGGTCGCTCGTCGCGGCGCAGGACGTGCCGCAACGGCGCGACCACCTGACGCGCGAACGCCCTGACGACCACCGAGAAGGGTGCGTAGCGCGCGAACACGAGCAGCGCGTTGCGGTTGTTGTAGTAGCGGAACAGGGCGCTCGTCGAGTCGGAGCTCTGCGCGTGCCGGTGCCACGCGACGGCCTCCCTGTGGAACAGGATCCGCCATCCGCCGGCGCGCAAGCGCCACGAGAGGTCGGTGTCCTCGTAGTACAGGAAGAGCGAGTCGTCGAACTGACCCACCTGGTCCAGCGCGGCCGTCCTCAGCACCACCGCACCCCCGCAGAAGCCGAAGACGTCCTGCGGAGCCGACAACCGGTTCAACGGCGTGAGCCAGTCCCGATCCGTGGCCGAGCCGGACCGTGAGACCACGTTCCCGGTCGAGTTGACCAGGGGGGCGCCTTCGCCGGTCCGACCTTCCAGCAGGATCAGGGCCGTGACAGCACCGACGTCCTCGTTGCCCGGCTCCTCGAGCAGCTCGATCATCCGTCGGACGGCATCCGGCTCGAACCGCGCGTCGTTGTTCAGCAGGACGACGTACGGCGCGCGTAGGTCGTCGAGCCCCGCGTTGACACCGCCGGCGAATCCACGGTTCGTCGCGTTCTGCACCAGCCGGACAGACGGGTACTCCCTGCGCAGAAGATCCACGGAGCCGTCGTGCGAGGCGTTGTCGACCACCACCGTCTCCAGAGAACCCGGCGGAAGGTCCTGGGCGACCAGCGAGTCCAGGCACGGCCGGAGGAGCGCCTCACCGTTCCAGTTGACGACGACGGCCCTCACCAGAGGTTCGGTCACGAGATCACCTCGCGGTAGACCGCTGCGGTAGCGGTGACTGCCGCGTCCCACGTGAAACGCGAGCTGTTCGCGCGCCCTGCAGCGGCCAGCTCGTCATGCCTGTCCCCCGTCGCGAGAAGCAGTGCCTCGGCCAACGCCGGGACGTCCAGCGGATCGACCGACAGTGCGCTCGGACCGCAGATTTCTTCCATCGAGGTGCCGCGCGACGTCACGACGGGAGTGCCGTGCGCCTGCGCCTCGAGCACCGGGAGGCCGAAGCCCTCCCACACGGACGGGAAGCAGAAGGCTCGTGCCCCCGCGTATGCCGCCTGGAGGTCGTGCTGGCTCAGCTTGCCCAGCCGATGCACCCGGTCCGGGCCGTTCACCTCGATGGCCCTGTTCACCTCGTCCGCGGTCTCGCCCCACCCCGTGGGTCCGACGAGCACGAGGTCCAGCTGGGTCCCGTCCGACCTGAGCTCCGAGTAGGCCCGGAGCAACGTCGGCAGATTCTTGCGCGGCTCGAGAGTGCCGACCCACAGGAGGTAGGGGCGTTCGAGCCCGTTGCGTCGCCGGAAGCCGGCGACGTCGTCCGCGGAGACCTGCTCGGACGTGACCCCGTGCGGGACCACTCGGACGCGTCCACGATCGATGCCCGCGGACACACAGTCTCGAGCCGTGGCCTCGGACGGGACGATCACCACCGCGGCCTCCTCGCGCGTGACCGCGAGCGCGTCTCGGAAGTAGGCCGCCCCGTGCTTCGTGAAGTGCTCGGGCTCGCGCAGGAACGCGAGGTCGTGCACCGTCACCACGAGCGGGACGGGGGCAGGCGGAATGGCCCACGTGGTGGCATGGACAAGGTCGAGGTCGCGCCCACCGGGAACCCGGGGTGTGCGCAGCCGACGCCAGGACTCGTACAGCACCCTTCTCGGAAGGCGAGACATGCTCACCGGGACCCTCGGATCCAGCCCCTGGAGCTCTCCCGCCGCACCGTGGGCCCGGATCCCCCGCACGCGTGCGGCGCCCGAGCGGACGAGGCCGTTGGCGAGCTCACGGACGTAGGTGCCGGACCCGCCGGGCACGGGCTGCCACAGCTGCTCGACGACCAGCGCGACCCGTGGGGTCTCACTTCGTGGCATCGACGACGTCGTTCCTCGGGGACGTGACCATGGGGCGCGGCGGTGTCAGCCGCTCGAAGTGAGATCCGAAGACCACGTATCCACCCGACTCGGTGCGCCCCGTGGGCACCACCGTGAAGGTCAGCCCGCGCAGGTAGCCGTCGATCAGGTGCGACGTTCCGGGCCCCTGGATCGACGCGGACAACGTGTAGGTGTCCGGACGCAAGGGCAGGCTGGGGATCACCACGTCGATCGACCCGTCACCCGGCTCGATGCTCTGCGGCACGTAGTCGGAGTCCTGGGCGTGGTGCCCCCAGATGAGACGGTCGTCGAGCGTCTGGACCGAGACGCCGAAGACCGGCCGTTCGATGGTCTCCGACGCCGTGTAGTGCAGGCGGATCCGGATCTCGTCGCCCGTCCGGCACGTCCGCGCGTCACGGCCGTCCGGATGGAGCCATTCCATCCGGGTGATCTGGGCGTCACCCGATCCGATACGGGCGCCCCCTCCCTCGACGGGCTTGGCGAGGTGGGCTGCCTCCGAGTACTGCTCGATGACTTCGCTGACCGGTCCGGTGCCCTTGAGCTCGCCGTGCGACAGCCAGGCGGCCTCGTCGCAGAAGCTGCGCATCTGCTCCAGACCGTGGCTCACCACGACGACCGTCCGCCCCTCCCGACGGAAGTCGGCGAACTTCCCCATGCAGCGCTCTTGGAACTCCGCGTCCCCGACCGCCAGGATCTCGTCCACCAGAAGGATCTCGGGTTCGACGTGGATCGACACCGCGAACCCCAGTCGCACGTACATGCCGGACGAGTAGTTCTTGACCGGTTGGTCGATGAACGTACCGATGCCGGCGAAGTCGACGATGTCGTCGAACTTCCGGTCGACCTCGTGGCGACTCATGCCGAGGATCGAGCCGTTCAGGTAGACGTTCTCTCGCCCGGTCAGCTCAGGGTGGAACCCGGATCCCACCTCGAGCATGGCGGCCATGCGTCCACGGCTCGTGATGGTCCCCTGGTTGGGGGTCAAGATCTTGGCGATGCACTTGAGGAGCGTCGACTTGCCCGAGCCGTTGTTGCCCAGGAGACCGAAGGTCTTGCCCTCCGGGATCTCCAGCGCGACGTCTCGGAGAGCCCAAAAGTCCTCGTACTGCGACCGGCGACGGTCGACGAACAGCGACTTCAAGGACTGGCTCCGGTTCGTGTACATCCGGAACGTCTTGGAGACGTTGTCCACGGTTACGGCTGACGTGCTCACAGTGCCTCCACAATCCGCGCACTGTGCTTGCGGAACACCAGGATCCCAGCAGTCAGTGCAAGTACAGCCCACGCGAGGCAGCCGAGCCAGACCCCGAGAGAGGGGGCGGCGAAGTCGTACAAGATGCTGCGGTACGCCTCGACGTAGAGCTGCGCAGGATTCAGTCGTGCGATCTGCGCGAGCGGGATCGGTTCACCGCGGAACTCCCACCCCTCGTCGTAGAGATCGTTCTGCACGGTGACCAGCAACGTCAACGGAAAGACGATCCCCGAGATGTACAGCCAGATCTGGTTGAAGATCCCCCAGAGGTACGACAGGTCGCGGAAGTAGACCATTCCCAGCGAGAGGACGAGACCGACCCCGGTAGCGAACAAACCGGTCAGCAGCACGACTCCGAGGAGCAAGGGCACGAAGGGAAGGACCCCCGGTCCCCCGACGAAGAGCACGAGAACGATCAGGATCGCGATCTCGGGAAGGTGGTTGATCGTGTTCGCGACCATCTCCGAGACCAGCAGCACCCAGCGCGGGAAGTACACCTTGGTCAGCAGCGCCGTGTTGGACGTCAGCGAGTTCATGCCCGACATGATCGACCCGGAGAGATAGCCCCAGGCGATGACCCCGATCGCGATCCACACCGCGAACGAGGTGATTCCCGAGTTCGTGCCGGGTGCGACACCCCCGCGCATCACCAGTCCGAACACGAGGGAGTAGATGGCGATCGATGCGAGCGGGTTGAGCAGCGACCACACCCGCCCGAGCATCGTGCGCTTGTACTGGGAGCTGAGCTGACGTCGCGCGAGGTTCCAGATCAGGCCGATGGTGTGACGGAACTCTTCACTCCCCGTGGGCTCGGCCACCCCTCTGTCAATGCTGCTCACTGCCATCGATCCAATCGCACAGTCGGCCAATCCCTCGTTCCACCGGCACAGCAGGGCGCCATGCCAGCACGGCCTTCGCCGCTTCGATGTCTGCCACGCCCGAACGCACGTCCCCCTCGCGGAACTGTCCGGTCACGTGCGGCGCCGGGGCGCCGTACCTCTTCGCGACCACGGTCGCGAGTTCCATGATGGTCGTCCCCTGCCCTGAGCCGATGTCGATGGGGTCCGTCGTCGTGGTGACGAGGTCCGTCCCTGCGACGATCGCGCGTGCCACGTCGTCGATGTAGACGAAGTCCCTGACGATCTCGCCGTCCTCGTAGACCGGGATCGACTGGCCGGCCTTGGCCGTCCGGGCGAAGAGCGGGACGATCCCGGTGTAGGGGTTGGTCAGCGACTGACCCGGCCCGTAGACGTTCTGCAGGCGGAAGAGCACGGCCGCCACTCCCATCGAACGGCACCAGGCCGACACGAGGTTCTCCTGGCACAGCTTGGTGGACCCGTAGACGCTCGAGGGCATCGCTCGGACGTCGTGCGACCGGTGCGGCAGCGGTTCGAGCCCCGGGAAGACCCACTGGTGCGCCGTGAGCATCTCGCTCGAACGCTGTCCCGGAAAGGTGACCTCCCCGGTGACGGAGTCCCGCCACGCCCCTTCCCCGTAGACCGCTCGGGACGACGTCAGGACGATGGAACGTGGTCGGATCCCACGGCGCGCCAGCGCATCGAGCATGCGGGTGGTACCCACGACGTTGACCAGTCCGTGCCGGCTCGCCTCGCTGAGCGACTGAGCAGTCCCGGTCTCCGCGGCGAGGTGCACGATCACGTCAGGGACGAACCGATCGAGAAGGTCATCCCAGTCCGCCGCCTCCGTCACGTCTCCGACGACGAGCTCCACCCTGGGGTCGAGCCCCTCGGGTCGTGACCGGTCGGAGTGCACCTGCGGATGCAGGTTGTCGATCGCCACCACCTGGTCGAAGCGTTCGGCCAGGGAAGAGGACAGTGCGCACCCGATGAAGCCTGCACCGCCTGTCACCACACACGTCGTCATCGATCCGTACTCCCTCCATACATCTGGCATGCGCCCCACCGGGGCCCTTCCACCAACACGTCAGCTGAGGATCGTGGGTGGCTGCAGGCTCAGATATCTCTCCGTCAGCTCGAAGACGACCAGGTCGGCACCGGACGTCCGTGCGGCGTGAAGGACGTTGGCGCGCTGGCTCGGATCGTCCAGGTGGTGACGGATCTGGAACGTCGACTCGAACGAGCCTGCCCAGAACGCCGACAGGGCGGTTCCTTGCGAGTCACCCAGGACGAGCGCCTTCTTGGGGATCTCTCCGCCGGCGGTCGTCACGGGGAGCTCGAGCAGGTCTACGCCACCGGGCCAGGAGAGCTCCGACTCCGTCCCGTCGGCCGCGGTGCGGGTGGTGACCACCGGCTCCGGGTCAAGGGTCGGGACGGTCCAGTCGTCCCGCGGCGCCTCGACGCCCCACTCGGCGAACTCGTTCGGCGGGGCCTGCCTCTGGACCTCGACGACCTTCCCGCTCACCAGCCCGTCGTAGTCGGAGTTCGGGTACAGGTCCTGGAGGCAGTCGCTGATCGACTCCCAGGCCACCGACGCACCGTAGGGGGTCCAATGGCTGTTGACCGCGCTGTAGACCCACTCGTCCTCCGCTGCGGCCTGCAGGTCGCCGCGGACGTCCACGATCGGGAGGTCTCCGGAGACCTCGAGCAGCTGGTCGAAGTGCGTCAGGCCACGCAAGGGCTGCGCCCAGTCGGGGAGCATCTCCGGGTAGACGGCGCCCGACGAGGGAGCGACGACAACGATCAGGTCGGTTCCCTCGCGCGCCAGCCCCGCCTGCAGATCGTCGAAGTAGTCACGCCACTGGTCGCGCTGCTCGTCGAGCCAGGGAGCCCGACCGAGCATGTCCGAGAAGTTGTTGGCCTGGATGTCGGACCAGAAGACGAAGCCGTCGCGGCCTGGCACTCCCGGGTACGGCAGGTCTGCCGTGTTCTCGGCGAAGACCGCTTCCGACTCGGGTGTCCTGGGCCCCGTCCAGATCGTCGGGTCTCCAGGGACGACCTCGGATCGGCAGGACTTCGGGGTGCTCGCGACACCTACCGCCTCGGCATCGAGCCACCCTCGTGTCGTGGCGACACCCAGGCCAGCCATGAGTGCCGAGAGCACGACGAGCGTCACGAGCGGGATGTAGGAACGACGCGGCAGCAGTGGCGTCCGCGGGCGGACACCAGGCGCTGTCGAGGTCGTCGGAGCGGAGGTCTGCTCCCCCGCGCCCTGCAGGGGCTCGCTCATGACTGTCCTTCTGCTGACTGCCGCTGCTTGCGCATCCGGCTGGCGTACGGAGTCGACGAGTAGTCGACGTTGACGAGCTCCTCCCGCAGGAACGTGGTCGCGGGCCTCATGCGGGCGATCCCGCGCTCGAGGAACCGCGGGGTCCAGTTCTTGAGGCTCATCGCAGGAGACTCGATGAGGTGCCACGAAAGATAGGCCAGCACGTGCGTCGCGACGATCACCACGACGTGGTAGACCGCCCATCCGTAGTTCTGCAGGCCGAAGAATGCACCGAGGGTCATGACCGGCCAGGCGGTGATGTAGATCCCGTAGCTGAAGTCTCCGTGCTTCTCCCAGTTGGTGATCCGACCACGCACGGCGAACCACATGAGGAAGTAGAGGAAGCCGAACTGGCCGAGGACGTTCCAGCCACCGTACGCGTAGGTCAGCGCACTGAAGATCAGGGCTCCGATCGCGAGACGGTCGTCGACCGGGATCTTGTCACCGAAGAGCGTGAAGAGGACCCCGAAGCAGAAGGGTGCAAGGAACATCAGGAGGAAAGGGTCCGAGAAGATCGGGTTGACGGACCACAGGGTGGCCGCGCCGGACCACTGCATCGCGTTGAGCCCCAGGATCACGGCACAGAAGATCCCACCGACCATGCGGTTCGCCAGCGCGCCGAAGAGACCGAGGATCGCAACGATGATGTATGCCAGGAACTCGTACCTCAGCGTCCAGGCCGACCCGTTCCAGTCGTAGCCACCGTGCAGCTGCGCATAAGGCAGCTCGGCACCCATGCCAGCGATGTTGCGCTGCCCCAGGTCCAACCACATGTTGTTGGAGAAGTAGGTGAGCGGTGACTCGTAGTTCACACCCCAGTAACCAGCGATCGAGCCGGTCGTGTGCCACCAGGCGATCGGGGCGAAGACGAGGACGACCAGCAGGAGGGTGGCCCAGAATGCCGGGAAGATGCGGAGGCAGCGGCGCCAGAGATAGCGCCAGATGGTCGACGAGCCCATCCGCGAGCGTGCGATGAGGAACCCGCTGAAGAAGAAGAAGCCCGCGACCGCGACGCCACCGATCGACTGCTCCGAGCTGATCTGGACCCCGAGGTCGTGGCCGCCGTAGAAGCCGGCGATCGGGCCGGCGTGGCTGAAGATGACGAGGAACGCCATGAGCCAACGGAGGAATCCGATGCTGTTGGCCCGGGGGTCGAACGCTTCGACGAGCGAGAGCGGCCCCCCTTGCAGGCGCAGCTTTCGGGGGACTGAGAAGACACCTGCGGTCACGTGAGGTCCTCGTCCTGGCTCGCCGTCGCGGCGGGGCCGCCCTTGATCCCTCTGGCCAGGTTCCCGGGAATCCGTCGGACCCCTCGGACGCCCCGATAGGCCGGCCTGAGCATGCTGGCGACACGGGGGTGGCGCAGAGCCACCGAACGCTTGATCGCGACGAGCACGTTGGGGAGACCGGTGATCGACTCCAGGTACTCGTTCTGCTCGGTGATGGTTCCGGGCAGCCGCGAGCTCAGGGCGCTGAGCTTGTACTCGAGGAAGTTGTAGTTGATGGCAGCGTTCGTCGTGTTGATCACGGTGTGCACCATGTACTGCTGCGACAGCGCCGAGTAGCTGAAGAGCCGCTCGACCACGTGGGCCAGGGAGCCGTCGGCGTACTGCCCCTCCAGCGGGAAGTCGCTCCAGGTGAACTCTGCGTCGAGCAGCGGACGGAGCGCAGCAGGACGGAAGTAGAACATCGAGCCATACGGCGACAGCGGGGTGGTGGCGTCGAACGCGACGTCGATCCCCAGTCGCTTCGCGAGCGCCATGGCCGGCTTCTTGTTGGCGTACCAGGCCTTGCCCAGCGTCGCGTAACCGATCTGCACCACGGGAGGGAACACCATGCCGACCGACTCGTCGTCGCCGAACAGGTCGAGGACGTTCTGGACGTACCCCGGGGAGCTCAGCAGGTTCTCCATCAGGTGACGCTTGAACCACTCACCGATCGTGAACCCGTCCTGGGCGGACTTCTTGGAGTGCAGCTTGAGCATCACGTCGTACTTCGGGTCCAGGAGGACGTCCCGCAGCCCGATCAGGAAGGCGGTGATGTCACGACCACGGTTCGACTCGAGCACCCGGACGTCGAACTGCTCGCGCCCACGAGCCAGGAGGCGGCGCTCGATGAACTCCTTCTTGAGCGTGTCCGTGGTCGTGATGTACAGGTCGTACGGGACCGGGACGTGATCGATCGAGTCCATGAGCTCGTCGATCATCGACTCGTAGAAGACGTGCACCAGGACGGCCATCGAGACGTCGGAACCGCTCCCGCTGCCGACCGGCACGTCGGGGAGCACGTGCGTCAGGGTCATGTTCGTCGACACGACCCGTGGCTCTGCCGAGTGCGAGATGTTCTGCCAGACGAGCCGCAACGGATAGTCCGTGGTCCGCAGCTTCTCGATCATGTCTCGCCCGATGACCGCGTTGTCGTTCATGTAGAGCGGGTCCTGGAAGAAGAGACGGCGCTTGACGATCGGGCAGCGATCGTTCAGCAGCAGGACAGGCGTGTCGATCGCAGGATGGTTGGTCGGGTAGTTGCGCTCGGGGAACGCCACCATGCTGCCGTATCCGAGCTCTTCGAAGTGGTGCGTAAACCGAGCCTCGTGGTTGTCGACCGAGTCGTTGTAGGTCGCGATGGGGGGCATGGTGTCCCAGTACGCTCGGAACGCGTCGGTGTCGAAGAGCGACCGTCGGACCGCGATCCAGTGGGACTGGATGTGGCCGTGCATGGTCCTCTTCGCGGCGAACGGGTGCGGGGTGACCTCACCGTGATCGGTGAGTCCCCAGAAGTCGACGTTCCAGGTCTCCGAGCGCTCGAAGACCTCGGCGAACGGGTAGACCGGACCGAAGAACGTGTAGTTGAGCAGCACGAGCTCGTCGTACTCGCGCAACCGGTCGGCGCCGAGCCTCGCGAGCCCCTCCTGGTAGCCGCCGACGTCGAGCCCGACGTTCTCTCTCTCGACGATCTCCGCGACGAAGGGCGCGACCCGCGCTCGGGAGTCCTCGTCGAGCGGACCGTTGGACACGAAGATGATGGTCTCGACGCTGCGCCCCAAGTCCTCGAGGCAGAACGGGATGTAGTCGTCCACATGACCGTCAGCAGCCCAGAACAGGTAGATGGCAACGCGCTTCAATCGATTCCTCCGTATGGCGAGCTCGCTCGGCAAGGCCGCGCCGAGGACTGCATGATGCTACCCCAACACCACCCTACGGCCGGGCGCCCGCCGGCCCGTCTTCCGCGACCGGACCGGCCCCTCGCCGAAGGGCCGGCACCTGGCGCACCCGCTCAGAAGCTTCGGGCCCGCGGGGACCTCGAGCCCCCTCCAGCGCCACGATGAAGATCGTCAGCGCGATCACGTAGAGCACGACGGCCGGCATGAAGCCGAGGTTCGACGACCACGCGGGCTCCGTCGTGGCATAAGGTCCGCCCGCTCCGACCGCATACCTCCTCGCAGCGCCGTAGAACGCCAGCGCTCCCGCCCCTCCGAGGGCTGCGGTCATCCCGCGGGAGAGGCGAGCCGCCGTCGGTTCCTCGTCCCCCTCCCCCGGTGCGAGGATCCAGGCCGCGAGCAGAGGGAGGCCGATGGCGATGGGGAGGGTGTAGCGCCCTTGCCAGACGAGTCCGGCGTCCTCGGCTCCTGGGAGCTGGACGAGCATCGGACCGACGACCACACCGACGAAGAGCACACCCAGTGCCACCTTGGCCGACACCTGCCCACGGCGCTGGAGAGCGAGCGCGGCCAGCATCCCGAGCGACACGGTCCACACGAGCAGGGTCAGGAGCGGGACCGGCGAGTCGAACCAACCCAGGTTCCCGATCATCTGCTCGTACTGCTTGCTCAAGGAGAGCACCATGTCGGTGACCGCCAGGACCTTGTCCCCGTAGGCCGGCCACAGCCCCTCCCCGGTGAGCAGGGTCCCGTACCGCACGGACCACAGGACCGAGGGCAGGGAGACGACCGCCACGTAGGCGAAGGATCCCACGACGAGCCGTCGTCGTTCGGCCCACAGGATCCGTGCCCGCCCGCTGCCGAGCAGGCTGAGCGTGACGATCACCAGCGCCCAGAGAGGAGAGAGACCTCGGACGTTGGCCAGGACGGCGAAGCTCACCGCTGCGATCACCAGCGTGTGCCGGGGTATGCGCCCTCGGGCACCGAACACGGCCCAGCTCGACGCCCACGCGGCGAGCGCGGCCGAGATCTCCAGCCCGTTGGGATTGATCGTCGAGAACAGGAACAGGGCCATCGGGGTGAGCGCGGTGATCGCCCCCCACCAGACGATCCGGCTCGCCCTCACGGCACGGAGCGCGACGAGGCCCGCGACGACGAAGGCCGTCGACACCGCAGCCGACACCAGGCGCATCACCAGGATTCCCGGGTCGGCAGGAAGCAACCGCGAAGGCCAGCCGACGAGCGCGTAGTACAGCGGCGGGTAGTGCCCGGCAGCCGTGGAGGCCTCCACGATCGTCGTGTGGTCGTCCAGGATGGCCGGCATGCAGGAGGCGGGCTGCTCCGGGAGCGTCGCGTAGCAGTTGAGACCGGGCACGACGGCGTAGTCGACAGGGACATGGACCGTGGTCAGCGCGCCCGGCACCATCCAGGTCGTGGGTCGAGGACCGACGGTACCCGTGAGCTGCCCTCGGGCGACCGCGACGGCTTTGATCGTGTGGCTGGGTTCGTCCGGCGAGGACATCGCCGGCGTCGCGACGGCCCACAACGCGCACATCGCGAAGAAGGAGGCCGTGATGATGCACCACCGCAGACGCACCGCTGCGACGCCTGTCAGCGCCCGGATCACGGTGCAACCACGCGTCGGAGAGTAGCTCGGGAGAAGGAGGGCGCCTGTCGGCGTCGCGGAGCCACCTGGCGGTCCGGCAGACCCCGAGGTCGAGAGGACGTCATGCGGTCACCTTATTCTGGGTCGACCGGCCGGGCGACGCCCGCGCCAGACTTCTCGGTCGCCTGGCCGCGGAAGTCGGACAGGAGAGGTGGAACCAGATGCCCGACGAACGTCCGGGTGACGGCGCGAGAGCTTCGGTCCCCCCTGCCATCGGACCGAAGAGCGCGGTCCGGCGGCTCGTGCAGCACCCGCTGGTGAAGTACCTCGTCGTCGGTGGCCTGTCCTTCCTCGTGGACGCAGGCCTCCTGTGGCTCTGCACCTCGCTCCTCGGGTGGGCCGTGTGGCTCGGGGCGACGATCGGGTTCTGGACCGGTGTGCTGGTCAACTTCACGCTCAACAGGATCGTCATGAATCGCGACAAGAGCTCGCTCCTGACCCAGACGAGTCGGTACGGCGTGCTCCTGGCGTTCAACTACGTCGTGACCCTCGGAATTCTCCACCTCACGACGTCCTGGGGCGTGCCGGTGGTGGTCGCGAAGACCGCGATCGTCGCAGGAAGCACGTGCTGGAACTACGTGCTCTATCGCTTGTGGGTCTTTGCCTGAGCACGGACCCCGGCCAGGGTCGTCCCACGGCGCGCCTGCAAGGCGACAAGTCTCCTACCACGTAGCGTGCCAGAAAGCGACCCTCTGACCTGCTTCCTTTCGAGGTTCTCACATCGTCGTCGGCACGTCCTTCGACCTGTGCGTACCGTGCGCACCGCGAGCTGTCGCTGAGCACACCGTCGACAGAGAGGCCTGACCATGGCCAGCAACACATCACTCACTGGCGTCGCACTCGTCCTCGCCCTCGCGCTCGCCGTCGGCGGGTGCGCGGTGGACGGCCAGAGCACGCCCGGGGCACTGGAGTCGACAGGCACCGTCCCGACCGTGGCGCCCCCGACGGAGCCTGCCACCGATCCGACCACCGACCCGCCGGACATCGATCCGACGACGCCCGAACCGATCACGCCCTCGGAGTCGGGGAAGCCGGTCGTCGGGGGCGTGGGCGTCCTGATCTCCAACGCGGGCTGGACAGCGGAGACCGGGGTGACCGTGCGCGGATATGCCGACACGATCGATGCTGCGGCGACCTGCACCCTCGACCTGTCGAAGGCGGGTACCACTCGGAGCGTCACGTCCGAGGCGCTCGAGGGTCCGACCACCATGTCCTGCGGCGAGCTGATCGTCGGATCGGATGCCCTCTCCTCAGGGGACTGGACGGCAGTTCTCTCCTACAAGTCGACGACCGCGTGGGGCTCCTCCGCCCCCGTGGTCGTCACCGTGCCGTGATCCGCGGAGCGTCGAGCACGAGGCGCTCCCGCTCCCTGGTCGGCGCACTGGCCTCGCTCGTGATGCTGCTCGCGGGAGCGCTCGTCTCCGCGGGACCGGCATCCGCGGTCTCCGGTTCTGACTTCAATCCCGGCTTCATCATCTCGGACGCCGTCTTCTACGACGCCGGGGCGATGAACGCGAGCCAGATCCAGTCGTTCATCGACTCGAAGGGTGCTCGGTGCACCCCGGCCGCCGGGAACACCTGTCTCAAGAACTACCAGGAGTCGACGAACACGATCCCCGCCGACAGCTACTGCGCGGCATACCAGGGCGCTGCCTCGGAAGCGGCCGCGCAGATCATCGCCAAGGTGGCGGCTGCCTGCCGCATCAATCCCCAGGTCCTCCTGGTCACGCTCCAGAAGGAGCAGGGCCTGGTCACCTCGACGGCGGGCAAGCCCGCCGCCACCTTCCGACGCGCCCTCGGGTACGGATGTCCGGACAACGCCGGCGGATGGTGCGACCCGAACTACTCGGGGTTCTTCGTCCAGATGCAGCGCGCCGCCCGCCAGTTCCAGATCTACAAGGCACGCCCCACCAGCTACTCCTATGTCGCGGGCAGGACGAACACGATCCTGTACCACCCCAACACGGCGTGCGGGACGACCCAGGTCTACATCCAGAACCAGGCGACCGCAGCGCTCTACAACTACACCCCCTACGTCCCGAACGCAGCTGCCCTCGCGGCGGGATACGGTACGGGCGACTCGTGCTCGAGCTACGGGAACCGCAACTTCTTCCTGTACTTCGGCGACTGGTTCGGCTCGTCCGGTCTCGTCATCTCGCCCTACATCTGGGACTGGTACCAGAACCCGGCGAACAAGGCGAGCGCCGGCGAGCCCACGACCCAGGCCTCCGTCACCGCAGGAGGCATCCGGCAGGGCTTCCAGGGCGGAACGGTGTACGTGTCGGGAATGTTCGGCGTACAGCTCGTCCCGGCAGGACTACTCAACCTGTACTACGACGCGCTCGGCGGCCCCCCGGGAACCCTGGGATTCCCGACCGGTGCGTACTCGGCCCCGGCGGGCGGGCTGTCGCAGCCGTTCCAGAACGGCACCGTCTTCATCTCCGGGGGCTCGGGCTTCGCCTACGTCTCAGGCTGGCTGCTGGACGTCTACCAGTCCAAGGGCGGTCCCGCGGGAACCCTGGGATTCCCGACGAGCCTGGGCTCGGTGAACTCCGGTGGGCTCACGCAGTCGTACCAGGGCGGGACGGTCTGGATCTCCGGGGGCGCCGGCATCCACACCCTCAGGCCCGAGATGCAGAGTGCGTTCCTTGCCGCCGGTGGACCGTCCGGGCCCCTCGCCTTCCCCACGGGTGCACAGAGCACCGTCGGCGGGATGGAGGTCCAGCCCTTCCAGAACGGTGTCATCGCTGGTCGCAGCGGCGCGTTCTTCGCGGTGTCCGGATGGATGATGGACGTCTACCGGGCGAACGGTTTCCCCTCGGGCAGGCTGGGGGCCCCCATCGGGAACCAGCGGTGGGAGGCCGGTGGGATCGTCCAGTCCTTCGAGGGCGGGACGATCTACATCGCCGGCGGCACGGGGATCCAGGTGGTGCCGACCGCGGTGCAGTCCGTCTACTCGGCGAGCAACGGTCCGGCCGGCCCGCTGGGGTTCCCGACCGGTCCCGCCACGTCGGCGACCCCTGTCACGTTCCAGCCGTTCCAGGCGGGGACCGTCTACACGGACGGGACGACGGGCGGCTACGTCTCGCGAGGGATGATGGCCGACTTCTACGGGGCGCGCGGTGGGTACAACGGTTCGCTGGGCCTGCCGGTCGGTGGCACCCAGCTCGTGGGCGGCGGGATCGTCCAGGCGTTCAGGAACGCGACCGCGTACATCTCCGGCGCGGGGGGCATGCACACCAACCCGGCCGGGGGGCTCGCCGAGATGTACTACCGGTCCCTGGGAGGTCCCACCGGGATTCTCGGGTGGCCTGCCGGGGCGGAGCGCGGCGTCGCGGGCGGGATCGTCCAGGCGTACACGGGCGGCACGATGTACATCTCGGGCGGTACCGGGTTCCACTACTCGTCGGGGTGGATGGGTGACGTCTACACGCAGCGCGGTGGGCCCGCGGGTTCCCTCGGGTTCCCGCTCTCCAGCCCGTACGTGGAGGCGGGCGGGATCGTCCAGTCCTTCCAGGGCGGGACGATCTACATCGCGGGCAGCACGGGGATCCACACGGTACCGCCGGCGATCCAGGCCGCCTTCGCCTCGAACGGTGGCCCTGGCGGAACGCTCGGATTCCCGGTCGCTGCGGCCGTCGTCTCCGGGACCGTGACGACCCAGCGGTTCCAGCGCGGCAGCATCGCTGTGGCGTCGGACGGCACGGTGACGATCACCCCGGGCTAGGCCCTCGCCACGCACGGGCCTCGCACGAGGCGGAGGTGCTCCCGTCGCCCACCACGGCACGGGACACCACCGTCTCGGCGAGGCTCGCGGAGGAGACGACGGTCTCTACGAGACCTCCACGTCGCGCCCTCCGGCGCGCCGCCGGGTGACCGGGACGACGACCTATGCTCTTGAACCGTGACCTCTCGTAGCTGCCCCTCGCTCGACGTGGCCGGGGGGCCTCAGGGACCGCCGATCCGTCGGTCGGCCCTGCACACCTCGACCCTTCGCGTCTCCGGACGCCGTGACGCACGCAAGCTCGGGACCCACGGCCGCGCTTTGCCCGTTCTGACCCCGTCGAGTGGCAACATCTCCTTCATGACGGTCTCGTTCGGAACCCGCCTCGACACCCGGGTCGGGGTCTCCCCGCTCGCCGACCTCTCCCCCGTCGGGACCTGAGGCCAGCATGAGCCACGAGGAGTCAGGGCGCACACGCCCACCCAGCTTCACGCCGCAGTCGGGACGCGCGGTCCGTCCCCCCAGCGTGGGTGACGCGATCGCCGTCGGCTCCGACGGCGCGCGACCCGCCCCCCAGGAGCCGGGCGAGCACCTGGCCCCGGACGTCCCGCTCGCCGCGGAACCCCGGATCAAGCGCCAGTCCTCTCGTGCACCGGACAGCGCTCCGTCCCGACCGGGCACCCCGCCGCCCGCGGTACCGGTGCGCCCGGTCGGCTCGACCCGGGCCGAGAGACCGCGGGCATCGGCTCCGCAGCAGTCCGCAGCCCGGGGCGAGGCTCCACCGTCGCTCACACCGTCACGTGGGAGGCAGCAGCGCCCCCCGAGCGCGCCCGTGCGCTCCGTGGGGGCACAGCAGCAAGGTTCCGGGGGAACGGCTGGTCGTCCGGCGGTGGTCCAGCCGACGCAGCGACCGCGGTCCACCACGCCGGGCCAGGCGACGCGTGGCGCCTCCGCGACCACCGCGCGCAGCGCTCGCGCCCCCGGTGCCGCTCCGGCCCGGCCGGGTGCGGGTTCCCCCCCGGGGACTCGGCCCCCGCTCGACCGGCCGTCGAGCCCGCGTGGCGGCTCGGGCTTCCGGCTGCGGAAGGGACGCCTTGCCGCCGTCGTCGGGGTCTTCGCGCTCGTCCTGCTCCTTGCGTGGCCCGTCGGGTTGCTCGTGTGGGCCAACGGGAAGATCCAGCACGTCGACGCACTCTCCGGTGCGCCGGGCACGGCCGGCACGACCTACCTCCTGGCCGGGTCCGACGCTCGTGGTGGCGACGGGATCGCCGAGGACGGGACGGAGGGCGCTCGTACGGACACCATCATGGTTCTGCACAAGCCTTCGAGCGGGCCCGCCGCGCTCATCAGCCTGCCCCGCGACACCTTCGTCGACGTCCCCGGCAAGGGACCCGCGAAGCTCAACGCCGCGTACTCCTGGGGCGGGGCCCCTCTTCTCGTCCAGACCGTCGAGGGCCTGACCGGTCTGACGGTGGACCACTACGTCGAGATCGGCCTCGGCGGGGTCTCGAACGTCGTCAACGCGGTCGGCGGCGTCGAGCTGTGCCTCGACTACGACGTCAACGACCCCAACAGCGGGCTCGTCTGGGCTGCCGGGTGCCACGAGACCGACGGAACGACCGCGCTCGCCTTCGCGCGCATGCGCTATGCGGACCCCAAGGGCGACATCGGTCGTGGTGAACGCCAGCGACAGGTCGTCGGTGCCGTGAGCCAGAAGGCCGTCGACGCGAGCCTGCTCGTCAAGCCCGGCGACCAGGTCGCGCTGATCGGTGCGGGCCTCGGCGCGATCGAGGTCGACGAGAAGACGGGAATCATCGACCTCGGCAGGCTCGCCCTGGCCTTCCGTGCGGCCAACGGCCCCGACGGCATCACGGGCACCCCGCCGATCTCCAACCCGGACTACCGACCGGGTGGTGTGGGATCCACCGTGCAGCTCGACCCCGACCTGAGCCCTGCGTTCTGGGCCGACATCCGCGACGGCAAGCTGCCCCCGGGTGTCGTGGGTGGGCTGCCGCAGTCCTAGCTCGTCGCCAGGCGACCGCGCTCAGGACCAGCCACAGCGGGGCCGCCCGGGAGGCCCCGCGGCCGCTCGCGACGGACCCCTACGCCCCGAACCCCGTCCGGCGCTCCCCCGCGACCGAGGAGCGCAGCGCGGCGCCCTTGGCGTGCGCCTGCTCGCTCAGCCCCTCCTGGAAGGCGACCATCCTCTCGCGCAGGCGCGCTGCGTCGTCGTCCACGCCCGAGGCCAGGATGCGCGCGGCGAGCAGGCCTGCGTTGCGCGCGCCCCCGATCGAGACGGTCGCGACGGGCACTCCCGCGGGCATCTGGACGATCGACAGGAGCGAGTCCATGCCGTCGAGGTAGCGCAGGGGCACGGGGACCCCGATGACCGGCAGGGGCGTCACGGCCGCGAGCATGCCCGGCAGGTGCGCTGCTCCCCCGGCGCCCGCGATGACGACCCGCAGGCCGCGCTCGGCAGCGCTGCGCCCGTAGTCGATCATCTCGGTGGGCATGCGGTGGGCCGAGACGACGTCGACCTCGATCGCCACGCCGAACTCTCGCAGCGCGTTCGCGGCCTCCTGCATGACGGGCCAGTCGGAGTCGGACCCCATCACGATCCCCACGACGGGGGTACCGGTCACCGTGTGCGTGCTGGTCGCAGCGTTCTCCGTCATGTCTCAGGCCTTCGTCTCGTCGCTGGTGGGGTTCTCGGGGAGGGTCTCGCCGCGCAGCAGCGCGGCGGCGCCCAGCGCCCGACGGCGGACCTCGCCCAGGTCGTGTCCGCTCACGTTCACGTGGGCGAGCTTGCGGCCCGGGCGCACGTCCTTGCCGTACAGGTTGACGCGCGCGTCGGGGAACGCCCCCAGGACCGCGGGCAGCGCGTCGGTCAGCCGGGGCAGGCTCGACCCCAGCACGTTGGCCATGACGGTCCACGGGGCGGTGGGCGACGTGTCGCCCAGCGGCAGGTCGAGCACGGCGCGCAGGTGCTGCTCGAACTGGCTCGTGACCGAGCCGTCGATGGTCCAGTGCCCCGAGTTGTGCGGGCGCATCGCGAGCTCGTTGACCAGGACACGGCGCACCGGGCGGCCGTCGCCCGTGCTCTCGAGGACCTCGAACATCTCGACCGCGAGCACGCCCGTCACGTCGAGCCCCTCGGCGATCGCGATCGCGGCGGTCCGGGCCTCCTCGGCCTCGGTGTCGGTGAGGTCGGGCGCGGGCGCCACGACCTCGGAGCACACGCCGTCGCGCTGGATCGACTCGACCACGGGCCAGGTGCGGACCTCGCCGCTCGGGCGGCGGGCGACCAGGACCGCGAGCTCACGCGTGAAGGGGACCTTCTCCTCGACGAGGAGCTGCGGTCCGCCCGCGGCGGCCGCCGCGAGCCAGTCAGCGGCCTCGTCGGCGGACGACACGACGCGCACGCCCTTGCCGTCGTACCCACCGCGCGAGGTCTTGACCACGGCCTGTCCCCCGACCTCTGCGAGGAACTCGACGAGCCTCGCGTGGCCCCGCTCGGGGTCGACGGGCAGCGGTGCCCAGCGCGGGCACGGGGCCCCGAGCTCGGTGAGCCGCCGGCGCATGACGATCTTGTCCTGCGCCTGGACCAGCGCGTGCGGTGCGGGGCGCACCGGGGTGCCGTGCGCGATGAGGTCGGCGAGCAGGTCGTTGGGTACGTGCTCGTGCTCGAACGTGAGGACGTCCGCAGGGGGGCGTCCGTCGGTCGGGGCGATGAGCTCGCGCACGGCGGCCTCGTCCCCGGCCGCGCCCACGGGGGCATCGGTCACGACCTGGGCCGCCGACGACCCGGGAGCCTCGACGAGCACCCGCAGGTGCACTCCGAGCTCACCGGCCGCAGGGGCCATCATGCGGGCGAGCTGCCCGCCTCCGACAACGGCGATCACTGGTGCTGACACGTGTACCGAGGGTAGTCGCTCGGCACGCCCCCGGCCGACCGGTCCCAAACGATCAGTTGCTCCTGGCAATCGTTCCCAGGTCGACCGCGTACCCTGCCCATCATGTCCAGCCAGGTCGACGAGCTCGCGCTCGATCCCACCCGGCCGTCCACCGCCCGCGAGGTCAGGTCCGCCCGCGCGACGGCCGACGGCCTCGCCCGCGGTGCGCTGCGCCGCGCCCGTGTCGCCGCACGGCTCCTCGAGCTGGGCCGCTTCAGCTTCGTCGGGACGATCGCGTTCTTCGTCGACCTCGGCGTCTTCAACCTCCTGCGCTTCGGCCCCTGGGAGGCGCTCAGCTCGAGCCCCCTCGAGGCCAAGGCCATAGCGGTCGTCGTGTCGACCCTGGTCTCGTGGCTCGGCAGCCGTTACTGGACCTTCTCCGACCGGCGCACCACGCAGCGCACGCGCGAGCTGGTCGGCTTCCTGCTGGTGAACGCCGTCGGCATGGCGATCTCCCTCGGGTGCCTCGCCTTCTCGACGAGCGTCCTGGGCCTGACGTCCCCCCTCGCGGAGAACGTCTCGGCGAACATCGTCGGGCTCGCCCTGGCCAACGTCTTCCGCTACGTGAGCTACCGCAGGTTCGTCTTCACGGGAGCCTGACCGGGCAGGACGCCCGGCCGGTCACCGGAGCAGGTGGCCGGTCACCTAGCGGGGCTCGACCTCGGGTCCGCGCCCCCGCCGACGCCGACGCCCGCCGCGTGCGGAGATCAGCGTCCCCGTCGGCAGGACGACGCGCGGGTCGAGCGTCCGCGGGACCCCTGCGAGGAAGAGCGCGAAGATCGGCGGACGGCGCTGCGCGAGCTCGAGCCTGCCACCGTCGGCCGCGGCCAGGTCACGTGCGAGCGCCAACCCCAGGCCGGTCCCAGCGCCCGAGGTCGCGCCGCGTTCGAAGACACGGGGTGCCATCTCGTCCGAGACGCCCTCACCCTCGTCACCGACCTCGACCGCGACAGCACCGCTCGTCCCGCTGGGACGGGCACGGACCGTCGTGGTGCCGGCACCGTGCTTGAGCGAGTTCTCGATGAGCGTCGCGAGGACCTGCGCGAGCGCGCCGGGCGTGGCGAGCACCTGGTACCCCTCGGGTACGTCGACCACGAGCTTGCGCCCCGCCTGGGCGAACGTCGGGACCCACTCCTCCTCCTGCTGCCGGACGACCTCGATGAGCCGGACGGCCTCGGTCGTCCCACCCTGCGCCCGCCGCGACTGCGTCAGCAGGTCGTCGACCACCGTGACGAGCCGTTCGACCTGCTCGAGCGAGATGCGGGCCTCCTCCTGGACCGCCGGGTCGTCGGAGGCCATCGAGATCTCCTCGAGCCGCATGCTCAGCGCCGTCAGCGGCGTGCGGAGCTGGTGCGAGGCGTCGGAGGCGAACTGCCGCTCGGCCGCGAGGCGTCCCGCCAGCCGGTCCGAGCTGCGCGCGAGCTCGGCCGCGACGAGGTCGATCTCCTCGACACCCGAGGGCTCGAGCCGTGGGCGCACCTGCCCCGACCCGAGCTGCTCGGCCGACGCCGCGAGGTAGACCAGCGGCGCGGAGAGCCGGTTGGCCTGCCACACCGCCATGGCGATCCCGGCCGCGAACGCCACGACCGATGCCGCCACGACGAGCAGGACGATCTGGGCGGCGTTCCAGTAGCTGTCGACGAACGACGTGCTGAGGGCGACCGTCGCGTTCTGGTCGGTCCGGTCGGCGGCCTCGTTGGCCCGTCCTGTGATGACCTCGCCCGCGGTCATCTGCTCACCGTCCGGAAGGTTCACGAACACGTACGCGGGCAGCTCGCCCGGCCGCCCCTCGGACGCGCTGTCGAGGAGCGACTGCGGGATGGGCTCGTTCTGCGCGAGCCGGTTGTCGATGTTGCGCGCCAGGGTGTCCACCCGCCCCTGGAGCTGGGCCATCTCGTTGGCCAGGACGAACTGCGCCCCGAGGAACGCGAGCGGGAAGCCGAGCAGGAGCACGGCGACGGCGACGGCCGCGACCGTCGCCTGCAGCACGCGTCGACGCACGCTCCCCGACCCTTCGCTCAGCCCCGTCGGGGGATCAGCCCTCGCCGGTCTCGAAGCGGAAGCCGAGGCCTCGCACCGTGGAGACGTAGCGCGGCGAGTTGGCGTCGTCCCCGAGCTTGCGACGCAGCCAGGACACGTGCATGTCGAGGGTCTTGGTCGAGCCGACGGGCTCCGAGCCCCACACGTCGCGCATGAGGGTGTCGCGCACCACGACGGAACCGGCGCTCGCGATGAGGACGCGCAGGAGCTCGAACTCCTTGGTCGTCAGGTGCAGCTCACGGTCGCCCTGGAAAGCGCGGTGCGCCGCGACGTCGATGCGGACGTCCTGGGCGACGAGCTCTTCCTCGTCGGTCGGGTCGCCGTGCGTACGACGCAGCAGCGCCCGGACGCGGGCGAGGAGCTCGGCCAGGCGGAACGGCTTGGTCACGTAGTCGTCGGCGCCGGCGTCGAGGCCGACCACCAGGTCGACCTCGTCGGCGCGCGCGGTCAGGACCAGGACCGGCGTCGTCAGACCCTTGTTGCGAATCTCACGTGCGACGTCGAGGCCGTCCATGTCCGGGAGGCCCAGATCCAGGACCACGATGTCGACACCGCTCGCGGCGTCGATCGCTCCTTGACCAGTTCCATGCACGACTACGTTGTAACCCTCACGCGTCAGCGCACGCGCCAAAGGTTCGGCAATCGCCGGGTCGTCCTCCGCTAGCAGTACGTGGGTCATTCGATCATGCTAGGGCATTCGCAGAACTTTGGCGTTATCCATCAGGCCTCGTGGGACGTTCGTGACACACCTGCTGGACACCCCGGAGTCGGCGTCCCGCTCTGCCCGGGTCTGTCCCGGTCCGCACCGTCCGCCGGCGCCTGCGCCCGCCCGCTGCCACGGCCCGGACCCCGCCCCCGGCGTCGTCCCCCCAGCTCGCCGGCCGCACACCCGCCGCGGGTCCCCCCACGGTCGCGCGTCCCGTCCGTCCGGAGGTGGACGCGTCGCCCCGAGCCCGCCACCTACGCTGGCAGGCATGGGTTGGTACGAGAACATGGGCAAGTGGTGGGAGCGGCACCGGTTCGCGGTCGACCTCACGAGCACGGTCGTCGTCGCGCTCGTGTTCATCCCGTTCGCGCTCGCCTACGGGTCCTCCGTCACGGGCGGGTCGACGCTCTCGACGCTCTTCACGATCGGCATGCTCGCCCCGCTCCCCTGGCGGCGCGTCCGCCCCGTCGCATCGGCGGTCACGGTCTACGCGGTCGCGCTGCTCCACCTGCTCGTGGGGATCATCTTCCTGCCGTCCGACTTCCTCCTGCTGATCTCGCTGTTCTCCGTGACGGTCTACGGCCCCCGCTGGGCCCACCGCACCGCGATGATCTCGTCGGCCGCCGGGTCGCTCGTGCTGGGGCTGAGGCTCGCCGTCAACGCCTCCAGCGCCGCCGAGGCGGCGGGGGTGTTCGTCTTCACGGCGATGTTCTCCACCATGATGTTCCTGGCCGTCTGGGCCTTCGGCCTGGTGCGCCGCTCACGGCGCGAGACCATCAACGCCCTGGTCGACCGCGCCGAGCGTCTCGAGGTCGAGCGCGACCAGCAGGCGCAGATCGCGACGGCCGCCGAGCGCTCGCGCATCGCCCGCGAGATGCACGACATCGTGGCCCACTCGCTGTCGGTCATCATCGCCCAGGCCGACGGCGGCCGGTACGCGGGAGCCACCGACCCCGCGGCGGCCACGCGTGCGCTGGCCACGGTCTCGGACACCGGTCGTGCGGCCCTCGCGGACATGCGCCGGCTCCTGGGCGTCCTGCGCACCGACGACCGCGACGCGGTCGCCGGCTCGGGTCGTCCCGCACAGCTCACGCACGCCCCCGGGCTCAACAACCGGCCCCGACAGGTCCTCGACGAGGCCCGGACGAACGACGCAACGGGCACGGCGACCGTCCCCCGCACGGCCGGCCCGACGACCGGCCCCGTGCCGACCGCCACGGGTTCCGTGCGACGCGTCGAGCTCACGCCCCAGCCCGACTCCGCCGACCTCGAGTCCCTCGTCTCGCAGGTCCGCGACAGCGGCATGCGCATCTCGCTCGTCCGCATGGGCACCCCGCGCCCGCTGCCCCCGGGGGCGGGTCTGACCGTCTACCGCGTGTGCCAGGAGGCGCTCACCAACATCCTCAAGCACGCGGGCCCCGACCCGACCGTCACGGTCGTCGTGACCTGGGGCGTCGACACTCTCCAGCTCGCGGTCGACGACGACGGCCGCGGGGCGTCGGCCGACGGTACGCACTCCCCCGGCTACGGCCTGCTCGGGATGCGCGAGCGCGCGGTGATCTTCGGCGGCGCGGTGACCACGGGTCCGCGCCCCGGCGGCGGGTTCCGCGTCCGGTTCACCATGCCCATCCCCCGGCTCGACGGCGCCGCTCCCCCCGTCCCGGCGCCGCCCGCACCGGCGTCGGGCAGGATGGGGCAGCAGACGCCCGGCACGCCCGGCACGGCAGCACCCCCTGTACCCGCACCCGCACCCGCACCCGCACCCGACGATCCCCAGGAACCATGACCTCCACCTTCTTCACGCCCGACCTCCCCGCGCAGGACCCCATCCGGGTCGCGCTCGTCGACGACCAGCAGCTCGTGCGCGCCGGGTTCCGGATGGTCATCGACTCCCAGCCCGACCTCCAGGTCACGGTCGAGGCGGGCGACGGGCTCCAGGCCCTGCGGCTCCTCGCGGACCACCCGGTCGACGTCGTGCTCATGGACGTGCGCATGCCGCACCTCGACGGGCTCTCGGCCACGGCCCAGCTCACGGCCGCGGCGGCCGAGGGCCACCACGTGCCCCGGGTCATCGTGCTCACGACGTTCGACCTCGACGAGTACGTGCTCGAGGCCATCCGGTCCGGAGCCAGCGGGTTCCTCCTGAAGGACGCCCCGCCCGAGGAGATGCTCGCCGCGATCCGTACCGTGCACTCGGGCGACGCGGTGATCGCCCCGTCGTCGACGCGCCGGCTCCTCGAGCACCTGGTCGTGGCCCTGCCCGCCGAGCAGCTCGTCGACACGGGTGCGCAGGAGCAGATCTCCTCCCTCACCGAGCGTGAGCGCGAGGTCCTCGTCCTCATGGCCCGCGGCCGCTCGAACAACGAGATCGCGAGCGACCTGTTCGTCGCCGAGGCCACGGTCAAGACCCATGTCGGACGCATCCTCGCCAAGCTCGGGGCGCGCGACCGCGTCCAGGCCGTGGTGACCGCGTACGAGACGGGACTCGTGCGCCCGGGCGCGTGACGCCGTCGGGCACCTCGCCGGTAGGGGTTCCCCCCGGTCGGTGTACGACCACGGGATGACGTCCCGCGTCCCGAGGACCCGCCCCTCGCCGGACGCACGACCACCACCCCGGCTCCTAGTGTCGTCATCAGGTGGGAACGAGGGCCTCGCGCCCTCTCCCGCACCCCTCGGTCCCGGGCCCGGGCGCCCTGCGCGCCCCCGCCCAGGACCGGCGCAGACCGACGACGAACTCTCCTGGAGCAGACGTGGACACCACCGTGTACCAGCCCATCCCCGGCACCCCTCCGGCGCAAGGCACGCCCGCCGTGCGCGCCCGGTCCCTGACCAAGCTGTACGGCAAGGGCGAGGCGACCGTGCGCGCCCTCGACGGCGTCGACGTGGACTTCGAGAAGGGCGCGTTCACCGCGATCATGGGCCCCTCGGGCTCGGGGAAGTCCACGCTCATGCACCTGCTCGCCGGGCTCGACACCGCCTCGAGCGGCCAGGGCTTCATCGGCGACACCGAGATCACGGCCCTGGGCGACAACGAGCTGACCAGGCTGCGCCGCGACCGCGTCGGCTTCGTCTTCCAGTCGTTCAACCTGCTGCCCATGTTCACGGCCGAGCAGAACATCACGCTGCCGATCGAGCTGGCAGGACGCAAGGTCGACGCCGAGACCAAGGAGTGGCTCGCGACGCTCGTCCAGACCCTGGGCCTGGGCGCGCGCCTCACGCACCGCCCCAGCGAGCTCTCGGGCGGGCAGCAGCAGCGCGTGGCCATCGCCCGCGCGCTCATCGCCAAGCCCGAGGTCGTCTTCGCGGACGAGCCCACGGGCAACCTGGACTCGCGCTCGGGCGCCGAGGTCCTGAGCTTCCTGCGCCGCTCGGTGCGCGAGCTCGGCCGGACCATCATCATGGTCACGCACGACCCCACGGCCGCCGCCTACGCCGACCGCGTCATCCTCATCGCCGACGGCCGCATCGCGGGAGACATCGACAACCCGACCCCCGAGTCGGTCCTCGCCGGGCTCGACGCGCTGCGCACGCTCGAGAACGACCCCGCGGACGCGCTCGCCGGCACCACCGGTCCGACGGCGGTGCGCGCCTGATGGTCCGGCTCACCCTGGCGCAGATGCGCCGCAGCATCGGGCGGCTGAGCGCCGCCGGCATCGCGATCCTCATCGGGACCGCGTTCCTCACCGCGACCCTGCTCGCGGGAACCGTCATCAACCGCATCACGACCGACTCGATCGCCGCGCAGTTCGCCGACTCGGACCTCGTGGTCGCGAGCAACGCCGGCATCGACCAGGCAGGGGTCGCGGAGATCCGCGGGACCGAGGGCGTCGAGGCCGCCGACCCGCAGGTCCTGCGGGCCTTCGAGCTCGTCTCGGGGGGCAAGCGCACCTACCAGGTCGTCGTCCCGACCGCCTCGGACCCGCGCTTCGAGGCCCAGGAGCTCGTCGAGGGTGCGATGCCCGCACGCTCGGGCCAGATCGCGCTGCCGTCCGACGTCGCCGAGCGGCTGGGGCTCGGGCTCGGCGACACCGTGACCGTCGTGCGCTCGGTGTGGACGCCGAACGCCGAGGGCGCGGCCACCGAGCAGGGCGCGCCGACTGGTGCGACGGACGGCGAGACCGCCGCCCCCGAGGAGATCGCGCCCACCGACGGGGCGACCGACGAGGCGGGCAGCGAGACCGCGCCCACCGACCAGGACGCCCCCGTCGAGGAGGAGCCCGCGGGCACCTTCGTCGACACGAACGAGAAGCTGACCCTCGTCGGGACCCTCGACGACCCGATGGGCGCCTACGCCCAGGTGGGTGGCGCGGGCGTCCTGTCGGACGAGGACCTGACCGCCTGGGAGGCAGAGAGCTTCGTCCCGGGCGAGTCCGCGACCGCGTACAACGCGGTGCTGGTCGCCCTGGCGCCCGGTGCCGACCTCGAGGCCGTCCGGTCGAGCGTCACGGGCTCGCTCGGGGGAGACACCGAGGTCTGGACGAGCGCCGAGTACGCCAAGGAGCAGGCCGCCCAGATGACGGGCGGCGAGGACGTCTTCACCTACGTGATCCTCACGTTCGCGGCGATCGCGCTGCTCGTCGCGGCCCTGGTCATCGCGAACACCTTCCAGGTGCTCGTCGCCCAGCGCACCCGGACGCTCGCGCTCCTGCGCTGCGTGGGTGCCGACCGCAAGCAGCTGGCCCGCTCGGTCCTGCTCGAGGCCGTGATCCTGGGCCTGGTCGCCTCGGTCGCCGGCATCCTGTTCGGCATCGGGCTCGTCCAGCTCGCGCTGACCGTCGCGGGCAGCATGGACCTCGGCATCCCGCTGCCCTCGGTCGTCCAGGTGACGCCCGTCGCGGTCCTCGTCCCGCTGCTCGTGGGGACCGTCGTGACGCTCGTCGCGTCGTTCTCGCCGGCGCGTGCCGCGACCCGGGTCGCGCCGCTCGCCGCGCTGCGTCCCTCCGACGCGCCGACCCTCACGTCGGGAGCAGGACGCGTCCGCCTCGCGATCTCGTCGATCCTCGTCGTCGGAGGTGCGGGCCTCCTGGTCCTGGGAGTCCTCCTGGGGCAGCAGGGCAGCGCGGAGGCGGGCCTGCTCGCCGCGACCGCCGGTGGCGCGGCCTCGTTCGTGGGCGTCCTCGTGGGAGCGATCTTCTGGCTCCCCAAGGTCGTGAGCCTCGTGGGCAAGGTCCTGACGGGCTCCGGCAGCACGGCCAAGCTCGCGGCCGCGAACACCCTGCGCAACCCGCGCCGCACCGCCGCGACGAGCACCGCGCTCCTCATCGGCGTGACGCTCGTGGCCATGATGTCGACCGGGGCGGTGAGCGCCCGGATGAGCATGAACAACGAGCTCGACGGTCGCTACCCCGTGGACGTCTCGCTCGCGACCGACGGCTACGACGAGTACGGCGGCAACCAGCCCGTCGCGCTCCCGCAGTCGACGATCGGCACGGCCGAGAAGGTCGACGGCGTCGAGTCCGTCGTCCCGCTGACCGCGACGTCGGTCACGGTCGATCTCGACGGCAACGACGTCACGTTCCTCGCACGCGGGGTCGACCCCGGCGCGGCGGCCGCGCTCGTGCGCGACGAGAAGGCGGTCGAGGGCCTGGCCCCGGGCACCGTCGTCGTCCCGGCAGGGGTCGCCGAGGACTGGGGCATCTCGACGGGCGATGAGCTCGAGCTGGCCGCCGCACCGCTCCCCGAGGACGCGAACCCCCAGGGGACGCCTGCGACCCTCGAGGCGCTCGTGACCCCGATGGGTGGACGTGCCCTTCTCGTCACGCCGCAGACGCTCGAGGGCGTCGCGACGGGGACACCCGTCACGAGCGCCTGGGTCGGCCTGGCCGACGTCAACGACGCCGCGTCCGTGGTGCCCGCCCTCCAGGACGCGCTCGCGGAGACCGACCTCCCGATCGACGTCACGGGGGCCGCGGTCGAGCGAGCGATGTACCAGAAGGTCGTCGACACGATCCTCGGCGTCATCGTCGGGCTCCTCGCGGTCGCGGTCGTCATCGCCCTCATCGGCGTGGCGAACACGCTGTCGCTCTCGGTCATCGAGCGCCGTCGGGAGTCCGCGACCCTGCGGGCCATCGGCCTGAGCCGGTCCCAGCTGCGCTGGATGCTCGCGATCGAGGGCATGCTCATCGCGGGGGTCGGTGCGGTGCTGGGCATCCTGCTCGGGATCGCGTACGGCTGGGCGGGCGCGTCCGCGGCCCTGGCCGTGATGGGCGACGTGACGCTCGCCGTGCCGTGGCGCGACGTCGCCCTGGTCCTGGTCGTGGCCCTCGTCGCCGGTCTCCTGGCGTCGGTGATCCCCGGCCGCTCGGCAGCCCGCACCTCTCCCGTGGAGGCGCTCGCGGTCGACTGACCGCGGCAAGGCTCGACGCCCGACGGCGCACCTGTGGACGACCACCTCGTCCACAGGCGCGCCGTCGTCGTCTGCAGGAACACCCGTCCCGGCACCAGGATCGGGTCGTGCGCATGACCCTCCACCCCGGCCTCGACGTCCTGCTCGAGCCCGGCGCCCGCCTGGGCGACCTCCGGGCCGACCTCGCGCGCCTCGCGCGCAGACCCGAGCTGCTGGCCGCACCGCTCGCGGCCGACGGGGTGCTCGTGCACGACGACCACCTCGTCGGCACCCGCCCCCTGCTCCCGGGGGCGACCCTGCACGCACTCCTGCCCGGGACGGGTCCGGCCGCGAGCGCCACGGAGCGGGACCCCGAGGCCGCGGCGCTGCGCGCCCCCTGGCACGTCGCGGTCCTCTCGGGTCCGGGGAGCGGCGGGCTGCACGCCGTGCGGGAGGGATCCGGGCTCGTGCTGGCGGCATCGGGCTCTGGAGGAGCCACGGTCGTGGTGACGGTCGGCGCGCGGCGGGCGGGACGGGCCCGAGGGATCCCGTGGGACCGGCGGTCCGGGCGGGGAGGGCAGGGGGGTCCGGTCCGGGTCGCGGTCCGCGGCGCCCACGGCACGTGGGAGTCCCCTGGTGCGCGTCCGCGCCGGGTCCGGGGCGCTCGTCCTCGCGCCTGGCCCACGGGCAGGGTCCTGCACGTGGGCGGTGCCGTCTACGACCTGCGGCCGCGTCCCCGCCTCGAGGAGTGGGCCGTCACGAGTGCGCTGCCCCTCCCCGTCCCGGTGCGGGCCGGCGGCCCGGGCCTCAGCGGTCAGTCGGTCGCCATGGCGCTCACCCCTGCGGTCGGCTCGCTCGCGCTCGCGGCCACGCTGCGCCAACCCGTGCTCGCGCTCCTCGCCCTGCTCGGTCCGCTCACGCTCGTGGTCCCGCTCCTCGTCGCTGCCCGACGGCGTCGCTCGCGCGGGCAGGACGGGTCCGGCCCGGGCGCCGGTCGGGTCGGGCGTACGGGTGGTGACCCGGGCGGCGCCCTCGCACCGACCGAGGCGCCCCGAGGCGCTGCGGCGCGTGGAGTCGCGGGCACGGACCGCGTCCCCCTCGCGGCGTCCGAGCCCGCGGACGGCGATCCACCGGCCCCGAGCCCGGCGGACCTCATGACGGCCGTGGTCGCGGTCCACCGGGCTGCCCCCGACCCGTCGCGCGTGCCGAGGGCAGCCACCGGGACCGGCCCGGCCCCCTGGGCCGACCCCCTGCCCGCGCGACCCCACGCCCCGGGGGCACGGCTCCCCGACGGGTGCGTGGCCGTCGTCGGGCAGCGGGCGGACCGGCTCGCCGCGGCGCGCACGCTCCTCCTGGCCCAGGTCGCCTCGGGCGCCACGGCCGAGGCCGTGCACGCCGACGAGGATGCGCACGAGTGGGCGTGGCTGCGCTGGCTCCCCCGGTCGCGCCGGAGCCGAGAAGCCTCCCCGGGGGCGTCCGCGGCCGACCGGGTGCTCCTCGTGGACGTCTCCCCGGCGGGGCACGAAGGGCCACCGGTGGGAGCCCAGGACCTCGACCGGTGGTGGGCCGCACGAGGCCCGCACGAACGGCTGATCCTGCTCGCCAGCGGTCCGGGCGCCGTGCCCGCATGGTGCCGGACCGCCCTCGACGCCACGAACGGCCGATGGCACCTCGCGGACGGGAGCACCCGTCCCGCCCCCGCCGTCGGCGTCACCGCCGCCTGGTCCGAGCGCTACGCCCGGCACCTCGCCGCGGCGGCCCGGCTCGGGCGCTGGCCCGCCGGCACGGGCGACCCGGCCGCGGGCGAGCCGTCCGACCCTGTCGCCCCCGGGCTTCCCGCTGCGGCGTCGCTCGCGGCACTCCTCGGGCTCGGCACCAGCGACGCCGTCGCTCCCTCGGCCGACGTCCGCTGCTCGCTCACGACCCGTGTCGCCCACCGGTGGGAGGCATCCTCCCGAGGCGCGCCGACGACGCCAGGCCTGCCGGTCCCCCTCGGTCTCGACGCGCACGGACGTCCGGTCGTGGTCGACGTCGTGCGGGACGGCCCGCACGCGCTGGTCGCCGGGACCACGGGCGCGGGCAAGTCCGAGCTGCTCCAGTCGCTCGTCCTGGGGCTGGCCCTCACCACGTCCCCGCGCGACCTCGCCATCGCGCTCGTCGACTACAAGGGCGGCGCGAGCTTCGGCGGGTGCGTCGGGCTCCCGCACGTCGTGGGGCAGGTCACTGACCTCGAGCCCGGCCTGGCGGGCCGGGCGCTCGCCGGGCTCCGCGCCGAGCTGCGTCGTCGCGAGCACGTGGTCGCAGGCGCGGGCGCCACCTGCCTCGACGATCTTCCCCCGGGCGTCCTGCCCCGGCTGCTCGTGGTCGTCGACGAGTTCCGGGCGCTCGCCGACGACCTGCCGGACTTCCTGCCCGGGCTCCTGCGCCTCGCGTCCCAGGGCCGGTCGCTCGGGGTCCACCTCGTCCTGGCCACCCAGCGGCCGGCCGGTGCGGTCACCGCGGACATGCGCGCCAACATCTCGCTGAGGATCGCGCTGCGGCAGATCGACACGGGCGACTCGCACGACGTGATCGACGCCCCGCACGCGGCGCGGATACCGGTCGACCGTCCCGGGCGGGCGGTCCTGCGCCGCGGCGACGGTGAACCCTTCGCGTTCCAGTGCGCCCACGCGGCCGCACCCGCTCCGCGGGGGACGGACGCCGTGCGTGCCGCTCCACGGTGGGGCGCCGCCCCCGTCTCCCCGGGCGGACACGCACCGGACGCCCCCGACCAGGTGACGGTCCTCGTCGCGGCGGCCCGCGAGGCCGCGGTGCTCGCGGGGCACGTTCCCTTCCCCGCACCGTGGCTCCCGGGCCTGCCGGGGCGCGTGACGCCGTCGGACCTCCCGGGAGCGGGCACCGCCCCCGGCGACGTGCCGGGCCGGCTTCCCCTCGCCCTCTCCGACCTGCCCGCCGAGCAGCGCCGCGGCGTCGTGACGTGGGACGTCGGCGACGGCCACCTCGCGGTCGTCGGCCGCCCACGTTCGGGCCGGACCACGGCACTGCGGGCGCTCGCCGTCGCGGCGCTCGACCGGGGGTGGGACGTGCACGTCGTCGCCGAGGATCCCGCGCTCACCGGACCCGGGCTGCGAGCGCACGCAGGCTGCGGGACCGTCGCCGACCAGCACGACCCGCGCCGGGTCGCACGGCTCGTCGACCTCCTGCTCGGCCGGGCGGGCCGCGAGCCCACGCTCGTGCTGCTCGACGGGATCGAGGACCTGCGCACCTCGCTCGGGCTCCTGGCGGGCGGTGCGGGGGCCGACCTCCTGGGGCGCCTCCTCGGTGAAGGGGCGTCGCGCGGCGTGCACGTCGCGCTCTCGGGGCAGACACCGGGGCTGGGCGGGCTCGCGCACCGCGTCGGGCCGCGGCTCGTGCTGGCCTCGAGCGCCGTGCACGACGACGTCGCGCACGGCGTGCCCTCCCACCTCGCAGGGCGCGGTGGGCGAGCCGGGCGCGGCGTCTGGCTCGGGTCCGGCGAGCCCGTCGAGTGCCAGGTCGTGGTCGACGCCTCACCGGTACCGGGACGGGGCGCC
Organism: Oerskovia merdavium; assembly: GCF_014836755.1. GTDB lineage: Bacteria > Actinomycetota > Actinomycetes > Actinomycetales > Cellulomonadaceae > Oerskovia > Oerskovia merdavium. The sequence continues at coordinate 270,140 of NZ_JACSQF010000001.1, forward strand.
CTCTCGGACGCGCCGTCCCGCGACGACGGCCGACCGGCCCCGGTCCGGCTCGCACCCCTGCCGCGCCTCGTGGCGCCGGCAGACCTCCCCGGCCCCGGCAAGGTTCCGCTCCGGGCCGTGCCGGTCGGGATCGGAGGTGACGCGGCGACCCCTGTGCACCTCGACCTGGGTGCCGGCGCGCTCGTCGTCGGCCCCGGGGGCAGCGGGCGGAGCAGCGCGTTGCTCCTCGTGCTCGGGTACGTGCTGCCGACGGGCCGGGTGCGGGCGGTGCTCTCGCGCGACCCACGTCTCACGCAGCTCGCGGCCACCCACACCGGCGCGGGCCACGTCGTGGCCGCGAGCAGCTTCTCACCGTTCGAGGCGGCCGAGACGCTGAAGCTGCTCTCCATCGCCCCTCCCGCCCGGGGGGACGTCGTGGTCGTCGACGACCTCGACACCCTCCAGCAGGCGTGCCCGCTCGAGGTCGAGATCCTCACGGAACTCGTGCGGACAGGTGTCGTGCTCCTGGCCTCCGCGTCGACGGTCGCCGCCGCGACGGCTCACCGAGGGCCGCTCGCCGAGGTGCGCGCGGCACGGTGCGGGCTCGTGCTGCGTCCTGGCGAACGCGGCAGCGGCGACGTGTTCGGGACGTCGCTCGAACGGGTGCTCGACCCTGGCGCCGGGCCGGCGGGCCGGGCGGTGGCCGTACGGTCGGGCGAGCTCGTGCCCGTGCAGGTCGCGTTCGCCGGGTGACACGACGCCAGGAGGACGCAGCGGCCGGCCCGTCGGCTCCCCTGCTCGCCCGGTCAGTCCTCGGTGCGGGCCGTGTCGCGCGTGGTCGCGACGACGACGGGACGCAGCATGAGGCACACGAGCACCACCACGGCGAGCACCAGGACCGCGATCCCGGGAGCCGTGACCTCGACCTGGAGCCAGCTGAACGCGACGACGACCTGCAGCAGCTGCCAGGTGGCCACCGGGGACCGGGACCACCGCTGTCCGCGCAGGAGTCCACGCGCGCTCGCTCCGAGCACGGCGGCGACCCCCAGGGCGAACACGACCAGGAAGATCGAGACGCCCGCGGCCGACGACCGGCCCGACACGAGCTCGACCAGGACGAGCAGCGCGCCGACGACGAGTGCGACCGCCTCGAGCCCGATCCCGGCGATCACGACCCAGAGCGCGGGCGGGCGCGGGCCGCCCGCAGGCGGGGTCGACGAGCCGGAACCGCCCTCGGGAGGTTCGGGCGTGGATTGATTCGGAGTCCTCACAGCTGCCACGACAACCCAGACTACGCGTGACCTGCACCTTCACCGAAGTGTGACCAAGACCTCACCGTTCATGTCGCAGAAACTTTCCGGCAACCCCTTGTGCTGGGCTTCTCAAGATGTGAACCTAGTTCAAGCATCAATTACCCCCCACCTGAGCCTGAAGCCCTTTTGTGGACGTGCGTCCGACACCATTCCACCTGGGGCCTTGCTCGTCATGCCAAGGAGACCTCACATGGATTGGCGCCACCGCGCAGCCTGCCTGGACGAAGACCCGGAGCTGTTCTTCCCGATCGGGAACACCGGCCCCGCCCTCCTCCAGATCGAAGAGGCGAAGGCCGTGTGCCGCCGCTGCGACGTCGTCGACACCTGCCTCAAGTGGGCACTCGAGTCCGGTCAGGACGCGGGAGTCTGGGGTGGCCTGTCCGAGGACGAGCGTCGTGCGCTCAAGCGCCGCACCGCTCGCGCCCGTCGCGCCGGCTGAGCTTCACATACTTTTCTCATAAAGGGCCGTCACCTGCTGGTGACGGCCCTTTATGTTTGCCTTCGGAAGAGAATTGTCGGCGTTCTGGATCCTCTCCGTCGAGGCCCTCGTCATCCCTGACGGGAGCCCCCGCCGTCACGCAGGACGAGCCGCAGCACGACCTGGGTCCCGCCGCCCGGACGATCCGACCACTCGATGGTCCCGCCCAGCTCGTTGGACACGAGGGTCGCGACGATCTGCGAGCCCAGGCCGCTCTTCTTGGGCTTCTCCGAGGGCTCGGTGCCCGGCACGGGCATGCCCACCCCGTCGTCGGCGACGATGATCCGCAGCGCCGACCCGTCGCGCTGCGCGTCGATCTCGACCGTACCGTTCGTCCGGTTCGCGAAACCGTGCTCGACCGCGTTGGTCACGAGCTCGGTGAGGACGAGCGCGAGCGGCGTGGCGTCCTCCGCGGGCACCAGCCCGAAGCTCCCGGTCTGGACCGTACGGACCTTGGTGTCGGCCGAGGCGACGTCCGCGGCGAGACGCAGCGCGCGCCCACCCATGTCGTCGAACTCGACCTCCTCGTCGAGGGTCTGCGAGAGGCTCTCGTGGACCAGAGCGATGGTCGCGACGCGGCGCATGGCCTCCTCGAGGGCCGCGCGCGCCTCGGGCACGTCCATGCGGCGCGCCTGGAGGCGCAGCAGGGCGGCGACGGTCTGCAGGTTGTTCTTGACCCGGTGGTGGATCTCACGGATCGTCGCGTCCTTGGTGATGAGCTCACGCTCGCGGCGGCGCAGCTCGGAGACGTCACGGCACAGCAGCACCGCGCCGATCCGCTGCCCCGACTCGGTGAGCGGCAGGGCACGCAACGAGAGCGCGACCCCGCGGGCCTCGATGTCGGTGCGCCACGGGGCGCGCCCCATGACCACGAGCGGCAGGGACTCGTCGACGGGCGTCTGGTGCTCGATCAGGTCGGTCGTGACCTCGATGAGCGAGCGGCCCACGAGCGGCCCGATCACGCCGAGACGGTGGAAGCAGCTCAGGGCGTTGGGGCTCGCGTAGAGGACCTCGCCCTCGGAGTTGAGCCGGATCAGGCCGTCGCCCACGCGGGGTGCGCCACGGCGGGGGCCGGTCGCCGCGTTGGGGGCCGGGAACTCGCCCCGGGAGATCATCGCGATGAGGTCGTCGGCGGCCTCGACGTAGTTGAGCTCGAGCCGGCTGGGCGTGCGCCCGCTGCCGAGGTTGGTCTGGCGCGCGACGACGGCGATCGCGTGCCCGTTGTGGACGACCGGGATGGCCTCCTCACGGACCGCGTACGCCCCGAACCAGCGCGGCTCGCGCGAGCGCTGCGACCGGGCCTCGGACAGGGCGCGCTCGAGCTGGGGCCGCTGGCCCTCGGGCGCGGTCGAGCCCACGATGTCGTCGTAGTGGACCGTTGCGCCCGTGCTGGGCCGGCACTGCGCGACGGCGACGAAGCTGCCGTCGTCGGTGGGGAGCCACAGGACGAGGTCTGCGAAGGCCAGGTCGGAGACCACCTGCCAGTCGCCGACGAGCAGGTGCAGCCATTCGTTGTCGGCAGGCGACAGCTCGGCGTGGCGGGAGATCAAGTCACTCATGGCAGACACGAGCCCCAGCGTACGCATCCGTGGGCGTCTTCACGGGATCGGGGCCTCTCCTTCGGTAGAGTCGGTCTCCCTGGCGCACCCTGCGCGCCGGTCAGCACGTCCCGAGGAGAACCTGTGCACCTGAGCGTCGATCTGCACTACCCCGCCGGTCTCGACGAGGTCACCCGGATGCTCGCGAGCGAGGCCTTCGTCCGGTGGCGCGCACAGCGCACGGGCGGCTCTCAGGCCCTCGTGGAGCTCGCGGACGTGACCGGCTCGATCGACGAGGGCTTCTCGGTGGTCGTGCGGCGCACGCTGCCCACGGACCAGATCCCGGGTCACCTGCGCGCGTTCGTGGGCAACGCGCTCGAGGTCCGCCAAGCAGAGGTGTGGGAGCCCGCCGACGGCGACGTCCGACGCGGGACGGTCTCGCTCGAGATCACGGGGGCGCCCGTGCGCATGACCGGCACGGTCACGCTCGAGGCCCTGCCCGACGGCGGCACGCGGCACTCGTACGACGGCGAGCTCAAGGCCACGGTCCCCCTGTTCGCGGCGGCCGTCGAGGAGGCCGCGGCGGGTGCCGTCCGCACGACCCTGGCGTCGGAGGAGCAGGCCGGCGTGGAGTGGCTCACGGCCCCCTGAGCTCCCCGCGATCGTCCGCCGGCCAGCACTGCGAGCGGAGCTGAACGGCCGTCCAACTTACTTTCCAGGCGGTCGGGAACCAATAACGATTGAGGAACGACTGTCGTGACCATATCGCTCTGACCTGCACAGATACACTCATGGGAGCGTTTCCACGACGGATTGTCACGTCGCGAGGTTGACATCTCCAGAACCGGCAGGCCACCATCGTGGCACTTCGTGGGAGCGCTACCACCCCTGACCGTGGGAGCGCTGCCACGCCGATCACCGACAAGGGAGTCATCGTGCTGAGCAGCACCCGTCCGACCCGCACCCGCACGGCAACCGCCGCCGTCGCAGGACTCGCGGCCCTCACCCTCACCCTGACCGCCTGCTCCTCGGGCTCCGGCTCGTCGGACGACAGCAGCGGGTCCGCCGACGGCGAGAAGATCACCCTCACCGTCGCCACGTTCAACGACTTCGGCTACACCGACGAGCTCCTCGCGGCCTACACCGCCGAGCACCCCAACGTCACGGTCAAGCAGACCAAGGCCGCGAAGTCCGAGGACGCACGCACCAACCTCACGACCAAGCTCGCCGCCGGTGGCGACGGCCTGGCCGACATCGAAGCCATCGAGGTCGACTGGCTCCCCGAGCTCATGCAGTACCCCGACCTCTTCACCGACCTGACCGACGCGTCGCTCGACGGCCGCTGGGTCGACTGGAAGGTCCAGCAGGCCACGACCACCGACGGCAAGGTCATCGGCTACGGCACCGACATCGGCCCGAGCGCGATCTGCTACCGCCAGGACCTCTTCGAGGCCGCGGGCCTCCCGACCGACCCGGCAGCGGTCGCCGAGCTGCTCGGCGGGGCCGACGCGACGTGGGACGACTACTTCGCCGCGGGCGCCACCTTCGCCGCAGCGAGCGACGCCGCCTGGTACGACAGCGCGATGTCGATCTCCCAGGGCATGGTCAACCAGATCGACAACGCCTACGAGGAGTCCGACGGCACGCCCAAGGACCTCGCGACCAACACCGCGATCCAGGACATCTACAACACGGTCGTCGAGCAGTCGGCCACCAACGGCCTGTCTGCCGGGCTCGAGCAGTGGAGCGCCGACTGGGACGCCGCGTTCCAGAACAACGGCTTCGCCACGATGATCTGCCCCGCGTGGATGACCGGCCCGGTCGAGGAGCGCTCGGGCGGCGTGACCGGCTGGAACGTCGCTGACGTCTTCCCCGGCGGCGGCCTCAACTGGGGTGGCTCGTTCCTCACGGTCCCCGCGTCGGGCAAGAACGCCGACGCCGCCAAGGAGCTCGCCGCCTGGCTGACCGACCCCGCGCAGCAGACCACGGCGTTCACCAACGCCGGCACCTTCCCCTCGCAGATCGAGGCGCAGGAGTCCGAGGCCGTGCAGACCTTCACCAACGAGTTCTTCAACGACGCACCGGTCGGCACGATCTTCGTCAACCGTGCGCTCGCGATCGACGGGGCCCCGTTCAAGGGCGCGAACTACTTCGCGATCCACCAGACGGTCCAGGACGCCATCAAGCGCGTCGACGTCGAGAAGACCGCTGACGCCCAGGCGTCGTGGGACAAGGCAGTCCAGGCCTACAAGGACCTCGGCCTGAGCTGATCCGGTGCGCGGGGTGACCTCTCCGGGAGGTCACCCCGCGCTCCCACGCCCCAGCCCGCCGTCGGGCACCGCGTCCCAGCTCGACCCAGCACAGGAAAGTCAGATGACCGTCCTCTCTCCCACCCAGCCCACCCAGGGCCTCGGCGAACCGCCGCGCCCCTCGCGCCGCGTCGGCTTCTCCCAACGGCTCGGCCGCTGGGACGTCAAGCTCTCCCCCTACCTCTACATCTCCCCGTTCTTCATCCTCTTCGCCATCACCGGGCTGTTCCCGCTGATCTACACGGCGTTCGTGTCGGTCCACGAGTGGAACCTGCTGGGCGGACAGGGAGACTTCGTCGGCCTGCAGAACTTCACCGACGTGCTCGCGCAGCCCACCTTCTGGAAGTCGCTGCGCAACACCTTCTCGATCTTCCTGCTGTCCTCGGTCCCGCAGGTGATCTGCGCGATCATCATCGCCGCCCTGCTCGACCAGAACCTGCGCGCCGCGACGTTCTGGCGCATGGGTGTCCTGCTGCCCTACGTCGTGGCACCCATCGCGGTCAGCCTCATCTTCGGGCGCCTCTTCGCCGACCAGTACGGCCTCATCAACGGTCTGCTCGGCACGTTCGGGATCGACCCCATCCGTTGGCACGCCGACACGCTCGCGAGCCACGTCGCGATCGCCTCGATGGTCAACTTCCGCTGGACCGGCTACAACGCGCTGATCTTCCTGGCCGCGATGCAGGCCGTCCCGCGCGAGCTCTACGAGGCCGCGATCATCGACGGCGCCGGCCGGTTCCGTCAGTTCTTCTCCGTGACCGTCCCGCAGATCCGCGCCACGATCATCTTCGTCATCATCACCTCGACCATCGGCGGCCTGCAGATCTTCGACGAGGTCCGTGCGTTCGACGCCCAGGGCCTCGGCGGCGCCGACCGGCAGTGGATGACGACGGTGCTCTACCTCTACGACGTCGCGTGGGGCAACCAGAAGAACTTCGGCCGTGCGGCCGCGATCGCCTGGATCCTGTTCATCGTCATCCTGCTCATCGGCCTGGTGAACTTCGCGATCACACGGAGCATCTCGACGTCGGGCCCCAGCAAGAAGGTCCCCCGCGGGGTCCAGCGCGCCCGACGCAAGGCCGCCGCCGCGGCCGTCCGCGCGCAGAACGCCTCCGGCCGACCCAGCGGTGCCCCCGCCCGCAGCAGCAGCGCGCCCACGGGCGCTCCGAACGAACGGAACAAGCGATGAGCTCGATCCCCGTCGTCGCGCAGACCGCCGGCGCCGGCGCCGCTCGTGCCGCGGCCCGCCGCCCCAACCGTCGCCCCGTCCGCAAGGGCACGGGCGGCTACACCCGCCGCCCGGGCTGGATCACCTACACGGTCCTCGGCCTCGTGCTGCTGGTCTCCGTCTTCCCGCTGTACTTCACGCTCATCCTGGGCTCCTCGACCCCCGAGGAGATCTCCAAGAGCGCGCTGCCGCAGCTCCTGCCGGACATGAGCCTGTTCACCCAGTTCGCCGAGGTGGTCGGCTCGAGCGCGATCAACTTCTGGAAGGCGTTCACGAACTCGGTCATCATCGCGGTCATCACCTCGCTGTCCGTGGTGCTGTTCTCGACGCTCGCGGGCTACTCGTTCGCCAAGCTCCGCTTCCGCGGCCGGGGTCCCCTGCTCGTCTTCGTCATCGCGACCATGGCCGTGCCGACCCAGCTCGGCGTGATCCCCATGTTCATCCTCATGTCGGACCTGGGCTGGATCGGCAAGCTGCAGGCCGTGATCGTGCCCGCGCTCGTCACGGCGTTCGGCGTGTTCTGGATGACCCAGTACCTGTCCGAGTCGCTGCCGTACGAGCTCATCGAGGCCGCTCGCGTCGACGGAGCGTCGATGTTCCGGACCTTCTGGTCGATCGCGCTGCCCGCGGCACGACCCGCCGCCGCGATGCTCGGGCTGTTCACGTTCGTCCAGCAGTGGACGAACTTCTTCTGGCCGTCCATCGTGTTGAACCAGGAGAACCCGACGTTGCCGCTCGTGGTGCGCTCTCTCCAGGCGAACTACTTCGTGGACTACTCGCTCGTCATGGCAGGGGTGTTCCTCGTGACCCTGCCGCTGATCGTGCTGTTCATCTTCACCGGTCGCCAGCTGGTCGCCGGCATCATGCAAGGAGCTGTCAAGGGATGACCGAGATCATCACACCCCGCACCCTGGGCACCACGGGGCGCGTCGAGTTCCCCGAGGGATTCCTCTGGGGCGCCGCCACCGCCGCGTTCCAGATCGAGGGGGCCGCGCACACCGACGGCCGCGAGGACTCCGTCTGGGACACGTTCTGCCGGATCCCGGGCGCCGTCCTGGGCAGCGACGACGGCGAGGTCGCGTGCGACCACTACCACCGCTACCGCGAGGACGTCGCGCTCCTGGCCGACCTGAACCTGGACACGTACCGGTTCTCGTCCTCGTGGGCGCGCGTGCAGCCCGGCGGCGGAGCGGTCAACCAGAAGGGGCTCGACTTCTACTCGCGCCTCGTCGACGAGCTCCTCACCAAGGACCTCCTGCCGTGGATCACGCTGTACCACTGGGACCTCCCGCAGGCGATCGAGGACCAGGGCGGGTGGACCAACCGCGACACGGCCTACCGGTTCGCCGACTACGCCGTGACGATGCACGAGGCCCTCGGCGACCGGGTCGGGGTCTGGACGACCCTCAACGAGCCCTGGTGCTCGGCGTTCCTCGGGTACACGGGCGGCATCCACGCGCCCGGGCGCCAGAGCCGACCCGACGGTCTCGCCGCAGCGCACCACCTGCTGCTCGGCCACGGCCTCGCGGTCCAGGCGCTGCGTGAGCGGGCCCCCGAGGCGAACCTCGGGATCACGCTCAACTTCACGGTCGCCGACCCGGTCGACCCCGACGACGCGGGCGACGTCGACGCGGCCCGCCGCATCGACGGTCAGTTCAACCGCATCTTCCTGGACCCCGTCATCAAGGGCGAGTACCCGGCCGACGTCCTCGCGGACGTCGAGCAGTACGGCTTCGCGGACCACATCCAGGACGGCGACCTGGCGATCATCTCGTCGCCCATCGACGCGCTCGGGGTGAACTACTACCACGGTGAGCTCGTCTCCTCGCGTCCCGCGAGCACCGAGCTCGTGGGCGACGCCCCGGTCGAGCGCAAGACGTCGAGCCCCTACCCGGCGGCCGACAGCGTGTTCAACCACCCGCGCGGGCTGCCCGTCACCGACCAGAACTGGGAGATCCAGCCCGAGGGCCTGACCCGCCTGCTGAACCGCCTGCAGGCGGACTACACGGGTCCCGCAGGCGTGCCGCTCTACATCACCGAGAACGGCTGCGCCTACGACGACGTCGTGGAGGCCGACGGGTCGGTCGACGACCAGAACCGCCTCGAGTTCTTCGACGCCCACCTGCGGGCCGTCAAGGACGCGATCGTCGACGGCGCCGACGTGCGCGGCTACTTCGCGTGGTCGCTCCTGGACAACTTCGAGTGGTCGTGGGGCTACTCGAAGCGGTTCGGGGTCGTCCGGGTCGACTACGAGACCCAGGAGCGCACCGTCAAGGCCAGCGGTCGGTGGTTCGCCCAGGTGGCGGCCGACAACGCCGTCCCCGCGCGCTCCTAGGGCGTCGACGCCGATCGTGGCAGTTCTCTCATCGTGGCCTGGCAGGATACTGAGACCATGAGCACCTTGAGTTCCGCGCCGACCCTGGACGAGGTCGCCCAGACGGCCGGCGTGTCCCGCTCGACGGCGTCCCGTGCGATCAACGGGGGCCTGCGCGTCTCTCCCGAGGCGCAGGCCGCCGTCGACGCCGCGGTCCTCCAGCTCGGGTACACCCCGAACCGCGCGGCCCGCTCGCTCGTGACGCGACGGACCGACTCGATCGCGCTCGTCGTGCCCGAGCCGGACGAGCGCATCCTCACGGACCCGTTCCTCTCGGGGACGCTCCGTGGCGTCAGCGCGGCTCTCGCCCCCACGGACCTTCAGCTCGTGCTGCTCATCGCGCGGCCCGACGAGCACGCCGGCCGGATCGTGCGCTACCTGCGCAGCGGGCACGTCGACGGCGCGATCATCACCTCGCACCACCGCGAGGACGACCTCGAGGGCGCCGTGCTCGCCTCGCCGCTGCCCGCGGTGTTCGTCGGGCGCCCCTTCACCGCGATGGACGACCTGGTCTACGTCGACGTCGACAACGTCGAGGGAGGGCGCATCGCGACCCGGCGCCTGATCGACGGCGGCTACCGCCGCATCGCGACGATCGCCGGACCGCAGGACATGACCGCCGCGGTGGACCGTCTCACCGGATGGCGTGCAGCCCTGGGCTCGGCGGGCCTGCCCGACGACGCGATCGCCTACGGGGACTTCGCCGCGGCAGGCGGGGCGGCGGCCATGGAGGAGCTCCTCGAGCGCCACCCGGACATCGACGCGGTCTTTGCCGCGTCGGACCTCATGGCCGAGGGCGCGCTGCGCGTCCTGCGCGCCCAGGGCAGGTCCGTGCCGGGCGACGTCGCGGTGGTCGGGTTCGACAACCTGGGGGTCGCCGCGACCACGAGCCCCGCGCTGACCACGGTCCAGAACCCCGTGGTGGAGATGGTCAAGGCCGCGACCGGCATGCTGCTCGACCTCATCGCGGGCCAGCCCGTGAAGGAGTCGGCCCGCATCTTCTCCCCCGTGCTCATCCGCGGGGCGTCGGACTGACAGCGGGATCCCACCGACGGTGCGCGAGATGCGGCCAACGGGGGTCTCGTCAGCGATTCGACCCCCGTCGGCCGCATCTCGGCCTCAGAGCGCCCCGGCCTCCGCGGTGACGTGAGCGGTCGGGCGCCACTCTTCAGCAGGGGTCGGCGAGCATCACCGACCCCTTGGACCGCAGCATCAGTCGACGTCCCACTGGTCGGCGCGCTCGTCCCCCAGGTCCGCGCCCACGCCACGGGCCGCGACCTCGGCGACCACGGCAGCGACGACCACCTCGACGAGCAACGCACCCGCGACGGCGAAGAACGCGGCGTCCGTGGCGCCGTCGGGCTCCAGGACCGTCACCACGAGCGCGACCGCGGCGACGACCACCCCGCCCGGGACCACGACCCGGAGCGCCGCCCGGTGCCCCGCGATCCACCCCGCGTCGCTGCGCTGCGTCGCGGGCGTCCTGATCCCGATCAGACCGTTGCGCGTCATGCGGTCGGTGGCCCCGAGCCAGGTGAGCCACACGACGAGGAGAGCGACCGCGACGAGGATCCAGACTGCGAGCACGAGGGCCTCTTCCTAGAGGGGGTCGACGCGGACGTCGTGGTGCGAGGGGACGAACAGCTCCTCGATCGGCGCGCCGAGGAGAGCGGACAGGCGGAACGCGAGCGGGAGGCTGGGGTCGAACCGGCCACGCTCGATCGAGATGACGGTCTGGCGCGAGACCCCGAGCCGCTCGGCGAGCTCGGCCTGCGTCAGCCCGAGAGCCGCACGGCGGGCGCGCACGTGGTTCTCCATCAGGCCGCGACCAGCCGCGTCGTGTGCCCACGGGGGCGCGGCGCGACGCCGAGCGCCGCACCCGGCACGACGTTCACGACGCCGTGCGCGGCGACGGTCCGGACGGTTCGGCGCGTCATGTGTTCAGAGTAAAGAACACTTGACATGAGGACAAGGGCGAGCGTCGTACGGAGCCTCGACGCATCTGTCTTGTGAAAGTTCTCACAAGACCTCTCGGCGAGTCGCGCGTCACACCCGCGTACCGTCGAGGGACGTCGCGTCGACGCCGACCCGTGCGCGCCCGGGAGGGCTTCCCGACACCCATCCACGGACGGAAGGACCTGTCATGACAGCCCTCGCGAGCACTCCCCCGGGTCCCTCCGGCCGCCCGAACGCGTCGCCGACCGCAGGACACGGCACGGGCTCGGACCGGAGCCGCACCCTCGCGCCGCTGGCGGTCGCAGGCATGACCTCGCTCTCGACCGTCGACTGGCCGGGTCGCCTCGTCGCGACCGTGTTCCTGCAGGGCTGCCCCTGGCGCTGCACCTACTGCCACTCCAGGGACCTCGCTCCGGTCGCCCCGGCGGACAGCGAAGGGCCCATCGCCTGGCCCGACGTCGTCGCGTTCCTCGAGCGACAGCGGGACCGTCTCGACGGGGTCGTCTTCTCGGGCGGCGAGCCCACGCTCCAGGCCGCGCTCCCCGCAGCGATCGCCGACGTGCGGGAGCTGGGGCTCGCCGTCGGGCTGCACACCGCGGGGCCCTGGCCCGTGCGGCTCGAGCACGTCCTGCCGCTCGTCGACTGGGTGGGCCTCGACATCAAGCACCTGCCCGAGGACTACGAGCTCGTCACGGGTGCGCGCCCCTCGGGCGATGCCGCGTACAGGTCGCTCGCGGTGCTCCAGCGCTCGGGGGTCGAGCACGAAGTCCGCACGACCGTCGACCCGACCGTCCACTCGCGCGGGGACGTCCTCGAGCTCTGCGGGCGGCTCGCCGCCCTGGGCGTGCGCGGGCACGTGCTCCAGGAGGCGCACCCGCTCGGGACGGACGCCGGGTACGCCGCGGAGCTGGTCGGCATGCGGCTGTCCGACGTGCTCCACGACGACGACCTGCCGCAGCTCGAACGCCGCACGTAGCCCGCGTCCGTGCTCGCCCTCGAGCGCGCGGAACGGGCCCGCTCAGCGCCCCCGCGGCCCGAGGTGCTTGCGCGGGGAGAACGTCACCACGAAGTTCGGCCAGTGGCCGTCCTCGTCGATGATCTCCTCGTAGGTGATCGAGATGATGTCCTCGGCCTTCAGTCCCATCGCCCGTACCTCGGCCGCCACGCGCTCGAACAGGGCGGCGACGTCGTCCCGTCCCTCCCCGTCCGGCAGGCTGAGCCCGAAATGACGCGCCGGGTACCCGTGGGTGTCGATGCGCGTGCGTGCGGTCCTGTTCCACCGCTTGGAGGCGCGGCGTGCGATAGGTCCATGCGGGGCACCCTACCGACACCTCCCCGTGCCGAGCCCGAGGTTTCTCCGGCGACCAGCGGCGGTCGCGGGACGAACCTCGGGCTCGGCACTCCCCAGGGGTCAGGCGGTCACGTGCCCGAACCGGTGCATCGTCCGGCTGATCGCCTGCTCGCGCAGGACCGTGAGCAGCTCGCGCCGACCGCTCGCGAGCACCGGGTGGTCGAGCACCGTCACGTCGCCCACGTGGCCGGCCGCAGCCTCGCGCAGGCCCGGCGCCGAGCCCACCACACGCACGCGGCCCGTGACCTCGCCCCGCGCGACCGCCGCGGCGAAGTCCTCGTCGCTCACGGGAGCGGCGCCGTCGGCGCGGCTCCCGACGACCGGCACCCCGGCCGTGCGCGCCGCCGACAGCACGCGCTCGACCTCGACCGGCGCAGCCCCCGTGCCGACCCGGACCGTGAGCACGTCGATCGGCCGGTACCGGAACACGTTGGACTCGACGTGCAGCCCTGACGGGTCGTGCTCGACCGCGAGCTCGTGCGCCCACCAGCGGGCGTCGTCGGCCTGCGCCCACGCGAGCCACGCCTCGGGCGAGGCCTCGCGCGCGGGGACGGGGCCGCCGTCGGGCGCCCCGCTCCCGGAGCCCGCGGCGACCGCGTCGCTCCACGTGCCCAGCTCGGCCACGTAGTTGGGCCCACCGGCCTTGGCGCCCGGGCCCACGGCCGAGCGCTTCCAGCCGCCGAACGACTGGCGCTGCACGATGGCCCCCGTGATGACCCGGTTGACGTAGGCGTTGCCGACCTGGACGCGGTCGAGCCAGGTGTCGACCTCGGCGTCGTCGAGGCTGTGGATGCCGCCCGTGAGGCCGAACGAGACCGCGTTCTGCAGCTCGATCGCCTCGTCGAGCGTGGTGGCCGTCATGATGCCCAGCACGGGGCCGAACACCTCGGTGAGGTGGAAGAACGAGCCCGGCGCGACGCCCGAGCGCAGGCCCGGGGTCCACAGACGCCCGTCCTCGTCGAGCCTGCGCGGGGCGACGAGCCACTGCTCGCCCGGTTCGAGCGTCGTCAGGGCGCGCAGCAGCTTGCCCTCGGCGACCCCGGTGAGCGGCCCCATGGTCGTCGAGACGTCGGTCGCCGGTCCCACCGCGAGCGAGCGGACCGCGTCCACGAGCTGCACCGAGAACCGGCGACCGGTCTCGGTGCGCAGGTCGCCGACCGAGCCCACGAGGATCACGAGCGAGGCCGCCGAGCACTTCTGCCCTGCATGACCGAACGCCGAGCGCACGACGTCGGCCGCCGCGAGGTCCAGGTCGGCCGACGGGGTCACGACGATCGCGTTCTTGCCCGACGTCTCGGCGAGCACGTCCAGGTCGGGGCGCCACGACGCGAACATCTGCGCCGTCTCGATCGCCCCCGTGAGGATCACGCGGGCCACGCCCTCGTGCGTCACGAGATGGCGCCCCAGGTCGCCGTCGGGCACGCGTGAGAGCTGCACGACGTCGCGCACAGCCTCGGCCGTCAGGCTGCTGCCCGCGGGCGCGCTCGCCACGGCGTCCGCGAGCCCCGCGTGGATCGCGTCGACCGCGACCTCGAGGCAGCGCGGCGTCGCGGGGGCGGGCTTGGCGACCACGGCCGAGCCGGCCGCGAGCGCCGCGACGATCCCGCCCACGGGGATCGCGACGGGGAAGTTCCACGGCGGGGTCACGAGCGTCACGCCGTCGGGCGTGAACGTCGCACCGGGCACCTGGTCGAGCGCCTCGGCCGACCGCGCGTAGTAGCTCGCGAAGTCGACGGCCTCGCTGACCTCGGGGTCCGCCTCGGCGACGGTCTTGCCGGGCTCGTGCACCATCGCGGTCACGAGGGCGGTGCGCGCCTCCTCGAGGCGCGCGGCCACGGCCCGCAGCGCGCGGGCGCGGTCCGCGGGGACCACCTGCGCCCAGGCCACGGCGGCCTTCCCCGCACGCGCGACGACGTCGTCCACCTCGTCCGCGCTGGTCACCTCGGGCGACTGCGCGGGCACGTACCCGGAGTCGGGCCCGACGACCCGTGCGGCCCAGGCGCGGTTCGCCGCGACGGCCGGGTCGGTGTCGGAGGCGTTGCGGAACCCGGTCGCGACGGCGTCGCCGGGCGTCGCCGCACCGAGCGGCCCGACGGCGTCGCGCGCCTGACGACGCGGCGTCACGTCCGCGTCGGAGTACCGGGTGCCGAGCTCGACCGAGGCGCGGTACGCGGCCTCCTGGCGGTCCATCGCGGTGTCCGAGGAGTGGTCCGACGGGTGGTCCGAGGGCGCGAACATGGCGTGCAGGAAGTTCTGCTCGGCCGCGTTCTCCTCGAGGCGGCGCACGAGGTAGGAGATCGCGACGTCGAAGTCCTCGCGCGCGACGACCGGGGTGTAGAGGACGACGCGGCCGCCGTCCCGGGCGACCTCGTCCCGCACGGCCCGCGCCTCGCCCGGCGCCATGCCCTGGAGCATCTCGATGTCGAGCGCGTGGCTGACACCTCGTGCCCGCGCGACGAGGATCGCGAGCGCGACGTGGAACAGGTTGTGGCTCGCGACGCCGATCCGCACGGCGTCGGTGCGCGGGGCGCGCAGCGCGTGGTCGACGAGGCGCACGTAGTTGGCGTCGACGTCGGGCTTGGTCGGGTAGGGCGCCTGCTCCCAGCCGTGGAGCTCGGCCTCGACCTTCTCCATCGCGAGGTTCGCGCCCTTGACGAGGCGCACCTTGACGGGGGCTCCGCCCGCCGCGACGCGCTCGGTCGCGAACGCGGTGAGGCCGTCGAGCGCACCCAGCGCGTCGGGCAGGTACGCCTGGAGCACGATCCCGGCCTCCAGGCCGCGGAACTCCTCGCGCCCGAGGATCGTCTGGAAGACCTCGGTCGTCAGGGCCAGGTCGCGGTACTCCTCCATGTCGAGGTTGAGGAACACCCCGTGGTCGCGCGCTGCGCGGAACAGCGGCAGGAGCCGCTCGACGACGCGGTCGCGCGAGCCCTCGAGGTCCCACGTGACGAGCTGGGACGCGACCGAGGACACCTTGACCGACACGTAGTCGACGTCGGGGCGCTCGACGAGCGCGATGGTGCGGGCGAGGCGTGCCTGGGCCTCGTCCTCGCCGAGCACGGCCTCCCCGAGGAGGTTGACGTTGAGCGCGTAGCCCTCGGCACGCGTGCGCGCGAGGTGCTTGCCGAGCCCCGGCCCGGCGTCGGCCACGAGGTGGCCCACGAGCTGGCGCAGGCGGATCCGCGCGGCGGGCACGACGACCTTGGGCAGCAGGGGTGCCATGCGCGCACCGAGCCGCAGGAGCGCGGTGTCGACGGGGCCGAGGAACCCCTGGGCCCCGCCCGCGAGCTCACCCAGCAGGCCCAGCTCGCGCGCGGCGACCTGGACGTCCTGGGGGCGCGCCACGTTGTCGACGAAGCGCACCGCGAGCTCGAGACCCGCGGGGTCGGACACCAGGGCACCGAGGCGCTCGGCGGTCCTGCGCTCGCTCGCCCCCTCGGAGGCCGCGTCCGCCGCCGCGATCCAGCTGCGGGCCAGGCGCGCGGCGTCGTCGGTGAGGGCGTCGATCGGGGTGCCGGTCGAGGTGCTCGTCAGGACGTCGGCAGGGTTGCCGAGGGGGGCCGGGGACGCGGGGGTACCGGCTCGTGACCGGTCCCCCGCACGTGCTGCTCCCGCAGGGGCAGGCGATGCTTCGTTGCTCATCCTCCTAGCGTGCCTCCGATGCTGACGCTTCGTCTTGTACGATCCGGGCTGTCATGGCAGCACTTCCGGACAAGTCCACCCCACCCCGCACCTGGCCCGAGGGCGAGGCGCTCCTGGCTGCCCTGAGCCCCGCGATGGTCGACCTCATGGACGAGCTCTCGTCGACCATGTTCTGCGCCAAGGACGTCACGGGCCGCTACGTGCTGGTCAACCGGGTCTTCGTGGCCCGCACCAACGAACGCTCGCGCCGCGCGGTCGTGGGCAGGCGCGCCACGGACCTGTTCGTCCCGCAGCTCGCCGAGCGCTACGACCAGCAGGACGCCGAGGTCCTGCGCACGGGGCGCCCGCTGCGCAACGAGCTCGAGCTCATCCGCCGCCTGGGCGGCACGCCCGGCTGGTTCCTCACGTCCAAGCTCTCGGTGCACGACGGCGCAGGTCGCCTCGTCGGGTTGGTGTCGGTCTCGCAGGACCTGCGCGAGGACGACGCCGACGACGCCTCGATGGACTCGATGGCACGGCTCGTCGCCGGGATCGAGGAGCGCCTCGGCCAGTCGCTCACGGTCGCCGATCTCGCGACCCTCGCGGGATGCACGCCCGCGGTGCTCGACCGGCGCGTGCGCCGCGTGTTCTCCCTCAGCCCTCGACAGCTCGTGCTCCGTGCCCGGGTCGACCGCGCGGCCGAGATGCTCGCGCACTCGGACTCCCCCATCGCCGAGATCGCGGTCGTCACGGGCTTCTACGACCAGCCCGCGTTCACCCGGACCTTCGCGCGCCTGACGGGCGAGACGCCGTCGTCGTTCCGGCGGCGGGCGCGGCGGTGAGCGAGTCGGCGTGACGCGCCCCGGCCGGCCGCCTAGCCTCGGGGCGACCAGGATCGACCATCCCCCGACGAGAGGACCCCGCGCCCGTGCGCCACGACGACCGCCGTTCCCGACGCACTGCGGGCGCGTTCGTGCTCGGCGCCGCAGTGCTCCCCCTCCTGGCGGCGTGCGGGGTGGGCGACGACGGGAGCGCCTGCGCGCTCGTCATGCAGGCCTCGACGCTCGAGGTGCGGCTCGCCGACTCGTGGCCCGATCGCGAGGCCTTCGACGTCGCGGTCGACTGCCCGCCGGGCACCGGGGGCTGTGACCTCGTCCGCGCGGGCTCGTTGCAGCTCGTGCCGGCCCCGGACGCTCCGCCGATCGCCGCCCTCTCCGGTGGTGCAGCTCCGTCCGTCGCCGCGCCGTCCGACGGCTCGGTCGAGGCAGCGGTCGAGCCGTCCCCGCCCGCGGTCGCCGGACCGGTCTGGGTCGGCACCGCGTTCTCCCCGCCGTCGGAGGTCGTCGTCACTGTCGTGGACGCGTCGACGGGAGACGTCGCGCTCGACCGCGTCGTCGAGCTGGACTGGCAGGCCGAGAACCCCGGCAGCAACTGCGCCGGCCCCCAGAGGGCGACCGTCGTCCTGGACGACGAGTGAGCGGTCTCCACGACCGCACGGCTCGTCACGACCGGCCTCCCGGTCGCGCACCCGCTCCGGCCGTGCCAAGACTGGGACCCATGACCTCGATCCCCACCGCCGCCCTTCCCGGCGGCGACATCCCCCTGCTCGGCCTCGGCACCTGGCAGTCCGAGGGCGACGACTGCTACCGCGCGGTCCGCCACGCGCTCGACGTCGGGTACCGGCACATCGACACCGCGACCATGTACGGCAACGAGGAGCAGGTCGGCCGGGCCCTTGCCGCGTCGGGCGTCCCGCGCGAGGACGTGTTCCTCACGACCAAGCTGCGTCCCGCCGACGTCGGGCGGGAGCACGAGACCCTCGCCCAGTCGCTGCGCCTGCTCGGCACGGACTACCTGGACCTGTGGCTCATCCACTGGCCGCCGTCCGGAGACGCCTCGCCCTGGGTGTGGGCCGAGCTGCTCGCGGCGCGGAACGTGGGCCTCGTGCGATCGGTCGGGGTGTCCAACTACTCGGTGGACCAGCTCGACATCCTGTCCGAGCAGACGGGCGAGACCCCCGCGGTCAACCAGATCCCCTGGGGGCCCGACGACTACGACCCGCAGGTGGTCGAGCAGCACGCCAAGCGCGGCGTGGTTCTCGAGGGGTACAGCCCGTTCAAGCGCACGAACCTCGACTCGCCCGCCCTGCAGGCGGTCGCCCGGGCGCACGACGTGAGCACCGCGCAGGTCGTCGTGCGCTGGCACCTCGACCACGGGTTCGTCGTGATCCCCAAGTCCGTGACCCCGGCCCGGATCGAGGCGAACTTCGACGTCACAGGCTTCTCCCTGACCCCCGACGAGCTCGCGAGCATCGACGCGCTCGGGTGACGGCGCACGGCCAGGTCCGGGAGCCGACGTGAATCGGGCCCCGACCTGGCGGTACGTTGGTCGGACACGGTCCCTCACCACGGGACCGCGAGGAATCCCTCATCACCCGGAGGAAGAGTGACGACGACGTCAACGCCGCCCACGAGCGGCGCCACCCAGCCTGCATCCACCCCTGAGAAGGCCTCGGCCCTCGCGACGGCCCACAGCCAGCTCGCGAACGCGGTGGAGATCCTCGGCTACGACCCGGGCCTGCACGAGATGCTCGCGACCCCGCGCCGCGAGGTCAACGTCTCGGTCCCGCTCCGACGCGACAGCGGGGACATCGTGCTGTTCCGCGGCTACCGCGTCCAGCACAACGTCTCGCGCGGCCCCGGCAAGGGCGGGCTGCGCTACCACCCGAGCGTCGACATCGACGAGGTGCGCGCGCTCGCGATGTGGATGACCTGGAAGTGCGCCGTCGTCGACCTGCCGTACGGCGGGGCCAAGGGCGGCGTGTCGATCGACCCGCGCGAGTACTCGCAGGCCGAGCTCGAGCGCGTGACCCGGCGCTACACGAGCGAGATCATGCCCGTGATCGGCCCCGAGCGGGACATCATGGCACCGGACATGGGCACCAACGAGCAGACCATGGCGTGGGTCATGGACACCTACTCGGTCAACCGGGGCTACACGATCCCGGGCGTCGTGACGGGCAAGCCCATCCCCGTGGGCGGTTCGCTCGGGCGCACCACGGCCACGTCGCAGGGCGTCGTCCACACGACCCGGGCAGCCCTCGCGGAGGCGGGCCTCGAGCTCTCGGACGCGTCGGTCGCGGTCCAGGGCTTCGGCAAGGTGGGCTCGCACGCCGCCGCGATCCTCGCGGGCCACGGCGCGCGGGTCGTCGCGGTGAGCGACCAGTACGGCGGCATCCACGACCCCGACGGGCTCGACGTCGCCGCCCTGTTCCGGCACGTCGCCGAGACCGGGACGGTCGTCGGCTTCGAGGACGCCGACCCGATCGACAACCACGCGCTGCTCGCGCTGCCCGTCGACGTGCTCATCCCGGCCGCGGTCGAGGGCGTGCTCGACGACGTGACCGCGCACACCGTCAAGGCGCGCTGGGTCGTCGAGGGCGCGAACGGACCGACGACCGCCGCGGGCGACAGGATCCTGGCCAAGAACGGCGTGACCGTGGTGCCGGACATCCTCGCGAACGCGGGCGGCGTCGTCGTGTCCTACTTCGAGTGGGTCCAGGCGAACCAGGCCTACTGGTGGACCGAGCAGGAGATCGGCGAGAAGCTCGAGCACCGCATGCACGTGGCCTACCAGGGGGTCTCGTCGTTGGCCCGTCGCGAAGAGATGAGCCTGCGCGACGCGGCGCTCGTCATCGGCATCCAGCGGACCGCCGAGGCGCACCAGATCCGAGGGCTCTACCCGTAGGGTCCTGGCTCGACGCCCGGCAGGGGCGGTCCTCGCACGGCGAGGGCCGCCCCTCGCGCGTCGGGGTGCAGGCTGGCGGCAGGACGTGCGCGCCCTGCCCGACGGCGGCGCGTCAGCCCCGACGCGCGCGCAGCGTGGTCACGACGGGGGCCAGGAGCGCGACGCCCGCGGCGAGGCCGGCCGCGAGCGCGACCGTGGTGTCGACCAGCGGGCCGTCCGCCCGACCGACGGCGATCCAGCCGAGCCCCCAGGCCATGGCCAGCCCGATCCCGACCGCGACCACGGGCCGCCCCGCCGCGAAGACCGCGTAGGCGACGGCCAGGACCGCACCGGCCAGGACGACGAGCACGCCCCAGGCGGTCGCACCGAGGCCCAGGTCCACGCCTGCGTCGGCGAGCGTCGCAGCGACGTTCGCGAGCGTGGCCACGCTGGCCCAGCCCAGGTAGAGGCCGACGGTGCCGTCCAGGACGACAGCCTGCACGGCGTTCGTGGGAGGGGTCCGGACGAGCCGCACGAGGATCACGGCGAGCACCGCGACGAGGACACCGATCACCAGGACGCTGAGCGGCAGGACCCCCGTCTGGACGACGCCGATCCACGCGGCGTTGAGCAGCATCGAGGCCAGGACCCACCAGGACACGGCGCGCAGCCGGGTGTCGGCGGCGTGGCGCGGGAGCGCCTGGTAGACCGCGAAGACCGCGAGCCCGAGGTAGATCAAGGACCAGATCGAGAACGCCGGGCCGTCGGGGGCGACCACGGTCGCGTCGGCCGCCAGGGCTCCCCCGGCGGCGTCCTGGATCGCCTGGCCCCCGAACGCGCCGGACCCGAAGGCGGCCCCCGCGATCGCGACCACGGCCCCGACGAGGACCGTGACCTGACGGACCCGGTCGGAGGTCGTGGTGACCTCGACCGGCTGGGGCGTGGCGGTGTGTCGGTCGGTGCTCATGCCTCCCAGCATGCCAACGCTCAGCATGCTGAGCATCTGGGGCGCACCCGGCTGGCGCCGGGGTTCTCCGACCGGTTACGCTCCGGCGCCAGCAGATCGCCGCGTCGCGGCCCGCCGTCGGAGAACCAGATGAACAGCATGCTGCGAGCGGCCCTCGGCGCCCTCGTCCGCCTCCTTGCCCCCGGGGCCGAGGCCTCGGGAGGACCGACGACGGGATCGGCAGGACCGGCGGCGGATCCGGCGCCGACGACCGACCGGACCTTCGTCGAGCAGCAGTACGTCGCACCGATGTGGGAGCACGGCCACGTGCCGATGTCGCTCGATCTGTTCGGGGCGTTCGGCCGCGTCCTCGACGCCCGGGAAGAGGCGCCGAGTGCGGAGCAGCCGTCGTAGATCCTCGACAGCCGCCCCGCGCTCGGCGGACGGGCGGACGGCTCAGGACAGCGGCTGGCGCCCCGCCCACTCGATCAGCGTGGTCCGGGGCCCCGTGAAGAACGGCGTCTCCTCACGCACGTGGCGACGCGCCTCGGTGGCCCGCAGCTCGCGCATCAGGTCGACGATGCGGTGCAGCTCTGCGGCCTCGAAGGCCAGGAGCCACTCGTAGTCGCCGAGCGCGAACGACGCGACCGTGTTGGCGCGCACGTCCGGGTAGTCGCGCGCCGCGAGGCCGTGGTCGCGCAGCATGGTGCGGCGCTCGGCGTCGGGCAGCAGGTACCAGTCGTAGGAGCGCACGAACGGGTACACGCACAGGTACGCCCCCGGCTCCTCGTTCATCAGGAACGCCGGGACGTGGCCCCGGTTGAACTCGGCCGGGCGGTGCAGCGCGGCGTTCGACCAGACCGGCTCGAGGTGACGGCCGAGGTCGCTGGCGCGCAGGCGCTGGTAGGCACCCTGGACCGACTCGATGCTCGGGCCGTGCCACCACACCATGAGGTCGGCGTCGGAGCGCAGGCCGCCCACGTCGTACCAGCCGCGGACCACGAGGTCGCCGTCGACGGCCGACGGGTCGTCGCCGCCGCCCACCGCGGCGAGCGCGGCCTCGACCATCTCGGTGCGCTCGGCGGGGTCCGCCGGCAGCGACTCGGCCAGCGCGAAGACCGACCACATGGTGTAGCGGATCGCGTCGTTGATCTGCTCGTGGTCCACGGGGACGCGGTGCGCGTCGTTCATCGTCGTGCCTCTCTCGGTGCGGGAGCCCCGGTGACGTCGGCGTCCCGAGGGCGGGTCGTGGCGACCGGGGGCCGCCGTGTGGTCGGGGTCAGCGGTGCAGGTCGGTGCTGCACAGCGCAGGGATGCCGCTGGGCTCGCCGTCGCGTCGCAGACAGCAGTCCGGTGCGCACACCGAACGGAACGGGCCGAGCTCACCGACGACCGCCTCGGTGAACTTCTCGTCGCGCGCGATGGCCGCGCGCTCGAGGACCAGGTCCACCAGGCCGGCCACGAACGGGGCGCGGGTCCCCACGGTCCCGGCCCGCACCGCGGTGATCCCGAGGCGCGACGCGGTCTCCATGGCCTCGGTGTCGAGGTCGTACGCGACCTCCATGTGGTCCGACACGAAGCCGATGGGCGAGAGCACGACGTTCGTGACGTCGTCGGCCGCGAGCGACTCGAGGTGGTCGTTGACGTCCGGCTCGAGCCACGGCTGCGCGGGCGGGCCCGAGCGCGAGCAGAACGTCAGGTTCCACTCGACCTCGTGGCCGAGACGTGCCGAGACCTCCTCGGCGACGACGCGGGCCAGGTCGAGGTGCTGGCGCGAGTAGGTCGCGTGCGAGATGCGCGACGCGGCCTCCATGGTCAGCGGGATGGAGTGCGTGACGAACACGAGGCGCGCCTCGGCGACGTCGCCCCCCTTGGCCGCGAGCGCCTCGTAGCCCTCGAGCACGGCGTCGATGTTGGCCTGCGCGAACCCGGGGTGGTTGAAGTACGAGCGCACCTTGTCGAACTGGATGCCGGTCGAGCCGTCGGGGCCGAGCTCACCGCGGGCGTCGAGCGTGAGCGCGAGGTCCTCGCGGTACTGACGGCACCCGGAGTAGGACGAGAAGGCCGAGGTCACGAGGGCCACGACGCGTTGGGCGCCCGCACCGGCGAGCTGCTCGACGGCGTCGCGCGTGTACGGCTCCCAGTTGCGGTTGCCCCACACGACGGGCAGGTCGATCCCGCGCGAGGCGAGCTCTTCCTCGAGCGCGGCCTTGAGGGCCAGGTTCTGCTCGTTGATGGGGCTCTTGCCGCCGAACCCGTAGTAGTGCTCGCCGACCTCCTCGAGGCGCGAGTCGGGGATCCCCTTGCCGACCGTGACGTTGCGCAGGAACGGCACGACGTCCTCGGGCTTGTTGGGCCCTCCGAACGAGTACAGGAGGAGGGCGTCGTAGGGGCGGACTTCTGCGGCAGCGGCAGGAGCGGTGCTGGTCCGTGCACCGGGTCCGGCGGCCGTCGTCTGGGGCGAGAACGAGGGCATGTCGCCATCATGTCAGGCGTTCCTGGAGGTTCTTCGCCGGAGTCGGACGACCCCGACGTGACATTGACGGGACAGATCGTCAGAACAGCTGCGGGCGGTCGGCGAGGCCGCGGCCCGCGGTGCGGGAGCGGTTGCGCGGGCGCCGGGCGGGCCTGCGCCCGGGGCGGGAACCGCGCCTCAGACCGTGCCGAGACCGTCGCGGAACCGACGCGGGAACCCCCGGGATAGTCCGCGAGATACGACGGACGGGGGTCGGAAGGCATCCTCCGACCCCCGTTCACCGCATCTCGCGAACGACCGACCGTGCGCCCGCTCGGCTGTGCGACCGGGCGAGCGCACGGCGGTCGGCGCACCAGGTGACCCACCCGGCGCACCGGCGCACTCCGTGCCTCCCGGCTACCCCTTGACCGCTCCCCCGAGCCCCGCACCCTGGAGGAACGTGCGCTGGAACACGAGGAACAGCAGCACGGGGATGATGGTCGAGATCGCGAGCGCCGCGAGGAACACGCCCTTGTCGGTCGTGGCCGCGATCGCGGGCAGGCGCACCGACAGCGGCTGGATCAGCGGGTCCTTGAGGACCAGGAGCGGCCAGAGGAAGTCCTTCCAGCTCGCGATGATCGCGAACACCGAGACCACGCCCAGGATGGGCTTGGACATGGGTAGAACGATCGACCAGAACAACCGGTAGGGCCCCGCGCCGTCGACCCGCGCGGCCTCGAAGACCTCGCGCGGCAGGTTGTCGAAGAAGCGCTGCACGAGGAGCACGTTGAACGCGCTCGCGCCCGCCGGCAGCCACACTGCCCAGAAGCTGTTGATGAGGGAGGTGCCCAGCAGGGGCGGGTTCAGGATCGTCAGGTACAGCGGGACGAGCAGCACCACGGCCGGGATGAACATGGTCGACAGCACCGCTGCCTGGATCGCCTTGCCGTAGCGCGGGCGCAGGACCGACAGCGCGTAGCCGGCGGTCGTGGCGACGACCATCTGCACGGCCCACGAGCCGAGCGCGAGCCAGATCGTGTTGAAGAAGTACTTGCTGATCTGGACCTCGTTCCACGCCTTGTCGAGGTTGTCCCAGGCGATCCCGTTGGGGAAGATCGCCATGGGCGTGCGCAGGATGTCCTGCGTGGGCGTGATCGCGAACTTGGCGAGCAGCAGCATGGGCCCGAGCCCCGCGACGACGAGCAGCACGAGCAGCAGGACGTGCGTGCCTCCCATCCCGAAGCGCACCGAGGGGCGGCGCCAGTCCGCGGTCGACACCGCGCCGCGGTCGGCCACGGCGTCCAGCGCCCGACGGCGGTTCTTGCGTTCGCGCGCCGCGTCGCCCTCGCGTCGGGTCAGCAGGGCCTTCTCGGCGAGCGCGGCCATCGAGCCGCCGGCCTGGGCCGAGACCTCCTCGGCCGGAGGGTACGTGCCGGGGTGCGCCGCGCCGTCGGGCAGGTCACCGGGCGTGGCCCCGCGCCCCGCGGGGGACGTACCGCCCGAGGCGGCAGGACGGTCTGTGCGCGAGGTCGTCATGAGGTGCTCCAGGACCGGGTCAGACGGAAGTACAGGGCGGAGAAGGCCGCGAGGGCGAGCGCGAGCATGAGCGACAGGGCGGTCGCCGCGCCGTAGTTGCCGCCCAGGCTGTTCGCGAACGCGTAGTTGTAGATGAGCAGCAGGATCGTGATGGTCGAGTTCGCGGGGCCGCCGCCCGTGAACAGGTACGGCTCGAGGAACACCTGCGCGGTCCCGATGATCTGCAGGATCAGGGTGATGAACAGGACGCCGCGCAGCTGGGGCATGGTCACGTGCCACACCTTGCGCCACACGCCCGCGCCGTCGACCTCGGCCGCGTCGTAGAGCTCGGGCGGGACGCTCGTGAGGGCCGCGAGGTAGATGATGATCGTGCCGCCCGCGCCGGCCCACGTGGCCGCGAGGACGAGCGACGGCATCGCGGTCGACGCGTCCTGGAGCCACGGGTACGGCCCCAGGCCCACCCAGCCGAGGATCGTGTTGAACACGCCGTTGGGGCTGCCGTCGTAGAAGAACTTCCACAGCAGCACCGCGACGACGGGCGGGACCACGACCGGCAGGTAGGCCAGCGCCGAGTACAACCCCTTGTACCGCCGCACCTCGCTCATGAGCACCGCGGCCACGAGCGGGATCGGGTAGCCGAACAGGAGCGCGAGGAACGCGAAGTAGGCCGTGTTCTTGACCGCGGTCCACAGCAACGGGTCGGCCAGGACGTACCGGAAGTTGTCGAGCCCCACGAACTGGGTGTCGACGAGGTTGGTCTCCTGCACGCTCATGATGAGCGCGCGCACGATGGGGAACCACGAGAAGACCCCGAAGATCACGATCACGGGCAGCAGGAAGATCAGGTTGCTGAGCCCGCCGCCGCGCACCCAGGTCGCGGGCGACCGTCGTCGGGCGGGCTTGTCGGCAGGCGCTTCGTGGCGTCTGCGCGGTGGTGCACTGGTCGCGGTCACGAGGGGTCCTTCGGGTTCAGGGAGAGGAGAAGAGGGTTCCCGGTCGGTCGGAGGGGGCGCCCACGACCGACCGGGAGTCTGTGGCCGGGTTGCCCCGGCCTGCTCACGAGCTCCGGGTGAGCCCCGGGCGAGACAGGGTTGCCGGCCGGGAGGGGATGCGGGGGACGGGGCCGGGCCGTGGCGGGTCTGGCGGGAGGCCGAGGAACGAGGCCGGATGGAAGGCCCGGCCCCGTCCCCCGCGTCACCTCACCCAGCACGTCACCCCTGGTCGAGCAGCGCCTGTGCCTGCTTGTTCGCGTCCGCCAGCAGCTTGTCGATGTCGGCGTTCTGGTCGGTCAGCACGGCCTGGACGACGGGGTCGATGAGCGCGTAGATCTCCTGCGTCTTCTGCGACGGCTCACCGACGAGGGGCAGGTCGAACATGGTGTCGGTGTACCCGGTCATCTGGTTCAGCGGGACGTTGATGTAGTCCTTGATCCATTCCTGGTTCTCCAGGTACTGCTCCTTGCTGAACATGGGGAGCACGGGGGTGCCGACGGGCTGGTCGCTCGCGACGAGCGTCTGGGCGTCCTTGACGGCGGCATCCTGGTCGACGAGCTTGTTGAGGTAGAAGAAGTCGATCCACTTGACGGCGGCGGCCTTCTTGTCGTCGGTGGCCTTGGCGGGCATCGCGGCGAGCGTGCCGCCCGTGAGGACGCCGGCGTCGTCGCCGTCGAGCGGGAGGGCGGTGAGGCCGTAGGTCGCGGGGTCGAGCCCGTTGGACTGGACCATCGAGGTGTAGACGTCGGAGCCCGACGTGTACATGCCGACCTGGCCTGCGGCGAAGGCCTCGTTCATGGTGCCCCAGTCGAGCAGGAAGTTGCTGCCCATGGAGTTGTCCTCCCAGCGCAGGGCCTGGAGGAACTCGAGGGCTTCCTTGGTGCCGTCGTTGTCGAGCGACTCGGTGGCCTTGCCGTCGTCGCCGACCTCCTGGACGCGTCCGCCGCGCGAGTAGGTGTTGACGGTGAGCTGCCAGCCGCCCGTGTTGTTCTGGGTCATCTGGGCGTAGCCGGCGACGCCGGGGTTGGCGTCGGCGATCTTCTTGGCGTACTCGCGGACCTGGTCCCAGGTGGTGGGCGGGGAGTCGGGGTCGAGGCCTGCGGACTCGAACAGGGCCCGGTTGTAGTGCAGGCCGACGCCGTAGACGTTCTTGGCGGGGATCGCGTAGACGTGCCCGTCGGGGCCGGTCCCTGCCTCGATGATCGCGGGGTTGAACTTGTCGGCGTACGGCAGGGTGCGGAACTGGGTGTCGAGGTCGGCGATCTGCTTGTTCTCGACGAGGGTCTTGGCGTCGGTGAACGGGATCTCGAACACGTCGGGCAGGGTGCCGCCGGCGAGCTGGGCGGCGAACGTGGTCGCCTTCCACTCGTACTCCTCGGGCACGACGTCGATGTCGGGGTTGGCGTCCTCGAACTGCTTGACCTGCTCGTTGAAGGCGTCGATGGCCTCGGGCTCGGAGCCGGGCAGCAGGGAGACGACCTTGAGGGTGGTCTTCCCGTCGGCGGACTCTCCGTCGCCCTCGCCCGAGCCGGAGCTCGAGCAGGCGGCGAGGGCGGTGGCGGTGAGGGCCCCCACGAGGGTGAGGGCGATCGCGCGGCGTGTGGACTTCATTGTCTCTGCTCCTTGTGCGGGCGGGTGTGCTGGGCGGTGCTGCCCAGCGCGGTTGCGGTGGTGGGTGCGGGTGGGTGGGCTGGTCAGGTCGGGGTGGTGCCGGTCGTGTGGCCGGGCGGGGTGCGCCGGAGCCACGCGGCCGTGTCGGTGGGCAGCTCTGCGCCGGCGGCGCCCTGCTCGAGGTCGGCGCTCGCCAGGAGCACGTCGTACCCTGCGGGCAGCGGGACGGCGGGGCCGAGGTTGACGAGGCACAGCACGTCGTCGCGCGTGAACGCGAGCACCTGGTCGCTCGTCGCCTCGCCGGGCAGGACGTCCGCCCAGGCGAAGTCGCCGCGGAACGCGGGGTCGCCGTGACGGAGCGCGAGGACGCGGCGGTAGAGGCTGAGCATCGACGCGTCGTCGTCGGCCTGTGCCTCGACGGACAGGTCGCCCCACCCGGCCGGCTGGGGCAGCCAGGGGTGAGCGCCGCCGTCGGGCCCGAACCCGTGGCTGCTCCCGCCGCGCGTCCACGGCAGGGGGACGCGGCAGCCGTCGCGGCCGGGGTCCACTCCCCCGGACCGGAAGTGCATGGGGTCGTTGATGACGTCGAGCGGGAGGTCCTCGACCTCGGGCAGGCCGAGCTCGTCGCCCTGGTAGACGTACAGCGAGCCGGGCAGGGCGGCGGAGAGCAGGGCGGCGGCCCGGGCCCGACGGCGTCCCGCGGCCAGGTCTGTCGGCGTGCCGAAGCGCTTGGCGGGGAAGGCGAACGCGCTGTCCTCGCGGCCGTAGCGCGTCACGGGGCGGGTCACGTCGTGGTTGGACAGGACCCACGTGGCGGGGGCGCCGACGGGGGCGTGCGCGTCGAGCGTCGTCTGGACGGACTCGCGCAACGACTTGGCGTCCCAGGGACGGGCCATGAAGTCGAAGTTGAACGCGGTGTGCATCTCGTCGGGGCGCAGGTACTGCGCGAACCGGGCACGGTCGGCGAGCCAGACCTCGCCCACCAGGACGCGCGGCTCGTCGTAGGACTCGGCGACGGCGCGCCAGCCGCGGTAGATGTCGTGGATCTCGTCGCGGTCGACGTGGGGGTGCTCGCCCGGGCCGGGGTGGGCCGGGACCTCGGGGAGCGTCGCGTCCTTGACGAGCAGGGCGGCGGAGTCGATGCGGATGCCGGCGGCACCGCGGTCGAACCAGAAGCGCAGGATGTCCTCGTGCTCGCGCCGGACGTCGGGGTGGTTCCAGTTGAGGTCCGGCTGCTCGGGCGTGAACAGGTGCAGGTACCACTCGCCGGGCGTGCCGTCGGGGTTCGTGGTGCGGGTCCAGGTGGTGCCCTGGAAGTCGGAGACCCAGTGCGTGGGCATCTCGTCGCCGCCCGGGCCCTTGCCGGGGTGGAACCAGAAGCGCTCGCGCTCGGGCGATCCGGGGCCAGCGTCGAGCGCGGCCTGGAACCAGCGGTGCGCGGCCGAGACGTGGTTGGGCACGACGTCGACGATCGTGCGGATGCCCAGCTCGCGGGCCTCGGTGATGAGCTGCTCGGCCTCGGTGAGGGTGCCGAACTGCGGGTCGATCTCGCGGTAGTCCGCGACGTCGTAGCCACCGTCGGCGAGCGGGGACAGGTACCAGGGGGTGAACCAGATCGCGTCGACGCCCAGGTCGCGCAGGTAGGGCAGGTGCTGCCGCACGCCGGCCAGGTCTCCCGTGCCGTCGCCGTCACCGTCCGCGAAGCTGCGCACGTACACCTGGTAGATGACTGCGTCCCGCCACCAGGTGGGGTCGGCCGTCGTTCGGGTCGAGTCGTCCTCGCGCACCGTGTCCTCGTCTTCCGTCCGTCCCGTTCAGCGATGAACGGGTGCTCTGCGTCGAGCGCGGCGTCCCGGGTGGGCGTGCCGCTGGACTCCTGATCCGTGGATCCGTCGTCTTGAGCATTAACGTAATCAGTCGACAGGTTGCGCGCAAGAACTCGACAAGAGCGTTATCGAAACGCGACCTTGGGCGGTGGGTAGGGCGACTCCCGAACGGCGCGCTGCTGAGTGCGGAGTTCTTGTGCGACTCGCCGGGCGTGCCCCGCAAGAACTCCGCACCCAGCGAGCAGCGCCGGGCGCGACGAAGGGCACCGCCCCGGGTTCCCCCAGGGCGGCGCCCTCTCGGTGCCGCGGTACCGCTCGCCTAGCGGGTACCGCTCGTGTTCAGCGGCGCGGTCGAGGCACGCACCACGAGCTCGGGCTCGAACAGCAGCTCGTCGCGCGACACGTCGGCCCCCGCGATCATGCTCGCGAGCAGGTCGACGGCCGCGCGCCCCATGGGCTCGATGGGCTGGCGGACGGTCGTGAGCGCGGGATCGGTCGAGTTCATGAGCGACGAGTCGTCGTAGCCGACGACCGACACGTCGGTCGGGACCTCCTTGCCCGCCCGGCGCACGGCCCGGATCGCGCCGAGCGCGAGCGGGTCGCTCGCGCACACGATCGCGGTGGCCCCTGCCTCGAGGAGCCGCACCGAGGCGGCCTGGCCGCTCTCGAGCGAGTACTGGCTGTGCTGGACCAGTTCCGGGTCGATGGTCACGCCGTGGCGCGCGGCGAGCGCGTGCGCCGCCGCGAGCTTGCGCTCGGACGGGATGTGGTCGGCGGGGCCGAGCAGGAACCCGATCCGGCGGTGCCCCAGGGACAGGACGTGCCCGAGCGCCTGGTTCATGGCGACGACGTCGTCGCACGAGACCCGCGGGAAGTCGAGCGACTCGATCGAGGCGTTCATGAGGACCACGGGCAGGTTGCGCTCGGCCAGGCGCCGGTACGGCTCGTGGTCGGCCTCTCGCTGCGCGTAGAAGCCGCCCGCGAAGAGCACGCCCGAGACCTGCTGGCCGAGCAGCAGGTCGATGTACTCGGACTCGGTGATGCCGCCCGCGGTGCGCGTGCAGAGCACTGGCGTGAACCCCTGCTGAGCCAGCGCACCACCGATGACCTCGGCGAACGCGGGGAAGATGGGGTTCGCGAGCTCGGGGAGGACGAGGCCGACGAGCCGGCCTCGCTCACCGCGCAGCTTGGTGGGCCGCTCGTACCCGAGCACGTCGAGGGCCGTGAGGACGGAGTCGCGCGTCGCCTGGGAGACTCCCGGCTTGCCGTTGAGCACGCGGCTGACCGTGGCCTCGCTGACGCCGACCTTCTTGGCCACCTCGGCAAGTCGTCTGGACATGCTGCTGACTATACGCAGCGCGCAAGCCGCTTGCGTTCACTTGCGCAACCTTGAGCGATCCCTGCGGATCCTCTCGGTGCGGTCAGCGACCCCGCGTCACGGTGTGCCCCGCGTCGGTCAGCACGTCGACGGCGGCCTCGACCGAGTCCTCGGGGACCAGCACGAGGTCCGCGTGGAACGTCGAGGCGACGAACACCGAGATGCTCGCCTCGGCGAGCGGCCCGACGATCGCCGCGAGCATGCCGGGCTTGCCCAGCCCGTGGGGGTCGCCGTAGAACCCTGCCCAGCGGTCGCCGCCGCCGCCGAAGGGCGAGGCCTCGCGCAGGACCGTCAGACCCTCGGGCGCACGCACGAGCGCGACCCACTCGTCGTCGTCGGGGAACGCGGCGTGGGGCTCGTGCGCGAGCGTGAAGAAGGTGTCGAGGAGGCGCAGCTTCTGGGCGGGCATGCCCGCGAGCCTAGGGCGCGCCACCGACACGCAGATCGTCACGGCGGCCGTCGTGCAGTGCACAACAACCCGTGTGCGCGGCACACCGCGAGCGCCTCGCCGTGGTTAGGCTCGACGGGTGAGCGCCCCCACCCTCTCGCCCGGGCTCCTGCCCGCGCCCGTGAGCCTTCAGCCCGCCACCGGCACCTTTCCGCTGACCGACGGCACGCCCGTCCGCACGGACCCGGCCCTCGCTGCGGCCGCGCGCTGGTGGCGCCGGACCACCGAGGCCGCGTTCGGCGTGGACCTGCCGTTCCTCGTCGCTCCCGGCGCCTCCGCCGGCCCGGCCACCTCGGCGTCCGACGGTCCGGCTCCCGCCACCGGGACGCCCGACGACGCGGCCCGCCCGGGCGTGACCCTCGCCCTCGACGCGACGCGCCCCGCGGGCGGCTACCGCCTCGAGATCACCCCGCAGGCCGTGCTGCTCACGGCTGCCGACGTGGCCGGTGCCCATGCGGGCGTCCAGACCCTGCGCCAGCTCGCGGGCCCGCAGGCCTACCGGACGGCTCCGGTCGACGCGGCCCCCGGGGACCCGGCGAGCGCCGTCCGTCTGCCCGCCCTCACGATCGAGGACCGTCCGCGCTTCGGCTGGCGAGGCGTGCTGCTCGACGTCGCGCGGCACTTCCTGCCCCAGCGCGAGGTCATGCGGTTCGTCGACCTCGCGGCCGCGCACAAGCTCAACGTGGTCCAGCTCCACCTCACGGACGACCAGGGCTGGCGCATGCAGGTCCACCGCTACCCGCTCCTCACGGAGGTCGGCGGCTGGCGCACCGAGTCGAACGTCGGGACGTGGCGCACGGGGGTCTTCGACGGGCGCCCGCACGGCGGCTTCTACACCCAGGACGACCTGCGCGAGATCGTCGCCTACGCGCGTGAGCGGGGCGTCGTCGTCGTGCCGGAGATCGACGCTCCCGGGCACGTCGAGGCGGCCGTCGCGGCCTACCCGTTCCTCGGGACCCGCAAGACCCCGCACACGGTGCGCACCACGTGGGGCGTGAGCACCGAGGTGCTCGACCCGTCCGACGAGGCGCTCGAGTTCTTCACGAACGTGCTGGACGAGGTCTGCGACGTCTTCGACTCCCCCTGGATCGCGATCGGCGGCGACGAGGTCCCCACGACGCTGTGGCGCGAGAACCCGGCGATCGTGGCGCGGGCCGCGGAGCTCGGCCTGCCGGACGTCGCGGACCTCGCGGGCTGGTTCCTGGCCCGCCTGAGCGAGCACGTCACGGCCAGGGGACGCCGGGCGGTCGTGTGGGACGAGGGCTTCGGCGAGCAGCTCCCGCGTGACGTCGTCGTGACCGCGTGGCGCGGCTTCACCGTGGGAGCCCACGCGCTCGAGGCGGGCAACGACGTCGTCATGGCCCCCGAGCAGGTCGTCTACCTCGACCACCGCGCAGGCGACGGCGAGGACGAGCCCGTCCCCGTCGGCTTCCTCCGCACGGTCGAGGACGTCTACGCGTTCGACCCGTTCCCGGCCGAGGTCCTGGCGCAGCACCCGGGCCTCGACGCGGCGCCCGGTCGCCTGCTGGGCGCCCAGGCCGAGGTGTGGTCGGAGCACCTCGACTCGCCGCGCCGCGTGGACTACGCGGCGTTCCCGCGCCTCGCGGCGTTCGCGGAGGTCGTCTGGAGCCCGACGGCGGAGCGCACCCCGGGCGCTCCTGCCTCGGCCGAGTTCCTCGCGCGGCTCGAGCACGACCACCTGCCGCGCCTGGACGCGGCGGGGGTCGAGTACCGTCCGCTCGACGGGCCGAAGCCCTGGCAGCAGCGCCCCGGCGTGCACGGGTTCCTGCGCCACCTCGACCAGGAGATGGCCGCGGGCGGCTGGGCCGGCGTGGGCGGCTGGGTCGAGGGACGCGACGCGAGCTCGGAGGGGCAGGCATGAGCGCGGCACAGGCGTCGACGGACGCTCAGGGCAAGCGCGAGCCCGGCACCGACGTGACGCTCGTCGTCCGCGGGGCGCGGCTCACGGCCCCGGGCGGGCTGACCGCACCGGTCGACCTGCTGGTCGCAGGAGACCTGATCGACGACGTCGTCCCGGCGGGCAGCGTGCCCGTCCCCGCGGGGGCGCTCGTGATCGAGGCCGCGGGCCGCATCGCGTTCCCCGGCTTCGTCGACGCCCACGTGCACGGCGAGGCCGCGGTCCTGGACCCGGACGTGCAGCTCGCGATGCTGCGCCAGGGCGTCACGAGCATCGTCGTGGGGCAGGACGGCGTGTCCTACGCGCCCTCCGCGCCGCTGCCCGTCGCGGACGGGACCGCCGACGCGCACACCTGGGCCACGGGGTACTTCAGCGCGATCAACGGCGAGCACCCCACGTTCCGGGGCGGCTCGGTCGTCGACCTGCTCGCGACGTACGAGGGCACCACGCCCCTCAACGTCGCCTACCTCGTCCCGCACGGCACGCTGCGCTACGACGTCCTGGGCGGCGCGGCCCGGCCCGCGAGCCCCGACGAGACGGCCCGCATGGTCGCCCTGCTGCGCGAGGCCCTCGACGACGGCGCGTGCGGCATGTCCACGGGCCTCGAGTACGCGCCGGCCTCGAACGCGACCGACGACGAGCTGGTCGCGCTGACCCGCGTCCTCGCCGAGCAGGGCCTGCCCCACGTGAGCCACATGCGCGGCTACGAGGACAAGGCCGGGTCCGCGATGGCCGAGCTCGTCCGGGTCGCCCGGGCGTCGGGCGTCGCGACCCACGTCTCGCACTACCACGGACCCGCGGACGAGCTCGTCGGCTACGTCGAGGACGCCCACGCGGCCGGGCTCGACGTCACGTTCGACTCCTACCCGTACCTGCGCGGCTGCTCGATCCTCTCGATGGTCTCGCTGCCCACGTGGTTGCCCATCGCGGACCCGGACGCCACGGTCGCGATGCTCCAGGACCCCGACGTCGTCGCGCGCCTCCGCGCCGAGCACTTCCCCGGCCTCGCGGACCTCTGGGAGCGCGTGACCATGGCCGCCGTGCCCGGTGAGCTGCAGTGGTGCGAGGGCATGGCGCTGCTCGACGTCGCCGACCGCCTGGGCCTGGACCCCGTCGAGACGACGCTGCGGATCCTGGTCTCGACCCACCTGCGCGCGGGCTGCGTGTTCGCCCAGCCCCCCACCAACTCCCCCGAGTCGGTCCGGGCGCTGCTCCGGCACCCGGCCCAGATGGGCGGGTCGGACGCGATCTACCAGGGCGGTCGCCCCCACCCACGCGGCTGGGGAGCGTTCGCGCGCTTCCTCGCCGAGCACGTGCGCACGCTCGGCGACTGGACGTGGCACGACGCCGAGCGGCACCTGTCCGCAGCGGCCGCCGAGCGCTTCGGGTTCGCCGACCGCGGGGTCCTGCGCCCCGGCGCACGCGCCGACGTCGTGCTGCTCGACCCCGAGACCGTGCAGGACGTCGCGACGTACGAGGACCCACGCCGCCCCGCGACAGGGATCGACGACGTGCTCGTCGCGGGCGTGCCGGTGCTCGCGGGCGGGCAGCCCACCGGCGCGACCCCGGGGCGCGCGCTGCGCCCGACCGCCGCGGCGGCTCGCGCATGACGGCGACCGCGCGTGCCGCCGCTGCGCAGGGAGCCGCGAGCGCCGAGCAGGCTGGTCGAGCGGCCCCGGTGAGCCGGCCGGCGTCCCCCGCACCGCAGGCCACCGCCGACTCCGCCCGGAACTCGTCCCAGTCTCTCCGCCGCGCCCTGACGATCCTCGACGCCCTGCGTCACGACGCGGCTCGCGGGCTGAGCCTCGTCGAGCTCGCGGACGTGCTGGGCACGCACAAGAGCACGGTCTCGCGCCTGCTGGCCCCGCTCGTCGAGGTCCACCTGGTCCGGCGCACCCCGGCCGGACGGTTCGTGCTGGGAGCCGGGACGCTGCGGCTCGGCCAGGCCTACCTCGAGGGGCTCGACCTGCGCACGGTCGCGGAGCCCCACCTCGCGGACCTCATGCGGGCCTCGGGGGCCACGTGTCACCTCGTGGTGCGTGACGGCCTCGACGTCGTCTACATCGACAAGCAGGAGAACACCGCGGTCGTACGCATGGCCTCGCGCATCGGGCACCGCATGCCGCTGTACTGCACGGGCGTCGGCAAGGCGATCCTCGCCGCGAGCGACGTCGACCTGCTCGAGTCCGTGCTCGCGCACCCGCTGTCGGCCGTGACCGCGCGGACGCTGACGGATCCCGACGCGCTGCGCGCCGAGCTCCGCACGGTCGCCCAGCGCGGCTACGCGATCGACGACCGTGAGAACGAGACCGAGGTGCGCTGCGTCGCGGCCGCCGTCGTCGACCACACGGAGACCGCGATCGGCGCGCTCTCCGTCTCCGCGCTCGCCTCGCACATGCCACCCGCCCGGGTGCGCGAGCTGGGCCCGCTCGTCGTGCAGGCCGCCCGTGCGGTCTCCGCCGGGATGGGCTCCGTGCGCTGCGGCTACGAACCCACCGGGAGGAACGCATGACCGACCCCACCCAGGCCGACCGCCCCACCCAGCCGTCCACCCGCGCGACCGTCCCTGCGGACCCGAGCGCCGTCGTCGGGCCCGCGACCAAGGGCCTGCGGCTCGACGCCGAGCGGACCGTCGCGGACGTCCTCGCGGACTCCCCCCGCATCACCGACGACGCCTTCTCCTGGCCGCTGCTGACGCTCGACGACGCGGCCCTCGACCACAACGTGGCCCTCATGGCGCGGCTGTGCGCCGAGCACGGCGTCGAGCACGCGCCGCACGTCAAGACCGCGATGTCGCGCGGGCTCTACGCCCGCCAGGCGCGCGCCGGGGCGTGGGGCGCGACCGTCGCGAACCCGGCGCAGCTCCGCGTGGTGCGCACGTGGGGCGTCGAGCGCGTGTTCCTCGCGAACGAGCTCGTGGACCCGCGCGAGATCGCGTGGCTGCGCCGCGAGCTCGAGGCCTCGGTCGCCCCCGGCGGCACCCCGTTCGAGGTGTGGGTGTACGTCGACTCGATCGAGGGCGTCGGGCTGCTCTCGCGCGGCTTCGCGGGCGCCTCGGAGGACGTGGTCGCGGGCCTCGGCGTGCTCGTCGAGGTCGGTGTCCCGGGCGGCCGGACGGGCGTGCGGAGCACGGCCGACGCGCTGGGCCTCGCGCGGGCCGTGCGGGCCGCGGGCCTGCGACTGCCCGGGGTCGCCGGGTACGAGGGGTCCGCCGCGGGCGGCACCACGCCCGAGGACCTGGCCAAGGTCGCGGCGTACTGCCGCGGCCTGCGCGACGTCGCGGCGGCGTTCGTGCGCGAGGGCCTGGTCCCCGACGACGAGCCCGTGGTCGTGACCGCGGGCGGCAGCTCGTTCCTCGACGTCGTGCTCGCCGAGCTGCCCGGGCCGCTCACGGTCGTGGGCACCGGCGGCGGCACCGAGACCACCCGCGACGTGCGCGTCGTCGTGCGCTCGGGGGCCTACCTCACGCACGACCACGGGTTCTGCGCCCGCATGGACCCGTGGGACCGCATCCCGGGCGGCGAGCCCATGCACGCGGCCGCGGTCGTGTGGGGCCAGGTGCTCTCGGTCCCCGAGCCGGGCCTGGTGCTGTGCGGCGTGGGGCGGCGCGACGTGTCCTACGACATCGACCTGCCCACCGCGCTGTGGCTGCGCACGCTCGACGAGAACGGAGGTCTGCGCCCTGCGCACGACCTCGCGGGCGCGCGCGTCACGGGCCTCAACGACCAGCACCTGTACCTCACGGTCGACCCCGCACCCGCGGGCAGCGCCCCGGTCACGACGCAGATCCGGCCCGGCGACGTCGTCGGGTTCGGGATCTCGCACCCGTGCACGCTGTTCGACAAGTGGCGCGTGGCAGCCGTCGTGAGCGACGACGACCAGGTGGTCGACCTGGTCGGCACCGAGTTCTGACCCTGCACGTCCCGGACCGACCAGCACCACCCGCAAGTTCCCGAGAGAAAGAGGCACGATGAGCACCGCCAAGTCCCCGATCAGCACCCCGCACGCGCCGGCACCGGCCCACACGTTCCACCAGGGCGTGCGCAAGGGCCCGTTCGTCCAGGTCTCGGGCCAGGGCCCGGTCGACCCCGCGACGAGCGAGTACCTGTTCCCCGGCGACGTCGCGGCGCAGACCACGCGGACCCTGGAGAACGTCAAGGCCATCGTCGAGGGCGCGGGCGCCACGTTCGACGACGTCGTGATGCTCCGCGTGTACCTCACCAAGCGCGAGGACTTCTCCGTCATGAACGACGCGTACGGCGCGTTCGTCGAGGCCAACTGCCCGGGCGGCGTGCTGCCGGCCCGCACCACGGTCTTCACGGGGCTGCCCCGCGAGGAGATGCTGGTCGAGATCGACGCGTTCGCGATCACGGACTGACGCTCCCCCGCCGTCGAGTGCGTGGTTCGGCAGCGACTCGCCGGGCGTGTCGCTGCCGAACGATGCACCCGACGGAACGCGCGCCGTGGGTGGGCGCACCTAGCCTGGCCGGATGATCGAGACG
The DNA here is from genome assembly GCF_014836755.1 of Oerskovia merdavium. Classification (GTDB taxonomy): domain Bacteria; phylum Actinomycetota; class Actinomycetes; order Actinomycetales; family Cellulomonadaceae; genus Oerskovia; species Oerskovia merdavium. The sequence continues at coordinate 307,625 of NZ_JACSQF010000001.1, forward strand.
CTCGCCATCGAGGGCTACCGCTCGCTGCGCCACCTCGTCCTGCCCCTCGGCCGGCTCACGGTCGTGACGGGCGCCAACGGGGCGGGCAAGTCGAGCCTGTACCGCTCGCTGCGCCTGCTCGCCGAGTGCGCGCTGGGCGGCGCGGTCGGGGCCCTGGCCCGCGAGGGCGGCCTGCCTTCGACGCTGTGGGCCGGGCCGGAGGTGATCGGCCGCGCCGTGCGCGCGGGCGTCCACCCCGTGCAGGGCACGGTCCGCAGCGGCCCGGTCGCGCTGCGCCTGGGCTTCGCGAGCGGCCCGGACCTCCTGCCCGACGGCGCCGCACCGGCGGGTGCGCCCCTCACGGGCGCGTACGGGTACGCGATCGACCTGGGGCTGCCGCAGGACGGCGGGGCGTCGTTCGGCCTGGACCCGGAGATCAAGACCGAGGTCGTGTGGTCGGGTCCCGTGCTGCGCCCCGCGACGCTGGTCGCCGACCGCCACGGCCCGTCGGTCCGGCTGCGCGACGAGGACGGCTCGTGGCAGGTCTCCGGGCGACGCCTGCGGTCGTTCGACAGCATGCTCTCGGAGGTCGTGGACCCCGTAGGAGCACCCGAGCTCCTGGTCGTGCGCGAGCGTCTGCGGTCCTGGCGCTTCTACGACCAGTTCCGCACCGACGCCCTGGCACCGGCGCGCGGCGCGCACGTCGGCACCCGGACCCCCGTCCTGGCGCACGACGGCGCCGACCTCGCCGCGGCGCTCGAGACGATCCGTGAGCTGGGGCTGGCCGACGAGCTGGACGCCGCGGTCGAGGACGCGTTCCCCGGGTCCACCGTGCGGGTCCGCGTGACGGACGACGGCCGGTTCTCGCTCGAGCTGCGCCAGCACGGCCTGCTGCGTCCCCTCGGCAGCGCCGAGCTGTCCGACGGCACGCTGCGGTACCTGCTGTGGGTCGCGGCGCTGCTCACTCCCAGGCCTCCCGAGCTGCTCGTGCTCAACGAGCCCGAGACCAGCCTGCACCCCGAGCTGCTGCCCGCTCTCGGATCGTTGATCGCTGGGGCTGCGCAGCGCACGCAGGTCGTGGTCGTGACACATTCGGGCGCACTCGTGCGGGCCATGGAGGAGGCGGCGGACGGCTCGCGAGCGCGGACACCGTCGCCACGGAGCGACGGTTCGGCCGAGCGGACCGGTCGCAGCGGGCCGCGCGGCCTCCCTGCGGCGCACGGGGTGCCCGGCCTGCACGGGCTGCCCGGGCTCGCCCACGTCGAGCTCGTCAAGGAGCTCGGCGAGACGACCGTCGCAGGCCGCGAGGGTCCGCTCGACGAGCCGCTGTGGCACTGGCCGAAGCGCTGAGTGCATGGTTCGGCAGCGACTCGCCGGGCGTGGCACTGGCCGAACCATGCACTCGAGCGGGTCCCGGGGGTCAGCGACGCGCAGACCCCAGGTACAGGCTCGTGACCGACGCCGCGAGCTCGGTCAACCTGCTCCCCGTACGCCCCAGGAGGTCGTCGAGGTCGATCGGCCCGGGGGCTATCGAGAACGCAGCCGTGATCCCGGCGGCCCGGGCCCGCTGAGCGGGCAGCAGGACCTGCCCCGCGAGCACCACGACCGGAGGTCGCCCGGGGGCCGCCGCGGCGAGCGTGCCGATCGCGTCGGCGACCTTGCCGTTGATCGACTGCGAGTCGAACGACCCCTCGCCCGTGAGCACCAGGTCCGCGTCGGCCACCGCCGCGGGCAGCCCTATGCTCTGCGCGACCAGCGTCGCCCCGTGCTCGAGCTCGGCGCCCAGGACCGCGACGAGCGCGGCGGGCACCCCGCCCGCGGCGCCCGCCCCCGAGAGCTCGTGGGTACGGATCCCCGTCTCGCGCTCGAGCAGGTCGGCCCATCGCACGAGCGCAGCGTCGAGGAACCTGACGTCCGACCCGCTCGCGCCCTTCTGCGGACCGAACACCGCCGCGGCTCCGCGCTCGCCCACGAGCGGGTTCGTGACGTCGACCGCCACTCGCCAGCGCACCTCGCGGGCACGCGGGTGCAGCCCGTCGAGGTCGAGGCCCACGACGCGCGCGAGGCCCTCGCCGCCGTCGGGCACGAGCCTGCCCGCGAGCTCCCCGTCGGCCGAGGACGGGACGGTCGCCGGCTCGTGCGCGAGCAGCCGCGCCCCGAGCCCCGTGAGGAGACCCGCACCGCCGTCGGTCGACGCCGACCCGCCGAGGCACACGACGACCTCCTCGACGCCTGCGTCCAGGACCGCCGCCGCGACCGCGCCCGTGCCGCGCGTGTGCGCGTGCAAGGGCTGGAGGGCGACGTCGCTCACGTCGGGCAGGCCGCTCGCTGCCGCGAGCTCGACGACGCCGACCCGGCCGTCGGCCGAGACCCCGTAGCGGGCCGTGTGCGGCCGACCGATCGCGTCGACCGTGACGACCTCACGTGCCGGCACGCCCCAGACCGCGAGGAGCGCGTCGAGCGTGCCCTCTCCCCCGTCGGCCATGGGCAGCAGGGTGAGGACGGCGTCGGGGGCGGCGGCCAGGACACCGTCCGCGACGTGCCGTGCGACGGCCTCCGCGGTCGCGGAGCCCTTGAACGAGTCGGGTGCGATCACGACCCGCAGCGGCCGCGCCGCGCCGGGTGGGTCGAGGGGCCGGGAGGCGTCGGTGTTCGTCGTCGAAGGCACGTCCCGATCGTAGCCACGCGTCCTCAGGTCCGCTGGGCGGCCCGGGCCGCGACCGCGGCCTCGATCCGCGCCTGCGTGCGCGCCTCACGGCGCCGCCGTGCCCGGAGGACCCCGAGCACCAGGCCCACCAGCACGAGCAGCGACCCGAGCTGGACCCACGGCAGCGCCCACGCCCCGTAGGAGGTCGTGGTGGGAGAGAGCGCCACGTCGACCACGTCGTCACCGACGACGAGCGGCGTCGTCGTCAGGTCGCCCGAGACCTTGCCGAGGGGCCAGACGCCGTCGAGCACCACGGTCCCGCCCGCCTCCTGACCCGGCAGGACCTCACGCTGGGCGGGGGCCACGACCTCGCGCGCGTTCCAGCCGAACAGGCCTGCGACCCCGGCCTGCGTGTCGGCACCGAGGCGCACGTTGCCCTCGTTCGCGACCGTGTACTCGACGCGCACCGAGCCGGGCGCGAACGGGTTCCAGCTCGGCTCGTACGTCGCACGGACGTCGGTGAGGGCGAGCGCCGGGGCGAGGTCGCCGGCCACGCGCAGGTGCAGGCGCGCGCCCACGCGGGTGTCGAACGTGACGGTCGACCCGTCGCCCTCGGCGCGGGCCGGCGCGGCCACGACGCCGGCCGGGTGGTCACCGGGCGTCGCGTCGGCGGGCACGACGACCGTGAACGGGATCGTCGCCGACGACTCGGCCGCGATCTCGACGCGCTGGGTCGGGCCCGCGGTCTCGCCCTCGCCGAGCGTGATCCACGAGCCGCCGTCGGTCGGGGTGGTGCCGGCCGCGAGCAGGTCGAACTGCCCGTCCGCGGTCACGACGCCGTCGCTCGCGTACACGTCGAACGTCGCCGGGTGGTCGCTGAAGTTGGTCACCGTGACGTGCTCGACGGCCTGGCCCCCGGGGTCGACCGTCAGGCGGTAGGACACTCGCCCGTCGGGCCCCTCGGCGGTCGCGGGCTCGACGGCCCAGGTCGTGCGCGTGGCGGGCTCGTCGGAGGCCGTGGCGGCTGCGCGGCCTGCGACCGCAAGCACGGTGCCCGACGGCGCCGCACCGGTCGCGGAGACAGGTCCGGCTGCGTGGGCACCGGGGGCGAGCAGGGCCGCGGCCGGAGCCGCGAGAGCACCCGTCAGCAGTGCACCCACGAGGGCTGCGGTGCCGGCGGTCCGGGTCAGGCGCTGCCGGGAGGCCTGGTGAGCCGTGGCACGACGCGGACGGGCGGTGCGGCGAGAGGTGACGTTCATCGAGGAGCTCCGAGCGGGAAGAGTCGTGGCCCCGCGCCCACCGCGACCCGCGAGCGGGACGGACGGGGCGCCGTCGGGCAGGAGGACGGGCGTGGCCCGCGGGCACCCGACGACGCACGGTGCGTGACGCCGTCGGGCACGGACGGGCCGGGAACGGGAAGAGGCCGTCGGGTCCCGGCGCGCCGGAGCGCACGCAGGACCCGACGGCTCCGTCGGGTGTGGACGGTCAGTCGACCGGGAAGAGCGAGACCGTCAGGGTGCCCGCGTAGTCGCCCTCACGGGTGTCCACGGGGACCTCGAGCGCCAGGTCGGCCGAGACCGTCGTGGTGCCCAGGCGGCTGTCCGACGTCGCGGTCGCGAGCGTCGCCGGGGCCGCGAGGCCCTTGCCGCCGCCCAGGAGCGAGGCCACGGGCGAGCCCGCGCTCACGCCGTCCTTGGCCGAGACCAGGCCGGGGGTCCAGCCGAGGTTCTGGGCCCGCAGCGTGCGCGGGCCCGAGGACAGGTCGCCCGACTGGCCGGAGACGGTCCAGCCGCCCGTGCCGACCGTGGCGGTCGCCCGCGAGTCGGTCACCGAGACCTCGGGGAGCCGGCCCGCGAAGCGCAGGCGGTCGCCCACGTTCTCCCCGCCCGTGAGCGCCACGCCCGCACCGAAGTCCGCGACGGACAGCGTGAGCTTGCCCTCGACCTCACCGGCCTCGGGGACGGTTGCGAGCAGCGGGATGCCGTCGGTGTCGTTCGCCGCCCACAGGGCGTTGGAGACGCGGCCGACGTCGGCGTTGTCGAGGTAGGCGCCACGCACCGGGTCGGTGCCGGTCGCGGCGGCCGCGAGGAGCTCCGAGCCCGGGCCCTTGGCGTACACGGGCACGAGGTGGTTGGTGTGCCCGCCGCTGTTCCAGCTGACCTGCGGAGCTGCGCCCTGCGCGCCCTGGATCGGGGTCCAGGCCGGGTTCGCCGCGGGACCGGAGAGGTAGCCGCACTCGTGGTCGGCCGTGATGACCACGAGTGTCTCGTCCCAGCTCGAGTTCTCCTCGACCCAGTCGACGACCGTCTCGATGGTCCGGTTGAAGTCGACCTGCTCCTCGACCGCACCCGCGGTGTTGTTGTCGTGCGAGGCCCAGTCGATCGCGCCGCCCTCGATCATCACGAAGAAGCCCTCGTCCGAGGCGTTGGACAGCACGTTGAGCGCGGCGTCCGTCATCTGCGGGAGCGAGGGGACGTTGTCGTTCTGGGGGGCAGAGAAGGGCACGTCGCCGGACTTCAGTGCGGTGCGGTCCGCCTGGAGCGTGCCGGCGACCTGCGCGGTGCCGAGCACGTGCGTGGGCGTGTCGCCCTCGGCGAGCGCGAGGAAGTCGTCCTTGGACTCGACCAGGTCGAACGCCGACTGACCGTCGACCAGCTTGTTCCACTCGGTCTCGCCGATGTAGCTGTAGCTGGGCTTCGCGAGCTTGTCGCCGTTGTCGTCGTACCAGGGGTTGCCCGCGCCGAAGATCACGTTCGCGCCCGAGTCCATCATGTCGGCCGCGATGTCGTGGTAGTTGTTGCGGTGCTCGTTGTGCGCCAGGTAGGACGCGGGCGTCGCGTGGGTCCACGGCACCGAGGTGACGACACCGGTGGCCTTGCCCAGCTCGAGCGCGCGCTCGGCGACCGTCTTGAGGTCCTCGTGGTTCTCGTCCTGGCCGATCACGTTGTTGAGCGTCTTGACACCGGTCGCGAGGGTCGTCGCCGCGGCGGCGGAGTCGGTCGAGTTCTTGAGCGGTGCCGCGAAGCTGCTCCAGTTCTGGACCGGGTCGTACGTGTTGCCGAACTGGTACGTGGACATCGCGAGGGCGACAGGGAACTCCTGGTACACCTGCGTACCGGCCTGGCCGGGGACGGGGGTCGAGACGCCGCCGGGCTTCACGGTGGTCTGGTAGGCCGTGCGGCCGTACTCGAACTGGCTGCCGAGGTCGACCTGGTTGAACCCCATCCCGTCACCGATGAGGTGGATGATGTTCTTCGGTCCGGGCGCCCCGGGGTCGGCGGACGGCGCGGCGAGCGCCGGCGTGGTCGAGGAGATCGCGATACCAGCAGCGAGGACGCCGGTCCCGGCGATCCGCAGCCACTTCATCGGTACACGTGAAGTCATGGTCTCTTCCCTGTCGAGGTCTGGTCCGGTCCGGAGTCGAGTTCCGGCCGGCACCTGAGAGCCAAGCGGGTCGAGGTGGCGCGACGGTGAACGGTGGGAGGCCGTGCGTGGACAGATGGGGTAAATGTCCGGCCGGGGCCCCGGAGGCACCGGGGCCCGGCAGGCGCTCAGCGAGGGGCAGGCAGGTCCGCGAACCGCACGAGCTGGCCAACGGCCCGCTCGGCGCGCTCGTCGAGCCACGGCATGGGGAACAGCTCGATCGTCCAGTCCTCCTTGGACGCGAACACGCCCGTGGGCACGATCAGGTCGCCCATGAAGGAGAACAGGGGCCGTAGCGCCTGGTCGATCACGAGGGTGTGACGCGCCGTGCCGCCCGTTGCCGCGAGCAGCACGGGCTTGTCGACCATCGCGAGCGAGTCGACGAGGTCGAAGAACGACTTGAAGATCCCGGAGTAGGAGCCGCGGAACACGGGAGAGGCGACGACGAGCAGGTCGGCCTGCTCGACGGTCTTGAGCGCGAGCTCGAGCTCCTCGCTGCGCATGCCCACGACGGTCGCGGTCGCGACGTCCTGCGCGTGCTCGCGGACCTCGACGGTCCGGGCGTCGACGGCGACCCCCGCGGCCGTGAGGCGGGCGACGGTCTTGTCGAGCAGCAGGTCCGTCAGGGCGCGCGTGGTCGAGGGGAAGCTCACGCCGCCCGCGACCGCCACGACGCTCAGCGGCCTGCGCTCGGTGCCCGACGCCTCGGTCTCCGCGCTCACGCCTCGCTCCCGTCGCGCGCCGGAAGGTGCTCCTGCGCGCCACGCAGCTTGTCGAGCAGCCCCTTGAGGGTCGCGAGCTCGTCGGTGTCGAGGGCGCCGCCCACGTAGGCGCTGATGGTCCGGACGTGCTTGCGCCCGATCTCCTTCTGGAGCCGCGCGCCCTCCGGGGTGAGCCGGACGATCGTGCCGCGTGCGTCGTCGGGCGCGGGGACGCGTTCCACGAGGCCGCGCTGCTCGAGACGCTCGGCCATGCGGCTCAGCGAGGGCTGGCTGATGAGGACGTACTCGTTGAGGTCGCGGAGCCGGGTCCCGCCCTGGGGGCACGTGGAGAGCGTGAAGAGCACGTCGTACTCGCGCATCGTGAGCTCCTCCCAGATGTCGTCGGCCTGGAAGCGGCGCATGAGGGCGACCTGGGTGCGGAAGAGCGACTCCCAGGTCTCGGCGGCCTCGCGCGTGGTGGCTCGGTCGTGGACGGCGGGGAGGGCGGTGGTGGGGCTGGGCATGCGTCTCTCGATCCTGCGGGGTGCACCGGCCCGACGGCGCCGCCCGCCTGGTCGGCGCACGTCACCCGGGTAGATGCGTTCGTATGAACTCGAGCGGTACAACCGGCGGGACGGGAGGTGTATTCCGGACCCTCGGGTTCGACCGCTCCCTCCCCGGAAGGACCTACCTGCCGAGCCGGCGCTCGCGCTGGGAGTACGAGCGCAGGGCACGCAGGTAGTCGACCCGGCGGAAGCTGGGCCAGTACGCCTCGCAGAAGTAGAACTCCGCGTGCGCGCTCTGCCACAGCAGGAACCCGCCCAGCCGCTGCTCGCCCGACGTGCGGATCACCAGCTCGGGGTCGGGCTGGCCCTTGGTGTAGAGGTGCTCCTCGATGTGCTCGACGTCGAGGTTCTCCGCAAGCTCGGGGAGCGAGGCGCCGCGGTCGGCCTGCTCGCGCAGGTAGGAACGGACCGCGTCTGCGATCTCGTGGCGACCGCCGTAGCCGATCGCGACGTTGACCTGGAGGCCGTCGACCCCCGCGGTGCGTTCCTCGGCGTCGCGCAGCGCCGCCGCGAGGCGCTCGGGGAGGAGGTCGAGACGGCCCATGACGCGCAGGCGCCAGCGGCCGGTCTCCGCGAGGTCGCACACCGCGTCCTCGATGATGTCGAGCAGCGCGCTGAGCTCCTCGCGCGAGCGCGAGAGGTTGTCCGTGGACAGCATCCAGAGCGTGACGACCTCGATGCCGAGGTCCTCGCTCCAGGTGAGGAACTCGGCGATCTTGTCGGCACCGCGCCGGTGGCCGGTCGCGGCGGTCTCGCCGAACGACTTGGCCCAGCGCCGGTTGCCGTCGAGGATCACGCCCACGTGCCGGGGCATCGCCTCACGCGGCAGGGAGCTCGCCAGTCGTCGCTCGTACAGCCCGTAGAGCAGGTGGGGCATGCGCACGTGGGGTCCTTAGCGGTATGAAGGGAGTGGGCGACGGGACCGGCACGGCCGGAGCGCGTCGCACGGTGGGCACGAGCTGCGCGGCCGCAGGGTCGGGATCGAGCAGGTCGCCCGCCAAACGGTACCGGAGGCAACGGTCGATTTGTCCAGACGTCCGCCCTGCGATTCGCCTTTGCGCAGGATCTTCACAGTCCCCGTCAGCAACCTACGGTGACGTAACTTACGATGGCGTAGGTTGTTTCCTGAGCCGTTCACGTCGACTCACGTGCAGTCCCCGGGTCAGGGACGTCCCGCTCCCCCCGCCCGACGCCGAACGAGTAGGAGTCTCTCCGTGGCACGACCCTCCGAGCGCCCGTCCGTGGGCGACGCCGTCGAGAACGCGCCGGGTTCGCCCGGCGATCCCCTGTCGGACGATGCCGCGTCAGGCACTGTGCTGGCGGGCGCGGCCGCGAAGGCGGCCGACGTGCTCGACGCCGCCAAGCCCCGGCTGCGCGGCTGGATCCACGCCGGCACGTTCCCCGTGGCCCTCGTCGCGAGCATCGTCCTGGTGGCCCTCGCTCCCCCCGTCGCCGGCAAGGTCGCGTGCGCGATCTTCGGCCTGAGCGCCTGCCTGCTGTTCGGCACGAGCGCCGTCTACCACCGCGGCACCTGGTCACCCCGGGTCGCGGGGATCCTGCGCCGGGCCGACCACTCGAACATCTTCCTCATCATCGCGGGCACGTACACGCCGCTCGCGGTGCTGCTCCTGCCGAAGCAGACCGCGACGATCCTGCTGATCATCGTGTGGTCCGGGGCGCTGCTCGGTCTCGCGGCACGCATCATCTGGCTGGGCGCCCCGCGGTGGGTCTACGTCCCGATCTACGTCGCGCTCGGCTGGGTCGCGGTCGGATACATGCCGCAGTTCTGGACCACGCCGGGCGGTCCCGCGATCGTGTGGCTCGTCGCGATCGGCGGCCTCGCCTACACGCTGGGTGCCGTGGTGTACGGGCTCAAGCGCCCCAACCCGAGCCCGCGGTGGTTCGGGTTCCACGAGATCTTCCACGTCCTGACTGTCGTGGGCTTCGGGTGCCACTACGCGGCGATCATGATCGCCGCCCTCAACGCCTAGCGCTGAGAGCCTCCGCCGGGTGCGAGGTGCGCTTCACGGATCGGGCCGGTCCGCGACGCGCGCTCCGCACCCGGCGTTCTGCTACGGCTGGTCGGCAGCCGGCACGACGGCGTAGCGCCGGTTCGCGAGCGACGGGTTCGTCCGGCGTACCGCGGCCAGGGCCTCGGGGTCGATGTCGGCGGTGCGCAGTCCCGCTCGCTCGTCGAGCTCGAGCCCGACCTGACCGTCGGGCCCCACGAGCAGCGAGCGCCCGGTCACGCCCTTCCCGGCCTGCCCGACGGCGAGCACGACCGCCGTGTTCTCGATCGCGCGGGCGCGGGCCAGGGTGCGCCAGTGGTCGGCCTTGAGGTCGCCCGCGGCCCACGCGGCCGGGACGACCAGGACGTCGGCCCCGGCGTCGACCAGGCGGCGGGCCGCCTCGGGGAAGCGCAGGTCGTAGCAGGTCATGACGCCGAACGTCAGGCTGCCGACCCTCAGGACCGTCGGCGGCGCGTCTGCAGGCCCCGGCTCCAGGCGGTCCGACTCACGGTGCCCGAACGCGTCGTACAGGTGCACCTTGCGGTAGACACCGGACAGCCGCCCCTGAGCGTCGATCGCCACGACCGCGTTCACCGCGCGAACAGGGCGCTCGGACGTCTCGGCCCCCGTGGAGACCGGCGTGCTGGTCGACGCGTCGCGTGCGGCGCCCGCCGGGTCGACCGCGGTGTCCGGAAGGCCCGACGGGTCCCGCACGGCTGTGCCGTCGGAGGGTGTCGAGCCGTGCGAGGACGACGTCCCACCGTGTCCCGCCACGCCGACCAGCGGCGCCCGTGAGCCCGGGATCGTCGTGCCCGCGATGACAGCGACCCCGGTCTCGCCAGCCCAGCGCTGGAGCGTCGTGACGAACGGGCCGTCGAGCGGCTCGGCGTGCTCGATCCCCACGCCGCGCGGATCGAAGCCCGACGCGTACTCGGGGAGCACCAGGAGGTCAGCGTGCAGCCGTTGCGCCTCGGCGAACGCCGAGCGCACCACGAGCAGGTTCGCCGCGTGGTCGTTCGAGACCTCGATCTGGGCGATCGTGACCCGGACCGGACCGTGCGGCGTCTGCGTCATGTCAGTCGCCGCCGCCGCCGGAGTCGCCACCGCTGGAGCCGGAGTCGCTGCCGCCGTTGCTCCCGGAGTCGCTCGCGCCCGCGTCGCCGCCGGCCGTGCCGGTCTCCGACGCGTCGTCCCGACGGTCCGGGTCGGTCGTCGTGGCCGTGGTGCTCGTCCCGGCCGCAGCGGCGCCGCCCGACGTCGCCGCCGCGCCCCCGTTGCCGGCACCCCGCTCGTCGTGGCGGACCTTGCGCAGCTGCTTGGTCAGCGACAGGAACAGGACCACGCACGCGAGGGCCACGGCGAAGATCGTGAGGAAGCCGGGAAGGCCCGGCGACACGTCGGTCGGCTCGAGCCCCGGTCGGAGCTCGTCGGTCGTCGGTGCGGGCGACGGCGTCGTCTCGGTGGTCACCCCGGCCGCCCAACCGGGGCCTCCGGCCAGGTGGGACGACAGATCGACCGCGAGCTGCGGCGTCGGGCTCATACGAGACCTTCCTCGGTGCGGATGCCGGCGAACAGGTCGTCCTCCGGGAGCGTGGTGGGGACGCGCGACTCGGCGAGCTCGAACTCCTCGAAGGGCCACACGTCGGCCTCGAGGTCGCGCGGGATCGCGAAGAAGAAGCCCTCGGGGTCGATCTGCGTCGCGTGCGCGATGAGCGCCGCGTCGCGCTGCGGGAAGTACGGGGCGACCTCGACGCGCGTCGTGACCTCGCGCTCGGGGATCTCGCGCGCGGCCCGCGACTCGACCCAGTCGCTGAACGGCGACTCGAGCCCCGCGTCCACGACGGCCTCGTGGATCGTGCGGATGCGGTTCATCGAGAAGTCGTGGTTGTAGTAGAGCTTGGCGGGCTCCCAAGCGGGCGCCCCGCCCTCGACCTGGTAGCGCTCCGGGTCGCCCGCCGCGTGGAACGCCTCGAACGCGACCTTGTGGCACATGATGTGGTCCGGGTGCGGGTAGCCGCCGCTCGGGTCGTACGTCGTGATCACGTGCGGACGGAACTCGCGGACCAGCTCGACGAGCGGCGCCGCGGCCTCCTCGAGCGGCACGAGCGCGAAGCAGCCCTCGGGCAGCGGGGGCAACGGGTCGCCCTCCGGGAGTCCCGAGTCGACGAAGCCCAGCCAGCGGTGGCTCACGCCCAGCGCCTTGGCGGCCGCCGCCATCTCGGCGCGCCGCAGCTCGGCCATGCCCTCTGCGGTGGCAGGAAGCTCGCCGAAGCTCGGGTTGAGCACGTCGCCGCGCTCGCCGCCCGTGCAGCTCACGACGAGGACCTCGACGCCCTCCGCGGCGTAGCGGGCCGACGTCGCGGCACCCTTGCTCGACTCGTCGTCGGGGTGCGCGTGGACGGCCATGAGGCGCAGCGGTGCGCGGTCGACCGTCCCGGGCGCCGATCCTGCGGTGGGGCGCGCCGTCGATTCGGTCACAGGTCCTCCTGGGGGTACTTCGAGATGGAGAAGTTCAGAGACAATGATGACTCACGAGCAGGTAGTCCACCCAACCCTTGGACGTCGATCGACCATGACGAACAGCACGCCCCCGCTGGGAACTTCCCCGAACCCCGGGCCAGACGCCCTCGACGAGGACGAGAACCCGATCGGCCTCGCGCCGCGCAGCGAGGGCCCGCGGCCCCCCGCGGGACGCTACGGCCCCGAGCCCACGGCCCTCCGACGTCGCCTGGCCGTCGCCGGCATCGCCGCTGCCGCGCTCGTCGGGATCGGCATCACCGTCTGGATCGGGCTGGGGCAGGCCTCCACCCCGGTGCGTTACGACGACTTCGGCTTCAAGGTCGTCAGCTCCGAGCAGATCGACGTCACGTTCCAGGTCTCCATGGAGCCCGGCACCCAGGCCGAGTGCACCATCGACGCGTTGGCCGAGAGCTACGCCCAGGTCGGGACCGTCACGGTGGTCGTCGGGCCGAGCGACAAGCTCGAGGGGCGCTACACCGTGAGCGTCGCGACGTCCGAGCTCGCCACGACCGGGATCGTCGAGAGCTGCGTCCCGCTGCCCTGACGGCGAGCGTCCCTGGGTCTAGGGGCAGGTGTCCCGAGGGGCCAGTGGCGAGCTGCCCGGCCTCCCCTCGTCGCCACCGCGTGCGGACGCCGGGCACGAGCGCGAGCCCGGTCGTGGCTGCGCCGCGGACCGAGGTCCGGCGGCCGGCACGGGGTCGAAGCACGTCCGGGGCGCTGTCCGAAGACCTCCGTCACACGACCTCGCACGAGGTCCTGGCACCTGCTCCGCAAGCAGTGCAAGGATGGGACCGCGGGCGGAGCCGCCCGCAACGGTTCGGAGGCGTCCCACGACGGGTCGCGGGGCAGACCACGGAGGTCTGCCGGGGGCAGGGAACGGTGTGATGCAGCGGACATTTGGTATCCTGAGGGATTCACGCTGCCCCAGAAGCTTCAGGACCAGCGAAACCCGCCACGCGGCGTCGGTCACCGACCGGCGCCACCACCACGGGCAGGCAGCGGAGTCGCCCTCACCCGCACACACTGCCTCCCCCTGTGCGGCCGCGTCCACAGACGACGGCCGCCAGAACGCAAGGAAAGGAAGGAGCGAACCGTGACCGAGACCAGCGTCACCTGGCTGACCCAGGAGGCACACGACAGGCTTCAGGCCGAGTTGGCTCACCTGTCCGGTGCTGGCCGCACCGACATCGCCGAGCGCATCGCCGCCGCCCGCGACGAGGGCGACCTCAAGGAGAACGGCGGCTACCACGCCGCCCGCGAGGAGCAGGCCAAGAACGAGGCCCGCATCCGCGAGCTCACCGCGAAGCTCCGCAACGTGCAGATCGGCACGCCGCCGGACGACGGCAAGGTCGAGCCCGGCATGGTCGTGACCGCGAACGTGGCCGGCGAGGAGATGTCCTTCCTGCTCGGCTCGCGCGAGATCGCCGGCGGCACGGACATCCGGGTCTACTCCCCCACGTCCCCGATGGGCGCCGCGATCAACGGCACCTCGATCGGCGACAAGGTCTCCTACACGGCTCCCAACGGGAACGAGATCGCGGTCGAGATCCTCGCCGCCAAGCCGTTCCAGGCCTGACCCAGCGACACACCGGCGTCGCTGCTCCGGACGGAGTCGGCTCGACGCACCCACGACGCCCCGGCAACCCCACGGTCCCGGGGCCGTCGTGCGTCCCCGGGGGGGCGCGCCGCCGGACAGGAAACGCTCGGCCCACCGGCACACCGGCACGACGTGCCGGGTGCGACGCGGTCGCGGGGCGCGGGCCGGACCAGACGGCGCTGCCGACGGCCGGCTGCGTCGTCGCGCGCCGGTCCGGACCCTCCCGCCCTCGCTCCCCGGTGCCGCCTCCCTGCCCACTCTCCGTCGAGATGCGGCTATCGGGGGTCGAATCGGCGAATCGACCCCCGATAGCCGCATCTCGATCCCCCTCGGGCCCGGTCCGCCAGTGCGGGCTGGGTGCGGGCCGGGCCAGGCAACCGCCCGCCGGGCCGGGCAAGCGCCCGACCGGCAAGGGTCCGACAGTTGTCCACAGGTACCGGGCCCCGCCTCCACGAGGGCACCGAGATCTGCGAGCATCTTCCCGTGCCCGCTGCTCTCGTCCCGCTGCCGCCCACCCCGTTCCTCGTGGCCGACGCCTGCGCGGCCGGGTGCACACGCGACCAGCTGCGCCACCCCGCGCTGCACACGCCGGTCCGCGGGGTCCGCATGGCGGCCGGGTCCGCGAACGATCTCGACGCACTCTGCCGCGCCGTCGCCCTGACCTTCCGGGCCGGGGACGCGTTCTCGCACCTCACGGCGGCCGCTCTCCTGGGGCTGCCCCTGCCTGCTCACCATCAGCCGACCGAGCGGTTGCACGTCTCCAGCAGCCCTGGGTCGCGCTCGCGCGACGCGGCGTTGCTCGTCGGGCACTCGGGAGTGCTCGCCCAGCAGACCTTCCGGCACCGAGGGCTCCCGGTGACTGTCCCCGCCCGCACCTGGTTGGACCTCGGCAGCATGACGGGCACGGACGCCGGAGACCGCCTGACGCGCGAGGAACTCGTCGTCCTGACCGACGCGGTCCTCGCGCTGCGTCACCCGGCCACCACCCGCCTCGCACTGGAGCGCGCGCTGTCCTGGTTCGTCGGCGGTCGCGGGCGGCGTGACCTGCGGACTGCGCTGTCTGCCGCCCGATCCTTCGTCGACTCGCCCATGGAGACGCGGGTCCGGCTCCTGCTGGTCGCCTCGGGCTTCCCGTGCCCGGTCGTCGGGGCGGACCTGCTCGCGGAGGACCAGTGGGTCGCGCGTCCAGACATGTGCTGGCCGCAGGCGCGCATAGCGATCGAGTACGACGGCGCACACCACTACTCGTCCCAGCACCAGATGTGCAGCGACGTCGCCCGCAGGGAGAACATCGAACGGCTCGGCTGGAGAGTGGTCGTCCTCTACTCGCACGACGTGCTCACCGCGTGGAAAGCGACCTGCGGGCGGTTGATCACCGCGTTCGGGGACCAGGGTGTGGACCTCGGTCGGCTCGCCGACGCTCCCGACACCCCTGTGCGCGCCCGCATCGTCGTCGCTCGGCGCTGACCGTCCCCTCGACCCGTCAGCCCGCGGTCGCCGGCTCGCCTCAGCACCCGTCCAGCCCAGAAGCCGTGCGCCGACGCATGACCACCACCCGCGAGATGCGGCCATCGGGGGTCGAATCGGCGATTCGACCCCCGATAGCCGCATCTCGGCGTCGGGCGCCCGGGCCCAGGGCCCTCCCGCCGCCCCAGGCCGCTCAGCCCGTCAGGACCCGGTACCCGGCTCCCCGCAGCTGCGCCACGAGCGCCTCGCAGTGCTCCTGCCCCTTGGTCTCGACCTGCATGCGCACCCAGGCCTCGCCGATCGCGAGGTGCACGTCGGTACGGTCGTGGTCGATGTGCATGATCGAGCCGCCGACCCCCGCGATCACGTCGAGCATCTGCGCGAGGGCCCCGGGCCGGTCGTCGAGCAGGACCTGCATCTGCATGTACCGGCCCGCGGCCGCGAGCCCGTGCCGCAGCACGCGCAGCAGCACCAGCGGGTCGATGTTCCCCCCGGACAGGATCACCACGACGGGGCCCTCCCACCCGGTCGGGTCGGCCAGCAGCGCGGCCACCCCCGCGGCCCCCGCCGGCTCGACGACGAGCTTGGCCCGCTCGGTGATCATCAGCAGCGCCCGGGACAGCTCGTCCTCGGTCACGGTGCGCACCTCGGGACCGAGCTCGGACACGATCGAGAACGGCACGGGTCCCGGGGTGCCCACCGCGATGCCGTCGGCCATGGTCGAGCGGGCGAGCGACGTCGTCGGGACCCCTGCCGCGAGCGAGCCCGGGTACGCCGCGGCGCGCGCCGCCTGGACCCCCACGACCTTGACGTGCGGCGCGGCCTCGGCCATGGCCGCCGCGACGCCCGCGACCAGGCCGCCGCCGCCGAGCGGCATGACGACGGTGCGGACGTCGGGCACCTGCTCGAGGATCTCGAGCGCGAGCGTGCCCTGGCCCGCGACGACGTCGGGGTGGTCGAACGGGTGGATGAAGACCGCGCCCGTGCGCTCGGCCTCGGCCTTCGCGGCCGCGAGCGTCTCGTCGACGTCGACGCCGACGAGACGCACCTCGGCGCCGTACTCGCGCGTCGCGGCGACCTTGGGCAGCGCGGCGTCGACCGGCATGTAGACCACGGCCTGGATACCGAGCAGCCCCGCCGCGAACGCGACGCCCTGGGCATGGTTCCCGGCGCTCGCCGCGACGACACCGCGTGCCTTCTCCGCGGGGGTGAGCCGGGCCATGCGGATGTACGCGCCCCGGATCTTGAAGGAGCCGGCGCGCTGGAGGTTCTCGCACTTGAGGACCACGGGCACACCCGCGACCTGGCTGATCGCGCGGCTCGTCTGGACGGGGGTCCGGTAGGCGACGCCGTCGAGCATGCGGGCGGCGTCGCGGATGCTGTCGAGGGTCACGGCGGGTTGAGCGAGGGTCACGCGTCCCCGCCCGTGCTCGTCCCGGTGCCCGACGGCGTCGCACGCCCCAGGCGGGTGCGCCGGCGACCCGCGGTGGTCGAGGAGGCCGGGACCCTCTCGTCGTCCGCGAGGTCGGCCTCGGCGCGACGGATCATGACCGGCACCGCGGGCTTGCCGCGGATGACGAGGGTGTCGTCGGTCCCGAGGTCGGGGAACTTGTCGTGCCCGTTGAAGTACAGGACCACGGTGTTGATCAGGGCTGCGAGCGGCACCGCGAACAGGGCGCCGACGATGCCCGCCGCGAACCCGCCCGCGGCGACCACGAGCAGCACCGCGACCGGGTGCAGCGAGACCGCGTGCCCCATGAGGAACGGCTGGAGCGCGTGGCTCTCGATCTGCTGGACCGCGAGCACGATGCCCAGCATGATGAGCGCCGCGACCCACCCGTTCGCGACCAGCACGACCAGCACGGCGACCGCGCCCGTCACGACCGCTCCGACGATCGGGATGAACGACCCGACGAACACGAGGATGCCGAGCGGCAGCGCGAGCGACGGCACGAAGAAGGCCGCACCGACACCGATACCGACGGCGTCGACGAGGGCGACGAGGATCTGCGTCCGGGCGTAGGCGGACAGCGTGACGATGCCGCGGCGCCCGGCCTGGTGGATCGTGAACCGCGAGCGCGCCGGGAACAGCCCCACGCACCAGGACCAGATGGTTCGTCCGTCGAGCAGGAAGAAGAACGTGCAGAACAGGGCGATCACGGCCCCCGCGGCCACGTGGCCGACCGTCGTGGCCGCACCGAGCGCGCCCGACACGATGCTGTCCTGGCTCGAGCTGATGAAGCCCTCGAGCTCCTTCAGGTACCCGTTGATCTGCTCGACGCCGATCCCGAACGGGCCGGCCTCCAGCCAGTCCATGAACTCGTTGAAGCCGTCGATCGCCTTGTCCTTGAGCTCGGCGATGCCGCTCACGATCGTGCTGCCGGCGACCGTGACGAGCCCGGCGACCACCGCGAGCAAACCGAGGAGGGCCGAGATCGAGGCCAGCCCGCGCGAGAAGCGCAGGTGCCGCTGGAGGAAGCTGCGGACCGGCGTGAGCAGGACCGTGAGGAGCAGCGCGATCGCGACCGGGACGACGATCACCTTGAACAGCGCCGTGACGTAGAGGCTCGCGGCGACGAGCGCGCCGATCAGGAGGAGACGCCACGACCACGCCGCGGCGGTCTGGATCGACGGCGGGACGGCCTCCGCACCGAACGGCTTGCCGCCCCGTGGGTTCGTCCCCGACGTGCCCGCCGAGGCGACCGCACCTGCGGGGGCGGACGACGCCGTCGGGCGGGGAGCGCCCGCCTGGGCCGCACGGCCCTTGCGCGATGCCGCGCTCACGCGAGAGCCCGCGCGAGGTCCGCGATCAGGTCTGCTGCGTCCTCGATACCGACCGACAGGCGCACGAGGTCGTCAGGGACCTCGAGGGCCGAGCCCGCGACCGACGCGTGCGTCATGCGACCGGGGTGCTCGATCAGCGACTCGACACCGCCGAGAGACTCCGCGAGCGTGAACACCTGGGTGCGGGCGCAGACCGCGAGCGCCTTCTCCTCGCTCCCGGCGCGGAAGGACACCATGCCGCCGAACCCGCGCATCTGCCGCGTCGCGAGCTCGTGCCCCGGGTGCGACGCCAGGCCCGGGTAGATGACCTGGGTCACCGCGGGGTGCGTCTCGAGGAACTCTGCGACCGCGGCCGCGTTGGCCGCGTGCCGGTCCATGCGCGCCGCGAGCGTCTTGAGGCCGCGCAGCGTGAGCCACGCGTCGAACGGCCCGGCGACCGCCCCCGAGGAGTTCTGGTGGAAGCCGACCGCGTCGGCCAGGCCGCGCGTGCCCGCGGGCGAGACGAGGTCGCCCGGGAGCTCGGCGCCGTCCGCCACGACGAGCGCTCCCCCGACGACGTCGCTGTGCCCGCCGATGTACTTGGTCGTCGAGTGCACGACGACGTCCGCCCCCAGGGCGATGGGCTGCTGCAGGTAGGGCGTCGCGAAGGTGTTGTCGACCACGAGGGTCGCGCCGTGCTCGTGCGCGACCTGTGCGAGCGCAGCGATGTCGCTGATGCCGAGCAGCGGGTTGGTCGGGGTCTCGACCCACAGGACCTTGGTGCGCCCAGGCTGGACCGCGGCTCGCACGGCGTCGAGGTCGGTGAGGTCCACGGCCGTGTGCTCGATCCCCCACGGGCCGAAGACCCGGGCGACCAGGCGGTACGTGCCTCCGTACGCGTCGTCGGGCACCAGGACGTGGTCACCCGGGCGCAGCGTCGCCCGCAGGAGCGTGTCCTCCGCGGCGAGGCCCGAGGCGAACGCGAAGCCGCGCGCCTGCGCAGCCCCGGCAGGCGTCTCGACGGCGCCGAGCGCCTCCTCGAGCGCGGTGCGGGTCGGGTTCGCGGACCGGGAGTACTCGTACCCCCCGCGCAGACCGCCGACGCCGTCCTGCTTGTAGGTGGAGACCTGGTAGATCGGGGGCACGACGGCCCCCGTCGTCGCGTCCGGGTCCTGTCCCGCATGGATGGCGCGGGTCGCGAAGCCGGTGCTCGACCAGTCGGGGTGGGAGGGAGTGCTCGCGCTGCTCATCCTGTGAGCCTACGTGCCCTGACGGCGCGTGTTCCTGCCGAACACGACGGTTCTCGGAGAGCGGACGTGTGCATTTCACCCACGGCCGATCGGCAGGAGGCTCCCGGGGAACAGCGGGCGGCGACGAGGTGTTGCCCAGGTGTCGGCAACAGGTGGAGGTAAAGATGTTCGAGTCGTTGTTCGGGTCCTCGATGAAGACCCAGATGGTCGCGCCCGAGAAGGCGCTCGCCGGGCGGGACCAGCCCGTGCTCCCCGTGGCCCGCCCGCACACGGTCCTCGGGACCTCGATCACGGGCCCGTGGCCCGAGGGCACGCGCGTGCTGTACCTCGCGATGGGCTGTTTCTGGGGAGCCGAGGAGATCTTCTGGCAGGTGCCGGGTGTGATCTCGACGGCCGTCGGCTACATGGGTGGCACCACGCCGAACCCCACGTACGAGGAGGTCTGCACCGCGCGCACAGGGCACACCGAGACCGCGCTCGTGGCCTACGACCCGTCGGTCGTGAGCGAGGAGGAGCTCCTCAAGATCTTCTGGGAGCGCCACGACCCCACGCAGGGCTACCGGCAGGGCAACGACGTCGGCACCCAGTACCGCTCGGCGGTCTACTGGACGACGCCCGAGCAGGAGGCCGCGGTCCGCGAGACCGAGGCGCGGTACCAGAAGGTGCTGACCGCACGCGGGCTCGACCCCATCACCACAGAGGTCGCGCCGGCCGAGGGCCGCACGTTCTACTACGCCGAGGACTACCACCAGCAGTACCTCGACAAGAACCCCAACGGCTACCGCTGCCACGCGACGACGGGGATCCCGTTCCCCGACGCGGCGTGACGGTGGGCTGCGCGCCCTGGCCGGTCTGAACGGCCCCGCCAGGCTGGACGGTCTCGCCGAGAAGTGAGCAGGTGCCCCTGATCCGGTCGGATCAGGGGCACCTACTCACTTCTCGGCCGGTCGGCTCAGCGTCAGCCCCGTCGCACGCCACCCTCGCCACGAACCCCCGGCGCCAGCACCAGCCGGCACACCGCCTCGTTGCGGCACAGCACACCGAGCCCCGCAGCCGCCGGCCCCCTCAGCGCCAGGACGACCGCGACGACGACGCACACACCGACCGTCGCACCGGCGACGACGTCGTGCGGGTAGTGGACGCCCTGCACCACGCGCGCCGCGCCCGTGACGACCGCGAGGACGACCGGCGCGACGACCATGGCCCGGTGCGGCGGGAGGCGACGGGCGCGCCGGAACCGGAGCGCCGTCGTCGTGCCGAAGAGGGAGTCCACGACTCCCCCGCGGGCGCGGCCCGTCGCGAGCGCCGTGAGGACCACGGCGGTCCCGAGCGCGAACGCGATGGTCGTGTGGTTGCTCGGGAACGACCAGTCGCCTGCCACGGGGCAGTGTGCGATCTCGATGAGCTCCCAGCAGCCGCGGGGCTGCTGGACGATCGTCTTGGCGACCTCGGACGTCGCGTACGCCAGCACGGCGCCCGCGCCCCCGACGACGGCGGTCGCGACCGCGACGAGCCCCGCCCCGCGAGCCTGCCAGGCCGCGAGCACCCACAGCAGGGCGAGCACGACGACCCCCACCTCGGCGATGAGCTCGACCCCTGGCAGGTCTGCGGTGCGGGCCGTCACCGCGAGGTAGAGGTCGGTGCTCGGACCCCTCAGGAGCAGCAGCGACGGAACGATCACAGCGGCCGCGAGCAGCCAGAGCAGGGCCAGGAGGAGGGGCGATCTGGGGGACTTCACCCCGGAATGGTACGGAGGTGAACGGAGGATGAACATCCGCCCACGGTCGGACCGGGCGACCTCCCGGCAACCCTCGCGCGGCCCTCACCCCGCCTTCACGAGCGCGGCCGTGGCATCGTGGGGCGCGTGACCGCAGCCCGCAGCGCCGCCCCGGCCGACACTGCTCTGCGCGTCGCCTGGCGGCTCCTCGCCGCGGCGCTCGTGTGCGGGTCGGCGGTCCTGCTGTTCGCGGTGCACGTCCGCCCGCTGGGCTACCTCCCGCTCGTCGCGGGCGTGGCGCTGGGGCTCGTGGTCGACCGGCGGCTCGGGCGCGACCTGCTCCTGATCGCGACGGGCATGGCGATCATCAGCAGCATCCCGCTCGCTGCCGACCTGAGCGACGCAGGGATCGCGCGCTTCGCCGTGGTGCTCTCGCTCGCCGTGCTCGTGCCGTGGGCCGTCTCGCGCTATGTCTACCGCGACGACGCGATCAGGTTCCCCGTGCGCACGGGCAGGCGCTGGAACCGGACCCAGATCGTGTACCTGCTCGTCGTCCTGGTCGCGGGCTACCTGATCCTGCCCGCGTACTTCATCGGGTCGGGCTCGTACCAGAACTGGCCCCCGATCGAGACGCCGCAGGAGATCGCGCGACTCTTCGTGGGTGTCAACGCCGTGGGGATCTGGGACGAGCTCTTCTTCGTGTGCGTCGTGTTCGCGCTGCTGCGCCGCCACTTCGCGCTGTGGCCCGCGAACCTCCTGCAGGCGACCGTGTTCGTGTCGTTTCTGTGGGAGCTCGGCTACCGCAGCTGGGGGCCGCTCCTGACGATCCCGTTCGCGCTGGTCCAGGGCTGGATCTTCGCGCGCACCAAGTCGCTCACGTACGTGGTGTGCGTGCACCTGCTGTTCGACGCGATCGTGTTCGCGGTGCTGGTGCACGCGCACCACCCGGAGCTGTTCGACGTGTTCGTCACGGGCGGGCGCTGAGCCGCCCGCGCGCGGCGCGCACCGACGTCAGCGCCCCTTCTTGCGGCCCTTCATCGACTGCGACTTGCCGAGGCGCTTGGCGACAGACTTGCCGGACTTCTTGCCGCCGCTCGGGGCCTGCTTGGCGCCGCTGCGCGCGGCGGCGCTCGTGGCCCGGGACCCCTTGGCACCTGCACCGCTCTTGCCGCCCGACGACGAACGCCCGTCCTTCTTCTTGCTCGCCTCGGGCGTGGGGGGCGTCGGGCCCGCCACGCCTCGCGAGCTGTTCGCGGTGCGCCCGCGCACGATGCCGATGAACTCCTCGACGAGGTCCGTCTTGTCCTCGGTGACCCACCCCAGCGCGACCGGGGCCTCGGGGCCGTCGCCGAGCGTCCGGTACGTCAGGTCCTTGCGGTGGTGCAGCCGCGCGAGCGACTGCGGCACGACCAGCAGCCCGATCCCCGCGGCGACCAGCTCGATCGCGTCGGCCGTCGTGGTCGGACGCTCGCGCGCAGGCTTGCCGGGCAGCGCGAGCCGGTCGTCGTCCGCGGCTGCGCCGTCGGAGGCCTCCGCCCAGCCCAGGACGTCGTCGAGCGGGTGCAGGAGCACCTCGTCGGCGAGGTCGGCCACGGTGAGCGCTTCGTCACTCTCGAGCGCCGCGAAGACGTGGTCGCGCGGCACGACGACGACGGGCACCTCGGTGTACATCGCGATGTGGCTCAGGTCCTCGCTGCGCACGGGGCGACGCAGGATCGCGACGTCCGCCCCGCCGTCGAGCAGGAGGGCCTCGACCTGCGCGGACGGCACCGCGAGCGCCTCGATGCGCACGTCGGGGACGCGGTCGATCCACGTCCGCACCCACTTGGACGGGGTGACGCCGGGGACGTAGGCCAGGCGGAAGCCGGGGGCCTGCGCGTCGGATACGTCCTCGGCCGGTTGCTCGGCCTCGTGCTCGGCGCTGCGCGCAGTCTCTTCCACCCGACAACACTAGCCGCCCCCGGGACGAGGAACCGCGGCCGGGACCGATACCCTGGGACCATGAGCACCCCGCACTCCTCCCAGACCATGAAGCCCGCTACCGCGGCGAAGAAGCTCGGGGTGTACCTTCCCGCCACTCCCCAGGAGTTCCAGGAGGGGACCATCACGCGCGGCCAGCTCGAGGAGCTGGAGACCAACCCGCCCGAGTGGCTCGTCGAGCTCCGTCGCAACGGACCCCACCCGCGACCCGTCGTCGCCGGTCGCCTGAACGTCTCGATCGCGGGCCTGGCCCGCGGCGGCGTCGAGGAAGCACTGACCACCGAGCAGATCAACGAGCTCCGTGAGGACCCGCCGGCGTGGCTCGAGCGCGAGCGCACCATCCAGGCCGAGGTCCGCGCCGAGGAGGAGCGCATCAAGGAGCGCGACCTCAAGAAGGCCAAGAAGGTCGCGCGCGCGAACCGCGAGGCCGAGCACAAGGCCGCAGCGGCCGAGTGACGCCTCGCGTCGTCTGAGCGGCCCGGAGGCAGCGGCTAGGAGGCGCCCCCGGCGCGGTCGGTGTGACCGAGCGCGAGGCCGGGGGCCACTCGGTCGCGCACGATCCGCTTGAGCACCGGGACCTCGGGGAAGCCCTTCTTCTCCTTGCGGTCCCACACGAGCTCGTCGCCCACGCGGACCTGGAAGATCCCGCCCGTGCCGGGTACCAGCGCGACCTCGGTGAGCCGGGTCCCGAACGTCGTCAGCAGCTCCTGCGCGAGCCATGCCGCACGCAGCAGCCAGTTGCACTGCGTGCAGTAGGTGATCTCCACGCGGGCCGGTGTCTCGGTGCTCTGTTCGTCCACGCGCCCAGCGTGCCAGACGACGGGGCCCGCCGAGCACCGCGGCCGTCCGTGGCCCCCGGGCGCCGAGCACGAGGTTGCGCGCACCCGAGCACGAGGTTGCGGTCGCCGAACCCGTCACAGCGACCGCAACCTCGTGCTCGGCACCGCGAGCCGACCCGTCAGCGCACGACGAGCACGACCGCGAGCACGGCCATGACGAGCGCGATCCCGCCGTCGAGCACGCGCCACGCGACCGGGCGCGCGAAGAGCGGCGCGAGCACACGCGCCCCGAAGCCCAGCGCCGTGAACCAGACGAGGCTCGCGATCCCGGCCCCGATGCCGAAGACCCAGCGCCCGCTCTCCCCGTACGCTGCCGCGAGCGAGCCGAGCAGCAGGACCGTGTCGAGGTAGACGTGCGGGTTGAGCCACGTGAGGGCGAGCGCGGTCCCGACGGCGGCACCCACCGACATCCGCAGCCCACCCTCGGCCGCCTCGAGGGCCGCGGGGCGCAGCGCGCGCCGGGCAGCCTGGACCGCCAGGACGAGCAGGAACGCGGCCCCGCCCCAGCGCACGACCGCGAGCAGCACGGGGGCGTTCGAGACGAGGACGCCCAGGCCGGCGACGCCCGCGGCGATGAGCACCAGGTCCGACAGCGCGCACACCAGGACCACGGGCAGGACGTGCTCGCGCCGCAGCCCTTGCCGCAGGACGAACGCATTCTGCGACCCGATCGCGACGATCAGGGACAGTCCGGTGCCGAGGCCGGCGAGCAGGGGCGCGAGGGTGGTCACGTCCTCCACGGTAGGCAGGGCCAGCGGTTCAGTACAGCGAATGTTTCTGCAGAACCTTAAGATCTGCTCATGGTGGATCTTCAGGCCGACCAGCTCCGGACGCTCGACGCGATCGCGACCGCGGGCACGTTCGAGGCCGCCGCGCAGCAGCTCGGAGTGACCCCGTCCGCGATCAGCCAGCGCATGCGCGCGCTCGAGGCCGCCGTGGGCCAGGTGCTGGTGCGCCGGGGACGGCCCGCGACGCTCACGGCGCCGGGCGAGGTGCTCGTGCGCCACGCACGCCGGCTCGCCCTCCAGCACGCCGAGGTCCTGGCCGAGCTCGACCTGGCCGAGGGAGACACCCCCGAGCTCACGCTCGTCATCACGGGCGACGCCCTGACGACCTGGGCCCTTCCCGTGCTCGCCGAGGCCTCGGCCTGGGCCCGGCTGGAGATCCTGCGCGAGGACCAGGACCACTCGATCGACCTCCTGCGGGACGGGAAGGCCGTCGCCACGATCACGTCGGTCGCCGAGGCCGTCCCCGGCTGCCGCTCGACGCGGCTGGGCCGGATGCGCTACCGCCCGTTCGCGAGCCCGGCGTTCGTCGAGCGCTGGTTCCCCGACGGCCCCACGGCCGCCGCACTCGCAGCGGCGCCCGTCCTCGTGTTCGACCGCAAGGACGACCTCCAGGACCGCTACCTGGGCGGGCGCGCGGGCGGCCCGCGCCACCACGTCCCGGCCTCGCACGAGTTCCTGCGCGCGGTCGAGCTCGGCATGGGCTGGGGCATGCTGCCGGACCTCCAGAGCCGGGAGCCGGAGGCGGCGGGCCTGCTCGTGGGGTTCGACGACGCAGCGAGCCTGACCGTGCCGCAGTACTGGCAGCAGTGGCGCCTGCACTCACCCACGCTCGACAGGGTCGCGACCGCCGTCCGCGAGGCCGCGGCCACCCACCTGCGCTGACGCCGGGCACCACGGGGCAGGGCAGACTTGTCCCGTGCCCTCCCCCACTTCCGACGAACGACTTCCCCGCAGCTCCGTCCCGTCCGACGGCCCGGCCGGCCCAGGCCGCGCCGCACAGCCTGACGCCGCGGCGCTCCGGGACCAGGCCGCCCTCGACCGGCTGCTCGCGGGGCTCGAGCGCTTCTCGCCCGACGACGATCCCGCTCACCCGCGCGGCGGCGCGGCAGACCCTCCGCTCGTCGCGGTCGACGCGACGGACCGGTTGCTGCTCGACGAGGCGGCGAGCGCCCTGGCTGCGAGCGGCCCGGGTGAGGTCGTCGTGATCGACGACCGGTTCGGGGCGCTGACCCTGGGTGCCGCGGTCGCGCACGGGCTCACGGGGATCCGGGTCCACCAGGACGCGCTGACGAGCGAGCTCGCGCTCGACCGGAACGCGCACGAGGCGACGGTCCACGGCCAGGCGGGACTGACTGCCACCTTCACCCACCTCCCGCTCGGCGAGGACCTGCTGCGGGGCGCGCGCGTCGTCCTGCTCCAGCTCCCGCGCTCGCTCGCCGCGCTGCGCGACGTCGCGGAGCACGTGGCGCGCTTCGCCGCGCCGGACGTGGTGGTGCTCGCCGGTGGCCGCCTCAAGCACATGACCCCGACCATGAACGACGTCCTGGCCGAGTCCTTCACGGACGTGCGGGCGAGCCTCGCTCGGCAGAAGTCGCGCGTCCTGGTGGCGCGCGGGCCCCGTCCCGGCGTCGGCCTCACCTATCCCGTGACCGAGCACCTGGCGGAGCTCGACCTCGACGTGGTCGCGTACGGGGCGGCGTTCGCGGGTGCGAGCCTCGACATCGGCACGCGCTACCTCCTGGGCTTCCTCGACCGGGTCTCGCCCGACGCGCGCGACGCCGTGGACCTGGGCTGCGGCACGGGCATCCTCGCGGTGTCGTTCGCGCGCTCGCGCCCGGACGCCGTGGTCGTGGCGACCGACCAGTCGGAGGCCGCGGTGCGCTCGGCCCGAGCGACGGCTGTGGCCGGCGGTGTGGGCGAGCGGGTGCGCGTGGTGCGCGACGACGTGGGTTCCTCGCTCGCGGAACGCAGCGCCGACGTCGTGCTGTGCAACCCGCCCTTCCACCAGGGCGCCGCCCTGAGCACGGGCGTCGCGCACCGCATGTTCGCGGCCGCGGGGCGCGTGCTGCGCCCGGGCGGCGAGCTGTGGACGGTCTACAACTCGCACCTGCGCTACCGCCCCGCGCTCGAGCGCGCGGTGGGCCCCACGACGCAGGCGGGCCGGGGCCCCAAGTTCACGGTGACGCGCAGCGTCGCCCGGTGAGAACCTGAGGGCCCCGGCCCGTCAGTCGCGTGAGGTCGAGGTCACTGGACCCCGACGACGTCCACCACGAAGACCAACGTGTCCGTGCCGCCGATGCCCGCCTGGGGGACGCCGCGCATGCCGTAGCCGTGCTCCGGCGGGATCGAGAGCAGGACGCGCGATCCGACGTTCTGGCCCACGAGGCCCTTGTCCCAGCCGCCGATGACCGCGCCGGTCCCGATGGGGAACGAGATGGTCTGGCCGCGGTCGTACGAGGTGTCGAAGATGTCGCCGTCCCAGACCTGACCCAGGTAGTTCACGACGATGGTGCGGCCTGCGGTGACGACCGGGCCGCTGCCCTCCTCGAGGACCTGGACCTGGAGGCCGGCGGGGGCGCCGCCCTCGGGGAACGTCAGGACGGGCTTGTCGCCGAACGTGCCGGACGCGGTGGGGAGCTGCGTGCTCATGGTGCTACCTCTCGGTGGGAGTGCAGGGTTTCGAGAACAAGCCTAAGCGGCGCGCCTCACCGGCGGGCCCGGCTCGCCCGTCCCGCGTGCCCGACGACGGAGCGCACCGCGCGCTCCCGGGTGCGCTCCGCCGTCGGGCACCGCTCCACCTGACAACCGCCGCCCGGAGGCGCACGCTGGCTGGATGAACGCTCCGCGTGCCGATCGCGAGACCACCCAGGACGCCCCGCCCCCGGCCGCCCCGCTCGCCCCGGCCGACTCCGCCCGGCCGGTCGACGCGGGCGACGGGCTCGACTCGCCCGTGACGCACGCGGGCGGCGCCCAGGTGCCGAGCGGGCGACGCTCGGCGTTCCCCGGGATCGCGGAGTACGCGTTCCTGTCCGACTGCGAGTGCAACGCGCTCGTGGCCCCGAGCGGCGCGATCGAGTGGATGTGCGTGCCGCGCCCCGACGCGCCCAGCATCTTCGCGGCCGTGCTCGACCGGGGGGCGGGCTCGTTCCGCGTGGGACCCTACGGTGCACGGGTGCCCGCGGCCCGCCGCTACGTGCCGGGCACGCTCGTGCTCGAGACGACGTGGCAGACGCCCACGGGCTGGCTCGTCGTGCGCGACGCGATGCTCATGGGGCCCTGGCACAACGTCGACGAACGCTCGCGGACGCACCGGCGCACGCCCACGGACTGCGACGCCGAGCACATGCTGCTGCGCACGATCGTGTGCGTCAACGGCACGGTGGACGTCGAGGTCGTGTGCGAACCGCTCCCGGACTACGGGCGCGAGGCCGCCCGGTGGGAGTACGAGGGGCCCACGTACAGCACGCTCGTGACCCGCTCGCCCCTCACGGCGAGCCCGGACCTGCGCCTGAGCGGCAGCCTGCGGCTCGGCATCGAGGACCGTCGCGCGCAGGGTCGCACGCGCATGAGCGCGGGCGAGACCGCGTACGTGACGCTGTCGTGGTCGGACCGCCCGACGCCCGGGACCTGGCCCGAGGCCGCCGACGCCATGGGCCGCACCGAGCAGTACTGGCGCGACTGGATCACGCAGGGCGTCTTCCCCGACCACCCGTGGCGCTCGTACCTCCAGCGCAGCGCGCTCACGCTCAAGGGGCTCACGTACGCACCGACCGGGGCGCTGCTCGCCGCCGCGACCACGTCCCTTCCCGAGGCGCCCCAGGGCGAGCGCAACTGGGACTACCGCTACGCGTGGGTGCGCGACTCGACGTTCGCGCTGTGGGGCCTGTACACGCTGGGTCTCGACCGCGAGGCCGACGACTTCTTCGCGTTCGTGCACGACGTCTGCCGCGACGGGCGCGAGCTCCAGATCATGTACGGCGTGGGGGGCGAGACCGAGCTGACCGAGAGCACGCTCGACCACCTCGCGGGGTACGACGACGCGCGGCCCGTCCGGCTCGGGAACGCCGCCTACGACCAGCAGCAGCACGACATGTGGGGAGCGGTGCTCGACTCGGTGTACCTGCATGCCAAGTCGCGCGAGCAGCTGCCCGAGTCGCTGTGGCCCGTCCTCAAGGCCCAGGTCGAGGAGGCGGCCGCGCACTGGCACGAGCCCGACCGGGGGCTGTGGGAGATCCGCGGCGAGCCCCAGCACTTCACGTCGTCCAAGGTCATGTGCTGGGTCGCGCTCGACCGCGGTGCCCGGCTGGCCCGGATGTACGACGAGCCCGACTACGCCGACCAGTGGCAGGCCGTCGCCGACGAGATCCGGGCCGACGTGCTCGAGCACGGGGTCGACTCGCGGGGCGTGCTCGTCCAGCGCTACGGCGCCGACGCCCTGGACGCGTCTCTGCTGCTCGTCCCGCTCCTGCGGTTCCTGCCGCCCGACGACCCGCGCGTGGTCGCGACGGTCGACGCGATCGCGAGCGAGCTCACGGTCAACGGGCTCGTGCTCCGGTACCGCACCGACGAGACCGACGACGGGCTCTCGGGCGAGGAGGGGACGTTCACGATCTGCTCGTTCTGGCTGGTGTCCGCGCTGGTCGAGGTCGGCGAGCTCGACCGGGCGCGCGTGCTGTGCGAGCGGCTGCTGTCGTTCGCGAGCGAGCTCGACCTGTACGCGGAGGAGATCGACCCGCACTCGGGCCGGCACCTGGGGAACTTCCCGCAGGCGTTCACGCACCTGGCACTCATCAACGCGGTCGTGCACGTGGTGCGGGCCGAGGAACGGCGCGACGACGCGGGGCACTTCGAGGCGGCCCGCCGACGCTGACGGGCTCTCCTGCCGAGGGCGACGAACCGACCCGCGCGACCCTCTTGCGCACCCGTGGCTAATGGCATTAGCCTAGACGCTATGAGCACTCACCAGACCGTGGAGTTCCTCCCCCGCCCCGAGGGGCGCATCGCGTACACCGTGACCGGCACGGGCCCGCTCGTGGTCGCCGTCCCCGGCATGGGCGACCTGCGCTCGACCTACCGCGACCTCGTGCCCCCGCTCGTGGCCGCGGGCTACCGCGTCGCCGTGACCGACCTGCGGGGCCACGGCGACAGCGACACGACCTTCCGCACGCACGGCGACGTCGCGACGGGCCAGGACCTCGTGGCGCTCGTCGAGCACCTGGGCGGTCCCGCCGTCCTGGTCGGGAACTCGATGGGAGCCGGGGCGGCGACCTGGGCCGCCGCCGAGCAGCCCGACGCCGTCGTGGGCCTCGTCCTCCTCGGCCCCTTCCTGCGGGACCCGGCCGTGAGCGCCGCACGCGCCCGGGCGAACCGGTGGCTCTACCGGGTCACCCTGGCCCGCCCCTGGGGCGCGGCCGCGTGGGCCGGCTTCTACTCGTCGCTGACCAAGGGGCGCAAGGCCCCGTGGCATGCCGAGCACGTCGCCGCGCTCCGCACCTCGATGCGCGAGCCGGGTCGCCTGCGCAGCTTCCGCGACCTCGCGCTCGCCCTCACGCACGCACCCGTCGAGGCACGCCTCCGCGAGGTCGAGGCCCCCGCGATCGCCTTCATGGGGTCGCTCGACCCCGACTTCTCGGACCAGGCCGCCGAGCTCGCCTGGATCGAGGAGTCGATCGGCGCGCAGGGCCACCTGGTGCCCGACGTCGGGCACTACCCGCAGCACCAGTCCCCCGAGGTCGTCGCACCCGCGACCCTCGCGTTCCTCGACGGCCTGCGCTCGTCCGCGGGTGCGCACGGCTGGGTCGCCCGTGGCTAGGGCGGGCCTGAGCCGCGAGGCGGTCACGGCCCTCGCGCTGCGGGTCGTGGACGACGGCGGCCCGCAGGGCTTCGCCGACCTGTCCCTCGCGAAGGTCGCCGCGGCGGCCGGGGTCGCGACCCCGAGCCTCTACAAGCACGTCGGCTCGCTCGCGGACCTGCGGCGGTCGGTCGCCGTCGTCGCGGTCGACGACCTCACGCGCGCTGCGGCAGGGGCGACGATCGGCCGCTCGGGCCCGGACGCGCTCGCCGCGCTCGCGCACGCGATCCGCGACTTCGCGCGCGAGCACCCGGGGCGGTACGCCGCGACCCAGGTCGCTCCCGACCTCGGCGCGGGCGCCGACGACCCGCTCTCGCTCGCGGCCGCCGAGTCCGTCGCGGTCGTCGCGGCAGTCCTGCGCGGGTTCGGCCTCCCGGAGGCCACGACGGTCGACGCCATCCGCGCGGTGCGGTCGGCGGTCCACGGGTTCGTCTCGCTCGAGCTCCTGGGCGGGTTCGGCATGCCCGACGACGTCGACCACAGCTTCGAGGTCCTCGTCGGCCTGCTCGTGGTCGGGATCGCGGACCTCGCCCGCCCGGCTGCGTCCTGACACGACCGCCGTCCCACCCACCGAAGGAGAGCCGCCATGAACGCACCGTCGATCGACCGGACCCGCCCCGACCTGGGCCTCGTCCGCCCCCGCACTGGAGCGATCCTGCTCGTGGTCGCGGGCGTTCTCTTCCTCGCGTTCCCGCTCGTACGCCCGTGGGTCCCCGAGGACGTCGCCGCGCCGGAGCTCGCCGCCGCGTTCGCCTCGGGGCGTTGGATCGCTGCGCACCTGTGCGGTGCGGCGGGCTTCGTGCTGCTCCCCGCCACGTTCCTCGCGCTGCGCGAACGGCTCGCCGGGACGCGGGGCCGGGCTCCGGCGTCGGGCGCGGTGGTGACGAGCTGGCTGGGAGCGGGGCTGGCCCTGCCCTACTTCGGGGCGGAGATCTTCGGGATCCATGCGATCGCGCAGGATGCCCTCTCGACCGGCAGCCTCGACTTCCTGACGACGATCGAGGCCGTCCGGATGCAGCCCGTCGCGGTGACGATGTTCGGCGCGGGTCTGCTGACGATCGGCGCGAGCGGGGTGCTCGTGGCCGTGGCCGCGTGGCGCGGCGGGCTCGTGCCCCGCTGGGTGGGCGTCCCGCTCGCAGCGGGGCTCGCGCTCTACCTGCCGCAGTTCTTCACGCCTCCGGCAGGACGGATCGCGCACGGGGTGCTGCTGGCCGTTGGTTGCTGGCTCGTGGCGTGGACCCTCACCTCGAACGCCGAGGGTGACCTGGATCGGCCCCGACGGTGACGCCCGTTCGCCGAGGGTGACCGCCACCGATGCCGAGGGTGACATCCGATGTCACCCTCGGCGGGCGGTTCCGTCACCCTCGGCGGGCCGGCGGACCAGCGGCCGTCAGTGCGCCAGGAAGCCCAGCAGGTCGTGGCGCGTGAGCACCCCGACCGGGTCGCCGTCGTCGATCACGAGCAGCGCGTCGGCGTCGTGCAGCGCCGAGCGGATCGCCGCGACGCCCTCGCCCGCCCCGATGAGCGGGAACCGCGCCTCCATGTGCTTGTCCACCCGGTCGGCGAGCGACGCCTTGCCCGAGAACACCGCGTCCAGCAGGGCCCGCTCGCTCACGGCCCCCGCCACCTCGCCGATCTTGACGGGCGGCTCGGCCCCGACGACGGGCATCTGCGAGACGCCGTACTCGCGCAGGATCTCGATCGCGTCGCGCACGGTCTCGCCCGGGTGGGTGTGGACCAGGTCCGGCAGCTGCCCGCTCTTGGAGCGCAGCATGTCGCCCGCGGTCACGCCCTCCTCGGCGTCGAGGAACCCGTAGGACCGCATCCAGGAGTCGTTGAAGATCTTGGACAGGTAGCCGCGCCCGCCGTCGGGCAGGATCACGACGACCACGGCGCGTGCCGCCGCCTCGGGGTCCTCGTCCTCGAGCCGACGGGCCAGCCGCAGCGCCGCGACCACGGCCATGCCGCACGAGCCGCCCACGAGCAGGCCCTCCTCGCGCGCGAGCCGGCGCGTCATCTCGAACGAGTCGGCGTCGCTCACGGCGATGATCTCGTCGGGCACGGTCGGGTCGTACGCGGCGGGCCAGAAGTCCTCGCCCACGCCCTCGACCAGGTAGGGGCGACCGTCGCCGCCCGAGTAGACGGACCCGGCGGGGTCGGCGCCCACGACGTGCACCCGGCCGCCGGCCTCGGCCTCCCGAGATACGGACGTGTCCTTGAGGAACCGGCCGGTCCCCGTGATGGTCCCGCCCGTCCCGACGCCCGCCACGAGGTGCGTGACACGGCCGTCGGTGTCGGCCCAGATCTCCGGGCCCGTGCTCTCGTAGTGGGACGCGGGGCCGTTGGGGTTGGCGTACTGGTTGGGCTTCCAGGCCCCGGGGATCTCGGCGACGAGCCTGTCCGAGACCGAGTAGTAGGAGTCGGGGTGGTCGGGGGCCACGGCCGTGGGGGTCACGACGACGCGCGCCCCGTAGGCCGCCAGGACGTCGCGCTTGTCCTGGCTCACCTTGTCGGGGCAGACGAACACGCAGTCGTACCCCTTGCGCTGGGCGACGAGAGCGAGCCCGACCCCGGTGTTCCCCGAGGTGGGCTCGACGATCGTGCCACCGGGTGCGAGCTCTCCGGAGGCCTCGGCGGCCTCGATCATCTTGAGTGCGATGCGGTCCTTCACGGAACCGCCCGGGTTGAGGTACTCGACCTTGGCGAGGATCGTCGCAGAGAGGCCGTCGGTCACCGATCCGAGCCGGACCAGGGGTGTCCCGCCGACGAGGTCAGAGATGTGGTGTGCGAACTTCATGCACCGATCATGCGCTGCCGAGGGCCATCCCGCCCAGCACGGCACACAGGGCGACCGCGACCCCGAGGACCACGACGAGCAGGGGACGGTCCGCGGCGTCGCGCGCGAAGTACCGCCCGACGGCGCCGCTCAGCCCTCCCGCCACGGCCAGGTACAGCACCGAGGCCAGGGCGACGCCGCTCGTCGCGGTGCCCGGGTTCCCCGTCGCGGCGCTCAGCAGCGAGCCGAGCACCATGAAGCTCCAGATGCCGGCCCCGACGAAGCCGAGGACGAAGAAGAGCGTGGTCGCCTTGCGGTCGTCCCACTCGCGCGAGATGCGGTGCCCGAGCCAGGCGACGACCGCGCCGGCCGTGATCGTCACGAGCAGGATGACGACCGCGGCGACGGTGATCCACGCGACGGCGTTGGGGAGGCTGCGGCCCACGAGGAGCCCGTACGGCACCTGGAGGGCGAGCAGCGTGAAGGCAGCCAGCACCAGGCCGGCGGCAAAGACCGGCACCCGCGTCGGAACGGGTTCCGAAGCGGGTGCCGGGGACTTCTTCCGGGCGTCGGCCAAGATCAGTCGTTGCCCTGCAGGATCGCGAACAGGCGCAGGAACTCGAGGTACAGCCAGATGAGCGTGACCATGAGGCCGAACGCGGCCGACCAGGCGAACTTGGCGGGGACGCCGGCCTCGACGCCACGCTTGATCGAGTCGAAGTCGACGATGAGCGAGGCGGCGGCGAGGCCGACCGCGACGAGCCCGACGATGATGCCGAGGCCGCCCTCGCGCATGCCCCAGCCGTCGAGGACGCCCGTCATCGTCAGCAGAAGGTTGACGAGCGAGAAGGCCAGGTAGCCGACCATCGCGATGATGAGCCAGCGCGTGAACTTGGGCGTGACGCGCACCTTGCCGGACTTGAAGAGGAAGAGCGCTGCGGCGAAGGTCGTGACGGTCGCGAGGACCGCCTGGACGACGACGCCGTTCCACTGCGTGTTGTAGAACGCGCTGATGCCGCCCAGGAACGCGCCCTGCGCGATCGTGTACGCCACGATGAGCGCGGGGCTCGGGCTCTTCTTGAACGCGTTGACCAGACCCAGGACCAGGCCGACGATCGCGCCGCCGATCCACAGGAACGGCATGGTGTCGACGAGCTGCCAGCTCGCGGCACCCACGACGACGAGCAGGGCGAGCAGCCCACCGGTCTTGATGATGACGTCGTCGTACGTCAGGCGCTTGGTGTCCGCGGATGTCGCGGTCGGCGCGTTGTACATGGCGTCGAGCGTCGCGGCGTCGGCTGCCTGCGCACCGTAGCTGCCGTACTGCGCCTGCTGCGGCGGCGTGCCGTACGCGGGGTTCTGCTGGATGGTGCCCGCAGCCCCCTGGTTGGTGCGCGCGCGCTTGGGCTCGCCGAAGATGGCGCTGTTGTTGAAGACGGGGTTGCTCATGCTTCCTCCTGGTCGCGGCGTCCAGTGCCCTCTGGCGAGGCGGGTGTCGCTGGCCGTGTTTCCATCCTATGCAACGAGCGGGTTCGCGCCGGTGTTCCCGCGAGGTTCGTCCGACTTTTCCACCCGCTCGCGGCGCAGGATCGCTCCCCTGGTCGACGACGTCATCCTTGCGGCGTACGCGAGCCCGTCGTGAAGATCGACCGTGCGGGGGCATCGCTGCCGACGTCCCGGTCCCTAGGCTGGAGGACGTACGAGCCACCACACGCAACCCACCCGAGGGGCGAGCATGATCGAAGCACGAGGCCTGACCAAGCGGTACGGGCCCAAGACAGCTGTCGACGGGATCTCCTTCACCGTCCAGCCCGGCCAGGTCACGGGCTTCCTGGGCCCGAACGGCGCCGGCAAGTCGACCACGATGCGCATGATCATGGGGCTCGACCGCCCGACGGCCGGCACCGTGACCGTCAACGGTCAGCCGTACGCCGCGCACCGTTCGCCCCTGACCGAGGTCGGGGCCCTCCTGGACGCCAAGGCCGTGCACACGGGCCGCAGCGCCTACAACCACCTCCTCGCGATGGCGGCCACGCACAACATCCCGAAGACCCGCGTGCAGGAGGTCATCGAGATGACCGGCCTGCAGTCGGTCGCGAAGAAGCGCGTCGGCGGTTTCTCGCTCGGCATGGGCCAGCGCCTGGGCATCGCGTCCGCGCTGCTGGGCGACCCCAAGACGCTCATCCTCGACGAGCCCGTCAACGGCCTCGACCCCGAGGGCGTCCTGTGGGTCCGCAACCTGGCCCGCTACCTCGCGTCCGAGGGTCGGACGGTCTTCCTGTCCAGCCACCTCATGAGCGAGGTCGCGCTGACCGCGGACCACATCATCGTGATCGGCAAGGGGCGCATCATCGCGAACGCGCCCGTCAAGGACATCGTCGACGGCGGCGCCCAGCACACGGTCCGTGTCCGCACCCCGCAGGCCACGCAGCTCGCCGAGCTGCTGACCCGTGACGGCGCGACCGTCACGTCGGACGAGCCCAGCCTGCTCCAGATCACGGGCGTCGAGGCGCCCGGCATCGGCGAGCTCGCCGCGGCGTCGGGCATCGTCCTGCACGAGCTCACGCCCGTGACCTCGACCCTCGAGGAGGCGTACATGCTCCTCACGGCCGACTCGGTCGAGTACCAGACCGAGTCCGCGACCCAGCACGTGGGCCACGGCGTCGACGCTCCGGCCGACGCCCCGATCTCCGAAGGAGCCCAGCGATGACCGCCGCCACCGTCTCCGCAGCACGCCCGACGGCGCAGCGCGCCCCGTCCGCCCGTCTCACCTTCGGCGGAGTCCTCAAGTCCGAGTGGATCAAGCTCTGGACCCTGCGCTCGACCGTGTGGACGCTCGCGATCACGGTCGTGGTCATGGTCGGGATCGCGCTGATGTTCGCCGCGATCCTGAACATCCCGGACGTCGAGGCGGGCGGGGGCGACGGCTCGTCCATGTCGGACTTCTTCCCGTCCGCGACGATCGTGACGATCGGCTACTCGGTCGGGCAGCTCGCGATCGCCGTGCTCGGTGTGCTGGCCATCACGGGCGAGTACTCGACGGGCATGATCCGTTCGACGTTCTCCGCGGTCCCGCGCCGCCTGCCGGCGTTCTTCGCCAAGCTGGCCGTGCTCTTCGTGACGAGCTTCGTCGTCACGCTCCTCGGTGTCGGCCTCTCGGCCCTCGTCACGGCCCCGCTGCTGTCGAACCAGGGCATGGCCCTGGACCTCGGGTCGAGCGACAACGTGCGCATCCTGATCGGGGCGGCGCTCTACGTGGCGACCATCTCGGCGCTCTCGCTCGGCATCGGTGCGCTGCTCCGCAGCACCGCGGGCGCGATCTTCACGGTCGTCGGCCTGCTCATGGTGGTCCCGCAAATCCTGTCGATCGTCGCGATGGCCACGGGCAACAAGGTCGTGGAGAACATCTACAAGTTCCTGCCGGGGGTGGCCGGAGAACGACTCCTCGCCACCGGCGGGTCGATCGACCCCATGACCGGGGCTTCCTCCTCGGGCGCGCTCGAGCCGTGGGTCGGCTACGGCGTCCTCGCCGGCTGGACCGTCCTGGTCCTGGTCGTCGCCGCGGTGATGCTCAAGCGTCGGGACGCCTGACCATCTCCCGTACAGCGCACAGCCCGGCGCCGGACCACGAGACCCGTGGTCCGGCGTCGGGCGCTGTGCGTCCCGGGGCTCCGAGCAACCCCGGTGCCGGCAGGGCACCCAAGCCCTCCCCCCGGCCGCGCTCGGGCAGCATCGCGGTCTTCACCGAGCTCGACGCGCGCAAGCTCGGACCGGTCCGCCGGTACTTCGTCCGTCACCCGGTCGTCATGGACTGGTTCGTCGCGGCCTGGTTCACGGTCCCCGGCCTCCTGACGACCCTGCTGCCGCCCGAGCACGCGCGCTACGGCGTCGCTGCCGCGACGCTCGTGGGCGGCGCCGTGCTGCTGTGGCGTCGGCGCAACCCGCTCCTGACCGCAGCGGCCATCGGGGTCCTCGCGGTCCTCACGATCGCTCTCAGCGGCGACTCGGCTGGCTTCGAGCTCGCGGTCGCGTTCGCGATCTACGCGGTCGCGACGACCTACCGCCCGGTCGTGGCGTGGAGCGTGCTCGGAGCCCTGGTCCTGACCGTGTGCACCGCAGAGATGATCTGGTACGACTTCGCGGTGAGCGAGTCCGGCGCGGTGGTGCGCGCCGAGGTGGGCAGCGGTGAGGTCACGGGGTCCCGGGTCGCGGCCGTCGCGATCACGCTCACGTTCGCGCTGCTGGGCATCGCGATCGGGTCGAGCGTGCGCGGCCGGCGTCTGCACGTCGCGGACCTCGTGGACCGTGCCAACGCGATCGCGCGCGACCGCGACCAGCAGGCGCAGCTCGCGGCCGCCGCAGAGCGGGCGAGGATCTCGCGCGAGATGCACGACGTCGTCGCGCACAGCCTGACCGTGATGGTCGCGCTCGCCGACGGAGCCAAGGCGCTGGGGGCCAAGGACCCCGAGCTCGCGGGCCAGGCGCTCGACGAGCTGACCGAGACGGGCCGGGCCGCGCTCGCCGACATGCGCCGGGTCCTGGGGGTCCTGCGCGACCCCGACGGCTCGGTCGCCCCCCTCACGCCCACCGCCGACGTGCCGACCATGGAGGACATCGCGGAGCGCTTCCGGCACGCGGGCCTGCCCGTGCGTCTCGTGCGGGTGGGCGTCCAGCCGGACCCCGACCCGGGGCTGCGTCAGGCGGCGCACAGGATCGTGCAGGAGTCGCTGACCAACGTCCTGCGCTATGCGCCCCTGACCCCCATGGTCGTGGTCGAGATCGCCCGGCGTGACGCGGGCGAGGTCGACGGTGGAGACTGGCTCGTGATCACGGTCACCAACAAGGCGGGGCGCGCACCGGGCGGGACGGCCCGGGACGGGGCGGACGCCCGCCCCCTGCCCGCGGGCATCGCGGGCGACCAACCCATCGGCACAGGAAGAGGGATCATCGGGATGCGCGAACGTGCGGCCTTCTACGGGGGGACGGTCACGGCCGGTCCCACGGGCTCGGGCTGGGAGGTCGTGGCGAGGCTGCGCCTCGACGGCACGGGGAGCGACCACGCGTCCCGGCCCGACGGCGGCACGGGGGCCCCGCTGTGAGCCTCCCGTCCACGAGGGGGCCGGGCGGCTCGGACGAGAGTGCCGAGGACGGCGCCCGGACGTCCGTGCCGCACGACGCCACGCACCCGGTCCGGGTCCTGCTCGTCGACGACCAGTCGCTGCTGCGCATGGGTTTCCGCATGATCCTTGCCGCCGAGGACGACATCGAGGTGGTCGGCGAGGCGAGCGACGGCGAGACCGCGTTCGCCCAGGCCACGGCCCTGCGCCCCGACGTGATCCTCATGGACGTGCGCATGCCGGGCGTCAACGGGATCGACGCGACCGAGCGGATCGTCGCCGAGCTGCCCGCGAGCCGGGTCATCATCCTCACGACGTTCGACCTCGACGAGTACGCGTTCGCGGCGCTGCGCGTGGGTGCGAGCGGGTTCCTCCTCAAGGACGCGCGGCCGGCCGAGCTCGTCGGCGCGATCCGCAACGTCGCGAGCGGCGACGCCGCGGTCTCGCCCCGGGTCACGCGCCGGATGCTCGAGATGTTCGCGGGCTACCTGCCCGAGGACGCGCACGCACAGGGTGCTGCGGGTCCCGGGCACGGTGTCGACGACCCGCGCCTGCGCGAGCTGACCGCGCGCGAGCTCGAGGTCTTCGCCGCGCTCGGCGAGGGGCTGTCGAACGCCGAGATCGCGGCGCGCTTCGTGGTCTCGGAGGCCACCGTCAAGACGCACGTGGGTCGGGTGCTCGGCAAGCTCGGACTCCGCGACCGGGTCCAGGCCGTGGTGCTGGCCTACGAGACGGGCGTGGCCCGCCCGAGCTGAGCGACGCCGTCGGGCCCCGGCTGGTGAGCGCCCGTGTTCAGGGGGATCGTCGGAGAGGACCCGACGCCCGTCGGCTCCGCCGCGCACGCCGCACGAGGGGACCGCCATGCCCGCTCACCACGACCCGTTCGACGCCGGGTTCTCCGGCGACCGCGACCGGGACTACGAGATCCGCACCGTCCTGGGCGGCGCCACGAACGGGACGGCGGACGTGGGCGAGGTCCTCGCGGCCGTCGCGCACGTCCGCGACAAGGACCACCAGGGGTGGTTCGACGCGTGGCACGCGCTCGGCGACCGCGTGGCCGGGATCGCCACGGACGCGGCAGCCGCCGGGCACGACGCGAGCGCTGCCGCCGCGTTCCTGCGCGCGTCCGCGTACTACGCGGTCGCGGTCGACGCGGTCGCGGCCCTCGGCAGCGACGACCTGCTCCTGCCCACCTTCCGCAAGCACCGCGCCGCGTGGGACCGGTGGGTCGGGACGAGCGGGCTCGACGTCGAACGCGTCGACGTCCCGTACGAGGACACGACCCTGCCCGGCTACCTCTTCCACGCCCCCCGGATGCCTGGCGGCTCGACGACCGGCGACGCGGGGCGCGGGCCCGCTGGTCCGCGACCTCTCCTGGTCGCGGTCAACGGGTCCGACGGCTCGTTGACCGCGATGTGGAACGCGTGCGCGGCGGGAGCCCTGCGTCGCGGCTACCACGCGTTCGTGTTCGACGGCCCGGGGCAGCAGTCGATGCTGTTCGAGCACGGCACGCCCTTCCGGTACGACTTCGAGGCGGTCCTGACTCCCGTGCTCGACGCCCTCGTGGACCGACCGGACGTGGACGC
The DNA here is from genome assembly GCF_014836755.1 of Oerskovia merdavium. Lineage (GTDB taxonomy): Bacteria > Actinomycetota > Actinomycetes > Actinomycetales > Cellulomonadaceae > Oerskovia > Oerskovia merdavium. Next base: position 347,201 of record NZ_JACSQF010000001.1, read on the forward strand.
GCAGCGGGTCGCCGTCTACGGCTCGAGCCAGGCCGGGTACTGGGTGCCGCGGGCGCTCGCGTTCGAGCACCGCCCCGCGGCGGCCGTGGTCGATCCCGGGGTCGTCGAGGTCGCGGCCTCGTGGACGACGACGATGCCGAAGGCTCTCCTCAAGCTTCTCGACGAGGGCAAGGACCACGCGTTCGACCGGGACATGGACCTGGGCCTGCGCCTGTCGAAGGGCACGGCGGCCACGTGGCGGTTCCGTTCGCGGCCGTACGGCGTCGAGGGCTACGCCGCGACGCTCCGCGCGGTCCAGAAGTACGACCTGCGGGACGTCGCCGCCCGCATCACCACGCCCCTGCTCGTGACGGCCCCCGAGGGCGAGCAGTTCTGGCCCGGCCAGTCCGAGGAGCTCGTCCGGCTCGCGCCCGACGTCGCGACCCTCGTGCGGTTCACCGCCGCCGAGGGGGCGAGCCTGCACTGCCAGCCCCTCGCCCGCGCCCTGACCGAGCAACGGGTCTTCGACTGGCTCGACGAGGCGCTCGCCCCGGTGCTCGTGGCCGACGAGCGGTGAGCGCACGAGGCCCGCCCGTCCGGGAAGGACGGGCGGGCCTCGGTGTGCTGAGCCCTCGCGGGACAGCGTGCAGGACGCAGCAGGTGTCAGACCGCGGGCTCGACCTCCGGCTCCTCGGTGGTCTTGCCGACGAGCTCGGCGGCCTCGGCGTCACGCTTCGCAGCGCGCCTGGCAGCCCGCTTCTCGCCCGCACGCTCGGCGATCGTGTAGAGCACGGGCACCACGACGAGCGTGAGCAGCGTCGAGGACAGGAGCCCGCCGATCACGACGAGGGCGAGCGGCTGCGAGATGAACGAGCCGCCACCCGTGATGCCGATCGCCATGGGCGTGAGCGCGAAGATCGTCGCCGCGGCCGTCATGACGATGGGGCGCAGGCGCTGGCGCGAGCCCTCGAGCACGGCCTCGTCCAGCCCGCGCCCCTGCTGGCGGTACTGGTTGATGAGGTCGATGAGGACGATCGCGTTCGAGACCACGATCCCCACCAGCATGAGCATGCCGATGAGCGCCGGCACACCGAGCGGCGTGCCGGTCGCGAGCAGCAGGAGCAGCGCACCGGTCGCGGCGAAGGGGATCGACACGAGCAGGATGAACGGCTGCAGCAGGCTGCGGAACGTCGCGACCATGACGAGGTAGACGATCGCGATCGCGACCAGGAGCGCGAGGCCCAGGTCGGCGAACGCGTCGGCCTGCTGGGTCGCGACGCCGCCGAGCTCGACGGTCGCCCCGCCCGGCAGGTCGAGGTCGTCGATCGCGGCCGTGAGGGCCGTCGTGAGCGTGCCGAGGTCCTGGCTCGCGGGCGTGACCGCGATGGTCGCGCTGCGCTCGCCGTTGACCCGGGAGATCGACGTGGGGACCTCGACCTCGTCGATGCTCGCGATCTGCGTGAGCGGGACGACGCCCGCGGCCGTGGGTACCACGAGCGCCTCGAGCTCGTCGACCGTGGCAGGAGCCTGCCCGACGGCGACGCGCACCTGCACGGGGCCGTCACCGAGGTTCACGCTGCCCACGGGCGAGGGCGACATGAGGCTCGCGACGGTCCCGGCGACCTGGGTCTCGGTGAGCCCGACGGCGGCTGCCGCGTCCCGGTCGACCGTCACCTGGATCGTGGACTGCGCGCTCGCGAGGTTGTTGGTGACCTCGGACGCGCCCTCGGTGTCCTCGGCGAGCTGCTGGACCTGGTCGGCCGCGTCGGCCAGCGTCTCGGTGTCGGGAGCACGGACCACGAGGTCGACGGTCGAGCTGCCGAACGCCGCGTCGGCGCCCGCGACCGTGATGCCCTCGGAGTCCTCGCCGCCCAGGTCGGCGACCGCGTCACGGACCTCCTGCTGCGCCGCGACGCCGTCGGCGTCGGCCGAGAGGGTGAGCGAGAAGGTGGCCTTCGGCGACCCTCCGCCGCCGAAGAACGCGGCCTCGGGGCCGCCCGCGGTACCGACGGTCGTCTGGACGGTGTCGACGGACTCGAGGTCCATGAGCGCCTGCTCGACCTCACGAGCCGCGGCGTCCTGCGTCGCCAAGGACGTGCCCGGTGCGAAGGACTCGGTGACCGTGATCGTGTCCTGACCGGAGTCGCCCAGGAAGTTGGTCTCGAGGCGCGGCACGAGCGCTACCGTGCCCGCGAGGACCGCGACAGCGACCGTCAGCGTGATGGCGGGGTGGCGCAGAGCGGCGTTGAGCGTCGGCAGGTAGCCGCGCTGCCACAGCCCGCGGCGCTCCTTGAGCTCGGCCTCCTCGCGAGCCTGCTCCGCCACGATCCGAGCCTGCTCGGGGTCGGCCGGGACCGCGGGGGCCTTGATGAACCAGTAGGCCAGGACGGGGACGATCGTCAGCGCGACGAGCAGCGACGCCGTCATGGCGATCGCGACCGTCATGGCGAACGGACGGAAGAGCTCGCCGACCATGCCGCCGACCAGCGCGATGGGCAGGAAGACCGCGACGGTGCAGACGGTCGAGGCCGTGATCGCGCCGCCGACCTCCTTGACCGCGGTGAGGATCGCGGTGGTCTTCTTCTCGCCGTAGGACAGGTGTCTCTTGATGTTCTCGATCACGACGATCGAGTCGTCGACCACGCGGCCGATCGCGACCGTCATGGCCCCGAGGGTCAGGATGTTCAGGGTGTACCCGGTCGCGTTCATGACGATGAACGTGACGAACAGGGACAGCGGGATCGAGACGGCCGAGACGAGGGTCGAGCGCAGGGACGTGAGGAACAGCAGGATCACGACGACCGCGAACACCAGGCCGAGGAGGCCCTCGGTCGCGAGGCCCTCGATGGACTCCTCGATGAACGGGGCCTGGTCGAACACGACCTCGACGCGCACGTCGCTCGCCTCGAGGGCGCCGTCCATGTCCTCGATCGCGGTCTGGATCGCGTGCGAGACCTCGACCGTGTTGCCGGCCGGGGTCTTGGTGATCGCCACGGCGAGCGCGGGCTCGCCGTCGAGGCGCGAGTAGGAGGTCGCGGGCTGCGGGCCCACGGTCACGGTCGCGACGTCGCCCAGGGTCACGGGCGCGCTCGGAGCGATCCCGGCTGCGGCGCCCGCGGCGGACGCGGCCGGCGAGGCGACGAGCGGCAGGTTGATCAGGTCGTCGGCGCTCGTGACCGCCGAGCCGACCTGGACGGACAGGGTGCGGTCGCCCGCGGCGACCGTCCCGGCCGGGACGACCACTCCGTTGTCCTGGAGGATCGTGGTGACCTGGGCCGGGCTCAGGCCCGCGGCGGCGAGGGCCGCGACGTCGAGGTCGATCGTGACCTGCTGGTCGGCGACGCCGCTGACCGCGACGCTGCGCACGTCCGCGACCTCTTCGAGCGCGGGCACCACGACGCTGTCGACCGTCTGGGCGAGCGCTGCCTCGTCGGCTCCCCCGGAGACGGCGAGCTGGATCACGGGGAGGTCGTCGACCGAGCCGGTCACGACGGTCGGGTCCACGTCGGCGGGCAGCTGGCTGCTCACGCGCGTGACCGCGGTCTGGAGCTGCTGCGCGGCGAGGTCCATGTCGGTGCCGTACGTGAACTGCACGGTCGTCACGGACATGCCGGTCGAGGAGCTCGACGTGACGTCCTCGACGCCGTCGACTCCGCGGGCGGCGGTCTCGAGGGGGGTCGTGACCTGCTGCTCGACGATCGCCGGGGCAGATCCGGGGTACACGGCGACGACGGCGGCGGTGGGGATCTGCAGGCTCGGGATGAGCTCCTACTTGAGCGATCCCATGCTGACGACGCCGAACACGGCTATCGCGATCGTGGCGAGCGCGACGACGGCGCGGTTCGCCAACGACGTTCGGGCGAGACGGAACACGGGGCCTCCAGGGCACGGTGGATTGTCACGACGTCGTCGTCGCGGGGTCGTTAGCCTAACGCTAAGCAATTACGAGAAGTTCCCGTGTCCCACCAGCCGGGAAACCGCAGGTCACGGCCCCTCAGGGGGCCAGGGCGCCCGCCGCGCCTCCGATAGAGTCGGCCGCGTGACCCCGTCCCCCGACCCCGACCGCGCCCGGCTCGAGCACGAGCTCGTCGAGGCGCAGCGCGCCCTGCAGGAGCTCGTCCTCGCGCGACGCCTCGAGCCGCTCATGCGCACGCACCTGACGGCCCAGCAGATGCGCGCCCTGGGGATCCTGCTCATCGACGGCGAGCGCAGCACGACCCACCTCGGCGAGGTCCTGGGAGTCAGCCCCGCCACGATCTCCGGGATCGTCGACCGGCTCGAGGCCGCCGGCATGGCGTCCCGTCGCGCCGACCCCGAGGACGGGCGCGTCCGCCTCGTGGCCGCGACCGAGCGCGGTGCCGAGGCGGTGCGCAGCATCGTCGCGAACGACGGGCCCGCGGGTCCCGAGACGCTCGCACTGCTCACGGTCCCCGAGCTCGAAGGGCTCAAGGCGGGCCTCGGCGGGCTCCTGCGCGTCGTGCGCGAGGGTGGCGCGCGGGCCCCGGAGACCCCCGCCCAGGACACCTCGCACCCGGGCGAGCAGTAGGCGCGGGGCGGGCTGCGCCGTCGGGCCGGCGGCGGGCGCGTCCCCCCACGGATGCCCGACGGCGCCTCCCGCCTCCCGCTCAGATCTCGCCGAGCGCTTCCTCGGGCGTCCCCTCGACGGCCCGCGCACGACGGTTCCAGCGCGACCACAGGACCGACTCCCCCAGCTCGCCCGCCATCCTGTGGGCGGTCGCGAGGAACGCGACGACCCCGACGAGCAGCACGCCCGCGCCGACCCAGTACGGGACCGAGAGCCCGACCGGGTGGAGCAGGCCCGCGATCACGGGAGCCGGGGCCGCGAAGCCCCACCGGACCAGGTTGAAGGCACCGGTGGTCACGCGCCGGTCGGGGCTGCCGAGCGCGAGCGAGAGGTCGGTCAGGTTGGCGTTCGCGATGCCCATGAACACCCCGGCGACCACCAGGACGACGACCGACCCGGCCGTGCCGAGGTCGAGCGCGAGGGCCACCGTGGCCAGGAGCACGCCCACGACGGCGATCCCCATGGTCTGGACGGCACCGACCGTGTGCGCGAGCCTGTGCCCCACGACGAGGATGCCGAACGCGAGCCCGATGCCCCAGGCCGTGAAGACGAGGCCGAGCGGGATGACGTCGAGACCCAGGAACACCGGCGTGTAGCCCAGGATGATGAAGAACACGAAGTTGTAGGCCGCGGTCACGATGCACAGCGCCCGGAAGCCGGGCTTGCGGAAGAGCGCGAAGACCTGGCCCACGTGGAGCGGCGCCGGCTTCTCGGCCGGGTCCTTGAGACGTGTGATCGACAACGCGAGCGCGACGATCATGAACAGGCCGCACGCGAGGAACGGGATGCGCCAGCTGAACTGGCCCAGCAGCCCGCCGATGAGCGGGCCGACCGCGAAGCCCAGGCCCACGCAGGTCTCGAACAGCCCGACGACCCACTCGCGGTCGTTCGCGAGCGAGACGAGCAGGACCATCGCGGTCGCGAAGAACATCGCGTTGCCCAGTCCCCACAGCCCGCGCAGCGCGGCGAGCTGACCGATGTTCTGCGAGAGCGCCGCGAGGATCGCCGCGACGGCGACCAGGCTCACGCCCGCGCCGAGGACCTTCTTGTACCCGAACCTCCCGGTCGCGAGGACGGCCGGGATCATGCCGATCGCCATGACCGCGATGTAGGCCGTGAAGAGCAGCTCGATCTGCCAGGTGCTCGCGCCGATCTCCTGGCCGATGATCGGCAGGATCGGGTCGACCACGGCGATGCCCGCGATGGCGAAGAAGGCCGTGAGGGCGGTCGCGTAGATCGCGGTCTTGTTGGGCTCGTTCCTGGTGGTTCTGGACACACGTCCCCCGGGTCTGTGGGTGCTGGTGCGCGGGCCGCTGCGGCCTCGCTGGGAATTTACCTGCATCATGCAGATAACTACCTGTAGAATACACCCATGACAGCTGCTCGGGGTAACAGTTCTGTGGATCGCGTCGCCGAGGGCAACACCGGGGCGCCCGATCCGGCCGCGCGCGAGGTGCTCTCGACCATCGAGCTCAAGCTCGCCCAGCTCCTGCGACGCGCCGAACGGACGACGGCCGCAGGGCGCGCCAAGTCGGCCCGGGCGGGCGGGCCACCGAGCGGCTCCCTGGACAGGTCGGCCTACCTCCTGCTCCACGACCTCCTCGTCGACGGCGCCCAGAACGTCAACACCCTCGCCGACCACCTGGGCCTCGACGCCTCGACCGTGACCCGCCAGGTCGTCGCGATGGAGAAGGCCGGCCTCGCCCGCCGCACGCGCGACCCCGCGGACGGGCGCGCCGTCCTGGTCGAGGCCACGCCGCAGGGCATCGACGAGCTCGCCCGGCACCGCGAGATGCGCACCGAGCTCTACGCCGAGGTCCTGGCCGACTGGTCACGCCTCGACCGGGCGCTCCTGGGCGAGCTGCTCGAACGGCTCAACGACGACCTGGACGCCTACAAGCGCGGCGGACGCAGGGGTGGGGACTGACGGCGTCGCCACGGCGCAGCCCGGTCGGACGGCCCGTGCCCCTGGGCCCGTGCGACGGACGGGCGTCACAGCACCCGACGCAGGTCACGCGAGGCGCTGGGTAGCGAGATGACGCTCGAGGCGACCGACGGCACCCCGCAACCTCGTCCGGTCGGGACTCGTCAGCACGGCGCTCTCGTCCGCGTGCGGCAGATCGAGGATCAGAGTGACGCCGCACCCGCGGACAGCCGCCGAGCGTGCGCGCCCGCTCTTGCCATCGAGCAGCAGATCGGGTGGAGGCATCCGGATCGCCTGCCACGCGAAGAGCCACCCTTGGCCCGCCCGGTCGAGCCTGTCGGCAGCATCGAGCACCTCCGCCGGGCTCATGATCAGGTCGTACCGGAGCCTCCGCACCCTGCGAACCCCCGCGACATCGAGCGGTGCGAGCGGGACGTCGACGTCGTGCCAGCCCGACCGGAAGGGTAGGTGCCCCTCGATCACCACGAACGGGACCTCCAGATCGAGGGCCTGCACGAGCGTCGACGGGTGCATGCCGTGCACGCCGACCGACCACAACCCGTCAGCCGTCTCGCGCGGCTCCTCGATGCTCACGGTGACACCCTAGCCAGTCGGGCCCACCACGCCCGCCCACAACAGCTCCAAAGAACTTGTTGCAAAGAAACTCTTGCAAAGAGATCTTTGCATCGCTACGGTGGTGTCATGCCCACGAACCACGAACCCGAGCAGGCACCCGAGCCCCGCACTCAGCGGCCCGTCGGCCCTGACGCGCTCAAGGCGCTGTCGCACCCGTTGCGGATCCAGATCCTCGATCTCCTGGGTCACCACAGCGCACTGACGGCGAGCGGTCTGGCCGAGCTGCTCGGCGAGTCGAGCGGCGCCACGAGCTACCACCTGCGCCAGCTCGAGCGTCACGGGTTCGTCCAGGAGGTCCCGGGCCGTGGCACCGCCCGCGAGCGCTGGTGGGAGCGAGCGCCCGGCGGGTTCACCATCGAGCTGCCCGACGACGAGGCCGCGGCCGACGACGGCAACCAAGGCGCCGTCGTCGCGACGCTGGCGGTCAACCGCGAGTTCGAGGCCATGCGTCAGCGCAAGATCATGGACTTCCTCGACAACGCCCGCACCCTCGACCGCGCGTGGCTCGACTCGGGCGCGACGCTCGCCACGATCAACATGTGGCTCACCAAGGAGCAGCTCGCCGAGGTGCAGGCCGAGTGGCAGCGCTTCAGCGACACGGTCCTCGACCGGTTCGCCGGTCAGCAGGACACCCCCGGGGCCCGCCCCGTCCAGGTCCACTTCAACGCGTTCCCCCTGATCAACGGCAAGGAGAACCCCTCATGAGCGCCTACGCACCGACCCGCGCCGACCTCCGTTCACCGTCCCTGCGCGCGCTGCGCCCGAGCGACCGGTTCCTCGTCGTGACGGGCGCCCGGCTCACGACCTGGGGCGAGCGCCGCGCAGCCTCGCACGCGCTGCGGCTCGCTCGCCGCACCGGGCTCGACGCCGCCGCGGACGACCGGGCACAGCTCGCCGCTCGTCTGCACGAGGGCCGCTCGATGGTCTGACCGGGTCCCGCGGTGCGTCGTCGCACCGCGGATCCCGTCTGCCGTCGGCAGATCCGCCCCCGGCAGATACCCCGACCTCGCTCTCCTCCCCCGCGAGATGGTCGAGGCATGACGAACCAGCCACCGCTCCTGCGGACCGAGGCGGCCCCGCCGCCCAGTTCCCCCTTCGACGACCAGCTCGCGTCGCGCCTGCTGCACCAGCGCATCGTGGTCCTCGGCACGGCCGTCGACGACGCCGTCGCGAACCGCGTGTGCGCGCAGATCCTCCTGCTCTCGGCCGAGGACCCGCGCGCCGACATCGCGCTCTACATCAACTCGCCCGGCGGCTCGGTGAGCGCGGGGCTCGCGATCTACGACACCATCCAGCTCGTCCCCAACGACGTCAGCACGCTCGCCATGGGCTTCGCCGCGAGCATGGGCCAGTTCCTGCTGTGCACGGGCACCGCGGGCAAGCGCTACTCGCTCCCCCACGCGCGCATCATGATGCACCAGCCGTCCGCCGGGATCGGGGGGACGGCCGTGGACATCGCGATCCAGGCCGAGAACCTCGAGTACACCAAGGGACTCATGCACCGGCTCACGGCCGAGCACACGGGCCAGACCACCGAGACCGTCACGGCCGACAGCGACCGCGACCGCTGGTTCACGGCCGAGCAGGCCCTCGCCTACGGCATGGTCGACCACGTCGTCACGTCGGTCGACGACGTCCGCCCCACCGCCCACTCCCGGAAGGTCGGCCTCTGATGTCCACCTACACGATCCCGACGGTCGTCGAGCGCACCCCGCTCGGCGAGCGCGCGTTCGACGTCTTCAGCCGCCTCCTCTCGGAGCGCATCATCTTCCTCGGAACAGAGATCGACGACGGCGTCGCCAACGTCGTCATGGCCCAGCTCCTGCACCTCGAGTCGGACGCCCCCGACCAGGAGATCGGGCTCTACATCAACTCCCCCGGCGGGTCGATCACGGCGCTCATGGCCATCTACGACACCCTGCAGTTCATCCGCTCGGACGTCTCGACGATCTGCATGGGTCAGGCTGCGTCGGCCGCCGCGGTGCTGCTCGCCGCGGGGACGCCCGGCAAGCGGTTCGTGCTCGAGCACTCGCGGGTCCTGCTGCACCAGCCCTCGGGCGGCGCCGAGGGCACCATCTCCGACCTGACGCTCCAGGCCCAGGAGATCCTGCGCCTGCGCGCGGAGACCGAGCTCGTCCTGGCGCGGCACACGGGCCAGACCGTCGAGCGGCTGCGGGCCGACACCGACCGTGACCGCATCTTCACGGCCCACCAGGCCGTGGAGTACGGGCTCGCCGACGCCGTGGTGACCTCGCGCAAGTTGCCGGTCGCGGCGTAGGTGCGTGGCGCCGTCGGGCACGGTGGTCCCCCTGCCCGACGGCGTCGCTCACCTCCCGCGCCCGGGTCGCCCGCGCGGTGAGCCGGGCGGGCGGAGGGGAGGCTACTTCTTGCGGCCGAACCAGCCACGGCGCTCGGGCCGCTCGGGCGGCGGCGCCGGCGCGGGCTCCGGCTCCGGGGGGGCCGTGAGCGTCGCGGACAGGTTCGTCAGGCGACCGTGACCGTCGAACGCGACCGTCACCTCGCCGTCGGACGCCCCGACGACGGCCGTCTGCTCGTCGAGCCACCGGATGTCGAGGCCGCGCAGGACCGCGTACGCGCGCACCGCGCGGCGGTGGTCGGCGACCGTCGTGCTGCCGATCCCCTCCGGGATCACGCGCAGGACCCGCGGGACCGAGGCCGGCGGGAGCTCGAACCGCGGGTGGGTCAGCAGGAACCATGCGCACGTCCCGCCGCCCGTGGGGGCCGCGAAGTGCGTGAAGTGGCCCGTGACGGCCTTGGCCGCGAGCGCGAGCCGGTACGGGACCGCGTCGGTCAGGAGGATCTCGGCCGTGCTCAGCTCGAAGATCCCTCCCGAGACCCCGCGCTGGTGGACGTGCTCGGCCGCGGCCACGACGCCCTCGGGGAAGTTGTTCACGTTGTGCCAGCCCCACAACCAGCTCTGCGTCCCCGGGGCCGCGGTGCCCAGGAAGTGCGCCCCGCACACCAGCGGGATCTCGCTGTGGAACGTGAGCGTGCCCGCCTGGAGGTCGGCGTCCCACGCCGACTCGCCACCCAGCTCGGCGAAGTGCGCCTGGTGCTCGGTCGAGAGGATCACGGCTCGGTCGACGAGGTCCTGGAGGGTCGGGGCCGGGTTCGTCTGCGACATCCGTTCAGCACACCACCGACCGGACGCGGGCGCGCGGCGAAACGGACAGATCGCCGCGCGGGAGGGGGCGATTCACCCTCGGCGGAATTGGTGGCTCGCCGGAGCGCGCGGCCCGCGGGCGAGGGGACGAGGCGGGCCCGGCCGGGGACGGCGCGGTGGACGGGGTGAGCCGAGGCGATCAGGCCGCGAGCAGCAGGACCGTCGTGGTGGGCGTGGTGCTGCGCACCGGTGCGCTGCTGCGGCGCGGCGCGGCGCCGAGCGTGTGGAGATCGCGCGCGGCACGCGGGCGTGACGTGAGGCTGCGGCGCTCGACGCCCGCACGGCGGTTCGCCTCGGCGTCGAACTCGTCCTGGCTGCGCGCCAGCAGGTCGACCACGCGCAGGCCGAGAGCGCGGCAGATCGCGGCGAGCACCTCCGAGGACGCCTCCTTGCGGCCGCGCTCGACCTCCGAGAGGTACGCGGTCGAGACCTGCGCCGCGAGGGCGACGTCGAGCAGGGTGCGCGCCTGCTCGGTGCGCTCTGCCCGCAGGATCCCGCCCACGACGTGGCGCAGCAACGGTTCGGCGGTCCGGCGCTCGAAGAGCACCACCTGGCCTGCGGCTGCCATCGCGTGCTCCTTCGTCGCGGTCGTGGGCTCGGCGGCCCTCGTCCCCTCAACCTAGCGCCGCCCTGCGGCCCAGAGGCCCGCAGGAGTGGCTCGTCTGCTCCTGGCGTAACGTGGGAACGACTCCGAGGAGACCTTCGCGAGAGGCGGCCCACCGATGTTCCGCACGCTCTTCCCCATCCTCGTCACGACCGACCTCGACCGGTCGCTCGGCTTCTACCGCGACCTCCTGCGCGGCACCGTGGAGTACCAGTTCCCTGCCGACGGCCCACCCGTCTACGTCTCGGTCGCCGTGGGCGACGCGTCGCTCGGGATCGGGGTCGACCGCGAGAGCACCGACGTCGGGCACGCTCACCTGTGGGTCACGGTCGACGACTGCGACCTGGCCGTGTCGCACCTGGCCGCGGCCGGCGTCGTCGTGGTCTCGCCGCCCGAGGACCAGCCGTGGGGCGAACGCGTCGCCCGGGTGCTGGACCCTGACGGCAACCAGGTGTCCCTCGGCCAGGAGGCCGCCGAGGACCCGGAGCCGGACGGGCCGACGGGGTTGTCGTAGGCAGGGTGCCCCCACTGGGACTCGAACCCAGACTGCGCCGATTTTAAGTCGGATGCCTCTGCCGATTGGGCTATGGGGGCCCGGGTGAGGATATCTCGGCGACGGCCAGGGACACCGCACGGCCCGCACGGCGCGCCCTGCGCTACGACCCGGCCAGCGCCCAGCGGATCGCCTGCGTGACGGTCCGGCCACCCGCCCGCACGAGCACCGACTCGCCCCGCATCGGCCACCGCACCGGGATCATGCGCCGAGACCACGGGGGCAGCGACGCGACCGAGGCCGCGCCCAGGGCTGCGTACGGGCCACGAGCGAGGAACGGGAGCGGCGGCTCGGACAGCAGGAAGCGAGCGACGTCGTCGGACTCGGTGGTCCTGGCGAGCTGCGGGCGGAACTCCTCGAAGGCCCGCGCCAGCTCGGCACGCGAGCGCGGCGGGTCCACGGCTCCGAGCCGGTCCGCGATCGTCGCGGCCTGGGCCAGGTACTCGTCGCAGCCCGCGGCGTCGAGGGGACGCTCGCCGTAGCGCTGGTGCGCGGCGAGGAAGCTGTCGGCCTCGGCCACGTGGACCCAGCGCAGCAGCCAGGGGTCGTCGGCAGCGTACGGGCGACCGTCGGGAGCCGTGCCGCGCACGCGGACGTGCACCGAGCGGACCACGTCGATCGCCTGCTGCGCGTGCTCGACCGTCCCGAACGTCGTGACCGCGAGGAAGGTGCTCGTGCGGGCCAGGCGACCCCACGGGTCGCCGCGGTACCCCGAGTGCGCCGCGACCGCCGCCATGGCGAGCGGGTGCAACGACTGGAGCAGCAGGGCGCGCAGGCCGCCCACGAACATCGACGCGTCGCCGTGGACGCGCGCGATCGCCGAGTCCGGTGCGAACCAGCGGGGGCCCGGGGTGTCGTGGATCCGAGAGCGCTCGGCCGGGCCGTCCGGGCCTGCGACACGCTCGAACAGGGCACGGCCCGCACGGGACCGCAGGTCGTCGACCACGCGAGTGCTCACCCGTCCATTGTGCGCGCCGGTCGGCCTCCCGGGACGCCGCGAGGGCGGCCCCTTCCGGGACCGCCCTCGCGGGACGTGCTGACGTGCGGGTGGCTCAGGCCTTGGTCGAGGCCTTCTTGGTCGCCTTCTTGGCCGGACCGTGGCCCGCGTCGGTGCCCGCTGCCTCGGCGGGAGCAGCCGTGGAGGACTTCGCCTCGGCACCGCCCGACTCGGCCTCGGCGGCCGACGACACGGCCTCCTGCTTGACGGGCTCGCCCGCAGCCTTGGGGGGCACGGACGCCTGGCGGAACTCCGCGCGCGGGTCGTGGAGCGAACCGAGCGAGACGAGCTCGCGGCCCATGAGGAACTGACCCATCCAGCCGATCGCGATGCGGATCTTGCGGTTGCCCGTGGGCATCGCCATCACGTGGTAGCTGCGGTGCATGGCCCAGGCGAGGAAGCCCTTGAGCTTGAAGATGCCGAACAGCTCGGCGACACCCTTGTACAGGCCGAGCGAGGCGACCGTACCGACGCTCTTGTGCTTGTACTCGACGGGCTCGTCGCTGCGCAGCACGGCGACCAGGTTGTCGGCGAGGCGCGTGGCCTCGCGGATCGCGTGCTGAGCGTTCGGCGGGCAGAACTTGCCGGGGTTCAGCAGGTCCGGGACGGCGGCGCAGTCGCCCGCGGCCCAGGCGTCGGGGATGACGTTGCCGTCCTCGTCCGCGACCTGGAGCGTCGGGAGCACGATCACGCGGCCGAGCTTGTCGACCGGCAGGTCCGAGTTCTCCTTGAGGACCGGGTTCGCCTTGACGCCCGCGGTCCACACGATCGTGTCGGTGTCGAACTCGACGCCAGTCGAGGTGACGACGTGACCGTCGACGCACGAGGACAGGAACGTGTTGAGGTGGAACTCGATGCCGCGCTTCTTGAGCTCTTCAAGCGCGTAGAGGCCCATGGGCTCGGAGACCTCGGGGAGGATGCGCCCCGAGCCCTCGATCATCACGAAGCGCAGGTCCTCGGGGTTGATCGTCGGGTAGTTGCGGGTCGCGTAGCGCGCCATGTCCTCGATCTCGGCGATCGCCTCCATGCCGGCGAAGCCGCCGCCGATGAAGGCGAACGTGAGCATGCGCTTGCGCAGGTCCTGGTCCCAGGTGGACGACGCGACGTCCATCCGGTTGATGACGTGGTTGCGGACCGCGATGGCCTCTTCCACGTTCTTGAAGCCGATCGCGTTCTCCGCGAGGCCCGGGATGGGCAGCGTGCGCGAGACCGAGCCGAGGCCGACGATCAGGTGGTCGTAGGAGACCGAGTAGTCGTCGCCCTCCTCCGGGTGGATCGTGATGTTGCGCCCGGCGTGGTCGATCTCGACGACCTTGCCCTGGAGCACGTCGACACCCTTGAGGGCGCGGCGGTGGGGCGCGACGACGTCGCGCGCGTCGATCGACCCGGCGGCGGCCTCCGGCAGGAAGGGCGCGTACGTCATGTACGGGCGCGGGTCGACGACGACGATGGCCGCCTCGCGCTTGCCGAGCTTCTTGCGGAGACGGCGGGCCGAGTACAGACCGACAGAGCCGCCACCCAGGACGATGATGCGGGGGACCTTGCGGGGACGCGGCGACGCAGCGTTGTCCGCGTTCTGGGCAGGGGTGACCGAGGTCAGGTCATTCTGAGGCATGAAACCAGAGTATTACCGTCTTCAACTTCTTGGTGAACTTCTGTCCGATCCGTGGGCGTGACAACCTTCACAAGCGGCCTGTTTGCGTGTCGTTTGGGGGCGGTACGGCGCTTTGGCGAGGGTTGCGAGGTCGCCGAACCCGAGGTTCGCCAGGCGACCGACGTGGGTCGCCTGGAGAACCTCGGGTGACGGACGGGGCTCAGCCGCCCGACGACGCAGCTCCCGTCGAGGCCTCGAGCACCGGTCGGGCCGTGGCCGGGGCGGGCGCGCCCGGCCCCCGGCCCGAGGGGGCCGTGGTCCCCTCGACCGGCTGGTCGACCGGGGTCTCGCCGCCGACCGGGGCCTCCGGGGAGGCCGGCACCTCGGGGGCTGCCGGGTCCGGCGCAGTGCCGGGCGTGGCGTCAGGTGCGGTGCCGGGCGACGTGCCGGGCGTGGCCGCCTGTCCGCCGCCGCCCGTCGAGGGCACCAGGAGCGGCTGCGCCTGCAGGAAGGGCGACGGCATGGACCGCGGCTGCTCGCCCTCGAGCGGCACGGGACGCTCGGAGCCGTCCCACTCGACCGCGTCGTCGGGCAGCCCGCGCAACGGGTACACGTTCCAGCGCTCGCGCCCGTCGGTCGAGAACGACGGCTGGAAGTACCAACCCTGCTCGAAGTCCGGGAGGGTCCAGGCCTGCGTGGTGCCCTCCCCCGTGATGGTCCGGACGGGACGCCCCCGGTCGTCGAAGATCTGCACGTCCTGGAGAGCCCGACCGCTCGCGTCGTAGACGAACAGGTTGCTGACCTGCGAGCCGTCGACGAACACGCCGCCGTCCCCGCTCCCTGTGCTGACCTGGCTCATCCCGTCGCGCTGAGCCGCCTCGTAGCCGGCCCCGTATCCGATCTCGTGGCCGTGAGAGTACGACCCGCCATCGTCGTAGCCGCCCCAGCCGGTGAGCCCGTTGCTCGCACCGAAGGCCGCACCCAGGAGGAGGGGCACAGCCACGACGACCGCGACGACGTTCACGACCTTGCGCAGGACGTGCACCGCGCGCCATCGCAGCCACCGGCCCCTCCCCCACTGCACGCTCACGACGATCGCCGCGAGCAGGAGCAGGCGCCAGAACGGCACCTGTGGCACGAGGCCGAAGCCCTCCGAGCCGCCCAGCCACTGGTGCACGACGAGCACCACGACCCACGCGCGCAGCACCCACCACACGGGCCGCAGCTCGGCTGCGAACTCCCTGAACGCGGCCCACTGCGGGGTGGACGTCAGCGGAGCCCACAGGGACTTCCACCCCGACTCGAAGATCCCTCCGACCACGGTCAACCGACCGCGCACCCCGATCCGTGGGCGGGGCCCCGGTGCTGCGGGATCCAGGCCGGCCGCCGACCGGAGCTCGGCCGCGTACTCGGCGGCCGGACCGAAGCGTGCGGTGACGTCGAGGAACGAGGTCGCTCCGCCGTCGGGCACCTCGCTCCCCGCAGGGGCGGGCCGCAGCGCACCCGGCATGTCGGCGAGCGCCTCCGCGAGGTCCGCCTCGAGGCCGTCCGTGAGGTCGTCGACCTGCTCGGGCGACAGGTCCGCGAGGTGCGCGCGGACTTCCGCGGCGTAGCGGTGGACCTGGTCGAGGATCACGTCCTCGGGGCTCATGGTCGTGGACATCACGCGGCTCCTTCCGAGGTCCCGAGGAGGCCGGTCAGCGTGCCGGAGAACTCCTGCCACTCCTTGCGCTGGGTGTCGAGCACGGCCCGCCCCTGCGCGTTGATGCCGTAGTACTTGCGGTGCGGGCCCTCGTCGGAGGGGACCACGTAGCTCGTGAGCATCCCGCCCGAGTACAGGCGGCGCAGCGTGCCGTAGACCGACGCGTCACCCACCTCGACGAGCCCTGCGGCTCGTAGGCGGCGCACGACGTCGTACCCGTACCCGTCCTCGTCCGCGACGACGGCGAGGACCGCCGCGTCGAGGACGCCCTTCAACAGCTGTGTGGTGTCCACCCTGACTCCCTGCTCGACCGGCTCCTGTGCGGCAGACACTACTACGCGAACCGCACTACCGGTCAGAGCGAACTACCGCGTGTCGCGCTCGTGAGCACACACCGTCGCCGAGAAGTGAGCAGATGCCCCTGGATCGCGCGATCCAGGGGCATCTACTCACTTCTCGGCGGAGCGATGCTCATGCACAGGCCGCCCCCACGTGACCGTTTCCACCGAAGCCCCCGGGGCCTCGACCGCGAGGCGGGGTTTCCCGCCACAGTGCGTGCATGCGCACCGACGAACCGTTCACGGTGGCCGAGGGCCGAGCCGCCGGCCTCTCCACCAAGGAGCTGCGCCATCCCCGCCTGGCGATCCCCACACGGGGACTGCGTGTCGCCGCGACCAGGGCCGACGACCTCACCGTCCGGGCCGGCGCGCTGCTGAGGTGCGCGCCGCCCGGCTCGGCGATCAGCCACGGCAGCGCGCTCCGTCTGGTCGGCGTCGACCTTACCCGGCAGGTCGACCGCGACGACCTCGTGCACGTCAGCGTCCCGAGCAGCGCCGTCGTGCCGCGCCGGGCCGGGTACGTGATCCACACGTACGACGCCGACCTGCCGGTACGCCGGACGAACGGACTGCTGGTCGTGACCGCGGAGCATGCGTGGCGCCAGCTCGCCGGGGTGCTGCCCCTCGACGAGCTGGTCGTTCTCGGCGACTCGCTGCTGCGTCGCAAGGGCGCGGTCTCCGACCGCGCCTCGTTGGAGGCGACCGTCCACGCCACGCCGCCCGGGGCGCGTGGTGTCGCACGGATGCGTGCGGCGCTCGACGACCTCCGCCCAGGCACCGACTCGCCCATGGAGACCAGGGCGCGGCTCGTCCTCGTGCGTGCGGGTCTGCCGTGCCCAGCCGTCAACGTTCCCGTCCTGGACCCGGCCGGACGCTTCGTCGCGCTCCCGGACATGACCTACCTGGCAGAGAAGATCGCGATCGAGTACGACGGGGACGTGCACCGGACCGACATGCGGACGTGGCGCCGGGACGTCGAGAAGCGGCAGTGGCTCGAGGACCTCGGGTGGAGGACCGTGGTCGTCACGGCCGACGACGTCTATCGCCACCCCGCCCGGCTGGTCGAACGCGTGGCGGCCCTGCTCCGGGCTCGTGCGGTCCCGGGGCGTGCCGAGAAGTGAGCAGATGCCCCTGGATCGCGCGATCCAGGGGCATCTACTCACTTCTCGGCAGGAGACTTCGCGAACCTCACGCGATCGACAGCGCGATCCCGTCCAGGATGTCGTGCTCGCTCGTCACGACCGACGTGAGCTCGCCGCCCGCGGCCGCGACGTCCTCGCGCACCCGGCGCACGACCTCGGACCACACGAGCGCCCCCGCCCCGATCACGTCGATGCGTCCCGGGTGCATGAAGCCCAGCGCCTCGCGCTCGGCGCGCGTGCGCCCCAGCAGGTCCTCGCACGCGTCCAGCGTCTGCTCGACGGTCAGCACCGCGCCGTCGATCCGGTCGCGGTCGTAGCGCTCGAGGCCCAGCGCGTGCGCGGTCACGGTCGTCACCGAGCCCGCGAGCCCGACGAGCGTCGCGGCCTTGCCCAGCGGGACGGTCTGCGTCGCGACGTCGAGCGCGGCCCGCACGTCGGCCCTCGCCGCCGCGATCTCCTCGGCGGTCGGCGGGTCGGAGCGCAGGTGACGCTCGGTCAGGCGCACGCACCCGACGTCCATGGACCACGCCGCCTCGGGGGCATCGGTGCCGAGCACGAGCTCGGTCGACCCTCCCCCGAGGTCCACGACCACGAACGGACCCTCGTGGTGCGCCGCGACCACACCGGTCGCCCCGCGGAACGACAGCTCGGCCTCCTCGTTCCCGGAGACGACCTCCGGCTCGACGCCCAGGCGTGCGAGCACGCCCTCGACGAACTCGCCGCGGTTCTCGGCATCGCGCGTGGCCGACGTCGCCACGAAGCGCGTGCGCGTCGCCCCGAGCTCCTCGATCACGGCCGCGTACTCGGCCGCCTGGTCGAGCGTGCGGGCCAGCGCCTCGGGCGCCAACCGCCCCGTACGGTCGACGCCCTGACCGAGCCGCACGACCTCCATGCGGCGGTCGAGCTCGGTGAGGACGCCCGTCGTGGAGTCGACGTCGGCGACGAGGAGGCGGATCGAGTTGGTACCGCAGTCGATCGCGGCGACACGAGAAGAAGTCATGGCATCAAGGGTGCCATCCTCTGCGCCACCGGCGGGCGGCCGGCCCGCCCGTGGACCGGTTCAGGCGGTCAGCAGGTGCAGCGGTCCGCGCGCCACGAGCCGGAGATCATGACGAGCGCCTCGTCGCCGAGCGGGTTGACCCCGGGCCCTGCTGCGAGGGCGTGCCCCACGAGCACGTGCAGGCACTTGACGCGCACGGGCATGCCACCTGCGGAGATGCCCGCGATCTCCTCGACGTGGCCGAGCGACTCGCGGGCCGCGAGGTAGTGCTCGTGCGCGCGGGCGTAGGCCGCCGCGAGCTCCTCGTCCTGCGTGAGGCGCTCCGACATCTCCTTCATCACACTGTTCGCCTCGAGCGTCGAGGCGCCCGCGACCGCTCCCGGGCTCGTCAGGTAGTAGGTCGTGGGGAAGGGCGTGCCGTCGGGCAGGCGCGGGGCCGTGTGCACCACGAGCGGGCGGCCGCACACGCAGCGCGCCGCGATCCCGACGACGCCGCGCGCCGGGCGACCGAGCTGCTCCTGCAGGACCTCGAGGTCCTCGGGGGTCACCTCGGGGCGGGACCGGTCGGCCTGGGGCACGGCGAGCACGGCGGGCGTGGCAGGCGCGGCAGGCGCGGCAGGCGCGGCAGGCACAGCGTCGGTGCTGTCGGTAGCGGCCGTGGTCGTGCCCGAGGGGTTCCCCGGGACCTGGACGTTCTCCAGGTCGGAGGCTGCGGGGTGCGAGTCGTTCACGAGAGGTTCCGTTCTGCGGCGTGCGGTGCTGGTCCGGCGCCGGGTACCGGCGCTCTCCCATTGTCCCCGCTCCCCCGGGTGGTTCCGCAATCCGCCGGCTCAGCCCGAGGGCGTCGCGGGATCGGTCGGGGTGTCGCTCGCGGGCGGCGGGGTCTGCACGCCGCCCGTGGGGCTCGCCGACCCCGGCTCGGGCTGCTCGCCCGCGAGCTGGACCGAGCGCCACAGCGAGGTGTACCAGGGCGCACCGACGTGCCCCGCGACGTCGACCGGCCCGTCGGTCACGACCTGCCCCGTCTCGGGGTCCAGGTCGTCGACGACGGTGTCCGGGTCGACGACGCGCCAGGACCGTTCGCCCGGCATGACGTAGCTGAGCCGGTCGCGAGCCTGCGCGATCACGTAGGCCTGGTCGTCCCACCGGCCGAGCTCGACCTCGAGCGCGTCGCGTGTCGCCTGCGCCTCGGCCACGTCGGCGCGCAGCGCCCGGAGCTCGCCCGTCTGGTTGACGTAGGCGCGCACCGTGGGCAGCAGGAGGATCACGGCCAGGAGCACGACGACGGACATCACCAGGGCGCGGACCGTCACGACCTCGGGGAGCAGCAGGCCGTACCTGCTCCGACGGCGGTCGGCGAGCGCGGGGGCGCGGCCTCCTGCCGTGCTGCGAGCACGCGGAGAACGGGACGACGCCGGACGCGCGGCGGCGGGCTTCGTCGACCCGGACCGGGCGCCTGCACCGCCCGGGGCCGGGGGCTTCTTCGTGCTGTTCCTCGCCGAGCCCTTGGCCGCGGCGGACGCCGAACCTGTCGGGTTCGCGCCCGTGGACTTCGGCGACTTCGGCGACTTTCCCGCCGGCGCGCCCTTCTTGGCCGGCTTCGCAGCGCCTGACGCGCCCGACGCCGGACCGGACGTCGCCGTGTCGGCGCGTGACGTCGTCGGGCTGGAGCCCGGGCTGCGCGCGCGGCCCGACGACGAACGACCGTCCCCGCGCGATCCCGCGCCACGTCCGCCCGGGCGCGCCGAGGCGCCAGGGGTGGACGGGCGGCGGTTCGAGGGCATGGTGCCGATTGTGCCGTCCCGCGGTCCCCGCCCGCCGCAGGGTCTGCGGCGTGCCGGGCAACGTGGTCGGATCCACACCAAGCGTTCACAACCCGTGCCCCCTGACGTGTCGCGGCGGCGCGCTCCCCCCGAGAGGTCACGCCGCCCGGACGCACGGACGCCCGGTGGTTCCGAGGAACCACCGGGCGTCCGGTCGCCGACCGCGATCAGACCGCGGCTAGCAGGTGAGCGTCAGCTCACGCCTTCCAGCGCGGGAACGCCGAGGCGCCGGCGTAGCGAGCCGCGTCGTCCAGGGCCTCCTCGATGCGCAGGAGCTGGTTGTACTTGTTGATGCGCTCGCCACGGGCGGGGGCACCGGTCTTGATCTGGCCGGCGTTGACGGCGACGGACAGGTCCGCGATCGTCGTGTCCTCGGTCTCGCCCGAACGGTGCGAGACCATCGCGGTGAAGCCGTTGCGCTGCGCGAGCTCGACGGCGTCGAGGGTCTCCGAGAGCGTGCCGATCTGGTTGAGCTTGACGAGCAGCGAGTTCGCCGACTTGAGCTCGATGCCCTTGGCGAGGCGCTCCGGGTTGGTGACGAACAGGTCGTCGCCGACGATCTGGACCTTGTCGCCGACCTCGGTCACGAGCTGCGACCAGGCGCTCCACTCGTCCTCGGACAGCGGGTCCTCGATCGAGACCAGCGGGTAGTCCGCCACGAGCTGCTTGTAGTACGCGATGATCTCGTCCGAGCTCGTCGCCTTGCCCTCGAACTGGTACGCGCCGTCCTTGAAGAACTCGGTCGCGGCGACGTCGAGCGCGAGGCCCACGTCGACGCCCGGCTTGAAGCCGGCCTGCTCGATCGCGACGAGGATCAGGTCCAGCGCGTCGCGGTTGCTCGGCAGGTTCGGGGCGAAGCCGCCCTCGTCGCCGAGGCCCGTCGCGAGGCCCTTGCTCTTGAGCACGGACTTCAGGGAGTGGTAGACCTCTGCACCGGTGCGCAGCGCCTCACGGAAGGACGTGGCGCCGATCGGGGCGACCATGAACTCCTGGATGTCGACGTTGGAGTCCGCGTGCGACCCACCGTTGAGGATGTTCATCATGGGGACGGGCAGGACGTGGGCGTTGGGGCCACCGACGTAGCGGTAGAGGTCCAGGCCCGAGCTCTTGGCTGCGGCCTTCGCGACGGCCAGCGAGACACCGAGGATGGCGTTCGCGCCGAGCTTGCCCTTGTTCGGGGTGCCGTCGAGGTCGATCAGGGCCTGGTCGATGAGGCGCTGGTCCTCTGCCTCGTAGCCGATCAGCTCGGGGGCGATCTCGTCGATGACCGCGTTGACCGCGTTCTCGACGCCCTTGCCCAGGTAGCGGGACTTGTCGCCGTCACGGCGCTCGACGGCCTCGAAGGCGCCGGTCGAGGCACCCGAGGGGACGCCTGCGCGCGCAAAGGTACCGTCGTCGAGAACGACCTCGACCTCGACGGTGGGGTTTCCGCGCGAGTCGAGAATCTCGCGTGCTCCAACGGCTTCGATGCTTGCCACGGTTGCTCCTTCAGGCTGCTTCCAGGTCCGGAGCGCAGGGCAGGCGACGATGGCGGTCGGGCGCGTCCGGGGTTGTCGCAACCCAGCCTAGTGGTCGGGAACACATAGTGCTCCCGTCGTCGGCACGTGGACACGATCGCCCGCATGTCGACCGCCCGCGGCCACCGGGCGTCCGGCGTGCGTCACGCTCGGGGCGCGGTCGCGCTCTTCTCGGCCGCCACGACCGCCTGCTCGACCTCGCGCAGGGCACCCCGCAGCGCCGTCTCGGCGTCCACGCCGTCGGCCTGCGCACGGCGCACCACGTCGAGCAGCTCGTGCCCGTAGGCCCGCTCGGCCGCGTCGACCGGCGCCCCGCCGGGGGCACCCTCGTCGCCCGCGGTCCGGACGTCCGTCGGGCCCGACGGCGCCGCTCCTCTCCCGAGCCGCGCCTCGCCCGGGGCGGGGGACGGGACCGACGGGAGCTCCGTCGTCGGGCCGGGATCCTGGACGAGCCCGGCGCGCTCCGCGCGGGACAGGACCTTCTGCGCACGGGCCAGCGCGCCCTGCGCGAGCGGGATCCCCTCCAGGACCGACTCGCGCTGCTTCTCCTGCTGCTTGATCTGGTCCCACTGGGCGTAGAGGGCCGCGTGGCCGTCGCCCGTGGCGACCGCGGTGTCCGCGAACACGTGGGGATGACGCCTGACGAGCTTGGCGACGAGGTCGGCCGCGACGTCGTCGACCGTGAACGGGTCGACCGGGTCCTCGCTCGCGATGCGCGCGTGGAACAGGACCTGCAGCAGCAGGTCGCCCAGCTCCTCGCGCACGCCCGCGCGGTCGCCCGTCTCGATGGCCTCCGCGAGCTCGTGCGCCTCCTCGAGCAGGTAGCGCACGAGCGACTCGTGGGTCTGCTCGCGGTCCCACGGGCAGCCACCGGGCGAGTACAGGCGGTCCATGACGGCGACGGACTCGCGCAGGGGGTCGACGGGGCTGGACGGCTCGCTCGTGGTCATGCGCCCATCGTAGGAGCGCGGACCGGAGGGCCCCCGGACGGGGACCCTCCGGACTGCCTGCTGCGGCTACTTCCAGGTGTCGTTCAAGGTCACGGCCCCGTTCGCCCCGACCGTCGCGGTGCGGTTGGCACCGCTCTCCCAGACCACGTTGCCCGCGCCGTCCTTCTTGACGTACTTGTACTCGAAGGTCGTCCCGGCGGGCAGGTCGAGCGTGAGCTTCCAGACGGGGTAGGTCGCGGCCGAGAGCGGCTTGGCCGAGGCGGGTGCCCACGATCCGAGTGCCGTGATGCTGCCCACGACGTAGACGTTCTGCCCCAGGACCGTGGTGGCGTTGACCGAGAAGCTCGCATCACCCTCGGTGCCGCCGCCCTCGCCGCCCGTGCAGGGGTTGCCCGCGGTCACCACTCCGTCCGAGACCTGGACGTGCTGCCCCGTGAGGCTGAAGTCCTTGCCACCGTTGTTGTCCCAGGCGCCCGACCCGTTGGTGAACGCGGCCGTGACGGTCGCCCCGTTCGCGGGGATCTCACGGGAGACCCAGCCCGTGCAGGCCGCGGTCATGTCGACGCCGGGGGCCGTGGTCCAGGCGCCCGAGCCGACCTTGTAGTGGACCTTGTACGCGTTCCACCCCTTCGAGGTCGAGTAGTAGACCGTCGTGGTCGTGTCGACCGGCAGCGCGCCGGTGGTGGCCGTGGCCGTGGCGCTCGCCGCCGACCTGTTCTTGGCCGCCGACCCGTCGATCGCGGTGACCGTGATCGAGTAGGCGGTCGAGGCCGTGAGGCCCGTCAGGGTGGTGGACGTGCCGGTCACGGTCGTCTTCACGGTCGTGCCGCCCGCGGTGCGGGCCACCTCGTAGGTGAGGGGTGAGGCGCAGTCGTCGGTCGACGCGGCCCAGGTCACCGCGATCGAGGTCCCGGCCGCGGTGGCCTTGACGTTCTGGGGGACGCTCGGCGCGGTCGTGTCGTTCGCGCACGTGGGCTGGGTCGTCTTGACCTTCCCGACGTGCAGCGCGAGAGCCCCGTACGCGGGGACGGTCGCGGTGAAGGTCCCCGAGGCGCTCACGGTGTAGGTCGTGGAGCAGTCCTTGCTCGCCACGACGTCGCAGTAGGTGTTCGCGGGCAGCGACGTCTGGTAGGTGCGCGTCACGGCCGAGGCGGTGTTGTTGATCGCGACGTAGCCCTTGTCGCCGCGCCCGTAGGCGATGTTGTTGTTGCCGTCGTCCCACCAGTTCGACACCGACGTGCCCTCGACCGTGTTGTGGAAGCCGACCATGCCGGCGATCTCGGTCCAGCGCTGCGTGCAGGTCCAGGCGCTGTTGGAGCAGCTCGCGTCGGGGACCGACGTGCTGGTGGCGCCGGGGGCTCCGGCGTCCTTGTCGGTCCACGTGTAGCCCGTGTAGACCGAGGGCGAGCCGTAGGGCCAGGAGAGCATGAAGGCGTTGGCGAGCTTGTACTTGGCGCCCCACTTGTAGTTCATGGTCTCGCCGTTGCGCTCGGTGTCGTGGTTGTCCACGAAGACTCCGGCGCGGTCCGAGGTGAGCAGCCCGTTGCCGATCTCGTCGAGGCTCGCGATGCTGCCGTCGAAGCGGCTCTTGAGCGTGCGCGCGTAGTTGAACTCGTGCGAGTCCCCGCTGCCCAGGTACTCGGAGGGCTGGATGGGCTCGCCCGCGGCCCCGATGACCTCGTGGACCCAGTAGACGTTCGGGTTGGTGAGCTTGGCCTTGATGGCCTCGAGGTCTGCGGCCGGGATGTGCTTGGCCGCGTCGATACGGAAGCCGGCGACGCCCAGGCCGATCAGGTCGTTCATGTAGCCCGCGATCTTGCCGCGCACGTAGTCCGAGCTCGTGCGCAGGTCCTGGAGCGAGACGAGGCGACAGTTCTGGACGTTGTACCGGTCGCCGTAGTTGGTGATGTTGGCGCGGCAGTCGTTGAAGTCGTTGGCGCCGTACGGGACGCCGGGGAAGTTGTCGACCGAGTAGCTGGTCCCTCCCGTGCCCGTGCCGGACCCGGTGTCCGCGCCGGCCGTGTGGTTGACGACCGCGTCCACCACGATGCCGACGCCGGCGGTCTTGCAGGTGCTGACCATGTTCTGGAACTCGGCGCGGTTGCCGAGCTTGGACTCGATCTTGTAGCTCACGGGCTGGTAGGAGGTCCACCACGCGGTGCCCTGGATGTGCTCCTGGGGCGGCGAGACCTGGACGTAGCCGAAGCCGGCGGGCCCGATCGTGCTGGCGCACTCGGCCGCGACCGAGTCCCAGGTCCACTGGAACATGTTGAGGACGACGTTCCCCCGCCCGTTGTCGGACGCGACCACGGGCGACGGGGTCGGCGCCTTGGCCGAAGCCGGCACCGCCCCCGCCGCGAGGCCCGACGCGATCACGGCGAGCGCCGTGAGCCCGGCGAGCACCCTGTGCCGTGGCTTCCTGCGGACCGGTCTCCCGGTTGTTCGGCTGAGCATCATTGCTGCGTTCTCCGTTCGGTGCTGCGTACAGCCCCGCGTCGGTGCGTGACTGCCCGTCCGCGCCCCGGCATCGGTGCCGGTGCGTTACCGCTCCCCCTGTTCCCCCTGAACCGGCCTGACCGCCGGCCGAACCCGCGTCTGTCACCTTTGCAGAGAATTGCGAGTTCTTGCTGAAAGATTACACAGACCCGAAGGACGTGTCTCCCTTTCCGGACATGCAAGAAGGTTGCGGGTTCTCGGGCAGGGCGCGGGCACCACGAGAAAGAGGGTTCTTGTCGAGACAGAGGTCCACAGGCCTCTGTCTCGACAAGAACCCTCTACGTCGACGGGATCTCGCTGCGCCGCCACCGTGCCCGACGGCGGGACGCACCTCAGGGCAGCGTCGGCACCGCCGCGAGCAGCTCGCGCGTGTACGCCGCCGTCGGCCGGGTCAGCACCTCGCGCGTGGGACCGGCCTCGACGACCTCTCCCCCGCGCAGCACCACGGTCTCCTCGCACAGCTGCCCGACGATCGCCATGTCGTGGCTGACCAGGACGAGCGTGAGACCCAGGTCGCGCTGGAGCCCGCGCAGCAGGTCCATGACCTGCTCGCGGACGGATACGTCGAGCGCGCTCACGGGTTCGTCGCCCACCAGGACCGACGGCGAGGGCGCGAGGGCCCGCGCGATCGCGATGCGCTGGCGCTGGCCGCCCGAGAACTGGGCCGGGTACTTGGTCCGGACGTCGGGGTCGAGCCCCACCCATCCCAGGACCTCGTCGACACGCGCCGACACGTCGCCCCCGACCCGGAGCGAGCGCAACGGCTCGGCGACGATCCGGGCGACCGTCATGCGCGGGTCGAGAGACGTGCGCGGGTCCTGGAGGACGACCTGGACCTCTCGCCGGTACCGCCGCATGAGTGCGCGGTCCCGACGGTCCAGGGGCGCGCCACGGTAGGAGATGGTGCCGCTCGTCGGGCTGTCGAGCCCCAGCAGCAGCCGCAGGAGGGTCGACTTCCCGGCTCCCGACTCGCCGACGATCCCCACGCTGCGCCCGGCCCGGACCGTGAGGTCGACGCCCGCGAGCGCCGTCGTCGGGGGCGTGCGGCGCGACCCGCCGAACTCTCGCCGCACGCGGTCGAGCGCGATGAGTGGCACGGCGTCGCCTGCAGTCCTGTCGCCGGGGACGGGCCGGTCGCCGCTCGTGGGTTGGTCGCTCATCGGTCCTCCAGGGTCGGCAGGTGGGTCACGGCGCGCGCCGCGGTGAGCAGCGAGCGCGTGTAGGGGTCCTCGGGCGCGTCGAGGGCGCGTGCGACGCTCGTGGCCTCGACGACCTTCCCGTGCCGCATCACGACGAGGTCGCGCGTGACGCGGGCGACCACGGGCAGGTCGTGCGACACGAACACGAGTGCCGTCCCGGTGCGTTCGATCAGGTCGTCGAGCAGCGCGAGGATCTCGGCCTGGACGGTCACGTCGAGCGCCGTGGTGGGCTCGTCGGCGATCAGCACGTCGGGCTCGCACGCGAGCGCCATGGCGAGGCACGCGCGCTGGCGCTGCCCGCCCGAGAGCTGCCACGGGTAGGACCCGAGGATGCGTTGGGTGTCGTCGAGGCGCACCAGGCGGCACAGGTCGGCGGCGAGCTCGGCGGCCCGGGCACGCGAGACCTTGCGGTGCAGGCGCAGCGGCCCGGCGATCTGCCGGCCGATCGTCATGAGCGGGTCGAGGGCAGTGAGCGGCTCCTGGAAGACCATCGCGATGCGCGCCCCGCGCACGCGGCGCAGCGCCTTCTCGCCCAGGGGCAGCAGGTCGGTCCCGTCGAGCAGGACCTGCCCGGTCGCGGTCATGCCGTCGGGCAGCAGCCCGAGGATCGCGGCCGCGGTGAGGGACTTGCCCGAGCCGGACTCGCCGATCACGCCCAGGCGCTCGCCGGGTGCGACGCGCCAGCTCACGCGGTCGAGCAGCACCCGGCCCGACGACGTCGCCACCGTCAGGTCGCGCACCTCGAGCCCGGCGGTGCTCGTCGTGGGGGTCGCGGTCATCGGTCGCCTCGCAGGCTCGGGTCGGTCTTTTCGCGGATGCCGTCGCCCAGGAGGTTCAGGCCGAGCACGGTCCACGCGATGAGGAGCCCGGGCAGGATCGCCCCGAGCGGCTGGACCGCGACGGACTTCTGGGCGGCGCTGAGCAGCCGCCCCCAGGACAGGGCCGACGGCGAGCCGAGGCCCAGGTAGGACAGCGACGCCTCGGCGAGGATCGCCCCGCCCGCGAGCAGCATGAGCTGGACGAGCAGGGTGGGGGCCACGTTGGGCAGGACGTGGCGGAGGATCGTCCCCCACCATCCCGTGCCCGACGCCGTCGCGGCCGTCACGTAGTCCTCGCGCAGCACGCGCGCGGCGTTGACCCGCGTGACGCGCGCGATCACCGCCGCCCCCGAGATGCCGATCGCGACGATCGCCGAGGTCAGCGAGGCCCCGCGGACCGTCACGATGAGCATGGCCAGCAGCAGCGTGGGGAACGCGATCATCAGGTCGATCACGTTGAGCAGCGCGACGTCGGCCCACCGGGTGGTCGCCGCGGCGACCACGCCGATCGTGATGCCCAGGACGCCCGCGATGACGACCGAGGCGATCGCCACGGTCATCGCGACCGTCGCACCGCCCATGAGCTGGCTCAGCAGGTCGCGTCCCAGCCGGTCGGTGCCGGCCCAGAACTGCGCGCTGGGCCCTTCGAGCCGTCCACCCGTGCCGGCAGCGCCCGCACCCACGTCGTAGGGCGTCCAGAAGATCGCGACGACACCGACGAGCGCGACCAGCCCGACCATGACGAGACCCGCGACGAACGACGGGCTGACGCTCCGTCGTCGGGCACGCGGGGCCTCCCCCGCGCCGCCCGCGACGTGCGGCGCGAGCGACTCCTCGACCTCGATGCGGCCCGCAGCGGCCCCGGGGATCTCCCCGCCCAGGTTGATGCTCATCGTGCGCCTCCGAGGGCCGAGCCGGCGCGCAGCCGGGGGTCGATCCCGCGCTGGGCGAGGTCGACCAGGAAGTTCGTGACGAGGACCAGGGCCGTCAGCCCCAGGACGAGGGCCTGCACGACCGGCAGGTCGCGCCCCTCGACCGACGACACGAGGAGCGTGCCGAGGCCCGGCAGCGCGAAGACGTTCTCCACGACCACGGCCCCCAGCAACGACGTCGCGAGCTCGATGCCGAGGATCGCGACGACCGGGACCGCGCCGTTGCGCAGACCGTGCCGCGCGAGGGCGTGCCACCGGCCGTAGCCGAGCGAACGAGCCGTGCGGACGTAGTCCTGGTCCAGCACGTCGAGCGTCGCCGAGCGCACGTAGCGGACCATGACCGACGACATCGCGATGGCCACCGTCGCCACGGGCAGGACCAGCGACCGCACGGCCGCTGCGGGGTCCTCCCAGCCCTGGCGGGGGAACCCGCCGGGCGGCAGGACCCCCGCCTCGAGCGCGAAGATCCACACCAGGATCACGCCGACCCAGAAGACCGGCACCGCGACGCCCAGCTGGGACACCGCCGAGACCGTGACCCCCACGACGCCACGCCGACGGACCGCCGCGACCACGCCGAGCGGCACCGACACGAGCACCGAGACCACGAAGGCCGCGAGGCTCAGGGGCAGCGTGATCGGGAGCTTGCTCGCGATCAGCTCGCCTACCGGGAGGCGCGAGACGAACGACGTGCCCGCGCTCCCCGAGAACAGTCCCGCGACCCACTGCCCGTACTGCGTCCACAGGGGCTGGTCGGTGCCGAGGTCGGCACGCAGCTGCTCGAGCTGGTCGCTCGTCGTGCCCACGCCGAGCGACGTGCCCGCGCTGTCCCCCGGCAGGAACCGGAGGACGGCGAAGACCACGACGCTCGCGAGGACCAACGACAGCAGCAGCGTGCCGACGCGCGTCAGGAGGTAGCGGGACATGGGTGCTCGGTCAGCCTTCCCGCACGATGTCGGCGACGTAGAAGCTCTCCGTCACCTGGTTCACCGGGAAACCCGTGATCTCGGCGCGAGCGACCCGGATCTGCGGGTCGAGGTACAGCCAGGCGCTCGCCGCCTCCTGCCCGATCGTCTCGTTGACCTGGGTCAGCAGGGCCGTCTGCTCCTCGGTCGTGGCCGCCTGGTCGGCGTCCGCGACCCACTGCTGGACGTCCTTGTTGTCGTAGCCCCAGTAGAAGTCAGGGTTCGCGTACCAGACGACGTCGCGCGGGTTCACGTGGCCCATGAGCGTGGTCTGGAAGTCGTGATCGGTGTAGATCTTCTGGTACCACGTCGCGTCGTCGACCGGGTTGAGCGTGAGCGTGACGCCCACGGCCTGGAGGTCGGCCTGGAGGAGCTGGGCGATCGTCTCGGACGGGTCGCCCGCGACATAGTCGACCGCGATCGTCAGGTCGCTCACGCCCGCCTGCGCGAGCAGGTCCTTCGCCGCCTGCGGGTCGTACGCGTGCACGTCGGCCTGGTCGACGAACCACGGGTCGGTCGGGGGGACCATCGAGCCGATGACCTGGCCGTAGCCGTCCCACACGGCGTCGAGCACCTTCTCACGGTCGATCGCCTTGTACAGCGCCTGGCGGACGCGGACGTCGTCGAACGGGGCGACGCGGTCGTTGAAGGCCCAGATCTGCTTGGTCGTCGACGTGCCCTCGGTGATGGTGAACGCGTCGTTCCCCTCGAACTGCACGAGCTGGTCCGGGGAGTCCTCCGCGATGACCAGGTCGAGGTCGCCGGTCAGGAGCGCGTTGTTGAGCGCGGTCGTGTCCTTGAAGAAGCGGAACGTGACACCCGAGTTCTTGGCGGGGGTGCCCCAGTAGTCGTCGTTGCGCTCGATCGTCAGGTGGTCGCCCTGCGTCCACTCGACGAACCGGTACGGGCCCGTGCCGTTCTCGCTCGACAGCTCGGTGTCACCGTCCTGCACGATCGTCACGGACGCGAGGTAGAACGGCAACGACTGGCTGCGGCGCGACAGGTCGAGCTGGACCGTGGCGTCGTCGGGCGCCGTGATCGAGGAGATGACCGACAGGTCGTTCTTGCGTGCGCTCTTGGACTCGGGCGCGATGGTCTGCGAGATGCTCCAGACGACGTCCTGCGCCGTGAGGTCCGACCCGTCGTGGAAGTGGACGCCCGGCTGCAGGTGGAACGTGTAGACCAGGCCGTCCTCGGACACGTCCCAGTCCTTCGCGAGGGTCGGGACCACCAGACCGTCGACGTCGACCGAGGTCAGGCCCTCGAAGACGTTGCGCGTCATGGTCTGCGAGACGCCCGAGCTGCCGCCGACGTTGCGGACGAGGCCCGTGGGCTCGTTGGTCGAGCCGATGACGATCTCGGCGTCGGCTCCGGCCGCAGCGCTGCTGCTCGCACCACCGGACCCGCCCGAGCCGCACGCGGCGAGCAGGAGGGTCGTCGCCAGGACCGCGGCGGCTGCCTTGAGGGTTCTCATGGGGGTTCTTCCGTTCCAGGAGGTGCAGCACGGCTGCACGGGGACCACCCCGGACGCGGCCGGTGGCCGACGGACGGTGTGGTGAGGGGGATCGTGGAGCGTCGGCAGTCCGACGGCGTGGACGAAGCCACGAGACCGGGGGCCGAGGGGGCCGTCGGGCGTCGCCGCAGCGCGCCGCGCGAGGGCGCGGCAGGCAGGGGGAGGCGACTGCCGGAAGGCGGGGGAAGGATCAGACCTGTGCGAGAGGGGCCGTCACGTCGGGGTGGTCCCGCGACGGACGCCGCCTGTCAGCGGCTGCTCAGAGACAGCGACAACAGCGGGCGGCGCTCGTCGAGCCGTGCCGTCCGGTGCTGGGGGTGCGCGTGGGAGCGCTCAGGTCGAGAAACATGATGCGACAACTATCTCACCGACCGAGCGGTATGGATACGCGCGGCGGGTGTGGTGGTGGTCACGTCGACCGCCACCACACCGGAGACGGCTACCGCTTCGCCGTCCCCACCGACGCGGCCGCACTCACGTCGCCCGTGATGACCGCGTCGATGAGCTGGCGTGCCCAGGCGAGCACCTCCATGCCCCGCAGCGGACGGCCACCGATGCGCGCCGTCGTCGGGAAGGGCACGAGGAACGCGCGGATCGCGGGCTTGAGCATGGTGCCCGGGTAGAGCCGCTTGAGGCGCAGCTCCGCGGACTCCGGGAGGTCGACGGGCGCGAAGCGCACGAACTTGCCCTGCGCCGTGACGTCCGCGAGCCCCGCGCGGCGCGCGTGGTTGCGGAAGTCGGCGACGGCGAACAGCGCCTCGACGACCTCCGGGAGCGCGCCGTAGCGGTCGACGAGCTCGGCCCGCACCTCGGCGAGCGCGGGCTCGTCCTGGGCCGCCGCGATCTTGCGGTACGCCTCGAGGCGCAGGCGCTCGTGCGCGATGTAGTCGTGCGGGATGTGCGCGTCGACCGGGAGCTCGATCGAGACCTCGGGAGCTTCTTCCTCGACCTCGCCCTTGAACGACGCCACGGCCTCCCCGACCATGCGCACGTACAGGTCGAAACCGACGCCCGCGATGTGCCCCGACTGCTCGCCGCCCAGGAGGTTGCCCGCGCCGCGGATCTCGAGGTCCTTCATGGCGATCTGCATGCCCGCGCCCAGGTCCGTGTTGGCGGCCATGGTCGCGAGGCGGTCGTGCGCGGTGTCCGTCAGGGGGCGCTCTGGCGGGTACAGGAAGTACGCGTAGGCGCGCTCGCGCCCACGACCCACGCGGCCACGGAGCTGGTGGAGCTGGGACAGGCCCAGCATGTCGGCGCGCTCCAGGATGAGCGTGTTGGCGTTGGAGATGTCGAGGCCGGTCTCGATGATCGTGGTGCAGACCAGGACGTCGAGCTCCTTCTCCCAGAACGCCGTGATCGTCTGGTCGAGCTGGGACTCGCTCATCTTGCCGTGCGCGACGCCGATGCGGGCCTCGGGGACCAGCTCCCGCAGACGCTGGGCCGTGCGGTCGATCGTCTCGACCTTGTTGTGCACGTAGAAGACCTGGCCCTCGCGGAGCAGCTCGCGCCGGATCGAGGCCGAGATCTGCTTCTCCTCGTACGCGCCCACGTACGTGAGCACGGGGTGGCGCTCCTCGGGCGGGGTCGCGAGCGTCGACATCTCGCGG
This sequence comes from Oerskovia merdavium, assembly GCF_014836755.1. Classification (GTDB taxonomy): domain Bacteria; phylum Actinomycetota; class Actinomycetes; order Actinomycetales; family Cellulomonadaceae; genus Oerskovia; species Oerskovia merdavium. Next base: position 379,259 of record NZ_JACSQF010000001.1, read on the forward strand.
ATGCCCGTGACGGCCATCTCGAGCGTGCGCGGGATGGGGGTCGCGCTCATGGCGAGCACGTCGACGTTGGTCCGGAGCTGCTTGAGCGTCTCCTTGTGCTCGACGCCGAACCGCTGCTCCTCGTCGATGATGACCAGGCCCAGGTCCTTGAACTTGATGGACCCGGAGATGATGCGGTGCGTGCCGATGACGACGTCGACCGAGCCGTCCTTGAGCCCCTCGACCGTCTCCTTGGACTCGGCCTCGGTCTGGAAGCGTGACAGTGCCTTGACCGTCACGGGGAACGCCGAGTAGCGCTCGGCGAACGTCTGGAAGTGCTGCTGGACCAGGAGCGTCGTGGGGACCAGGACCGCGACCTGCTTGCCGTCCTGCACGGCCTTGAACGCCGCCCGGACCGCGATCTCGGTCTTGCCGTACCCGACGTCGCCGCACACGAGCCGGTCCATGGGGACGGGCTTCTCCATGTCGGCCTTGACCTCGTCGATCGTGACGAGCTGGTCGGGCGTCTCGACGTACGCGAACGCGTCCTCGAGCTCGCGCTGCCACGGGGTGTCGGGGCCGAACGCGTGCCCCTGCGTCGCCATGCGGGCGCTGTAGAGGCGGATGAGCTCGCCCGCGATCTCCTTGACGTGCTTGCGCGCCTGGCTCTTGGTCTTGGCCCAGTCCGAGCCGCCCATCTTGTTCAGGCTGGGTGACTCGCCGCCCGTGTACTTGGTGACCTGGTCGAGCTGGTCGGACGGCACGAACAGGCGGTCGCCCGGCTGGCCGCGCTTGCTGCTCGCGTACTCGATCACGAGGTACTCGCGCGTCGCGGCGTTGCCGCCCGTGCCGAGCGTGCGCTGCACGAGCTCGACGAACTTCCCCACGCCGTGCTGCTCGTGCACCACGTAGTCGCCCGCGCGCAGCGCGAGGGGGTCGACGACGTTGCGCCGCCGCGAGGGCATCTTGCGCATGTCGCGCGTGCTCGACCCCTGGCGTCCTGTGAGGTCCGACTCGCTGAAGACCGCCAGCTTGAGCTCTGGCGCGACGAAGCCCGGCCCCACGGGCGCGGGCGTCACGAGCACCACGCCGCCCTCGGGCTCGGTGTCGATCGACGCGACCAGACGCGCCGCGGTGTCGACCGCGGACAGCTGCTCGGTCATGCGGCGCGCGGGACCGTGGCCCTCGGTCGTCAGGACCAGTCGCCAGCCGGCGTGCTGGAGCGAGCGCAGGTCGTCGCGCGCGCGCGCGACGTCCCCGCGGTAGGACTCGACGTTGCGCGCGGGCACGGTGAAGGTGGTCACGCCGTCCGTGCCCATGCCCGACGTCGGGCCCTCGCCTCCGGGGAGCTCGTCACCCGGGTGCGTCTCGCTGTCGGGGGTCGCGCCCTCGTCGAGGCCGAACGGGCTGAGCGTCCACCACCCGAGGCCGCGACGCTCGGCGACGTCGTGGACGTCGGCGAACGTCTCGAACGACGCGGCCGAGAGGTTGATCGGGGTCGAGCCGCCCGCGGCCGCACCGGTCCAGGCGGCGGCGAGGAACTCCTCGGTCGTCGCGACGAGGTCGTGCGCGCGACGGCGCACTCGCTCGGGGTCGTTGATGATCAGCAGCGCGTCGTCGGGGACGAGCTCCAGGACGGGCAGCATGCGGTCCACGAGGACGGGTGCGAGGGACTCCATGCCCTCCACGGCGATGCCGGCGGCGAGCTTGTCGAGCATGTCGGTCGCTCCGGGGAGCGTCTCGATCAGCTCGGCCGCGCGGGCACGCACCGCGTCCGTGAGGAGGATCTCGCGGCACGGCGGCGCCCACACGCCGTGGTCCGCGATCTCCAGGCTGCGCTGGTCCGCGACCGCGAACCAGCGGATCTCCGTGACCTCGTCGCCCCAGAACTCGACGCGCAGCGGGTGGTCCTCGGTCGGCGGGAACACGTCGAGGATGCCGCCACGCACCGCGAACTCGCCGCGCCGCTCGACCATGTCCACGCGCTGGTAGGCGGCCGCGCTCAGGCGCTCGGCCACGTCCGTGAGGTCGGCCGTCTCGCCCGTGCTCAGCTCGACCGGCTCCAGGTCGCCCAGGCCCTCGACGACCGGCTGCAGCAGGGCCCGGACCGGCATGACCAGGACGCGCACCGGGCCCGACTGGCTGATCTCGCTGGTCGGGTGCGCGAGGCGCCGGAACACCGCGAGCCGCTTGGCGACCGTGTCGCTGCGCGGCGACAGACGCTCGTGCGGCAGCGTCTCCCACGCGGGCAGGACCGCGACCAGGTCGCCCAGCTCGTCGGGCAGGTAGGCGCGCACGCTCGCGGCGAGCTCGTCGGCCTCGCGCCCCGTCGCGGTGACGACGACGAGGGGCCGGGAGCCCTGGGCGGGGGCGCCCCTCTCTGCCCCGGTGGTCTCCCCGGTCGCGGTCGCCCCCGCCATCGCGGCGAGCAACGGCGGGCGCACGCCGACCGGTCCGACGACGTCGACGGCGCCCCGCAGGCGCACGTGCTCGACGACCGCGCGCGCGGTCGGGTCGGCCAGGAGGGCGGGCAGGATTCCGGTGAGGTTCATGTGTTCCTTCGAGCAGGTCACCGACGGCGTGGCAGGGCGCCCACGGGCAAGAGCCCGGGCAGGTGTGGACACCGTTCGACGCGACCCACAGCGAGAGGCGGGCGCGCCGGAACAGCACGAGCGGCCCGAACCGAGGTGGAGACGGTCCGGGCTGGGGGTGCGAGCACCAGATTACGCCGAGGGACCGACACCTTGCCGTGTCCGGTCGCGGCGGACCATCCATCGATGACACGTGTCGTTTCACCCCGCGTCGACGTTGACGCCGACGTCGGGCCGACCACTAGCCTCGATACTGACGGCGGAACGGTCACGCCGAGCGACCGAGAGCACCGAGAGCACCGAGAGCACCGACGGGGAGGGGGCCGGGCGATGAAGCCGCCACCCGCCGGACGGTTCCTGCCCATCGACGCAATGCGTGGGATCGCGTCGATGTCGGTGCTCGTCTTTCACTTGTTCCGAAGCCCCCCTCAGACAGACGTACTTGCCGCCGCGTTCCCTGGCCCGGTTGAGATCTTCTCGGACTACGCTCGCAGCGGCGTCGCGGTCTTCTTCGTCATCTCGGGGTTCGTCATCGCCTACACCACTCGAGACCTGGGCCCGCGGGTGCGCGACGGGGTCCGGTTCGCGCTCCGCCGCCAAGTGCGTCTCGACCCCCCGTATTACGTCGTCATGGCGATCGTCCTGGTGCTCGCGGTCGGCGAGCGCCTCGTGCCCGGTCTTGAGTCACGGACACTGACCACTGGCGACGTCCTCCTCAACATGTTCTACCTTCAGGACATCGCCGGCGCGCCCGCTGTCCTTGCCGTCGCCTGGACCCTCTGCCTCGAGGTCCAGTTCTATCTCGTGGTCGTGGTCCTCGTCATCGCGTCAGGCTGGATTTCGCGAGGCCCAGGACCAACCGAGCACCGCATCCGCTTCGTGACGACCATTGCGCTCTTGCTCGGATTGGTCTCGCTGAGCCTCCCGTTCCTCGGCGCCGACGGCGGACCATGGTTCATCGGTACCTGGTGGATGTTCTGCTTCGGCATGGCGATCACCTGGTTCATGCTCGGCAGGCTCAGCGGTCACGTGATCGCCGCCATCTGCGGCATCGTGGGGGTCTGGTGTGTGGCCGTCTCGCTATGGTCCCCAGTCGCGGATCCCTGGGGAAGTCACTGGTTCGCCTACCTGACCGGGCTGGCAATCCTTCTGCTCCTCATCACGGGCAAGATGTCGATGCAGCCTCCTCGCTGGTTGCTCTACCTCGGAACCCTCTCCTACTCGCTGTACCTGGTGCACCTTCCCGTGATCGACACCGTCATGGCGGGCGCATACAAGGTCACCGGCGACAGCACGGTCGGTGCACTCGCCGCATACGCGGTCGCAGCGGCGGTCTCTCTCGGTGCAGCCTCGGTGGTCCATCGCCTGGTAGAGAGGCCAGCGATGGCCTGGTCGTCCCGACTGCGGACCGCCCGGATCGGAACGGTGCTGCATGCCTTCCACCGATGACCCAACTGAGACCTGCCCGGTCCCTCGCGTCCCGCGGCGCGCCCTCTCCCGGCCGTTCCTCCTGCTCGGGTTCCTCGGACTCACCGTCGGGTTCGTCACGCTCTACTGGTGGGCTGTCCGTACCTCCCCGGGCCAGCGCCAGGACATCCTGCTCTTCGCCGACGCGCAATCCATGAACCAGGTGTTCGCACCACTCGCAGGGCTCCTACGGCCTGGCCTGCCTGTGGCCGTCGGGCTGGTGGCTCTCGTGCTCGGGGCGCTCTCCGCCCGCCGTCGCCGCTGGCGTCTGCTCGCCGCAGCCACGGTCGTTGTCCTCGTGTCAGCCGTCCTGTCGGAGGTCCTCAAGGAGGACGTGCTCGAGCGCCCCTACCTCGGCGACCTCGGCTACACGGTCAACAGCTTTCCCTCGGGTCATGTCACCGTGGCCACGGCACTCGTCGTGGCCACGCTCCTGCTCTGGCCGCCGCCGCTCCCCCGCAGCGCGCCCTGGGTCGCCGGTGGCGTCGTGTTGGTCGCATGCGTCGCATCGGTCGTCGGCCACGCGCACAGACCGAGCGACGCCCTCGCATCGGTCCTGCTCGTCGGCTCGGTGACGTGCCTGACCTGCGCGCTCCTGCGCGTCCCGAGAACGGCACCGGCGTGACCGGTGCACAATCGGACCGTGTGCGCCGTCCTCTGGGAGGGCGCCGACCGAAAGAGGTAGGACATGACACGCTTCATCGTGGTCGGGGCAGGGATCATCGGGCTCGCGACAGCGGCCCGGCTCGCGGCCCGCGGGGACGAGGTGACGGTCCTCGAGAAAGAGGCGGACGTCGCCGAGCACCAGACCGGCCGCAACTCCGGAGTGATCCACTCGGGTCTGTACTACCCACCCGGCAGCCTCAAGGCGACGCTCGGTACCGCGGGGGCGCGGTCCATGACGGAGTTCGCCGAGGAGCACGGGATCGCGGTCGAGACGTGCGGCAAGCTGGTCGTCGCCGTCGAGGAGGACGAGGTCGCACGGCTCGCGGTGCTGGCTGAGCGTGGACGGGCGAACGGCGTGCCCGTGCGTGAGATCTCCGCGGCCGAGGCACGCGAGTACGAGCCCCACGTGGTCTGTCGTGCGGCGCTGCACGTCGAGAGCACCGGCATCGTCGACTATCGCGGCGTGTGCCGAGCGCTGGCGGACCAGGTGCGCGCCGGCGGCGGCGAGATCCTGTTCGGACGGGCCTTCCGCGGCGCCCGGACCGAGGGCGACCGCGTTCGGGCATGGGTGGATGTCCTCGACGGAGGGCAGCGCGAGGAGATCGTCGCCGATGCCCTGGTCGTCTGCGGCGGCCTGCACGCGGACCGGCTCGCTCGGGCATGCGGTCTCGAGCCCGAGGCGCGCATCGTCCCGTTCCGCGGTGAGTACTTCGAGCTGGCACCCCAGGCGGCCGAGCTCGTGAACGGACTCATCTACCCTGTGCCGGATCCCCGCTTCCCGTTCCTCGGTGTGCACCTGACCAAGATGGTGGGGGGCGGAGTCCACGCCGGGCCGAACGCGGTTCTCGCCCTGGCACGCGAGGGCTACAGGTGGCGTGACGTGTCGCCCGCGGACGTCGCAGACGCCCTGACCTGGCCCGGCCTGTGGCGTCTCGGGGCACGCAACTGGGTTCCAGGTGCCCGTGAGGTGGCACGTTCGATGTCACGCTCTCTCTTCGCATCGTCGCTCGCCCGCCTCGTCCCCGAGATCGGTCGCGACGACCTCACTCCCTCGCCCGCCGGCGTCCGTGCCCAAGCACTTCGACGTGACGGCGGGCTCGTCGACGACTTCCTGATCCAGACGGTCCCCCGGCAGGTCCACGTGCTCAACGCTCCGTCCCCTGCGGCCACGGCCTCGCTCGAGATCGCCAAGCACATCGAGCGCGAGCTCGATGCGGGTATCGCGGCATGAACGCGCAGAGCCGCACCTCACGGCGAGTGCTTCCGCTCCCGGCAGACGTCCAGGATCTCTGGCTCCGACTGCAGACCCGCGTCGTCGAGGCGGTGCGGTGGCGGGTCGGCTACTACACCGAGCTCATGCTTCCGCCGTTCCCGGCCGGCGGCATCGCCGGACCGGTCGCCACGCTGCGCCAGCACGTGGTGTCCGACTGCGAGGGACGCATCGAGCTCGAAGGATCCGCCGGCATCCTGTTCTGGAACCCGTTGCTCGAACCAATGACCACGACGGCGGAGTACGCGCGCTGGCTCGCGGTGCGCAACCGGATGTTCAAGGAGAGCAGGGGGCCGTACTCGATCGCGATCGCGACGACGGACGACGACCAGTACGTCGGCGAGCTGACGATCTTCCCCCTGCGAGACGTCCCGCAGACGGTCGAGCTGGCCATCGCGCTTCGTCCCGCGTTCCGCGGGAAGGCGTTCGGCCGGGAACCGGTCGAACTCGTCCTGACCTGGCTCCGAGAGACCCAGCAGGTCCACCGCGTCGTCTCGCGCCACAACGTGCTCAACAGACCGGCCTGCTTCATGAGCACCTCGCTCGGTCTCGAGAAGGAAGGCGTCATGCGCAGCGCCTACCACGCGACCCCCGACGACGACGTCCGGTGGCAGGACGCCTGCCACCACGGGCTGGTCCTCGACATACCGTCTCCGTAGGCACCGGGAAGCCTGCGGGCGCTCAGCCGCGATCGAGGAGCAGGAGCCAGTCGCCGTCCCCCGCGGCGTTGGCGCCGGGGGTCGTCATGTCCGCCGTCAGGGCGAACTCCACGAGTGCACCCGACGTCGGGTCGAACCACCGCGCACGGGTCACCTCCGGGACGAGCGAGAGGTCCAGGGAGAGCCTGCGCGCGGTGGGGACGTAGACGACGGCGAGGTCTCCCGCCGCGCTACGGGCCGACGTCGCCCGGTCGGACTCGAGAACGTCGGCGAACCCGCCGTCCTGCGTCCCTCGGGTGGTCGCCTCGCCGCCGCCCTCGACCAGGAGCGCGTCGTCAGCGTCGGGGACGAGGTCCCACCACCGGATCGACGAGAACTGCGCGTGGATCAGCTGGAGCTGCTCGACGGCGGGAGTGTCCGTCACCGACTCCCAGTCGTCGCTGAACTGCCACACCGAGCGGTGACCGTACGCGGCGCCGGTCCCACCCGACGTGTAGGTCCAGAGCATCTGACGGCGGAGCGTCTCGTCCGTCGTCGGCGGGCCGCCCTCGTTGTTCTCGGACTCGAAGTTCGCCTCGATGAGCATGACCGGCGCGATGCCGCGCTCGTAGGCGGTCAGGACCGGGCCGTAGGAAGGTCGGTAGGTGTAGGCGGCCTCGAGCTGGTAGACACCACGCCAGGCAGGGTTGTCGTAGGACGTCGAGTCGGTGTTGTAGTACTGGACCGTCACCAGGTGCCGGTCGCCACCCGCCCGAAGCCCGTCGACGAAGGCGAGCATCTCGGCGTCATACCGTTCCCAGTCCTCCGGGCGGTAGTCGACCCCCATGAGCCACACGATCCCCGGGGTGGCCGCGTAGCGCTCCCCGATCGCCCGGCCCATCGCGCTCGCCTGGTCCGCACCCCATGCGTGCCCCTGCTGCTCGGCCGCGACGCCGACCCCCGAGGCCGCGAGGAAGACCGTGATCCCGTTCTCCCGTGCCACGGCAAGACGACGGTCCAGCTCTGCCCAGTACTCCTCGACGAACGTGACGCCGTCGTCCTCGAACGGGCGCAGCCCGTCCACCGTGGCCATGGACTCACCATCGAGGCCGATCCAGGGCACCGGAGTCATGAGCACCGCGTTGAAGCCCTGGGCGTGCCGACGGGCCATGTGCGCGGCGAACTCGTCGCCGTCGAGACTCTGCATCGCTGCCCAGATGGTCTCTGCGTGGACCAGGAGGGGATCGCCCCGCTGGTCGACCAGGTGCTGCCCGTCGGCTCCCGCGACGACCGGCAGGCCCTCCGTGGACCAGGTGCCCGTCGGCGCCGACGGCGGAGCGCTCTCGGAGCGTGCCGGTGCCGACGACTGCGGTCCGGCGGTGCTCGGTCCCGTGGTGAGGCTCGGCTCGCGCTCCTGGGGCCCGCTGGTGCACGCTCCGAGCAGCAAGGCGAGGAGGAGCGCACCGACCGCTCGCGTGCGCATCGTCATCGTCTCACCGCCGCACGGGCGCGCTCGAGCGTCCGGGCGATCCGCAGGGCAGCCCGGCCCGCGGCGTTCGCCCCGTACACGATCTTGCCCACGGGCAGTCGGCCAGGGTAGAGCGCGGAAGCTTGCGGATAGGTCTGCGGGTTGGCGCTGGAGTCGAACTGAAGACCGCTCTGCTCCATGTGCCGGATCTCGGAGAGCCGCCCCAGGTTGCCGACGCCGAACCTTGAGAACCGCTCGTCGTAGGCGTCGCGCATCCCGAACCAGCGGTCGCCCGCGCGGAGATCGATGGTCGCGAACAGGGTGACGTCCCCCGCGCGCAGTTCACCGACGAAGAGCTCGTCGGCGTCCCGCAGACTGTCCGTCACCTCGACGAGCCACCGTGCGCCGTCCGGACGCGTCGCCACTCCTTCTCCTCCCCGCGCGACGTCGCCCTTCCATCCCCGCTGCTCGAGCGCGATGAAGTCGACGATCGCCTGCGGGTCGTCCGAACGGTCGGACCAGGTGACGGGGCCGAGCTCCCGGGCCAGGCCGGACAGCGACCGGTTGAGCGACTTGCGACGACTGCCCGACAGGTGCCCGAGCATCGTGGCGTCGATCGCCACCGGCCGGCCCGACGCCGGCCGGTCGTTCGTCCCTGAGCCCGTGGAACCGTGCGCGGGCAGGACCGCCCCCCGTTCGCCCCGGTGCCGGACCAGCACGTTCGAGCCCCCGACGGCACCGACGAGGCCGTCCCACGCCGGACCGTCGAGCCGCTGCTGCTCGACGATGACGACGACGGGCGCCCCGTACGCCCCCCGGCCGACCTCAGCGAGGATCCCTCGCGACGCCTCGAGATGCCGCCCTCGCCGCAGCAGCGGCGTCTGGAGGTCCACCACGGTGGAGCCGAGCGGAGGTCCTGTGCTGCGCACCACCGCCCCCGTCCGCGAGCGCCTCTGGACGTAAGGGAGGACACCACACAGTCTGTCGTCGTCCCCGACGAGGACGACCCAGGGGTCGACGTCGGGACGCAGCCGACGGTGCGTGGTACGCAGAAAGTCGACGTCGAAGTAGGGGTTCGGTTCGACGGCGTCGGACGACAGCCCTCGCCACGCGTCCGCGTCCTGCGTACCGACGTCCGACAGCCGGACAGTCTTCGCCCTCACGAACCGCTCCTCGCGCCGGAGCGGCGGTACTGCTCGACGTAGTCTCCCGCGACCCGCTTCCAGCTGTAGCCTGCCGCCCGGACCCTGCCCGCGTCTCCCAGTCGGTGGGCCAGCACGGGATCGTCCACCACCGCGGTGATCGCGGCGGAGAGGCGCACCGTGTCCTCCGGGTCTACCAGCAGGCCGTCGACCCCTGTCGTCACGAACTCCGGGGGCCCACCGTGCGTCGTCGCGATGACAGGGAGCCCTGCACGCCACCCCTCGAGGATCGCGATGCCGAACGCCTCCGCACGGCTGGCGACCACGAGCAGCTCCGCGCGGGACATGCACTCGACGACCTGGGGCCGTTCGAGCGCACCGGTGAACAGTGTCCGGTCGTCGATGCCCAGGTCGCCCACCAGCCTCTCCAGCCCGCGACGAGCCGGGCCGTCCCCTGCGATGACGAGTCCCACGTCGTCGGGGAGCGACGCCGCGGCGAAGGCCTCCACCAGAAGATCCATGCCCTTGTTGTCGACGAGCCGACCGATACCCAGGACGTAGCGCCCCGGAAGCCCCGCAGGCGCAGCCCCCGCAGGCTCGTGCAGGTCGATGCCGTTGGGGATCACGACAACGTCAGCCGGATCGACGCCGTACGACGTCAGGTCGTGGGCGGCGTACCTGGAACAGGCGGTCACCGCCGCGGCTCTGCGCAGAGACCGCCGGAGTGCAGCAGGGAGCAGCCTGGACGACTGGAAGACCCCGTCGGCATCACCGAAGGTCTCGCCGTGAGTGGTGACGACGAACGGGGTCCGGTACATGCTCGCCACAGCCGATGCCCAGACACCGTTGGGGCCGAAGCAGTGCACGTGGAGCATTCGCGGCGAATCCGCGCGCATCGCCCGACGCCACTCGGCGAGTGCCTGCGGGGCTCTCCGGGCGAAGGACAGGACGGCGCGCGGGGAACGAGCGGGCAGCGGGCACGGCAGGTAGCGCACGACGATCCCGTCGACCTCGGAGGGAGCCCCCACGTCGCTCTGGTCGACGGCCCAGATCGCGACGGAGACCCCTTGCGCTCGCAGCTCCCGCGCGACGTTGAGCACGTGCTCCTCGACACCGCCGAAGCGAGGGAGGAACGAGCTCGTCACCAGCACGACGTCGGTCATCGGTCAGGTCTCCACCTCGTCGTCCCGTGTCTCGTTCGGCTGCCGATCGCCAAGCCACCCCAGGCCAGGAGCATACGTCGTCGGTCTGCGGCTGTGACCTCGACGGGCAAGATTCACCCGTGCCACCCGACCCCGATGAGAGAGAATCGTGACCATGGCGTTGCACCGTCGAGCGCCCTGTGTCAAGAACCTCGAGGAGCACCGTGCCGACACGGCTGACCATAGCCACTCTCGCTTCTGCTGCCCCGATGGGGGCACAGGTCTACGAGGAGGAGATCGCGCGGCGAGCGCCGCAGGTGGCCCCCGAGCTCGACGTCCGCCGGACCGTCGTGCGGAGCCTCCGGTCCGATCTGCCCGGGACTGATCGGCTGCCGGCGTGGGTCCTCGGCGCCGCTCCCTCCTCGGTGCGACGCGCGGCCGGGAGGCTCGTCTATCCGCGGAGCGGGCTCGTCCATCGGATGGGTCTCTCGCTCCCGCCCGCCCCAGGGCCAGAGGTCGTCACCATCCACGACACGGTCGCCTGGCGATTCCCGGACGAAGGTACCCCCGAGCCGCACGCGGCCGTCGAGGCCCGACGCGCCGCCGCCGTCGTGTCCGTCTCTCGGTTCTCCGCCGACGACGTGGCCGAGCGCCTCGGGCTCGAGCACGTCGACGTCGTCCACAACGGCGTCGACGACGCGTTCTTCCACGCCGAGCCCCTGTCGAAGGACGACCTGGCGCGCCTCGGAGTCGAGCGCCCCTATGTGCTGCACGCGGGAGGCTCCTCGCAGCGCAAGAACCTCGACGGTCTCGCTGCGGCCTGGCGCCTCGTGGAACGCGCGGTCCCCGACGCCCTGCTCGTGCTCTCCGGCCCGCCGTCGACGCGACGCGACGCGCTGTTCGGCCCCTCGCGGACGGCGACGCGCGTCGGAAGGGTGCCCTCACGGCTCGTTCCGGGCCTGGTCGCCGGTGCGCGCGCCGTCGTGGTGCCGTCGCTGTACGAGGGCTTCGGGCTGCCCGCGATCGAGGCCATGGCCTGCGGGGTCCCGGTCGTCGCCGCCGACCGGTCGTCGTTGCCGGAGGTCTGCGGGGACGCCGCACTGCTCGTCGAGCCCGACGCCGACGGGATCGCCGAAGCACTGATCGCGGTGCTCCGGGGCGAGGTGCCGCTCTCGGACATGATCGAGCGTGGTCGCGCCCGAGCGCGCAGCTTCACGTGGGAGGCGAGCGCGACCAAGCACGCCGAGATCTGGCGGCGCGTGCTGGCCGCCGCCTGACTCGGGAGCGCAATTCACCCCGTCCGCGGTGCTACGAACCCCGTCACTTGGCTATCGTTCCCTGTGTGTCCTCCTCCACTCCTGCGGTGCGTGTCGCCGGCCTCGGCAAGACCTATCGCATCGGTCTCTCGGGCGACCGTCCGACGACCGCCGTCGAAGCAGCGCTTCGCTGGGCACGCAATCCGGTCCGCCGCGGGTCGCACGAGCTGTTCGACGCGCTCGACGATCTGACGTTCGACATCCCGTGGGGCGAGGCGACCGGCATCATCGGACGCAACGGCGCCGGGAAGTCGACACTGCTCAAGGTCCTGACCAGGATCACTGCCCCGACACGCGGCCGGATCGAGCTCAACGGACGCATCGGGTCGCTCCTCGAGGTCGGGACGGGCTTCCACCCGGAGCTGACCGGCCGCGAGAACATCTACCTCAACGGCGCTCTGCTCGGGATGACGCGTGGAGAGATCCGGCGACACTTCGACGAGATCGTCGACTTCTCGGGAGTCGCGCAGTTCCTCGACACGCCCGTCAAGCGGTACTCCTCCGGGATGTACGTCCGCCTCGCCTTCTCCGTCGCGGCACACCTCGAGACGGAGATCCTGGCGATCGACGAGGTCCTGGCCGTGGGAGACGCCGAGTTCCAGGCGAAGTCGCTCGCGAAGATGCGCGACGTCGCGAAGGACGGACGAACCGTCCTGTTCGTGAGCCACCAGGTGCAGACGGTCACCGCACTGTGCACGTCGGCGATCTATCTCGACAAAGGACGCCTGGCGTACGAGGGAGACGTCGCGGGCGCGCTCGACCTGTACCGGCGCAGCTTCGAGAAGTTCGCCCTCGAACAACGGGACGCCGGCACCCGGCCTGGATCGGGAGAGCTCCGGGCGATCGACGTGGAGATCGGCGAAGACCAGCTCGAGCCCGACGGGGAGAAGACGATCCTCGTCCGGGTCGGTGCCAACCCGAAGCTCATCGGGAGCTACTTCGTGTCCTGCCACATCAACGACGTCAACGGCAGCGTCCTCGTGCAGTGCGACTCGCGCGTGGTCGGCGGGTGGTACGACGCCGCGACGGAACACACCATCCGGCTGACCGTCCGGACGCCCTGGCTCAAGCCCGGCCGCTACACCGTGGACGTCTTCGTCTGCAAGACCGGTGTCCTCGACGCCTGGGAGGGCGCAGCCGGCTTCGAGGTGCTCCCGCACAACCCGTACCCCGAGCTGGCCGGCGACGAAGCGCTGACCAAGGGGCTCGTCCTCGCCGACTTCGACTACAAGGAGGACTGACCGTGGTTCAGACCGTCATCACGCCGCCCGGCCGGTTCGCCGCGCCGAACCTGCGGGAGATGTGGAACGCCCGGGAGGTCCTCTATCGGTTCGGCATGCGAGACATCGTCCTGCGCTACCGCCAGACCGCCGTCGGCGTCGTGTGGGTCCTGCTGCAGCCGCTCGTCTCGGCGGGCATCTTCTCGATCGTCTTCGGCCAGGTCGCGGGGCTGTCGAGCGACGGCAAGCCCTACTTCATCTTCAGCTTCGTCGGGATGCTCGCCTGGAACCTGTTCTCCCAGGTGCTCAACCGTTCGGCCGGCTCCATGGTCGGTAGCCAGGCGCTGATCTCCAAGGTGTACTTCCCGCGGATCCTCGTCCCCCTGTCGGGGATCCTCTCCGTCTTCGTCGACTTCGTCATCGCGCTCGGGCTCTGCATCGTGCTGCTGTTCGTCTACGGCATCAATCCTGGATGGCCTGTGCTGCTCCTCCCCCTCTGGGCGGTCCTGATCGCGTTCCTGGGTGCGGGACTAGGGCTGGCGGCATCGGCGATCATGGTCCGATACCGTGACGTGGCCTACGTGCTGCCCTGGCTCGTCCAGACCCTCATGTTCGCATCGCCCGTCGCGTACTCGGTCAGCGACGTCCCGTCGAACCTCACCACGCTGTTCAACCTCAACCCGCTCGCATGGTTCCTCGACCTGTTCCGCTGGTCGCTGCTGGGCACCCCCGCACCCGAGCCGTGGAAGTTCGTCGGCGCCGTCGTCGTCTCGCTCCTGGTGCTCACGTGGGGCATGTTCGTGTTCCAGAAGTTCGAGCGCGAGTTCGCGGACGTGATCTGAGTGCGCCTCCACGCGTACGTGCTGGCTGCCGACCCGGCGTTCCTCGCCCAGAGCGTGCAGTCCTACTACGACGTGGTGGACCGGATCGTCGTGTCGTACGACGCGGAGGGTCTGTCGTGGACGGGTACCCCGATCCCCGTCGAGCAGTGCCTGGAGATACTGCGAGCCATCGACACCGAGGACAAGTGCGTGTTCGTCCCCGGGGCGTTCGCCCGCCTCGACCACGAACCCCTCGAGAACGACACGTACCAGCGCCAGACCGCGCTCGACCTCGCGTCCGAGGGCGCGGACTGGGTGCTCCAGCTCGACACCGACGAGGTGCTCCCGTCGTCGGCCCCGCTGGTGTCGGCCATCCGGTCGGCCGAGGCGTCGGGCCACGGTGGCGTCGACTACCCTGCGCGGTGGCTCTACGCCCGCGTCGGCCCTGGTACCTACCTCGAGGCCAGCACCCGATCAGGCCGCCCGGCCGCGAGCTTCCCCGGACCGCTCGCTGTCCGGTCAGGGACCACGCTCAGACACTGCCGGCAGGCAGACGTACCGCTCTTCCGCGTCGACCTGCGGCCGTGGAACACCGACCCTTTCCACCCGCGGACGGCCACGGTCCACGAGGTCGTGGGCCATGAGGACGCGGTGATCCACTACAGCTGGGTCCGCTCCGACGAGACCATGCGTCGCAAGTTCGGCTGGTCGGGACACACGGCCGTGTACTCGCGGCCCGACGTCTACGACGCCTGGGTCCGTCGTGCACGACACCCTCGACTCACCGCCCTCACGAGCCCCCTCCGCTCCCGAGACTGGTACCGCGTCACGCACGCTCCTGACCACCTGGAGGGCGAATGGTGAACCCCACGGTGTCGGTCGTCATCATCACCTACGCTCGCCCGCACTTCGTGGGTGAGTGCCTGCGCCACCTTGCCGCCCTGCGGACGGCGCCCCACGAGGTGCTCGTGGTCGACGCCTCCCCGGACCCTCGCACCCGCACCCTCGTGAGCGAGGACTTCCCGGACGTGCGTTACCTGCGCAACGACCTCGGACCGGGCACGATGCCCGAGTCACGGCAGATCGGGTTGGTGAACGCGACCGGTGACGTCGTCGCGTTCATCGACGACGACGCGTACGTCGACCCCGACTGGCTCGACGAGCTCGTGCGGCCCTATGCCGATCCGAGCGTCGGCGGTGTCGGTGGGCGCGCCTCGAACGGGATCGACGGCGAGGAGTCGCGAGGGCTCGACCTGATCGGTCGCTTCCTGCCGGACGGGCGGCTCACCGGGTACTTCGGGGCCGATCCGGGACGTTCGATCGACGTCGATCACCTCCTGGGCGCGAACATGTCGTTCCGTCGGTCCACGCTCCTCGCCCTGGGCGGCATTCGTGGCAACTATCCCGGCACCTGCCTGTGCGAGGAGTCGGACATCTCGCTGCGCGTTCGACAGTCGGGCCACCGCCTGGTGTTCATGCCGACAGCCGTGGTGCGGCACGTCGCAGCCCCGTACCAGACCGGTGGACAGCGGTTCGACCGGAGATACCTCTACTACGCCCGGCGCAACCACGTGGTGCTCCTTGCCCGCGTGTTCGGCTTCCGCGCCCCGGTGCTGCGACGATACGTCCTGACCGCTCTCCGAGAGCAGCGTGACTACCTGCGGACGACCTACCGGTTGGTCCGCGGGCGGCCCGACCACGAGGGGGTCGTCCCCTCGAGACGGCGCCGGCTGACCGCCCCGGTCGTGCTCACCCGCTCGCTCGCGGAGATCATCGGACTGGGCGCCGGGTTCCCCGCCGCGCTCGTCGCCCGACGGCGGGACCGCGCCGAGGGGGTGTCGACGCCGTGAGCCGAGGGGGTGCGGTTCTCGGACACACGCATCTCCTCACTCCGGGGGACCACTACTCCCCCCGGACCGGCAGTGCCGTGCCCACCGTGGTGCACGGCCTGTGCGGTGCGACACCCACCACCGCACCCCGCCCACGCGTCCTCGTCGCCCGTGGCACCTACTCCGAACGCTACGACAGTGCCGAGAGCGTCGAGTACCCCCTGCGCCCCGGCCGACGGACCGACCGGTACCTCGACCTCGCGCTCGCGCGTACCCTGGCCGTGCGCCCGGCAGCGCGCGCCACCCTGCGACCGGCGCTCACGGCGCAGTCGGACTGGGATCCCACGGTGTTCTTCGCCCACAACCTGCCGCAAGCCGTCCCCTTGATCGACGCCGACCGGCACGCGCCCGTCCTCTACGCTCACAACCAGCTGCTGCGCACGTACGACCGGCGCGAGGCCCGTCGCACGCTCGGCCCCGCCGCCGCGATCGTCGCGGTGAGCGACTATCTGGCCGAGGCGCTGGCCTCACACCTGCCTCCCGAGCTTCGTGACCGGGTCGTCGTGGTGCGCAACGGGGTCGACGCGGAGGCGTTCACGCCCCGGACGCGGACCGACGACGGTGTGCTGCGGGTCGTCTTCGTCGGGCGGACGATCCCCGAGAAGGGTCCCGACGTCCTCGTCGATGCGGTGGTACGGCTCGGGCGTCCCGACGTCCACCTCCTCGTCGTCGGGAGTGCGGGCTTCGACCCCGAGGCACCTCTCACCGACTTCGAGGCCCAGCTGAGACGTGCCGCCACCCCGGCCGGAGGACGAGTCGTCTTCCGTCGCTTCGTTGACCGCCCGGGGGTCGTCGACGTCCTGCGTGAGGCAGACGTCGCGGTCGTCCCGTCGCGATGGCCCGACCCCTGCCCGCTCACGGTGCTCGAAGGCATGGCCGCGGGCGCGGCCGTCGTCGGCTCCGAGATCGGCGGGATCCCCGAGACCGTCCGTGGCGCGGGCGTCCTGGTCGCACCGGGAAGCGTCGACGCCCTGGCGCAGGTGATCGAGGGACTCGCCGACTCGCCCGAGGAGCTCGCCCGCTGGAGCGATGCCGGTATCGACCGCGCACGCTCCCGGACGTGGTCGGCCGTCCGCCACGAGCTCGACGACCGCCTCGCACCGTTCGTCGGACAGCGACCGGCCGACAGGAGAACGAGATGAACGGCAGGATCGTCGACGTCTCGGCCCTGTCGTCGGACGACCTCGAGCGATGGCGCGCTCTCGCGGAAGACGTCGTAGAACCCAACGTCTTCTACGAGCCCGAGTTCGTCGTGCCGACGCACCAGCACTTCGGCGAGGGGCGTGGCATCCGGCTCGTCGTGGCCCTGTCGCCCGACGGGTCGTGGCAGGCCGCACTGCCGTTCGAGTCGGTCCCAGGAGACACGCGGTGGCCGTTCCCCCATGCGAGCAACGCGGGTCCGGGCCTCTACGAGTACACCTCGCTCGGCACCCCTCTCCTGCGAGGGGACCCGGCGGAGTCTGCGCGTGCGCTCCTGGACGCGTTGCTCGCGCACCGATCTGCTCTCGGCCGCGTCTTCACGTTCCACCTCGTCACGACGACCATGCCGGGGGGCCGCGCCCTCCTCGACGAGATCGCACGCAGGCGTTGCGCCGTGCACGTGTGGGGCACCTCGGAACGCGCCGCCGTGGTCGCGGCGGACCGCCGGCCGACGAGCTGGCAGGATCTCGTCTCGACCAAACGCGCCCGGGTGCTGCGGCGACGCCTGCGCCTGCTCCGGGACGCCCTGGGAGGTGACGAGCAGCACCCCCTCGCACTGGTCCGCTCGGCGCAAGACATCGACGCCTACCTCGCCTTCGAGATGGGCTCCTGGAAGGGCGGCGAGGACGGACCGGCTTTCGCACGGCGCGACGGAGGTGCGGAGTGGTGGCGCACCGTCTTCGAGGGCTTCAGCACCAGGGGCGACGGGCATCTCCTCGAGCTCACCGTCGATGGCGGGCAGACGGCCTACATGGGAACGTTCCTCAGCTCGGGCCGGAGCGTCTTCTGCATGTACGACGCATACGCCCCGGCCTTCGGCTCGTTCTCGCCCGGCTCGCTCGGGCGCTTGCTGGTCAACGAGCACTTCTCGGTCTCGGGGGCCTACGACCTCCTCGACACCTGCATGGACCCGTCCCGCTATCCCGACCAGACACAGCACTTTCCCGACCGCGTCAGCACCGTGTCGCTGACGGTCGCCCTCGGCCCGTGGCCTGTCCACGGTGCCCTCAGGCTGCGGACCACTGCCGGGCGAGCGGTGCATCGCCTCCGTGACCGGCTGGGCGAGGACTGAGGTCGCGGCGGGAGAACGTCAGGAGGTGAGCGACTCGACCAACCGTGCCAGCGAACCGATGGTCAGGAACGCGTCGCCGGTCACGAAGTCGTCGTCGATCGTGATCTCGAACCGATCCTCGAGCGAGGCGATGAGGTCCAGGACCGCGAGCGAGTCCAGCTCGGGCATAGCCCCGAAGAGCTCGGTCTCGGCGTCGAGGCTCGCAGCCCGGTCGGCGATGCCCAAGGTCGAGACGATCACCTCGACGACTCCGTCCAGGGTCGAACCCGTATCCGGATCTGTCATGACGTCTCCTTTGCTGGTGCATCTCCGACGAGGACCTCGACGGCCTCGGGGTGGCTGAGGAACGCTGTGGGGCTCGCCGTCAGGCCGTAGGCCCCGGCCTGGAAGACAACCACGAGGTCACCTTCCGTCGCAAGCGGGAGGTCCAGACGATCACCGAGCAGGTCGAGCGGGGTGCAGGACTTGCCCACGACGTTGGTCGGCTCCGTGGGTGCTTCGCCCATCCTGTTGCCGATCGCCAGGGGATAGTTCCTCCGGATCACCTGACCGAAGTTGCCTGACGCGGCGAGCTGGTGGTGCAGTCCGCCGTCCACGACCAGGAAGACCTGTCCGCGAGACTCCTTCCGATCGATCACGCGGGTCACGTAGACCCCCGCCTCGCCCACCAGGTAGCGGCCCAGCTCGATGACCGGCTGTGCCTCGGGCAGGGCCCGCCCCAGTCGGTCGACGGCAGCGGCGAGCCCCGCGCCGACCGCCTCGAGGTCGAGCGGCGAGTCCTTCTCGAAGTAGGGGATCCCGAAGCCGCCGCCCAGGTTGACGTAGCGGACGGGGTCGACGCAGTCGGCCGCGAGCTCGACCACGAGATCGACGGTCCGTCGCTGGGCGTCGGCGAGCACCTCGGCGCTGAGGTTCTGAGACCCGGCGAAGACGTGGAACCCGAGCAGGTCGACGTCGGCCTCCCCGAGCCACCGCAACAGGTCGGGCACCGCCTCTGCGTCGACACCGAACTGCTGCGCACCACCACCCATGCGCATGCCTGACCCCTTGACCACGAAGTCCGGGTTGACCCGCACAGCGACGCGAGGACGGATCCCCAGGGCGTTCCCGGTCTCGGCGACGCGCACCGCCTCACCTCGCGACTCGAGCTCGATCGTCGCGCCCGCGGCCACGGCCTGCGCGAGCTCCTGGCGAGACTTGCCCGGTCCCGCAAAGCTGACGCGTGAAGCGGGGACGGTCGTGTCGAGCGCCGTGCGCAGCTCGCGCCCTGACGCGACGTCGAAGCGGTCCACCACCTGCGCCAAGGCCTGGACGACCGGGACGAACGGGTTGGCTTTCACCGCATAGCTGAGCTGTACCGAGGGGGGAAGCGCGCCGCGAACCCGCGAGACACGCTCGAGGAGGCGCCCCCGGTCGTACGCGAAGTACGGGGTGGTCCCCACGCGCTGCGTCAGCCGCGCAAGGGGAACACCCCCGACGAGGAGCTCTCCGCCCTGAGTCCTGTAGGAGCCGATCACCTGTTCGTGGCCGTTCATGAAGCATGCACCTCTCGCAGCGTCGCGCGGTCGAACTTTCCGTTCGGGCCTCGTGGCACCTCGTCGACCACGACGACCTCCGACGGCACCATGTAGCGAGGAACTTCCCGGCGCACGGCCGTGAGGAGCCGCTCGACGTCGACGACCGATCCGTCGGGAGCCGTCACCACGAGCAGGATCGACTGGCCGAGATCGTCGTCGGGGACACCCAGGGCAACGGCGTCGCCGACCAACCGTGTCGCGTAGACCACCTCCTCGATCTCGGTGGGGCTCACGCGGTAGCCAGAGGTCTTGATCATCTCGTCCGCGCGTCCCACGAAGTAGAGGAACCCGTCGTCGTCGGTGCGCACCAGGTCGCCCGACCAGACGGCGATCTCGGGTGCTCCCCACCCGGCGCCGCTGCCCGGGACCGGCCTGAACCTCTCAGCGGTGCGCACGGGGTCGTTCCAGTAGCCCAGCGCGACCAGGGCACCACGATGGACGAGCTCACCGACCTCTCCCGGGCCGGTGCGGGAGCCGTCCGGCGCTACCACCAGAATCTCTGCGTTGGGGATGGCCCTGCCGATCGAGTCCGGGCGCCTGTCGACCTCGTCGGGTTCGAGATAGGTCGAACGGAACGCCTCGGTCAACCCGTACATGAGGAACGGCGCTGCCGACGGGAAGGCCGAGCGCAGCCGGTCCAGGACGGTTCGCGGCAGGCGCCCTCCTGTGTTCGCGAAGTAGCGAAGCGTCCGCCCTGCCTCTGCCCACTCCTGATCGGCGATCTGCCGCCACAGCGGAGGCACGCAGGTCAGTCCCGTGACCCCGTGCTGTGCACACAGCTTCACGACGTCCCGCGGGAGGAGGTAGTTCGTCAGGACGACGTGAGCCCCCGCTGCCAGGCCTGTCGTGAGCTGGCTGAGCCCCGCGTCGAAGCTGAAGGGGAGAACGGCCAGGAGGACGTCGTCCGGACCGTTGTGCAGGTAGGCGTTCACGCTGTCGGCCCCGGCCAACAGGTTGCGATGAGTGAGGGCGACCCCCTTGGGCCCACCCGTACTCCCCGAGGTGTAGAGGATCGCTCCGAGGTCGAGGTCGATCGACCGTACCGCCGTCGCGCTCTCGTCGTCCGGACCACAAGGGGCGGTCAAGACGTCCCACGGGACGATGTTCGCCCCCGATCCCTCCTCGTGCGTGGCGGCACCCACGAGCACGACATGACGCAGGGACGAGGCCTCCGCACGTGTCGCCGTCAGAGCCCTCCACCGGTCCGCGGAGGTCACGAGGATCGTCGCACCGCTGTCCCGGAGGATGTGCTCGACCTGGCGAACCTTGAGAACAGGGTTGATCGGTACGAAGGCAAGGCCCGCGGCCGAGGCACCGAGAATCGTCGTGACCAACTCGTGGCGCTTCTCCAGGAACACGGCCACGCGGGCACCCCGCTCGGCTCCGAGGCGAGCGAACCCGCGCGACACGTCCAGCGCTGCGCGGCGGAGCTCGCCGTAGGTCGACGTCGACTCGCGGTACGTGATCGCAGGCGCATCCGGGTCCCGCTCCGTCGCGAGCTCGACGAGGTCGAAGAGTGTCGTGAGCACGCGGTGCGCTCCCTTCCTGGGCTGCTCAGCCATTCGACTCGGGAGAGCCGACGGTGCGCTCGATGAACATCAGCTCGCTGTAGAGGTAGTCGATCGCTTCGTCGGGGAATCCCTCGCCGCGGTACATCCGGTCCAGCCTGATTCCTGCGGGCTTGGAGAACCTCGGGCGGAATCCCGCAACTCGTTCCTCGATCAGGGTGAAGAGTCGCCCGTAGCGGAACAGGAACCAGCTGAAGACCCGCGGACCCACGGTCCTGAAGACGTCCCGGTCGCTCACGTGCAGAATCGCGACGACCCCGCGCTGCCTCAGCGCAACCATGACCCGGCCGAGCGCCAGGTCCGGGTAGGCCCGGTACGCGACGTAGCACGGCTTGCCGTCGGCGACGACGACGAGATGCTCGAGCTTGTCGATCTCTCGATGATCGAGATACTGCTGGAGCACGGCCCCCGTGAGCAGGCTCTCGATCTCCGCGGGCCGGGTGACGACGCGGATCCTGCGTCGAAGCGACATCCGCGGCACGTTCGGGACACGCTGCCCGACCTGGCTCAGCGACTCGAACCCGATGCGTTCGTTGATCCGGACCACCTTGGGGCTCGGCGAGACGTCGGTGAACAGGTCGTGGTCCTGCGCCAGGAGCGCACGGAGCAGCCTGAGGCTCGCGATCCGGTGGTCCTCGTGGACCACCCACGTCGCCAGGTTGCAGACGCTCAGGTCTCGCCCATCCACCGACCGGGTGGAGTAGTAGGCGAGATAGACGCCGACGACGTGCCCCGCGCTTCGAAGCAGGAACCCGTGGTTCGGCGCAGCACTGGTCCAGGACGGAGCGATGGTCCTCTGCCAGTCCTCGGCGGTGAGGCCCTCATGGGTATTCTCCTGGAGGAACCGGGCGACCTCGGTGACGCTCTCCGCTCCGATCGGTTCGACGTCAGCACGAAACTGGCCACTCATCGGGCATCCCGTTCTGCCGACCCCGGCCGTCCACCGCGAACACCCGCGAGGACCAGTGCTGAGAACTCGTCCGTCCCCATTTCATGTGCGCCGTACCGTGCGAAGTTCGCCGTGAGGCTTCCACAGTCGATGACGTCCCACTCATCTCCCAGGGCGTCGACCAGCGTCGCCATCACCACTGCCCCCGCCCCGCTCTCGTGGTGGAACATGCTCACGATCCCGAAGGTCCGTCCGACCTCGATCCCCCAGATGCCGGCTACCAGCTCACCATCGCGGTACGCGGCGAGGTTCCGCACGTAGCCAGCATCTTCGACACGACTCCACGCTTCGACGACCGGAGCGACGATCCATGTGCGGGAACGGTCGGCGCACCCCGCGATCACGGGCGACAGCGGCGCGTCCATGTCCACGACGTACTCCCCTCGGCGCTGGTAGGTCCGCACCCGCTTCGGCACGTGAGCCGTGTCGACGTCGATGATCGCTCGCGGTGACACATAGCGGAAGACAGGCTCCGGCTGGGCGTCGCCGCCACGTCCCATGAGGACGAAGCCACGAACGTACTGTGCGACGACGTCCGAGGCAGTGACGGGTGCCAGCGGCGTGAGCTCCTCGGTCACATAGGCGACGGCCGCGCGTCGATCCCTCGTCGACTCCACTGCCCAGGCCGCGAGCCGGGGAGCCCCGAGCAGCTTGGTGAGAACACCGACCACCGCACGGCCGACATGCCCACCCAGTCCTCGTCCGATGTCACGGAGTCGCTGATGCTGCTCCCAGGACAGCGCCCTCACAGCTCGGCCTCACGCGTGGTGGACGGATGGAACGCCCCCACGTAGCGCCCCTTGGCGAGTCGGATCACGTTCCTCTTCACGTCGAAAGGGAAAAAGCGCCAGTTCGGGACGGTCCATCGGCGGACCACGACACCCACCGCACGTGCGCGCTGGGTGACGGAGGCCGGCGCAGTGGCGGCCTCGACGATCATCCGATGATTGAGGTACCACTGGGGAAAGGCGACCGGTCTGCGCCAACCGGGCGCATACGTCCGGACCTGGTCGAGCACGTCGCCGCCCTGAACCTTGTTGGTCTGCGCGTCGTGGCGTCGTGAGACGAAGAGCTGCTCGGGGACCTGGATCCACGGTGCACGCATCGCCATCTTGACGCCCAGGGCCACGTCGCCACCGTAGTAGCCGGGCAGCCCGCCCATCGCCCGGAGGACGTCCGTGCGGATCACCCCGCCGAAGCCGATCACCTGGTACACGTGCCGTGCCAGGAAGAGGTCGACGCGTGAGGACGGCGAGCCGTGCACGAAGTCCAGCCCCAGGTCGTCCATCTCGCCGACCGGGACGTCGTCGACGTCCACGAGGAGCACACGGGAGAACGCGATGCTCGCGTCACGGTGCTCGACGAGTGCGTCGCGGCACCTTCGCAGGTGGTCCGGTCGAACCACGTCGTCGGCACCGTTCCACATGAAGTAGGGGGCTCGGGCCTTCGCGAGCACCCGGTTCCAGTTCCAGGGGACTCCACGGTTCTCGGTGCTGCGCAGGACGACGAAACGTGGGTCGTCCTGCGCGAACTTCTCGGCGATCGTCAGAGTGCCGTCGGTCGAGCCGTTGTCGGACACGATGACCTCGATGTCAGCGAGGTCCTGCTCCTGCAACGCGACGAGAGTCCGCTCCAGGAAGCGTTCGCCGTTGTAGACGGGGACTCCCACGGAGACGGACGGCACAGCGTGCAGCCGGGGGGACTCGGGATCCACGGAGAGCTCCATCGGTCGCGGGCAGGTGGTCGACACTCACGAGCCTAGGGCAGCGACCTCCTCCGGACACCACCGTGACCGGGCGAAATACAGTCCGTCCCATGTCCTTCCCGGGCTCGCTCCGGCAGAATCGACAGGTGAACCGTCGTCGCCACCCTCACGTTGGAGAGAGAGTGATCGAACATCCTCCCGGCGCATCCGTGACACCGCGCGTGAGCGTGGTCGTCGCGACGGACCGAGGAGGTCCCTACCTCGCCGAGGCGCTCGAGTCCATCGATCGGCAGACCTTTCGCGAGGTGGAGACGATCCTGGTGGACGACGGCTCGAAGGCACCCGACGCACTCCGGGCCATCACGGACCAGTTCCCCGACGTGCGCGTGCTCCGCCAGCAGAACGCCGGAGTCTCGGTCGCACGCAACTACGGGGTCTCCGTGTCCAAGGGCGACCTCCTCGTCTTCCTCGACGACGACGACCGCTGGGAACCCGAACGCCTCGCGCGCCAGGTCACCGCCCTCGATGCCGATCCTGGAGCAGTGCTGTCGTACTGCGGGATGCGGACGATCGACGCGGACGGTCACGAGCTCCTCGCTGCCGACCAGCGCCAGGTCCGCGACGTCCACGAGGTGCTTCGTCGGACGACGGGGATCATCCTCCCGAACGTCATGATCCGCCGGGAGACGTTCCTGCGAATCGGTGGATTCCATCCATCGTTCCGTCGCGCCCAGGACCTCGACCTGGTCCTCAAGGCCGCGCTCGAGGGCGACTTCCTGTTCATCGACGAGACGCTCGTGGACTACCGGTTCCACGGAGCGAACAACACTCGGCGTCACCGGGAGCTGTGCCGCAGCATCGATCATGTCGTCCGGCTGCACCTGTGGAACGCTCGGGAGCGCGGACGCGACGACCTCGTCCCGGACTACGAGGCGAGCCTCGCGGCGAACGACCGGTTCGCAGCGTGGAGCTCGGCCCGGGCGGCCAGACGGCTCCTCGCCGAGCGCCGACCTGGTCCAGCTCTCGGCGAGCTCGCCTGGGCGGCCCGGTTCGCACCGGGCGCACCCGTGTCGTGGGTTCGTCAGAGGCTCGGGCGAGCCGGAAGTCGTTCGACGACAGACTGATGTGCTCGGCCCCCGTGCCGACCCTTGTTCCATCTCTCGAGAAGGTCATCCAGCTCGCGGAGCTGGGCCTCGGCACTCAGCGCGAACTGGCGCGTAGTCGACGAGACGGCCGCGCGGACGTCGTCGAGGTGCGCCACCACGTGCTCGATCCGTTCGACAAGGTCCTGCCCGTCGAGGCCCCGTGCCTCGACGACGAGGTCTGACACCCCAGCCTCCCTCATCAGGCTGCGGACCTTGACGCGGTCCGCCACCGCGATGACGCCCGTCCCGCGGAGGAACGCGGCGACGAGGTTGTGGTACCGGGAGCAGACGACGACGTCGACGTCGCAGAGACGTTCGACCGTGTCATGAAAGGCGGGCGAGCCCCAGACCTCGACGCGATGCAGTACCACCTCGTGACCGACCCGCCCTTCGACGACACGGACGAGCGCTTCGATCACCGGAGCGTCGGCCTTGTCTCCGCCGAACACCGCGACCGTGCTCGTCGGGAGCAAGTGCTCAACGACGTCCGCGAGCGCCTGCACATATGCCGTCCGAGCAAGCTCGTCGGCCCAGCCCTCGCCGAGCCACGGGAAGCGCATCACGCCGATCGCCACCCGCTTCGGCCCTGACTGGGTGCGAGAAGCCCTCGAGATCATGGGTGTGGCGAATACCAGGTCGCTGCTGACCCGGTCGTCGTCCTGCGCACCGTGCATGCCGACCAGGGCGTCCTTGCTCGCCGCGTCACGGAAGGACCGATACTCCGCGTAGCGCATCGAGCGGACCAGAAGGAACCGCTCGAGCGACCGACGCATCGACGTCCCACCGATAGAGAGCGTCGCGAAGTGATGGTGCCGGTGACTACTGACGAGTGCCAAGAGGAAGAAGCCCACCGCTCCCACCAACCCCCCGGCGGCCGCGGTGGACTCCGCCTCGAACACCCCCCCACCGGTGATCACCATGGCGTCGAACTGCCGGGTGATCGTCCAGTCGCGTCCGAGCTGACGGACCGACTGCCAGCGTCGATGGACCGCGCGGCCGACCCGAGTCCGACCACGCTCCTCGACCGGTTCACCGAGCGTCATGAGCGGCAGGTGATCGATCGAGGTCGACGGCGTCGTCTCGTCGGCATAGGACACGAGCACGACCTCGACGTCGTCGTGATGGCCGCGTACATGCTCCGCCACGACCCGTGCCGTCGCGTCGTTCCCGATGTTCCCGGTGCCGAAGCCTCCATAGAGCCCGACCTTCAGCGGTTCGTTCCCGCCGACCTTCGACCGTCGTGCCATCGCATCACTCTCCGAGGGTGAGAACTGCCTTCCGGATGACGAAGCCCTCCGCGTACTGCTGGCGACACTCGACGCCACGCAGACGCATCAGGCCGAGAAAGGTCTCGTCGTCCCACCAGTCGCGGTCCACCTGGGACGGGTACGACGTGGTGAGGAGGGAGACCTTGCGCCGTGCGTTCTCCGCACTGACGGGCACGTAGTGGGTGACACGGCCGAGGTCGCCGTCCCACTTGGGGATCTCGTACTCGAGGACGAGCGCGTCGCGCCACGCGGTAGGGACGAGCTCGGCCACGAGCCGATGGTCCTGGTGCGAGTCGGTCTTGCTGGGACACAGGACGAGGTCCGGCCGCAGCGACGACGCGAGCTCCTCGATCGCTGCCTTCACCTCGCCCCAGTGCGCGGGCAGGCGGCCGTCCGGCAGGTCCCAGAACCTGACCTCGGAACCGGGGACGAACGCCTCGGCGGCCGCTGCGGCCTCGAGTCGGCGTTCGGGCGATCCGGTGAGCATCACGAAGGTCGCACGGACCTCCCGGGCGGCGGCGAGCTCGAGGAGCGTGCCTCCGCACGCGATCTCGATGTCGTCCGGGTGCGCCCCGACGCACAGGACTTCCAGCAGGCCCGCGGGGAGCGAGAGCTCGATCAACGCCGCCTCCCCGACCCGATCGTCGTGACGTCCCCGACCTCGACCACGGGCACGACTCGACCGGGCTCACGGTCCGTCCCGTCCCACACGGCCCAGGGACTCTCGCCCGTCCGGTAGAGCTCTTCCAGGTGCGACCGTTCCTTGAGCGTGTCCATGGGGGCCCAGAAGCCGTCGTAGCGCACGGCACGGAAGCGACCGTCCTTGGCGGCGCGCACGCAGCCGTCCATGACCAGGTCCTCGCCCTCGCTCAGGTAGTCGAAGATCCCCTGACGCAGCACGAAGAAGCCACCGTTGATCCGCATCTCCATGTCGGCGACCGGCTCGATCCCGGTGAGGTTCCCCGTCGGGTCGATCTTCACGACGTGGAACGAGTCCTGGGGGTCGACCGCGAGGAGCGTCCCGACGGCGTCGGTCGTGAGGAAGTCGTCGACGATCTGGTCCATGGGGGCGTCCGTCAGGACGTCCCCGTAGTTGGCCAGGAACACCTCGTCGTCGTCGAGGTACCTGCGCACGCGCCGCAGGCGCTCTCCGATCGCGGTGTCCATCCCGGTGTCCACGAACGTGATCCGCCAGTCGCTGATGTCGCTCGACAGCAGCTCGATCTCCTGCCCACCCTTCGAGAGCACGAAGTCGTTGGAGTGAGTCTCCTGGTAGTTGAGGAAGTAGTCCTTGACGGCCCGGGCGCCGTAGCCGAGACAGAGGATGAACTCGGTGTGCCCGAAGTGCGCGTAGTACCGCATGATGTGCCAGAGCACCGGGCGCGAGCCGATGGGCATCATCGGCTTGGGCAGGGAGTCGGTCCCGGAACGCATACGCATCCCGAGTCCTCCGCAGAACAGCACGACCTTCATGGCGTCACCCCTCCTGTCGGTCCGCGTCGCCCGCGGACGTGTCCGGCAGGCGCCGCGGTGCGGCGTACTCGCGCATCGCGGGCGCCACGGGACGTCCCCGCAGCAACCCGTCCGTCGTGCCGGCGTCAACGGCTCGTGCGTAGACGGCGAGCGCCCCGCGCGCCGCGTCGACCGTCAGGTCGAGGTCCTCGTCGGTGTGGGCCGCGGAGATGACGAGCGACTGTCCCAGCACGCCCCGCTCGAGCATCTCCTGGATGAAGAGGGTGCGGAACGCCTGCGAGGGGTTGCCCTCGTGGTCCCTGGTACCGAAGACGAGGCACGACGGGCGTCCCATGATCGTCACGTGGTCGGCGAGGCCCGCCTCCGAGGCAGCCGACACGAGCGCGTCGCGAAGCTTGGCTCCTTGCGACTCCATGAGCCCGACGACGTCACGCTCGGCATAGGCGTCCGCAACGGCGAGATAGGCGGCGAGACCTGTCGTCTCGGCGCCGTGGGTCGTGGACAGGAGGAAGGGACGGGACCCGTCGGTGTTGAGGCCACCCTGATCCATGAGGTCTCGACGGCCGGCGAGGGCCGACACCGAGAAGCCGTTGCCGAGCGCCTTGCCCCAGGTCGACAGGTCCGGACGGACGCCGTAGACGGACTGGGCGCCCCCGGCTGCCCATCGCATCCCCGTGATCATCTCGTCGAACACGAGCACGAACCCGTGGAGGTCGGCGAGCTCGCGCAGCCCCTCGAGGAATCCTGGTGCAGGTTCCGCGGTGGCGGTCGCCTGCTCGAGGATCAGTGCGGCGATCTGCCCGGGATGGGCGTCGAGCAGCGCACGGACCGAGTCGAGGTCGTTGTACCGGAAGGACACCGTGAGGTCGCGCTGGGCCTGCGGGATACCGGCCGTCATCTGGGTGGTGCCGATGAACCAGTCGTCGGTCGAGAAGAACGGCTGGGTGCCGCAGACCGCGACGAGGTCGCGCCCGGTCGCGGACCGTGCGAGCTTGATGGCCGCGGTCGTGACGTCGGAGCCGTTCTTCGCGAACTTGACCATGTCGGCGCCCGGCACCTGCTCGAGGAAGCGTTCGGCGGCCCGCAGCTCCCACACCGTGGGCCGCGAGAAGTTCACGCCGTCGCGCGCTGCTGCGGAGACCGCCTCGACGACGGGAGCGAAGCCGTACCCCAGCGTCACCGCACGCAGGCCCATGCCGTACTCGACGAACCAGTTCCCGTCGAGGTCCTCGACCCGGGCCCCCACGCCCCGGGCGATGACGGGTGCCATGTTCTCGGGGTACTGGTCAGACCCCCGCGCGTAGGTGTGCGCCCCGCCGGGAACGAGCTCGTGGAGCCTTCGCTGGGCCTCTGCGGACCGGACGAACGATCGACGAGATGCGGCACCGGACGGGGCGAGCGCGGCGTGGGCGGGGTAGGACATCTTTGGCTCTTCCTGAGGTTGCGGTCGTGCGGGCGTCTTCGGTGGAGGACCAGCTGACGGCGGTTGCGGCTCCGCTCTCCGGTGGAGGGCCGTCCTGCGTGATGCGCCACGGCGTCGACGGTCCAAGTGTCCCCGCCCTGCGGCAGGCAGGGAAGCCGACCGGGCCGTTTTCATCCGCGCCCGATTCATCCGCTCCCCCTGTGCCGCACGGGACGCAGCAGCCCTACGCTGAGCGGATGGAGATCATCGAGACGTCAATCCCCGGCCTCATCGTGTTCCAACCGACCCCCCACCGCGATGCCCGCGGCTACTTCTCCCGGACCCTCGACGTGAACATCCTGGCCGACGCCGGGATCGACCCGGCAGGTTTCAAGCAGGAGAACCAGTCGCGCTCCTACCAGGGAGTCGTCCGTGGACTGCACGGTCGCACGAACAAGGGGGAGGCAAAGCTCGTCCGGTGCGCCCACGGCGCGGTCCTGGACATCGCGATCGACGCCCGGCCCGGGTCGCCGACGTTCGGCCGCATGGAGACGTTTCTGCTCGACGACCAGGTCTGCCGCCAGGTCTACATCCCGCGCGGGTTCCTGCACGGGTACCAGGCGCTCACCTCGGTGACCGACTTCGTCTACCGGATCGACGACTTCTACGGTCCCGACGAGGACGTCACGGTGAACTACCTCGACCCCGAGCTCGCCGTCCCGTGGCCCGCGCCGATCACCGTGGTGAGCGACCGGGACAAGGAGGGCATGTCCTGGGCCGCCTTCCAGGAGACGCTCGGCGTCTGAGGCACGTGCCCAGGCACGACGAGAGGGACTCGACCCCGTTCCGGGTCGAGCCCCTCTCGTCGAAGGGATCGGACGTCACGCCACGGGTTCGACCTCACGCGGCATCGGGTCGAGGACGACCCATCGCCCGCCGTTCGCCTCGATCTCGGGGAGCGCCTTGCGGACCTCGTCGAGCAGGTCCGGCACGAAGAGCAGGACGCGATCGGGGCGCAGCCCGACCAGGTCGGCGGGCGAGACGATCGGGATGCGGTTGCCAGGCATGGTCCGCCCGTGCTTGGCGACCGACGCGTCGGCCACGGCCACGACCTGCTCCTTCTCGATGTGCGCCGAGCGGAGCAGCGCCGAGGTGCGCGAGGCCGCGCCGTACCCCGCGACGACCAGACCCTCGGCCGTCGTCCCGCGCAGGTACTCCTCGATCGCGGCGACCGACTCCGACAGTGCGGTCCCGAGCGTCGCGACGTACGCCGGGTCGGTGATCCCCTCCGCAAGCTCACGCTCGACCATCGCCGTCACGTCGGCCGTCTGGGCTCCGAAACGGGACCCCTCCTTGGCGAAGGCGAGCATCACGGTCCCGCCGTAGAGCGGGTACTCCCACGCGCCCACGGCGACGAGGCCGACCTCCTTGCCCATCTCGACGAGGGCAGGCGTCGAGTAGTACGCGAAGTGCCCGTGCCGCAACGCGTTCCAGATCCCGGAGCGGACGATCGCCGCGACCGTGTGGTACTGCATGAGCAGCACCCCGTCGTCGGTCAGGTGCCCGGCGCGCTCGAGCAGCGCGGCCTTCTGGTCGGCGTCGTGCATCATGCCGAAGATGTCGACGAGCAGCTCGGCCTCACCCTCCGAGACCTCGACCATGTCGCGGGCCGCGAGCTGGTCCACCCAGGAGCCTCCGTGCGGGCTCGGGTACTCCAGGACGCGGGTCCCCGGCCGGACGAACCCCGCCGCCTCGGCCTGCGCCACCGCCGCCTCGGCCTGCGCCACGAGGGCTGCCGGCTCGACGCCGCGCGGCTCCTGCGGGGTCGTGGGGTCGGTCTCGAGCTGGACGAGGCCGGTGCCGGTCCCGATCACCATCCGCAGCGGGTGCTCGGGGTCCGGCGTGGGGTCGTCGGGCAGGGGGAAGAGGTCGGCAGGCGGCTGGTCACCCAGGTCGAGGACGACGTAGCCCCCCTCGGCCCCCGACCAACGGTCGCGCCAGGAAGGGTCGGGCAAGGGGAGGCTGGTGGCCTCTGCGGTGCTGGTCGCGTCACTCATGCGGGCTCCTCGATGGGTCGTCGTGTTCGGGATGTCAGGGGGTGCGCAGGGTCGCGAGGTCGAGGCGTCCCGCGGATGCGAGCTCCTGGATCTTGCGCAAGCGGACGAAACGCGGTCCCTCGAAGTCGTCGGTCGTCAGCCCGCGCTCGCCGGCGTCGCGCCAGATCTCCCGGATGCCGTCGGGCACCGTCCACTGCGGGGCGAAGGCGGGCAGCACGGAGCGGATCTTCGTGAAGTCGACCTGATAGTTGCGGGCATCCGGACCGGCCCCGGCTGCGAAGGACACCGGCGCCCCGGTGATCTCGCTGACCTGCTCGGCGATGGTGCGGATCTGGACGACGTCCTCGTCGCGCCCGACGTTGAACGCCTGGTCGTGGACGGCCTCGCGCGGCGCCTCGAGCACCGCGAGGAAGGCTCGCGAGATGTCCTCGACGTGCACGAGCGGACGCCACGGCGACCCGTCGGACTGGAGCCGGACCTGGCCCTGGGTGAACGCCGTCCCGGTGAGGTTGTTCACCACGATGTCGGCCCGCAGGCGCGGCGACGAGCCGTAGGCCGTCGCGTTGCGCAGGTAGCTAGGGGAGAACGAGGCGTCCGCGAGCGGGGAGATCCCCTGCTCCGCCATGACCTTGCTCTCACCGTAAGGGGTGACCGGGTTGAAGTCGCCGTCCTCGGCGACGGGGGCATCGCCTCCTGCCCCGTAGAGGGAGCACGACGACGAGAAGAGGAACCGCTCGACACCCGCGGCCTTGGCCGCGCGCGCCATGTGCACCGCGCCCTCGGCGTTGACGGAGTACGTCGCCCCGGGGTTGAGGTGACCGATCGGGTCGTTGGAGATCGCCGCGAGGTGGACCACCGCGTCGAAGCCCTCGAGATCGGCCGGGACCACGTCGCGGATGTCACCGGTGCGTTGCTCGTAGCCACCGGGCTGGGGGCCGAAGTCGCACCCGTCGTACCACCCGGCATCGAGGCCGACGACCTCGTGCCCCGCCTCCTGGAGGAACGGGACGAGGACCGCTCCGATGTATCCACGGTCTCCGTCAACCAGTACGCGCATGATGGTCCTTCTCAGCCAGGGGCAGGGTGGGTAGGTTCGCTGTCGAAGATACTCGCTCCCCCGACGCCTCAGCACTGCAGGAGCGGGTGGAATCCGCCCCGGGTGATCTTCCGGCGATCGGTGCATCAACCGGCAGACCGTGCGGGAGAATCGCACGCATGAAGGTCCTCCGTGTCTCCCACAGCGCCGTCGTCGACGCCTGGCGCGGGCGGGAGCGTGGCCTGCGGGCCCGCGGGGTCGACGTCCGCCTCCTGAGCGCCCGGACCTGGGACGAGGGCGGCACGGCGGTCGATCTGGTGCGCCGTCCCGGCGAGAAGGTCCTGGGCGTGCGCACGATCGGCAGCCACCCGGCGCTCTTCCTCTACGACCCGCTGCCGCTGTGGCACGCGCTCGGCGAGACCTGGGACGTCGTCGACGTCCATGAGGAACCCTTCGCGCTCGCCACGGCCGAGGTGCTCCTCCTTCGCGCGCTGCGGCGGATGACCGGAACTCCGCCGGCGCCCTACGTCCTGTACTCGGCGCAGAACATCACCAAGCGCTACCCCTGGCCTTTCCGGTGGCTCGAGGCTCGCGCCCTGCGCGGGGCCTCCGCGATCTCGGTGTGCAACGAGGAAGCAGGACGCGTGGCCCGTGCCAAGGGCATACGGGGAGCTGTCGAGGTGATCCCTCTCGGCGTCGACGTCGAGCACTTCTCGCCCGGGCCGGCGGACGAGCACGCACCCGGGCATGCCGACCACGGGACGCGCGCTCCGTCGTCGGGCCGTGTCGTGGTCGGATATGCCGGGCGGCTCGCCTCGCACAAGGGCGTCGACGTCCTCCTGCGCGCCGTCGCCGGCGACGACCGCCTGGCGCTGCGCGTCGCCGGAGCGGGACCCGACGCCGACGCGCTCCGTGCGACGGC
Organism: Oerskovia merdavium; assembly: GCF_014836755.1. Classification (GTDB taxonomy): domain Bacteria; phylum Actinomycetota; class Actinomycetes; order Actinomycetales; family Cellulomonadaceae; genus Oerskovia; species Oerskovia merdavium. Next base: position 412,242 of record NZ_JACSQF010000001.1, read on the forward strand.
CGGCCCGCTGGGCGACCGGGTCACGTTCCTCGGGCCGCTCGACGACGCCGCGCTGCCCGACTTCTACCGCGGGCTCGACGTGCTCGCGGTGCCCTCGCGCAACACGCCGGGGTGGATCGAGCAGTTCGGTCGCGTGGCCGTCGAGGCGATGGCGTGCGGCACCCCGGTCGTGGCGAGCGACTCCGGCGCGCTGCCGGACGTCGTCGGCGGCGCGGGGCTGCTCGTCCCCCCGGGAGACCCCGACGCCCTGCGGCGAGCCCTGCTCCGCGTGGGGACCGACCCGGACCTCGCCGCGACGCTCCGGCGCGAGGGGCTCGAGCGGGCCGCGACCTGCAGCTGGGCAGAGGTCGCCCACCGCTACCACCGGATGTACACCGACGTCCTGGCCGAGGCCGCGCAGCCCGGCGCGACACCGGCTCGACCAGCAGGCGACCTCACCGCACCTGAGGTCGTGGTCGTGGCCTACGGCTCCCCCGAGCTGCTGGCCGACGCCCTGGCACCGCTCGCCGGAAAGTTCGAGCTGACCGTCGTCGACAACTCCTCGATGCCGGAGATCCGCGAGGTCGCGGCACTCGCGGGGGCGACCTACCTCGACCCGGGACGCAACGGCGGCTTCGCAGCGGGAGTCAACCACGCACTCGCTCACCGGCGGACTCCCGGGTCCGACGTGCTGCTCCTGAACCCTGACGCCGTGGTCACGCCCGAGGACGTCGTCGCGCTCCAGCTCGGCCTGCACGGCGACCCGCGGGCCGCGAGCGCCGGACCACGACAGGTCGACGGGGAGGGGACCGCTGCTCGTGTCACGTGGCCCTACCCCTCGCCGCTCGCCACCTGGGTCGAGGCAGCCGGCCTCGGGAGGCTGCGGTCGACTCCCCCCGACCGTTCGTTCGTGATCGGGTCCGTGCTCCTGCTCCGTGCACAGGCGCTCGCAGAGGTGGGTGGCTTCGACGAGCGGTTCTTCCTGTACGCCGAGGAGACGGACTGGGCGTACCGGGCCACGCTCGCCGGCTGGCGCCACGTCCTCGTCCCTGAAGCTCGCGCACTGCACCTGGGAGGCGCGACGAGCAGCGACCCGGCCCGACGCGAGACCCACTTCCACGCGTCCCAGGAACGCTACCTGCGCAAGCACTTCGGGGTACTCGGCTGGCAGACGGCCCGGGTCGCGGCGCTGCTCGGGTCGGCCGCGCGAGCCGTCGCCCTCCGTGGCCCCGCACAGCACGCCGCGCGTCGGCGGGTCGGCCTCTACGCACGCGGTCCGGTGCGCTCCGAGGCGGCGCTCCCGGTGGGTGCACGATGAGGCTCCGGCAGCTCCGGCACGGGTCGGCGGTCCTCGTCGGAGGGGTGGCGCTCGTCGCGGTGCTGGCCCTCGTCGGCGTCCTGGTCCCGGCCACCGGTCCGGTCGCGCTCGGCGCGGCCGTGGTCCTGCTCGCGATCGGGCTCACGGTGTACGAGCCCGTGGCCGTCCCCATCCTCGCGATGCCCGCGCTGGTGGTCGTCCAGCGGGTCGGTGGCGGTGGGGTCGACCTGTCGCTCAGTGACTTCGCCCTCTTCGGCGCCTTCTGGTTCGCCCTGTTCTTCGCCCCGCGCCCGTTCTCCGGCCCCATGCGTTCGTTGCTCTGGCTGTCGGCGCTCTACCAGGTCGCGACCCTCTTCACGGTCATCGCGAACCCCTACGTCGCCAACACCGTGGAGTGGTTCCACGCGTGGCTCTCCGTGGGCGGCGCCCTCGTGGTCGGCTGGGCCGTCGGACGCGCCGGCAGGGCCCGTGTCGGCCTGACGCTGTTCCTCGTCCCGTGCCTGGGGATCGCCGTCCTCACGTGCGTCACCGCGCTGCAGCAGCTCGCCGCGGGCAACACGGGAGCCGTCTATCTCGAGTGGCCCTTCGGGATGCACAAGAACTTCATCGGGTGCGTGCTCGCGTTCGCCGCCCTCGTCGCGTACGCCCGGCCGTGGTGGGTGGGCTGGCCCCGTTGGTTCGCGCTCGCATCGTTCTGGCTGTGCAGCCTCGCGGTCCTCGCTTCCCAGGCGCGCCAGGCCCTGGTCGGGCTCGCCATCGGGCTCATCCTCGTGACCCTGCGCGCCGACCCGGACCGCAAGCGGTCCAAGCTGATCCTGCTCGCCGTGATCCCGGCGATCTACTTCGTCGTGCTCGTGGTGCGCGAGCAGCTCTCCGAGAACAACCAGTTCAACTCCGCCTACCAGAGGCTCGCCTGGTACCAGCAGGCGCTCGAGGTGTGGCACCAGAACGAGGCCTTCGGCGTGGGCCTGCGGTGGTGGACGGCCGGACGGACCGAGTACTTCTTCCAGCCGCCGAACGCCGAGCTCGAGGTGCTCTCCTCGGCGGGCGTCGTGGGGCTCATCGGCTTCCTGGTGCTGTTCTTCGGGGCCTTCGTCGTCCTGTGGCGGATGAACCCCCGCTTCGGCACGTTGGCCTTCTCCATCCTTCTCATGCGTTTCATCCAGGGCCAGTTCGACCTCTTCTGGTCCTCCGTGGTGGTCTCGGTCCCTTTCATGATCGTCGGCCTGTGCGTCGGCGCGGAGGCCTACGCCCGAAGACAGCAGGAGGCGCGAGACCTCACCGGGGACGTCCTCCCCAACCCCGACCACCTGCGGTCGGTCGAAGAGATGAGAAGCGTGTGAGGATCCTGCAGATCGCCCCGGTGATCGGGCCGGGCACCGGCGTCGGGGCCGTTGCTCACCACCTGGAGCAGGAGTGGTGCGCGGCCGGGCACCAGGTGGGACGGTTCACCATGGACGACGCCCGGGGCTCGTGGCTCCCCGAGCCCGGTCCTGGCATGCGCGGGAAGCTCGCACTCATGGCACGGGTCGTCTGGTTCTCGACGGTGGGCAGCCTCCTCGCACGCAGGGAGCTGCGGCGGCACCCCGACGTCGTCGCGCTCTGCCACAACGACGTCCTGGCAGGCGACGTCTACGTCAACCACGGCATCCTGCAGGCCGCGATGCGCTCACGAGGCAGCTACGGGCTCCGCATGCTCCGCAACCCCATGCACCTCTTCGTCGCGGCACGTGACACCTTGCGGTACCGGTCGGCGATCCACCAGGCCGTGGTCAACCTCGTCGACGAGGAGGACTCGGCGCTCCGGGCCACCTACCCGCGGCTGCGACCACGGACCGTCACGATCGGCAACGGGGTCGACGTCGGGCGGTACCGGCCGCCCACGACGTCGGAGCGCACCGCAGCACGTCGTCGCCTGGGTCTGACCGACGACGACGTCGCCCTGCTCTTCGTCGGGCACGAGTTCGAGCGCAAGGGACTCCCGGCGGTGATGCACGCCCTAGCCCTGCTGCCGGCCCGTTTTCGCCTGATCGTCGTCGGGGGGACACCGGACATGGTGCAGGACGCCGGTCGTGCCGCCGACCGCCTGGGCCTGTCCGACCGCGTCATCCTTCTCGGACAGGTCCCCGACCCTCGTGAGGCCTTTCACGCGAGCGACGTCTTCACGTTCCCGAGCGCGTACGAGTCCTACGGGCTCGTGGTCCTCGAGGCGCTCGCGTGCGGGGTACCGGTCGTCGCGACGCCCGTCGGCTGCGTGCCCGAGGTCCTGCACGACGGCATCGACGGCTACATGACGTCGGCCGACCCCGGAGCACTCGCACGAGCGGTCCGTGACCTCGCCGGCCTGGACCGCAGCGCGCTCGCCACCGCGGCGCGAGCCGTGGCCGAGGAGCACTCCTGGCACGAGGTGTCGCAGTCGTACCTCCGTCTGTTCGAGTCCCTCCACCACCCAGGCTCGACGGGGCCGACCACGAGCATCAACCCCGCGCCGCTGCGCACGAAGGGAGAGACCGCGTGAGGATCGTCCACGCCATCCGGTCCGACGGGTTCGCCGGGGTCGAGAGGCACGTGGCCCGCCTCGCCGCCGAGCAGGCTCGGAGGGGCGACACGGTGCTCGTCGTCGGAGGCAGACAGGATGCCATGGCCTCCGCGCTGGCGAACACCGGGGTCCGCAGGGCCGCGGCCGCGCGAACGATGGACGTGGCCCGGGCGATCCGTTCCTCGTCCCGCAACGCCGACGTGGTCCACACCCACATGACCGCGGCCGAGGTCGGCACGACCCTCGCAGGGGCATCCGGCCGGAGGCTGCCCCCCGTCGTCACGACACGTCACTTCGCCGGCCCGCGCGGCAGCGGTCCCGGCTCTGCTCTCGTGGCCGCAGTCGGACGGCACCGGGTCGACGTGCAGATCGCCATCAGCCGCTACGTCGCGGAGTCGGTCGACGGCCCGAGCGTCGTCGTCCACCCCGGAGTCCTCGACCAGCCCGCGGGGCTGAGCGTGTCCGACCGGCGCCGCACGATCGTGATGCTCCAACGGCTCGAACCCGAGAAGCGGACCGGTGCAGGAATGCACGCGTTCGCCGCCTCGGGGCTCGCTGCGCACGGCTGGTCCCTCGAGATCGCGGGCGACGGCTCGGAGCGTGGGGAGCTCGAGGTCCTGGCGGGCCAACTGGGGATCGCGACGGCTGTCACGTTCCTCGGCCATCAGCGCGACACCGAGCCGCTTCTCAGGACGGCCTCGATCCTGCTCGCTCCCTGCGACGTGGAAGGCCTCGGGCTGAGCGTCCTGGAGGCGATGTCCTACGGGCTCCCCGTCGTGGCCTCTGCGGCCGGTGGCCACCTCGAGACCCTCGAGGGTCTCGACCCGCTCGCGCTCTTCCCGCCCGGGGACGTGGAGTCCGCGGGGACACGGCTGCGGTCGCTCGCGCGGGACCCGAGCCGTCGCGAGGCCTACGCGAGCGCCGCCCGATCCGCCCAGCGCACCCGTTTCACCGTCGAGGCACAAGCCTCGGCGACCGCTGCTGTCTATCGGAGCGTCCTGTGAGTCGGTACCTGTCCCTCCGGCCGCACCGACCACGTGACCCGGACGGCAACGAGATCGTGGTGGTCTCGCTCGAGGCGTGGGACGACCACTGGCGGCGCAACCAGTACCTCGTCGCCGGTCTGCTCCGCGCGGACCCCACGCTCCGGGTGCTCTTCGTCGAGCCGGCCACGGACCCCCTGCACGAGCTCCGACGGGGGTTCCTCCCTCGCCCGGGCAAGGGCCTGCGCCGGGCCACGGATCTCGAGGGCGTGGACCCCGACCGCCTGTGGCTCTATCAGCCGACCAAGATCCTGCCTCGCAGGATCGACCCGGTGGTCGACGGCAGGCTCGCGGCGCTCACGCGTCGTGCCGCACGTCGCGCCGGCCTCACGCACCCTGTGCTGTGGATCAACGACCCGGCGGCGGCGAACCTGCTCGACCTGACCTCCTGGCCCGCGCTCTACGACGTGACGGACGACTGGTTGGCGGCGAACCGGACGTCCGAGGAACTTCGGCGGCTCGCAGCCGACGAGCGGACGCTGCTCGTCGGCTGCGGTGAGGTCGTCGTGTGCTCCGAGCACCTCGCACGGTCCAAGGGAGCAGATCGCGCGGTCACGCTCATCACCAACGCGGTGGACCTCGACCGCTACCGTCGCCCGGTCCCTCGACCGCCCGACCTGCCTGCCGGCCCCGTGGCCCTCTACCTCGGCACGGTCCACCACGACAGGTTCGACGTCCCGACGCTGCTGAGGACCGCACGAGAGCTCGACGGCACGGGGACGGTCGTCCTGGTCGGCCCGCTCGTCGACCTCAGCACGGAGGAGGTCCGTGCCCTGCGGGCTGCCGGGGTCCGGCTGCTCGGTTCACGGCCCTGGTCTGCCGTTCCCGGTTACCTGCAGCACGCGACGGTGCTCCTGGTCCCGCACCTCGTCAACGACTTCACCGACAGCCTGGACCCGATCAAGCTCTACGAGTACCGTGCCGTCGGGCGACCCGTCGTCGCGACGCCGGTCGCAGGTTTCCGGGACACGACAGATCCGCAGGTGACGGTCGCGGCTGCCGCCGACTTCGCCTCCGCCGTGCGAGAGATCCTCTCGGCCCCGGGGACCGGGGCCGAGGACCGGCTTGCGGACGTCGCCGAGGACGTCCCGACGTGGGAGGGACAGACCCGCCGCATGGCGGAGGTCATCGACCGCCTGCGGTCACCCGTTCCCACACGTCGCTGAGCGTGCCGGCCGTCGATGCCACGGAGAACCTGGTGGTCGCGGACAGGTGGGCTCGGTCAGCCCGACGTCCCGCAGCGACCGGGTCGCCGAGGACCGCGACGACGGCTGCCGCGAGTCCTGCGACGTCGCCCGGGGCCACGAGGAGGCCCAGATCGGACTCGTGGACCGTCCCGGGTGCCGGTACGTCCGTCACCGCGCCGTCCGGGTCGAGGATCTCAGGGACGCCGCCCGCAGCGGTGGCCACCACCGGCACACCCCTGACCATCGCCTCGACGACGACCTGTCCGAAGGGCTCGGGGACAGGAGACGCGTGCACAAGGACGGTCAGCCCGTCGATCTCGGCGCGAGGATCCTCCGCGAAGCCCGTCCAGGTCACTGCCTCGTCGACCCCGAGACGTCGTGCCTCGGCACGCACGCTCTCCACATAGCCCTCGGCCCCGAAGAACGGTGCTCCGACGAACCTGAACCGCGCCTCGGGGTGCCGCTCGAGGACGGTCGCTGCGGCGCGGACGAGCTCGAGCTGCCCCTTGGTCGGCGCGTACCGGCCGACCAGGCCGACCACCGGGGGGCGCGGGGCGCGGTGCACCGCCTCGCCGGTCGCCTGGTCGGGCGTGAACCCCGGGTACGCGATCGTCACCGGACCCGGCAGCGTCGCCGCGGTGGCGTGCGAGTTCACCACGACGGCGTCCGCGAGGCGTGAGAGCGCCCGGACCGCTGTCACGAGGTGCCGGGCGAGGTAGTCGTCGCTGATGCGGTCGTGCACGTGCCAGACGAGGGGGCGTCGGGCCACGCGGGCAGGCACGATCCCGAGCAGGTCCGCCTTGAGCGACGTGGTGTGCACGACGTCGGGCCGCAGCTCCCGCACCCTGCGCGCCAGCCGCACCTCGAAGGCTAGGAGCCGCGCGACGCTCCTCGCGTGGGCCGGTGCGGCCCTCGCCACCGTGGCCCGGTCGAGCTCGTTGAGGTCCGGGTCGAGCGGCAGGACCTCGACACGTACCCCGAGGCTCTCGAGCCTGTCCCGCAGCGGACCGTCGGCGAAGAGGAGGACGCGGACGTCGACGTCGGGCCCGAGCGCCTCGCACGTCCGGACGAGAGCGAGCTCGGCTCCCCCCAGTGCCCCGGTGTGGTCGAGGACGAGGACTCTCAACGGCCTGGCCGGGGTCCCGGGAACGTCGGAGCGACGGCCCCTCGTCACCAGCGGAAAGGCAGCCGGCGGGTACCGCTCTGCTGCTCCTCGTCGGTCGCCGGGCGGTGCTCGGTCTGGTCGGCGACGACGGTCGGCACCTTGCTCCACTCGGGCGAGAGGAGCGGACGGCCCTGCCCCTGTGCCTGTCCTTGCCCGCCCGAGTGACTCGTCGGGGGGCTCGCCGGAGCCCCGGCGTCGACCGTGGGAGCGGCTCGCCGTGCACGTCGGTCGTCGGTGCCCGGCGCCGTGGCCTGGGCGTGGCTACCGATCGTCGGGGGGACCGGCTCGGTCGTGTCCGGGCCGGTCGAGGTGCGCGCGACGTCGATCGCAGCGGCGCGCTCTGCCGGACCTCGCAGCCCGGTGCGTGCCGCGTCGTCCTGCGTCGAGGTGGCGACGGGGTGACCGTCGTCCGTCGCCCCGGTCGAGGTCGGTTCCGCGGGGACCGGGTCCTCGATCGATCCAGGGGCTCGCTCCGGGACCTCCGGGGACGCCTCCGGAAGGGCGGTCGTCCCCTCGGCGGTCGGGTCGGAGGTCGCGGGTGCCGCCCCGGTCACGGGAGGGCTCGCCGGCTCCTGAGGAGCGGCCGCCTTGTGCCCGCCGGGGGACGCCTCGGGTCCCCGTGCTGCCGCCGCAGACGCATCGGCACCGTAGGTCGACGCGTACAGCATCCGGCGATCGCCCTTGACGCCTGCCAGGGCGAGGCCTGCAAGGGGAACGTTGTTGATCCGGAGCCTCTCCGCGGCCTCGGTGAGCACCGCGCGGTCGGTCTGGCCCGCGGCCGCCAGCAGGACGACACCGTGCGCGTACCCTCCCAGGATCGTCGCGTCGGCCGCGGCGAGCACGGGCGGCGCGTCGATGACGACCACGTCGGCCTGACCACGGAGGTCGTCGACGAGCCGCCGCGCCTCGGCCGTGGCCAGGTAGTCGGCCGGGTCGAGCTCCTCGACCGGCACCGGGAAGACGCTCAGGTTGTGGACCGCCGTGGGGCGCAGCTCGTTGTCGCCACCGCTCCAGCCCTCCGGTGGCGGGAGGATCCGGTCGAGCTGCGGCCGGCGCAGGTCACCCGAGACCGCGATGGTCCGACGACCGCTGAGCGCGAACGACGCAGCCAGGTTGGCCGCGATGAACGAGCGCGGCGCATGAGGGTCCACGGCCGTGACGACCACGACGATCCGCTCCGTGTCGCCGAGCGAGACCTGGACCGCCGTGCGGAGCTCTCTGATGGACTCGGTGAACGGCGTCGCGACCCGGCTGGAGATGGGCAGGGTGCGCGAGCGGTGGAACTCCTTGTCCGCGGCGCGCACCTCGTACAGCTCGGCGAGGACGGGGGCGTCGGCGAGGCGCGAGGCCTCGGCCGCCGTCCGGACATGGAGGTCGAGGCCGCGACGGGCGAACGCGATGCCGATCCCGGCCACGAGACCGGCCAGCAGGGCGATCGCCAGCACGAGCGGGGTCCCGAGCCCGAGCGGTTCGGCCGAGGTCGCGGGGGTCGCCACGACCCCTGGCGTCGTGATCGAGCTCAGGGTGTTGTTCTGGGTGATGAGGCTCTTGTACTCGGTGACGATCGCGTCCTGCTCGGCGAGGACGAGCGGGTTGGTCGGGTCCGGCCCCAGCCGAGCGGTGACGCTCGCGAGCTTCTCGCTGAGGGCCTGCATGCGGGCCGTGATGTCAGCGCTCTGCGCGTCCCGGAGGACCGACAGCTGGGCCACGTAGGCGGTGGCCACGGCGTTGGCCGTGTCGACCGACTCGTCGGGGTCCAGGCTCTCGGCGTTGACCGCGATGAGTGCCCCGTCCTCGGATGCCACCTCTGCCGTCACGGAGCTCGCGACGCTCTCCGGCGTGGCGGGGGACCCGAGCTCGTCCGCTGCCTGCGTCACGACCGGCTCGGAGGTGACGTCGTCGAGCCCGGTCGTGACCGTGACCTGGACCGGGGTGTCCCCGCCCTGCGAGGACTGCACGGACGTGATCTGGACCGTCGCCGTCGCCCGGTAGACGGTCTCCTGGTTCTGCACGTAGAACGTCGCGCCGGCGACGACCACGAGCACGGCCGCCAGCACGTACCACTTGCCGGCCCACACGGTACGGATGAACTCCCGGACGGTCATGGGTTCCTCTCCCCTGGCGTGCTGAGCTCCGTGTGCACGAGCCCTCGTTGCGCGTCTACCACCTCGCGGAGCCGAGCGACGAAGCGCGGGAGCGCGAAGGTCTCGACGTGCGACGTCAGAGCGCCATCATCCCACGAGACGCCCAGGGCTTCCTGGACGGCCTGCGCGACGAGTCCGGGCTCGGGGGCGTCGAAGAACGTCCCCGTCACCCCGTCGACCACGGTGTCGAGGTAGCCGCCGTCGCGCAGGACGACCGACGGGCGTCCGAACGCCCCCGCCTCGAGCGGCGAGAGACCGTAGTCCTCGTACGAGGCCGCGACGAGCATCGAGCAGTGGCGGTAGAGCCACCGCAGCTCGGGATCGTCGACGCGACCCAGGAGCGTCGTCCGGCCGCCCGTGCGCCCCGTGCCCGACGGCGTGCCCCAGCATCCGGTGGTCGCTCGCCCGCGCGCGGCGAGCCCCTCGAGGCGTGCACGGTCGGGACCGTCGCCGACGATCACGAGCTGTCTGCCGGCCAGGCGGGCAGCCTCGATCAGGACGTCGACGTTCTTGTACGGGAGCAGCCGGGCAACGCACAGCAGGAAGCCCGGTTCGAGCCCCGGCACCTCGCGCTCGGCCCCCGCGGGCATCATCGCGGGTGGCGGCGGCAGGATCTCCGCCTCGATGCCGTAGGCGTCGCGGATCGCCCGCTGCGTGACGGTCGAGTTGGCGAGGTAGACGTCGGCGCGCTCGGCGGCTCGCCGGTCCCAGCCCCGCAGGGCAGGGGTGAGCGCGGACAGCGCGGTCGAGGCGACCCCGCCGCGCAGGCGGTCGAGCGCGCTCGCGCCGTCCCGGCCGCCCAGGTAGCGGTCACGCTGGTAGAGCCACCGGGCCGGGGCGTGGCAGTAGACGACGGTGCGCCCGGCCCCCCGGTAGCCGTGGGCCCAGCCCGTCGAGCTCGCGAGCAGGACGTCGGCCTCGACCCGCTGCGCCGAGACGGCAGGGGCGAGGAACGGCAGCGCAAGCCGGTGGTGACGGCGCAGGGGGCCGACACGGTCGAGGGCCGAGGTGCGCAGGTCGAGATCCGCGAACTCCGGGAACGTCCCGTCGGCGTCGTACAAGGTGGTGTACATCGGCGCGCCCGGGAACGCCTCGGCGAGCCAGAGCGCCACCCGTTCGGCGCCGCCGCGCTGCGTCGCGTAGTCGTGCGCCAGTGCCACACCGTCGGTCATCGTGCCTCCGTCGTGGGGCAGGACGTCGGAGACCCGCCCAGGAATGGATATCGATCCAGCCTAGGTGCGGGGTCGGGGCGAAACGGGGCGACAAGGACACCTCACCCGGGTGAAACGCCATCCGTCCGCGCCCTCGGGGCGCGGAGCGACGGCCTCACGCCTTGGTGTGGAACTTCCCCTGGGCCGCGAGCAGCCCCTCGGTGAGGACCATCTCGACCGCGTCGGCGGCGTCGTCGAGCAGGAAGGGCAGCTCCTTGGCCTCGGCGCCCGAGAAGTTCTTGAGGACGAAGTCGGCCGTGTCCATGCGCCCCGGGGGGCGTCCGACGCCCGCGCGCACGCGCAGGTAGTCGCGGGTCCCGAGCGCCTTGGTGATGTCGCGCAGCCCGTTGTGGCCGCCCTCGCCACCGCCCGACTTGAGCTTGACGTCGCCGAACGGGATGTCGACCTCGTCGTGCACGACGACGACGTGGTCCGGGTCGATCCCGAAGTACTGGGCGAGGCCCGCGACGGGGCCGCCCGAGGTGTTCATGTACGTCGAGGGCTTGGCCAGGATGACACGCGGTCCCGGCGCACCGCCGGGCAGCACGCCGAGGCGCGCCTCGGCGACGGCCGCGCGGGCCTTGTGCGCGCTGAACGTCGAGCCCGAGCGGCCGGCCAGGACGTCGAGCACCATGTGCCCGATGTTGTGGCGGTTGCCCGCGTAGGTCGGGCCGGGGTTCCCGAGCCCGACGACGAGCCACGGCTGGTCGGTCATGTCACCTGTGTCCTTGGTCGGGGTCGGGGAACGTCCGAGGCGTCCGGTGCAGAGCTGCACCGGACGCCTCGGGTCGTCAAGGTCCTGCCGCTCCTGGACCTGGTCCTGGAGCGGTGGATCGGACCGTCAGCTCGATCAGACGAGCGGAGCGGCCTCTGCCTCGGCGGCGACCTCGGCGGCCGTGGCCTCGACGCGCGGCTCGGTGATGAGCACGACGTCGGCGGTCGGCTCGGTCACGAGGACGCTGCCCTCGGGCAGTGCGATGTCGCCCGCGAAGACGACCGTGCCGGCGGTGAGGCCGGTGATGTCGACCGAGATGACCTCGGGCAGGTTGGTCGCCAGCGCCTGGATCGAGAGCGTGAGCTGCTCGACGATGTGGATGGTGCCGGGGGCGGCCTCACCGATGACGTGGACGGGAACGTCGACGTCGACCTTCTCGCCCTTCTTCACGATGAGGAGGTCGATGTGCTCGACGACGTCCTTGACCGGGTCGCGCTGGACGTCCTTGGCCAGGGCCAGGACCTCGGTGCCGTCGAGCGCGATCGTGAAGAGCGCGTTCGAGTGCTTGAGGGCGAGCGTGGTCTGGTGCGCGGGGAGCGCGACGTGGACCGGGTCCGTGCCGTGCCCGTACAGGACGGCGGGGATCTGGTTGTTGCGGCGGGTACGGCGGGCGGCACCCTTGCCGAACTCGGTGCGGGCCTCTGCGACAAGCTTGATATCGGACACGTGAGCTCCTGAAGAACGTTTGCGGGCCGACCACCAGTGGGAAGCAGTCGGCTGTCCGGCCGGCTGGTTGGTCACCGGAGGACGGGCGGCTGCGTCGGCGCGGGACACATGACGGGCGCACGAGGACGACCGCCCAGTCGATTACGGGGACCCTTCAGGATCCTGCTGACCTTCCGGTGACTCACCGGCCGTCAGACGTCCCTCGCCGAGGCAACCGAACTACTGTACCTGGGCGCACGACGTCAAGGGAAACCCGCTCGTGTCGCGACACGGGCGGGACGTGGGCAGGGCGTGCGGGTCAGGCCGTGGCCCCCGCGATGACCGCGGTCGTGGTGATCGCCGCGGTCGTGGCCGCGGTGATCTCCTCGACGTACGCGCGGGTCGCGCCCGCGGCCCAGCTCCCCTCCGCGAGCCCCTTGGCCCGGTGGTCGACCGCCCGCCGCTCGGACGCCGTGAGCGGGGCACCGGCCGCCATGACGCGACCCGCCTGCCGCGTGGCGGCGAGGATCGCGACGAGCGCACCGGTCCTCTCGTCGGGGGCTCCGCCGTCGAGCAGGACGCGTGCGAGCGTGCCCCGCAGCTCGCCCTCGTGACGCGAGTCCGCCGCGGGCCAGCGCGTCGTGGGGAAGATGCCGAGGATCCGACCGTCCTCGCGGCGCAGCAGGCCACGCGCGACGAGGTCGTCGAGCGCGGCGTCGGCCGGCTTGGTCCGCGCGAGGGTGTCGACCAGGTTCTTGGGCTTGGAGCCCTCCCTCGACTTCACCACGATGAGCGCGTCGTCGAGCAGCGACCGCCCGGTCGGCGACTGGTCGCGGACCACGACGCGTCCCGAGCGCCAACCCGAGCCGTCGCCCGCGAGATCGACCCGCCCCAGCAGGGCGAGCTCGACGAGGAGCGCACCACCGGCGATCTGCTGGAGGTACGAGCTGTCACCGACGGGCTTGCCCGTGACGTCGTCCAGCACGAGCAGGAGGTAGTCCTCGATGATCAGCATGCCGACAAACGTAGCGCGCCCCGGAGCGCCGCTCCCCTGAGATTTGTCACGCTCCTCGGCGGAACCGGCCAGCGGCCCGACCTCACCGCGCTCGACGACAAGTTCACCCGCCCCCGGCAGAACCTTCATCCACACCGCACGGTCGATGTGTTCGGTCCCGGTAGTAGCGTGAGCGATCTCTGCTTCCTTCGGGTCGCCCACCGTCAAGAGCCTCCGAGGAGTTCACCGTGAGACTGTCGGTCATCGGCTGCGGATACCTGGGCGCGGTGCACGCTGCGAGCATGGCCGTGCTCGGCCACGAGGTGGTGGGTGTCGACCTCGACGCGGACAAGGTCGACGCCCTCAACCGTGCCCAGGCGCCGTTCTTCGAGCCCGGTCTCTCGGACGTCCTCGCCCAGGGCATCGCCTCGGGCAGACTGACCTTCACGACCGACGTGACGCTCGCCCACGGCTCCCGCGTGCACTTCCTGTGCGTCGGGACCCCTCAGAAGCGCGGGGAGAACGCCGCCGACCTGGCCTACGTGAACGCCGCAGTCGAGGCGCTGCTCCCCTCGCTCGAGCCGGGCGACCTGGTCGTCGGCAAGTCCACGGTCCCGGTCGGCACCGCGGGACGGCTCGCCGAGCGCGTCCGCGAGGTGAGCCCGGGCGCTCACCTCGTCTGGAACCCGGAGTTCCTCCGCGAGGGCCACGCGGTCGACGACACGCTGCATCCAGACCGCCTGGTCTACGGTCTGCCACCCGAGGACGTCGACCGCCACAGCGAGGCCGTGCTCGACGAGGTCTACGCCTCGCTCCTGGCCGAAGGCGTCCCCAAGGTCGCCACCGACTACGCGACGGCCGAGCTGGTGAAGGTCGCCGCGAACTCGTTCCTCGCGACCAAGATCTCGTTCATCAACGCCATGGCGGAGATGTGCGAGGCCACGGGCGGTGACGTGACCGTGCTCGCGGACGCGATCGGTCACGACGCGCGGATCGGGCGCCGGTTCCTCAATGCGGGGCTCGGCTTCGGTGGAGGCTGCCTCCCCAAGGACATCCGCGCCTTCATGGCACGTGCAGGCGAGCTCGGGGTGGACCAGGCGCTGTCGTTCCTCCGGGAGGTCGACTCGATCAACATGCGCCGACGGGTACGGATGGTCGACCTGGCCCGCGAGGTCTGCGGAGGTTCCATCGTCGGACGCAACATCGCGGTGCTCGGCGCGGCGTTCAAGCCCGACAGCGACGACACGCGCGACTCCCCGGCGCTCAACGTCGCGACCCAGATGCACCTCCAGGGCGCTCGCGTCGTCCTGACCGATCCGCAGGCCATCGAGAACGCCCGCCGGATGGTGCCCGACCTCAAGTTCGCGGACACGGCCGAGGAGGCCGCCGCGGACGCCGACGTCGTGGTGCTGCTCACCGAGTGGGAGGAGTACCGGACGCTCGATCCCGCGGCGTTCGGCGAGCTCGTCGCGCACCGACGCATCCTCGACGGGCGCAATGCCCTGGACCCTGCGGCATGGCGGGCCGCCGGCTGGACGTACCGCGCCCTCGGACGGCCCTGAGCCCGCCCCAGAAGAAACGTGCTCAGTCCGCCCACGCCCAGCGCACGGTCACGCTCGCGTCGACCTGCTCGTGCCCGGGGTCCACGGCCAGCGCGTCGTGAGCGCCCGCGGCCTTGGCGGACATCATGCGGGGCACCGGCACGAACCCGCCGCCCTGCTCGCTGACCTCGACGACCGCGCCGAGCCTGCGGCCCGCGAGGGCCGCGTACTGCTCGGCCCTGGTCCGCGCGTCGGCGAACGCCTCCTCGCGGGCCGCGACGGCGAGGGGGCCGGGCGCGCTCACGGCGAATCGCATCGAGTCGAGCCGGGCGACGGGCCCGGCGGCGCCCAGCGCGGCCCGCACGAGCTCCCCGGACACCGCGACGTCGCGCACCGTGACCCGCAGCGTGAGGCGGGCCGTGACGCGCAGGCTCGTGGCGCCGTCGGGCTGCTGTGACTGCTGCGTCCACGTGGACGTCTGCGCGGTGCGCAGGTCCTCCTCCGCGACCCCGCCCGCGAGCAGCGCCTCGCGCGCGGCACGGACCCCCTCGTTGGCGGAGTCGAGCGCGACCTGGACGTCGTCGCCGCTCGCCTCGGCACCGAGCTCGACCACGACGACGTCGGGCACCGCGGTGGCGGCCCCTTGTCCCGTGGTGGTCACGCCGGCGGACAGGTCCTGGGTCTGCGTCTGGGTCACAGCAGGCATCCTGCCAGCCCGACGACGGAGCCGCCCGTCCCACCTGTCGCACGTGCCGCTCGGCTCGTCCGGGAGGACGACGACGGCCCCGCCCCCCC
>NZ_JACSQF010000001.1:427587-439983 GCF_014836755.1 Oerskovia merdavium
GAGTCGAGGGGCCGGGCCGTCGGACGGAGCCGGACTCAGCTGTTGCCGTCGAACAGCGACGTGACCGAGCCGTCGTCGAAGACCTCGCGGATCGCACGGCCGATGAGGGGCGCGATCGAGAGGACCGTGAGCTGCGGGAAGCGCTTCTCCGCGGCGATCGGGAGCGTGTCGGTCACGACGACCTCGCTCGCACCGCACTCGGACAGGCGCTGGGCCGCCGGGTCGGACAGCACGCCGTGCGTCGCCGCGACGATGACCGACTTGGCACCTGCCGCGAGGCACACCTTGACGGCCTCTGCGATGGTGCCGCCCGTGTCGATCAGGTCGTCGACCAGGACGCAGTCGCGCCCCTCGACGTCACCGACGACGCGGTTGGCCACGGACTGGTTGGGTCGCGTGATGTCGCGCGTCTTGTGGACGAACGCGAGCGGGCCCCCGCCGAGCTTGGCGGCCCACTGCTCGGCCACGCGGATACGACCCGCGTCGGGCGAGACGACCGTGACGTTGGTCGTGTCGACGCGCGTGCGGACGTAGTCCGTGAGGATCGGCATGGCCCACAGGTGGTCCACCGGGCCGTCGAAGAAGCCCTGGGTCTGCGCGGCGTGCAGGTCGACGCTCATGAGGCGGTCGGCACCCGCGGTGCGGAAGAGGTCCGACATGAGGCGGGCCGAGATGGGCTCGCGCCCACGGTGCTTCTTGTCCTGGCGACCGTAGCCGTAGAAGGGCTGGACGACCGTGATCGTCTTGGCCGAGGCACGCTTGGCCGCGTCGACCATGAGCAGCTGCTCCATGATCCACTGGTTGATCGGCGCCGTGTGGCTCTGCAGGAGGAAGATGTCCGCGCCGCGGACGCTCTCCCCGAAGCGCACGTAGATCTCACCGTTGGCGAAGTCGTAGGCGGTCGTGGGGAGCAGGTCGATGCCCAGCTCCCGCGCGACGTCCTTGGCGAGCTCGGGGTGCGCGCGCCCGGAGGCGAGGACGAGGGACTTGTCCCCGGTGCCGGCGATCGTGCTGCTCATCGTGGGGAAGACCCTTCGTTCGTGCTGCTGGTCGTGGTGCTGGATCCGTCGGGGACGGTGGGGACGCCCGGGCTGGCTGGCACGGGGGTCGGTCGGGGGGCCGGGGGCGTCGCGGAGGCCTCTGCGAGCTGCGCCTGGGCCTGGGCGCCCAGCGGCGGGGGCGTCTCGTCGTCGGTCTCGTGCGCGCGGGCTGCGGCCTCGGCCGCGGCCGTGCCCGGGCGACGGCGGGCGACCCAGCCGTCGACGTTGCGTTGCGGTGCACCGCTCACGCCGAGCGCGCCGGCCGGCACGTCGCGACGGATCACGGAGCCGGCGGCCGTGTAGGCCCCGTCGCCCACCGTCACCGGGGCGACGAACATGTTGTCCGCGCCGGTCCGGGCGTGCGAGCCGATGACCGTGCGGTGCTTGGAGACGCCGTCGTAGTTGACCGTGATGCTCGCGGCGCCGATGTTGGTGTGCTCACCGATCGTCGCGTCACCCACGTACGACAGGTGCGGCACCTTGGAGCCGGTCCCGATCGTCGAGTTCTTGGTCTCGACGAACGTGCCGATCTTGCCCTTCTCGCCGAGGACCGTGCCGGGGCGGAGGTAGGCGAAGGGACCGACGCTCGCGCCGTCACCGATGACCGACAGGCTGCCGTGCGTGCGGACCACGGTGGCCCCCGCGCCGATCTCCATGTCCGTGAGCGTCGTGTCGGGGCCGATCGTCGAGCCGGCTCCGACCGTGGTCGCGCCGTGCAGCTGGGTGCCCGGCAGCAGCGTCACGTCGTGACCGAGGTCCACGTCGACGTCGACCCAGGTCGTGGCCGGGTCGATCACGGTCACACCCTCGAGCATCCAGCGCGTGAGGATGCGGCGGTTGAGCTCGGCGCGCAGCGTCGCGAGCTGGGCGCGGTCGTTGGCGCCCTCGACGAGCAGCGGGTCGGCCACGCGCAGCGCGCCGACGCGACCGCCGCCCTCGCGGGCGATCTGCAGGACGTCGGTCAGGTAGACCTCGCCCTGCGAGTTGTCCTGCGTGACCTGGCGCAGCGCACCGCGCAGGATCCCGGCGTCGAACACGTAGACCGACGAGTTGATCTCGCGGATGGCGCGCTGCTCGGGGGTCGCGTCCTTGTGCTCGACGATGCTCAGGACCCCGCCCTGCTCGTCGCGCACGATCCGGCCGTAGCCCGTGGCGTCGTCGACCTCGGTCGTCAGGACCGTGATCGCGTTGCCGCCCGAGTGGTGCACGGCGAGCAGCTCGGAGAGCGTCGCGGCGTCCAGGAGCGGGATGTCGCCCGCGAGGACCACGACCGACCCCTCGAGCCCCTCGACCGGGCCGCGGCCCTCGTGCCCGATCGGCACGCCGTGGACCGCTGCCTCGGCCTGCGCCCGGACGTCGAGCGCCTCGACCGCGCACTGGACGGCTCGCCCGGTCCCGGGCACCTCGTCCTGGTCGACCACGAGGGCCGACGGGACGACCTCGAGCGCGGCGGCAGCCACGAGGTCACGCTCGTGGCGGACCACGACGGCGATCCGCTGCGGCGACAGGTCGCGCGCTGCGACCATCGCGTGGCCGAGCATGCTGCGCCCGGCGAGCGGGTGGAGCACCTTGGGGGTTGCGGACTTCATCCGCGTCCCCGCACCAGCGGCGAGGACGATGACTGCGGCTGGCACTGGCGGTGCGTCGGGCACAGCGTCGGTCACTGGGGCTCCCATCGGGTTGGTTGCACGAGCTCCGCCCCCAGGACTCGAACCTGGACTAAAGGCACCAAAAACCCTTGTGCTGCCGATTACACCAAGGCGGAACGGACCAGACACACGCGCACACCCGCGGGGCGACCCCCGACCGCGCGCGCCATCGCTCGTCCGGAGAACAGTCTGCCAGGTCCGGCGCCGTGCTCCACGCCCGAACGGGTCCTGGACGTGGGGAGAACGTGTGAGGAGCACGTCACTCGCGGGCCCTGCACCCCGTCCCAGCACAGCGCGCGCCCCGACCCCGCGAGCACCGGCACGGCATGATGGACCCGTGGCTGCAGACTCCAGACGACCTCCCAGATCCCGCATGACGGCGAGCCAGCGCCGCGAACAGCTTCTGCAGGTGAGCCGCGTCCTGTTCGCCGAGAAGGGCTTCGAGGGCACGAGCGTCGAGGAGATCGCCGCACGCGCCGAGGTGTCCAAGCCCGTCGTCTACGAGCACTTCGGGGGCAAGGAAGGCATCTACGCGGTCATCGTCGACCGCGAGATCCAGGGCCTGACCTCGGCGCTCACGGGCGCGCTGTCGTCCGGCGGGCATCCCAAGGTCCTGCTCGAGCGCACGGCGCTGGCCCTCCTGACGTACATCGAGACGTCGGAGGACGGCTTCCGCATCCTCGTGCGCGACTCGCCCGTCGCCCAGGCGACCGGGACGTTCTCGAGCCTCATCGGTGACGTCGCGACGCAGGTCGAGCACCTGCTCGCGGACCAGTTCAAGCGGCGCGGCCTGGACCCCCGGGTCTCCCCCATCTACGCGCAGATGCTCGTGGGCATGGTCGCCCTGACGGGCCAGTACTGGCTCGACGTCCGTAGCCCCAAGAAGGCCGACGTCGCGGCGCACCTGGTGAACCTCGCGTGGAACGGCCTGTCCGGCATGGAGAAGAAGCCCGCGCTCACGAGCAAGCCGCGCCCCGAGGACTGAGCGCGGCCTTGCGCTCCCCGGGCCTCTGCCCGGCCCCGCCACGAGGCGAAGCCCGTGACATTCCGCCCGTGACGGCTCGTGCCGTCCGTGGTTTCGTTGGTTCATGGCGACTCTCGAGATCGACAGGTTGAACAAGACCTACGGGACCGTGCGCGCCCTGCGCGACATGTCCTTCGCGGTGGGGGCCGGGGAGATCTTCGGTTTCGTCGGTTCGAACGGGGCGGGCAAGACGACGACCATGCGCATCGCGCTCGGGGTGCTCGCGCCCGACTCGGGCGAGGTCCGGTGGGACGGCCGCGCGCTCGACCTGGCCATGCGCCGTCGGATCGGCTACATGCCCGAGGAACGCGGGCTCTACCCCAAGATGAAGGTCGGGGACCAGCTCGTCTACCTGGCCCGGCTGCACGGGCTGGGCACCGCCGCGGCCCGCTCCGCGATGGAGCACTGGACGCAGGTCCTGGGGATCGACGCGCGCCGCGGCGACGAGGTCCAGAAGCTCTCGCTCGGCAACCAGCAGCGCGTGCAGCTCGCCGCCGCGCTCGTGCACGACCCCGACATCCTGGTGCTCGACGAGCCCTTCTCCGGCCTGGACCCCGTCGCGGTCGACGTCATGAGCGGCGTCCTGCGCGACCGCGCCGCCGCCGGCGTGCCCGTCGTCTTCTCCTCGCACCAGCTCGACCTGGTCGAGCGGCTGTGCGACCGCGTGGGGATCGTCAAGGCGGGCGAGATGGTCGAGGTCGGCGGGATCGAGGAGCTGCGCGCGACGCAGCGCCCGCAGTGGGTCGTCGACGCCCCGGCCGCGCCACCCGGCTGGGCGTCCGAGCTCCCGGGCGTCCGTGTCCTGCGGTACGACGGCGCCAGGACCTTCGTCGAGGTCGACTCGCCGCAGGACGGGGCCGAGCAGGCGGTGCTGCGCGCCGCCCTGGCGACGGGGCCCGTGCGCGAGTTCACGCCGCAGCGCCCGTCGCTCACCGAGCTCTTCCGCCACGTCGTGAGCAGCGACGACGCTCCGCCGTCCGCCGGGCCGGCCGACGACGATCCCACGACCCCCTCGACCCGGCAGGAGGTCTCGGCATGAGCGCCGTGCGACAGCCCCCAGCACCCCAGCCCCACTCGCCCGTGAGCACGTGGGGCGCGGTCTCGCTCGTGGCAGGCCGGGAGATCTCGACGCGCATCCGGTCCAAGGCGTTCGTCTGGACCACGGTCGCCCTGCTCGTGGGGGTGGTGCTCGGCGGCTTCCTGCTGAGCGTCGTGGGTGACCAGGGTCCTGCGGCCCAGAAGGTCGGTGTCACGTCGGGCGCCGAGGCCCTGGGCCCGCAGCTCGAGGCCGCGGGCGGCGCGGTCGGCACCGAGATCCAGGTCAGCGAGGTCTCGGAGACCGACGGCCGGGAGCAGGTCGCCGACGGCACGCTCGACGCGCTCGTGACCGGCACGCCCGCGTCCTTCACGGTCGTGGTCAAGGAGGAGCTCGGCACGACCCTGGCCCCCGTCTTCACCGGCCTGGCCCAGCAGGCCGCGCTCTCCGGTGCCATCACCGCCCTGGGCGGCGACCCGTCCGCCGTCGCGCAGGAGATCGCGTCCGCGGCCCCCACGGTCGAGGCGCTCGAACCTGCCGAGGAGCGTGACCCCGCCCAGGTCGTGACGGGCATGGTCGGCGGCATCCTCATCTTCATCGCGCTCATGACGTGCGGCCAGCTCGTGGCGCAGGGCGTCGTGGAGGAGAAGACGAGCCGCGTGGTCGAGCTGCTGCTCGCGACGATCCGCCCGTGGCAGCTCATGGCGGGCAAGGTCCTGGGCATCGGCGCGATCGGGCTGATCCAGCTCGTCGTGGTCGTCGGGGGCGGCGTGGGGACGGCGTTCGCCCTGGGGCTCGTCGACGCGAGCAGCGTGAACCTGGGCGCGACCGCGGCCTGGGTGCTCGTCTGGTTCGTGATCGGGTTCGTCATGTACTCGCTCGCACTGGCGGCGCTCGCGGCCCTGGTCTCGCGTCAGGAGGACGTGGGATCGGTCATCACCCCGGTCCTGATGCTCATGATGATCCCGTACATCATCGGGATCTCGATCGGCCCGTGGGACCCCGAGAACCCGCTGGTCGTGTGGCTGTCCTACGTCCCGTTCTGCTCGCCGCTGCTCATGCCCATCCGCATCGCGCTGGGCACGGTCGAGACGTGGGAGATCCTGCTCGCGGTCGGCCTGTCGCTGGCCCTCGTGCCGGTCCTGGTGTGGCTCGCGGGCAAGATCTACTCGAACGCGGTGCTCCGCACCGGGGGGCGGATCAAGCTCAGGGACGCCCTGCGCGCGAGCTGACAGGGGCCCGTCCTGGGGCGGGAGGCCCGTCAAGACTCTTGATGTCGAGGAATGTCGAGTAGCCTCACGTCATGCAGCACCCGCACCCGGACGAGGTCGACCGCATCGTCGACGCCTGGCAGCGCGAGCGTCCGGACCTGGACGTCGAGCCGCTCACCGTGTTCTCCCGCGTCAGCCGGCTGGCCCGGCACCTGGATCTCGCGCGCCGCAGCGCGTTCGCGCGCGGCCACCTGGAGACCTGGGAGTTCGACGTGCTGTCCGCGCTGCGCCGGGCGGGCGAGCCGTACCGCCTCTCGCCCGGCGCCCTCATCACGCAGACGCTCGTCACGAGCGGCACCATGACCAACCGGATCGACCGCCTCGAGGCCCGCGGCCTGGTGCAGCGGCACCGCTCCCCCGACGACCGCCGCGGCGTGCTCGTCGAGCTCACGCCCGAGGGCCTCGAGCGCGTCGACGCCGCCATGACGGACCTGCTGGCCGTCGAGCGCGAGGTCCTCGCGGCGCTCGAGCCCGCGGACCGGCTGGGCCTCGCGAACCTGCTGCGCACGGTCGTGGGTCAGTTCGAGGCGTGACCGCCTCCCGCTGAGTGCGGAGCTCGTGCGAGAGACGCCGAGCGCGTCGCGCACAAGCCCCGCACTCAGCGACGGGCGAGGTCAGTCGAGCAGCTCGGCCGCTTCCATCCACTCGGTCTCGAGCGTCTCCTTCTCGTCCGCGAGCTCCCGGAGCTGCTTGTCGAGGTCGAGGATCGCCGCGTGGTCGGTCGCCTGGGCCGCCATCTTGTCGTGCAGGCGCGCCTCGAGCTCGGCGATCTTGGACAGGCGTCGCTCGATGCGACCGATCTCCTTCTTCGCGGCGCGGACGTCCGCCCCCGAGGGGGCGGGCTGAGCGTCCGTCGTGTCGCCGGTGCTCCCCGTGCCCGACGACGGCGCACCGGCCCCGGTGGCCGTCGCGCCCGCGCGGGTCCCGCCCACCCGAGACGATCCCGCTGCCGCGGCGATCGCGGCCTTGCGCAGCGCGAGGTACTCCTCGACCCCGCCCGGCAGGTCGCGGATGGTCCCGTCGCCCAGGAGCGCGACCTCGCGGTCGCAGACCCGCTCGAGCAGGTAGCGGTCGTGCGAGACCACGATCAACGTCCCGGGCCAGCCGTCGAGGAGGTCCTCGATGGCTGCCAGGGTGTCGGTGTCGAGGTCGTTGGTGGGCTCGTCGAGCAGCAGCACGTTGGGCTCGCCGACGAGCAGGCGCAGGAGCTGCAGACGGCGGCGCTCGCCGCCCGACAGGTCACGGACCAGGGTCTGCGAACGCTCGCGCGTGAACCCGAGGCGCTCGACGAGCTGGGCCGCCGTGAGCTCCTTGCCGTCGACCGCGACCGTGCGCTTCTCCTGCTCGATGACCTCCACGACCCGCAGGCCGCCGATCTCGTCGAGCTCGTCGACGTCCTGGGTCAGCTCGGCGACGTGGATCGTCTTGCCGCGCTTGACCGTGCCCGCGGTCGGCGCCAGCCGCCCGGCCAGCAGGCGCAGGAGCGTCGTCTTGCCCGCGCCGTTGACCCCGACCACGCCGTAGCGGTCGCCCGGGCCGAGGCGCCACGTGACGTCGTCGAACAGGACCTTCTCCGCAGCGTCGGGATCCCCGTCGCGAGCCGGCATGCGGACCGTGACGCCCTCGAGGTCCAGCACGTCCTTGCCGAGGCGGCGCGTGGCCATGCGCGTGAGCTCGAGCGTGTCGCGCGGGTTCGGCTCGTCGGCGATGAGCGCCGCGGCCGCGTCGAGCCGGAACTTGGGCTTGGACGTGCGGGCGGGGGCCCCGCGGCGCAGCCAGGCCAGCTCCTTGCGGAGCAGGTTGTTGCGCTTCTCGGCCGTGACGGCGGCGGTACGGGCCCGCTCGGCACGGGCCAGGACGTAGGCCGCGTACCCGCCCTCGTACCCCTCGACCGCTCCCGTCCCGTCGCCCGTGACCTCCCACATGCGCGTGCACACCGCGTCGAGGAACCAGCGGTCGTGCGTCACGACCACGAGCGCTCCTCGGGCACCGGGGCGCGCGTACCGCGCCTGCAGGTGCTCGGCGAGCCACGCGACGCCCTCGACGTCGAGGTGGTTGGTGGGCTCGTCGAGGAACAGCACGTCGTGGTCGGCGACCAGCAGGGCAGCCAACGCCACGCGCCGACGCTGCCCACCCGAGAGGGTGTTCGCCGGGGCGTCGAGGTCCAGGTCGCCGAGCAGGCCCGCGTGGACCGCGCGGATGCCCGCGTCGCCCGCCCACGTGTGCTCGGCCGACTCGCCGTGGACCAGGTCGCGGATGCTCGTGCCCGCGGGCGACTCGTCGCGCTGGTCGAGCATGCCGATCCGCAGCCCGCCCACCCGGGTGACACGTCCGGCGTCGGGCACGGCGGTCCCCGCGAGGAGGCGCAGCAGCGTCGACTTCCCGGCCCCGTTGGGGCCGACGACGCCCACGCGGTCGCCGTCGTCGAGGCCCAGGCTCACGCCGTCGAGCAGGGTGCGGGTGCCGACGACGAGACGGATGTCGTCGGCGCCGAGGAGGTGTGCCATGAGTTCCTTCGAGAGGGAGAAGTGCCTTAGCGAGGATACGCGCCGGGCATCGGGTGCCGGGACCCCGGGGAGGGCTGCCCCGCACCGGCCCCCGCGAGCAGCGAGCCGCGGG
The DNA here is from genome assembly GCF_014836755.1 of Oerskovia merdavium. GTDB lineage: Bacteria > Actinomycetota > Actinomycetes > Actinomycetales > Cellulomonadaceae > Oerskovia > Oerskovia merdavium. The sequence goes on from NZ_JACSQF010000001.1 coordinate 436,227, forward strand.
CTCGGCGTGCACGTGCCGTCGACCGAGGTCCGCCTCCGGCCACGCGCCGCGCCCGGTCCGGCCGAGCGCGGACGGTCAGGAGGCCAGGACGCGCGCGCCCGACGTCGGGCCCGTGGCGCAGTGCACCGAGTCGGCGACGCCTGCGGCCGTCCAGGAGGCCGCGATCGCGAGCGCGTGCTGCCTGCTGCGGGCGAGCGCCGCGACCGTGGGACCAGAGCCCGAGACGATCACGCCGAGCGCGCCCACCTCGTGAGCGACCTCGAGCGTCCGGCCGAGCTCGGGGGCCATGGCGAGCGCCGCCGGCTCCAGGTCGTTGTGCAGGGCGCGGCCCAGGCCCACGGGGTCGCCCGCGCGCAGGGCCTGCATGAGCTCGGTGTCGTCCGACAGCTCGACGTCGGGGGTCCCACCCACGACCTCGTCGAACGTCTGGAACACCTTGGCGGTCGACAGGCCCTCGTCCCGGACCGCGAACGCCCAGTGGAACTCGCCCCGGGCCATCGCGGGCGTCAGCAGGTGCCCCCGCCCGGTCCCGACGGCCGTGTGACCCACGAGCCCGAACGGGACGTCCGAGCCGAGCCCGGCCGCGAGGTCGGACAGCTCGGCCCGCGACAGACCGGTCTCCCACAGCAGGTCGCACGCCACGAGCGCGGCCGCGGCGTCGGCCGAGCCGCCCGCCATGCCGCCCGCGACGGGCACGCCCTTGTGGATGTGCAGCCGGACGTCGGCGTCCACGCCCGTGTAGCGCGCCAGGGACTCCGCGGCCCGCCACGCCAGGTTCGTCTCGTCGACCGGCACGCGCTCGGCCTGCGCCCCCGAGACCGTCAACGACAGGCCGGCGCCGGGGGTCTCGAGCGTCGCCGTGACCTCCTCGACGAGCGAGACCGCCTGGAAGATCGTCACGAGAGGGTGATACCCGTCCTCCTGGCGTGCCCCGACGCGCAGCGACAGGTTGACCTTCCCGGGCGCCCGGACCCGGACGGAGACCGGAGGCGCGGCGGACAGGTGGGGGCTCACGCGTCCACTGTGCCAGGTCGTTCCGGGTGCTCGCCTGCGGAAGCGGCCGCCTCGGCCTGCACGAGCGGGAGCTGCTCCGCGATGCGCGCGAACTCCTCGACCGTGAGCCGCTCGCCGCGCGCCGTCGGGTCGACGCCCGCACGCTCGAGGGCCTCGACCGCAGCAGCCGACGAGCCCGCGATCCCCGCGAGGGCCGAACGGAGCATCTTGCGGCGCTGGGCGAAGGCCGCGTCGACGACCGCGAAGACCTCCTCGCGCGTCGCCGTCGTGGCCGGGGGCTCGCGGCGGTCGAGCGCCACGAGCGCGGAGTCCACGTTCGGCACGGGCCAGAACACGCTGCGCCCCACGGTCCCGGCACGGTGGGCCGAGGCGTACCAGGCGGCCTTGACCGACGGCACGCCGTACGTGCGGCTCCCGGGCGGGGCGGCGAGCCGGTCCGCGACCTCGGCCTGGACCATGACCAGGACACGCTCGAGCGAGTCGAAGCGCTCGAGGAAGGTCAGGAGGACGGGGACGGCCACGTTGTAGGGCAGGTTCGCGACGAGCGCCGTGGGCGCCTCGCCCGGGAGCCCGGTGACCTCGAGCGCGTCCGCGGCCACGACCGTCAGGCGGTCTGCGGCGTCGGGCTGGTGCACGGCCACGGTCGCGGCGAGCTGCTGCGCGAGGGGCGGGTCGATCTCGACCGCGACGACGCTCGCGCCCACCTCGAGCAGGCCCAGGGTGAGCGAGCCCAGGCCCGGCCCGACCTCGACCACCCGGTCCCCCGCGCCGATCCCCGCGGTCCGGACGATCTTGCGGACCGTCCCGCCGTCGTGCACGAAGTTCTGTCCGAGCGTCTTGGTGGGCCGCACGCCCAGACGCCCTGCCAGGTCGCGGATCTGTGCCGGACCGAGCAGGGCGTTGGGGGTGTCGTTCATGCGGGGAAGCCTACCGGTTGGACCGGTGCAGGCCGCCGCGAGCGGTGCTCGACGGCCTGCACCGGTCCCGCCGGCGAGCGGTGCTCGGCGGCTCGGTACCGACGTCCGCCTGCGCGAGCTCAGTACCAGTTGCTCGCCTGCGAGTGGGACCACGCGGCGCACGGGGTGCCGTAGCTGCCCGCGATGTAGTTGAGGCCCCAGGTGATCTGGGTCGCGGGGTTGGTCCGCCAGTCGGCCCCGGCGCTCGCCATCTTGGAGGCGGGCAGGGACTGCGGGATCCCGTACGCGCCCGACGACGGGTTGGTCGCCGACGAGTTCCAGTTGCTCTCCTTGGTCCAGAGCTTGTCGAGGCACGCGAACTGCTCGCCGCCCCAGCCGCGGGCCGCGACGAGCTGGCGCCCGATCTCGCGTGCCGACCCGGCCGCTGCCGGGCCGCTCGGCCGCTCCTTGGTGCCCTGCACCACGATCTTGGCGACGGGCTCGGACGTGACGCCGTCCGAGACGACCTCGCGGGACTCCTCGACGCCGTCGACCGTGGTCACGCGCTCGACGAGCGTGTGCACGCCCTCGACGCCCTCCTGGGCGACCGTCGGGGCCTCGTCCTCGTAGACGTTCGCGTCCTCCTGGACGGTGGTCTCGAACGGGATCGGGGTCGTGGTCGGCAGGTCCGTGACGACCACGCGGTGGACGACGAGGGACACCGCGGGGTCTGCCGACGCGTCGCGGGCCACCGAGACGCGGTCGTGCTCGCCCAGGACGATGCCCTGCTGCTCGAGGATCGCGTCCACGCCGATCGACCCGTCCGGGGCCGTCCGGGTCACGCCGTCGGCGACGACGTTGACGGGCCCGTCCGCGTCGAGGCGCACCGGGAGCTCGGCGCGGCCGTCGGCCGCCGAGCGCGAGGCCACGAGGCGCACGTCGCCGCCGCGCGCCGCGAGCGTCTCGAGCGCCTCGTCGGCGTCGAGCGCGGTGAGCCACACGTCGCTCTGGGCGCCGTCGGTCTGCACGGTCACCTGCCGTCCGTAGCGCACGACGACGTCGGCACCGTTCTTCAGGGGCGCGTCGGCCGCGGGAGCGACCAGGTCGCGGTCGGTCACGCGCACACCCTCCTCGGCGAGGAGGCCCTCGACCGATCCTGCGTACGTGCTGACCGAGGTGATCTGGCCGTCGACGTCGAGCTCGACGGTCTTCTTGGCGCTGCCGTAGGCGACCGCTCCGGTCGCGACGAGCGCGACGGCCGTCGCACCGGCGATCAGGGGCCAGCGGCGGCGCTTGGTGGCTGTGGGGGCGGAGGCCTGTGCCTCGACGCCGGCAGGAGAGGTGTCCTCGGGGGCCGTGGTGTCGGAAGGTGTGACAGGAGCGGGGTGCGCGCTGCGCGCACCGGCGGTGCGGAAGGGGTTCTTCACTCGGGTCCAGTCGTCGTGCTGTCCGGGCACGGGGGGTCGAGGCGCGCACTGCGGCGCTGCCCTGGTCCGCGCACGGCGCGAGGCGACGGGGTCGCTCCAGGGGCTCGACCAGCCGATCCGGCGGTCCAGGGTGTCGGGTCCTGGGCTGTGCAGCCTGCCGACACGGCGCCCGCGCTCGATCACACCAAGGCGACTTCTGCACGCGGGACACTCGACCGTAACCGACTCGTTATCGATCACCAAGTCGGTCCCGTTCGCCCGCGATCCACGTCACAGGACGATCCGGGCGCACCCGGACAGACCCCGACGTCGCACCCGGCGCAGGTCTCTCGCCCCCACGAACCTCACGCACGGGCACCGCGCCGGCACGGGAGAGGGGGGGGGGGGGGGGGGGGGGGGGGGGGGGGGGGGGGGGGGGCG
>NZ_JACSQF010000001.1:439993-478082 GCF_014836755.1 Oerskovia merdavium
CGGCTCGCGCCGTGGGCCACACCCCTCGCTCGTCCGACCTCGGCATATCGCCGCGATCAGGAACCAGGTCCGCTCAGAGCAGACCGAGCTTCCGGGCGCAGGCCGGCCACTGTCCCCAGCCCGAACGGGCCTGGAGGGCCTGCGCACGCTGGGTCTGCTCGGCGGCCGACGCGTCGGACGGGAGGCCGGAGCCACCCATCGCACGCCAGGTGCTGGCCGAGAACTGGTAGAGGCCGTAGTAGCCGTTGCCCGTGTTCGTCGCGGGGTTGCCGCCCGACTCGCACTTGGCCAGCGCGGCCCAGACGTCGCCACCGACCGAGCTCGCCGCGGGAGCGGGCGCCGCTGCCGGCGCGCTCGCCTTGGGTGCAGCAGCAGCGGCCTGGGGAGCCGCCGCGGCCTTGGGTGCAGCCTTGGGCCGCTCCTTGGTGCCCTGCACCACGATCTTGGCGACCGGCTCGGACGTGACGCCGTCCGAGACGACCTCGCGGGACTCCTCTACACCGTCGACCGTGGTCACGTTCTCGACCTTGGTCGAGGCGCCCTCGACGCCCTCCTGCTTGACGACCGGGGCGAGGTCCGCGAAACGGTTCGCGTCCTGCTCGGTGACCGTCTCGAACGGGATGGGCGTGACGGTCGGGGTCTCGGTCACGGCGACGCGCTGGACGACGAGCGAGACCGCGGGCTGGGTCGTCGTCTCGTCGGCCGAGCTCGCCTCTGCCGTGGTCCCGTCGGTCGTGGGCTCGACCGTGCGAGCGACCGACACGCGGTCGAGCTCGCCCAGGACCACGCCCTGCTGGTCGAGGATCGCGTTGACGCCGATGCTGCCGTCGGGCGCCGTCTTGGTCTGGCCGTCGGCCACGACGTGGACGGGTCCGTCGGCGTCGAGGCGCAGGGAGAGCGCGGCACGGCCGTCGGCTCCCGAGCGCGAGGCCACGAGGCGCACGTCGCTGCCTCGGGCCGCGAGGGTGTCGAGCGCCTCGTCGGCGTCGAGCGCGGTGAGCCACACGTCGCTCTGGGCGCCGTCGGTCTGGACGGTCACCTGGCGCCCGTAGCGCACGACGACGTCGGCACCGTTCTTCAGGGGCGCGTCGGCCCCGGGGGCGATCAGGTCGCGGTCGGTCACGCGCACGTCCTGCTCGTCGAGGAAACCCTCGACCGAGCCCGCGAACGTCGAGACCGTGGTGATGTTGCCGTCGACGTCGAGCTGGACGGTCTTCTTGGCGCTGCCGTAGGCGACTGCTCCGGTCGCGACGAGCGCGATGGCCGTCGCACCGGCGATCAGGGGCCAGCGGCGGCGCTTGGTGGCTGTGGGGGCGGAGGCCTGTGCCTCGACGCCGTCGAGAGAAGGAGAGGTCTGGGGGGTGTTGGCTGCGCTGTCGGCGCTGGCCGCGTGAGCGGTCCGGTCAATGGGGTTGTTCACTCGAGTCCAGTCGTCGAGCCTCCCGGGCACGGGCTTCGGGCGACGCAGCGCGCCACCGACGGACCCTGCGCTCCGAGGAGCATCGGGACGGGCGTCCGAGGACGTCCTACCGCTGGTTCCGAACGACCGATCCGGCTGTCGTCTACCACCGACGGACCAGTTCTCCGGCCGACAGCAGGACGCGCACCCTCCGTCCGTCTCGCCCCCGGTGATGAGCGGGTGGCGGCAGGGCGGGCTGCAGTGCGCGACAGTTGACCGTAACCGATCCGTTATCGAGTGCCAACCCCGTCCGGGCGCGACGCCACCGTCCTGTCCGGTTTTCTCCACCTATGTCGGGGCGTTGAGGGCCCCTGTCGAGAGAACCCTCACAGGGCCTCCGCACGGCCCTCGCTCAGTACCAGCCCTTGGCCTGCGAGTGGCTCCACGCGCCGCACGGTGTGCCGTAGCGGCCCTCGATGTACCCCAGACCCCACGTGATCTGGGTCGCCGGGTTGGTCCGCCAGTCGGCTCCCGCACTGGCCATCTTGGAGCCCGGGAGCGCCTGCGGGATCCCGTACGCACCGCTCGACGTGTTCTCCGCGGTCGCGTTCCACCGGCTCTCCTTCATCCAGAGCAGGTCGAGGCACGCGAACTGGTCGTCGCCCCAGCCGCGCTGGGCCGCGAGGGACTTGGCGATCGCCTTGGACGACCCCGGGTCGACCTTGATGGTCGACGGGTCGAGCGAACCGACCACGACGACCTCGGTACGGGGCTCGCGCGTGACCGAACGGTCGACCACGGTCCGCGAGATCTCGGTGCCGCCGACCGTCTGGATGGCGTACGTCGTCACGGCCTCGCCGACCTTGCCCGACGTGCGGACCTTGCGCTGCCCCTGCGGGAGGTAGGGGTCCTTGACCTCCTCTGTCGCGAACGGGAGGGTCTCCGTGACCGTCGCCGCGCCGCTCGCCGCGCGGGTGACGAGGACGAGCATCCCGTCGACCGCGGCGGCACCGAGCGGGACCGACGCCGCGTCACCCACCGACAGCGTGATCCCCGCGTGCTCCAGGACCCCCTCGACCGACGCCTCGGAGGTCGTGGCGGTCACGACCGCCCCGTCCACGGCGACGTGGACGGTCTTGAGGGTCGAGACCCGGATCTGCTCGCGGCCGAGCGACTGCGACCTGGACGCCGAGGTCATGGCCCCCTCGGCGCGCGGCCCCAGGGCAGTGAGCAGCTCCCCGACGGTGCGGGCCGTCGTGACGAACGTCTGCGACTTCCCGTCGAGCTCGAGCGAGATCTCCTGGCTGGTCCGGACGACGATGGTGCTCCCGTCGGTCGCGGGCTCGTCCGCGGCGGGCTCCACGAGGTCGGTGTCCTTGATCGCGACGTCCTGGAAGGCGAGCAGTTCCCCGACGGTCGAGCCGTACGCGCTGACCGTCCTGACCTCGCCGTCCAGGTCGAGAGTCACGGACTTGTGGGCCACCGCGAAGACTCCGGTCGCCCCGACCACGGTCGCCAGGATCGCGGCCTGCGCTGCGAGGCGCCACCTACCCGTCAGGGAGCTCCTGCGCACCCCGTCGCCACCGACCACGTGACCTTCCGTTCCTGTCTCGACCTGCGTACGCGACGCTCCGGGCATCACGGACAAGCAGACCGTAGTGGAAACGTGACCTCCGGGGAAAGCCCGTCCGGCGCGCCGCCCGGGACTCACCGGTCGGGCGAGGACTCACCAGGGGCCGTAGACCTGCTCGGCCGTGCCGCTCAGCCGGGCGCAGACCTCCTCGAGCGAGGTCCCCGTCACCTCGGCCACCTTCCGCACGGTGTGGGGCAGGAGGTACGGCGCGTTGGGCCGTCCGCGGTAGGGGTGCGGCGTGAGATAGGGCGCGTCCGTCTCGACCAGGACCTGTCCCAGCGGCACGGCCGCGAGGGCCGCGCGCAGCTCGTCGTTGGCGCCGAACGTCACCGGCCCGGCGAACGACAGGTACCAACCCTGCGCGGCACACAGCCTCGCCATCTCGGCGTCGCCCGAGAAGCAGTGGAACACGGTCCGCTCGGGGGCGCCGTCGGCGAGGAGGACCTCGATGACCTCGGCGTGCGCGTCACGGTCGTGGATCTGGAGCGGTAGGCCGAGCTCCTTGGCGAGCGCGACGTGCGCGCGGAACGACTCCCGCTGGACGGCCGCGCCCTGCGGGCCGGTGCGGAAGAGGTCCATGCCGGTCTCGCCGATCGCCCGGATGCGGTCGTTGCCGCGTGCGATCGCGGCGATCTCCGCGATGGCGTCGTCGAGCCCGACGGCGTGGCGAGGCTCGGGGGTCGGGGTCAGCCCGTCGGGGCCCACCTCGGTCACGCCCGCGTGCAGGGTCGCCTCGTTGGGGTGGATCGCGATCGCGCCGACGAGCGCCCGGTGCTCGCGCACCAGGGCGTCCGTCAGGCGGGCCGAGGGCAGGTCGCAGCCGACCTGGACCATGCGGTCCACGCCGACCCGGGCCGCGTCCTCGACGTGCTGCGCGACCGTCGGTACGGGGACGGGGTGCCCCTCCTCGTCGACGTCGGGCAGGACACCCGCGATCGACTCGAGGTGGGTGTGGTCGTCGACCACGGGCAGCGGCAGCGCCTCGGGGGCGGGCGGCCACCCGCGCTCACGCTTGCGGGCCACCGTCAGGCGCCCTCGACGACCGGGTCCTCGAGCCGCGGGAACAGCGACGCACCCTTGGTGACCGTGGTCCCTGCGGGAAGCGCGCCGAAGCGAGCGGCACCGTCGACCGGCTGGACCGCGAGCGCACCCAGCGGCGCCTCGGCGCCGAGGGACTCCCAGAGCGCCTGGGCGGCCTTCGGGGTGATCGGGTGCAGCAGGACGGCGAGCGAGCGCAGGGCCTCGGCGGCCGTGACGAGGATCGTGGCGAGGCGGCCCTCCTGGACCGAGACGGCGTCGGACCCCGTGCCGTCACGTTCCTCGTCGAGCTTGGCGACCTTCCACGGCTCCTGCTCCGTGAGGTACAGGTTCGTGGCGTCGACCAGCGTCCACACCGCGTTGATCGCCTCGTGGATCGCGAGCGCGTCGATCGCCTTCTCGGCTGCCTGGACCGCCTGCGCAGCGACCTGCTCGAGCGCCTGCTCGGCCGGCCCGGCCGGGCCTGCCTGCGGGAGAACGCCCCCGTAGTACTTGCCGACCATGGCCGCGACGCGCGAGGCCAGGTTGCCGAACCCGTTCGCGAGCTCGGCGTTGTAGCGCGCCGAGAGGTCCTCCCACGAGAACGAACCGTCCTGGCCGAACGCGATGGCTCGCATGAAGTAGTAGCGGAACGCGTCGGAACCGAAGTGGTCGATGATCTGGCTCGGCGCGATGCCCGTGAGCTTCGACTTGCTCATCTTCTCGCCGCCGACCAGGAGCCAGCCGTGCGCGAACACGGTCTTGGGCAGGGGCAGGCCCGCGGCCATGAGCATCGCGGGCCAGATCACCGCGTGGAAGCGCAGGATGTCCTTGCCGACCAGGTGCACGCTCGCAGGCCACGTGGCCGCGAACTTGGCCTGCTGCTCGGGGTCGTCGCTGTCCAGCCCGACGGCGGTCGCGTAGTTGAGCAGCGCGTCGAACCACACGTAGAGCACGTGCGTGGTGTCCCACGGGATGGGGATGCCCCAGTCGAACGTGTTGCGCGAGATCGAGAGGTCCTGCAGACCACCCTTGACGAACGCGAGCACCTCGTTGCGTGCGCTGGCGGGCTGGACGAACTCGGGGTGCGCCTCGTAGAGCGCGAGCAGACGGTCCTGGTACGCGCTCATCTTGAAGAAGTAGTTCTGCTCGGAGAGCATCTCCACGGGCTTGCTGTGGATGGGGCAGAGCTTCTGGCCCTCGAACTCGCCCGTGCCGTCGATCAGGTCGCCCGGGAGCTTGTACTCCTCGCACCCCACGCAGTACGGGCCCTCGTACGAGCCCGCGTAGATCTCACCCTCGTTGTACAGGTCCTGGATGAAGGCCTGTACGCGCTCGGTGTGGCGGGGCTGCGTGGTGCGGATGAAGTCGTCGTTGAGCGCGTCGAGCGTGTGCAGCACGGGCTTCCACGAGCTCTCGACCAGGCGGTCCGCCCACTCCTGGGGGGTCACGCCGTTGGCCTCTGCCGTGCGCATGACCTTCTGCCCGTGCTCGTCCGTCCCCGTCAGGAACCACACCGGCTCCTGGCGCTGGCGGTGCCAGCGGGTGACGACGTCGGCCGCGACCGTCGTGTACGCGTGCCCGATGTGCGGGGCGTCGTTCACGTAGTAGATCGGGGTGGTGAGGTAGAAGGTCTCCGGGGCTGCGTCAGGCATGGTCCTCATGGTAGTTGTCCGGACCCGGCCGGTGCGCCGCGATGTCAGGTTTCGCCGACGACGACCACACCGCCCAGCGAGGGTGACCGGAACCGTCGACCAGAGTCACCGTCGCGACCGACGACGACGACCTCAGCCCGTCGAGAGCTCGACCCGCAGGAGGTGGTCGTCCCCCTGCGCGGGACTCCCCCGCCCGTCCGTCTCGTTCGTCAGGACGAGCAACGACACCCCGCCCCCACCCGTCGCCCCGTCCCCGGCACCGCTCCCAGGGTCTACGACGACCGCCCGCAGGCGCCCCCACTCACCCGTGAGCAACGCCTGCGGTGCGCCGAACGCGGCGGGCGACGCTCCGCCGTCGGGCGCCGGGCTCGCCTCACCCTCCAGGGCCGCCGCGCCGCCCGCGAACGGGACGCGCCACAGGCGCTCGCCCCGCAGCCCCGCGACGTACACGCCGTCCGACCCGACCGCGAGGCCGCTGGGGCTCGCGTCCGACGTGGGCCACGTCGCGACCGGGTCGACGAACGCCGTGCCGTCCGGGGCGGCCGCCTCCCCGAGCGTCCCCTCGCGGTCCGGCCAGCCGTAGTTGCCGCCCGGGACGATCACGTTGAGCTCGTCGAGCGTGTTCTGCCCGAACTCGGACGCGAACATCCGCCCCGAGGCGTCCCAGCCCAGGCCCTGGACATTGCGGTGGCCCAGGCTCCACACGCGCGAGCCGTCGGGGTTGCCCGGCGCGGCCTCGCCGTCGAGCCCGACCCGCAGGATCTTGCCCGCGAGCGAGCCCGGGTCCTGCGCGGCGCCCGACTCGGTCGCGTCCCCCGTCGAGACGTAGAGGAAGCCGTCGGGACCGAACGCGACCTGCCCGCCGTTGTGGTTGCTCGCCTTCGGGATGCCGTCGAGCACGGTCGTGAGCGCTCCCAGGCGCGCCTCGTCCAGGTCGAGGCGCCCCCGCAGCACCTCGTTGCCGTCCTCGCCCGTCCGGTAGACCACGACGGTCCCGTCCTCGGAGAACGTCGGCGCGACCGCGATACCCAGCAAGCCCCCTTCGCCGCCGTGGTCGGTCCCCGACGCGAGCTCGGCGGCCCCTTCGCCCGTCACGGCCGTGACGGAGCCCGCGTCCGGGTCCAGGACGCTGACCGTGCCCTCGTCGCGCGAGGTGCTCAGCAGACGGCCGTCGGGGAGCGCCGCGAGGCCCCACGGCGAGGGCAGGTCGTCGATCAGGGACGTCGCGCTCGCCCGGACCGTCGGGACGCCCGGGGCCGGCTCGACGACCTGGCCGTCGAGCCCGGGGCTCGGGGCGGGGTCGGGCCCGCCCGAGCAGGCCCCCGCGAGCAGCACCGTGAGCGCGACGAGGGCACCGGGCAGGACGTGCGCTGCTCTCATGGCGACCTCTCTGCGTGGCGGCGGTGCCCCGCGACGCGTGCGCACGAACCCGCGCGCTGTCACACTCGAAGGAGCACTCATGTTCCAGGGATCCGAGCGAAGGTGCCGATCATGAACCCGAAAGTGCTCAGCTTCATCGTCGCAGCGATCGCCTACGGCGTCACGCTGGTCGTCGCGAACCTCGTGCTCGAGGGCATGCACATCGGCTGGCTGTGGGGGCTCGTCGCGGTGGCCCTGTTCACGGTCACGATCACGCTCCTGCGACCTGTGGTCTCGAGGTTCCTGGGCAAGCACGTCCACGGCTGGACGTGGGTCCTGGGACTCGTGACGGTCCTGGGGTCCCTCGTCGTGACGACGCTGCTCTCGCCGTCGAGCGGGTTCGACATCGACGGGTTCTGGACCTGGGTGTGGGCGACGCTCATCGTGTGGGTCGGCACGATCGTCTACGACCTGGTCGACGAGAAGGCCGTCGCGACCGCCGCGTCGCACGTCGACCGGTACCAGCAGCGCCCGGGGGCCACGCCCCCGACCCCGGCCGCGCCGGCCTGAGCCGTCGCGGCCCGAGCAGAGGTAACCGTCCGCGGCGCGCACGCGTCGATCACTCCGCCGTCAGGTGCCACAGGACCCCGCGGTCCGGGTCGAGCGAGGTGGCCTCGATCCCGACCTGGGAGAGGACGACGCCCGGGAGCACGACGCCCTCCTCGACCGCGGTCCACGGCGGCAGCACCCCGGAACCTGACCTCTCGACCGGGCTGACCTGACGGACCCGGTACCGGCGCTCCGGGTCGAGCCCCGGCACGGCGACACGTCCCGGGGGCCAGGTGATCGGTCGGTCGACCACGGCGAGCTGGAAGATCGCCTCGCTGCGGTTGGTCGCGACGACCCCCTCCAGGCGCAGCGCGGGGTCCCCGAGGTCCGCGTGGACCACGTCGCCCGAGTGCAGCAGGGACCGGTGCGCCTGGTGGAACGCCACCCAGGCCCGGACCTCGTCGAGCTCGTCCGGTGAGGCCTCGAGGAGGTTCGTCTCGATCCCCAGGTGCCCCCACAGCGCGACCTGCGCGCGGAAGTCGAGCGGGTGGACCCGGTGCGTGGTGTGCGACTCGCGCGCTCCGATGTGCGTCCCCTGGAGCTCCGGCGGCACGAGCAGGCGGGTCCAGCGCTGGATCTCGAGCCGGTCGTGCGGGTCGTTGCAGTCCGAGGCCCACACCCGGTCGGTGAGCTGGAGCACGCCGAGGTCCACGCGACCTCCGCCGCTGGCGCACGACTCGATCTCGAGGCCCGGGTGCCGCTCCTTGAGCTCGGCCATGAGCGCGTAGGCGGCCAGGGTCTGCTCCCGGACCCCGGCCCTGCCCGTGGGCGTGTGCCCGGCGTCGAGCAGGTACCGGTTGTGGTCCCACTTCACGTACGCGACGCCCAGACGGTCGACGACCTCGGACATCGCGTCGCGGACGTGACGGTACGCCTCGGGGTGGGCCAGGTCGAGGACGTGCTGGTGGCGCGAGGCCATGCCCGGGCCGTGCCCGGCGTCGAAGACCCACTCGGGGTGGTTCCGTGCGAGGTCGGAGTCGAGGTTGACCATCTCTGGCTCGAACCAGATCCCGAAGTCCATGCCCAGCTCGCGCACCCGGTCGGCGAGCGCGTCGATCCCGTCGGGCCAGACGGTCGAGTCCACGGTCCAGTCGCCGAGCGAGGTGGTGTCGTCCCGGCGACCGGTGAACCAGCCGTCGTCGAGGACGAAGCGTTCCACCCCGACCGCCGCGCCGGCCTCGGCGAGACGTTCGAGCGTCGCGAGGTCGTGCTGGAAGTAGACGGCCTCCCAGGTGTTGAGCAGCACGGGCCGCGGCGCGCGGGGGTGCGTCGGGCGCGACCTCATCCAGCGGTGCACCCGGTGCGAGAGGTCGTCGAGGCCCTCGCCCCACGAGCCGTAGAGCCACGGCGTCGTGCTCGACGTCCCCGGCTCGAGGACCAGCTCGCCGGGCCACGGGAGCTCGCCGCCCGAGAGCCGGCGGCTCCCGGCCGGGGTGCGCTCCGCGACGAGCGCGTGGTTGCCGCTCCAGCCCAGGTGGACGCCCCACACCCGCCCCGAGCGGTTGGCGAAGCCCTGCTCGCCCGCGAGCATCATGAACGCGTGCTCGAGCCCTGGCTTGCCGCCCCGGCTCTCGCGCACCCAGGTCCCGACGTCGAAGGGCCGCCGCTGAGGGACCCTCTCGAGGGCCCAGCGTCCGGCGAGGTCGCACAGCTCGGTCGCGGTCGGCGGGACGGGCAGGCCCAGCTCGAGCGCGCGGACCTCGTAGGGCGCGCCGCCCCGGTTCCCCACCTCGGCCCGGACCCGGACGAGCCCCGACGCGAGAACCTCGAGCTCGACGCCCAGCGTCAGGGCGTAGGCGTCGTCGGACGAGGCGACCCGCAGGCGCTGGACGTCGCTCGCACGCTCGACCACGACGTCGTCGACCACGAACCGAGGAGCCCAGTGGGCGCCGGAACGGTCGCCCACGACACCGGGCCGCCCGAGCCACCCCTCGGCGAGCTGCGCCACGACCGGCACCGGCTGGGGGTACGTCACGGCCGAGTCCCCGATCGCGGGCGACGCGGTGGTCTCCATGGTCGCGAGGTCGGCGTCGGTCAGGTCGCCGAGGTCGGGCCCCCAGTGGAGGACGCGGGGCAGCCGCGCGCCGCTCGTCGTCACGACGAGGCTCGTCCCGCCCCCTCGGAGGTGGACGACTGGTGTCTCGACGGTCATCTGCACTTTCCCTTCACGCCGCTGGTCGAAGCCATCCTGCCCGACGCGGGCCGGGGCGCGGGAAGCGTCCACCGGAGGGCTCGGTCGTACCCACGGCGCGCGTCGACCGCGCCCGGACGTCGGTCCACCTGCCCTGCCCGACGGCGGGGCGCACCCGAGCGCTCAGGTGCGCCCCGTCGTCGGGCGGCTCACGCTACTGCAACCGCGTCAGGCCCTTCTTGAGGTTCCGGATCGCCTGCCCCGTCCGCTGCTCGTTCTCGATGAGCGCGAACCGCACGAACCCGTCGCCGCCCGGCCCGAACCCCACGCCCGGCGAGACCGCGACGTCGCAGCTCTCGATCACGTGCGTCGCGAACTCGATCGAGCCCATCTCGCGGTACGGCTCGGGGATGCGCGCCCACGCGAACATGGTGCCCTTGGGCCGGTGGATGTCCCAGCCGATGCGGTCCAGCCCGTCGCACAGCGTGTTGCGCCGCGACTCGTAGACCGCCGAGACCTCCGTGGGGAAGTCGAGGGCCTCGTTGAGCGTCACGGTCGCCGCGATCTGGATGGGCTGGAACGTGCCGTAGTCGAGGTACGACTTGAGCTTGGCGAGCGCCCCCACGACGTCCGGCCGGCCCACGAGGAACGCGACGCGCCACCCGGCCATCGAGTACGACTTGGTCATCGAGTAGAGCTCGACCGCGACCTCCTTGGCCCCGTCGCACTCCATGATCGAGGGCGGGCGCCAGCCGTCGAACGTCATGTCGGCGTACGCGAGGTCGTGCACCAGGACCACGTCGCGCTCGCGCGCCCAGTCGACCAGGCGCTGGAGGTCCTCCTTGGTCGCGATGGTCGTGGTCGGGTTGTGCGGGAACGACAGCACGACGACGCGCGGCTTGGGCCACCCGTACTCCCACGCCTCCATGACGCGGTCGATGTACCCCGAGGCGTCCGTGCCGTCGCCGATCGCGACCTGCCGGGCGTCGGCCCCCGCGAAGTAGGGCCCCCAGATGTGGATGGGGTAGCTCGGCGTGGGGACGATCGCCGCGTCACCCGGCTGCAGCAGCACCCACATGAGGTGGCTGAAGCCCTCCTTGGCGCCGATGGTCGAGATGATCTCGGTCTCCGGGTCGAGCGTCACGCCGAACCGGCGCTGGTACATGTCCGCGGCCGCCTGCCGGAGCTTGGGGATGCCGCGAGACGCCGAGTACCGGTGGTTGCGCGTGTTGTGGACCGCCTCCGCGAGCTTGTCGACCGCGATCTGCGGGCTCGGCAGGTCGGGGTTGCCGAAGCCCAGGTCGATCACGTCGCGCCCGGCGCGGCGCGCCTCGAGCTTGAGCGAGTCGATGATCGTGAAGACGTACGGGGGCAGGCCGGGGATCCGGCGGAACTCCATCTCGCGTGGCATGGAGGCAGGGTACGCCTGCGGTGCGCGGGCCGTCGTCCGGTCCGGGGGCAGGTCCGAGGGGCAGGTCCGTCGCCCCGTCCGGGCGCTCGGGCGGGCCCCGGGCAGCGCCGTCAGACGGACGTGCCCTCGATCGCCTGCGCGAGCGCCTGCGCGTCGCTCCAGTCCCCGGCCCACCGCTCGCCGTCGATCACGATCGTCGGCGTGCCGAAACCTTGCGGGCCCGCGAGCGCCGGGTCGCTCGTCGCGGCCTGCGTGGCTGCGGCGACCCAGGGCGCGAACTCGGCCGCCCCGCCGTCGGCCAGCTCGGCGACGACGTCCGCCGGGACGCCCGCCGCGCGGGCGACGTCAGCGATCTGGGCGTCGCTCAGGCCTGCCGTCCCCTCCTGGGGCTGGTGCGCGAGCAGCCCCGCGTGGAAGGCCTGGAACGTGTCGGGGGCGCGGTCGGCCACGAGCGCGGCCGACGACGCGGCGCGCGTCGAGTACGCCGTGCCCTGCGAGTACCGGTCGAGGATCGCGATGGGGTGGAAGACGACCCGCACGCTCCCGGCCTCGCGCAGCTTCGTGAGGCTCTCGCCGTTGACGGCCTCGAACCGACCGCAGACCGGGCACATGTAGTCGACGTAGACCTCGACCGTCACCGGCGCGGACTCGTCGCCCGCGCCCGCGAGCAGGCCGTGCTCGGGAGTCGCCGTCCCGGGCGCGACGGCGTCCTGCCCCGATCCCTCGGGCGCGCCCGCCACCCCCTGGCCGACGGGCTCGGCGGACGGCGCCCCGCTGCCGACCGCGAGGAAGGCGGCGACCCCCACGAGAAGCAGCAGGACGAGTCCTGCGAGCACCGAGACCAGGGTCACGCGGGCGCGCCGCTGCGCGGTGGGCCGCCCCTGGACCGCCGCGACCTGCGGCCCGACGGCGTAGCCCGCCCCGGGCGCGTACGTCGCGTCGGGAGAGGGGTACGGCTGGGGGTGGTGCGCTGCGTGGCCGCCCGGGGCGTAGGGCTGCTGGGTGTGCGGCTGCTGGGCGGCGTACGCGGGGGCGAGGTGTGCCGCCGAGGAAGGTCCCGGCGCGTACGGGTGCGGCGTGTACGGCGGGGTCGGGGCACCGTAGCCCGCCGGGGCGGCCCGGCGGGCCGCGAGCGCCGCGTCGACCGCGGGGTCGTCGCCGGCGGCGAGCCACGAGAGCAGCCCCGGATAGGCGCCGCGGTGCGCGGCGACCTGGGGGCGCAGGTCGGGGAACTCGCCGGCGACCTGGGCGAGCACGGTCGGCGGGGCGGTCGGGTCCTGCACGGCGCGGAGGGCCTCGTCACGGAGCATGGGTCGTCGGTCCTCGGGTCTCGCGGCGGGCGCTGGCGGCGCGAGACCCACCGCCGGACGGACGCCCGGCACGTCGAGGACTCGCGCACGCCAGGGTACGCGGCCCCCGAGCGGCCGACGCCGCCGCGCCCGATCCCGGGGCGGGATCAGGCCCCCGGCGACCACCCGAGGTTGCGCGCCATCTGCTCGAGCGTCGCGATCGTCCGGTCGTACTGCTCGCGCGTGATCCCCTCCGCGAGGCGCTCGCGCGAGAGCGAGACCGCGTCGAGGAGGTCGTGGTACGCGTGCTGCCCCGCGACGGTCACCTCCCACCCGGCCCCGCCCTGGGCCACCCACCCCCGGGCCTGGAGGTCGGAGATCTCCGCGCTGACCGCGGGTGCGTGGCCCCCGGGCCGCGCACCCCCGGCCGTGAACGGTGACAGGACGCTGTCGACCGTCGTGACGTCCGAGACACCGTCCCTGACCATGTTGAGGACCTGCCAGTGGCGTCGCGTCAGGCCCGTGCGCAGGAAGACCTCGTCGACGTCCTGGTCGATCAACCGGTCGACCAGCTTGAGCCAGTAGCCGATGGGCCGCTCGCCCGGGTCTCGCTCGGTCGTCGTGCCCGCCGCGCTCGCGCCCTTCACCGACCTCTCGTCGCCTGCCGGGTCGTCGATCCTCTCGGACGCGCTCATGGTCGGCTCCTTCGCTCGGCCTCCCGGCGTGCGGTACGCCCGCCGGCGGATGCTTCGTCTGGTGACCCAGCGTACGAACGACCGGGCCCGGGCGCTCCACGAACGACGTCCCCGGTGGCAGAGTGGGGTCATGACCAGCACCGACACGACCGCCAGCGGTCGCGCCCTGATCGTCGTCGACGTCCAGCCCACGTTCTGCGAGGGCGGTGAGCTCGCGGTCGAGGGCGGGAACGCCGTCGCGGAGGCCATCGCGGCCTTCGCGGCCGAGAGGCGCACGGACTACGACCTCGTGGTGACCACGCAGGACTGGCACGTCGACCCGGGGCACCACTTCGCGACGGCCCCCGAGGGCCCCGACTTCGTCGACACGTGGCCCCCGCACGGCCTGGCCGGCACGCCCAACGCCGAGCTGCACCCGGCGCTCGCGGACCTCGCACCGGACGCGAGCGTCAAGAAGGGCGAGTACCAGGCCGCGTACTCGGGCTTCGAGGGGGTCGACGGCGAGGGCCGCACCCTCGCGCAGCTCCTCCAGGACGCCGGGGTCTCCTCGGCCGACGTGGTCGGCATCGCGGAGTCGCACTGCGTCCGGGCGACCGCGCTCGACGCGCTCGGGCTGGGGCTCGCGACGCGCGTCCTGACCGACCTGACCGTGCCGGTCTCGGAGGACCAGGGCAAGGCGGCGCGCGTGGAGCTCGCGGCGGCCGGCGTCGAGCTGGTGCGGTCGACCGAGGTCTGAGGGCACCTCGGGGCGAGCACGTCCGCTCGCGCCGACCCGGCCGCGCGCGGAGGTCAGCCCTTGCGTGCCGCGAGCGCTGCGGCGTACAGCTCGCGCTTGGGCACGCCCGTGGCGGTCGCGACCTCGGCGACGGCCTCCTTGAGGCGCTCTCCGGCGTCGACCCGGACGAGGACCTCGCTCACGAGCTCCTCGACGGAGACGGCCTCGCGCGCGGGTGCCCCGGCCACGACGATGCAGATCTCGCCGCGCAGCTGCCGCTCGGCGGCCTCGGCCGCGAGCTCGCCGAGCGTCCCGCGCAGCACCTCCTCGTACGTCTTGGTGAGCTCGCGGCACACGGCCGCGGGGCGGTCGGCGCCGAACCCCTGGGCCATCGCGGCGAGCGTGTCGTCGATGCGGTGCGGGGCCTCGAAGAAGACCATGGTGCGGGGCTCGCGCGCGAGCGCCTCGAACGTGCGTGCGCGCTCGCCGGGCTTGCGGGGCGGGAAGCCCTCGAAGCAGAAGCGGTCGGTCGGCAGCCCGGACAGGGCGAGCGCGGTGAGGACCGCGCTGGGCCCGGGGGCCGAGGTGATGGGCAGGTCGCGCTCGACGGCCCGGGTCACGACGCGGTAACCGGGGTCGGAGACGGACGGCATGCCGGCGTCGGTCACGATCACGACGGTTCCACCGCCCTCGACGACGTCGAGCAGCTCGTCGGCACGCTCGACCTCGTTGTGCTCGTGGTAGCTCACGACGCGCCCGCCGATCGAGACGCCCATGCGTGCGGCGAGGGCGTGCAGGCGGCGCGTGTCCTCGGCCGCGACGACCGCGGACTCCGCCAGGAGGCGTCGCAGCCGCGGGCTCGCGTCCTCGACGTTGCCGATGGGGGTCGCGGCCAGGACGAGGTGTCCGTCGTCGCGCGGGCGGCGACCTGCGGGCGCGTCGTCGTGCGCGTCGAGGGTGTCCTCACCCTCCGGCCCGACGGCGTCGCTCACCTCGCGCGCCACGTCCTCGCCTTCGCCGGGGGCCTCGGTCGGGTCGGGATCGAGGTGCCGGTCGGAGGTGGGGTGCGCGTGGCTCATACCCCCTAGCGTTCCACGTCCTACGATGGCCGACGTGCCCCAGCCCTCCACCGACCCCACGCCCGTAGCCCCCGGTCCCGTTCCGGGCGACGACTTCCCGTTCCCGGTGGCCGAGGTCGAGATCGGGGAGGACGCCGGGCTGTCGGTGCGTGACCGTCTCCTGCTCAAGCTCCTGGGAGCACGCCGCCTCGCCCTGGGGTCCACGTCCAAGGACCGCCTGTGGGGGTGGCTCGGACCTGCGCTGGTCGCGCTGCTGGCGGGCGGTCTGCGCCTGTGGGACCTGGGCCGTCCCGGCAACCTCGTGTTCGACGAGACGTACTACGTCAAGCAGGCGTACACGCTCCTGCGGGTGGGCTTCGAGGCCAAGTGGCCCGACGACCCCAACCCCGCGTTCGAGGCCGGGAACGTCGACACGTTCCTGAGCACCGCCGACTACGTCGTCCACCCTCCCCTGGGCAAGTGGATGATCGCGGGCGGCATGCAGCTCTTCGGCGGTGCCGAGAACCCCTGGTCGTGGCGCATCTCGACAGCGCTCGTCGGGATCCTCGCGGTGTTCCTGCTCGCCCGGATCGCGCGCCGCCTGTTCGCCTCGACCGCGATGGGCGTCCTGGCGGGCGGGCTGCTCGCGATCGACGGCATGGCGATCGTGCACTCGCGCACGGGGCTGCTCGACAACTTCCTCATGTTCTGGGTGCTCGTCGCGTTCGGGTTCCTCCTGCTGGACCGCGAGCAGGCCCGACGCCGGCTCGCGGACCGGGTCGCCGCCCTCGTGGACTCGGGCCGGGAGATCGGCCGCTACGGCCCGCGGCTCGGCTGGCGCTGGTGGCGCTTCGCGGCGGCCGTCTCGCTGGGGCTCGCGTGCGGGGTCAAGTGGTCGGGCCTGTACTTCCTCGCGGTCTTCGCTCTGCTGTCGGTGGTGTGGGACGCGACGGCGCGCCGCGCCGTCGGGATCAAGCGGTGGTGGGAGGACGCGCTGCTCGCCGACGCGATTCCGGCCGCGCTCGTCATGCTGCCCACCGCGGCGCTCACCTATCTCGCGACCTGGTTCTCGTGGTTCCGCTCACCGAGCTCGTACATGCGCGACTGGGCCGCCGAGCACCCGGGCGAGGGCGTGCAGTGGCTCCCCGAGGCCCTGCGCTCGCTGTGGGCGTACCACCAGAAGATGTGGGACTTCCACACGGGGCTCAGCGCCGAGCACTCGTACGCGTCGAAGCCCATCGGCTGGATCGTGCAGTGGCGGCCCACGTCCTTCTACTACCGCGACGGGTCCGACGGCGTGACGGGATGCGGCTACGACGAGTGCGCGCGGGTCATCACGTCGCTGGGCAACCCGGTCCTGTGGTGGTCGGCCGCGCTCGCGATCGTGGCCACGGTCGTGCTCCTGGTGTGGCGCAAGGACTGGCGCGCGACGGCCGTGCTGAGCGGGCTGGTCGCGGGCTGGCTCCCCTGGTTCGCGTACCCGGACCGCACGATCTTCACGTTCTACGCGATCGTGTTCACCCCGTGGGTCGTCCTCGCGCTCGTCTACGTCGTGACGGTCCTGCTCGAGGCCACCGAACGGGACCGCACGGCCCGCGGCTGGGTGATCTGGGCCGTGACCGCGCTGTTCACCGTGATCGTCGTGATGAGCATCTTCTTCTACCCGATCTGGACGGCCATGAACGTCCCCGAGTGGTTCTGGCGACTGCACATGTGGCTGCCCAGCTGGATCTGACCGGCACCGGTCGGGTGCGGTCTCCCCGTGCCGAGCATGCGGTGGCGGTCGGTCGCATGCTCGGCACCGGAGGGCGGACGGACTACGCCCAGTCGACCTGCGGCGTCTCGTGGAACGGCAGGCCCTCGCGACGCCACGTCGCGGACTCGGCCACGACACGGGCGCGGTAGCCCTCCCAGTCCTTGCGCTCGGGTGCGGTCCAGGCGACCTCGGCGACCGCGGACAGGCGCGGCAGGAGCATGAGGAAGAGCTCCTCCTGGGTCGAGAGGGTCTCGGTCCACACCGCGGCCTCGACGCCCTCGATCTGGTCGGCGGGCAGACCCTCGATGACCTCGGCCGGGTCCCAGTCGTACGCGGTGCGCAGCTCGATGAGGCCCGCCCAGTCCTGTCCCAGGGGGTACTCGGCGGTGTACTTCATGTCCAGGTAGGCGCGGTTGCCCGGAGACATGATGAAGCGCGAGCCGCGGGCCGCCGCCGCGAGGAAGGGCGCGCTGTCGACGCGGTTGTCCCAGTACTGCAGGAGCGTGTCCGGGCGCGTCCCGGCCTGGGCCGCCTCCTGCCAGGTGATGGCCTTCTTGCCCGTCTCTGCCACGATCTGCTCGAGCAGCACGATGAACTGCCCGTACTCCTCGGCGCCCAGCGTGAGCGCCTCGTCACCGCCCACGTGGAGGTACTCGCCGTCGGTGATCGCGGCGACGTCCGCGAGGACCTCGCGCAGGAACGGCTCGGTCGCAGGGAGGTCGTACGTGAGCTGCGAGAACCCGACCTCGATGCCCTCGTACGGCGCCGTGCGCTGACCGTCGGCTCGCAGCTCGCCGTAGACCGAGGTGGCGGCGTTGGTGTGCCCGGGGAGGTCGATCTCGGGGACGATCGTGACGAAGCGGTCCGCGGCGTAGTCCTGCAGGTGGCGGAAGTCGGCGAGGCTCAGGTGCCCGCCGGCCCTGCCGCTCGTCGAGGTCTCGGACGCGAGCTTCGCGAGCTCGGGCCGCGACGGCGTCTCGATGCGCCAGCCCTGGTCGTCGGTCAGGTGCAGGTGCAGGACGTTGAGCTTGTAGGCCGCAAGGACGTCGATCACGAGCTCGATCTGCCGCACGGGGAAGAAGTTGCGGGCCACGTCGAACGAGAGGCCGCGCCAGGCGTAGCGCGGGGCGTCGTGCACGACGACGGCGCTCACCTCGGGGCCGTGCTCGCCCTCGGTCACGAGCTGGCGGAGCGTCTGGACCGCGTCGAACAGGCCGACCGGCGCTGCGGCCGTCAGGACGGCCCCCGAGCCGCTCACCTCGAGCGTGTAGCGCTCGGGGCTGTCCGAGCCCGCGGGGCCCGCGACGTCGGCGAGCCGCAGCGCGATGGAGGGGGCGCCGTCGGGCACGGAGCCCACGACGGTGACCTGCGTGCCCGCGGCACGCGTCAGGAGGTCCGCGGCGTGGGCCGCGATCCGCTGCTCGGCCTCGGTGGGCCCGGCCACGAGGACGGCACCCTCGAGCGGGAGCGCGCCACCGTCCACCGGGGACTCGACGTGCAGGGGCTGGGGGATGATGGCGACCATCGGGGGAACCTCGTCGTCGTGGTATCTCGACCCGACCGTGTCGAATCGATTCGTCTGTACTGGTCGACATACCGTAACCGCCCCGGCAGGCGCGAACAAGCGGCCCCTGCGCAGGCGCCGGAGCCCTACTCGACGACGACGACGAGCGGCGAGGGAGCCGCGTCGCCTGCGGCGACGGGGCCGGCGGTCGCTTCGCCCACCGCGTCCGTCCAGCCCCACCACGACGCCGCCGGGACGGCCTTGGTGAGCTCGTTCCAGGCCTTCTCGCGCGCCGCGAACGCACCCGCGACGTCCGAGTGCAGCACCACGGCCACGGCGTCCTCGGTCGTCGACAGCGACTGCGCCTCGGTCAGCGCACCCGGCCGCGAGACGTGCACCACGAGCATCTTCTGCGGCAGGGCCTTGCCCTCCACGACGCCGGCGAGGTAGTCCACGACCGCGTCGATCTCCTGCGCGGGGACGACCCCGTCCTTCTTGACCGCACCGCTCGCCCGGCGCGCGTCGAGGTCGAGCGAGACCCCGACCCCCGGCAGCGACAGCAGCTCGGCGTACTGGCGGACCTGCTCGACGAACGTCGCCTTCCCCGGCTGGAACTCGAGAAGGACGTGCTGCCCCGCGGCGAGGGCGGCGTCGACCGCTGGGCGCACGGCCTCGACCGTGAGCTCGGTCGAGTAGTTCCCGTCCTTGCCCGCAGCGCCCGAGGACTCCGTGACGACCAGCTCGAGGGTCGGGACCGTCACGGTCGGGTCGGTCTCGCCCGACTCCCCCGCGACCGCGACGTACGGCTCGGCACGAGCGGCGGTCCGCTCGACCGCGTCGGCGATCTTTGCGGCCGTCGCCGGGACCGTGGTCCCCGGCAGGACGACGTAGCGCTTGCCCGCCGTGACGAGCTGTCCGCCGCCCGTGAGCTCGACCCCCGTCTCGGCCGCCCGCACCCGCGCCGTCAGCTGTTCGACCGTCCCGAACGACTCGCCGATCCCGACGACCGCGAGCGCCTTGGCCTGGGCCATGGCCTGGACCGAGACGCTCGAGGCCCGGGGGTCGCCGCCGGGGACGGCGAGCGGGACCACTCCCGCGGCCTGCGCCGTGGCGAGCGCGGCCACGTGGCCGTCCTCCTCGTCGACCAGGGCCAGCACCTCGGTCAGGAGCTGCGGCGACCCGGTCTCGGGGAGCTGCTCCTGGACCTCCGCGAGGTCCCTCTCGTCGATCTCCGTCCCGCCGTCCACGGTCTCCACGAGCGACTCCGCCCCGAGGACCACGGTCTGCAGGTCCGGGTCGATCGCCTCGACGCTCGCGCGGGCGTCGTCCTCGAGGTCCTCGGCCGAGGCGACGGACGAGACTGCGGCGACCCCGGCCGCGCCCGAGGCGCCTCCCTTGCCCGACGCCACGGCCCGCGGGGCCGGGTCCGGCGTCACGACGACGGCCGTGACCGCGCCGAGCCGGGCGATCTCCTTGGTGAGGCCGCTGCCGGCGATCGCCCCGCCCGTGAGCAGGACCGGGGCGTGGAGCGGCAGCGCGGCGGCCGCGGCCGCCTTCTGCGCGGTCTCGTCCTCCGCGTCGGCCAGGATCACCACCGGTGCGGACGCGAAGAACGCCTGGCTCGCGGTGAGCGTGAGCTCGACAGGGTCGGTCGAGCCGAGGACGACGACGGGCGCGACCTCGTCGGCCGCGACGACACGCAGTCCGCCGTCGGGAACCTCGGCCGTGCTCGCTGGACCAGCCTCCTCCCCACAACCGGCCAGCAGCGGGGTCGCCACCAGGACAGAGGCAGCAAGAGCGACGATTCGGACCTTCCGTGAATTCACGTCTCTATCATCGCCTACCTGGTCTGTCGCGCCGAGTCGTGGGCGAGTCGTGGACGTCGGGGGTGGTCCGCGCACCCCAGGGAGGCCCGACGACGCCACGCCCGACACGGGGTGTCCTCACCATTGTCGCGGGTCATCCCGCAGGACATACTGGCGGCGATCATCGACCGCACCACGAGGAGTGACATGTCCTACCCCGAGCAGCCTGAGCAGAACCCGTCAGGAACGCCGAACCCGTCCGGTCAGCCGAACCCGTACACCGGCCCCCAGGACCCCGCTGCCGGCCAGGCACCCCAGGCTCCCCAGTACGGCGCGCCCCAGGCTCCGCAGGCCCCGCAGTACGGCGCGCCCGCGCCAGGCTCGCCCTACGGTGCGGCTGCACCGCAGGCGCCGTACACGCCCGGTGGCGTCCCCGGCGCCCCGGCCGAGGACCCGGGCAAGACGCTCGGCATCGTCGGGCTCGTCCTGTCGATCATCGGCTGCACGTCGCTCATCGGCCTGATCCTGAGCATCGTCGCGCTCAACAAGTCCAAGAAGGCGGGCTACAAGAACGGGATCGCGCTCGCCGGCATCATCGTCGGTGCGGTGCTGCTCGTCGGTGCCATCATCTTCGGCATCATCGCCGGCATCGGCGCGATGGAGCTCATCGAGAAGTGCTCCGAGCTCGGCCCCGGGGTCTGGGAAGAGAACGGCATCACGTACACCTGCTCCTGACCTCGTCGCACCACGCCCGTGGGCCCCGCCGTCTGCCGGTCGGGGCCCACGGGCGCTCCTGGGAGCGACCGCCTGGCAGGCGCTCCGCTCGGCGGCCCGGCCGACTCGGCGATACTGGACGGTGCCGACCACCCGGACGATCCCCGTCGACCGGCATCCGGCCCGCAGCAGCCGCAGGTCGAGCCGAGCCCGGGCACCCCGCCCGGCGAACGCCGACCCGACACCGACCCGTGAGGACCCCCGTGACCGAGACCGAGCCGATCACCACCAACCCCGGCAAGACTCTGGGCGTCGTCGCGCTCGTGCTGTCGATCCCTCTGTCGCTGGTCGGGCTGGTCCTGGGGATCGTGGGACTGGTCAGGTCACGCCGGGCGCGCCAGCACAACTGGTGGGCCGTGGCCGCGATCGCGGTCTCGTTCCTCGTCATCGTGGCCGTGGTGATCTGGGCTGCGACCCTCGTCTGGCTCATGGGCGAGTGCGCGGAGCTCGGGGTCGGGACCCATGTCGTCGACGGGCGCGCGATCGAGTGCGTCGCACCCGCCGGGTCCTGACCGTCCACGACCTACCGGGTCGGCCCAGGGCCACGGCCCAGCCCGCCCGCGGCTCCCTCAGACCGTTGGCGCGAGGTCCGGGCTCTGCACGCACAGCGCGCCGCGGACCGCACCGGCGGACAAGGCCTCGGCGACCGTGGCGCCCGACAGGTGCGCGTCGAGGAAGCCCGCGAAGAACGCGTCTCCCGCCCCGTTGGTGTCCACGACGTGCTCGACCGTGACCGCCGGAACGTCGAACCACTCGCCGTCGGCCGTGAGGGCGCTCGCTCCCCTGGCCCCGTGCGTGCAGACCACGAGACGTGCGCCGGCCGCGACCCGCTCCTCCATGAACGCGCGGTATCCCGGCAACCGGTCCGAGCTGAGGAAGAGGAACGTCGCGGCGTCGAGGAACTCGCGGTGGAACGCGGCCTCCCCGTCGTAGTCGTGCACGTCGCACCACACGTCCTTGCCCAGGCGTCGCGCCTCGCGCAGCAACGGCAGCGCCGGGACCGCGAGGTCGATCACGACCGCCTGAGCATCGCCCAGGGCCGTAACCGCGGCCTCCCACGTCTCCCCGCGCGGCACGTCCCCCGGCGCCTGGAGGTAGATCGACAACCGCTCGCCCGACGCACCCATGAGGTTGAGGTGCCGCTCGGTCCGGCCGTCCGGGTCCGGTTCCACGAGGAGCGCGACCCCCGCTGCCCGCAGGACGTCCTCGACGCGGGGGGCGACGTCGTCGGACCCCAGGACCGTGCGCAGCGTGACCGCACGCCCCAGCGCACGCAGGTTGAGCGCCTTGCCCGCCGACGTGCCGCCCACCGTGGCCAGGTGGCGTCGCGCGAAGAGCGTCTGCGAGCGGGGCTCGGGCAGGGCGTCGAGGTAGACGAGCTCGTTCCACGACGCGGGGCCGGCGACGAAGACCGGGGCAGGCTGATGTTCCATGCCGCCCGACGCTACTCGGCGTCGCCTGCCGCGACGGTCGGCTCGGGCGCGGGACGCTCCGGCGAGTCGTCGACGTCCGTGTCCTGCTCGCGGTCCCGGTCCGAGAGCTGGGCCTCGAACATCGTGTAGTACCGCCCGCGCAGCGCCACGAGCTCGCCATGCGTCCCCTGCTCGGCGACCACGCCGTCCGCGAGCATGTAGATCACGTCGGCCTTCTCGATCGTCGCGAGCCGGTGGCTGATCGCGATGATGGTGCGCGACCTGTCCGCGAACAGGCGACGGAAGATGTGCGCCTCGGCCAGGGCGTCGATCGCCGACGTCGGCTCGTCCATGATGACCACGGGTGCCGCCCGGTAGAAGTTGCGCGCGAGCGCGAGGCGCTGCCACTGGCCCCCAGAGAGCTGCGTGCCGCGCTTGCGGCTGCCCTTCTCCTCCATCCAGTTGCTCAGGTACGAGTCGATCCCGCGCGGGAGCTTCTCGAGGAACTCCTTGGCCTCGGCGTCGTGGGCCGCCGCCAGGGCGCGCTCGCGGCTGGGTGGGTCGTTGATGTCGCCGTACTGGATGTTCTCGAGGGCCGTCGCGAAGTCGTACTTGAGGTAGTCCTGCTGGAGCACCGCGAGCTGCTCGTGCCAGGAGTTCACGTCCAGGTCCTGGAGGTCCACGCCGTCGAGCCGCACGGCTCCCGTGGTGGGTGCGTACAGGCCCACGATGATCTTGACGAGCGTCGACTTGCCCGCGCCGTTCTCCCCGACGATCGCGACGTGCCTGCCGCGGTGGATGGTCAGCGACACGCCCTTGAGGACGTCGACGTCCGAGCCCGTGTAGCGGAACGTGACGTCCTCGACCGCGATGGTCTCCGGGGCCGCGGCGAGCTGGCGCTCGCGCTCCCCTCGCACGGGCAGCGCCATGAACGCCTCGTAGTCGAACAGGTTCGCGAGGTCCTCGTCGATGCTGCTGAGCGAGTCCACGAGGCCGTTCGCGCTGCTGAGCGCGCGCGAGACGACCTGCTGGACCAGCACGAACTGCCCGACGGGCTGGGTGTGCAGCACGATCTGTCGCACGACCCAGACCAGGGCCGTGACCTCGGCCGCGGCCTGGAGCCCGTCGCCCAGGAGCTGCTTGGGGATGTACGTCTTCTCGAACTCCATGCGGCGCTTCTCGTCCTCGTCGCGCAGCTCCCGTCGCAATCCCAGCAGGTGCCGGACCATGCCGTAGACGCGCAGCTCGGAGATGTACTGGGGCTGGAGCATGCCGCGCTCGATCATCCCGCGCCGACGCCGCACCTCGATGTGGGAGTTCCAGTGCGCGATCTGGGCCCGTGACAGCTTGAACTGCAGGTACACGCTCGGCAGGATCGCGACGAGCACGATCAGCGCGATCCACCAGCTCACGAAGAACAGCGTCACGACCGACAGGATCACCGAGACGACCTGCGTGAAGATCGTCGCGAGCCGGTCCAGCACGCGCGGGTAGGCCTCGGAGAAGCGCTTGGCGCGGTCGAACAGGTCGACCGTGTCCTTGTCGTCGTACCGCCAGAACTCGAGCGACAGGAAGCGCTCGAACATCATGTCGGAGACCTTGGCGCCCACCTTGTACTGCATCGAGCGCTGGATGTAGCGGTCGATGCTGTTGAAGGCGACCATGAACAGCCCCAGGACCGCCGTGATGATCACGTAGACGATGGCCCGGTTGCCCGCGCCGTCCGTGCCCGCGTACGCGTCCGCGAGGGCCGTGGTGGTCAGGGCCGCGAAGAAGGTCGTCACGAGCGGGAGCGCAGCCGCGACGATCGACCCGACGATCTTCATGGTGACCGCGAGCGGCGACGTGCGCGCCGAGAGCCGGACGATCTCCGAGAGTGCTCGCGCGTACTGTGCGGGCTCGAGCCTCCTGGGCCGGGCAGCGCTCTCGGTCGTCATCCGACCATCGTAGGAAGCGAGGCGCGGATCAGCCTGGGCTGTGCGTCAGGACTCGTACTGGGCGGGAAGCAGCCTCGGGGCGTCGGTCGGGCCCTGCAGGCCGTTGAGCACGAAGAACCGGTGCCCCGGCTCGGGCGTCACGACCGGGCGCAGCGTGCGCCCGTCGGCGAGGGTCACGAGCCGGTCCGACGCGAGCATCTCGTCGACGCCCCCGACGCGGAACCCGAGCCGTTCCCAGAAGCCCGCGGCCTCGGGCGGCGTCTGGCCGTAGAGCGTCGAGACGCCCGCGGCCCGCGCCTGCTCGACGACCTTGCGGACCAGGTACGAACCCAGCCCGGCGCCCGAGCGGTCGCCCGAGACCGCGATCGCGTTGAGGCACCACCACGGCTCGGCGACGCCGGCCTGCTCGTCGAGCGCTGCGTCGACCCAGGCGAACGCGACGACACGCTCGTCACGGACGTCCGAGCGCTCGCCCTGCTCGCGCAGGACCGGGAAGTACCGGTCCCGCGGGTGGAAGCCCGGACCGAACCGGTAGGTCGTGCTCCAGAGCTCCTCGTCGTGCAGGTGAGGCATGGAGGGCAGGCGTGCACGCGAGAGGTCCGCCAGGCCGGGTCCGTCGTGGTGGCACCCGATGGCGAGCGCGAGGGAGTCAGGAAGGAGCGGCTCGGTCATCCCGCGACAGTACCCGAGCGGGGCACGTGGGCCGCGGTCGGTCTTCCTGCGCAGCTTCTCGTCGGGTGACCGCCCCATGCTCGCCAGCAACGACGAAGGCCCGGAACCGTGAGGTTCCGGGCCTTGTGCCTGGTGGAGCTAGGGGGATTCGAACCCCCGACCTTCTCATTGCGAACGAGACGCGCTACCAACTGCGCCATAGCCCCAGAACGAGGTCAACATTAACACCTGACCTGCGCTCTTCGACAAATCCGCTCCCCTCGGCAGGGCGAACGGCCCAGGAGCTACTGTCCCGAGACGCGTCGACGGGCCAGGATCTCGTTGAGGTCCAGGCCCAGCGTCTCGGTCCGGGGCTTCTTCTCGTCGCCGGGCGCGGGCACCGGCACGGGCTGGTCGCCCTGAGGAGCCCCGACGCCCGACGGCGTCCCCTCCGACACCTCGGACCACGCCTGGTCCTGGGTGGGCTGGGCGAGCGGGGCGGTCGGGACGGCCACCTGGACGGGCGGCACGCCCGTCTCCTCAGCCGTGGGCTTCATGGTGTAGGTCGGTCGTGGCACGGGCACCGGGTCCCAGGCCCCGCCGATCTCGGCCTCGGGGGTCTCCGGACGGCCCGCGGGCACGACCGGGGTCGGTGCGGACGCCGGGGAGAGGTGCACCGCGGTCGCGCCGAGGTCAGCAGGCGTGCCGGGTGCCGTCCCCGCACGGGGTGCGTCGCCGGCCGTCGAGCCCGCCGGGCCTGCCGACCGGTCGCGGTCGTCGAACAGGTCGCCGCCGCTCGCGCCCGTCCGGGGCCGAGCTTGGTCGGGCTCCGTCGAGGACTCGACGCGCGCTGTCGACCCGGTCGCCGGGCGCTGGTCCCTGCCGCGCGCGGCACCGCGGGCCAGGTCCTCGGCGGTCACGCGCGGGATCATCTGGGTGCTCGTCTGCGACGAGCGGACGGCGTGGCCCGTCACGCGCGAGGGGTGGACGTTGCGGGGCGCGACCGGGCTGCCCGCCACGGGTCCCCGTGCGGCCCGGGCAGCGTCGCGCGCAGCCGTGCGGCGGTCCGCATGCCAGCTGGCATCGGCCCGCTTCCCGGCGAGCGCCGCCTGGCGGCCGAGGACGAGGACCAGGGCGAGGACCGCCGTCGGGCCTGCTGCGGCGTACCAGGGCACCAGCCCGTACCCGAAGGCCACCCACGCCCCCACGCTCGCGAGGAGCAGCACGACCGTGAGCGCCAGCCGGCGACGCGCGGCCTTGGCGCGGCGTTCCAGCATCGCGATCCGCGACGGGGACGCGACCTTGCGCGGGGGGAAGGGGTCGTCGAACCCTCCGCCCGCCGGTTGACGGCGCGGCGGGATGCTCGGGCGAGGATCGCTCGCGCGGACGTCTGTCTCCATGGTCTGCGGCTCCTCCTCCGACGATGGCCGGCGGTCGGTGGTGACCCCGGTCGTGACCTGCAGGACGCGTGACGTCGACCCGGACGCGTCGGACGCCCTCGACATCAGGGCGACGTCCGGCTCGCTGACCGGGACCGGACCGAGGAGCAGCGAACGCCCCTCGCCCGACGACGCGTGCTCCGCGCCCTCCCCCGGTGCCCCGCGCCGACGTCCCGAGACGACCGCGAGGACACGCAAGGACCCCGAGAACCTGTCCTCGACCCGGGCGTCCTGCAGCTGCTGGCGCTGCTTGACCCGGTGCGGGACGTAGTAGGCGAACCACAGGACGAACAGCGCAAGGACCGCCACGCCTCCTGAGCCCGTCGTCGAATCCACATCCCGACCGTAGGCGAGGGCCCTGGCGGTCGACCGGACGCCGGGCGGCGTGTCGGTCCTTTTCGCGGTCGCGTCCGTGCGCTAGGAGGCCGCGCGGCGCGTCTCCTGCCACCGCGCGAGCAGGCCGTCGGGGACCTCCTCAGCCGTGATCGCGAACGTCCGGTGGTCGCACCAGTGGCCCTGGATGTGCAGGTACCTCTCGCGCAGCCCCTCGTCACGCAGCCCGAGCTTCTCGACGACCCGGATGCTGGGGCCGTTCTCCGGGCGGATGTTGATCTCGATGCGGTGCAGGCCCAGCACCTGGAAGCAGTAGTCCGTGGCCATCGCGACCGCGGTCGGGATCACGCCGCGCCCCGCGACGTGCTCCCCGACCCAGTAGCCGATGCTCGCCGAGCAGAGCGACCCGTAGGTGATGCTCGAGACCGTGAGCTGGCCGACCAGCTCGCCGTCGAGCTCGACCGCGAACGGCAACGACGTGCCGGCGCGCGCCTGGGCGGCGAGGATGCGCGCGTACTCGCCGAACGTCGGCGGGCCGCCGGCTCCCGTGCCGGGTCGGGGCGAGGTCGCCTCCCAGCGCTCGAGCCACGACGCGTTGCGGGCCCGCAGCGTCATCCAGTCGTGGCCGTCACGACGGTGCAGCGGGCGCAGCACCACGCTGCCGTCCACCGCGTCCTCGCGCAGCGTGACCGGCCAGGGCTTCGACATGCTCCATGCTCGTGCGATCTTGTTCGTCATCGTCGTGCGCCCATCGATCATCCGTTCCCGGCAGCAGAGCCCGAGACGTCCTGCCTCCGAGCACCAGGATCACTGACGTGAGGCCCGGTGGACAGGGTGTATCACGATCTGGCGCACCGACAATAGCGCCGCCGGCCGGGTCGCGCACCACGCGGGACACCTGCTCGCGCACGCCACCGCCCTCACGTGTCCGTGCGAACGCCCCGCGTTCCGGACCTTTCCGTCCGACGACGGGACCCCGGACACTTCTTGCCCGAACCTTTGCGACAATAGGCGCATGAGTGGCCCGGTTCAGCCCTACCCCTTGCACGGAAGCATCGAACCCGAGGACGCGAAGGAGATCCTCCGAAAAGCCATCCGCACCGCCCGATCCACGCGCAGCGAGAGGCGCCGCGACGAAGCGGCCCTCGCGATCGCGGACGTGATCGAGACCATCCCCGAGGTCCTGACGGCGCGCTGCGTCGCGACCTACGCCGCACGCCCCACGGAGCCCGGCACGACCGCGATGCTCGACCGGCTCGCCGCACGCGGCGTCCGCGTCCTGCTCCCCGTGCTGGGCGCGGGCCTGCAGCGGGACTGGGCCGAGTACGCGGGCTCGCACGACCTGCGTGAGCGTGCGCCCGGCCGCCCGCCCGAGCCGAGCGGACCCGCCCTGGGTGCGGCAGCGCTCGTCGACGCCGACGTCGTCATCGCCCCGGCCCTCGCGGTCGACACGCGCGGTGTCCGGCTGGGTCAGGGTGGCGGCTGGTACGACCGCGCCCTGGAGCACATGCGCCCCGGCACCAAGGTCATCGCCGTGGTGTTCCCCGACGAGGTCTACGACGCCGACGAGCGTCCCCTCCCCCTCGAGAAGCACGACCGGACGATCGACGGCGTCGCGACCCCGCAGGGCTGGCGCTGGCTCGTCCAGGACTGACCTCACGACTCCTCGACGACGAAGGGGGCCGGCCCGCCGGGGGGCCCGGGGGGGGCGGGTGCGGGGCGCCGGCGGGCAGGCGGTGCCCGACGGCGGAGCGCCCGTCACGGGACGAGGCGGAGCTCGTCCTTCGTCTGGGCCGCCACGGCCGAGACCGAGAACGGCCACGCGTACGTCTCGCCCGCGGCCCAGGTGCCCAGCTGGTCCTCGTAGTGCTTCGAGGCCGGGTGACCCGAGGCGCCCGTCACGGTGACCCAGGTCGAGGAGTCCAGGTCGTCGAGGTCGACGACCATGCGCATCGACGGCCCCGAGGTGACCTCGAAGTTCCCCGACGCGGCGTCCCACGAGGTGGCGTTGACGATCGAGGACCCGCCCGGCATGCTCACCGTGCGCGGGTTCATGTACGACCGGACGAAGCCCGGGACGGCGTCGTTGTCCAGGACGAGGTGCCCCAGGGACAGCGTGTGCAGCTTGCCCCACTCCCAGTCCGTCGTCTTCTTGGACAGCTCGGTCGTGAGGTCGAGGCGGGCCGAGACGAGCGCCTGGTTGAGGACCTCGTCACGGGTCTCCACGACGCTCACGGTCTGCCGGTCGTCCCAGAACGCGTTGGTCTCGTCCAGGAGCATGTTCTGGACCACCGCGAGCCACCGGCTGCCGCCCGCGGGGCGGATGTCCTCGGGCAGGTCGTCCCAGAACGTGATCTCGAGCAGGTTGCGCCACACGGCCGCGAAGTAGGCCGCCGCCGCGGAGTCCATGTCCATCGAGCGGTCCCAGTCGGTCAGCAGGTCCTGTCCCTCGGCGGCGAAGTCGTTGCGGACGCCCTTGCTGTTCTCGATGTCCTGGTCGAGCAGGGACGGGAGCAGGGCATCGGCGAACGGGCTCCAGTCGTCGTTCTGGATGGTGTTCATCATCTCGACGTCGATCTTGCGGCCCGAGTCGATCTCGGACTGCAGGAGCGTCCGGATGCGCTGCGAGCGGTAGCCGTAGTCCCAGTCGGTCGTGAGGAACGGGGTGGTCCCGGCGGGCAGCACGGCCTGGTTCGCCGCGACGATGAACCCCTCCTCGGGGTCGACGACCCCGGGCATCTGCTTGGCGGGCACGTAGCCCGTCCAGTCGAAGCGCTCGTCCCAGCCCGGACGGGGCCAGGTGCCGTCCGAGGGCACCGGTCCCTCGACGACCTGACGCACCGGGATCTTGCCCGGAGCCTGGTAGCCGATGTGGCCGTCGGTCGTCGCGAAGACGACGTTCTGCGCGGGCACCTCGAAGAGCGCGGCGGCCTCGCGCATGTCGTCGGCGCTCGCCGCGAGGTCGAACGCGAAGACCGCGTCGGCCGTACGGCCGGGCTCGAGCGCGGTCCACTGGAGCGCGACCTCGTAGTCCCCGAGCGGGGTGCCTTCGGTCGGGGCCTCCGCGACCCTGTCGAGCGGCAGCACGGTCGAGACGATCGGGCCGTGGAGCGTCGACGAGACCTCGAGCTCGACGTCCTGGCCCCCGTTGACCTTGATGGTCTCCGTGCGGGTCTCGAGCGGCACCCAGTCGTCGCCCCGCAGGTACGTCTCGTCACGGACGCGCTCGATGAAGAAGTCGGTGACGTCCGCGCCCATGTTGGTCAGGCCCCAGGCGACGTCGGCGTTGTGGCCGATGATGACGCCCGGGAACCCGGCGAACGAGAAGCCCGCGACGTCGAACCCGCACGAGGAGCTCAAGGTGTTGCAGTGGAGCCCGACCTGGGCCCAGACGCCGGGGGCCTGGAGCGCGAGGTGCGGGTCGTTCGCGAGGAGCGGCTTGCCGCTCTCGGTGTGCTCACCGGAGACGGCCCACGAGTTGGAGCCCGTCCCCTCACCGCGCCCGACGAGGACGGGGACGGCCGCGAGCGCCCGGTCCGCGGCACCGACCGCGGACTGGAGCTCGCTCCCAGCGAGGGTCGGCATGTAGCTCGTCTGCTCGACGTCCTCGACGTCGACCTCTGCCGGAGCGGTGGCCGTCGGGACCTCGGCGGGGTCGAGGACGGGAAGGTTCGTGTCCGAGACGTAGGCCGGGAAGAGCGTCGCGACCCGGGCGACGTCCTGTGCGACGCGGGCGGGGTCCTCGGTGCCCGTCGCCGTGCCGGCGAAGCTGCCGTAGGCGATGGCGCGCTCGAGCTCGTCGTCGTAGTTGCCGCGCAGGTCCCAGGCCATGGCCTTGAGCCAGGCGAGCGAGTCGATCGGGTCCCACGGCTCGGGGTCGGCGACGCTCACGCTCGTGCCGAGCACGGTGTACTCGAGCGCGATCTCGCTCGGGTCGCGGTCCTCGAGGTAGGCGTTCACGCCGTCCGCGTAGGCCTGGAGGTACGCCTTGGTCTCCGGCGCGATGATCTTCCACTCCTCCTCGGCGACGAGGCGCCAGCCGAAGGTGCGCGTGACCTTGTCCGCGTCGATCGCCTCCTTGCTGTCCCCGACCAGCTCTGCCAGGCGGCCCGAGGTGACGTGGCGGCGGTAGTCCATCTCGAAGAAGCGGTCCTGCGCCTGGACGTAGCCCTGCGCGCGGAACAGGTCCTCGGGTGTGTCCGCGTAGATCTGCGGCACGCCCTGCGCGTCGCGGAGCACGCTGACCTCGCCGTCCAGGCCGGGGACCGTGAGGGTGCCGTCGGTCTGCGGGAGAGG
The DNA here is from genome assembly GCF_014836755.1 of Oerskovia merdavium. GTDB lineage: Bacteria > Actinomycetota > Actinomycetes > Actinomycetales > Cellulomonadaceae > Oerskovia > Oerskovia merdavium. Next base: position 470,872 of record NZ_JACSQF010000001.1, read on the forward strand.
GCGGCGGACGGTCACGAACGTGAAGATCGACACCCCGACCAGCAGCACGACCAGCAGCGCGGCGATCGCGATCGTGGCCCGGCGGGCTCGAGAACCTCCCCGTCGGGACAGGTGGGCGGGCGGCGACGGGTCGCCGTGGACTCCGGCAGGGACTTCAGCAGACACGGTGCGAGACTACCCCGGGCGGGCCAGGCGTATGATTAGCACTCAGAAGCCCCGAGTGCCAGTCCGGCCCTGCCTCCGAGCGGGCGTCGGACGCCCGGTCCAGGCTCGCGCCCGGCCCGTGACGACCGCACTCCCCCCGCGACCTCTTGAGGAGAGACCGTGCCCACCTACGCGTACACGTGCACTGCCTGCGGCCACGCCTTCGACATCCACCAGGCGTTCACCGACGATGCTCTGACGGTGTGCCCGGAGTGCGGCGGACGCCTGCGCAAGGTCTTCTCGTCGGTCGGGGTGACCTTCAAGGGGTCGGGCTTCTACCGGACGGACTCGCGGTCCTCGAAGTCGTCCAGCATGGGCGCCGGCAGCTCGTCGACCACGCCCTCCACGGGGTCCAAGTCGTCTGACTCGTCGAGCAGCGGCTCGTCGTCGAGCGGCTCGTCGTCGAGCGGCTCGACGGGCACGTCGTCGTCGAGCGGTTCGTCTGGTTCGTCGGGCTCTTCCGCGAGCTGACGCGCCTCCTGGCCGTCCACAGGCCGTCAGCGGCGCGAACCGTCCACAGCTGAGCCCGAGGTCGCACGCGACACCGCGCGGGCGCTCTACGGTCGCGCCATGTCTCGTTCCTCAGAGCGCTCCGGGCGCTCGGCCCGTCCGCGGTCCTCAGCAGCCCGACGGCGCCTGCACGCCCTCGCATGGCGGTCACGTCCCGTCGTGGTCGCCGTGGGGTGCGGCCTCGCGGCCGCGGTCGTCGTGGGCAGGGTGAGCCCGCCACCCCCCGAGACCAGCCCCGTGGTGGTCGCCGCACGGGACGTGGGGGCCGGGGTCGTGCTGACCGGTCGCGACCTCCGGGTCGAGGACGTCGTGTCGTCGCTCGCACCGCAGGCCTCCCTGACCAGGGTGAGCGACGCCGTCGGGCGCACGACGTCCGTCGCGCTGACGCGCGCGCAGCCCGTCACCCCGTCGCTCGTGGCCGCGGGCGACCTCGCTGCCTCGGCTCCCAGCGGGACGGTCGTCGCACCCGTCCGGCTGGCCGACCCTGCGGTGTCGGCCCTGCTGGGCCCCGGGGACCGGGTGGACCTCCTCGTCGCGGCGTCCGGCACCGACGATCCCACGGGCGGGGCGCCCGGCACGTACGTCGCGCGACGTGCGCTCGTGCTGGCAGGGGTGCCCGCCGAGGCCGCGGGCGGGCTGCTCGGCGGTGACCCGGCCGAGGACGGCGTGACGCTCGTGGCCGTGCTGCCCGACGAGGCTGCGTCGCTCGCAGGGCTCGGCCAGTGGGGCGGGCTCTCGGCCGTCCTGGTGCAGTAGTGACGCCCGCCGGCGGCGGCACCTGGACAGGGGGTGGGCCGAGACGCCCAGATGCGCGACCGCCTGAGCATGGAAGGATCGCGACGGTACAAATCCGCTGGCCGGACGCCGCCGAGAGATCGGCGCGCAGACCGGGTCTGCGCCCCTCTCGAAAGGAAACTGGCATGAAGAACGTGTTCAACGGCTTCAAGGAGTTCGTGCTCCGCGGCAACGCGATCGACCTGGCGGTCGGTGTCGTGATCGGCGGAGCGTTCACGCTCGTCGTCACGTCGATCGTCGACGGCCTGATCACCCCGCTCGTCGCCGCCATCTTCGGCAAGCCGGACCTGACGGGGGTCTGGAACTTCACCATCAACGGTGCCGACTTCAGCATCGGCCTCATCCTCGACGCTCTCTTCAAGTTCCTGTGCGTCGCTGCCGCTCTCTACTTCGTCATCGTCATGCCCATGAACCACCTGGCCTCGATGCGCAAGAAGGGCGAGGAGTCCGAGCCCGAGGCGCCGGCCGAGGACGTCCTGGTCCTCCAGGAGATCCGCGACCTGCTGGCGGCGCAGAACGCGCGCGGCGCGGGGCCGGGCTCCGGTCCGGTCGACGGGCCCAGCATCCGCTGAGCCTCGTGCTCGCGCCGTCAGGGCGGCGGCCGCGTGCCGCCCACCTCACCTGCGGGTAGAGGAAGGTGTCGTTTCTGCGTAGCCACCACAATTGTGGTGGCTACGCAGAAACGACACCGCCCCCTGGCAACACCGACCCACCGGTGGAGCCCGCCGTGGCACCCGGCCATTCGGGCGGCCTGTCTGACCATCCGGGCCGCTCTCGGGCAGCCCGCCGACAGCTGCAGCCATGGCCCGCTCTCGACATCAGCGGACACCGCCGAGCAGCGGACGACTCAGGACCAGTGCGGCGGGACGTCTCGCAGGAGCTCGGCGTCGTGACTGCTCCCCGCAGCCCCCGGGCGCGCGTCACCCCAGGTCACGGCGTCGTCGTCAGACCCCAGGCCCGCGACCCCCGCCTGCTCGGTACCTCGCCGCACGACTCGGCGGGACCTGCGCCGCGGATGCCCGGCCGGCGCGCCGACCGCAGGGACGTCGCCCGCAGCGTCGCCCGCAGGGGCCGAGGCATCAGGACGGGAAGCTGGATCGTCGGGGAGCACCCGTCCATTCTCTCAGCCGTCAGTCCGTGCCGAACTCGTCGTCCGCGACCACGGGCACCACCACGATCCGGTCGCCGCCACCCGTCTGCGCGATCCCGCCCCGCTCGGGCAGCCGCGCGTCGCGCACCGACTGGACGACGCGGCGGATGCGCTCGGCCTCCTTGGCCGGGTCGAGGAACGCCGCAGCGGACCACACCTGCGCCACGACCCATCCCGCGGCCTCGAGCCGCTCCGCGATCTGCCGGTCGCGGACGCGGACGCTGCGCTCGGCGACGTACGCGTCGTCGTCGGTCAGCACGGCCACGAGAAGCTCGCCCGGGATGTCAGGGTGCCCCACGACCAGCGGGATCCGGTCGCCGCCGGCCACGCCGTAGTCGGTCTCGACCACGAGGCCCGCACGCCACAGGCGCTCGGCCAGGTCGATCACGAGGCGGTCCGGGTTCCCCCCGACGTCCACACCGTTGCCCAGGGTGACCTGGTCCGCGCGACCGTTGCGCTGCTCGGCGAGGTCCAGCACCTCCGCGAGGAGCTTCGCACCGTGCCCACGCAGCCTCTCGGGATCGAGGTCGGCCGCGGTGAAGCACGTGACCACGTGCAGACGACGACGCGCCGACCCCAGCGTGTCGAGGAGCATCGCGTCCCCACCCGCAGCGTTCAGCACACCGAACCGGTGCAGGACCCGCCCGTGCGGGGTGCGGCCGTAGCCGACCGACAGGACGATCGCGTCGCGCGCGAGCCCCGCGACCCCCGAGACCTCGGCCACCACGACCGGCTCGGCCCGCGCACCCGAGAAGAACGCGGCGAGGGCCGGGTTCTGCCGGACCTCGGCGAGCAGCGCGTCCCGGATCCGGTCGGCGTGCACCGCGCTCACCGTGACGATCGCGAGCGACTCCTCGGGGCGCGTCATGGCGTGCTCGATCGCGATCTCCACGACCCGGTCGACCTCGGCCTGCGTGCTCTCGACCGCGCCCGACGTCGGGTCCGGCATCCCGGCGCCGTCGACCAGGTCGAGATGGACCAGTGGTTCGGCGCGCGGCAGGGGGCTCGGGCGGAGCACGCCCGCGTACCCGTGCGCGACCAGGAAGGCCGTGAGGTACGGGTCGCGTCGAGCGCCGCCCGCCGACAGCGCGACCGTGGGCAGGACCGCGGCGAGCTCCTTGACCGTCGACCCGGACGCCGCGCGCGGGTCCCCGACGACGACGACCTGACGGCCACGGGCGAGCGCCGACAGCACGAGCTCGACAGGCAGGTGCTGCACGGCGTCGAGGATCACGAGGTCGACCGTGCGCGCCGGGGTGAACAGGTGCGGCACGAGCGTGGGTGAGGCGACGACGCACGGGCGCAACCGGCGCAGGACCTCGGGGTAGAGCTCGTGCGCGTCGCGCAGGCTCGTGAGCCGCCCCTCCAGGAGCTCGGTGAACAAGGCTTCCGCCTCGGACCGGTGATCACGCATCGCACCGCCGAGGTGCTCTCGCACCGCGACCCGCACAGGGGCCGAGAGCGCCGTGATGTGGGTCCGGTCGAGCTCGCGGAACCGGCCCGCGAGAGCCTCGAGGCCCGCACCGTCCTGCCCGGCCAGCGCAGGGTCCTGCGCGAGGATCTGCTCGAACACCGAGCTCCACCACGCGAGGTCGAGCTCAGGGCCCACGAGCTCCTTCTCGACCCGGCGGGCCGAGAGGTCGTCGAGGAGATCGCCGAGCCCCTCGTCTCGCAGCGACCGGAGTGCCGCGGTGCGCGCCGGCAGGTGCTCGAGGGCGTCCTTCTCCTCGCTCAGGCTCGCGAGACGTGCCGCGAGCTCGGGGAGGGGAAGGTCCATCAGGTCCGAGCCGACGGGAGTCGTGGACAGGACGGGGTCGAGATATTCGAGGTCGAGACGCACCGCCTCGAACGTGTCCTCGATCGCGGCGAGCCCCTCCGGGAGGGTGGGCCAGCCACCGCGGGGGCACTGCGCCTGCCAGACCGCACGCTGCGCCTGGACCTCGACGAGAGCCGCGTGGAGGTCGGCGACCCGGACCCCGGGGCGGAGCATGTCCTTGGCCTGCTTGCGCAGCCGCCGCCGGTGGGCCCACCCCATGTCGATCCCGTTGTCCGCGCGCCACTGGCGCGTGCCGGTGGCCTCGACGAGGTCGGTCGCGGTGCGTTCGAAGATCAGGGGCTGGAACGCGTCGAGGGTGCCGCGCATCCCGCCGAGCATGGTGAGCTGCTCGCCCCACTGGCGGACCGACGTGGCGGGTGTCAGGCCCGTGGTCCGGGCGACCGACTCGACCTGCTCGCGGAGCTCGGGCAGGGTCCGGCCCGTGAGCCGCTCGACCCGGACCAGCGCGTCCTGGGCGCCTTCGGTGCTCGTGATGTCCGCACCGAACCAGGGGGTGGACGTCGAACGGAGCGTGAACGCGCCGACGTCGGCCGCGCCCTCGAGGCGCGCCGCAAGCTCGCCACGGCGCTCGGCACCGATGCGGAGCGTGACCTCGGGTCCGAGGCGGACGGTCGTCGCGGGCGCAGGGCGCTGCGCGGTGAGGCGTGCGAGCGCCTGCAGGGCCGCGTACGCGGACACCCCCCAGGGCTCGCGCACCAGGTGCAGCGACTCGACGTAGCCCGAGAGCTGGGCGCGTGCTCCCAGCAGCCCGTCGCGCACGCGGGCGACCGCGTCGGTGTCCACGACCTCGGCCTCCGCGGCCATGGCCGAGAGCAGTCGGTGCGAGGCCGTGGCCCGCCACGTCGGCTCGGGCTCGATGTCGAGGATCAGACCGTCCAGGCCGAGCGTCTCGAGCCGGTGGGTCAGCGAGTCCGCCGCCCGGCGGTGCCCGGGGACGTACAGGATGCTCCGCCCGCTGGCTGCCGCCTCGGCCACGACGGCCGCGAGGGTGCCCGCGACGTCGGACCCCGCGGGAGCGTCGACGAACAGGTGGCTGCCGGTCGCGAGGGTGTCGATCACGTGGCGCTGGGCGGGGTCGAGGTCGCCCACGCCGCGCTCCTGGGTGGGGTCCGCGTCCCCGACGCGCGGGGTCGGGAGCTCGCGCTCGAGCGCGGTCGCGGCCTCGTCGGAGCCGGCGAGCGCCGCGACGACCTCGTGCCGCTCGAGCCCGGAGGCCAGCTCGTCGAGGTCGTCGACGAGCACCTGGCCGGGGTGGACGAAGGTCCCGACGAGCACGCGCTGGGTCATCTCGAAGTCGCCGAGCACCGCCCGGCCCACGGCCGTGATCCGCGCGAGCGCGTCCGAGGGGTCGAAGCCTGCGGGCGTGAACGCGCTGCGAGCGAGCGTCACGGGGTCGATCAGCCCGCCGTGGGCGCGCAGCGTGCGAGCGAGCAGGGGGTTGATCTCGACGGTCGGTTCGAGCGTCAGGTCGTAGTCGGTCTCGCTGTCGCCGCGCGGGGTGAGCGTGAGTGGTCGCAGTAGGACCGGGGCGCGCACGGTGCGCGGGAGGCTCGGGTCGGGCGCAGGGGCCTCACCGGCCGGGCTCGCGGTGCCGCCGTCGGGCCCGCCGGCGCCGCTTGCCCCGCGCGGCGTGCTCGCGGTGGCGTCGTGGTCGCCCTGGGGGGTCTGGGCCGGGTCGGTCGCCGACGGTTCGTGGGCCGGGTCCGCGGGGTCGGCCGGCAGGCCGGTCGCACCGTCGATGGTCCGGCCGTGCGTCGAGCCGGCGACGTGCGCGAGCGCCGCGACGTCGTCGGTGGGGAGCCGGGAGGGCTCTTCCTCGGTCCAGGTCGTGACGCCGATCGCGAGGTAGGTCGGAGCGACGCCGTAGCGCTGGGCGTGCTCCTGCGACCGGACGACCACAGCGCGGGCCCTGCGGCGCGCAGCTGGCAGCGACGCGCCCTCACGGAAGAGGTTGGACAACCGGGTCGGACGACCGGCGAAGAGCTGTGCGACCCCTGACGGGTGGGCGGCGGTGAGGTCGATGACGGCGTCACCCAGGAGCCCGATGTCCGCGAGCGAGGAACCACCCGCGAGCTCGACGAGCGAGGCTCGCCAGGACCGGACCGCGTCCTCGACGAGCTCGGCGGTCGTGGGGGGCTCGACGAGCACCGGTGGCGACGCGACGGGCGTGCCGTCGGCTCCGTTCGGCGAGGCACCGGCTGATGCGCCGTCGGGCGCGGTCTGGTCGGTGAGCGGCCGAGCGGGATCGGCCACGGACTCGTGGGCAGATGAGGTGCGGGCGGCTGCGTTCACTCTGGAACGCTAACCGTCACGGGTGACGGAACCGGCACCGGCACGCCGTGAGCGGCCGTTTCGGGTTGCTCGGGGCGACGAGGCGGGCCACCAGGGCCATTGATCGGGAAGAAGTCCGGCTCCTGTGAACTCGCTGTGAGCGTCATTGCGCACCGAGAACGGGCCGAGAAAGTGTGAGGACGGTGCGCACCGCGCAGGGGGCAGGCGATACGCACCGTCAGAGATGATTCTGCAAGGTCTTCTACCGTTCGTCAAACCTGTGGGAGAGGGACACCGGGTGAAAGTGGACGCCCGTCCAGTTCGTCGTGGCGGATTCTTCCTGGACGGCCGTCAACGTGGCATTCGGTGCCACATCGTGTGCCGACGCACAGGCGGGCCCCCCCCCCGCCGGGCGCAGCACCCGTCCCGGTCCGGTCTCGTGCA
>NZ_JACSQF010000001.1:478092-523015 GCF_014836755.1 Oerskovia merdavium
GCCACGCCCCGGGTGGGGCGTGGCCGCGAGGGTGGGGGGCGCCGTCGGGCAGGAGGTCGCTCCCCGCCCTGCGCGGGACTCAGCCGAAGAGCTTGGACCCGTGCTTGAGCAGGACCCCGGCGATCATCAGGACGATCCAGGCCGCCGTGAGGAAGACGTCCGCGTCCGAGCGCACGAACGACATGGCGCGTTCCTGGGCCCGGGCCGGGAGGTAGAGGTTGTTCTCCAGGATGTTCCAGTGCAGCAGCGTCATGAAGACGAGCGTCGTCGAGAGCGTGACCAGCAGGCACCAGGGGCACAGCGCGCCGATCACGAACATGGACTGGTAGAAGAGCCAGTACGCGAAGATCAGGCCCAGCGTGTAGACGACCTGTGCCGAGAACATGAACCAGCGCGGGAACCGCACCCCGCCGAGGCTCGCGACCGCGATCGTGATGACCACGGGTTCGGCGATCAGTCCGAGGAACGCGTTGGGGAAGCCGAACAACGACGACTGCCACGCGACCCCCACAGCGCCGCAGGACAGGACCTCGTTGACGTTGCACGAGAGCTCGGCCGTCGGGTTCGCTGCAAGGAGCACCGCGTCGTAGGACAGGACGAACGACGCGGTCAGGCTGACCAGCGCCGAGAACAGCATGGTGCCGAACACCCACCGGCGGCTGTGCCGGAAGCCCTTCACGGTCAGCGGGTCGAGGGTCTGGTCGTCGTGCAGAACGTCGCTCATGCGTGCGGCCCTTCAGGCAGTGGCCCCGGCCATCCCCGAGGCGCCTCCAGCCTAGGTGCGCGGCGGCCGCTGCACGTGCGGGTGCGGCGTCTCGCGGACAGGGTGCGATCAGCAGATGGACGTCCCTCCCTCGAATACTCAGCACAATAACCTGCGGCGCGCGACGACAATCCCGTCGAACGGTACCGAGAAGAGGATCCGACGGTCTTTCATGAATTCCTCGAGACGACGCGTCGTACGGTCATGGGCGGACGGCTCGCCACTCCCGTGACAATGGTGAGGAGACGGACCGCCGAGAATACGTGCCGGATCTCCGCCGTCGGGAATCCGTCGACGCGGCCCACTCCTCGACGGACGTCCGAACGCGTGGACCCACGTCCTGCGCGGGCGCGTCTGCCGAGGCCAGAGGGACCTGGGCCGGGACGGTGATAGAGACGGAGGGCGCCCGACCACGGGATGCGCCCCGAGGCGCCGGCCCCCTTCGACCGGAATACCGGTGGAACAGCGACACGTGCGAGCCAGGGGAAGCACGATCACTCGCACGGCGTCGGCTCCGCCAGGAGAGCCGACCGAGGAATGTGGTTCACCGTTCAACCATCTATCCGTCGATCACCGCGCACCGTGCTCGGCTGCACCATTCTCGAAGGTCCCTCCGGACTGCCCGGCGCATGCGCGACCACCCTGCCACGCCTCGGCATTCCTTCCGCGCAGCCTGCGGGTTTTCGGCGCCCCGGCGACGCGCACCGTCCCCCGCACGCCGCGCGCAGCCAAGCCCACCGGTGTAGACCGGAAGACGCGGACGACGACGCGTCCACGGGCGGGCGGCGAAGGAGCGAGCCATGGCGATCGGGTACCTCGTCCCGGTGCTGCTGCTCGCGTGCTGCACGACGACCTCGCTCGTGCCCGCCCGGCACCCGGCCGGGCTCGGACGCCTGAGCTTCCGGTTGAGCGTCCTGGTCAACGAGCAACCCTTCGTGATGCTGGCCGCGCTGACGGCCCTGTCGGTGATCGCGGTCGTCGACGGCGACGGCGCGACGCCCGCCGGCCGGGTCGGGCTCGCGCTGGCCGTCCTGACCGCGGCCGGACTCGTCGTGGTCGCGCGACGTGGCCTGCGCGCTGTGCCCGCGCTCGACCGCACGCTCGTCGCGGGCCTCGCGACCGCGCCGGGATCCGTCACGACGCGCGGGCTGCCCTGGCGCCGGATCCTGCTGGCCCCGTTCGCGGTGCGGCGACGCGACGTCGTGCGCGTGCGCGACCTGCCGTACGGCGACGGCGCGCAGCACCGGCTCGACGTGTACGGCCCCCGGTCCCGCCCGCCCGACGGGCCGACCCTCGTGTACTTCCACGGCGGCGGGTACGTGAGCGGGCGCAAGGAGCTCGAGGCCCGCGCGATGCTCTCGCGCCTCGCGAGCCACGGCTGGGTGTGCGTGAGCGCGAACTACGGACTGCGCCCGACGACGAACTTCCCCGGCCACCTGGTCGACGCCAAGCAGGTGCTGGCCTGGGTCCGGGAGCACGGCGCCGAGCACGGGGCCGACACCGCTCGCGTCGTCGTCGCGGGCAGCTCGGCCGGCGCACACCTCGCGGCGCTCGCGGCACTCACCCCGGGAGACGCGCGGTTCCAGCCCGGATTCGAGGGCGCCGACACGTCCGTGGTCGGGGCGGTCTGCCTCTACGGCTACTTCGGCGAGTACTACGGCAGCGGCCGCGACCTGGCCGTCGACTCGTCGCCGGACGACTACGTGCGGCCCGACGCTCCCCCGTTCCTCGTCGTGCACGGCGACCAGGACACCCTGGTGCCGGTCGAGGGAGCGCGCCGGTTCGTGCGGCACCTGCGGGAGGTCTCGTCGTCGCCGGTCGTGTACGCCGAGCTGCCCGGGGCGCGGCACGGGTTCGACCTGTTCCACTCGATCAGGTTCGACGCGGTCGTCGCCGCGGTCGAGGAGTTCGCCGGGCGGGTGGTGGCGCGGGGCCCGGCGCCGGAAGCGACGAGGGCGTCGGTCGAGCGGCGGGACGAGAGGTAGGCCGGAGGAGCCCTCTAGGTCTCCTTGCCGGACGTCTAGAGCTTTGTGGCCCCTCTGACTCCTCGCTGCATGTCAGGCCGCACCCCTGCGACGGTCGTCTCTCGGCCTTGCGGGAAGAGTCGCGCCGACAGCGCTCCGGGCGACGGCGACTTCACCGGATAGGCCGGAGTTGAGATCTTGCTTATCTCGGAGATCGTCAGAAAGGTACCAGGTGTGACATCGCCAAAGACGAACTCGATGTGAGCGGCGATGTCTCCCCGGGAACTGGTTCGGTCGTCGCGCCGTTCGGCCGAGATGCCCGCGACGGAAAGCTCATCAGCGGTTGCCCTCTCTACAGCAACCTGAATGTCGTCAGTTGAGTCGAGACGATCAGTGCGAGGCCAGATATCGCAAACGAGGAGTGCGTACGTGGTAGTACGTTCGACGATCTCGTCGATGTCCCAGCGAAGGGGCAGGCGCCGATTCATCGTCAGCGCGGAAAACTCGAGCAGATGCTCACGTTTGGAAGACCACTCCGCATTCGACATCGTGCTGTTGAGGACGCCAGTGACGAGCGTGAGGTTGCCCAACGTGTGGAGCAAGCGATCCCGTTCCTCCATCAGCCGTTGGGCATCATCTTCGCTCAACCCCTCGGGGAGCTCCCAGTGCTTCTCCCAGGCCTGCGGCATGAGGTGCTCGATCGACAGCTTCCGAACGGCCATCGGCTCGGTTCTAGTCGACGACACGTGGCTCTCGATCGCCTCGAGCAGAAGTCGAAGTTGATCACGCCGAAGGCGAAGGTAGACCTGCCGCCCCGCCAGCTCGTCAACGACGTTCTTGTCTGTGGGCCAAAGCCCCGAGCCAGAAGTCAGTCCCGCGAGGTGCTGTCGCACCACTTCGTCCACAGGGCCTTCACCTGCCCCTAGTCGGCGCAAAATCTCAAGAAAGATCCGGTTGTAGTTCGCCGTGGACCATCCGCAGATCGCGCGGCGAACCACGAACGACTCAAGAGCGGCGATAGCCTGTTCGCGTTCGCGTCCGGTGACGTTCTCGAACAGCCACAGAAGGAGCGGGGTAACGGTCTGCGAATCAGCGATCCGCAGGCGCCGTAGCGCCGTCTGTTCGTGCGCAGTACCAGCAGTGCACGCCTCGACTTCAAGGTAGACCTCGGAGTACCTGTTGATCGACTCAAGCATCTGCTCAGCCCGTTCTGCGTCGGCTCGCACATCCTTGCGGACCGATGAGAAGAGGTCGTGCGACAGCACTTCCTGCTGCAAGAAGGTGATCAGGAAGTAATTCATGAAGACGTCGAGCTGCGGCCGTACGAGGCGCCCTTGGCGCAACTCGCCTTCCCAGTGGCGATCTTCCAAGGGACTCCACAGCTTCTGGTAAAGCGATTCGACGGGCCGTTGCCCAGCCTCAAGCGTCCGGAACAGCAGATTCTTGATGAGGTCAGCAGCCAGGAGTGGAGTGCCGCGCGCGTTCAGAGTCTCGAAGATGACCTGAGCATCGTCGGTCGACGTCAGATCGATGACGACGACCTGCAAACCATCGGTAATGACGTCGGCGAGCCGGGCGAGGGCCGCATCGACGTGCCCCGGTTCCGATGTCGACCAGGCGTAGACATGCTCACGGAACCATGCATAGGCCTGGACGGTGCGCGGGAGGCTCGCGCTGTAGGCCGTCTCCTTGTGCTCTCCGCGGAGCGCCGCCGCATAGGAGTCGCGGTCTCGGTTCGTCGGCCAGAGCCGAAACTGCTCGTCTTCGTCCCGCACAAGATCCGGGTCGTTCTCGACGAGCTTGGAGAGTCGCCGGGTCAGCCTCGGGTCATTACCCGACGATGCTGCGACGTCGCGCACTGCCGCGACAAAAAGTTGAAGCGTCGTCAGCCGCTGCTGTCCGTCGATGATCTCGCGCACTTCGAGGCTGCCCAGCCCGCCGGGCTTGTGCTGAAGGACCACCGCACCGAGGAAGTGCGGCGAGTAGTCCCCACGGGCGAACCTCCGCTCGGTTGTCTGAACGTCCTGCCAGAGCGGGAGCCACTGATCGGCGACACTCCACACATACGAACGCTGAAAGAGCGGGACAGTCAATCGGACATCGCCACGGAAGACCGCTTTGAGCTCCCTCGGGTGGGCTTCCATGTGCAACAACCTCCGTCGAATCGCGGCAGTGTGTTCGTCGGCCAGCCGTAGTGCGGAAGCGCGTCGCAACGTGTGGCAAGTCCACTCTCGTCGACGAGAGTGTCAATCCGCATTGGGGAGCTCGGTGCGCCTGGCCAGATTCGAACTGGCGACACCCGCTTTAGGAGAGCGGTGCTCTATCCCCTGAGCTACAGGCGCGTGGGCGCGAACACGGAGGATCGGGCCCGGTGGGACGCCCGACAGCCTAGCGTCCCGGCCCCGGACTGTCCCAACCGCGCCCACCCCGAGCCAGGGACATCCCCCGGCATCCCGTCCCACCCGCGGTGGGGTGCCGGACCCGAGGCCCGGCACCCCACCTGCGCGGTCACACGGCCGCGAGCGCCTCGGTCGGCGCCATGCGCGCTGCCCGCACCGCGGGGTAGAGGCCGGCGATGGCCCCGATCGCGAGCGTCGCGACGAGCCCGCCCGCCGCGACGAGGGGCGGCACGGCGACCGGCCAGCCCTGCGACGTGGCGTACCCGGCCGTGATGCCGACGCCGATCAGGACCCCCGCTGCCCCGCCCATGAGGGAGAGCACCAGGGACTCGACGAGGAACTGCCCGCGGATCTGTCCACGCGTCGCCCCGAGGGAGCGACGCAGGCCGATCTCCGCCCGTCGTTCGAGCACCGAGATCACCATGGTGTTGGCGACCCCGATCCCGCCCACGAGCAGCGCGACCGCACCGAGCCCGACGAGCAGGCCCGTGAACGCCTCGTCCGTGGCCTGCTGGGCCGCGAGCGCGTCGGAGGGGCGCGAGACGTCGACCTCGTTGGGCGCCTGCGGGTTGGCCGTGGGCCCGAGCACGCTGCGGACCTGCTCGACCGCGTCCTCACGCGTACGCGTGTAGATCGTCGTCGGCAGCTCGTCCCAGTCGAGGTACTGCGCCGCGGCCTCCCGGCCGACGAGCGCCCCGAGGTCTATCTCGGGTGCCAGCGGCACGGGGTCGAGGATCCCGACGACCGTGAACCACTGGCCGCCGATCCAGACCTCGATCGCCGGGTCCGGTGCGGAGATCCCGAGCCGCTCGGCGGTCGCGTGCCCCAGGACGACGGCCGGGTACTGCGCGGTCGCCTCCGAGAGCCACTCCCCCTGGCCCACGCTCCCCCCGATCGACTCGAGCAGGTCGAGGTCGGTCGCGTACACACCGATCCCTCCCGACTCGCCGGCCGGGATCAGGTCCGTCCGGTATGCCTTGGCCTTGAGCAGCGCGACCGACGTCGCGGTCTCGACGGGCGCGATCCGGCGCACCATGTCGACCGACTCGGGCGGCAGGCTGGCCGCCTCCCCGAACAGGTCGGTGCCTGGTGCGACCCGCAGCAGGTTGGTCCCGAGCGCCGAGAGCGTCCGGTCGAGCTCGGCGCGCGACGAGCTCGAGATCCCGACGACCGCGACCATGGCCGCGATGCCGATCGCGATGCCCAGCGCCGACAGCACGGCCCGCAGCGGGCGGGTCCGGAGCCCGGTCGCGCCGACACGCAGGACGTCCGGCGGCCCGAGCCGGGCGGGGCGCAGCACGGTCAGCACGGCTCCCCCTCGGTCGACGCGCCGGTCGGGTGGCCGCCGGCCACGCCGTCCGGAACCGCCTCCACCGTCGCGTCGAAGACGGTCCCCCTGCCCGCGTCCACCGGTCCCGAGACGTCCGCGACGATCTCACCGTCCCGCATCGCGACCTGCCGGGGCAGCGAGGCCGCGAGCTCGCGGTCGTGCGTGATGATGACGACGGTCGTCCCGGCGGCGTTGAGCGCGCGCAGCACGTCCATGACCCCGGCCCCGGCGGTCGTGTCGAGCGCTCCGGTCGGTTCGTCGGCGAGCAGGAGCGGCGGGTCCCCGACGACCGCACGGGCGATCGCGACGCGCTGCTTCTCCCCGCCCGACAGCTCGTGCGGCCGGTGGGTCAGCCGGTGACCCAGCCCCACCCGCTCGAGCGCTTCCGCCGCCCGACGACGTCGCTCGCGCCGCCCGACCCCCCGGTACAGGAGCCCGTCGGCCACGTTGTCGAGCGCCGAGACGCCGACGGCCAGGTGGAAGTGCTGGAACACGAACCCGATGCGGCTCGCGCGCAGCGCGGACACCTCGCGGTCGTCGAGGTCCTCGACGAGGAAGCCGTCGATCATGACGTGCCCCGAGGTGGGCCGGTCGAGGGTGCCGATCACGTTGAGCATGGTCGACTTGCCCGAGCCCGAGGGCCCGACGATCGCGAGCAGCTCGCCCCGGTCGACGTCGAGGTGGACGTCACGCAGCGCGGCGACCCCACCGGGGAAGACGCGCGACACCTGGTGCAGCGTGACGACGGGTACGCCGCCTCCCGAGGCGCCCGCCCCGGGGACGGTCGCGGACGGCGCGAGCGCGACGGTCGCGGCGCTCACGACGGCATCCCGACGACGTCGCCCTCGGCCAGGTCGCCCGTGACCTCGACGTTCCCGTCGGCGAAGAGCCCGGTGGTCACGGCGACGATACGGGTCGAGCCGCCCTCGACGACCTCGACGCCGTACCCCCCCTCGGCCAGCGCGAGGAGCGCAGCGACGGGCACGGTGAGCACGTCGGGCCGTTCGGCCTTGACGAACGTGACCTTGACCGAGCCGGCGTCGGCCTCGGTCCCGTCCGCGAGCGTCACGGTCACGGGGATCACCGTGGTGTCGGACGCCCCGGGCATCCCGCTCTCGTCCTTGACGATCTTGGGGCTCCCGACGGCGGAGACCACGCCGTCGGCCGTCCCCCCTCCGGGGAGCGCGACGCTCACGGCGCCGCCCTCGACGGCCAGCCCACGGTCGGCGAGGTCGAGGTCAACCGAGATCGCCCGCTCGACCCCCGTCGTCGTGAGGATCTCCGCCGCGGCCGGCGCCCCGACGCGCACCTTGAGCGCGTCGACCCGCACCGGGCCGGTCACCACGAGCACGTCGGCCGGGCCGACTCCCCCGGTCTTGTCGAGCCCGCGGCCCTTCTGCCACTTCTCGACGGCCTTGGCGGTCGCTGCCGTGAACTTGGTGTCCACGGTGAAGCCCGTGTACCCGAGCGCCGCGAGGTTCTCCTCGAGCTGGCGCACGTCGTCACCCTCGGCACCGACGCCCAGGTCGCGATACATCGGCAGGCCGCCGAGCAGCAGGACCGTGGGGTGCTCGTCGACCTTGAAGAGGACACCCCCGCGGTCGACGACGTCGCCCACCCCGGGCAACCAGGTCACGGTCCCGCCTCCTCCCCCGCCGTCGCCGCCCGCGCCCTGGTGTCCCTGGACGACGGCCTCGCCGTACCCCAGCGCGCCCTTGACCGTGCTCCGCTCGACGAGCGTCTGCCGGGTCACGGTCGCGGTCGATCCCGGTCCGGACGCCTCCGGAACGGGTTCGCCACCCCGGCCGAACCCGCCCAGGACCAGGACGGCCCCGGCGCCGATCACGACGGCGCCGGCAACCCCGCCGACAATCGCCCCGCGGCGACGCCTCCGTCGCGGGGCGGCCTCGCCCGTCGCCGTCTTCCCGGCGTCCAGGGGGTCGCCGTCCGGGGCGACGTGCTTCCGACGGCTCACTCGCCGCTCTCCGTGACCGCGCCGCCGACCGAGAGGCTCGCGCCGCCCTCGCCGTTGCACGCCTCGAGCGCCGCGTCGAACGCGTCGAGGTCCTCGGGCACCTGGAGCGCCTCGGTCATGCCCCCGTTCGGGTCCGGGTCGGGCATGTCCACCCCGTTCTCGCGCATGCACTTCGCGAACTCGCGCTGCGACTCGAGGTCCTCGGCGCTCGGCTTCACCGGCTCACCGCCGTTGGGCAAGAAGTCCTTGCAGGCTTCGAAGGCCTTGTCCATCTCCTCCATGTCGCCGCCGGCCTCCGAGGTGATCGCGACACCGCCCTCGGAGTCCGGGTCGGGCATGTCCACACCGTTGTCCCGCATGCAGCCCGCGAACTTGCGGGACAGGTCGTCGCGCTCGGCGTCGGTCATGTCCTCGTACGACTTCCCGTCCTTCGCCTGGCTGGTCTCGCCCTTGCCGCCACCCGCGCTCGCGACGCCCGGGGCGTCGTCGGGCGCGCACGCCGAGAGCGTGACCGACAGGAGCGCGACGACGAACGCGACCGACGCCGCGCTGCGACGCGAGCGGACTCTGCTGCGCCCCGTGGTCGGGGCCGGGGTCTGGTGGATGGTCATGGTGCGTCCTCACGTCGTGGTCGGTCCCCGGGCCGCACGGGCCTCGGAGACGGGGTGCTCGAACAGTTCAGCGGGCGGCCCGTGAGGCTGCCGTGAGCCGCGACCTCACAGAGATCTCACAGTGCCCACCGGCATGCTCCTCAGGTGCGAGTACTGGTGGTGGAGGACGAGGAGCTGATCGCGGAGGCCGTCGCGACGGGACTGCGACGGCTCGCGATGGCGGTCGACGTCGCGCTCGACGGGCACGAGGCCCTGGCGCGGATCGACGTGAACGCGTACGACGTCGTCGTGCTCGACCGGGACCTGCCCGGCGTCCACGGCGACGACGTGTGCCGGGCGCTCGTGGCCTCGGGCGGCGACGCGCGGGTCCTCATGCTCACGGCATCGGGCGGCGTGCTGGACCGCGTGAACGGGCTCGACCTGGGCGCCGACGACTACCTCGTCAAGCCCTTCGCGTTCGCCGAGCTCAGTGCCCGCGTCCGGGCCCTCGGCCGGCGGGCGCGCCCCGCTGCCCCGCCCGTGCTCGAACGCTCGGGCCTGCGCCTCGACACGAGCCGGCACGAGGTCTACCGCGAGGGGAGGTTCGTGCACCTGTCGCGCAAGGAGTTCGGCGTGCTCGAGGAGCTGCTGCGCGCCGACGGGCGGCCCGTGTCGGCCGAGCACCTGCTCGAGAAGGTCTGGGACGAGAACATCGACCCGTTCACGGGCGTCGTGCGCTTCACCATCAAGCAGCTGCGCCGCAAGCTCGAGGACGCCTCGCTCGTCGAGACCGTCACGGGTGTCGGGTACCGGGTCGCATGAGGCCGCTCCCGCGCCCAGTGCTGCGCCCCACGCTGCGCGCTCGCCTCACGGCCGTCTACGCCGCGGCGTTCGCCGTCGCCGGGGCCGTCCTGATCGCCGTCCTGTACGCCCTCCTCGCCGCGGCGATCGACCGGCAGCCGCTCGACTCGGTGGGCATCGCGGTCGGCGCCGTCCAGGCGACCGACCCCAGCCTGTACGCGACCCTGGACCCGGCCTCGACGGCCGCGCTGATCACGGGCGAGGCCTACCCGTACAGCCCGGTCGAGGACCTGACGCCCGCCGCGACGGTCACCTCCAGCACCGGGTCCTTCACCGACCTGCGCGACGTCGTCCAGCTCAACAACCAGGAAGCCCGCGACCAGACGCTGCGCACGGTCCTCACGTGGTCCGTCGTGGCGCTGCTCGGGATCGGAGTCCTCGCGGTGGGCTTCGGCTGGGTCATGTCCTCGCGCGTGCTCGCGCCGCTGCACCGGATCACGGCCACGGCCCGGCGCGTCGCGGACACCAACCTCCACGAGCGCATCGCGCACTCCGGGCCCGACGACGAGCTCAAGGACCTCGCCGACACGTTCGACGCGATGCTCGAACGCCTCGACCGGTCGTTCGACGGGCAGCGGCGCTTCGTCGCCAACGCCTCGCACGAGCTGCGCACCCCGCTGACCATCAGCCGTACCGTCCTCGAGGTCGCGCTCGACGACCCCGAGACGCACCAGGACACGCGTCACCTGGGTGCGACGCTGCTCGCGGTCAACGCGCGCCAGGAACGTCTGATCGAAGGGCTCCTCACGCTCGCCGCCGCGGACCGCGCGCCGATCGTCACCGAGACCGTGGACCTTGCCGAGGTCGCCGCGCAGGCCGTCGCGACCGCCGGGGTCTCGGCGCGCGACGCCGGCGTCGACCTGCGCCTCGACACGGCACCGACGCCCCTGCTCGGCGACGCCGTGCTGCTCGAGCGCCTCGTCCAGAACCTCGTCGACAACGCCGTGCGCTACAACGAGCCCGGCGGCCGGGTCGCTGTCGCGACGCGCCCCGGTCCGGGCGGGACCGTCGAGGTCGCGGTGTCCAACACGGGCCCGGTCGTCCCGTCGTACGAGGTCGAGGCGCTGTTCGAGCCGTTCCGGCGGCTCGGGCGCGACGGGGCCGTGGCCGACCGGCAGGGCGGGTACGTGCGCGGCGGTGTGGGGCTGGGCCTGTCGATCGTCCGCTCGGTCGCGGCCGCGCACGACGGCGAGGTCACCGCAGAGCCGCGCGAGGGCGGCGGGCTGACGGTCGTCGCACGGCTACCGGGTGCTGCGGGCGCGCGGCCGGGGCGGGCCGCCGAGCCGGCCCGACCCGGGGGCGCGGGCGTGGGGGCCGGAGCGGGCGTCTAGCCCGGCATCGGCACCGGCACGTCGGAACCGCCCTCGACCGTGCGCCGGGCGCCCATCTGGATGATCGCGGGGGCCGGCACGAACCCGCCCGCGATGAGTGCTTCGCCCTGGTGGAAGAACGGCGTCGCGGCGAGCAGCTCGGGCGGTGCGAACCCGAAGACGGCCTCGAGCTCGACCAGGTCGGCGGGCGAGCTCATGCGCATGACGATCACGTTGTCGCACTGCGAGAGCACGTTCGGGTGGATCTTGGAGGGCCGCTGCGTCGAGAGCAGCAGCCACAGCCCGAACTTGCGTCCCTCGGCGGCGATCTGGATCACGCGCTCGGTCGTGAGCCGCTGGAGCTGGGTCGCGGGCTCGGCCGAGACCACGTTGTGCGCCTCGTCGATCACGATCAGGCGAGGCTTGCGCGTGGCACGGTCGGCCCACAGGTCGTCGAGCAGGGCGAGCGAGACCGCGAGCTGCTCCTCGTGCGTGTGCAGGCTGCCGAGGTCGACCACGACCGCGCGCGGGCCCTCGTCGAGCACCTCGCTCACGGACTGCCCGACCCCCGCCCAGACGTCCCAGTCGAGGATCCCCAGGTTCTCGACACGCTGCGCGAGCCGCAGCGCGTCGGCCTCGCCCGTGGCGCGCAGGGCCGACGGGATCGAGTGCGGGTTCAGCATGCCCTCGGTCGCGATGCTGGGCGGCCTCGCAGCGGGGGCGGCGGCCCCGACCTCGGGGCCGGTCGCGCTCTCGAGCATCCGCAGGAACGTGTTGTACTCGCCGCGGTCGGTCAACGGGTCGAGCTGGAGCACCGCCGCCTGGCTCGCGGCCTCCATCGCGGTGAGCCGCGCGGTGACGGGGTGGTGCTCGCCGTCGTTGCGCAGGACGCGCACGTCGAGCTCGCGCAGCCGTTCGGCGTCCCCGGGCGATGCGGACTCGAGCAGCTCGCCGATCCGCACGAAGTCCGAGTTCGGGTCGAGGATGACCATGGGCAGGTCGGTGTCGATGAGGAGCTGTTCGAGAAGGACGCCGAGCGCGTACGTCTTGCCCGAGCCCGACTGCCCGCACAAGAACGTGTGCCGGTTGAACCGGTGCGGCTGGAGCAGCGCGTCGACGTTGCCCCGGCTGTGGTGGAGGTCGCCGATCCGCAGGGTCGCGCGCTCGCGCGCCTGGAGCGCCTCGAGCACGCCCGCCCCGGCGGGGGCGAGGTCCTGCGAGGTGAACGGGTCGCCCCCCGACGTGACGACCGTGCCGTCCGGGCGGAGCTCCCCGAGGATCCGCCCGTGCCCGACGGCGTCCCCCGCCTTGGTCGCCCGCGTCAGGACCTGCCCCATGACGAGGGCCTCGCCGGGGTGCTCCGCGGTCTCGGGGAACGCGACGCCGATGGTCACGAAGTCTCCCGGGCCGATGCTCGACACCCGCGGGACGCGGTAGGTGAAGCGTCGGCCGTCGAAGGACTCGGCGAGCGTGGTCTCGGTCGTCATGCGGGGCCTCCGTGGTCGCAGGTCACGTCGGGCGACCGTCGTCGCGCCGCCCGTGCAGGACAAGGATCGACCAGGGTGCGCGCGAGCGCACGCGCAGGCGCCTTCGACCGTGCGCTAGCTCCGCCGTGCGTACGTGAGCATCCGGAACCGAACACCTGCTGCCGAGGTCTGCCAGCCGTCGTCCGGTGCGCCCGGGCCGCCGGCCACGAGCTCCCAGCCACCCGCCGGACCTGCCGCGAGCGCCGGCGCGAACGCGTCGCCGTCGACCTCGAGGTCGATCTCGGTCACGACGCAGCGGTCCGCGAGCGGCAGGGCCGCGGCGTACACCTGCGCGCCCCCCATGACCCAGACCTGCCCCGAGCCCGACTCCTCGGCAGCAGCCGACGCGAGCGCGAGCCCCTCCTCGACGGACGAGGCGACCACGACGCCGGTGCCGGTGGCGCCCGGGTGAGCGGCGTCGTCGGGCACCCAGCCCTCCTGGCGCGTCACGACCACGTTGACGCGCCCCGGCAGGGGGCGGAAGCGCGGAGGCAGCGAGTCCCACGTGACGCGCCCCATCACGACCGGGTGACCCGTGGTGACGCGACGGAAGTGCGCGAGGTCCTCGGGCAGGTGCCACGGCATGACACCACCCGCGCCGATCACCGGGCGGCCCGCGGCATCGTGCGCCTGGGCCCAGACCAGTCCGACGGTCGGACGGCTCACACCGCCACCGGTGCCTTGATCGTCGGGTGGTGCTGGTAGCCCACGACCTCGACGTCCTCGTACGTGTAGTCGAACAAGGAGTCGCGCGGGGCCAGGCGCAGGGTGGGCGCCGGGTAGGCCTCGCGGCTCAGCTGCTCGCGCACCTGCTCGACGTGGTTGTCGTAGATGTGGCAGTCGCCGCCCGTCCACACGAAGTCGCCGACCTCCAGGCCGGACTGCGCCGCGACCATGTGCGTGAGCAGCGCGTACGAGGCGATGTTGAACGGGACGCCCAGGAACAGGTCCGCGCTGCGCTGGTAGAGCTGGCACGAGAGCTTGCCGTCGGCCACGTAGAACTGGAACATCATGTGGCAGGCCGGCAGGGCCATCTTGTCGAGCTCGCCCACGTTCCACGCCGAGACGATCATGCGGCGCGAGTCCGGGTTGGTGCGCAGCGTCTCGAGGACCTGGCTGATCTGGTCGACGTGCTGCCCGTCCGGTGTGGGCCACGAGCGCCACTGGACGCCGTAGACGGGGCCCAGCTCGCCGTCCTCGTCGGCCCACTCGTCCCAGATCTTCACGCCGTGCTCCTGGAGCCAGCGCACGTTCGAGTCGCCCCGCAGGAACCACAGCAGCTCGTAGACGATCGACTTCAGGTGCACGCGCTTGGTCGTCACGAGCGGGAAGCCCTGCGACAGGTCGAAGCGCATCTGGTGGCCGAACACGCTGCGCGTCCCCGTCCCCGTGCGGTCCGACTTGTGCGTCCCGGTCTCCAGGACGAGCCGGAGGAGGTCCTCGTAGGGCGTCGGGACGGGTGGGTTGCTGGGCGCGCTGGAGCTGTCGCTGACGGTGACCACGGGTGCCAGTCTAGAAGAGGTCGACGGAACGGTTAGCCGACGCGTCCTGTGCCTGGACAGCACAAGGCCCCGGGGGGTTTCCCTCACCGTGGTGGGTAGGCCGTTGATCCCGGGGCTCTCTGTGTGTGCACCGAATCTACTACACGGCCCGACGATCGCCTAGACGAGCGATGCCGCTAGTCTCGGTACTTCACACCACCGAGCGACGGAGCCCGCGTGTCGATCTACCCACCCGTACGCGACGAGATGGTGCGCCTCCTGTCGGTTCCCCGACTGTCTACGTACACCGACGAGTGCGACGGAAACATGAAGCGTGCACTTGAGCTCTACCAGTGGAACCTTGACGTCTCCGGGACGCTGTTCACGTCGATCCACTACTTCGAGGTTGCCTTGCGAAATTCGATCGACTCCCAGCTTGGTAAGACGTTCGGCACCGCCGACTCCCCCTGGTTCGACCAGGACTCGATCGGTCTCACCGACAGCACCAGGCGCAACATCGCTTCTGCGAAGCGCACAGTCACCAAAGCTGGCCGCGAGATCGTTCCTGGACGAGTCGTTGCCGAGCTCAGCCTGGGGTTCTGGTGGTCGTTGCTCGCAGACGGGTACAACAGAACCCTCTGGGCGCCAGCCCTCAAGCAGGCGTTCAGCAACGCGCGACGGGAAACCCTGCATGCGGAGATCGACGAGATTCGCAAGCTCCGGAACCGCATCGCTCACCACGAGCCGCTGATCCACTACGACCTGAATGCGGAATACACCCGCATCCTCGGCACAGCCGAACGGATCGCTCCGCGACTGGCATGGTGGATCGATGCCACCAGCTCTCTGTCCACCGTCCTGGCTCGACGACCAGAATCGCTCCGATCGACACCCCCGCCGAACACCTAGGAGACCGCCGAGACACTCTTGCCCGTCACGCCGAGCGGTCGTGCCCAGGGCGTTCTCAGCTGCCGTCCTCACCTGATGCTCCCGATCTGGCGATCACCAACGAGCTCCGTGACCGGCGTGACGCTAGCCTCAGCGGATGCAGCCCTGGGAGTACCTGACCGACACCGTGCTGACCCGCCCGGGCATGTTCATCGGTCGCGAGACGTACGAACGGGTCTGCAGCTTCGTCGAGGGGTTCGGGACGGCACGCGACGACGGGGTGCTCGACGGATTCCGGGCCCGGCTCGGGGAGAAGACCGCCCACGGCAGCAGCCCACTGACATGGAGCGCCGCCCTGCTCGCGGAAGTCCTCCCGGGACGGGACGAGAACGCTCTCCACCACCCTGAGGAGGATGCCCGGGCGATCGCGCACCTCCAGGCACGGCTCGTCGAGTTCCTCGGAATCACCGGAGGCCCCGGCAGCACCTACGTCGAACATCCCTGACGCCCGCGCGGGGAATGCGCGGTCCCCCGGCGGCGTTGGTCCGGGCACCGGTCGCACGGAACGGCCGTACCCCGAGGATGGAAAGATCAGCAGCATGACGAACACCGCAGCCGCAGCCGAAGAGATCCCCACGTCGTCGCCGTCCCCGACGGACGCCCTGTGGGTCGAGCGCACCGGCACCCGCACGTACACCGGCTTCTCGGCGCGCGGCGCGAGCGTGTCGATCGGCCCGGCGAGCGAAGGGGCCGTCTTCACGCCGGGTGAGCTCCTCAAGATCGCGCTCGCCGCGTGCGCGGGCATGAGCAGCGACGCACCGTTCGCGCGCCGGCTGGGTGACGACTACCAGGTGACGATCCGCGTCGACGGCGCCAAGGACATGGCCGAGGACCGGTACACGGCCATCACGGAGCACTTCGAGATCGATCTGTCGGGTCTCGAGGACGACGCGCGCGAGCGCCTCCTCAAGGTCGCGGACCGCGCGATCGAGACCACGTGCACCGTGGGGCGTACCGTCAAGAACGGTGCGACAGTGGAGCACACCTTCGGCCCGGTCGTGGGTGCGGTCGGCGAGTAGTCGACACGTGGCACCGCGGTCCGGGGCACGAGGGGCAGCAGCCGCCACAGGAGGGAGTCGTCCGATGGGTCGCAAGAAGAAGGACACCGAGTCCCAGGTGGCCGTCTGGGGAACGTCGGACAGCGTCCGGCCGGAGCCGCAGTACGGGCACCTGACCGCGGTCCAGGACGCGCCCGAGGGCCAGCCCACCGAGGACTGGGGCGACCTGCGCAGCACGCCGCTGCTCGACGCGGCCCTGGACAAGGCCGTCACCATCCCGTCGTCGGTCATCCACGCGCACGTGGACGGCCTGCGCCGCCGCAACCCGCACTCGTCACCCGCGCAGATCATCGGGATCCTCGAGCGCGAGTACCTCATGGTCATCGGGACCGCGGGCGGCGCGGTGGGTGCCGCCGCGGCGTTCCCGGCCGTCGGCACGGGTGTGGGCATCGCGCTGACCGCGAGCGACGTCGCGACGTTCTTCGGGTCGTCGGCCGCGTTCTCGCTCGCGGTCGCGGACGTGTACGGCTTCGAGGTCGACGACGCCGCGCGCCGCCGCGCCCTCCTCATGGCCTCGGTCCTCGGGGACAAGGGATCCCAGGCGGTCGAGAAGGCGTCGGGCGGGTCGGCGCTCGCGTGGGGCAAGGTGCTCATGACGAGCATGCCGTCGAGCACGCTCAAGCAGGTCAACAAGGCCCTGACGAACAAGTTCATGCGCACGCAGATGGTCAAGCACGGCGGCCTCGCGATCGGGCGGCTCGTGCCGTTCGGTGTGGGCGCGGTCGTGGGCGTCGCGGGCGCGCGGGCCCTCGGCAAGACCGTGATCAGCCAGTCCCGGCGGGCTTTCGGACCGCCGCCCCCGGCGTTCCGGCCTGTCCTGGAGGTCATCGAGGTGCCCGACGGCGCCGCTCCCCCTCTGCTCGTCCCCGCACCTGCCGACCGGCTCAGCCTGGTCGACGCCCCCGTACCCGGCACCGGGCCGGGAGTCGTCGACGAGGCGGCCGAACGGGCGGCAGCACGCCGTGGCGAGACCGGCACCGACGGTGCGCCGCGCGGCATCCGGTCGGTGCGCTGGCGCCGGTCCAAGAAGTCTTCGTGACGGCAGAGCGCCACCAGGGCCCCGGCCGTACCTCGGGCGGCCCCGGCCGGGTCGAGCTCACGCACGTCCTGCCCCTCAGCGCCGAGCGGGCCTTCGCCCTGGTCGCGGACGTGCGCACGCACCCACGCTGGGTCCCCTTGAGTCGTGGGACGTTCCACGGCCGGGACGGTTCCCCGCTCCCGGCGACGGCCTGGAAGCCGGGGGTCGGCGCTGAGTTCACCATGGTCTCGGGCCCCTTCGCGCCGCAGGGCGCCCCGGGCTTCCCCGACCGCATGCGGATCACGACGTGGGAACGGCCAGGTCCCAGCGGCCAGGCCGGTCGCGCGACGTACCTGAAGCTCGGGCCCGTGCTGCTCGGGGAGGCGGGGATCGTCGTCGTGCCCCTCGCGGCCCATCACCTGCCGGCTGCGACCCCGCGCGAGCCCGTCGCACGCTGCGCCGTGACCTGGTGGGAGGACGTGTACCTCGCGGGCCCTCTGCCTCGGGCCGTGACCGCTCCGCTCGCCGCGCGCGTGCTGGACCTCATGATCCGGCTGTCGCTGCGCCGCCTGGACCGGATCGTCGCGCGCGGGCTCTGACACCGACGCCCCGTCGGCCCCGTCGGCCCATCGGCCGGCGCCGAGATCCGTGTGTGGCCCCTGCCGAGCATGCGGTCGTCGTTCGTCGACCATGCGGTCGTCGCTCGGAACCAGCCGATTCCTGACGCCAAGCGCATGCTCGGCGGCGGGCGCATCCCCGGGCACGACGAACGGCCCCTGGGGTCCGCGCCGGCACCATGCCTGCACGGACCCTAGGGGCCCGGGTGACCGGTGGGTCACCGGTCGGTCATCGGCTCGTCGCCGAGCCGACCATGCGGTCGTCGTTCGTCGAGCATGCGGTCGTCGTTCAGAACCAGCCGGTTCCTGACGCCCACCGCATGCTCGGCGACGGTCACGACCTGCCGAGATTCACGCCTGCGGCGCGTCCTCGGTGCCGTCGGTGGGCTCCGGGCTGGCGTCCGCGGCCGCGTCGACGATCGTGGGGTCGACGTCGGTCGGAGCCCCCGAACCCGTCGCTGCGGCGGCCGACGCGTCGGACGGTCCCGCGAGGATCAGGTAGAGCTCGCGGCGCGTGCGCTCGAGGAGCGCGACGGCCTGGGCCACCTGCTCGTCCGAGCCCGACCGGGCGACCTGCCGGAGCGCCTCGGCGACCTGCTGGAGCGAACCTCGGAGCTGCCGCGCCGGGCGGACGCCGCCGTCGGCCGCGTCCTGCCAGGGAGAGCCGAGCTCGTCGGCGTGCTCGGTGACGTAGGTGCGACCGTCGTCGGTGAGGCTCGCGAGCTTGCGCCCGCCCTCGGCCGTGATGGTCACGAGGCCCTCGTCCTCGAGCAGGCTCAGCGCCGGGTAGATCGCGCCGGGGCTCGGACGCCACGCACCCGAGGTGCGCTCGCCGATCTCCTGGATGATCTGGTACCCGTGCATGGGCGCCTCGGTCAGGAGGAGCAGGACCGCGGCGCGGATGTCACCGCGCCCGGCACGACCGCCGGGGCCACGGCCGCCAGGGCCGCGGTGCCCGCGAGGGCCACCACCGGGTCCGCCACGGTGCCCGCGGGGCCCGCGTCCTTCGAACCGGTCGTCGAAGCGCTCGTCGGATCCGCCGTGCTCGTGATGGTCGTGGTGACCCGGGTGACCGTGGTGGCCGTCGGGGCCACGCCCCGGTCGGCCCGACCCCTCGGGTCCGCGACCGGGCTCACCGCGGCCGGAGCCGTCGGGTCGGCCGCCACGGCGACCGCGGGGCCCGCCGAAGTCGGCGCCGAAGTCCGGGCCGAAGCCCTCTCCGGACTCGGGGAAGTCGTCGCGTCGGCGACGGGGTCGGCCCTCGAAGGAGTCGAATGCGCCTGCGCGGCCGGAACGGTCGCGGGGCGGACGGGAAGATTCTGGGTGCTGGTGGGGGGTACGCATGTGGTGTCTCCTGTGATGAGTCTGTTCTGTCTGTGGAGCCCCTCTGCGGGGCGGCCCGAGCGCTGGGCTCGGGTGGCGGGTGCCGGCGGGTTCTCGTCGGTTCTGCGACGGGCCCTCGGCCTGACATCCGGGTCCTCGACGCGGTGCGCTGTTCCGCACCCTCTGCGTCGATGAGTTAAAGATATATCGCTGACGTATCGATAGTCAACCCCTGATCTCGATCGAGTGTCGAGACCTTCCGTCGGCCGCCGGCCGACCACCCAAGACACCGTCCGGGTCGTACAGTGACCTGAAGGACCCGGACCGGCTCGCGACCCGGGACCGCAGCAGTCACCGTGCAACGACGCACACCCCGCACCGTCGCACGTCCCACGCCCACCGAGACCACGACAGAGGCGCAGATGACGACCAGCACCCCGGGTCCCACGCAGACCCCGCGGCACTTCCTGATGTGCCGCCCCACGTACTTCACGGTCAGCTACGAGATCAACCCCTGGATGGACCGCGCCCGCCCCGTCGACACCGCGCTCGCCGTCTCCCAGTGGGAGCGCCTGCGCGACGTGTACCTCGACCTCGGGCACCAGGTCGACCTCATCGAGCCGGAACCCGGCCTGCCCGACATGGTCTACGCGGCCAACGGCGCGACCGTCGTCGACGGCCTGGTCTACTCGGCGCTCTTCCGGCACCCCGAACGCGCCCCCGAGGGGCCCGCGTACCTCAAGTGGTTCGCGGACCGCGGCTACGTGACCCACTCGGCCGACCACGTCAACGAGGGCGAGGGAGATCTGCTCGTCGCGGGCGACGTCGTCCTGGCCGGGACGGGATTCCGCACCGAGGTCAGCGCCCACCAGGAGGCGGCCGACCTGTGGGGCCGCGAGGTCCTCACGCTCGAGCTCGTCGATCCGCGCTTCTACCACCTCGACACCGCGCTCGTGGTCCTGCGCGGCAGCGAGGGCAGCGGCGGCGGCGCGGGCACTCCGCGTGTCGCGCCGGACGGCACGCCGCCACCTCTCCTCTCCCCCCTGCCCGACGGCGCCGCTCCCCCGCGCGACGCGGCGCACCTCACGCGTGCTCGCGCCGAGGCGACGGTCGACGTCGCCTACTACCCGCCGGCCTTCTCCCCCGCGTCCCAGGAGCTCCTGGCCGAGCGCTACCCCGACGCCCATCACGCGCCCGAGGACGACGCGCTGGTCCTGGGCCTCAACGCCGTGAGCGACGGGCTGCACGTGATCCACACCCCGGCGGCGACCCGCTTCGCCGCGGCGCTGGCCGAGCGGGGCTACGAGACCATCGGGGTCGACACATCGGAGCTGCTGCGCGGGGGCGGCGGGTCCAAGTGCTGCACCCTGGAGATCCGGCCGTGAGCGCCCAGAGCCAGGCGGTCCCCACCCCCGCGCCCAGCCCGGGCACCACCGCCGACGCCGCACCGGCCCGCACGACGGGAGCGGCGCCGTCGGGCACCGGAAGCCGACGCCACGACTCGCTCGCGCACAACTACCACCCGCTGCCCGTGACGATCGCGACGGGCGACGGCGCCTGGGTCACCGACGTCGCGGGCCGCCGCTACCTCGACCTGCTCGCGGGGTACTCGGCCCTGAACTTCGGGCACCGCCACCCCGGGCTGATCGCTGCCGCGACCGAGCAGCTCGGGCGCGTCACGCTCACGTCGCGCGCGTTCGACCACGACCTGCTGCACCCGTTCGCGGACCGGCTCACGCGCCTGGTCGGGCCGCTCGTCCAGGGCGCCGCCCCGGTCACGTCGGCCGGGCGAGCAGGTGACGGGGGCCGTCCCGGCGACGGCGGCAGCGCCGTGATGGTGCCCATGAACACGGGCGCCGAGGCCGTCGAGACCGCGATCAAGATCGCCCGCAAGTGGGGCTACGAGGTCAAGGGCGTGCCGGCCGGGCGGGCGAGCATCGTCGTCGGGCACGGGAACTTCCACGGACGGACCACGACCATCGTGTCGTTCTCCGACGACCCCGACGCGCGCGACGGGTACGACCCGTTCACACCTGGTTTCCGCCTCGTGCCGTACGGCGACGCGCGCGCCGTCGCGGACGCGATCGACGAGACCACGGTCGCCGTCCTCATGGAGCCGATCCAGGGAGAGTCGGGCGTCGTCGTGCCCCCGGACGACTACTGGCCCGCGCTGCGCCGCGTGTGCGACGAGCGAGACGTCCTGCTGATCGCGGACGAGATCCAGTCCGGCCTGGGCAGGACCGGGACCACGCTCGCGTGCGAGCTGTGGGACGTGAAGCCGGACCTCGTGACGCTCGGCAAGGCCCTGGGCGGCGGCGTCGTACCGGTCTCGGCGGTCGTCGGGAGGCACGAGATCCTGGACGTGCTGACGCCCGGGACGCACGGATCGACGTTCGGCGGCAACCCGCTCGCGTGCGCGGTCGGCCTCGCGGTCGTCGGGCTCCTCGAGACAGGCGAGCTCCAGGCCCGCACCCGCGACCTGGGCGAGCACCTGCACGAACGCCTCGCGGGCCTCGTCGACGACGGGCTACTGACGGGTGTGCGAGGCGTGGGGCTGTGGGCCGGGATCGACCTCGACCCGGCCCGCGGGACGGGCCGCGACCTGTGCGAGGCCCTGCTCGCGCGCGGCGTCCTGGCCAAGGACACGCACGGCTCGACCATCCGGCTCGCGCCCCCGCTCGTGATCGAACGTCCAGACCTCGACCTCGGGATGGCCGCTCTGCGTGACGCCCTGACGCAGCTCGCCGCAGATCGGTAGAGTCCGGAGGGTGACCACTCCTGCCTCTGACACCTCCACCCGCCTCGCCGAGTGGCAGCAGGCCTACGCTGACCTGCAGTCCCTCGGCCTGAAGCTCGACCTGACGCGCGGCAAGCCCTCCGCCGAGCAGCTCGACCTCTCCGACGCCCTCCTGGCACTGCCGGGCGCAGGAACGGTCACCGACGCCGACGGCACCGACGTGCGCAACTACGGCGGGCTCGACGGCCTGCCGCAGATCCGCCGCATCTTCGCCGAGCTGCTCGACGTCCCCGTCGCCCAGCTCCTCGCGGGCGGCAACGCGAGCCTCACGCTCATGCACGACACGCTCGCGTTCGCGATGCTGTTCGGTCTGCCCGGCTCCGAGCGCCCCTGGTCGCGCGAGGAGAAGGTCCGGTTCGTGTGCCCGGTCCCGGGCTACGACCGCCACTTCACGCTGTGCGAGGCGTTCGGCATCGAGATGGTGACCGTCCCCATGACGGCCGACGGTCCCGACGCCGAGGCCGTCGCCGCGCTCGTCGCGGACGACCCGAGCATCAAGGGCATGTGGGTCGTGCCCACCTACGCGAACCCGGACGGCTCGGTCGTCTCGCGCGAGGTCGCCCAGCGTCTCGTCTCGATGCCTGCCGCAGCCCCCGACTTCCGCATCATGTGGGACAACGCGTACGCGGTGCACCACCTCACGGACGTCGAGACCGAGTCCGCGCCCGCGCTGGCCCTGGCCGCCGAGGCCGGCAACCCGGACCGTGTGCTGCTCTACGCCTCGACCTCCAAGATCACGTTCCCCGGCGCGGGGGTCGCGTTCCTGGGCTCCTCCCCGGCCAACATCTCCTGGTACAAGAAGCACCTCGCAGCCCAGTCGATCGGCCCGGACAAGGTCAACCAGCTCCGGCACGCCGAGTTCTTCGGCGACGCCGAGGGCGTGCGCGCCCACATGCGCAAGCATCGCGACGTGATCGCGCCCAAGTTCGAGGCCGTCGACACGATCCTGCGAGAGCGCCTCGGCACGGACGGCGTCGCGTCCTGGACCGCGCCGCTCGGCGGGTACTTCGTGTCGCTCGACGTCGTGCCGGGCACCGCGGCGCGCGTGGTCCAGCTCGCCAAGGAGGCAGGCATCGCCCTGACGCCCGCGGGTGCCACGTTCCCGTACGGCAAGGACCCGCAGGACGCCAACATCCGTCTGGCCCCCACGCTGCCCCCGCTCGACGAGGTCCGCGTCGCGATCGACGGCGTCGCGACGTGCGTCCTGCTCGCCGCGGCGGAGAAGGCCGCAGCGGACGCCTGACCTGCACCGCACCCGACGGGCGGCCCCGGACCCCTGGTCCGGGGCCGCCCGTCGTCGCATGATGGAGATCTCGGCCGAGCGGCACCGATGAGTTCTCGCGCCGCCGCAGGTCGACCCTGGACAGACCCGTGCACCACCCACGACACAGGGAGCACGTATGACCAGCGCACCAGATCTCGCGATCGAGGCCCATGGCCTCGTCAAGCACTTCAAGGAGACCCGGGCCGTCGACGGGATCGACCTCGCCGTGCCGACCGGCACGGTCTACGGGGTCCTCGGTCCCAACGGCGCGGGCAAGACCACGGCCGTCCGCATGCTCACGACCCTCCTGCGCCCCGACGCGGGAACAGCCCACGTCCTGGGGCACGACGTCCTGGCCCAGCCCGACGCCGTCCGCTCGCTCGTAGGCCTCACGGGCCAGTACGCGTCGGTCGACGAGGACCTGACCGGCGCGGAGAACCTCATCGTCATCGCGCGCCTCTACGGGTTCTCGAAGCCCGCGGCCAGGCGCCGGGGCATGGACCTCATGGAGGCGTTCGGCATCGCCGAGGCCGCGAACCGGCCCGTCAAGACGTACTCGGGCGGCATGCGCCGCCGCATCGACCTCGCCGCGAGCCTCGTCATGAGCCCGCGGGTGCTGTTCCTCGACGAACCGACCACAGGGCTCGACCCGCGCAGCCGCAACCAGGTGTGGGACATCGTGCGCGTGCTCGTGGCGGACGGCGCGACCGTGCTGCTCACGACCCAGTACCTGGAGGAGGCCGACCAGCTCGCGGACCGCATCGCCGTGATCGACCACGGCAAGGTCATCGCCGAGGGCACCGCGACCGAGCTCAAGCGCTCGGTCGGCGAAGGGTCGGTGAGCCTGCGGCTCGCGGACTCGGGCGACCGGCTCCGGGCCGCGGAGATCGTCGAGCGCGTCCTGCGCGCGGAGGTCGTGCTCGCGCCGGACCCGTACGCGTTCTCGGCGCGCGTGCCCGACGACGGCGCGGACCTGGCGGCACAGCTCCTGCCCGCTCTCGCGGACGCGGGCATCGCGGTACCGGAGTTCACGCTGGGGCAACCGAGCCTCGACGAGGTCTTCCTGGCTCTCACGGGCCAGCCGGTCGACGAGGAGGACCAGGACGACGGAGTCGCCACGAACGGCCGAGGTGCCATGAACGACCGCGACACGGCGAACGACCGCGACACGGCGAACGACGCTGAGGAGGTGGCCTGATGGCCGCGACCCAGACCGAGGTGATCACCACCCCGGAGGCACAGACCCTGCGCGAGGCCATCGCGATCGACCAGCACCCGACCCGACCCTCGCCGCTCGCCAACACCCTGACGTTCGCGTGGCGGGCCCTGCTCAAGATCAAGCACGTCCCCGAGCAGCTGTTCGACGTCACGCTGACGCCGATCATCTTCACGCTCATGTTCACGTACCTGTTCGGCGGGGCGATCGCCGGGGACACCACGACCTACCTGCAGTACCTGCTGCCGGGCATCCTGGTGCAGACGGTCCTGATCATCACGGTCTACACGGGGTTCACCCTCAACACGGACATCACCAAGGGCGTGTTCGACCGCTTCCGGTCACTGCCGATCTGGCGTCCCGCCCCGATCGTCGGCGCGCTTATGGGAGACACGGTCCGGTACACGATCGCGTCGGCCATCACGGTGGGTCTGGGGCTCGCGATCGGGTTCCGGCCCGCCGGCGGGGTGGTCGGCGTCCTGCTGGCCGTGGCCCTGCTGCTGGTCTTCGCGTTCGCGATCAGCTGGATCTTCACGATCCTGGGTCTCGTGATGCGCACCCCCAACGCGGTCATGGGCGTCTCGATGCTGGTCCTCATGCCGTTGACCTTCGCGTCGAACATCTTCGTCAACCCGGACACCATGCCCTCCGCGCTGCGCGCCTGGGCCGAGATCAACCCCGTGAGCCACCTCGCGACCGCGGTCCGCGCACTCATGGCGGGCACCGCGACGTTCGACCAGATCGGCTGGGTGCTGCTGGCCTCGGTACTGCTCACGGCCGTCTTCGCGCCGATCACGATGCACCTGTACCGCACCCGCAACTGATCCCGCCAGACCGTCGGCACGTCAGAGCGGGCGCGACCTCGAGGGTCACGCCCGCTCGAGCGTGCTCACGTGGGCGGGCGACGTCAGTCCGTCGTCGCGTCCTTCGCCGCGGGGGGCTTCTCGTCCTCGCAGCGCTTGGTCACGACCATGACGGGGCAGGCCGAGTGGTGCAGGACGGCCTGGCTCGTCGATCCCAGGAGCAGGCCTGTGAACCCTCCGCGCCCGCGCGACCCGACCACGACGAGGTCCGAGGCCGTCGAGAACTCCGTGAGGAGCTCGGCGCCCGTGCCGTCGAGGACGATCCGCTTGATGGGGACGTCGGGGTTCCCGGCCTCGTGCCGGTCCACGATGACGTTGAGGCCCTCGGTGATGTCGTCGAGGACCTGCTGGTGGTCGATCGAGGCCGGCAGCCACGCGAGCAGCCCCGCACCGGCCCCCACGGGCACCCCGGCGACCGCGACGAGCTCGGCGTCCCACGCCCTGGCCTGCCTGATGGCGTGCCGCAGCGCGATGTCCGCGGACGGCGAGCCGTCGACGCCGACCACGATCCGCTTGAGCGGCTGGATCGCCGGGAGGTCACCGTCGTCCCCGCCCGACTTGAGCGGGACGACGACCGTGGGGCACCGCGAGTGCGCAGGCAGCGCCGACGAGACGGTGCCGAGCAGACGCTCGGTGAACCCACCACGGCCCCGTGTCCCGACGACCACGAGGCCGTAGTCCTTGGAGAGCTCGACCAGGACACCTGCGGCGTCACCGGTCGCTATCGCGGCGGTCGTCCTGACGCCCGCCGCCTCGGCACGCTGGGTCGCCTCGGCCAGGACGGCCTTGGCGCCCTCCTGGATTGCGGTGTCGTCCAGGGCCGCGTAGCCGCCGTCGAGCGAGGCCGCGGTGAACGACGGGAGCGAGTACGAACACACGACGTGCAGGGGCCAGCCGACCTGTCGCGCGTACGCAGCAGCCCAGTCCAGGGCGTGCAGGCTGGGCGCCGAACCGTCGACCCCGACGAGCACGATCTCTGCACGAGTCATGGTTTCATCTCCTCCCGATGGCGAAGCACCATCCTGAGACAAACCTATCGAAAGAACAGGCAAAGTCCACCGAGGCACAGGGTTCGTTCCTGTCGTACGTCATCGCGGTGTCAGCACCGCTGACGTCCCTGCCCTTCCCCACCTTCCGAGCGTCGGAACAGCTCCCGAGACCGTCGTCTCCTGGCGCAGGAGGGCCGTCGCAGCACTCCGCCTGAGCCGACTACCGGACCGACGACAGAACCCCGCCGTCCCGCACGAGGCGGGGCGACGGGGTTCCGTGCGAGCGAGCCGCTCAGAGGACCTTGCGGGTTCTCAGGCGACGCGGATGAACGTGGGGTTCGACTGCCAGATCTGACGGAACTGAATCGTCTTGCCGGGGCGCGGCGCGTCGATCTGCATGTTGTCGCCGGCGTAGATCGAGATGTGGCCGGGGGTCCAGATCAGGTCGCCGGGCTGGGCGTCGGCGCGCGACACCTTGGTGCCGACGTTGCCCTGGGCGCTCGACTGGCGAGGCAGCGTGATGCCGACCTGCGCGAAGACGTAGCTCGTGAAGCCGGAGCAGTCGAAGCCGTCCGGGGTGGTGCCCCCGTAGACGTACGGGACGCCCACGTAGCGGCTGGCGATCGAGACGATCGCGCTGCCGTTGGCCGAGGCCGGGATGGAGACCGAGGCCGCCTTCTCGGTCGTGGAGGTCGTGGCGGAGGTGGTCGCGGTGCGGGCCGCGGAACGCGAGGTGACCTGCGTGGCACGCTCGACGACCGGCTCGGGCTCGGGCTCAGGAGCGGGGGTCACGGCGACGGCCGCGCTCTCGATCGTGAAGCCGGCCTCAGCGGCGACCGTGACGGACGGAGCGGACTCGAGCGCGGCACGGGCCTGCGTCGTGAGTGCGTTCAGGTCGACGGTGTTGAGCTTGGCCGTGTCGTGGTCGACGGGCGCAGCGGTGGCGGGCATCGCGCCGAGCATCGAGACGATCAGTCCCGACGAGGCAGCGACGACAGCGGTGCGGCGGCCGACGGAGGAAGCCGTCGCCGCCGAAGCAAGTGTGGAAAGCGGGCGTCGCGCTGCACGGTGGCGTGCGCCGGTCGTGACTGCGTTCACTGGATACCTCTCCTGGACGCCTGCGAGGTCAGCTGTCGGGTTCGGGTGGGAGAATCACCCGGCCGTCGGGACCGAGGTCCGTCTGGCTTCACCCCAAGGGCACCGTTTCCGGTACCCGAATTTGGGTCCCCCGTCCCTGTCATCGGGTCGTGGTGCTCCTCTCGCGGTGACAGGGTTCGGCGTTCCGCGCGAGGGCCTCGACGGACGATTCATCCGTGAAGCAGAACCGAACGTACACGACCTCCGGGTGAATGTCACGTTCCCGTCACGACGCCCTGGAAAAGCCTGGTATAGCAGGACGAACCACCACAGGATCGTTGCCCCGGGCACCCCGTGAACGGTCCGGACGCACCCCGCCCCAGACCCCACGAAGGGGGTGCGGGGCGGCGTCAGGACGCGGCGCGCGCTGCGCTCAGGGCGCGGTGACGAAGATGTGGCGAGCGACGTCGTCGGGCAGGTCGAGGACCGTCTCCGCACCTTCCGCGGACACCGTGAACGACCCCGCCTCCGGCGTGACCGTGACCTCCTGACGCGGCAGGATGCCCGCGGCCGCGATGCGGGCCAGCAGGTCCGTGTCCGTCTGGAGCGGCTCCGCGATGCGCTGCACGACGACGCGCAGCCCGCCGGGCTCGCGCCCCGCACGGTCCGCGGCGGCCACGTACGCGGGCAGGGAGACCACGCCGTCGAGGTACTCGATCTCCTGGATGTCCTCACCCAGCTCCGAGAGCCCCGGGATGGGGTTGCCGTACGGGTCGTAGTGCGGGTGGTCGAGCAGGCCGATGAGGCGCTTCTCGACGAGCTCGCTCATGACGTGCTCCCACCGGCAGGCCTCGACGTGCACGAACTCCCAGTCGAGCTTGATGACGTCCGTCAGCAGGCGCTCCGCGAGGCGGTGCTTGCGCATGACGCGCTGGGCCTTGGAGTGGCCGTCCGGGGTGAGCTCGAGGTGACGGTCCCCCGTCACGACGACGAGACCGTCCCGCTCCATGCGGGCCACCGTCTGGGAGACGGTGGGTCCCGAGTGTCCGAGTCGCTCCGCGATGCGCGCACGCAGGGGGACGATGCCCTCCTCGTCGAGCTCGTAGATGGTCTTCAGATACATCTCGGTGGTGTCGATCAGGTCGGTCACGTCGCGCTCCTGTCGCTTGAGGGCTTGGGGGCACCTGCCGCACCGGCGGGCCGCTGACCCTAGTTTAGGTCCGAGCCACCGACATTGTGGACGCCCACCGGTGTTCGCGCCAGGCCGGACTATCGTTGCCCTGTGCCTGAGCCCACCCAGATCACCGTCCCCCCGCACCTGCTGCCCAGCGACGGCCGCTTCGGCTGCGGCCCCTCCAAGGTCCGCGACGCACAGGTGCGCGCGCTCGTCGAGGCCGGCACGTCCGTGCTCGGCACGTCCCACCGTCAGGCGCCGGTCAAGTCCCTTGTCCGCCGGATCCGCTCGGGTCTCACGGACCTGTTCGACGCCCCCGAGGGGTACGAGGTCGTGCTCGGCAACGGCGGCTCGTCGGCGTTCTGGGACGTCGCGACGCTGTGCCTGGTGCGCGAGCGCGCCCAGCACGCCGCGTTCGGCGAGTTCGGCGCCAAGTTCGCGACCGCGACCACGCGCGCGCCGTTCCTCGAGCCCTCGCAGGTCCTCACCGCTCCCCCGGGGTCGGTCGCGGTGCCGCAGCTCGCGGACGGCGTCGACGTCTACGCCTGGCCCCACAACGAGACCTCGACGGGGGCCATGGCCCCCGTGCGCCGCGTCCAGGGCTCGCGCGAGCAGGGTGCGCTGACCCTCGTGGACGCGACGTCGGGCGCGGGCGCCCTCCCGGTCGACCTCGCCGAGACCGACGTCTACTACTTCGCGCCGCAGAAGGTCTTCGGGTCCGACGGCGGGCTCTGGGTCGCGATCCTGTCGCCCGACGCCGTCGCGCGCCTCGAGGAGATCGAGTCCGGCGACCGGTGGGTCCCCGAGTTCCTCTCGCTCCAGGCCGCACTGACGAACTCGCGCCAGGACCAGACGCTCAACACGCCGTCGGTCTCGACGCTCGTGACGTTCGCCGAGCAGGTCGACTGGCTCAACGAGCAGGGCGGCCTCGCGTGGTCGAGCGCCCGCTCGGCGACCTCGGCACGCACGCTCTACGCGTGGGCCGAGTCGCGCGAGTGGGCCACGCCGTTCGTGACGCGCCCCGAGGACCGGTCCACCGTCGTCGGGACCATCGACCTGGACGAGTCGATCGACGCGACCCAGGTCATCGCGGCGCTGCGTGCCAACGGGATCCTCGACGTGTTCCCGTACCGCAAGCTGGGCCGCAACCAGCTGCGCATCGGGATGTTCCCCGCGATCGAGCCCACGGACGTCGAACTGCTCACGCAGAGCATCGACTTCGTGGTCGACGCGCTGGCCTGAGCCTCCCCCGCACGCCAGGAGTGGCCCGCCCCGGGAAGTCTGGCGGGCCACTCCTGGCGTGTCGGCTCGGCCCGCGGCCGAGCGAGGTCAGGCCGCCTCGGCCACGTCCTGCGCGTCGTCGACGCCCAGCTGCCCGCGTGTGTCGCTGCGGCTCGCGCGCCGCGCAGCGCCGCCCACGGGGTAGGTCACCAGGAGGTGCGGGCGCTGCGTCACGCGGTAGCTGACCGTGAACTTCCAGTTCCGCATGGCCCAGATCGCTGCACCCACCGAGACCAGGAGCGCCGTGATGGAGCCGATCCCGATCGCCCAGCGGGGCCCGTAGGCCTCGGCGATCCAGCCGACGATCGGCGCGCCGACGGGCGTCGCCCCGAGGAACACGATCATGTACAGGGACATGACGCGCCCACGCATCACGGGGTCGGTCGTCATCTGGATGGTCGTGTTGGCCGCGGTCATCATGGTCAGCGACGCGAAGCCGACCGGGATGCACGCGAGCGCGAACGTCGTGTAGCTCGGCATGAGGGCCATGACCCCCGTGGCCACCGCGAAGCCGAACGCTGACCCGATCACGAGGCGCACGCGCGGCCGTTCGCGCCGCGCCGCCATGAGGGCGCCGGTCAGCGAGCCGATCGCGAGGATCGACCCGAGCATCCCGTACTCGCCCGCGCCCATGCCGAACTCGACGCGCGCCATCATGGCGGACGTGAGCTGGAAGTTGAGCCCGAACGTGGAGACGACGCTCAGCACCACCATGATGACGATGATGTCGGAGCGTCCGCGCACGTAGCGGATGCCCTCGCGGATCTGCCCCTTCTCGCGCGACGCGCTGGGCAGCTTGTGCATCTCGCGCGTGCGCATCCGGGACAGCGCGAAGATGGTCGCGCCGAAGCTGATGCCGTTGATGATGAACACCCAGCCCGTGCCCACCGCGGCGATCAGCAGGCCCGCGACGCCGGGGCCGATCAACCGGGCCGCGTTGAACGACGCGCTGTTGAGGCCCACGGCGTTGGACAGCTTGTCGCTCGGCACCATCTCGGCGACGAACGTCTGGCGCACGGGGCCGTCGAGCGCGGACACGCACCCGAGCGCGAGCGCGAACCCGTAGACGTGCCACAGCTCGACGTGCCCCGAGAGCACCAGGGCGCCGAGCCCGAGCGCGAGCACGCCCGAGGCGCCCTGCGTGGCCATGAGCATCTTGCGGCGCGGCAGGCGGTCCGCCAGGACGCCGGCCCACGCGGACAGCGCGAGGACGGGCGCGAACTGCAGGGCCGTGATGACGCCGACGGCGACGCCGGAGTTCGCCGTGAGCACCGTCAGGACGAGCCAGTCCTGGGCGATGCGCTGCATCCAGGTCCCGACGTTCGCGACGAGCGCGGAGCCGAACCAGAGGCGGTAGTTGTAGTACTTGAGGGAGGAGAACGTCGCGCTCATCGTGCGGCGATCCGGGTCAACAGGTCACTGGCGCGGGCCAAGGTCTCTCTTTCTTCGTGGGTCAGGCTGGTCAGCTGCTGGGTGAGCCACGCGTCGCGGCGGCGCCGGGTCTCCTTGACCTCGAGCACGCCGGCGTCGGTCAGCGCGACGACGACCTGGCGCCCGTCCGTGGGGTGCTCGACCTTGTGGACCAGGCCGAGCTCGACGAGCGCGTTCACGGTGCGCGTCATGGAGGGCGGCCGGATGCGCTCGTGCGTGGCGAGCGCGCCGGGGGTCATGCCGCCGTGCTTGTGGAGCACGGTCAGGACCCCGAACTGTCCTTCGGGAAGGTCAGCTCCTCCGCGCTGCGAGCGCAGCGCGCGCGAGACGCGGGTCAGGGCGACCCGCAGGTCACCACCGAGGGTCGCGGGCCGACACTGCGCCTTCGTGGGGGACGAGGACGTGATCGGTTCCGCAGCAGGCATCTCTTTACCCTAACTCATTACCTTAGGTAAGGAAAGGGTTCGGGTGGGACGAGAACGCTCCCGACGGGGCACCCGACTCGCCCCGAACGTCCGCTATGGTGTGCGCCGTGCATCAGGAACTCACCCTCGCCGAGACGCTCCACCTCCTCGGGCTCATGGGCCGCAATCTGCCGTCCTTCATCACCTCCGTCTCGGGGCGCGACGACGCGCTCGACCTCGTCGCGGAACCGCGCCAGGTCAAGCGCCTGCCCGCCCCCCTCAAGCTCGCGACCCGCCTCGCGCCCACGGTCCGCGCCACGCTGCGCGTGGTCGAGGTGACCGACGGCGTCGCGACGTTCTCCGTGGACGCGCACGCGGGCGGCTTGCCCGCGCACAAGCTCCTCGGCCTCGCCGCGAGCCGGATCGAGACGGTCGTCACCGCCAAGGGGCTGCCGGCCGGCTCGGTACGCGTCCTGCCCGACGCGAGGATCGCGCTCGACGTCCAGCGTCTCCTCCAGGCCCGCCTCCCCGGCGCCAGCGTCGCGGACGTGTCGTTCCGGGACGGGCTCGTCGTGCTCGACGGAACCGCTGCCTGACCGACCTCCCTGGGCCCCTCGACCCGTCCCGCCGCTGAGCGACGCCCCGCGACGCTCAGCGGCGGGACCAAGCCACTGTTCAGTGGCGGTGCAGGCCGACCTCAGCGGCGAGGCGACGCCGTCGCGTGGTCGAGCAGGTCGAGGAAGGTCCGGTAGTACTCCTCGACGTAGTGGACGGGCGAGCGCCCCCACCGGTGGTCGGGGTCGCCGACCGCAAGATGCGCCGGCACCCGGACGAACTGGTGCGGCGCCAGGTCCCTCCGCAACCGCCCGTACATCCGAGTCCGATCGGAGATCGCGGGCGAGTCGCTGCAGGCATGGAAGATCCCCGCCGACGAGGTCCCGACGCATGAGCGGTCGTCCACGAGGATCCCGAACCGTCAGCCGACGAGATCGACGACGATCACGTCCACCTGCACGTCGCCACAGTCACGCCACAGGCGACGTGCCCGGGGGAGCTGGGATGCTCACTTCACCGTCGCGGGA
The DNA here is from genome assembly GCF_014836755.1 of Oerskovia merdavium. Classification (GTDB taxonomy): domain Bacteria; phylum Actinomycetota; class Actinomycetes; order Actinomycetales; family Cellulomonadaceae; genus Oerskovia; species Oerskovia merdavium. The sequence continues at coordinate 510,834 of NZ_JACSQF010000001.1, forward strand.
AGCACCGTGAGCACTCCCTTGTTCTCCTCGATGAACTGCGCGGCGCTGTCGCTCGCGAACGACGCCATGAGGGGGTCGAGCAGCTCACGGTTGAGCACCACGATCGACTGGCCGTCCGCCGAGCGGCCCGTGCCGTTGTGCGGGGCCGTGAGGAACGTGACGTCGTTGGTCGACAGCCCGCGCGCGCTCATGTACAGGTTCTGGATACGGTCCATCGTGAACTGCTCGTCGACCGCCACGGACTGGCTGAAGGCCGTGAAGAACGACGTCATGAGAGGCACGTCGTTACGGTTGTTGTTGACCTTGGCAAGGATCGAGCGCATCCAGTTCTGCTGACGCTGCGCACGACCGAAGTCCCCGTTGGGCAGGCCGTGGCGCTGACGCGTGTAGGCGAGGGCCTGCTCACCGGTCATGATGTGCACGCCGGCCTCGAACTGGACCTTCTTGCCGTCGCTGATGTCCTCGGGGATGCGGATCTGCACGCCGCCCAGGGCATCGGTCAAGGACGTGAAGGACGTGAAGTCGGTGAGCGCGAAGTGGTCGATCCGCACGCCCGTGAGCTGCTCGACGGTCTCGATCATGAGTGCCGGGCCGCCGTAGGAGAAGGCCGCGTTGATCTTCGCCTCGCCGTGCCCCGGGATCGGCACCCAGCTGTCACGCGGGAACGAGACCACCTGGGCGGACTTCCGGTCGGCCGGCAGGTGGACGAGCATGATCGCGTCGGTGCGCTGCGCCCCCGCCTTCCACTGGGACGGGTCGCCCGCCGAGATGCGGCTGTCCGACCCGAGCACCAGGATGTTGACGGCCTCGTCGGGCACCTCGGGGTCACTTGGCGCGGCCTCCGGCCGGTTCTGGATCCCCTCGAACGGGTCAGCCAGCTTCTCGATGTTGCTGTCGAGATTGTTCCGGAAGGCGACCACAGCTGCGACCCCGCCCAGGCAGAGCACCGCGACGAGCGTTCCGAGGACGATCAGCGCCGTCCTGGCGCCGCGCCGGCGCTTGCGGACATGACGGCGACCTGCCCCGACGTCGCCGGAACCTGGGGTGGACTCGGTCCCGACGGGGAGCAGCTCGTTGTCTGACACGGCAAGGATCTTAGGACACCGTCAGGGCTCAGGGTCCCCGAATCGGCGCCCTCGCGCGGATGTTCACCCCACCTACCCATCTCTTGGCGTACCAACGGTCCCCTGGCACGGAGATAGACTGTGGAGGTTTCGCGTCGAACACGTGGGACACACGTGCAATATTTCGGGCGAACCAGCCCAGACCACGAGCAGTGTCGATGTCGACCTGCCGGGATCGCTGAGAGAAACCAGGGGACATGACCGGTCGCGCACCGAGGGGAGCGCTCCATGCGCGACGGAAGCCGTCGTCGGGGCATCGGGTCCTCCTCGTGACCCATCACTACGCGCCCGAGACGGGGGCCCCGCAGCGCCGGTGGGGAGCACTCGTCGCCCGGTTCGTCCCGGCGGGCATCGATGTGAGCGTCCTCACTCCGCCGCCGCACTACCCCTCGGGGATCCTCGCCCCCGGGGCGGAAGCGCACCTTCCGGGAACGGTCTCGCGCGGCGCACACGGCGAGCGCATCATCCGCGTGCGCTACCGGGAGCACACGACCTCCCTGGTCTCGCGCACGCTGGACCATCTCGTGGCCGCCCTGAGCTCGATCCACCTCGGCTGGCGGCGCCTGCGTCGCCGTACCGTCCGCCCCACGGTCGTGATCGGGACCGTGCCCGGTATCCCCAGCATGTTCGCGGCCTGGGCGCTCGCACGGATCTTCCGTGCGGCCCTGGTCGTCGAGATGCGCGACGCCTGGCCCGACCTCATCCGCCCGAGCGGGATCATGACCGGTTCGCTCGCCCAGCGACGCCCTGGCCGGGCGTTCGCGACGACTCTCGCGCACCGGGTCATCACGCGGCTGCAGTCCCGCGCCGACCTGGTGGTGACCACCACCGAGACGTTCGCTGACGTCGTCCGCTCCCGTGGTGCTCGCAACGTGGCCGTCGTGCGCAACGGCACGGCTTTCCCCGTGGTCAGCCAGCCTGCCGTGGCTCCGGGCACGGACCTCGCACCCCGTCCGTTCCGCGTCGTCTACGCCGGGACGCTCGGCAGGTCCCAGGGGCTCGAGGTCGTGGTGCGCGCGGCTGCCGTGGTCGAGTCCCGTGGGCTGCCGATCGAGGTCAGGATCGTCGGCGCCGGCAACGACGCGACGCAGCTCGCCGCACTCGCCCGGTCGTTGGGCGCGCCCGTATCGATCGGCCCGCCCATCCCCCACGCCGAGATCGAGGCCCTCTACGGCTGGGCCGACACCCTGGTGGTCTCCCTGCGCGACTGGGAGCCGTTCCAGTGGACCGTGCCGTCCAAGCTGTACGAGGTCATGGCGTCGGGCCACCACGTCACGGCGTGCGTCGCGGGAGAGTCAGCCGAGCTGGTCCTGTCCCTCGAGGCGGGCGACGTGGTGCCCCCGGGGGACGTCGAGGCGCTCGCGAACCTCTGGGCGGGCTACGCCACGTCCGGGGTAGCACCCGTTGCGAGCCACGCAGCCAGCGCATGGGTCGCTGCCCACGCGAACGACGACGTCCTCGCCGAGACCTACCTCGCGCTGCTCGACGGCCTCACCCGATGAGCCGCCCGTCCTCCGCGCGCGAGCTCGCGCGCAACGTCCGCTTCGCCGCGTCCTTCGCGACGCACGCAGTCCTCGACGACCCGGTGTGGCTCGTGATCCAGGCCGTGCGGCGCTCGCCGGCCCGGGTCCGCGCCGTCGTGGTCCGTGCGCTGGGGCTCGCACCGTCCCCCTCGGCCTCGCGCGCTCTCTCGCGCTACCTCGCGGGCGACTCGTCCGGTGCCGCCGACGAGTCGTCACGGCTCCTCCAGACGTCGGGCGGGCGCTCGCGCATCGGCGCCGAGGTCGCCGTCGCCGTCGGACGTCCCGACCTCCTGGACAGCGTCCTCTCCCCCGGGCCCGCAGGACTGCGGGCGCTGTGGCAGCGAGGCGACGTCGCGGCCCTGCGTGCTGCGCACGCGTCGGGTCGCGCCGAGAAGCGGGTCCTGGCGAGCCTGCTGGGTCAGGTCGACGCGCTCGCGCCGCGCGCGGAGGTCCGGCTGCGGGAGGTTGCCGCGCCCTCCCCCGGTCCGACGGCGCCGCTCGCCGTGCTGCACCACCTCACCAACTCGTTGCCGCACACCCAGAGCGGGTACACCCTGCGCAGCCACGCGGTCCTCACCGCGCAGCGCGACGCGGGGCTGCGCGTCGAGGCCACCACACGTGCGGGCTATCCCGTGACGATCGGCTCGTTGGGTGCGCGGGGCGTCGACGTGGTCGACGGGATCCCCTACCGACGGCTCATCCCGACCGGCCTGCCGAACGATCCGGCGCGCCGTTTCTCGGACGCAACGGACCTGCTGGTCCGGGCTGCGGAAAGGTTCGAGCCCGACGTCCTGCACACCACGACGCCCGGGACCAACGGAGAGGTCACGCGTGCCGCCGCGGAGCGGTTGGGGATCCCGTGGGTCTACGAGGTGCGCGGGCTGCCCGAGGAGACGTGGGTCGCGTCGCACAGCACACCCGAGGCCCGTGAGGTCGCGGAGCGGTCTGAACGACGCGCCCTGCTGCGCACCAAGGAGACCGAGCTCGCGGTAGCCGCCGATGCGGTGGTGACCCTGAGCGCGACCATGCGCGACGAGCTGGTCTCCCGGGGAGTCCCGGCCGAGCGGATCTCGGTGGTGCCGAACGCCGTGCGCTCGTCGCTCCTGGCCGAGCATCCGACACCCGCTGCTGCGCGTGCGTCGCTGGGGCTGCCCGAGGCGTCGTTCGTTGTGGGCACCGTGAGCAGCCTCGTCGGGTACGAGGGGCACGACACGATCCTGCACGCGGTCGCGCTGCTGCGTCGGCGCGGCCTCGACGTGACGGCTCTCGTCGTGGGCGACGGTGTGGCCCGGCCAGGCCTGCTGCGCCTGGCCGACGAGCTGGGACTGGGGCCGCACGCGACCTTCCCCGGGCGGGTGCCCCACGAGCAGGCCGCGCTGTACATGTCAGCGCTCGACGCATTCCTCGTGCCGCGCCGCGACGACCGCGTGACCCGCCTGGTCACGCCCCTCAAGCCGGTCGAGGCCATGGCGATCGGGCGTCCTGTGATCGCGAGCGACCTGCCGGCCCTGGCCGAGGTGCTCGACGCACCGCACGGGGGGCTGCTCGTCAACCCCGACGACCTACCCGGGTGGGCGGATGCGATCGAGTCGCTGCAGCACGACCCGGCCGTCGCCGGGGAGCTCGTTGCCCGAGGTCGAGTACTCGCGAGCGAGCGCACGTGGGCGAAAAACGCGGATGCGTACCGAGGTATCTACCGACGTTGCCTAGGATTCACCGCATGACCGCATCATCGAAGGCTCCCACGACGGGGCAGACGGAGGGGAAGGCCAGCCCGGTCGACCTCTACTCGATGCTCTTCGAGGGGCCCGAGACCAAGGTCGAGGTCATCTCGGCGGGGCGCCTGACGCGGGTCGGAGCGCGTCCGCCGTTGGGCGAGTACCTCGCCCAGCTCTGGGACCGGCGCTACTTCCTGTGGGCCGACGCGCGCGCCAAGGTCACGAGCGGGACGCGCGAGACGCTGCTCGGCACGGCGTGGCTCGTGCTCAAGCCGATCCTGGACGGGCTGACGTACTTCCTGATCTTCGGACTGCTGCTGCAGTCCGGCCGTGGTGTCGACAACTTCGTCGGCTACCTGATCATCGGCACCTTCCTCTTCTCGTTCACCACACGTTGTGTGACCGGCGGCGCACGGTCGATCACCGCAGGACGGAACCTCATCCGAGCGTTCGCGTTTCCCCGGGCGGCACTCCCCATCTCCGTGGTGCTCCGCGAGATGCTCAACATGATCCCTGTGCTCGCGGCCATGTTCGCGATCATCCTCATTCTTCCGCCCACTGAGGTCCTTACCTGGCGGCTCGCGCTGATCCCCTTGGTCCTAGCACTCCAGGTGATCTTCTGCACGGGTCTGGCACTGCTGCTCGCGCGCGCCGCCGCCAAGCTTCCGGACCTCAACCAGCTCATCTCCTTCGCGATGCGCCTGTGGCTCTACGGCTCAGCCGTGTTCTTCTCCTACGAGAGGTTCATCGACCACCCCACGATCCTGTCGCTCATGGAAGCCAACCCGATGTTCATGGTGCTGACCATCGTGCGGAACAGCCTTCTCTACGGAGTGTCGGTACCGGGCTCCATGTGGCTCGCTCTCAGTGCCTGGGCATTCGGTGCACTCATCGTGGGCTTCCTCGTCTTCTGGCAGGGGGAGGAGTCTTATGGTCGTCTCTGATCCGTTCGCGTCCGCGACCGTGGCGGTCCAGGACGTCCACGTCCGCTATCGCGTCCCGTCGACCGACGCGTCCGAGAGGCGCCGAGCGAACCCTCTGGCCCGTGCGGCCAAGACGCTCCTGGGCCAGCAGCCCATGGTCTTGGTCCGTGCTCTCGCCGGTATCTCCTTCGTCGCCCGCTCCGGCGAGCAGATCGGGATCGTCGGTCAGAACGGCTCGGGCAAGAGCACGCTCTTGCGAATCATTGCCGGGCTCGAGAAGCCTGCCCGCGGACAGGTGCTCGCGGAAAGCACCCCGGTCCTGATCGGTGTCAACGCAGCCCTCGTCCCCGACCTGTCGGGGGAACAGAACGTCCGCCTCGGCTGCCTCGCGATGGGACTCACCCCCGAGGAGACCGCGCTGGCTGTGCCGGACGTCATCAAGCTCGCCGGCCTCGGGAAGTCGATCTACCTCCCCATGAAGACGTATTCGTCAGGCATGGGCTCTCGCCTTCGGTTTGCCATCGCGACGGCAGCGAACCCCGACATCCTCCTCATCGACGAGGCTCTTGCGACCGGGGATGCCGCTTTCAAGGAGCGCAGCGAGGTCCGGATGGAGAAGCTCCGCGAGAACGCGGGCACCGTCTTCCTCGTGAGCCACGCTGCACAGACCATCGAGGAAACCTGCACCCGGGCCATCTGGCTCAATCACGGCCGTCTCATCCTGGATGGTCCCGCCGAGGATGTGGCCTTGCGCTACCGCAAGTGGGCCTGGGCGATCGCCAAGGAGAAACCAGAGGAAGCCAAGACGATCATCGAGGACGCGCTCAGCGAGCGTGAGGACACGTTCGTCAAGATCGAAGAACCCCCGGGGAAGCTCTACACCCCCCGCCACGTACGAGGGCAGCGGCCGAAGACCCGCGCCGACAATGCAGAGAGTAGGTAGCGATGCGCCCCCGCATCATGACCGTGTACGGCACCCGTCCTGAGGCCATCAAGGTGGCTCCGGTCATCCGGGCCCTCGAGGAGAGCGCTCACTTCGAGTCGGTGACAGTTGTGACCGGCCAGCACCGCGAGATGCTCGACCAAGTGAACGAGCTGTTCGGGATCGTCCCCGACCACGACCTGAACATCATGAGCCATGGACAGACGCTCGCGCAGATCTTCGCGCGTGTCATCGACGGACTCGACCAAATCCTTGAGAAGGAGAAGCCGACGGCGGTCATCGTCCAGGGCGATACCTCCACGTCGACGGCCGCCGCCCTCGCCGCGTTCTACCGGCAGATTCCGGTCATCCACCTGGAAGCAGGCCTTCGGAGCGGTGACATCTCCTCTCCGTTCCCGGAGGAGGCGAATCGCAAGATCACGACCCAGATCGCAGCACTGCACCTGGCGCCGACCGAAGTCTCCAAGGCCAATCTCCTCACCGAGGGGGTGCTCAACGCCGACATCGTCGTGACCGGCAACACCGTCATCGACGCACTGCTCACTACGGTCGGAAAGGAGCTCCCTTTCTCGGACCCGGCACTGGAGTCCCTCGCTGCCTCCGAACGCCGCATTCTCCTGGTGACCACACACCGGCGGGAGAACTGGGGTGGCGCGATGGAAGGCGTCGGCAGAGCACTTGCCCGCATCGCCACCGCCTTCCCTGAGACGGAGATCGTTCTTCCCGCTCACCGCAACCCCATCGTGCGCGAAGCGGTCCTCCCCCACCTCGTCGGTCTTCCAAACATCACCGTGACGGAACCGTTGGCTTACGGCGAATTCACCCGGATGCTCTCACTCTCGACGGTCATCCTCACGGACTCTGGCGGCGTTCAGGAGGAGGCCCCGAGCCTCGGAAAGCCTGTCCTCGTCATGCGCGAGAATACTGAACGTCCAGAGGCGGTGACCGCCGGGACAGTTCGACTGATCGGCACCGACGAGGAGAGAATCGTCGCAGACGTCACCGAGCTCCTCAGCAACCCGATCGAGTACGCGAAAATGGCCAACGCGGTGAACCCCTACGGAGATGGCGAAGCGTCTCGACGGACCGTATCTGCGATTCGGAACCGCCTGATCGGTTCGAGTGACCACATTGATGAGTTCACATCATGACCGGCCAGGCTTCATCCCGAATAAAGACCCTGGTCTTTGGCAGTTGCGTATCTCGTGACACGTTTAGCCATCTCGAACCACAGAAGTTCGAACTCGTACAGTACATAGCACGGCAATCGATACTCAGCGCAATCTCTCCACCGACAACACTTGATATCGACCTGACTCCGCTGACATCGCGCTTCCAGCGCAGAATGGTACGCGGAAGCCTGGAAGGCAATCTCCTCGCAAGCCTCGAAGACGCACGCCCTGACCTAATCATATGGGACATCACCGACGAACGAACCGGCGTTTTTGAAATGTCCGACCGGAGCTACGTCACACGCATGGTAGAACTCGATCAGGTCGGAATGACTGCGAAGGTCGCGCGCGCATCGCTCAGGCACATCCAGTTCGGGACGAGCGAACATTTCTCCATCTGGACGTCAGCCTGCAATCGCCTTGCACAGCGTCTCAGCAACTTGAACCTCCTTGACAAGACGATCCTCTTAGCACCCCCATGGGCCCAATTCGACAACAATTCCGAAGAAACACCTCAAAGCTACGGCCTTACCGCAAACCAAGCCAACCAGCTAATGGAGCCCTACCTAGAGTACGTCGAGGAACTTCTCGGGCGCGCTCGCATCACACACCCCTCACCACGAGCCGATCGGAACAGTAGGTGGGGCGTCGCGGCCTTCCACTACACAGACGAAGTATATCGTTCGCTAGCCAGGAACATCACCGGATCAGCAGATGCGGTATCACAATCAACTCCAACTCCACGCCTTAAAGAAGAGCACCACCCCCGCCAGTTGAGCACCGTAGGCGATGTGCACATACTTCACGAATTTCGCACCCTCAGCCCATCGAGGCCCACCGTAATAGCCATCGAGAACTTGACCGAGGAGGAAGTGAGAAGCGGATCCAATTGGCTTCGCGAATCACTAGACCTCGATGGTGCCGCGAATCTTGTCTTTCTAAACGATCCAACCCTTACCTCGAACGATTCGATACAAATAGGGTGGGGGCTTGGGACCAAGGGCACCCCCGGGATTCCCGCAATGCTCCATTTGATCCATCGGGTCCTAGGCCAGGATGGCAGCAATCGCATCTATGTCGGATCCGGGGCTTCTGGATTCATCGCAGCCCAGCTAAGTATCCGTGACGGGGCGCCCGCTGCAATTCTCTGCAATCCAGACCTAGGCTGGTTCGAACGAAAAGCCCCTCGGGCGATTGTTCAACGTATATATGATAACGCCTCGGAACCTGGGACTGATCTGACTGACATTCGAGCAATGCCTGCAGGAGCCTCTCCGCCTTCGTTCGAGGTCTTTGTTAACCAGTCCCATCCAGAACAGTGGAACAGCCAACTCCGCGTCATTGCCGATTTGTTGGAAATGAATTCTTCACCGATAGCCAAGCGAACCACGAAGATTCACACGTTCACGAATGAAAAGGCACCGTTCGCCACTATTTCGACCGAGAAGTTGCAAGATTCAATCTTGGCACAACTTGATCGTATGATATTGGCGAATCAGAGATGAGGATTCTCATGCCGGTCTCTTATGTTGCAGAGTCTGGTGGGCTTCACGATCATATCGAGGAAATTGCCGTCTCGGCCCCCCAGTTCGGCGTAGAAGTGACCGTCCTTGGTCGTAGAGGTGTCTTTCTCGACCGACTCAAGAACCTTGGATTGAATGTAATTGCAACCGATCCGGCAGATACCGAAGACGCTATGCGTGACGTGCAGAAATATGGGCCTTGGGATCTGATTCATTCGCACCCTTTTGGCGCTCGTGAGTTTGCGTTCGCTGCCGCGGAAGTGCTCAAGATCCCAGTCGTCGTCACCATCCACGGCTGGTACGATGACAAGATTAGCGAGTGGCATTCAAAGGCGAGTGCCATCATCGGAGTAACCGACGCGATCTCGACCAGGCTTCGGGCAACGCCAGGTATTGATCAATCCAGAGTATTTACGATCGATAATCGGTTCAAGGTGGAGCGGGGAGCGGTTCACCCATTTCAGCCTGCACGTTCCCCATTCATGATTGCGATTGCTTCGCGGATTGATCGCGATTTTGGACCGGTCCTCTCAATATTGGACGACTTCGCGGCGTCTTGTCAGGAATACGAAGACCCGCGGTGGATGTTCACGATAGCGGGAACAGGCTCCCACGTCGGAGAGGTTGTGCGCCGAGTGGCCAATGTCTGGTCCGGACGATACGCACCTAGAACAAGCCTCATTGGCTGGTTGGACGCTACGGAGCTTTCCACCATGTATGATCGGTCGTTCTTGGCTATTGCTCCGGGCCGCGCGGCTCTCGATGCGATGCGGCGCGGGGTTCCTACGATCCTCACCCGTCAGATTGGCAGCTTCTCGCTTCCTCCATTTGGTGATCCACTCTCCCTACTTGCTGGAAATCCCGGTAGTGAGATGGTCCGCGGGCGGGACGTCTACCTGAATTGTAGACGCCTTGCAGAAGACCCCGATCTATGGGAACAACTGAGCCATCAAACACGACGTGTGGTGGACCTATTTTACAATTCCGGGGCGAGCACCAGGCGTCTTCACGCAATCTATGAAGCCGTCATAATGCGTTCAACTTTGAGCGCCCAGTGGCCCAACAGAAGCAACCTCGTCAGTGAAGTCGATTAGGAACCGAGATGAACGTGCGGAAACGAACCATCGATGGGTCACAGCATCAAATTTCTACATTCGAATCAGTTGAGTCGTTCCTTCAAACTTCGAAAGTCCCATCGGGAATGCTTGTGATCCGGCAAAACGGGCGGCCACTCGACATCTACAATGTTCCGAGTAGATCCGTAACGGACACCACGGTCGTTTTCCTTCACGGCGCAGCTCCTCGCGACGTTCGACTTCCCTACTTTGCCGGTCAGGAGATCTCACGTGGAATCAATTTCAATCGTGTCTTTGTTTCCGACCCTGCACTGACGAGCGCTCCTGATATCACTATCGGTTGGCACATTGGCGATTCCTACGCTCCGCACTTGCAATCCGACTTAGTTTGCATTCTGAAGGCCATAGTGGACTCCCATGGGGCAGGCAGAGTAGTGTTCTTCGGCGGCTCCGCAGGTGGCTATGCTTCACTCTTCTACTCTGCCAAGTTTGCCGGAAGTCTCTGCATTGCCTACAATCCTCAGACGAGTATTCGAAGGTACATCTCGGGGAAGGTGCGCGAATATGCGTGCTCCGCTTGGAACATCGAAGCGAACGAGTACGACCCACTCGAGTACGTGGAGCGGCGAGCCGTAACCGATTTGTGCGACTTGTATTCAACTCGTCAGGGAAATACTGTTGCACTTCTTCAGAACACGCAGGATGCATATCATGTTGAACGTCATTACAACCCGTTTGTCAAGGCGAACATGCCGGAGAACTCGATCTGGATGCTTAAGGATGCCTGGGGGCCTGGGCACACTCCACCCTCTAAGGTCGTCCTGAGAAGCCTACTGGAAGGTTGTTTGGACGACGGAGCTTGGTCAAGCATCCTCTCCAACCTCGGCTTCCGGGAAGCGGAGGTAATCTAGCGGTCCGTCTTTAAGAATCGTCGCATTTGTGGGTGTAGTTGGGGTCTGAAGCAGGCTCCCGGCAAAGTTGGCATGTGGGGCTGTGGCCTGCGTCTTTGCTGGCCGACATGCCGGTGCGGGCTTGCAGGTCTCGGGTTGAATGACAGGTTCCGACGCCTTCATCCGGCCCGGGAGCACACTCGCGAATGTCGTCGTCTTGTATCGCTTTGTCCGCGGGTGGGACTGTTTCGCGGCGCGAGCATCAGATGACGTACTGGCCGACATTCCCGATCCCCCGTCAGGCGCGTGGGGTGCGGCATCTGCTGTCGGGCCCGATCGCCGTGGCGCTGTGTGTGGTTATGGTGGCTCGGCGGACTTCTGGCGGGTCCGCCGCAGTGTCTCGTGGCGGGTCTGGCCCAGGCTTTCATTCCCCGAGTGGATGGAAGTCATGGCTGCACCGAGGAAACCCCCGGAGGGGCTTCGGGACTGTGCGATCCGCATGTCGGTCGATCCGCGGCTTGATCCTGCGACCCGTCAGGGCGCTTTGGCCAGGGTTGTTGAGCAGCTCGGGATCAATCCTGAGACGTTGCGGAACTGGGTCACGCGGGCGGAGGTCGATGCTGGTGTTCGGTCCGTGACCACGGCGAGCGATGGCAGTGGTTGGCTGAGCTTTGGCGGGAGAACCGTAGGTTGCCGGCCGGCGAACCATATTCTGCGCACGGCGTCGGATTTCCTCGCGGCGGAGCTCGACCGCCCATCGCCCAGGTAGTGGCCCAGCTCGACGTCCACCGTGGTGAGGTCGTCGAGGGACGTGAGCTCGGGGTCGAGCTGATCTGTAGGGTGCGATAGAGGAGCCCTCTACATCGCCAATCGCCACACCCTGCGCCTCGCCTAAGCCGGTGTCGTGGCCTCGGTCGGATCGGCCGGTGACTCCTACGACAACGCTCTGACAGAGGCTTTCACACGCTCTTCAAGGCCGATCTCGTACGCAACAATGGCCCCTGGGAGAGCATCGACGACTTCGAGATCGCCACGGCCGAGTACATCGACTGGTTCAACCACCGGCGCGTGCTCGGCGAGATCGGACTCGTCCCGCCGACCGAGTTCGAGTCCGCCCACCGCCATCAAAACCTCGCTCCGACTACCATCGAAGCATCAGTTCCAAGTCACCACTAAACCCGGTACGAAACGCACCGTCGCGGTACTCCTTGGGGGGCCTTGACCCCTGATCGTGGACACGCTGATTCCAGGTTCGCCCTGGAGGAAGCGAGAAGATCTGATCATGGCAAG
>NZ_JACSQF010000020.1:0-4918 GCF_014836755.1 Oerskovia merdavium
TTAGGCACGATGAACATCCTTCCAGCAAGGACCACAGTCCTCACAGGTCAGGAGTCAACCGAATCCGGGGCAGTCCCATTAGACGCGTCGCTGCGGCGTGGTGGCGCAGACGAGCAAGAAGCTCCCAGTCACCCGTGTACTGCGCACGGTCGGCACCTGTCTTCCTGATCGTCTCTAGCATGCGGATCTCGTGATCACGAATCTCGGCCGAGTTCTTCTTTTGACGCGTCGCCTTCGACTCGACCCTCCAAGTCACGTCGGCTTGCCCGCGCCAGACGATTCCGCCTTCGGGCCCCGAGATCGAGATGCTGTTGACCGCGTTGACGATCTCGAGTGCTGCTTGCTGCACGAGTTTCGTCCCGGGCTTGGTCCCCCGTCGGCAGGCCACGCTTGAGCCTGATTCGAAGACCATCTCGGCAGGCCACGGCGTCGCGGTGGTCGGCGACGGTACTGGTGTAGTCATGACCCTCATGATGTCAGGAATGGCACTGTGCCCCACGAGTCGGGCCCTCCGGGGCTATGAGATCTCCTCAAAGTCCACGGCGCCGCGCCGCTTCATGAACTCGGTGTAGCAGACAACCGTCTTGATCTTCCCACAGTGGCAGACGAAGTAGTACGCCGTGTACCCGTACGAGGGTAGCCACGCCTGGCCGTCGCGGGTCCACTTGTGGACCGGGAGACCGAAGGAACAACTGGCCTCGCAGTAGTTCTCACCGGACAGGGCACCAGCGTCCTCTGCGTCCATGCGGGCAAGACTAGCCGCCTCGGTCGTGGACGAAGCGTCCTGCTCGTTCTTGTCCCGGGCGGTGCGGGTAAAGCAAGTGCGCAACCAGAAGTTTCTCGACTGGCTGCGGGGCATGGCTGCCCCGGCAGAGATCGCGACGGCGGAGTGCACGGTGGGCCGTCCTAGGCGTCAGACGACCAAGCGAAGCGGTGTAGGGAGGTTCCCCGCACGTCCTGGACCTGTTCGGCACCCGGGGGCGCAGCCACTTCATCACCCCCTGCACCGACCGGTGCCTCGCGGTCTCACGGACCGCTACTGTGCTCTGCGATGGGTGCCGTGCGAGCTCCCAAGAGGGGGGAGACATGGCCCAGAGCGGGCGGTACGAGATCAGTCCAGAACGCGAGGACCTCCTTACCTTGGCACGCACCGAAGCGGCCACGACGCATGTGCCCTTGGGGGGCGAGGTGACTTTCAAGCGGCAGTCCGTGCGCCCGCCAGGCCTGGACCGGATCCTGATCAAGGATGGCAAGGAGATCGTCGGTCGCCTCTACCTGCCGACGAACGTGCTCACGCTGAAGGACGAGCGCAACCGCCACTCAGTGATCCGGCTACTCGAGAACGCTGGGCATCCCGTGCTCAGACCCAACTGGGATGCCGTGCCAGAGCATGCCGCCCACGTCGAGTACATCAACGGCTGGCGATGCTGGCGCGTATCTCTGGGAGCGCCCTGGCCTGACCAGGACCAGTCTGTCCCCGACGTAGCGGTGTACTTCGCCGACAAGCAGGTCGTGTACAGCGGTGCTGCACAGTGGGACGAGGCGATCGTGGCCGTGCTCGAGTGGCACGGGCTACGCGTCGACGAGGTAGTCGACGAGATCCCCAAAGGGTACGACGCAGGGCTCGCGGCAAAGATCCAGCAGTCTGTGGAGCAGTGGTTGTGGCGGCGCCAGACGTCCCTGTCGTCGTTCGAAGAGGAGCCGCAATGGATGGCTGCCGTCAAGCTGGCCAGATTTGCTCCCACGGGTGCACAGAAGGTGCCCGCGGCCCATCGCGCGCTGGTCCCTGAAGCAGTCGCTGACGCAGTTGACGAGTGGTTCGAATGCAACCCGTATGACCGGTACACACCCCACCGAGGACACCTGTGGTGGGCGCACCGGGCAGCGTCGTTCACAGTCCCACAGGTCGACCTCCTGAGGAGGCTTGTTCCCCCGATCGACCTGCCGGACACTGAGAGGCTCGCTGTGCGTTGGGCAGAGCGGATCTCGCCAGATCACATCCTCACCCTCGCAGCGATACGCCTGAGGGAAGTCGAGCCCACCTGGTGGGCGTCGCTGCCCTGGAGAGCGCTGAAGCTTGAGTTCGCGTCGCTGGGAAGCCTCAGCCTCGAGCAAGCCCAGCACACCGGTCAGCCCGACCTGGTCAAGGCAATTCAGGAGTGCCTCTTGCCAGTGGCAGACCTGCCTAAGGGCATGGATGACCTCAACGACGCGGGACGCCTCCTGCTGGCGTCCGCCGCGCTCGCGCACGCCGGCGTAGGAAGGCCCGCGGTCGACCACGAGACGCAGCACATCTGCCTCGTGTGCCGCCGGCAGTTCCTGCGCACCGGCCATCCCCTCGTGACACTCCTCGCAGTCCGCAGCTCCCAGGTCTGCTGCGCGTGCGCTGACGCGGCGCGCCTGTACAGCAACGACGGGTTCGGCGGGGCGGTGGACCGTCCCAAGCATCATCCGTACCGGTGGACCCCAATCCGCAAGGCTGGCGTCCTGAGCGCCCTGGAAGTACTCACCGCTGACGGCGGCGGCCCGCCGTCTCAGGCGGGGCTCGCGGCGAAGTTCGAGTGGGACACCGAGGAGGAACTCATCCGCCAGGTCATGCTCCGGATCCCTCTGCCGAACCTCAAGGAGACTTCCCCCGCCAACCCCAGATACTCCTGGGCGGAATGGCTCGAGCGCGCTGGCGTCCTGGACGGCTGGCGCCCCGCGTTCGGCACCTACACGACCGCGACCGACGGCCACCCGTGCCGGTCGCTGTTCGAGCGACACGTCGATGACTGGCTCCACGCCCACGCGATCGCGCACGACATTGAACCGCAGTACCCCTACGACGCGACCCTCAACCCGAACGCGCTGCGCGCCGACTGGCTCATCAAGGGCACGTACGTCGAAGCTGCGGGGCTGACCGCGCGCCCGGAGTACGCCCAGAAGATCGAAACGAAGAGGGCCATCGCCTCCGCACACGGCCTGGACCTGATCGTTGTCCACCCCAAGGACCTCGGCCGACTCGATGCCTTGTTCGCCAGGTGGCTCCCGGCGGCGCGCTAATTCACCTTCGGGCGGCGCTGCGAGCGCGGCGGACCATAGGAAGTCCGCTCACCGAACCACGCCCTAGATCCACAACCCGGACATTATTGGACACATGCAAAGAAAATTCGCAGGACAGGCCCTAGCCGCAGCCGGACCTCTCTGGAGGGCTACCTCGCCCCGTCCATCCAACGAGTTCGAGTACAACTGGGCGATCAAACTTGGCGACGATGTGTCGTGGTTGTCTGAGGCGCTTGGTGGAGGATTGCAACCAGTGGACGTCCGCTGGCGTCGCAGCAGGCATGGGCATGGCAGCCGCGCCCGTCCGACGGCTTACCCGTGAGGAAGTCGCTGAGCAGGTGCACTCGTCACCGGGCCCGATGGTCCATAGGGACCGTCATGGGCCCCTTCGCAAGCCGGCACGGCCTGGCCTGACGCGCGACCGCAGCACGATCCGCAATTAGCACAGCACCCGGTCAAGGTTCAGCTGGCGCAGTCGTCCGGCGCGGTGTGCCGCTGCGAGCGCACGCGGCCTCTTGGACCGTCTCGACCCCGGTTCCAGGGATAGCCAGGTACGTTCCTTGAGTGACAACCCCAGCGCGACGTCCTGCTGTCCCAGCCACACCGCTCGCCCCGCTAAGGAAGGGTGCATACCCACAGCCTCTGTCGGCGGCCGAACGGTGGGCGTAGCGTGGAATGCCCGCATGCACGGCCCGCTCTTGCCACAGATTTGCCACAGTGTGAGCGCCTACTAGGGCAGAGGAGATGCACCAGAGATGCACGACAGCTATCAGCCGACCATCATGCAACCCTCTGACCTGCACAGTCATCATGTCCGATGTGTCGACCATCCTGTACTACGACCTCTGATCGTCGGTGCTCGCGGTGGTAGTCGCGAGCTCCTGACCTGCAGTGATGGCACCCCGGCCGCCCGACGTGGCGACCGGGGTGCCACACTTTTGCCACCCCCGCAGGCCTCCGGGGTGGTAGGAAGGACGCGCCCACCCGCCACGAGCGGGTCCGTCCTGAGGAGACCCATGGCCTACTTCCGTCGCACCGGCGTGACGACCTTCGACCCGACCGAGCACGTGGGGGGCGCGTGGCGCACCGACGAGCAGCACGTCGCGCCCTCGCTCGGCCTGCTTGCCCACCTCGTCGAGACGGACCGCGACGAGCGCGGGCGCAGCGACCTCGCCGTGACCCGGCTGTCGTACGACATCTGGGGGACGTACCCGCTCCGCGAGGTCGACACCCGGCTCACGGTCCTCCGCGCAGGGCGCACGGTCGAGCTCGTCGAGGCGGAGCTGACGTGCGGCGACCGCCGCGCGATCACGGTCCGCGCGTGGCTCGCCCAGACCTCCGACACCACGGCCCTGGCGGGCGGCGCTCCCCCGCCCGTGACCGGCCCGCAGGAGACACCCGCCTGGGATCCCGCGACCGTGTGGCCGGGCGGCTTCATCGAGTCGATCGACGTGCGTCGCGCCCTTGTCGAGCCCGGGCGCGGGACCGTGTGGGTCCGGACCGACCACGCGCTCGTCGAGGACGAGGACGCGAGCCCGCTCGCCCGCGCGGCGGGCCTGCTCGACGCGGCCAACGGCATGTCGGTGCGCGCGCACCCGCGCGAGGTGGCCTTCCCGAACCTGGACCTGACCGCCCACCTGCACCGCTCTCCTCGCGGGGACTGGGTGGGGCTCGACACGACCGTGACGTTCGGCCCGACCGGTGCCGGACTCACGCAGGCAGTGGTGCACGACGAGCACGGAGCTGTCGGGGCGCTCGCGCAGTCGCTCGTCGTGCGCCCGATCTGACGCGAGCCCCCGCCGCGTGCGCACCGACGGGGTGAGCGCCGCCGTCGGGAGGCCCGACGACGGCGCGCGGGCCGGGGGGGGGGGGG
>NZ_JACSQF010000020.1:4928-60137 GCF_014836755.1 Oerskovia merdavium
CCCCCCCCCCCCGGGCCGTCGGAGGAGAGCGCCGCTCAGAGGCGACGCTCCCGACGGAACAGCGAGCGGGCCCACACGTAGCCGGCGACGCCGATCACGACGCACCACGCCACGGCCTGCACCGCGGTGGAGCCCTCGAGGCCCGCACCGCCCGCGAGCAGGCCGCGCACGGTGTCGATGATGGGCGTGAACGGCTGGTGCTCGGCGAACCAGCGCACGGCGGTCGGCATGGTCTCGACGGGCACGAACCCGCTGCCGAGGAACGGCAGGAGCAGCAGGATCATGGGGGTGTTGCTCGCGGTCTCGACGCTGCGCGCGTTGAGCCCCATGGCGACGCACAGCCAGTTGAGGGCGATCCCGAGCAGGACGAACAGGCCCAGCAGCGCGAGCCAGTCGAGCGCGTCGGCCTCGGGGCGGTAGCCCATCGCGACCGCGGCACCCAGCACGAGCACGAGCGCGATCAGGGCCTGGACGACGAACCCGAGCACGTGGCCGGACAGCACCGACCCGGGCGAGATCGCCATGGTCTTGAACCGGGCCATGATGCCGCTCGCAGCATCCATGGCGGCGCTCACGGCGACCGACGTCGCTCCTCCGACCACGGTGATGACGAGGAGCGTGGGCGTGATGTAGTCCAGGTAGGCGGCGCGTCCGTCGGCACCGGGCGTGACCCCGGGGGCGACGCCCGCGCCGAACGCCCCGCCGAACACGTACACGAACAGCAGGAGCATGACCAGGGGGCCGGCGACGATGAACATCGTCAGTCCCGGGTAGCGCACCGCGCGCAGCAGGCTGCGGCGCAGCATCGTCAGGACGTCGGCGAGCGGTCGAGGTCGCGCGACGGTGGTGGGGGCGGTGGTGGCGATGGCGGTCATCGGACGTTCTCCTTGTCCTGTGTCGTTCCGGTCTCTTCGTCGGTGGTCGGTTCGGTCAGCGCCAGGAACACCTCGTCGAGCGAGCCGGCGTCGTGCACGGCCTTGAGCTCGGCGGGCGTGCCCTCGGCGACGACGCGCCCGTCGTGCAGGACGGCGACCGAGTCGGCGAGCCGGTCGGCCTCCTCGAGGTACTGCGTGGTCAGCAGGATCGTGGTGCCGCCTGCGACGAGGGCCCGCACCTCGTCCCACAGGGTGATGCGGCTGCGCGGGTCGAGGCCCGTGGTCGGTTCGTCGAGGAACACGACCGACGGCGTCCCGACGAGCGTCATCGCGAGGTCGAGCTTGCGCTTCATGCCGCCCGAGTAGGTGGCCACGGGCTTGCCCGCGGCCTCGGCGAGTCCGAACTGCTCGAGCAGGTCGGCCGTCCGGCGGCGGCCGGCCGCCCGGCCCAGGTGGTTCAGGTCGGCCATGAGACGCAGGTTCTCGGTGCCGGTGAGGAGCTCGTCGACCGCGGTGATCTGACCGGTCACGCCGATCGAGGCGCGCACCGCGTCGGGCTCGCGAGCCACGTCGTGACCCGCGACCCGCACCGTGCCGGCATCCGCCGCCAGGAGGGTCGACAGGACGCCGACCGTGGTGGTCTTGCCGGACCCGTTCGGGCCGAGGAGCGCGGTCACGGTCCCGGCAGGGACCACGAGGTCGACCCCGTCGAGCACGAGCTGCTTGCCGGACTTCGACGCGTAGGACTTGCGCAGGCCGGCGACCTCGATCGCGGGCCCGCGGGCTGTGGTGGTCATGGGCTTCTCCTTCGATGGTGGTGGACGTGCGGGTGGAGCGACGATCAGATGGGGCACGGAGTGCGGAAGGCTGGGAGACGTTCAGGCGTGCGGCCGGCGGACGACGACGTCGCCGTAGCTCGTGCCGGCACGGACCTCGACGGTCAGGTCGCTCTCGTCGGGCCCGGCCGCGTCCTGCAGGAGGTTGCGGACGGCGCCGTGCTGCGACGTCGCGTCGAGCCATGCGGCGGTCCCCTCGGGGACCCCGACCTCGATCGAGCCGTACGAGCTCTCGAGCTGGACGCGACCGCTCGCTGCCTGCTCGACACGGATGTTCCCGTGCGCGCACCTCGCGACGGTGTCGCCGAGCGAGCGGTCGATCGCGATCTCCCCGTGGGCGCCGTTCACCTGCAGGCTCCCGGTGGTCTGCCCGATCTCGGTCGTGCCGTTCGGGACCTTGACGACCGCGTCGCCGTCGAGCGCGCGGGCGCGCAGTCCTCCCGCCGAGACCACGGCGTCGACGGCGCCGGAGACCCTGCCCACGGTGAGCGAGCCCGCCGAGACCTTGATGTCGAGGCGTTCGACGTCGTCGAGCCGGGCGTTGCCGCCGTTGAGGTTCAGGTCGACCACACCCAGCCTGCCCTCGGCGTACAGCGAGCCCGCCTTGCCGCGGAGGTTCGACCCGGCAGGGAGCTCGATGGTGACCTTGGCGCCGCCCGACGCGAACGGCAGGACGTACTGCTTCCACGAGCTGGGGTAGACGATCCTGATCGTGTCGCCGTCACGCTCGACGCGAGTCTCCTCGGCGGCTCGCACCGAACCGGACTTGGTCGGGTCGGCCGGCAGCACGGTCACGACGACGTCGTCGCGCTCGCCGGCGACCACGTACAGGTTGCCGAACGGGACGTCGATGACGACCGGGACGGGGGTGGGGGCAGCGAAAGTGGGCATGACGGATCCTCCAGAGGGCTGTTCTTGTCCGCCCCGTGGTGGCGGGGCGCCGGGATGTGGTGTCGGGTGGTGTGTCAGCGCACCCAGCCGGTCACACGACCGGAGGTGCTCGTGGCCCGGACGGGCGGGCGGGACGTGGCGGCAGGTGCGAGCGCCGAGGCGACCGCACGCACGAGCCACGTGTTGACGGACGTGCCCTCACGAGCGGCCGCTTCCTCGACCTGCGCCTTGAGCTGGTCGGGGAGTCGGAGGGTCGTGCGGGACGTGCTCACGTCGTCGGCGTCGAAGACCGCCGCGCGGGCGGGCTCCGCAGGTGGGGCGGCCGCTTCCTCGAAGCGCGCGCTCGGGGCCGGGGTCACGACGAACTCGGGGTCACGACCGCGCAGCCGCACGTCGACCGCGCCCGGGGCGAGCTCGGCCGTGATCTCGTCGGCCGCGGTCGAGAGCGCCTCGAGCAGGACGAGACGGACGGCTGCGTCGAGCGGGGCCGTCAGACGACCAGCCATCTCTCGTGCCTCGTCCCCGCCTGCGGCGGCCGCGGTGGCGAGCTGGTGCTGCAACTCGTCGACATATCTCGTCAGTTCCATGACGTCACTATGACACCATCAGTGGTGTCACGGCAAGAGATATGGCGTCACTTCTTTGACGGAGTGGTGTCATCGAGACGTCACGGTAACGTTTCTGCAGGTCAGGGCGCTGACACCTCCTACCCTGCCTGCCCAGCCCACCGAGCAGGAATCGAGAAGCCCGACGTGGGTGGCCCCGGCTAGCGTGTCTCACGGACCAGTCCGCGCGTCACCTCAGACCCTGCGTGCGGAGCAGGTCCGGCCGTCCGACGATGGACGGACCACGTCCGGCGCCACCGGCAGGGATCGCGACCTGCCCACCAGGAGGAGACAGATGAGCACCGCCACGAGCGCGGGCACTGCCGTGCCCGCACCCCACGTCGCCGACACCCACGACATGATCCGCGTGCAGGGCGCCCGGGAGAACAACCTCAAGGACATCAGCGTCGAGATCCCCAAGCGTCGGCTCACGGTCTTCACCGGGGTCTCCGGCTCGGGCAAGAGCTCGCTCGTCTTCAGCACCATCGCGGCCGAGTCCCAGCGCATGATCAACGAGACGTACAGCGCGTTCCTCCAGGGCTTCATGCCCTCGCTCGCGCGCCCTGACGTCGACCTGCTGGACGGGCTGACGACCGCGATCATCGTCGACCAGGAGCGCATGGGGGCCAACCCTCGGTCCACGGTGGGCACCGTGACCGACGCCAACGCGATGCTGCGCATCCTCTTCAGCCGGCTCGGGCAGCCGCACATCGGCTCGCCGCAGGCCTATTCGTTCAACGTCCCGTCGGTCTCGGGCAGCGGTGCCATCACGATCGAACGCGGCGGCAAGACGCAGGCGGAGAAGGCCTCGTTCCACCAGCTCGGCGGCATGTGCCCCCGCTGCGAGGGCAAGGGCAGCGTGACCGACTTCGACCTCACCGCCCTGTACGACGACAGCAAGTCGCTCAGCGAGGGCGCGCTGACGATCCCGGGCTACTCGATGGACGGCTGGTACGGGCGCATCTACCGGGGCAGCGGGTTCTTCGACGCCGACAAGCCGATCAGCAGGTTCACCAAGCGCGAGCTGCACGACCTCCTCTACAAGGAGCCGACCAAGATCAAGGTCGAGGGCATCAACCTCACGTACGAGGGCCTGATCCCCAAGATCCAGAAGTCCTTCCTGTCCAAGGACGTCGACGCGATGCAGCCGCACATCCGGGCGTTCGTCGAGAAGGCCGTGACGTTCCAGACCTGCCCCGAGTGCGACGGGACGCGGCTGAGCCCCGAGGCACGCTCGTCGAAGATCCGCGGCAAGAGCATCGCGGACGTCTGCACGATGCAGATCAGCGACCTCGCCGAGTGGGTCCGCGGTCTCGACGAGCCCTCGATGACGCCCCTCCTCAAGGGGCTCCAGCACCTGCTCGACTCGTTCGCCGAGATCGGCCTGGGGTACCTCTCGCTCGACCGCCCCTCGGGGACGCTGTCGGGTGGCGAGGCGCAGCGCACCAAGATGATCCGCCACCTGGGGTCCTCGCTCACCGACGTCACGTACGTGTTCGACGAGCCGACCATCGGGCTGCACCCGCACGACATCCAGCGCATGAACACGCTGCTGCTCCAGCTGCGGGACAAGGGCAACACGGTCCTCGTCGTGGAGCACAAGCCCGAGGCGATCACGATCGCGGACCACGTCGTCGACATCGGCCCGGGGGCCGGGCGGCACGGGGGCACCATCTGCTTCGAGGGCACGGTCGACGGGCTGCGCGCGAGCGACACCACGACGGGCCGCCACCTCGACGACCGCGCGAAGGTCAAGGCTGGCGTGCGTGCGCACCG
This sequence comes from Oerskovia merdavium, assembly GCF_014836755.1. Taxonomy (GTDB): domain Bacteria; phylum Actinomycetota; class Actinomycetes; order Actinomycetales; family Cellulomonadaceae; genus Oerskovia; species Oerskovia merdavium. Next base: position 9,912 of record NZ_JACSQF010000020.1, read on the forward strand.
GGGCGCGCTCGAGGTCCGGGGCGCGACCGAGCACAACCTGCAGGGGGTGGACGTCGACGTCCCGCTCGGGGTCCTGTGCGTCGTGACGGGCGTCGCCGGATCGGGCAAGAGCTCGCTGATCCACGGCTCGGTCGCGGGCCGTGAGGGGGTCGTCGTGATCGACCAGAGCGCGATCCGCGGCTCGCGACGGAGCAACCCGGCGACCTACACGGGCCTGCTCGAGCCGATCCGCAAGGCGTTCGCCAAGGCCAACGGGGTCAAGCCCGCCCTCTTCAGCGCCAACTCCGAGGGGGCGTGCCCCGTGTGCAACGGCGCAGGCGTCATCTACACCGACCTCGGTGTCATGGCCACGGTCGAGACCCCCTGCGAGGAGTGCGGCGGCAAGCGGTTCCAGGCCTCGGTGCTCGAGTACACGCTGGGCGGGAAGAACATCGCCGAGGTCCTCGCGATGTCCGTCACCGAGGCCGAGGAGTTCTTCGCCACGGGCGAGTCACGCATCCCGGCCGCCCACTCGATCCTCACGCGGCTCGTCGACGTCGGGCTGGGGTACCTGAGCCTCGGCCAGCCCCTCACGACGCTCTCGGGCGGTGAGCGCCAGCGGATCAAGCTCGCGACGCAGATGGGGGCCAAGGGCGACGTCTACGTGCTCGACGAGCCGACGACGGGCCTGCACCTGGCCGACGTCGAGCAGCTCCTCGGCCTGCTCGACCGGCTCGTCGAGTCGGGCCGGTCGGTCGTCGTGATCGAGCACCACCAGGCGGTCAAGGCGCACGCCGACTGGATCATCGACCTCGGCCCGGGCGCCGGGCACGACGGCGGCCGGGTCGTCTTCGAGGGCACGCCGGCCGACCTGGTGGCCGACCGCTCGACACTCACGGGCCAGCACCTCGCGGCGTACGTCGCCTCCTGACGGGAGCACTGCCCGGTACGGGACGTGCCCGTGCCCGACGGCGCCGCTCACCCGCGCGGTGAGCGGCGCCGTCGGGCACGGGCCGGCAGGGCAACGCGGCGCGCACCGCGGCACAGCGCCGCGGGCGACGCGGCCTCACCACTCCCCCGGTGCGCCCCTCACTGCCTTGCCATGGCGATGCGCAGGCGCTCGTCGGGGTCGATGAAGTGGTCGTGGTCGTCGGTCCCCAGGTCGATCTGCACCCAGTGGATCTTGCCCGTGAAGCGGCTCGACCGCGGCGAGTAGTCCGGGCTGACCGGTGTCCCCGACTCGTACCCGACGTCCGTCGTCTCGTCGGCGGAGAAGACCATGGCCTGGGTCGCGCCGACCCGGCCGGTGCCCACGGGGGTGCCGTCGTGGAAGAGCGTCACGTCGCCTCCCTTGGCGAGCCCTCCGCCGTCGTACGCGAACTCCATGCGGACCTGGTGCGTGCCCTCCGGGACCGTGGCCTGCGCCTCGGTCGCGAACTCCTGGATGCCCAGGACGTTGTAGACGAACTTCAGCCTGCCCTCCTTGGCGTACAGGCTCCAGCCGCCGAACCTCCCGCCCTGCGCGATGATCACACCGTCCGCACCGGAGGCCGGGACCTCGATCTCCGCGGTCACGGAGAACGACTTGTTCTTGATGTTCACGACACTGTTCTCCGAGAGCCGCCCCATCCCGGCGAACAGCAGCTGGCTGTTCCCGTGGACGAGGGTCGGGCGCCCGGCGGTCTCGGGGTTCAACCGGTCCGCGGTCCGGTCGTCGAGCGGGAGCACGTCGTACTTGACCGCCTCGATGAGCCACAGGCGCTGGAGGGAGTGCAGCCGTTCGGGCTGCTCGGCGGACAGGTCGTGCGCCTGGCTGTAGTCGGTGCTGCCGTCGTAGAGCTCCCAGACGTCGTCGTCGAACGCGACGGCTGACCCGCCGACCATGTCCCACGGCGTGCGGTGCTTGGTGACCGCGCTCCACCCCTTGTGGTAGATCCCCCGGTTGCCGAACATCTCGAAGTACTGGAGGTCGTGGCGCTCGGGCGCGTCTGCGTCGTCGAACGCGTAGAGCATGCTCGTGCCCTCCATGGGTGACTGGAGCACGCCGTTGACCTGGGTGGGCTCGGGCAGGCCCGCGGCCTCGAGGATCGTGGGGGCCACGTCGATGCAGTGCGTGAACTGCGAGCGCAGCCCGCCGGTGTCCGTGATGCGCCGGGGCCAGTGCACGACGGTCCCGTTGCGCGTCCCTCCCCAGTGCGAGGCGACCTGCTTGGTCCACTGGAAGGGGGTGTCCATGGCCCAGGCCCAACCCACGGCGTAGTGGTTGTACGACGACGGCGAGCCGAGCTCGGCCAGCTTGGACGCCATGAACTCGGGTGTCTCGAGCGCCGCCATGCCGTTGAAGTTGGCCATCTCGTTGAACGCGCCGTTGATCGTGCCCTCGGCCGAGGCGCCGTTGTCCCCGATCACGTAGTAGATGAGGGTGTCGTCGAGCACCCCCAGGTCCTCGATCGCGTCGACGACCCGGCCCACGTGGTGGTCGGCGTGCTCGAGGAAGCCCGCGTACACCTCCATCTCCCGCTCGAGCACGGGCCTGAGGTCGTCCGGCATGTCGTCCCACGCCGGGATCTCGGCGTGGCGCGGCGTGAGCTCGGCCTCGGGCGGGATCACACCGAGCTCCTTCTGACGCGCGAACGTGCGCTCGCGCTGGACGTCCCAGCCGTCCGCGAACCGGCCCGCGTACCGGTCGGCCCACTCCTGCGGGACGTGGTGCGGGGCGTGCGTCGCGCCCGGAGCGAAGTAGGCGAAGAAGGGCTTGTCCGGCATGAGCGCCTTCTGCGTCCGGATCCAGCTGATCGCCCGGTCGGCGAGGTCCTCGGTCAGGTGGTACCCCTCCTCGGCGGTCCTCGGGGGTTCGACGGGCGTCGTGCCCTCGTAGAGCGCCGGCTCCCACTGGTTGTTCTCGCCGCCGATGAAGCCGTAGAACGTCTCGAACCCTCCGCCGACGGACGGCCAGGCATCGAACGGCCCCATGGGCGAGGACTGCCAGACCGGGACCTCGTGGCACTTGCCGAACTGCGCCGTCGAGTAGCCGTTGAGCTTGAGCGTCATCGCGAGCGGCGCCTTGGTGTTGGGCTTGAGCGAGCTGTTCCCGGGCGCCGACGTCGCGGTCTCGGTGATGCTGCCCATGCCGACCGAGTGGTGGTTTCTCCCGCTGAGCATCGCGGCCCGGGTGGGGGCGCACAACGCCGTGGTGTGGAAGCGGTTGAACGTCAGCCCGCCGGCCGCCAGCCGCTCCGCGGTCGGAGTGTGGCACGGCCCCCCGAACGCGCTCGACGCACCGAAGCCCACGTCGTCGAGCAGGACGATCAGCACGTTCGGTGCGCCCTCGGGCGGGCGCAGCGGCTCGATCGGCGGGTAGGACGTGTCGGGGTCCTTGGCGTCGTACGTCGTCAGCCCGGGCCGAGGGCGGTCCGGGATGGGCAGCATGGTGCGGGCGTGCTGGTCGGGACGCATGAGAGCTCCGCTCGGTCGGGCACGAGGACATGGATACCTTTCACGGTAGGGACGGGTGCTCGTGCGCGCATCACCCAGTCCACGTGATCACCGGCGCCACGGGTGCTGTCCGCCCGCGCCCACGGGTCGGTTCCGTCGGAGATCCAGTCCGGAGGACACGCAACGGAAGACCAGCGCGGCGCGGGCCTGCGCCCTATGGTGTGAAGGTGAACGGCGAGCCGGGGACGGCACGGGGGACCGAGCAGATCGACGGACTGCTCCTCGAGGCCAAGTTCGCCGTGCCGAAGCGGCACGCCCCGGTCGTGAGCCGGGCCCACCTGATCGACGCGACCCGTGCGAGCGGTCGGCGCGTCGTGGGGGTCACGGCGCCGCCCGGCTACGGGAAGTCGACCCTGCTGGTCGAGTGGGCCGAGCGTGACCCCCGTCCCGTCGCGTGGATCACGCTCGACCGGCTCGACGACGACCCGGCGAGGCTGCTCGTCGTGCTCGCCTCGGCCTTCGCACGCCTGGGCGAGGGGCGCCCCGACCTCGTGGCGGACATGGTCGGACCTGACACGTCGCTCCTCGGGCGGGCAGCGCCCCGGCTGGCGTCGGCCCTGCGCTCGAGCCCCGAGCCGTTCGTCCTCGCGCTCGACGACCTGCACGAGGTGCGGTCGACGGCCTGCCACGACGTGCTGGGCGTGGTGCTCGAGGGCATCCCCGAGGGATCCCAGCTGGTCGCGGCGAGCAGGGACGAGCAACCCCACCTCGCGCGCCTGCGCGCGGCGGGCGAGTCGGTCGAGATCGTCGCGGAGGACCTCGCGCTCGACGTCTCGGGTACCGAGCAGGTCTTCGCCGCCTCGCAGGTCACGCTCACGCGGGACGTCGCGACGAGCGTGACCGAGCGGACCGAGGGCTGGCCCGTCGGCGTGTACCTCGCCTCGCTCGTGGCCGCGGACGACGGCTCGGGCCCCGAGACCGTGACCGGCACCGACCGTTACGTCGCGGACTACCTCCAGCGTGAGTCGTTCCGTCGGCTGTCCGCCGAGACCCGGCTGTTCCTGCGGCGCACCGCGGTGCTCGACGAGCTCGGCGCACCGTTGTGCGACGCACTGCTCGGGGTCCGCTCCTCGACCCGGATCCTGCGGGCGATCGAGACCTCGCACCTCTTCCTCGTCCCTGTCGACCGGCACCGGCAGTGGTTCCGCTACCACGCACTGTTCCGCGAGTTCCTCCTCGACGAGCTCCTCGTGACCGAGCCCGAGCTCGCCGACGCCCTTCGGACGCGGGCCGCCGACTGGTACGAGGAGAACGGCTCGCCCGAACGCGCGATCGAGATGCTGCTCGCGACCCCCGACGTCGAGCGGACCTCCCGGCTCGTCGCGCGCGTCGTGATGCCCCACGTCCAGGCAGGCCGGGTCACCACGATCGACCGCTGGCTGGCAGCGCTCGGGGACGAGGCCATCACGAAGTACCCGCCGCTCGCGGTGCTCGCGGGCCTGGTCGCGGTGCACGAGGGGCACGCGGCCACGGCCGAGCGGTGGGGAGCCGTGGTCGACGCGGCCTCGTTCGACGGCGAACCGGTCGACGGGACCGCCTCGTTCGCGTCGGCGCGCGCCATGTTCCGGGCGCTGCGCTGCCCCGACGGACCCCAGCAGATGCTCGACGACGTCGGCACCGCCCTGGACTGCGAGCCCGCGTGGAGCCCGTGGCGGGACACGGCGCTCGCCCTGAGCGGTGACGCCCTGCGTCTCGTCAGGGACGAGGACGCGGCGACCGACCAGCTCGAGCAGGCCGCTGCGGCGGCCGAGGAGCTCGACCACGCGAGCACGCTCGTGCTCGCCGAGGCCCAGCTCGCGCAGCTCGACATGGATCACGACCGGTGGGCGCGCGCGGGCGACCGGGTCCTCCGGCTCCTCGACGTGATCGATGCACGCCGGATGCACGACTACCCGACGAGCGCCCTCGGGTTCGCGCTGGCCGCGCGGTACCGCCACCATGCGGGCGACCTCGCGGGAACGCGCGCGCTGCTCACCCGGGCGATGCGTGCACGGACCTTCAGCACGTACGCGTTCCCGACGCTCGCGGTCCGCACCCGGCTCCAGCTCGCCCGGACGAGCTGGGCCACCGCTGACGCCTCGACCGTCAACCACCTCCTGCGGGAGATCGACGACGTGCTGCTACGTCGCCCGGCGCTCGGCGCGCTCGCGGACGAGGCGGTCGAGCTGCGCCGTGCGTTCGACGCAGCCTCGCGCGCAACGGCCCTGCCGACGTCGGGCACCCCCCTGACCCCCGCCGAGCTGCGCCTCCTGCCCTACCTGCAGACCCACCTGACGATCCGCGAGATCGGGGAGCGGCTCTTCGTGTCCCGGAACACGGCCAGCTCGGAGATCGGGTCCATCTACCGCAAGCTCGGGGTCTCGAGCCGGAGCGACGCCGTGCGCACCGCGATCGACCGAGGGCTGCTGGGCGCCTGAGCGCTCACCCGGGCTCCCGGGCGTCAAAGGGGTCGAACCCGAGGGCGAGGGCGAGCTTGGGGGCTGCGGCGACGACGCTCGGCAGGCCGACGATCGGGATGGTCGCCGACAGGACGTCGACGATCTCGGCCGTGGTCGCCCCGGCGTTGACGGCGTCGTCGACCTCGCTGCCCCAGGTCGGCTCGGCCCCTCCGACCGCGACGAGCGCCGCCAGGCGGACGAGGGCGAGGGTCTTGGGATCGAGGACCACCTCTTCGACCTCCAGGTCCTCCTCGAGCCGTGCGTCGTTGGCGGCGAAGCGCCGTAGTCGGTCGGTGTAGTCCACGTCGTCCCCTTCGGTCCGGTCACCGGGTCCTGTCCACCCATTGCCGCACGCGGGCCGACGGGCGCGCATCACCACGATCACATGATTCGCGCCGGCACCGGGTGCGTCCCACGACCCGAACTTCATGCGGTCTGCATGACGACGCGCGCCCACCGTCGGCGCACTCTGGTCCCAGACAGGGCGAAGCGCGCGGCTGTGGGCCGGTGCCCGCCCCCCGGAGGAAAGGACGACCGACCCATGACACAGGAGCCGACCGACCTGCAGGAGTCGGGACCCATCGACTACCTGATCGTCGAGTTCCCGTCGGAGGCAATGACGGGCGAGGCGTTCCCCCTGCTGGTCGACCTGGTCGACCGAGGGATCGTCAGGGTGCTCGACCTGCTCGTGCTCCGCAAGGAGGACGACGGGACCGTGACAGGGCTCGAGCTCGACGAGCTCGCCGACGGCACGACCGGGCTCGAGATCTTCGCGGGGGCCGTGTCCGGCCTCCTGGGGCACGAGGACCTGGTCGAGGCGGCGCAGGCCGTCGAGCCGGGCAGGACGGCAGCGGTGCTCGTCTACGAGAACGTCTGGGCCGCCCCCTTCGCGACGGCCCTGCGCCGAGGCGGCGCACAGCTCGTCGCGGGAGGCCGCATCCCCGTGCAGGCCGTGCTCGCCGCGCTCGAGGCCGACGAGACCACCGACTGACCCGGACCGACCGAGGAGGCTCACCATGCCAGGACTCATCCGAGGAGTCGCACGCACCGCCGTCGTGGCCGGGACGGCGACCGCCGTATCCAACCGTGTCTCGCGGCGTCAGGCGGGACGCTGGGCCGCCCAGGAGGCCCCGCCACCGCAGCAGCAAGCGCCCCAACCGACGTACGCACCCGCGCCGCCGGCCCCCGCACCGGCACCGGTCGACATGGACGCCCGGATCGCCCGGCTCACCCAGCTCGCCGCGCTGCGCGACCAGGGCGTCCTGAGCCCCGCAGAGTTCGAGGCCCAGAAGTCTCAGATCCTTGCCGGTTGACCGGCACCCGTACGAGGAGGACGTCAGATGGACAGCTTCATGGACTGGTTCTGGTTGATGATCTGGTGGTTCTTCTTCTTCATGTACCTCATGATCCTGTTCCGGATCCTGGCAGACCTCTTCCGCGACCACGAGCTCAGCGGCTGGTGGAAGGCGTTGTGGATCATCGCGCTCGTGCTGGTCCCGTTCCTCACCGCGCTGGTCTACGTGATCGCGAGGGGCCGTGGCATGGCCGAACGGCAGATGCAGGACGTCTCCCAGGCCAAGGCCCAGACCGACGCGTACATCCGCGACGTCGCCGGTGCGGACGCCTCGGCGGCGTCCCAGATCAGCCAGGCCAAGACCCTGCTCGACTCGGGGGCGATCACCGAGGACGAGTTCGCCACGCTCAAGGCCAAGGCGCTCGCCTGAGGTCCCAGGGAACGCGGGACCGACGTGGCCGACCACGGGAGCCCCGGGCCCCGTGGTCCGGCCGCGCCCGGGGCCGCGACTCCCCCGGCCGGGCCCGTGCCGGGAGCCTCTGGCATCCCGACCGCTCCGGGCGGCACCGTTGCTGCGGTCCACCGGCACCTCGAGCTGGTGGCCGCGATCCTGCTCGGGGTCGCCACCGTCATGACGGCCTGGTCGGCGTTCCAGAGCGCACGGTGGGGCGGTGAGATGGCCACGTCGTACAGCGCGGCGGGAGCTGCACGGACCGAGAGCAACCGTGCCTCGACGCTCGCCGGGCAGCAGACCATCATCGACGTCCAGCTGTTCACCGACTGGTTGAGCGCGCTCGACGCGGAGCAGGGACGCGTCGGGCCGTCGTCGGGCTACGTCCCCGACCCGGCGACCTACTCGGGCTTCCTCTACGCGCGGTTCCGCGAGGAGTTCCGGCCCGCCGTGGACGCCTGGGTCGCCCAGGACCCCTCGGAGAACCCCGACGCCCCGCCCAGCCCGTTCGCGATGGACGAGTACGTCCTGGCCGCGACCCAGGAGTCGCAGCGGCTCGAGGAGAAGGCCGACGCGGCCGTCACCCTGGCTCACCGGGCCAACGCCGTCAAGGACGACTACGTGCTCGCCACGGTGCTGTGCGCGTCGGTGCTGTTCTTCGGGGGGATCGGCGCCAAGCTCTCCTCGCCGCGTCTGCGCCTCACGCTGGTCGGGATCGGCGGGGTCGTCCTGCTCGCGACCCTCGGCGTCCTGATCTCCTACCCGGTCCAGGTGTAGCCCCATGAACATCGTGCTCGCAGCACTCGTCACGATCGGGGCGACCGCGGTCACGATCACGGCCATGCTCCTCGTGCGCGCCCGGGCGCCCGAGGGCAGCCGCTTCCACGACGGAGACCGCGCGTCGGGCGTGTTCGGTGTCCTCGCGACGGGCTTCTCGGTGCTGCTGGGCTTCATCATCTTCCTCGCCTTCGAGTCCTACGACGAGGCGCGGAGCGGGGCCGAGGACGAGGCGCAGATCGTCGCCCAGCAGCTCCAGACCGCGCAGTTCCTGCCGCAGGACGTGGCGTTCACGTTGTCCGGCCAGCTCGTCTGCTACGCCCGCTCGGTCTCGACGACCGAGTGGGAGGCCCTGGCCGACGGCCGGCTCGGCGAGGCCGTCAACCCGTGGGGGGTCGAGATGTTCCGCACGATCAAGGGCGTGGAACCGGTGTCCGACACCGAGCAGTCGGCCTACGACCGGTGGATGGACCAGACGGCCGACCGCGAGCAGGCGCGCCAGGCCCGGGTCCACGGCGCCGAGGGACTGATCCCCCTGCCGCTCTGGCTCGTGCTGTTCGTCATCTCGGCGACCATCTTCGTCTTCATGCTCTTCTTCGCCGACTCGGCCGAGGGCGCCGTCACGCAGTCGGTCCTCATGGGCAGCGTCACGCTCGTCATCTCGCTCATGCTCTGCCTGCTCGTCTTCTTCGACCATCCGCACGGGCACCAGGTCGGCAAGCTGCAACCGGTCGCGATGCAGCGCACGTTGGTCCTCATCGACACCCAGCTCGGTGCGGCGGGCCTCTCCGTGACACCACCGTGCGACGAGGACGGCCGCGCGACGTGACCCACCCCGGGACGCGCGGCGCCGCACGGTGCCCCGTGCTCGGGCCCGGACCGCGGGCCCCGGCGAGCGAGAGAGAGCTCAGTCCTCGCCGTAGAACACGCGCTCCATGACGGCGCGGGCGCGCCGGGCCGTGCGCAGGTACCGCTCCTCGAGCTCGGCCCCCGACTCCTCACCGATCACCCGGGCCAGTCCGGCGAGCGCACGGACCTCGTGCGGCAGGACGTCGGCCGTGGGTCCCCCGGTGCGCCCGGACCAGAGCACGAGCGCGCTGCGCAACCGCGACGCGAGGTGCCAGGCCTCGCCCAGGGTCGCTGCGTCGTCGGGCGTGACGATGCCCGCGTGCGAGGCCGCCTCGAGCGCGTCGATCGTGGACGTCGTCCGCAGGCCGACCACCTCGTGCGCGTGCTGGAGCTGGAGGAGCTGGACGGTCCACTCGACGTCGGAGACCCCGCCACGTCCCAGCTTGAGGTGGCGTGAAGGGTCGACACCGCGGGGCAGCCGCTCGGCCTCGACGCGGGCCTTGATGCGCCGGACCTCGCGCTCGGTCGCGGGCTCGACCCCGCCCGCCGGGTAGCGCATCGGGTCGACGAGCGCGACGAAGCGCTCGCCGAGACCCGGGTCTCCTGCGACGGGCCGCGCGCGCAGCAGGGCCTGGCTCTCCCACGCGGACGACCACCGGTCGTAGTACTCGGCGTACGACTCGAACGAGCGCACGAGCGGGCCGTTGCGTCCCTCGGGCCGCAGGTCGGCGTCGACCGGCAGGCCCGGCTCGGGGCCCATGTCCCCGAGCAGCGAACGCAGGCGCGTCGCGACCAGGAGCGCGAACGCCTGGGCGTCGCGGTCCGCCGCGCCTTCGACGGGCTCGTGGACGAAGAGCACGTCGGCGTCCGAGCCGTAGCCCATCTCCCGGCCACCGAGGCGCCCCATGGCGACGACCTGCAGCCGCGCCGGGTCGTCGGCCGGGCGCGCGATCCCGAGCTCCTGGCGCGCCACGAACTGCGCGACCCGCAGCCCGCCCACGAGCACCAGGTCCGCGGCGTCGGAGATCGCGCGCGCCGCGTCGACCGCGTCCACGACGCCCAGGATCTCCGCGGCCCCCGTCCGGGCGAGCTCGCGACGCCGCACCGCCCGCAGCGCCTTGGCCGCGGGCCCCGCGACGTCGGCTCGCGTGAGGATCGCGTCGGCCTCGACCGCGAGCCGAGCCGCTCCGCGCGGGGCCAGCTCGGCGTCGTCCGCGAGCCAGGCCACGGACTCGGGCGAGCGCGACAGCGCGTCGGCCATGTAGCGCGAGCTCGACAGGAGCGTCGCGAGCCGGTGCGCGGCCGAGCCCGAGTCGCGCAGCAGCTTGAGGTACCAGTGGGTCGAGCCCAGCTCCTCGGACAGCGTGCGGAAGTTCAGGAGACCCGCGTCCGGGTCCGCGCCCTCGGCGAACCAGCCGAGCATCACGGGCAGGAGCTGGCGCTGGATCGCGGCACGCCGGCTCACGCCCTCGGTCAGCGCGACGACGTGGCGCATCGCGCCCGCGGGGTCGCGGTAGCCGATCGCCTGGAAGCGGGCCTTGGCCGCCTCCGGCGCGAGGCTCGCCTCCTCGGTCGAGAGCTGCGCGGTCGCCGGGAGCAGCGGCCGGTAGAACAGTTCCTCGTGCAGCGCGCGCACCTCGCGGCGCGTCGCGCGCCACCGTTCCATGAGCCCCTCGGCGCCCTCGGAGCGCATGCCCACCGACCGTGCCAGACGGCGCAGGTCGTCCTCCCCGGTGGGGATGAGGTGGGTGCGGCGCAGGCGGAAAAGCTGGATGCGGTGCTCGAGCGATCGCAGGAACCGGTAGCAGGCGGCCAGGCGCGCGGCGTGCTCGCGACCGACGTAGCCACCCGCTGCCAGCGCGGCGAGCGCCGTGAGGGTGCTGGGGCTGCGGATCGAGTCGTCGGCCCGGCCGTGCACAAGCTGCAGGAGCTGGACCGTGAACTCGACGTCCCGCAGTCCCCCCTTGCCGAGCTTGAGCTGGCGGTCCGCCTCTGCGGCGGGCACGTGGTCCTCGACCCGGCGGCGCATGGCCTGGGAGTCCTCGACGAAGTTCTCCCGTGCCACGGCCGTCCACACGAACGGGTTGATCGCGTCGTGGTAGGCCGCCGCGAGCTCGGCGTCCCCCGCGACCAGCCGCGCCTTGAGCAGCGCCTGGAACTCCCACGTCTTGGCCCAGCGCTCGTAGTACGCGAGGTGGCTCGCGAGGCTCCGGACGAGCGGCCCGTTCTTGCCCTCGGGGCGCAGCGCGGCGTCGACGGGCCACAGCGGCGGTTCCGACGACGTGCCCGAACAGACCCGGGCGAGCCCCGTCGCGAGGCGCGCCCCGACGCTCGTGGCGTAGGACTCGTCGTACCCGTCGGCGGGCTCGGCGACGTAGATCACGTCGACGTCGGACACGTAGTTGAGCTCGCGCCCACCGCACTTGCCCATGCCCATCACAGCGAGCCGGACGCCCGCGCCGTGGTCGTCGAGCTCGGAGCGGGCGACCGCGAGCGCGGCCTCGAGCGCGGCGGCAGCCAGGTCCGCGAGCGCCGCGGCCACGGCCGGCATCGCGGCCAGAGGGTCCGGCGCCGTGAGGTCGGTCGCGGCGATCCGCAGGATGCGCGCCCGGTAGGCCCGGCGCATCGCGTCGGTGGCCACGGCCGCAGGGAGCGCCGCGACGGGCTGCCCTGCGTCGGGGTCCGCGTCCACGGCACGCAGCAGCTCGGCGCGCACGGTCTGCGCGGGAACCCCGGTCCCGGGGGCGGGGTCGGCCACGACGTGCAGCAGCTCGGGGTGGGAGACCAGGTCGTCGCCGAGCGCGACCGAGGCGCCGAGCACGGCCAGGAGCCGGTCACGACCGGTCGGGGCGGGGCCGTGCGACGCCGCGTCTTCCGCGGTGTCGTCCGAGCCTGGGCGTGAGTCGGTCGCCGCGGCGCCCGCACCCGCAGCCTTGCCGGCAGTGTCGGCTGTGTCGGCCGGCAGCTCGCCGGCGTCCCCTGCGTCAGCGACCGCCGCCACCCCCGAGAGCACGTCCCTGAACACGGCGCACGACGCCTCGTCCCCGGCCACCGCGCTCGACAGTCGCGCGAGCTGGAGCAGAGCGAGGTCCGGGTCGGCCGTCGCCCCGACGGCGGCGAGCAGCTCCTCGGGCAACGGTCCGAGGACCCCCACGAGGTCCTTGTCGTCGAGCAGCGACACCGAACGGGTGACGTCGGCGAACCCGAGCCTGCGCAGCCGGGAGGTCGGGGTGGTCCGCCGCGACCCTCCGGGCGCGCCGAGGCTGCTGAGGTGAGCGCCGCCGTCGGGCCCCGGGGTCATCGCGACCACCACGGCCCGACGGGCTCGCACGAGAACGGGCTCACAGGACCTGCAGGAACCGCTTCAGCTCGAACGGCGTGACCTGCGAGCGGTACGCGTCCCACTCCTGGCGCTTGTTGCGCAGCACGAAGTCGAACACGTGCTCGCCCAGGGTCTCGGCGACGAGCTCGGACGTCTCCATGATCTGGATCGCGGCGTCGAGCGACTGCGGCAGCGGCTTGATCCCGAGCGCACGACGCTCGGAGTCGGTGAGCTCCCACACGTCGTCCTCGGTCTCCTCGGGGAGCTCGTAGCCCTCCTCGATGCCCTTGAGGCCCGCCGCGAGGATGACCGCGTACGCGAGGTACGGGTTGGTCGCGGAGTCCAGGGCGCGGTACTCGATGCGGCTCGAGTTGCCCTTGCCCGGCTTGTACATGGGCACGCGCACGAGAGCCGAGCGGTTGTTGTGACCCCAGCAGACGTAGCTCGGGGCCTCGGCCCCGCCCCACAGGCGCTTGTAGGAGTTCACGTACTGGTTCGTGATCGCGGTGATCTCCGCGGCGTGGACCAGCAGGCCCGCGATGAACGAGCGGGCCGTCTTGGACAGCTCGAACTGCGCACCGGGCTCGTGGAACGCGTTGCGGTCGCCCTCGAACAGCGACAGGTGCGTGTGCATGCCCGAGCCCGGCTGGTCGGCCATGGGCTTGGGCATGAACGACGCGAAGACCCCCTGCTCGAGCGCGACCTCCTTGACGACCGTGCGGAACGTCATGAGGTTGTCGGCCGTGGTCAGGGCGTCGGCGTAGCGCAGGTCGATCTCGTTCTGGCCGGGACCGGCCTCGTGGTGGGAGAACTCCACCGAGATGCCCATCGACTCGAGCATCGTGATCGCCGCGCGACGGAAGTCGTGCGTCGATCCGCGGGCCAGGTGGTCGAAGTACCCGCCCTGGTCGACCGGGACGAGCGGCGACGAGGCGTCCGCCGGGTGGTTGAAGAGGTAGAACTCGACCTCGGGGTGCGTGTAGAACGTGAAGCCCTTGTCGCTCGCCTTGGCCAGCGCGCGCTTGAGCACGTTGCGCGAGTCCGCGAGGGAGGGCTCGCCGTCGGGGGTGAGGATGTCGCAGAACATCCTGGCCGTCCCGTGACGGTCGCCGCGCCACGGCAGCACCTGGAACGTCGTCGGGTCGGGGCGCGCGATCATGTCCGCCTCGTACACGCGCGTGAGGCCCTCGATCGAGCTGCCGTCGAAGCCGATGCCCTCCGAGAAGGCCGACTCGAGCTCCGCGGGCGCGATCGCGACCGACTTGAGCATCCCCAGCACGTCGGTGAACCAGAGACGGATGAAGCGGATGTCGCGCTCCTCGACCGTGCGGAGCACGAACTCCTGCTGCCTGTCCATGGCTACATCCTGCCTGATGAGTGTGTCGAGCGGGTTACGGCGCGTCCGGACGGTGCGACGTGTCGCCAGCGTGCCACGGCCGCGCGCCGAACGGTACCGATGGGCACCTGACCGGCGGATTCGCATAGGCTGACGAGCATGGCAGAACTGCGCATCGCCCTCGCACAGATCGACACGTGCGTCGGCGCGATCGACCAGAACACGGCGAAGATCCTCGAGTGGACCCGGCGCGCGGCGGGTGAGGGCGCCCAGCTCGTCGCGTTCCCCGAGATGACGCTCACGGGCTACCCGATCGAGGACCTGGCGCTGCGGGCGTCCTTCCGTCGCGCCGCGTGGGCCGCAGCAGCCGACGTCGCCGCGCAGCTCGAGCGCGAGGGCCTGGGCCACGTCACGGTCGTCCTGGGCACCGTGGGGACCGCTGAGACGCCGGACTCGGCAGAGCGCGCGGCCTCCGGGGCTCCCGCCGACCTGCCGACCAACCGCGCGGTCGTCATCCAGCACGGCGAGGTCCTCGCCGCCTACGACAAGCACCACCTGCCGAACTACGGCGTGTTCGACGAGTTCCGCATCTTCGCGCCCGGCACCGAGCCGCTCGTCGTCGAGATCGAGGGCCGCGCGGTCGGCATCGTCATCTGCGAGGACATCTGGCAGGACGGCGGGCCGATCACCACGCTGGGCGGGCTGGACGAGGCCGGGCACGGGATCGACCTGCTGCTCGTGCTCAACGGCTCTCCCTACGAGGAGGGCAAGGGGCACGTCCGCACCGACCTCGCCGCGCGCCGCGCAGCCGAGGTCGACGCCCCCGTCGCGTACGTCAACATGGTCGGCGGGCAGGACGACCTGGTGTTCGACGGCGGGTCGTTCGTCGTGGGCCCCGACGGCTCGGTCCTCACGTCCTCACCGCAGTTCGTCGAGGACCTGCTGGTCTGGGACCTGCCCGCGCGGACGTCCTCCGCCGACCTGACGGGCACCGCGCCGGCGACCGTCTACCCCACGGGCCGCATCGCTCCCCCGCTGCACCCCGACGAGGAGGTGTACCGGGCCTGCGTCACGGGCCTGGCCGGGTACGTCCGCAAGAACGGCTTCCGGTCGATCGTCCTGGGCCTGTCCGGCGGGATCGACTCGGCGCTCTCCGCGACCCTCGCGGCCGACGCGATCGGCGGGCAGAACGTCGTGGGCGTCTCGATGCCCTCCTCGTACTCGTCCGAGCACAGCAAGGACGACGCCGCCGACCTCGCCAAGCGCCTCGGCGCCGACTACCGGGTGCAGCCCATCGCGCCCATGGTCGAGGCGTTCCAGGGCGAGCTCGCGCTCGAGGGCGTCGCCGAGGAGAACCTCCAGGCGCGCGTGCGCGGCGTGGTCCTCATGGCGATCTCGAACCGCGAGGGCCACCTCGTCATCGCGCCGGGCAACAAGTCCGAGCTCGCGGTCGGGTACGCGACCATCTACGACGCGGGCAGCATCGGCGGCTACGCACCGCTCAAGGACGTCGACAAGTCGCGCGTGTGGGCGCTCGCCCGCTGGCGCAACGACGCCGCGCTCGACGCGGGCGAGATCCCCCCGATCCCCGAGTCCTCGATCACCAAGCCGCCGTCGGCCGAGCTACGGCCCGGCCAGACCGACCAGGACTCCCTGCCGCCCTACGACCTGCTCGACGAGGTCCTCGACGCGTACATCGAGCACGCCGAGGGACGCGCCGAGCTGCTCGCGCGCGGGTTCGACCCCGAGGTCGTGGACAAGGTCGTGACCCTCGTGGACCGCGCCGAGTGGAAGCGCCGCCAGTACCCGCTCGGCCCCAAGGTCACGTCGCTGGCCTTCGGCCGCGACCGCCGCCTGCCCGTCACGTCCCGCTGGCGCGAGCCCGTCGAGTAGCACGGCCGCCACACGAGCCCCAGCCGCCAGTCACCTATCCCGAACGACCGGCCCACCGACCACCGGCGGGCCGTACGACCTGGAGAGACGAGAGCATGTCCGCACACACCCAGCCCGGCCAGACCCCGGCCACGCCCGCCAAGCGCTTCCGCGTCCACCACCTCGCGGAGGCCAAGGCACGGCACGAGAAGCTCACGATGCTCACCGCGTACGACGCGGTGACGGCCCGCATCTTCGACGAGGCCGGCATCGACATGCTCCTCGTCGGCGACTCGATCGGGAACACCATGCACGGGCACCGGACCACGCTGCCCGTCACGGTCGACGACATGATCCCCGCCGCACGTGGCGTCGCGCGCGCCGCGCAGCGCGCGCTCGTGATCGTCGACCTGCCGTTCGGCTCGTACGAGGCCGGGGCCGAGCAGGCCCTCGGGACCGGCGTGCGGATCATGAAGGAGACCGGGGCCCACGCGGTCAAGCTCGAGGGAGGGCGCCGCTCGGCGGCGCAGATCCGTGCGCTGACCGACGCGGGCATCCCCGTCGTCGCGCACCTTGGCTTCACGCCCCAGTCGGAGAACATCCTGGGCGGGCCGCGCGTGCAGGGACGCGGGGACGACGCCGCCGAGCGCCTGTGCGAGGACGCCGTCGCGGTGACCGACGCGGGCGCGGTCGCCGTGGTCCTCGAGATGGTCCCGGTCGAGGTCGCGGCGCGCGTCACGGAGATCGTGCGCATCCCGACCATCGGCATCGGCGCAGGACCCGAGTGCGACGGCCAGGTCCTCGTCTGGACGGACCTCGCCGGCATGACGGAGTGGTCGCCGCGCTTCGCCAAGCGGTTCGCGGAGATCGGCGCGGCCCTGGGCCGGGCCGCGCAGGACTACGCGGAAGAGGTCAAGGGCGGCACGTTCCCGGACGCGGCGCACAGCTTCGAGAAGTAGGGCCCTGCCCGACGGCGTCGCTCCCCCGGGTGCAGCGGTGCACCCGGGGTGCGTGGCGTCGTCGGGCGTCGCTGTGCCTGAGAGCCGGCTACCCCGCCCAGGCGACCACGCCCACGGCGATCGCGTCCGCGTAGCGCTGGCGCCCCTCCTCGGAGGACATCAGCGCAGCCTCGTCGAGGTTGCGCATCTCGCCCAGCTCGAGAAGCACCGCGGGGCGCTCGGCGAAATTGACGCGTTCTCGGCGCGCAGCCCCTCGTCGATCTCGACGGCCGGCGGCGGGTCCGCCACGATGACGAAGAACCCCCGCGCGGCCTTGTCGTCGCTGCCGTTGGCGTGGACCGAGACGAGCACGTCCGCGCCCGCGTCCTGGGCGGACCGCCCCCTGACGTCGACGCACGGTCCGACGCCCTGGTCGTCGGACCGGGTCAGCACGACCTGTGCGCCGAGCGCCTCGAGCGCGGCGCCCGCCCGGGACGCGACGTCCCAGGTGAACGCGTGCTCCGGGTAGCCCGCGTCGGTGGACGTGCCGACCGTGTTGCACGCCTTGGAGCCCCCGCGACCGTCCGGCACGGGGGCACCGACCTGGTCCGGGTGCTGGGCGTTCGCGCCGTTGTGGCCCGGGTCGAGCGCGACCGTCAGCCCGGTCAGCGGGAGCGACGCAGGGTCCGGTGGGGACGACCTGCCGGAGCCGGCGACGCCTGCGAGGCCGGGCACGTCGTCGGCGTCGGACGCACCCGAGGTGCGCTCCGTCGTCGGGCTCGGGGAGGGCGCCGGACGCCCGTCGTCGCCGCTGCCGAACGCGAGCCAGGACACCAGCCCCACCGCGAGGCCCGCGAGGAGCACGGCCAGTGCGACCGTCCACCGCCGCCCCGGACCGGACGGATCCGTCACTTCTCGCGCTCGCGCTCCCGTTCCTCCTCGTCCCAGGCCTCGGAGCGGGCCCGGGCCAGCTCGAGCGCCTGGGCCGCGGCCTCACGCGTCGGGTACGGGCCCATGCGCGAGGACCACGCCGACTGCGGGCCCTTCGAGACCTCCCCCGTGCGCGTGTCGAAGTAGTACTGGTCCTCGGAGACCGGGTCGCCGTCGTCGGAGAATCGTTCCTTCGTCATAGGACGATCCTGCCTCACCCGCGCGCACGGCGTCGGCCGTACGCACCGGGCCACGGGCACTCCGTAGACTGGCCGCATGCCCGATTCCTCCGTCCTGACCGCCCCACGCGGACCGTTGGTCCCGGGGTCGGTCTCTCCCCTGCGCGTCGTGCCACGCTCGATCGCGCGGCCCGAGTACGTGGGGCAGCCCGGCCCGCAGCCCTTCACGGGCGACGACGTCGTGGCCCCCGAGACGCTCGACCGGATCCGGGTCGCGAGCCGCATCGCGGCCCAGGCGCTCGCCGAGGTCGGGATGCACGTCGCCCCCGGAGTGAGCACCGACGAGCTCGACCGGATCGGGCACGAGTTCCTCCTGGATCACGGCGCCTACCCGTCGACGCTCGGCTACCGCGGCTTCCCCAAGTCGCTGTGCACGTCGCTCAACGAGGTCGTGTGCCACGGGATCCCCGACTCGACCGTCATGGTCGAGGGCGACATCGTCAACGTCGACATCACGGCGTTCATCGGCGGGGTCCACGGCGACAACAACGCCACGTTCGCGGTCGGGGAGATCAGCGAGGAGGCCGCGCTGCTCGTGCAGCGCACGCGCGAGTCGCTCGACCGGGCCATCAAGGCCGTGCGCCCCGGGCGCGAGGTCAACGTCCTGGGCCGCGTGATCGAGAAGTACGCGCACCGGTTCGGCTACGGCGTGGTGCGCGAGTACACGGGCCACGGCGTGGGCGAGTCGTTCCACTCGGGGCTCGTGATCCCCCACTACGACGCGGCCCCCGACCACGACACCGTGATGGAGCCGGGCATGGTCTTCACGATCGAGCCCATGCTGACGCTCGGCAGCCCCGAGTGGCGCACGTGGGACGACGGGTGGACCGTAGTCACCGCGGACAGGTCGCTGACCGCCCAGTTCGAGCACACCCTGGTCGTCACCGAAGACGGAGCGGAGATCCTGACCCTGCCATGAGCAAGCACTCACACCACCACCACGGGCTGGCCTTCGGGATCGACGTCGGCGGCAGCGGCATCAAGGGCGCACCCGTCGACCTCGCGACGGGCGAGTTCGCCCAGGAACGCCACCGCATCCCGACGCCGCAGCCCTCCACGCCCGAGGCCGTCGCCAAGGTCATCGCCGAGCTGGTCGACGAGTACGACCTGCCGCACGACGTCCCGATCGGCGTGGCCTTCCCCGGCCCCATCCACCACGGCGTGATCGGGTTCATCGCGAACCTCGACAAGTCCTGGAAGGGCGTCGACCTGCCCGCTCTCCTCAAGAAGGAGACCGGGCGCCACGTCGTCGCGGTCAACGACGCCGACGCCGCGGGGATCGGCGAGGTCCGCTACGGCGCGGCCAAGGACACCAAGGGCGTGGTCCTGCTCGCGACGCTGGGCACGGGCATCGGCAGCGCCCTGGTCGTCGACGGGATCCTCGTGCCCAACACCGAGCTGGGCCACCTCGAGATCGACGGGTTCGACGCCGAGTCACGGGCCGCGGAGTCGGCACGCGGACGCGAGGACCTCTCGTGGGAGGAGTGGGCCGCTCGGCTCCAGCGCTACTTCGAGGTCGTCGAGATGCTGTTCTCGCCCGACCTGATCGTGGTCGGCGGCGGGATCTCCAAGCACCACGAGAACTTCCTGCCGCTGCTGCACCTCAAGGCGCCCATCATCCCGGCCGAGCTGCGCAACGCCGCGGGCATCGTGGGCGCTGCCGCACTGGCAGCCGAAGGAGCCGGGCTGGCCTGACCGCCTGCGCGCCCTGACCTGGTCCTGCTGTGCCCTCGGCCGGAAGGATCAGGTCAGGTGCTCGCCGGACGCCGCCCACCGCGCGTGGTCCGGCCCGCCGCGAGGCGGGTCAGACCGCGCTCTGGTGCTGTGGTTCGTCGTGCTCGACGTGGTGCGTCGGCAGCCCCGGGAAGATGTCGATCACGCCCAGCATCTCCAGGACGTCCGTGACGACCGTCGGAGGGTTGCGCAGGCTGACCTGCAGGCCCTCCTCGCTGCCGATCGTGTAGAACTGCACGAGGAACGCGATGCCCGTGGAGTCCATGAACGTCACCTTCGAGGTGTCGATCACGACAGGCACGTCCCGGTCCAGTGCGTTCGCCAGTGCGGCACTCGCCTCGCTGCGCAGCGCCACGTCGATCTCGCCCCACATGTCCACGACACTCGAATCCGGCTGCTCGAGGAGAGTGATACCGCCGGTGGTCGTCGTCTTGCTCGGAGTCATGAGTCCAGAGCCCCCGCTCGTCGTGTTCTCGGCACCCGACGTCTAGAGCGCCGTCAACAGAGCCAGGGTACCCCCAAGTGGCACCGGCATGACAGCATTCTGGGGAGCGCTTTACCTGGGATGCCCTCGGCGTGCGTTTTTGGGCGAATCCTCCTCCTGGCCGTCTTCGCCGCTCTTGACCTGCTCTGGCCCGGTGCCACGTGCCGAGCAAGTGCTGCGGGGTCGTCGTACGGTCGAGAGACCTGTTCATCGAGACCTCGAGAGGTGATCCTGTGCCCAGGCGAGACCCCGGTCCTTCGGTCAAGGACAAGGAGCTGTACGAGACCCTGCGCGACGAGGGGAGCTCCAAGGAGAAGTCCGCGCGCATCGCCAACGCCGCGGCGGCGTCGTCCCGCAGCACGGTCGGGAAGAAGGGTGGGTCGTCCCCTGCCTACGAGGAGTGGACCGTGGCCGAGCTGCGCGCGAGGGCTCGCGAGATCGGGATCGAGGGCCGCTCGACCATGCGCAAGAGCGAGCTCGTGTCGGCTCTCCGGAACCACTGAGCGGGGCCGGCGTGGACACGGGCGGTGGGGGTGGCCGGGAGCCCGTGGGCGATCGGGCTGGCGGCTCGGGGGCCGGCGGCTCGGGGCCCCGGCACTCGCGGTCTTCCGGGGACGACGAGGCGGGCAGCGCCGACTCGCGCCACGAGTCGGCCGAGGAGCGCGCCGACCGCAACTGGGCCGAGCTCCTGCAGGAGCTGCGCGTCACGCAGATGGGCGTGCAGATCCTCACGGGCTTCCTGCTGACCCTGCCGTTCCAGCAGCGGTTCGGCGAACTCGACGACACCCAGCGCACCATCTACCTGTGCCTCGTGGTGCTCTCGGTGCTTGCGACGGGCCTGCTCGTGGCTCCCGTGTCGCTGCACCGCCTGCTGTTCCGCAAGCACCTCAAGGCCCGGCTCGTGACGTCGGCCGACCGGTTGGCGCGCGTGGGGCTCGTGGTGCTCGCTCTCGTCGTGGCGGGGACGGTGCTGCTCATCTTCGACGTGGTCGTCGGGCCGACGGCCGCGGTGATCGCGGCAGGCGGTGCGCTCGTGCTGTTCGCGCTGCTCTGGGTGGTGCTTCCGGTCGCGCTGATGCGGCGAGCGGGGGCCGCAGACCGGTGACGGCTCAGACGCGGTGGTCGTAGACCGCTTCGACCGCCTCGTAGGGCGCCTCGCCGGGCACCAGGTTGAGCATGGTCATGCGCCCGCCACCGCCCTCGACCGGAGCGACGAAGATCTGCCAGGCCCAGTCCGGCCCTTCCGGTGCGGCATAGCTCCCGGTCAGCCGGACGACGCCGTCCTCACCGACCGTCCCGTCGAACAGCATCCAGGCGGGCGACGAGTGCCACGAGTCGAGCCAGACCGCGGAGACCCCCTCCGGTCCGGAGCCGCCGCTCAGGAGGAGCAGCCCCTCCTGGGGAGCGTCGCCGTCGGACCACGTGTAGGCGAGCGAGACGAACTCGCGGGCCGTGACCGTCACCGACGCCGTGGCGTCCGACGCCACGAACTCGTCCGTGGGCAGGAGCCGTTGACGGTGGACGCCCTGCCACTGCCCCAGCACCGGGGCCAAGCACTCGACGATCCTCATCCAGCCAGCCTACGCAGGGGGCGGTGCGGGCGACAGAGGAGGCGGGGTCGCCGGACGGGTGAGGGCGGATGAGTCGGTCGGTACGCCGGGTTCTGTCCCCGCGCGCGGTTGCCCCCGCACGGGTGACGGCCATCCATCTACGACGTACGTTGCCGCACGCCTCCAGCGGTCTACCCGGAAGCTCGGGCGAGCAGCCCTCGAACGCTTCCTGTCTGACCTTGCTCCAGGTGGGGTTTACCTAGCCGGACCAGTCACCTGGCCCGCTGGTGGTCTCTTACACCACCGTTTCACCCTTACCGCCCACGGCCGAGGCCGTGGGAGGCGGTCTGTTCTCTGTGGCACTGTCCCGCGGGTCACCCCGGGTGGGCGTTACCCACCACCTTGCCCTGTGGAGCCCGGACGTTCCTCGGCGGTGCCACGAGGGCACCGACGCGGCCGTCTGACCGACTCATCCGCTCCCGCAGCCTACACGTCCACGCGGTAGCCCAGCGCGAGCTCGTCGCCGCTCCTGCCGCGGATCCCCCAGCTCTCGGGCGGGCTCTCGAGGATGACGACCTCGAGGTCGTCCGCCGCCAGCCCCAGGAAGGGCGCGACGTCGTCGAACATCGCGGCGATGAGCGCCCGCTTGGCCTCTCGCGAGCGGCCCGTGAAGCACACGACCTCGATGACGAGGTACGCGTCGCTGCGCTGCGGCGCGATCAGGTCGCCGTCCTCCATGAGCAGGAAGCGGTGGAACCGCTTCTCCTCGGGCAGCCCCCAGGCGCCGACGACCGCCCGGTGGATCGCGTCGGAGATGTCCTCGCGCTTCATCTCCCAGACCGTGCGGGTGCCGTAGACCTTGACCTGAACCATGCGGCACAACCTAGTGCCGGGGCTCGCGGTCCGCCACGGGTGACCATCGCCACGCCCCGCCGCGGTCCGTGGCCGTGCGCGACCGCCCTAGAGTGGCGGTGTGCTTCTGCTCCTGCCGCCCTCCGAGGGAAAGTCCGTGCCCGACGACGGAGCTCCCGTCGATCTCTCGGCCCTCAGCTCGCCGTCGCTCACCCGGCACCGCAAGGCCGTGCTCCGCGCGCTCGTCGCCGCGAGCAGGCGGCGCGACGCGCTCGACGTGCTGGGCGTGAGCAGCGGGTTGGCCGACGAGGTCGCGCGCAACGTGTCGCTGCCCACCGCGCCCGCGGCTCGGGCCGCACGGGTGTACAGCGGCGTCCTGTACGCCGCGGCCGGCCTGGCCGACCTGCCGCCCGCCGCGGCGGCGCGGGCCGAGGAGTCGGTACGGATCGTCTCGGCGCTGTGGGGTGTGGTCTCCCCC
The DNA here is from genome assembly GCF_014836755.1 of Oerskovia merdavium. Lineage (GTDB taxonomy): Bacteria > Actinomycetota > Actinomycetes > Actinomycetales > Cellulomonadaceae > Oerskovia > Oerskovia merdavium. The sequence goes on from NZ_JACSQF010000020.1 coordinate 32,930, forward strand.
ACCGACCGCATCCCCGCCTACCGGTTGTCGATGGGGACCTGGCTTCCCCCCCTCGGCGCGCTGGCCCCGTCGTGGCGCCCGCACCTCGCCGCGGCGCTCGACGCGCGGGCTGCGGGAGACGTCGTGATCGACTGCCGGTCGGCGCCGTACGCGGCTGCGTGGAAGGTGCCCGCGGACGCCGAGCACGTCGCCGTCCGGGTGCTGCGCGAGCTCGACGGCCGGCGCAGCGTCGTCTCGCACAACGCCAAGCACACGCGCGGCGTCCTCACGGGGCACCTGCTGACCCGTGCCGAGCCCGTGCACTCGGGCGAGGAGCTGCTCAAGGCCGCGTACGAGCTGGTCGGGACCGAGCTGCTCGACGCGACCCTGCTACCCGGGGCGCGCGGCGCCTCGACGCTGGAGCTCGTCGTCTCCTGATCCCCTCGGGGTGGCGTGCGGTGGGGGGCGTGGATCGGCGGGCGTGGCCTGAGCGTCAGGACCGTGCCCCTCTGCGGCTGCTCGGCCCCCCTGCGACTGCGCGATCTTCTGCCTGCGCGGACCTTCTGCTCCTGCTCGACCGATCCGGGCGCCTGGGCGTGAGGTCGGTCGCCGAGAACGAGGTTCCGTACGGTCGAGCACGAGGTTCCGTGCGGTCGAGCACGAGGTTGCGAACGCTGAGGACCTCAGAACGATCACAACCTCGTGCTCGGCACCGTACGGGGGCTGGCCGCTGCGGGCGGGCCTACGGCTCGCTCGGGCATCCGACGACGGTCAGCTCGGTCGCGCCGTCGGCCCACAGCCGCAGGATGCTGACCGATCCCGGTGGCACCCGGAAGCCTGCCCACCGCGAGGGCGGCGCCTCGATCGCCCGACCGACCGCGGCACGCACCTGCACCGCGTGCCCCACCACGACCACGGTCCGGCCCATGCCACGGGCCAGCAGGTCCTGCAGCCCGGCCCAGACCCGGTCGCCGACGTCTGCCATGGACTCCCCGCCCGGCGCGACCTCGGTGCCCGACGCGAGCCACCTCTCCGGATGCCCGTCCCACCGCTCCGCGATCTGCGGGGCGGTCAGGCCCTCCCACTCGCCGAAGTGGACCTCGGCGAAGCGGTCGTCGGTCCCGACGTGCAGGCCCAGACGGCGGCCCACCGCCCGTGCTGTCTCCTGAGCACGCACCATGGGGGACGCGACGATCGCGGACGGGCGCGGCAGGTCGGTCCAGCGGTCGCGACCGATGCGGTAGACCAGGTCGGCGGCCTGCGCGGCCTGCACCCGACCTCGCGCGGTCAGCGACGGGCCCGGGACCGAGGAGCCCGAGTAGGCGCCGGCCACCGTGAGCGGGGTCTGACCGTGGCGGACCAGGACGACCGTGAACGGCTCGGCGCCGTCGAACCGCGCACGGGCCCCGGAAGGGCGTGACGGCGTGTCGAACGCCGCGGCGTCGTCGGTGGCCGGACGGTCGAAGCTGTCGTCCGCACCCGAGGTCTCTTCGGCGCGTCCTCCCTGGTCCTCGCCCCTGGTCTGGACGTCCTGACCGTCGTGCGCTTCGCCGACAGCGGGGTCCGGGTAGTCGCGCGCAATCTGGCCGCCCGTGTCCATGGCCTCGTTGGCAAGCTTGTCGGCTGCGGAGTTGTCGGCGCGCGGAACCCACTCGTACGAGACCTGGGACGGCGGGAGGACGAGTGCGGCCTCGGCAGCGAGGCGTCGCATGTCGTCGTGCTTGATCTTCCAGCGACCCGACATCTGCTCGACGACGAGCTTGGAGTCCATGCGCACGAGCACGCGGGCCTCGGGGTCGATGCCCCGCGCTGCCTCGAGCCCCGCGACGAGTCCCGAGTACTCGGCGACGTTGTTCGAGACGACGCCGAGGTAGCGCGCACGCTCGGCCAGCACTGTTCCCGTCGTGGCGTCCCGGACGAGCGCGCCGTAGCCCGCCGGTCCGGGGTTCCCGCGCGACCCGCCGTCGGCCTCGACGATCAACGACCTACCCATGCTGTTCCTCCACGTCTCGCCTCGTCCATCCGACCCCGGGTTGCTCGGCCGCCTCTGCGTGCTCGGGTGCCTCTGTCGGCGATGGCCCGGGCTTCACGCGCCCGGAGCCGTAGCCCGACCGTGTACCCATGCCAAGGTGCGCCGCCCGGCCACCTCAGTGTTCCTGGTGCTGGTCGTGGCGTCGAACAGGGGCGATGCGGGCGTGTCTCGTCGAGGTCAGTCGAGCGGGTCGGTGACCAGGCGCGAGCGTGCCTCGTAGATGGTCAGGGGTGGGGCCGTGGCGGTCGTGAGCGCGGTACCCGTGATGGGGGTCCAGCTCGAGGTACCGGTGATCTGGAAGCGTCCTTCCCAGGTGGTGCCGAGCGTGATGGTGGCGGTGCCCTCGTCCGAGTAGGTGTGGAAGACGCTCTGGTCGGGGTACGGGGCGCCGGGGTCGGTGGTCTGAGTCGGGGTGGTGCCGTCGTCGTAGTCCCAGGTGTACGTCGCGGGCGTGGCCTCGATCGTGACCGGGATGCCGAGCAGCGTCGTGGCGAACGTCTGCGGGGTGGGGCTGGTGTAGGTGATGGTCTCGATGTTGACCAGCGTCCAGCCGTCCGGAGGCTGGACCGTGACGGGCGACGGGGCGATCGTCAGGCGTTGGAACTCGACCTCGGCCAACGGTGCGAGGTCGACCGCGGTCAGGCAGTCGCCGTCGTTGAGCAGGGTCCAGCCGGTCAGACCACTGATGGTTCCGTCCGGGTTGTTGGTCCAGGTCTGCACGAAGACGGGTTCCAGGGCGATCTCACCCTCGGGACACGAGACCTGGAACTCTCCCTCGACCTCACCGTCGGCACAGGTCCCGATCTGCCCCTTGGTCGTGGTGAAGTCCGCGTTGTGGCACAAAGCGGCGGGCATCCGCCGGTACTCGGAGGACGCGGGGGTTCCGTCGAAGTTCTTCGGACGATGGGCGGAGCCGTCTGCGGAGACGTCGGTGGCGACGATGTCAACCGAATCGTTCTTTGCCTTACCGTCGAAGTCGATCGATCCCGTTGACACCATCGCGGCCAGCGCCCCCAGCACAGCAGCGCTCGCTAGCACAGTCACGAGACCGGCATGTCTGAAGAGACCGTAAGAACACGCCAGAGCGTGCCGTCGTGAAGGACTTCGACGCGATATGGCTTGGACTGCGAAGCTTGACGATCCACCTCGAGGCCAGAACTGTTGATAAGCACCGCATCGCTGATGGCGACATTGACGTCCAGCGGATAGCCACCGACAAGGTCGTCCAGCGGGTAGCCCTTGATAACTACGGCATCAATTTCTCCGCCTCGGTACGTATCACCATCATTAGCGATCTCCTGAGCCTGATCTCGGACCGATGTGCAGAATCCACACAGTTCCGCGAACGTCATCGCGTCCCACTCCTCAAGGTCACCCGTCGCCATCACGTACGGGTAGAGCTCCAGGAAGTAGGTCGCCGCAGCCGCCGCACCCACCTCGTCGGTCCGGTCCATGTCCGCCGGTCGCTCGGGCTTGACCGGACCCGTCGGAACAGGCGTGGGCGTGGGCGTGGGGCTCGGAGCCTCGCTCACGACCGACGGTGTCTTCTCCACCTCCGGCGCAGGCGTCGAGCAGCCGCCCAGGACCACGCCGATCCCGACCACCAGCGCCACCGCGCCCAACGACCACGACCGCCCCCAGTCGCCGCGCTCGTGTCGACGCCCAGCGCCCGACACGCCTCTGCGCGCATGCGCGGCAGCCCTGTGCAACCCCTGCGAACCCATCCCTGCCCCCTCGGTAGGTACCGGCACAGGGCCACACCGCCCCCTACCTCCCCAGGAACCTAACGGGTCAAACCGCCGCACCACCACCCCCCGTCCCAGGCTGTGGACAACCAGGCTCCACGGGCCTCGGGCAGCACCGGAGCCGACGACCGCTGCCACCGCGGGCCGGCCGCCAATGTCCCAGGCCACCGCCCGCGCATCCCGCACGACACCCACCACCGCGACCATGCGGTTGACGTCCCACGAGCATGCGGTTGCCGTCGCTCTCAGCCCGATTCACGACGCCAACCGCATGTTCGGCACCACGAGCGACGTCAACCCACCGAACACGACGTTGCGCGCATGCGAGCACGAGGTTGCGGTCGTGGAATCCGTCAGAACGACCGCAACCTCGTGCTCGGCACCGGAACCCCCCGGACACAGCACGACCCCGCCCCACGAGGGACGGGGTCGTGTCGACCGTTCCGACCGCAAGACCGGCCAGCAGGTCCGGTCAGCAGAACCAGCAGAACCAGCAGGTCCCGTGAGCAGAACCAGCAGCACCGGCAGGTCCCGTCAGCTCCAGCTAGCGGACAGTCCCAGCAGTATCAGCAGCCCCTCAGGCGTCGAGCCGCACCAGGATGCGCGAGCACTCCTCGCAGCGCGCGACCTGGTCGGGGCTCTTGGCCTTGATGATCTCGACGTCGGAGGGGTTGAGCTCGAGGCGGCACCCCCCGCAGCGGCGACCGCTGAGCACGGCAGCGCCCAGACCGCCGAGCTGTGCACGGAGCCGGTCGTAGAGCGTCACGAGGCCCGCGTCGAGCCCTTCGACGGCCTTGGCGCGCGCGGCCGTCACGGTCGCGACCTCGGCGTCGAGCTGCGCGAGCTCGGCGTCACGCTCGGCCACGACGGCGGCCTTCGCGGCGAGCAGCTCGTCGTTCGCGGCGTCGAGCTTGGCGAGCGCGTCCTCGTGCGCCTCGAGGCGCTCCATGACGCCGAGCTCGACCTCCTCGAGGACCTCCTGGCGGCGGGCGAGCGACGCGAGCTCCCCCACGAGCGCCTGGGCGTCCTTGGCACCGACCTGGCCCGAGTCGAGGCGGGTCTGGTCGCGGGCAGCACGGGTGCGGACCTGCTCCACGTCCCCCTCGGCCTTGGTGAGCTCGCGCTTGAGGTCGCTCACGGCCGTGCGGGAGGCGACGAGCGAGGTGCTCAGGTCGGAGATCTGCGCGTCGAGCTCCGCGATGCGGGCGATCGAGGGCAGCGTGGTGCGCTTGTGCGCGAGCTGCTGCAGGCGGGTGTCGAGCGCCTGGACCTCCAGCAGTCGTCGCTGGTCCTCGGGGGGTGCAGTGGTCACAGGGGGCGTTCCTTTCGATGCAGTTGTGGGGCGCCGTCTCAGGCGCGGGGCGCGGAGCCGATCCGGGCGGTCCAGGGGTCGGTCCGTCGGACGCTCACGCGGGTCTCCACCGTACCCGCATCTGCGAGCCGTTCCGTCAGGTCGGCGGCCGCGTAGCGCAGCCAGGGCCACTCGCTCGCGAAGTGCGCGACGTCCACGAGGAACGGACCGCCCGCCACGCCGCCCTCGAACTCGGCCCGCTCGCGCAGCTCGGAGGCCGGGTGGTGGCGCAGGTCCGCGGTCACGTACACGTCGGCCCCGGCGCTGCGGACGGCGTCGAACAGCGAGTCGCCCGAGCCCCCGACGACGGCCACGGTGCTCACGGTCGCGTCCAGGTCGCCCGCGACGCGTACGCCCTGCTCGGTCGCGGGCAGCGCGGCGGCGACGCGCTGCGCGAAGGCGCGCAACGTCGTCGGCTCCCCGAGGCGTCCCACGCGACCGATGCCGGTCTCGACGGGGCGCGTGCCGTCGTCGGGCCCCGAGGGGACGAGCGGCGTCCGGTCCACCAGACCGATCGCGTCCGCGAGCGCGTCCGCGACCCCGCGCGGCGCGGCGTCGGCGTTGGTGTGGGCGACGTACAGCCCGACGCCGGCCCGCACCAGACGGTGCACGAGCGAGCCCTTGAACGTGGTCGCCGCGATCGAGTGCACGGGCCGCAGGAAGAGCGGGTGATGGGTCACGATCAGGTCGGCGCCCCACTCGATCGCCTCGTCGGCGACCGTCGCGACCGGGTCCACTGCGAAGAGGATCTTGCGGACCGGCTGGGCCGGGTCGCCCGTCACGAGCCCGACGGCGTCCCACCCCTCCGCTGTCGACGGCGGGTAGAGCGACTCGAGGGTCCGGACGACGTCGGCGAGCGTGGGGTGTGCGGTCACGGGCACCAGGCTATCCGCCGCGCGCGGTCCGGTGGATGTCACGAACGGTCCTGGGAGCGCTCCCTACGTGTGTCCGGCAGGGGAGCCGGACCTCGCGACGACGCCCAGGCGTCCACCGGCACGGTCAGGCCAGTGCCCACGGTGCGCAACGCACCGCACATCACCGCACTCCACTCACCGGCGAGCGCCGGGCGCACCGGGCCGTCCACGACGGACGGTCGTGCCCGCAGCGCGGCCCAGACCACGGGCGCCCGACGTCGACGTCCCGCGCCCGAGGAGAGAATCGATGATCACGAAGACCAAGAGCATCAGACGGCCGCGCACCACGCGCGGCCCGCAGCGGACCGGCACGATCGGGATCGCGCTCGCCCTCGTCGGGGCTCTCGCGCTCGGCGCGGCTCCCGCCCAGGCGCACGACGACAGGCACGGCGGAGGCGGAGGTGGCCTGCCGACCCCCGGTGCCCCCCAGACCCTCGCGACCGGGCTGCTCGGCCCGCTCTCGTCGGGGCTCGGCGACGACGGCTCGCTGTACGTCTCCCAGAACTTCGGCGGGTTCGTCACCGAGGTGAACCGCCGCGGGCAGCAGAACGTCTACGCGGCTGCGGTCCCCGGCTCGGAGATCAGCGCGGTCTCGACCGACGGGCGACGCGTCCTGTTCACCGAGGGCACCCCCGACGGCGCGAGCGTGCTCCTCAAGGAGCGCGACAAGCGCGGGAAGATCCGCACGGTCGCCGACATCGGGGCCCACGAGCAGGCCACCAACCCCGACGGCGGCGTGATCTACGGCTTCCGCGACCTCACGCCGGACTGCGCGGCCCAGGTGCCGCCCGAGGTCGGCGGCGCGAGCCACCCGGGCGAGGTCTTCTCGCACCCGTACGCCTCCACGACGATCGACGGCACGACGTACGTCGCCGACGCCGGGGCGAACGCCATCTGGTCGGTCGACCGGCGCGGGAAGGTGCGCACGGTCGCCGTCCTGCCCGCCCAGCCGCTGGCCGTGACCGCCGAGGTCGCTGCGGCGACCGGGATGCCCGAGTGCACGATCGGTCACACGTACTACAACGAGCCCGTCCCGACCGACGTCGAGCGCGGCCCCGACGGGCGCCTGTTCGTCTCGCTCCTGCCCGGCGGGCCCGAGGACCCCTCGCTCGGAGCCCGCGGAGCGGTCTACACCGTGAGCCAGCGGGGCACGGTCTCCTTCTACGCGGGCGGCCTGCTCACGGCGACCAACCTCGCGGTCTCCCCGCGGGGGGACGTGTACGTCGCCGAGCTCTTCGCGAGCCGCATCTCGGTGATCCGCAAGGGCACCACGACGCCCGTACCGTTCGCCGAGGTCGTCATGCCCGGCGCGCTCGAGTGGACATCGTCCGCGCTGTACGTGACCTCCGACGTGCTCGCGGGGCTGCCGACCGGACCCGAGGAGCCGGGTGAACCGGGTGGGACGGCCCTGCTCTCGCCGACCGACTCCGCGAGGCACCACCCCACGCCCACGCCGACCCCCGAGCCGGTCCCGGGCGGGACGCTCGTCAAGATCCCGCTCAAGGGCGGGCGGTAGCACCAGAGCGACGCGACGGGCGTCGGGCGCAGGGATCCCCTGCGACCGGCGCCCCTCGCCATGTCGCCTCCTCCCCGGGCCGGTCAGCCACCAGCCGGGGCACGGACCGCGGCGCCACCTTCCAGGACGTCCTACGGTGGAGGGATGAGCCAGCACTACGTGCGCTCCTCGCCGACCGGTCCCCTGGCGTCCGCGGTCGGTTCGATGCTGGGCTACGAGATCGCCGACGACGCCCCGTCGGTCCACCGCGGGCTGCCCTCCCCCTGGCTGACCGTCGTCATCAGCGTCGACGGGCCGGTCCCGACGGCGACCGGCCCCGGCGAGGACGCACCGCTGCACCGCTACGAGTCGCTCGTGGGCGGCCTGCACACCACCCCCGCCTACATCCATCAGCCCGCGCACCAGGCCGGCGTCCAGCTCGCGCTCGACCCGCTCGCCGCCCGCACGCTGCTCGGCGTGCCCGCCGGAGAGCTCGGCATCGTCTCGGACGCCGACGACGTGCTCGGGGATGCCTCGCGCGCGCTCCGGGAACGGCTCGGCGAGGCCGGCTCGTGGGCCGAGCGGCTGGTCCTCGTGGAGGACGCCCTGCGGCGCGCGGCGGACTCCCGGCGTCCCGCGCTCGGCCCGGTGCGGGCCGAGATCGCCGAGGCCTGGCAGCTCGTGGTGCGTCGGGGCGGGCGGGTCCGGGTGCCCGACGTCGCCGCGCACGTGTGGCTCAGCACCCGCCAGCTCTCGTCGCTCTTCACGGCCGAGCTCGGCCTGAGCCCGGGAGCCGCCTGCCGCCTGGTCCGCTTCGACGCGGCCCGGGACGCCGTCCGCGCGAGGTCCCTGGCGCAGTCGGGCCCGAACCTCACGGCGATCGCCGTGCGCACCGGTTACGCCGACCACTCCCACCTGGTGCGGGACTTCCACGCCTTCGCGGGCCTGAGCCCCACCGCCTGGCTGGTCGAGGAACGCGCAAACATCCAAGCCGGGGGCGGTGCCCCGCGCGCAGGCTGAAGGCATGGACACCGACAGAACACCTCAGGCACAGGTCTGGCCCACGCTCCAGGCCCATGACGCGCCCGCGCTGATCGACTTCCTCGTCGACGTCGTGGGCTTCCGGCGCAACACCGTCATGACCGAAGAGGACGGTCGGGTCGCGCACGCGCAGCTCGACTGGCCGCCCGGCGGGGGGATCATGCTGGGGTCTCACAAGCCCGATGGCGAGTGGTCCCGTCAGCCCGGCACGTTCGGGGGGTACGTGGTCGCCGGGGGCTCCGGGAGCGGCGTCGGGGTCGAGGAGATCGAGGACCGGGCGACGCGCGCCGGGGCCACGATCGTCGCCCCGCTGCGTGAGACCGACTACGGGAGCCGCGAGCTGGTCCTCGCCGACCCCGAGGGCAACCTCTGGTCCATCGGGACGTACCGCGGCGAACCGCGCGCCGATCTCTGACCAGTCGTCCGCCAGGTCCTGGGACGTCCGTGAGCGCCCGTCGCCTACTTGGCCCGCGAGTAGTCGTCGACGATCGCGACCGTGAGCGGGAAGTCGACCGGGAAGTCCCCGAAGAGCAGCTTCCCGGCCTCGGTGCCCGCGGCCCGGATCTCGTCCGCGACGTGCTCGGCGAGCTCGGCGGGGGCGTGCACGATGATCTCGTCGTGCAGGAAGAACACCATGTGCGGCTGCTCGGTGAAGGGCGCGGGAGCCCGGCCGGGGACCTGGGCCTGCGGCATCGCGGCGAGCCGTCCCCGCAGCGAGGCCATCCAGCACAGCGCCCACTCCGCGGCGGTTCCCTGCACGACGAAGTTCCGGGTGAAGCGGCCCCACGCGCGGGTCTGGCTGCGGGCGCGGGACTGGGCGTCGCTCGACGCGGACTCGTCGTACGCGCTGCCCTGCGTCTCCTCCCAGCCCGACCCGGGCGGGGGTGAGCTCCGCCCCAGTCGCGTGGTCACGATCTCGCCGCGCTCGCCCGCGCGGGCGGCCTGCTCGACGAGCTCCAGGGCCCGGGGGAACGCCTTGGCCAGGCGCGGCAGCATGAGCCCGCTCTCGCCCGTGGTGCCGCCGTACATGGCGCCGAGCATCCCGATCTTGGCCTGGGCGCGCGTCTCGACCGCGCCCGCGTCGACGATGCCCTGGTACATGTCGCCGCCGCGGCCGGCCTCGGCCATGACGAGGTCTCCCGAGAGCCCCGCGAGGACGCGGGGCTCGAGCTGAGCCGCGTCGGCCACGACGAGCTTCCATCCCGGGTCCGCGACCACGGCCGACCTGACCTGGTGCGGGAGCTGGAGCGCTCCCCCGCCGTTGGCGGCCCAGCGCCCCGTGACGACTCCCCCGACGACGTACTCGGGCCGGAACCTCCCGCCGCGCACCCAGGTGTCGAGCCAGTTCCAGCCGTTGGCCGTCAGGAGGCGGCTGAGCTTCTTGTACTCGAGCAGGGGCGCGACGACCGGGTGGTCCACCCGTTCGAGGTCCCACTTGCGGGTCGACTTCACGCCGACCCCGGCGTACTCGAGGACCTTGAGCAGCTCGGGGGCCGAGTCGGGGTTGAGGGCGGGGGCGTCGAGCGCGGTCCGGACCTGCTCGGCCAGCGCCTCGAGGCGGGCCGGCCGCAGGCCGAGGGGTGGCCGGGGGCCCAGGACCCCGGAGAGCATCGCGTCGTGGAGGTCCTCGCGCCACGGCAGCCCGGCGTGGCTCATCTCGGCAGCCACCAGGGCGCCCGCGGACTCCGCGGCGAGCAGCAGGCGCAGCCGCCCCGGGCCCGACGACGTAGCGACGGCCTCGAGCTGCCTGCGCAGCTCCGCGCCCGGGTCGGGTGGGGAGACGGCACGCCGGTCGCCGAGGTCGAAGAGCGCGTCGGGGCGCTCGAGCCCCGGGACGGGTGCGGTCGGTACCGGGACCATCTCGTCCCACGCGTCGCGCGGTGCCTGCGCGAGGGCCGTGCCTGCGGTCAGCGTCGAGTGCCGCAGGATCGCGCGGGACAGCCGGAGGTCGTGGCCACGCTCGACGCGCCGACCTGCGGCGAGGGCCGCGGGGTACCAGAGGTTGGTGTCGTCCCAGACCCAGCGGGTCGTGGGTGCTGGCGGTCCGGGCGGGGCCGGAACGGGCCCGAGGACCGCGTCGGGCCAGCGGGTCCGTCGCGGGGTGGCGAGGGGCTCGCCGCGGGTGTCGAGGTCCTGGACGTCGACGAGGCCCGGGTCGGCGGGCGACGTGCGGAGCGGGACCGAGTACACGACGCAGAGTCTGCCCTGCGGGTCTGACACTCCTCGGCCACCGCCCCGGCCCGCTGCCCGGGTGCCTTCCTCCTGCCCCGACCTACCGTCCGGTGAGCGCGAGCGCCCGACCGAGCACGAACCTCGCCCGCAGCACGTTCTCCGTCGTGGGGTCGGAGAGCAGGTCCGCGACGGATCGTTCGACGGTCGCCATCCCGAGGTCCCCGGCGAGGCGCTGGCGCGTGGTGAGCGCCTCGTGCTGCCATCCCGTGAGGCGGCGGCGGCCCGTCGCCCCGAGGGAGTCGACGACCTCGAGCGCGGGCTCGCAGACCCGCACGACGGGCCCTCGGTCGACGGGCTCGGCGACGTGCGTGGTCGTCGACGCCTTGCGCAGCGCGGCGATCCGCGCCGTGAGGCGACGCATCGCGGTCCAGCCCGGCGCCGTGCGGTACACGGGCGACATCGAGGGCGAATAGAGCTCGAGCCCTCCCGTGCCGTCGCGCAGGAAGATGCCCACGGGCTCGTCCGCTCCCCCGCCCGGCTCGCGCTCGACGAGGACCGCGACCACGGGTCGGCGCGACGCGACGACCGACAGCAGCGCCTCGACGCTCCGTTCCTGGTCGACCGCGACGCGCAGGACGTGCGTCGCGCCGTCGGCCGCGATGACGGGCCAGGTGACCTCACGCCGCACCTCCTCGACCCCGACGGCCCCCGTCTCGCGCACCATGACCAGACGCACCCGGCGGGCCGCTCGACCGAAGCCGACCACCCCGGTGGTCGCGGTGTCCTGGAGCCGCCCGGCGATGGTGCGCAGCTCCTCGACGTCGAATCTCTCACCCCCCACGCGACGCGTGCGCGCGGTGACGCTGAGGGACCCGTCGGGGCGGATCTCAGGGGCCTCGAGCGTGAACGGTCCCGCACAGACGCTCGCGACCGAGGCCCCCCACAGCATCGGCAGGTCCACGTCGCGACGGAACGCCGGGTCGGCTCCCGACGGGCGCGCGGCCGTGGCCGTGCGCACCACGCCGTGCTCCTGGTCCCAGGCCGTGAGGGTCATGCCGCGCGCCCCGCTCGCGGCGCGCCACCACCGCACCCCGAGCGGCACGAGGCGTCCGGGACGTTCGTCCTCCACGTCGGCCGTGGTGCCGCGCCCTCGCCGGGCCGGAGCGCCGACCAGGTCCGGCAGTGCCCCGGCAGGCGCGTCCCGGAGCGCGGCCGCGAGCGCCCACGCCTCGGCGAGCGCGCCCAGCGCGTCGGCCTCGGTCACGTCGTCGTCGCGCGACGCGAGCCCGTCGACGAGCCCTGCGGCGACGAGCAGGAGCCGGTGGAGCAGCAGGAGGCCCACGAGGCGGGCCCGTCCGGCGGCTCCTCGGAGCGTGTCGGCGGCGTCGGCACCGAGGTGGGACAGCCCGGCATCGACCACGTGCCCGACGACGGCGCTCGCCTCCTCGAGCCCAGCCCGCTGGGCGGTGGTCAGCTCGCCCGAGCGCTCGACCTCGATCTCGTGGGGCCACGACCACGCGCGGCCCTCGCGCGCGAAGACACGGACGACCGCTTCGAGGCGTGCGGCGGCCTGGTCGGCGGCGGTCGACCTCCCCGCGACGACCATGCCGCCGTACCCCGCGGGGGCGACGAATACGACGCTGGTCGACGGACCGCCGCTCGGCCACGAGATCGTGAGCCGTGCGCCGTCGATCGCGAGCTCGCACGCGTCCGTGATGCCGTTACCCTCCTCCGTGACTCCCGCGAGGAGCACGCTCGGCAGACGCTCGACGACCCGCCGCACGGCCACCTTGCCCGCGGCCCGGCACACTGCGGCCGGGGTCAGGTCGAGGAGCGCGGCGAGAGGGTCGGCAGCCTCGCCGGTCTCGGCAGGTCCGGGACCGGGGCCCGCGGGGGCGCCGCGTCCGCCGCCTCCGTCGACCGTTCCACCGTCCGCCGCCACAGCCCCACGGCTGCCGTCGTCCGCGACGGGTTCGGGCGACGAGCCGTCCGGGCGCTCGCGGGCCCAGAGGCACGCGGCCACGACGTGCTGGCACACGCCCGCCGTCGGGCACGAGCACGACGCGGCGACCGGACCCTTCGGTCCGAGCCGGACCACCGCTGACCCGCAGGCGACCACGACCTCGTCCGGGGACTCCGACGCGAGCGACACCTCTCCCCCGGCGAGGTCCTTGCGGGCGCGCCGCAGCAGGCCCGCGTTGCCGAGCGCGACGAGCGCGGCGTCGTCGTACCCCGCGAACACGGCCAACCAGGCGGGCGTCATGCGAGCACCTCCCCGAGCCACTCGGCGAACCGCTCGGGCGTGAGCGCGGCGACGTGCATGCCGCTCTCGGCCAGGCGACGCGCCGTGCCCTGGTCGTAGACGGGCTCGGCGGACTCGTCGAGCGCCGCGAGGCCGAGCAGCCGGACGCCCGACTCCGCGAGCCGCCGGACGGACGCGAGGAGCTGGGCCACCGACCCGCCCTCCTCGAAGTCGCTCACGAGCACCACGACCGTGCGGCTCGGGTTCGTCACCTGCTGCTCGGCGTAGCGCATGGCCTTGGCGATGTCGGTGCCTCCCCCGAGCTGGGCCGTGAGGAGGACCGCGACCGGGTCGTGCGCGAGGTGCGACAGGTCGACCACGTTGGTGTCGAACACCGCGAGCCGCACCGTGATCCCTGGCAGGGCCGACATGATGCCCGCGCAGACCGCGCTGTACAGGAGCGAGGCCGCCATGGACCCCGACTGGTCGACGAGGAGCACGACCTCCCAGGTGAGCGTGCGACGCGCCCGGGACACGAACCGCACGTCCTGGACGATCAGCCGGCCCGACTCGGGGTCGTAGCGCGAGAGGTTGGCCTGGAGCGTGCGCTTGCCGTCGAAGTTCTGGCTGACCTTGTGCATCGAGCGCCGCGACCGGTCCTTGCGTCCGCTCAGTGCGGTCGCGAACTGCGGGCGCAGCCGCCGCACGATGTCCTCGACCACGCGCGCGATGACGGACCGCAGCCCGGCCGCGGCACGCTCGTCGAGCCGGCCGCGGACCTGCAGCAGCGCGGTCGCGAGCTCGCGGCTGGGCTCGAGGGCCTCGGCTGCGTCCGGGTCGGCGAGCAGCTCGGTGAGCCGGTAGCGGCTCACCGCGTCGACCTGCATGCGCTCGAAGGTCTCGCGCGGGAAGAGCGTGCGCGCCTGGCCGAGCCAGTCGAGCGCCTTGAGCGCCGAGGGATCGAGGCTCCCTCCGCCGCCCCGAGCGCCCGGCTGCTTGCCCAGACGGTGGCCGCGCTCGACGTACTCGCGGTCGTAGAGGTACTGCAGCGCTCGTTCGATCCCTGCGTCGCCCTGCCCCTGCTGGAGCTCCTGGGCCGCGTAGCGCCCCAGGACGAGCCGCCAGCGGCGAGCGGCCTCCTGGTCGGTCACCTGGCTGGTCGCAGGGCCGACCGCGAGGCCGGTCACGGGGACGGCGGCGCCACCACCGGGGCGGCGGGCGCTGTCGCGGTCGGTGTGCGGGGCGGTCACGAATGGTTCTCCTGGAGGTCGTGGTCGGCCTGGTCGTCGAGCGTCCGGTCGGCGGCCGGGCCCGTGGAGCCGGCGTGCGCGTGACGCGTCCCGCCGCCCCAGGCACCGAGGCCGTCGCGGTCGAGCATCGCAGCGAGCTCGCGCTCGAGCGCGAGGCCCGCCTCGAGGTCCTGCTCGGTCGCCGCCAGGTGCACGTCGATCCGCTCGGCGCGGGTCCCCGTGCGTTCGGCGACCTGCTGCGCGAGCCGGTGCGTCTCGGCGGGCTTGAGCCACGTGAAGGCGCGGCGCAGGTCCGGCAGGACGGCCAGGAACGCGGCCTCGTCGAGGTCTCGCAGCCCGGCGTGGACCGCGTCGAACAGCTCGGGGGTGTGCAGCAGGAGGTCGGGGGCCACCCGCAGCAGCCCCCCGAGGAAGCGGACCGCCGCGACCGGGTCCGCGCCGGGGCTGAGCTGGGCGCGCACCTCGGCGACCAGCACGTCGTCGTCGAGGGCGTCGTCGACCGCGGTAAGCCCCACGAGGGCTCCCCGGACTCCTGGGGCCGTGCCGCGGTCCTCGCGCAGACGGTCCAGCTCGCGGCGCACGGGCTCGACGCCTCGTGCGCTGCGGCCGGGTGCTCCGCCCGTACCGGGCGCGTCCGCGAGAGCCCGCGCGCCGTCGTCGGGCACGCGGGGACGATCGCCCGCGCGGTGCACCTCGCGCAGGAGGTCTCGCAGCGAGACGAGCGTCACCACGGCCGCGGGCTCCGCGTCCGCGTCGACCTTCCCCAGGCCGGGAACCAGGTAGGCGGCGGTCGCCAGGCCGTGGTCGACCAGGTCGAGCAGCTCGGTGGCGTGCTCGTCCAGGCCGAGCTCGACGCGCGCGTCCCACAGGTCGACCAGGCGGTGCAGCCCGCCCACGACCGACTCGAGCGACGGGTCGACGTCGAGCGTTGACCGCAGGAGAGCGACGAGCCGGTCGAGATGGTCGGTGAGCCCGAGGACGACGGCCTGCGCGACGAGTCGCGCGACCCCGAGCGCCGAGCGGCCCGTCGTCGCGAGCTCGTGCTCGAGCCGGTGCAGGCGGTGCACCGCGACGGCCTCGAGCGTCGCCCCCTGGTGCGAGAGCTCGACCAGGGAGGCCTCGACGAGCGGCGTCCAGGCGTACTCCCACTCCTCGACCAGCAGCCCGAGACCGCGGCCCGACACGTGGTCAGGACCCGAGACCTGGTGCGCGAACCCGCTCCCCACGAAGTCCATGAGCGCGAGGAAGGCCCGGCGCTCCCGGTGCCGGGGCGTGCGCCGGGCGTCGAGGCGCGTGCGGCGCGGCGTCGAGTCGGTCACGACGAGCCGCAGCGCCTCGGCCTGTTCCCGGGCGCGCTGGACGAGCGGTGGCGACGCGAGCCCCGGCGGGACCTCACCCAGTGCCCGGCCTCCGAACACCTCGGCGACGGCCTGCCCGAGGGGACGTCCCAGGCCCAGGTCGAGCCCGCCGTCGTCCTTGACGAAGCACGAGGTGAGGGCGTCGAGCAGGTCGGTACGCCCCGGCCACGGCCGCTCGCGCAGGTCCGCGAGACGACGAGCCTGCTCGGCCGCCGACGCCACCTCGGCAAAGCTCACCTGCGCGCCACGGGTCGTGGCGGCGGCCGCGACGTCGACGAGGAGCGCGGTGCTGAGCGCCGAGGGCCCGGCGGGGTCGTGGTGCGCGGCCCAGAGACGCTCGTAGTACCCGGGCGAGGGCATGCCCGCGCCGTATCCGCGCAGGCCGTCGAGCCGCTCGTGGTCGTAACGGATCAGCCAGGCGTCGGCGGCGGCCGGGTCGCCGTAGCCGCCTGCCGGACGGCGGCCCACGACCGCCTCACCCTCGGGCGCCCCGGTGAGCGCCTCGACGAGCGCGAGCGTGTGGAACGCGCCCGTCACGACGACCACGGGCCCCTCGACCCGAGCCCTGTGCTCGGCGACCCGGGCGGACATGAGGGCCTCCCGTGCGAGCGACCCGTCGGCGTCGAGCACCTCCTCCTCGTAGTCCAGGCGCGCGAGCGCCGCCCATGCGAAGACGTCGTCGAAGAGCTCGCGCCAGTCCGTGAGCTGCTCGCGCGTGCGTGCCTCGAACAGGTGGTCCCACACCTCGTCGTGGTCGCGGCACCCGAGACGCTCCGCGATGGCCGCGACGGTCCGCGAGTGCGCGAGGTTGCGCTCGGACTGCAGGGTCCGGGCGAACGCGTCGTCCTCGTCCTCGCCCGGTGCGTCGGGTGCGTCGGGCGCGTCTGACGCACCCGGCGCGGCGGCCTCCTCCCGCGCAGCCCAGGACCGGTCGACGAACGCGACCTGCGCTCCCAGCCGGTCGGCCGCGCGCAGCGCGACCCACTCGGGCGAGAACTCGGCGAGGGGGTAGAACCCCGCCCCCTTGCCGTCGGTCCCGAGGCTCAGCACGGCGACGGGAGGGCGCGTGCGGGGGTCGAGCAGCGCGGGCAGGAGCCGGCCGTACTCCTCGGGCCCTTCGATGAGCACGACGGCGGGACGGACCTCCTCGAGGAGCGCCTCGACAGCGAGCGCGCACGCCGGGCTGTGGTGCCGGACGGGGGCGAGGTAGACGCCCTCGTCCCGCAGCGCCTCGACGCCCGCGACTGCCCGCCGCATCCTCTCGGGAGCGAGCCCCCAGGCCGCCCGCACCGGCACGGGTGCTACTGCCACAGGGACTCCGCCGCCGAGAGGAAGGACTTCCAGCGCGGGTCGCGCCGTGCACGCTCGCGCACCACGTTGTCGACGTAGTGCCGGAGCCGACGGGCGTCCTCCTCGTCCCCCTTGGAGGCCACGCCCGCGAGCTGGCGCGCGACCTCGGCGGGGGTCACCGTCCCGTCGCCGAGGTAGCGCGCCTCGAGCGAGGCCGCGACCGCGACGTTGACGGCCTCGGCCGTCGACATCACGGTCTCGGGTCGCTTGACGGGCGCCCCGTTGCTCGTGGCCCCGGTCCGCAGGTCCTGGAACGCCGTGACGAGCACGTCCAGGACGTCGCGCGAGAGCGGGGGGCGGTCGGCGGGCGCACCGAGCTCGGCGGTCAGCTGCGCCTCGATGAGGTCGATCTCGAACTGGCGGTCCGTCAGCGGCTTGATGGTCTCGAAGTTGAACCGCCGCTTGAGCGCGGCCGACATCTCGTGCACGCCACGGTCCTTGAGGTTTGCGGTCGCGAGCACGTTGAACCCCGGCCGGGCCGAGACCCGCGCCTCGCTCCCGAGCTCGGGGATCATGAGCTGCTTCTCCGACAGGATCGAGACCAGGGTGTCCTGGATCTCGGGGGCGCAGCGCGTGATCTCCTCGAACCGCACGATCTTCCCGGCGCTCATGGCCTGCTGGACGGCCGACGGCACGAGCGAGCGCTCGCTGGGCCCCTCGGCGATGAGCAGCGCGTAGTTCCACGAGTACCGGATGTGGTCCTCGGTGGTGCCGGCCGTGCCCTGGACGGTGAGGTTCGACGTGCCGCTCACCGCGGCCGCGAGCAGCTCGGAGAGCCTCGACTTCGCGGTGCCGGGCTCGCCCACGAGCATGAGGCCCTGACGTCCCAGCAGGGAGACGACGGCACGGTCCACGAGCGGGTCGTCGCCGTAGAACTTCCGGCGCACCCCGAGCTCCGCGTCGCCCACGACGAAGGCACGGACGGCCCGCGGGCTGAGCCGCCAGCCGGGCGGGAGCTCTGCTCCCCTGGCCCGGTCGGCCGCCTCGAGAGCGGCGAGCTCGTGCGCGAACCGCACCTCGGCGGGCGGGCGGATCTCCTGCGCCGCCTCGCGGTCGAGGACCGGGGGCGTGCTGCTCGGTGCGGCGGTCGGTGTGGTCACCATGCGCTCTTCTTCTCCCACTCGGCGTCGAAGCTGCCACCGGCAGCGACGGTCAGGTAGTCGCGGTAGGACTCCGCGACCAGGACGGGCGGCAGGTCCGCGAGGCGTGCCTCGGCGCTCTGCCCGTAGGCCCGCGTGGTGCGGCGGAAGACCAGCTGGGTGAGGGCCGCGGGGATGTTCTCCTCGGGCAGGAACGCGCCCGTGAACTCGATGATCGCGGTGATCCCCACGCTCGGGTACGCCTTCTCGTAGCCCGAGAACCACCCGCCGTCCTCCGCCTGGCTGCGCGAGTAGCCGAGCTTGGTCGCGCGGCCGCGCACCGTGAAGCTGTCGGTGAGCCAGCCCTGGCGGTCCGCGATCGACGTCGCCTTCTGGTCCGTGACGGGCACCGCGACCTCGAGCTGGTCGAACAGCGGCTTGATCTCGTAGTCGGCGAGGTGCTCGCGCCAGCGGTCGGTCTGGTCCGCGCCGAGCAGCACCCCGTGCGCGACCGCCACGGTCGCCCCGTCGGCGAGGGTCACGTCCTCGTCGTCGACGTCGATCAGCGCTCCCCCGTCGCCCGGGCGGAACGCCCGCTGGTCCGGACCGGGGTTCTCGAGCCAGACGAGGCCGGCGGCGAGCCGCGACATGATCGGGTGGCCGGCCACGAACTCCTGCCAGTCGGCCGCGGGCCACTCGCGCCCGGTGCACATGGCCTCGTACAGGCGCTGCGTCTGCAGCGCGACGACGGCCTTGAGCTCCTTCCTGCTCGCCGAGAGCTGCGACTTGGCAGCCTTGACCTGCTCGGCGTCGTCGTCCACCCGGGCCGCGGGCAACGCCTTGACGACCTTGCCCGCCTCGTTGGTGAGCTCGAGCGTGAACGTGGGCGTGATGCGCCCCGTGAACTCGCGTGCGCCGAGGTGCAGGTGCAGGATCCCGTCGTCCTCAAAGCCCGCGGTCTGCACCGTGCGGTCCGCGAGCTCCTCGGCGGACCAGCCCCGGCGATCGGCCAGGTCCTGGGCGAGGGCCTGAGCGGTCGCCTGCACCGTGGCCTGCCGGTGGCGGCGCGCGACCGACAGCAGGAGCTGGATGGCTGCCGGGTCGCCGTTGGCCGCGAGCGCCCGGACGAGTGCCTCGATCTGCGCGCGTCGGGTGATGTGCGTCTTGAGGTACTGCTGGGCGGCACGGGACAGGTCCGTACCCGGCATGCCGACGGTCAGGGCGAGCAGCCCCTTGTCGTTGATGGCCGACCCGAGGTAGTTGGCCTGGTGCTCGCGGAAAGCGTCCTGGTGGTGCTGGTCGACCGTCCGGGAGGCCTCTGCCTCGTAGTACTGGGGGTGCTGCTTGTACCAGTGCTGGTAGCGGTCGTAGCGCTGCTGGGCCTCGCGGTCGGCATAGGCGCGGCTCTCCTCGGCGGAAGGGCCACGCGTGTCCTGACCGATCCACGCGTCGAGCACGAACCGGCCGAGCGCCGCGCGGCTCTGCTCGTCGAGCAGCGAGACGTAGCGGGCGACCAGGCCGAGCCCGCTGGGGTCCTTGAGCTTGACGGAGAGCACGACCCACCACCGCACGACCTCGGCCGGCACGGGCTTCCCGTCCGCGGCCCACCGGAGCTGGGGCAGCCCGTCGACGGGGAACCAGGCCATGCTCGCGGGGGCCTTGCCCTTGAGGCCCTTGGTCGCCTCGGCGAGCAGGGTCACGGGGGCGATCTCCGTGGAGATGTCGTCACCGAGCGCCTCGAGCGCTCCGAGGAGCGCCGCGCGGGCCACCTCGCGGCGTTCCTTGGTGAGCGCCGCACGCAGCGCCGGGATCGCGGCCGGGTCTCCCAGGCGCTGGAGCCAGACGGCGGCCGTGACCCGGATCTCGGTCTTGCCGTCGCGCAGCCCCTGCTCGGCCAGGTCGCGGGCACCGGCGTGCGACTCGAGCACCTTCTGCGCGGCGACGCGGTGCGTCTTGCCCTCCCCGAGCGCGAGCTCGGCCAGGCGCGGGAGGTAGCGGTTCGGGATCGTGGGGAAACCACCGAGGATCGTGAGCGCGACCTCGAGCCGCTCGGAGCGGCTGTAGCTGTCGACCTTGGTCGGGGGGCGTAGACCGAGGTGGGTCTCGAGCGCGGCAGGGTGCTCGGCGTAGTAGGGCCACAGGTGCTCGGGCGCGAACGTCTCCCGGGCGAACCAGGAGTCGAACACGAGCTCCGCGACGGCCGACTCGGCGTCCTGGACGCCCGCGCGCTCGACGCCGTCGGCCAGGATCCGCACGTCCATCGCGAGGTCGGACGTGGCGTTGAGCTGGTACCAGGGGTACCGCTGCCGGCCCCCGCCGTGCGAGCGCGCGAAGCGGATGTCGTGGAGCATGGTCAGGCCCTCGAGGCGATTGCGGATCGCGGGTGCCTGGAGCTCGACGAGCACCTTGTGCGGCGGCACCTTGGTGAGTGCGCCGGAGAGGTACTGGCCGACCTGACGGAGGTGGTCGTCGGTGATCGCCGAGAGGTCCTTGACCGTTCCCCGTGCGTGCGAGAGCCGCCAGCTCTGAGCCTCGGCCTTGGGCAGCGCCTCGAGGTCCTCGAGCTCCTTGCGGGCCGCGGCGAGGCGGCGGTCGACCGCGTCGCGCGCCGAGCGGACGAACGGCTCGCCGAGCTCGGCGTCGGGCAGCGGGGTGAAGGGCGGGAGGTCGAGAGGCTCGTCGACCACGACCGTCTCGACGTCGAGGGCGGTGGCGCGCTCGAGCGCGTTCGAGAGCAGCGTGCCGCGAGCACCGCGGCCGTCGGCGGCGTGCGCGCGTCGCAGCGCGTCGAGCCCGCCCTCGACACCCACGAGGTGGGTCACGAGCCCACCGAGACGGCTCGCGGGCATGGTGGCGAGCAGGGGTTCGAGAAGCTCGACCTGGCGCGCGGCGGGCAACGCCGCGAGGTTGCCCGCGGCCTGCTCGCGCACCGACTTGGCGCTGTCCGTCGCGAGCTGCGCCACGACCCCGACGAACGCGTCACGCGCCGCGGGCTGGGCGCGCAGGAACTGGAGCAGCTCGACCTTGCCGGTCGCGCGCAGCAGCGAGGCGACGGCCACGACCTCGTCGCGATGGGCGACCAGGTAGTCCTCGACGCCGGCCTGCGCCGCGAACACCGCGAGGGGGTCGCCGTAGTAGTCCGCCGTGACGGGACGGTCGAAGATCGCCGCCACGACGGCGGCCGGGATGCTCTCCTCGGCCACGCCGCCGTCGCGCAGGATCACGACCAGCAGCTCGGGCGTCCACCGGTCGCGGATGCCGGGCTTGTCACCCTTGCCCCGGGTGCGGCGGTCGCCGCACGTCTTCGCGACGTCCGTCAGCAGGGCCGCGAACCAGGCAGGAAGCCGGTCCGAGGCGCGCGAGACGTCGGGCGAGACGGCTGCGAAGAGCCGTCCGAGACGGACGAGCGCCTCGACCTCGACGGGTTCGGTGAGCGTGTAGAGGTTGCTGCGGGCCGTCGCGCTCTTGTCCACGTTCCAGCCGGGCACGCGCTCCTTGATGGCCTTGTCCTGGGCCTGGCTCGTGTAGGTCCACACGCCGAGCGTCGCGGGTCGGTTGAGCAGGCGGTCCGTCGAGTCGTCGCCGCGCTGCGAGAGCTCGGTCACGAGCTCGGGGCCCTCTCCGGTGTGGACGTAGGCGACCGCCCGCGCCGCGAGACCCGGGGTGTCCGCGTCCAGGATCTTCAGCCCGTCGACCAGCCTGCCGGACGGTGCGCCGCGCCGCGCCTTCTCGATCCCGAGCGGCGCCCCGCCGCCCTCGACCGCACCGTCGTCGCCTCCCTGGAGCCAACCCTTGATCTTCTCGAACACGTGCTTCCCGCCGTCTCGTCCGGGCCGTCGGACCGGGGTCCGAGGGCGACCGCGCTCCGTCGGCGCGGCGTCGGACGTCACAGTAGGAGAAGCCACCGACACGCATCGTTGCTGTCAGTGGAGGACTGTCGCGGCAGCCCGTTCGTCCGCCGTCCAGCCCGGTGGGAGCCCGTCGACGCCGGGTGCACCGCCCGACCGCGGGGCCCCGACGACGCTGCGGCAGAGGGTGGAAGGCGCGACGGTCAGTCGGCCGACGGCTCGCGCACCAGCTCGGCCTGGATCTCGCGGATGGTCGTGGCGAGCACCCCCGACGCCAGCAACCCCGCCCCCAGGGGACCGGAGGAGTCCTCGCCGAGCAGCGGCAGGTGTGCGAGAGCGGTGCGGACGCCCGCGGACATGTGCGCGACCTGCCAGCGGACCTCCGCACGACGGCCGGCTTCCTGGTCGGTGCCGGCGAGCGCGGCGGCCTTCGCCGCGTAGGCGGCCGCTCCGAGGGCGTGCGCACCCATGTGCGCGACGCCTGAGGCCTGCCCGGCTGCCCGTGCGGCGGCGACGGCCGCGGGCGTCGTCGCCGACTGCGCTGCCCGGCCCGCGACGAACCGGCGGCGGATCTCCCCGGCGGTGTCGAGCTCACCGCGCCCGAACGACCGTGCGCGCTCGACCCCGTCGCGCGCGCGTCCGTCGTCCGGAGCCTCGGCCTCGAACAGGGGAAGGACCCGCTCCGCGCAGTCCGCGGCCCACAGTGCGACCAGGCGACGGTCGGCCTCGTCGAGGGTCTGCCGAGATGCCATGCGCCCACTCTGGCACAGGCGAGGCGGGCCTCGTCGGCAGGACGTCGTCCCGGTGCCAGGAGCACTGCCGACGTCTGTGATGGTGGGCCCGGAGGGACTCGAACCCCCGACATCCACGGTGTAAGCGTGGCGCTCTAACCAACTGAGCTACAGGCCCCAGAACAGCGGTGCACAGCCTACCGGGTCACCGGCCGTGCCTCGCACATCAGCCGCAGATCGGGCATCGCCCGCCCGACGACGCACGGACCGCACCGGCGGACCACGCCGGGGCGCCCGTCGAACGCCGGTCCGTGGGACCGGTCGTCGTTCGTCCCACGACCACGCGGTTCACCGGTCTATCGACGCACGAGCGGGCGCACCACGACTCAGAGCCGCGGCACGCCCGCCGAGGAGGTGCGTCAGAGCTCCGCGAGCGCCGCCTTGTACCCCGCGAGGTCCCGGCGCTGCCCGCGCGGGTTCACGACGGACCACCGGACGACGCCGTCCGCGTCGATCAGGAAGCTGCCGCGGATCGCGAGGCCGCGTTCGTCGTCGAACACCCCGTACTGGCGCGAGACCTCGCCGTGCGGCCAGAAGTCGGACAGGAGCTCGAACGTGTAGCCCTCCTGCGCGGCCCAGGCCTTGAGCGAGAACACGGGGTCGCACGAGATCGCGAAGAGCGTGACGCCCGCGGTCTCGAAGTCCTCGATGTTGTCGCGGAGCTCGCACAGCTCGCTCGTGCACGTCCCCGAGAAGGCGAACGGCACGAACACGAGCAGGACGGGGCCACCGCGCAGGTCCGAGAGCCGGACCGGGGTGCCGTGCGTGTCGGTCAGCGTGAAGTCCGGGGCGACGTCGCCGGGCCGGACCACGAGCTCGGGCGCCTCAGCGCCCACGGCCACGCGTCCCGAGCTTGGTCGCGGACCAGTCCGGCGCGATCGCGAACGTGCTGGTCGCGTGCAGGCCGGCCGTCGTCGCGGCCTCCTGGAGGTCGTTGTGGCCCACGTGGCCGTCGCGGCCCGCCTTGGGCGTGAAGATCCAGATGAGACCACCGTCGTCGAGCACGGTCTGGACGTCCACGAGCATGTCGGCCAGGTCGCCGTCGTCCTCGCGCCACCAGACGACGACGCCGTCGGTCACGTCGCCGTAGTCCTCGTCCACCAGCTCGGAGCCGACGAGCTCCTCGATCTCGGCGCGCAGGTCGTCGTCGACGTCCTCGCCCCAACCGAACTCCTGCACCACATGGCCAGAGAGGAACCCCAGGCGTCCTGCACCCTGGGGGTCCGTCGTCGCTCCCACTTGTGTCTCTTTCCCTTCTTCGTACTGCTTGATGATCAGTGCCCTGCTTGGCAAAGGTAGCCCACGGCACTCCCGCATGCCTCAGCAGGACGGGCGTTTCGTGCGGCGTTTCCACCAGCGCAGAAGCCCAGTGTTGCGGGGAACCGCACTCGGCACAACGTCAGAGCCCGCGCGAAGGTGCCCCCACGGCCTGACGGGGGCTCCGTCGTCGGGCCTGCGGCGAGCCCGCACCCACCCTCGCCGGACCTCGCACGACCACCACCTTCACCCCCTGCTCACCCGACCCACACCCTCTTGTGTCATGAGGATCACGCTCCCTTGACCCCCTTGTGGTGTGACTTCCTGGCTGCGGGGTAACAGAATGGTTCGACCACCCGAGAGTGTGGAGGGCACAGTCGCCACCAGCGACTGCTCTCGCTGCGCAGGAGTGGCTGGAGGAGAGCGGGCACGGTGTACCGCGCCGTGATTCAATCCGAATACCGCTCCGAACGAGATATGAGGTTGCTGGTGGCTTCGTTTGACGAGACAGGACCGCTGATCAACGGTCTGCTCAGCCAAGTACCGGACATCGACCCCGCTGAGACGAGCGAGTGGGTCGAGTCCCTGGACGGACTGATCGACGACCGTGGCGGCCCTCGTGCGCGCTACGTCCTGCTCAACATGCTCAAGCGAGCACGCGAGCGCAACGTCGCGATCCCCACGTCCATCAACACGCCCTACGTCAACACCATCGGTGTGCACGAGGAGCCGTACTTCCCCGGCGACGAGGCCATGGAGCGTCGTTACCGCAGCTGGAACCGCTGGAACGCCGCCGTCATGGTCACGCGCGCCCAGCGTCCCGGGATCGGGGTCGGTGGACACATCTCGTCCTACGCGTCGGTCGCGACGCTGTACGAGGTGGGCCTGAACCACTTCTTCCGCGGCAAGGACCACCCGGGCGGCGGTGACCAGGTCTACTTCCAGGGTCACGCGAGCCCCGGCGTCTACGCCCGCGCGTTCCTCGAGGGTCGCCTCTCGGCGGACCAGCTCGACGGGTTCCGCCAGGAGAAGTCGCACGCGGGCGGCGGCCTGCCGTCCTACCCGCACCCGCGCCTCATGCCGGACTTCTGGGAGTTCCCCACGGTCTCCATGGGCCTCGGCCCGGCCTCGGCCATCTACCAGGCGTGGACCAACCGCTACCTGCACAACCGCGGCATCAAGGACACGAGCCAGCAGAACGTCTGGGCCTTCCTCGGTGACGGCGAGATGGACGAGCCGGAGAGCCGCGGCATGCTGCAGCTCGCCGCGCAGCAGGGCCTGGACAACCTGAACTTCGTGGTCAACTGCAACCTGCAGCGCCTCGACGGCCCGGTCCGTGGCAACGGCAAGATCATCCAGGAGCTCGAGGCGCAGTTCCGCGGCGCGGGCTGGAACGTCATCAAGGTCATCTGGGGCCGCGAGTGGGACACCCTGCTCAACGCCGACAAGGACCGTGCGCTCGTCAACCTGATGAACGTCACGCCCGACGGCGACTACCAGACCTACCGGGCCGAGAGCGGCGCGTTCATCCGCGAGCACTTCTTCGGTCGCGACCCGCGCACCAAGCAGCTCGTCGAGAACATGTCGGACGACGACATCTGGGCCCTCAAGCGCGGCGGCCACGACTACCGCAAGCTCTACGCGGCGTACGCGGCGGCCACGGCCCACACGGGCCAGCCCACGGTCATCCTGGCCCACACGGTCAAGGGCTACGGCCTGGGCTCGGGCTTCGCGGGGCGCAACTCGACGCACCAGATGAAGAAGGTCGGCCTGGCCGACCTCAAGACGCTGCGCGACTCGCTGCGCATCCCGATCACGGACGAGGAGCTCGACGCCAACCCGTACGAGCCCCCGTACTACCACCCGGGTGCCGACGCGCCGGAGATCCAGTACATGCAGGAGCGTCGCCGTCAGCTCGGCGGCTACGTGCCGGAGCGCCGCTCCGCACCGGCCCCCGTCACGCTGCCGGGCGACAAGACGTACGAGATCCTCAAGAAGGGCTCGGGCAACCAGGAGATCGCCTCCACCATGGCGTTCGTCCGGCTGCTCAAGGACCTCATCAAGGACAAGGAGATCGGCAAGCGCATCGTGCCGATCATCCCGGACGAGGCCCGGACCTTCGGTCTGGACTCGATCTTCCCGTCCGCGAAGATCTTCAACACGCAGGGCCAGAACTACCTCGCCGTGGACCGCGAGCTCATGCTGAGCTACAAGGAGTCCGAGGCCGGGCAGATCATGCACACCGGCATCAACGAGGCCGGTTCCGCGGCCGCGTTCCAGTCGGTCGGCACCTCGTACGCCACGCAGGGCGAGGTGATGATCCCGTTCTACATCTTCTACTCGATGTTCGGGTTCCAGCGCACGGGCGACCAGTTCTGGGCCGCGGGCGACCAGCTGACCCGCGGGTTCATCATCGGCGCGACGGCCGGGCGCACGACGCTCACCGGTGAGGGCCTCCAGCACGCGGACGGCCACTCGCCGCTGCTGGCCGGCACCAACTCGGCGATCGTCCAGTACGACCCGGTCTACGGCTACGAGATCCGCCACATCGTGCGCGACGGCATCGAGCGCATGTACGGCGACGGCTCGGACGGGCGCGACCAGAACGTCATGTACTACGTGACGGTCTACAACGAGCCCATGCAGCAGCCGGTCGAGCCGGAGGACGTCGACGTCGAGGGCATCCTGCGCGGCATCCACCGCATCAAGGTCTCCGAGGCGTCGGGACCCAAGGCGCAGATCCTCGCCTCGGGCGTGGGCGTGCCGTGGGCTCTCGAGGCGCAGGAGCTCCTCGAGAAGGACTGGGGCGTCTCCGCGGACGTCTGGAGCGTCACGAGCTGGAACGAGCTGCGCCGCGACGGCCTGGCCGCCGAGCAGGACGCGTTCCTCAACCCGGCCGCGACGCCGCGCGTGCCGTACCTGACGGCCAAGCTCCAGGGCGCCGAGGGTCCGTTCGTCGCGACGAGCGACTACGACCACCTGGTCCCCGACCAGGTCCGCCAGTGGGTCCCGGGCGACTACGCGGTGCTCGGTGCGGACGGCTTCGGCTTCTCCGACACGCGTGCCGCGGCCCGTCGTCACTTCAAGATCGACGGTCCCTCGGTCGTGGTGCGCGTGCTCCAGCAGCTCGCGAAGCAGGGCAAGGTCCCGGCCGAGGCCTCGGCCCAGGCCATCGAGAAGTACCGTCTGATGGACGTCACGGCCGGCACGTCCGGCAACGCGGGCGGCGACTCCTGATCGCTCCCGCCTCGCGCCTGGCGCCGGTCTGACCGGCGCCAGGACCGCAGTGCCCGACGGGGCGCGC
>NZ_JACSQF010000020.1:60147-78032 GCF_014836755.1 Oerskovia merdavium
GCGAGAGGTGGCGGCGCCGTCGGTGCGTCCGGGGGTGGGAGACGCGCGGGCGCGCCGCGCACCAATGGTGCACGGCGCGCTGCCGACGCGACGTCGTCGGGCCTAGGTGCCCGAGCGGTGCTGCTCCGCGTGGGCGATCGCGAGCGTGAGCTCGTGCCGGATCGGGGCGACGACCGCCGCGTCCGGGTACAGCGCGAGGGACTCCAGGTGGTGCTTGGCCTCGAAGATGCGGTCCGCGTCGATCGCGGCCAGGACGAGCTGTCGCCCGGCCTCGGGCGTGTGCTCGCGCGCGCGCCAGTGCCCCACCCCGAGGCCCAGGGCCTCGACCGGCAGGTGCGCCTCGCGCAGGATCTCCATGCTCTCGGCGAGCGCGAGCCCCGACGGGTCGCGCTCGGCCGCGGTCGCGAACCGTCGCAGCGCCGCCTCCTGGTCGTCCTCGAGCGAGAGCCGCCCCAGCTCCACGAGCGGGTACCAGCCACGCGGGTGCCCCGCGAGCTCTTCCGCGAGTGCCCAGACCGCCAGGTCCGCGGCCTGCTGCATCTCGCTCTCGTCGGCCGGGGCCGCGAGCGGGTCCGCGGACACGTGCGACTCGGCCGCGCGCCGGCGGACGATCTCGGCGAGCGCCTGGAAGGCGCGCTCGTCGTTGGGGTCGTCGACGAGCATGGCGCGCAGCGCGTCCTCGTGCACGGTGTCTCCTCGGCGGTCGGCGCTGGAGGGGCGACGAGCGCCCACGGTCGACGCCGAGGACTGGCGTCGCATGAGCTGTCGTAGTCGGGGCATCAGTGCCATGGATCGACCCTAGCGGCTCCCGTCCTCCTCGCCGGGTGAGGACGGCACGACGCGGCTCCCGGTTTTGTGGACTCCCCACAAGGATGCCACCCGGACGCCGTATGCTCGGGGCGTGCCGATCACGGGGAACTCCGACAACCTGCAGCGACTTCGCGACGGCAGCGGGCTGCTCGCCGCGGCAGCCCTGCGACGCCTCGACGAGGACCTCCCGTGGTACCGGGCGCTGCCGGCCGACGACCGCTCGTACGTGGGGCTCGTCGCACAGTCGGGCATCACGGCGTTCGTCACCTGGTACGCCAACCCGGCCTCTCCCCCGCACGGCGTGAGCGAGATCTTCGCGGCCGCGCCCTCCGAGCTCACCCGGTCCATCTCGCTCCAGCACACGCTGCAGCTCGTCCGGATCGTGGTCGAGGTCGTCGAGGCGTACTCCGACCAGCTCGCGATCCCCGGCGGTGAGCGTGACCTGCGCGAGGCCGTGCTGCGCTACTCGCGCGAGGTCGCCTTCTCGGCCGCCGAGGTCTACGCCCGCGCCGCCGAGGTCCGCGGGGCCTGGGACGCGCGCCTCGAGGCGCTCATCGTCGACGCGCTCATCCGCGGGGACGGCGACGACTCGCTGCGTTCGCGCGTCTCGGCGCTCGGCTGGGGCGGGCACGGGTCGGTCCTGGTCATGGTGGGCACGGCGACCGCGCCGCTCGACGAGCTGCGCACGGCCGAGCTGCGGCGCGCGACGCGCCGCGCCGCGGGCGACGCGCTCGTGGGCATCCACGGCGACCGCCTGGTCCTCGTCCTGGGCGGGGAGGGCGACCTGCAGGCCGCGGCGGCCTCGCTGCTCCCGCGCTTCGGTCCGGGTCCCGTGGTGATCGGCCCCACGGTCCCCTCGCTCGACGACGCCGCGCGCTCGGCGCAGGCCGCGCTCGCGGGCCTGGCCGCGGCCCCGGCCTGGCCCCAGGCCCCGCGGCCCGTGCTCGCCGACGACCTGCTGCCCGAGCGCGTCCTGACGGGCGACACCACGGCCCGCCGGACCCTGGTGGTCCAGGCGTACCGGCCGTTGCTCGAGAGCACGGGCGCGATCCTCGAGACGCTGTCCGCCTACCTGGGCACGGGGCGGTCGCTCGAGGCCGCCTCGCGCAGCCTGTACGTGCACCCCAACACCGTCCGCTACCGCCTGCGCAAGGTCGCCGAGATCACCGGCTGGGACCCGCTCGACGCGCGCGAGTCGTTCGTGCTGCAGATCGCGCTCGCGCTCGGCCAGCTCTCGGGCGGGCCCGCGGGGCGCTGAGTGCCGTGCACGTCCGGTGCGGCGGCACGGTCGGCGACGCCGCCATCCCGCGCCTCTTGTAGGTTCGGCACAAACGGTCCGGACAAGGTTGGTGCGGGTCGTGACGTCCTGGCGGCGTGCCGGGTTGGCACAGTTGACGAGTGCTAGCCGTCTTGTGCCCTGGACAGGGCTCCCAGTCCCCCGGAATGCTCGCCCCCTGGCTCGAGCTGCCCGGGGTCCCCGCGCAGCTCGACGCGTTCTCCGCCGCGTCCGCCCTCGACCTGCGTGCCCACGGCACCGAGTCGGACGCCGACACCATCCGTGACACCGCAGTGGCCCAGCCGCTCATCGTGTCGGCCTCGCTGATCGCGCTGCGCGCGATCCTCGACGGCCGCGACACGTGCGAGGTCGTCGACGTGACCGCAGGCCACTCGGTCGGCGAGTTCGCGGCCGCAGCCGTCGCGGGCGTGTTCGAGGACGCCGCCGCGGTGGGCCTCGTGACGGCCCGCGCCCGCTTCATGGCCGAGGCCGCCGCCGCGACGCCGACCGGCATGGCCGCAGTCGTCGGCGGCGACGCCGAGGAGGTCCTCGCCGCGATCGAGGCCGCGGGCCTGTGGCCCGCCAACGTCAACGGCGGCGGGCAGGTCGTGGCCGCGGGCTCGCTCGAGGGCATCACGGCGCTCGGGGCCAACCCGCCGGCCAAGGCCCGGGTCATCCCGCTCCAGGTCGCGGGCGCGTTCCACACGCCCTTCATGCAGTCCGCGCTCGACGCGTTCGCCCCGGTCGCCGCGGGCTGGGACGCGACGGACCCGCGCCTGCCGCTCCTCTCGAACGCCGACGGCGCCTCGTACGCGAGCATCTCGGGTGCGGAGTCCGGTGGCCTGTTCGGTCTCGAGCAGGACGTGAAGTCGCGCCTGACCGCGCAGATCGCCGCCCCGGTCCGCTGGGACCTGTGCCAGGAGACGCTCGCGTCGCTCGGCGTGACGGCGATCCTGGAGCTCGCACCGGGCGGCGTCCTGACGGGCCTCGCGCGCCGCACGCTCCCCGGCGTCGAGACGGTCGCGGTCAAGTCGACCGCCGACATCGACAAGGCCCGCGACCTGATCGCGCGCCACAGCGACGCGGCAGGTTCGTCGACCACGGGCGACGCCCCGTCCGGCGACGGCGCCACCGCGTGAGCGCGCTGACGATCCGCCAGGCCGCGGGCGCCGAGTACTCGCGCGTCCTGGGCATCGGCGGGGTTCGCGGCGAGAACGTCGTCACGAACGACGACCTCGCGGGACCGATCGACTCCTCGGACGAGTGGATCCGCCAGCGCACCGGCATCGTCACGCGCCGGCGCGCAGGCGCCGACGTCGACGTCGTCGACCTCGCGGAAGGCGCTGCGCGCAAGGCGCTCGCCGCGGCGGGCCTGACCGGTGGCGACGTCGACGCGGTGCTCTTCGCGACCACGACCTACTTCCACCAGACGCCGTCCGCGGCCGCGGTGCTCGCGGACCGGCTGGGCGCGACCCCGGCGGCGGCGTACGACCTCTCGGCGGCCTGCGCCGGGTACACGTACGGGATCGCCCAGGCGGACGCCCTGGTGCGTTCGGGAGCAGCGCAGCACGTGCTCGTGGTCGGCGCGGAGAAGATGAGCGACTTCGTCGACCCGACCGACCGCACCATCTCGTTCCTGCTCGGCGACGGCGCGGGCGCCGCGGTGGTCGGCCCGTCGGACACCCCGGGCATCGGCCCCACGATCTGGGGGTCGGACGGTGGCAAGGCCCCCGCGATCCGCCAGACGCACGCCTGGTCGGCCCTGCGCGAGAACCCCGAGCTCGGCTGGCCGACGCTGCGCCAGGACGGGCAGACGGTCTTCAAGTGGGCTGCGTTCCAGATGGCCCCGGTCGCCGAGAAGGCGCTCTCCGCGGCGGGCGTGACGGCCCAGGACGTCCAGGCGTTCATCCCTCACCAGGCCAACATGCGCATCATCGACCAGATGATCAAGCAGCTCGGCCTGCCCGAGTCGGTGGCCGTCGCGCGCGACATCGCGGAGACCGGCAACACGTCGGCCGCCTCGATCCCGCTCGCGACCGACCGGCTGCTCTCCGAGGGCCAGGCGAGGTCGGGCGACCTCGCGCTCCAGATCGGCTTCGGAGCGGGCCTCGTCTACGCGGCGCAGGTGATCGTCCTCCCGTAGGGGAGAATCATCCTGTCTGTCCCCGGTCCGCGTCCGCGCGGGGCACGGGACCGGCACGTACGACCTTTCCACTGTTCCACTGCAAGTTCCCGGTGCCGGACGGCCCCGGCACCCATCACAAGGAGAAACCCATGGCTTACACCGAGCAGGAAGTCCTCGCTGGTCTCGCGGAGATCGTCAGCGAAGAGACCGGCCTCCCCACGGACGCCGTCCTCGCCGAGAAGTCCTTCACGGACGACCTCGACATCGACTCGCTGTCGATGATGACGATCGTGACGCACGCCGAGGACAAGTTCGGCGTCCGCATCCCCGACGAAGAGGTCAAGAACCTCGCGACCGTCGGAGACGCAGTGTCCTTCATCACGGGCGCACAGGCCTGATCAGCTGCTCGCCAGCTGATCGGCGCCGGGCCCTCGCGGCCCAGCCGGTGCGGGCCGGCGGTCCACGACCGCCGGCCTGCCCGCCCCCCTTCCTCCCCCTCACTCACCTGGAGCAGCCATGACCTCCGTCCGTGAAGTCGTCGTCACCGGTCTCGGTGCCACCACGCCGCTCGGCGGGGACGTGGCCTCCACCTGGGCCGCGGCGCTCGCCGGGCAGTCCGGCGCGCGCACCCTCGAGAACGACTGGGCCGAGCGCTACGAGATCCCCGTCACGTTCGCCGCGCAGATCAAGGTCAAGCCCGAGGACGTCCTCGCGCGCCCCGAGATCAAGCGCATGGACCCGTCCACGCAGTACGCGATGATCGCGACGCGTGAGGCCTGGGCCGACGCCGGGAGCCCGGAGATCGACGGCGACCGCCTCGGTGCGGTCGTCTCGTCGGGCATCGGCGGCATCTGGACCACGCTCGACGGCTGGGACACGCTCAAGGAGCGCGGCGCCCGTCGCATGCTGCCCATGACCGTGCCCATGCTCATGCCGAACTCGGCGGTGGCCTACGTCTCGCTCGAGATCGGCGCCCGCGCCGGTGCGCACGCGCTCGTCTCGGCCTGCGCCTCGGGCGCCGAGGCCATCGGGTACGGCGTCGACATGATCCGTGCAGGTCGCGCCGACATCGTCGTGGCCGGCGGCACCGAGGCCACGATCCACCCCATGCCCATCGCGGCGTTCGCGGCCTCGCGCACCCTGTCGCTGCGCAACGACGACCCGCAGGGCGCCTCGCGCCCCTACGACGTCGACCGCGACGGGTTCGTGATCGGCGAGGGCGCGGGCATCGTGGTCCTCGAGAGCGCCGAGCACGCTGCTGCCCGTGGTGCGCGCGTCTACGCCCGTATCGGCGGAGTGGGCCTGTCCTCGGACGCGTACCACATCACCTCCCCGGACCCGGAGGGTCGTGGCCAGGTCGCCGCGATGACCCGCGCGCTGGGCGAGGCCGGCGTGCAGGCGCGCGACGTCGTGCACGTCAACGCCCACGCGACCTCGACCAAGGTCGGCGACCTCACCGAGACCCGCTCGATCCGTTCGGTGCTGGGCGACGACGCGGACCACGTCCTGCTCTCGGCGACCAAGTCGATGACCGGGCACCTGCTCGGCGGCGCGGGCGCCCTCGAGACCATCTTCACGGTCAAGGCGGTGCACGAGCGCTTGGCTCCCCCGACGATCAACGTCGCCCAGCCCGACCCCGAGCTCCAGGTCCCCCTGGTGCGCGACGTCCCCGCCGAGCTGCCCGCGGGCGACATCGCCGCGATCAACAACTCGTTCGGGTTCGGCGGCCACAACGTCGCCCTCGTGGTGACGAACGCCTGACCCCACGTCCTCGGCGCAGTCCTCCTGCGCTCTGACGTACCGACGCCCGCTGGGGCGAGGACCTGCTCCTCGCCCCAGCGGGCGTCCTTGCGCCCGGGCCCGCGCGCAAGGCTCCCTCGAGCCAAGGCTTCCTTGAATCGTTAGGACTGGTTAGTATTCTGCGCAACGCGGTCGCCAGGGCCGTCCTCGACGTGGAGGTACACGGGTGAGCACCGCACGCTCCCGCACGGTCGTGCAGCGCGCGACCATGGTCGTCGTGGTGGCGGTGGTCTCGTTCCACATGCTCTCGACGTTCCTGTACGCCGCGCCCAGCTCGTCCCTCAGCCAGGAGGCGGCGCCCGTCACGACCGCGCACATGCGTCCCCTGTTCGGGCAGAACTGGCAGATCTTCGCCCCGGACCCGCAGTCGGTCGACCTGCGCGTCTGGGTGCGCGCCTCGACGCGCGACGCCGAGGGCGCCGAGTCGGTGTCCGAGTGGGTCAACCTCGGAGACGTCTTCAACGAGCAGGTGCGCCACCAGATCCTGCCGACGCGCACGTGGCGCATCCCCGTGAGCGTCAACCGCTTCTACACCTCGGCGTACGGCGCGCTCGTGGGGCAGCAGCAGGCCGTGGTCCAGGCGGACCACGTCGCGTCCCCCGAAGGCGGCCAGGGGCGCCAGGCTCTCACCCAGGCGCTCCTGGGCACCGGGGCGAGCGTGAGCGGCATCGACTCGTACCTGCTCGCCGAGGACGCCCTGTACCTGTTCGGCACGCAGGCCGCCCACGACCTGTGGCCGGGCACCGAGCTCGTCGCGATCCAGATGAGCACCTCGACCCAGGGCGTGGTCCCGTTCGAGCAGCGCCTCGTGCCGGGCGTCCAGCGCCCCGAGGAGCAGTTCACCCGGCTGGGCTGGCGCGATCCCTCGCCCGTCACCCCCGAGGCCCGTGCAGGCTTCAGCAGTGTCTTCGGAGGGTGGGTCTCATGACCGCGACGCCGAGGAGCGCGACCACCTGGCTCCGCACGACGTACGCGGCCGGCGAGTCCTGGATGCTCGACTCCCGCAAGGCCTCCTACGGGACGGCCGTGCTGCGCATCGGCTTCGGCCTGATCCTGGTCGTCCAGCTCGTGGCGGGCTGGGGCGACCGGAGCCTGGCGTGGGGAGCCGGGCGCAGCTTCGCCCAGGGACGGGTCGACGTCGACGAGCTCCCGGCCTTCCTCGACCTGTTCTTCAACGGGTCCGCGCCGGCCTGGGCATTCGACCTCCAGTACCTGGCGCTCGTCGCGCTCTCGGTGCTGCTGGTCCTGGGGTGGCGCTCGCGGATCGTGATCCCGGTGCTCTTGGTGCTCTACATCGCGCTGTTCCGGACCAACCCGTTCATCGGCGACGGCGGCATCCAGCTCATGCGGATCGTGCTCGTGTACATGCTCTTCGCGGACACGTCGGGAAGGTGGTCGCTCGACGCCCGACGGCGGCGCGCAGCCCGAGCCTCCGGCACGCCCTCGCGGTTCGCGTCCTGGGCCTGGCTCGGCACGCTGCTGCACAACGGTGCGGTCCTGCTCATCGCCTTCCAGATCTTCGTGGTCTACGTCGCCTCGGCGATGTACAAGATCCAGGGCGGCATGTGGCAGCACGGCACCGCGATCTACTACGTGTTCCAGCTCGACGAGTTCTCGACGTGGCCCCAGGTCACCGAGCTGATCGGTCGCTCCGGGGTCCTGGTCGCGATCCTCAGCTACAGCGCGGTGTTCGTGCAGCTCTTCTTCCCGTTCCTGCTGCTGCGCCGCCCTACCCGCATCCTGGCCCTCGTCGCCATCACGGGCATGCACCTGGGGATCGGGGTGCTCATGGGGCTCATGTACTTCTCGATGACCATGATCGCGATCGACGCGATCTTCGTCCGCGACGTGACCTACGAGGGGGTGCAGCGCCGTCTGGCTCCTGTCCTCCGACGCACGTGGGACCGCATCCGGCGGCGCCCCGCTGCCCTTTCGCCCGACGGCGTCGAGGCCGACCTCGACGGCACGGGCGCCCCGCAGGCGGACGAAGCCCTGGTACCGGCGGGGGTCTCGGCCGGCCCGGGCCCGGTCGAGGGGCCCGCCGGAGCGGACGGCCCCGACCCCTCGACGACCGCGCCGAGCGCGGCAGACCGATAGGTGGCGCTCCTGGTCGTCGGTGGGCTTCTGGCAGCCGGCATCGCCGAGACGACGACGCCCGCCGGTTCCTAGTAGCCGGCGGGCGTCGCGCGACCGTGGTCGCTGGGGTCGATGAGGCGCGGGGTCAGCCCACCCGGTGGAGCCAGCGCACGTTGGACCCCTCGCCCGCGTAGCGGAAGGGCTCCAGCTCGTCGTCCCAGGCCTTGCCCAGCGCGAGGTGCAGCGCCTCGCGCATGGCGCGGTTGTCGTGAGAGACCTCGAGGGCGGCACGGACCCGGTCCTCGGGGATCACGACGTTGCCGTGCACGTCGGTCACCGCGTGGAAGATGCCGAGGTCAGGGGTGTGCGACCAGCGGGCGCCGTCGGCTCCGTGGCTCGCGTCCTCGGTGACCTCGTACCGCAGGTGAGACCAGCCGCGCAGCGCCGAGGCGAGGCGCGCGCCCGTGCCCTGCGCGCCCTGCCAGGCGTACTCCGCCCGGTAGAGGTCGCGTGCAGCAGGCTGCTCGGTCCAGTCCAGCGTGACGCGCACGCCAAGAACGTTCCCGGCAGCCCACTCCAGGTGCGGGCTCAGCGCCCGGGGCGCCGAGTGCACGAAAAGAACACCGCGTGTGATGGCACCAGTCATGTCGTCCTCCCTAGGTCGAGGTTTCGTCTTCCCCAACGTCCTCACCCAGGGTGAATCATCATGCAGGGTCGTCCAGCGGTATACCAGGCATATCTTGCCCGAGACCTCGGCGGATCGCGAGGGGAGAACTCCCCATCGCAGATTTCACCCGCTCCGGGTAGGGCCAGGATTGGTCCGCACCGGCTGCGCGTGCGCCGCCGCGTTCTCCCGGCAACCGGGCTTCCCCAGCGGCCGGGAGAACGCGCGACGTCGGGTCAGAGCTGGGCGCGCATCTCGCGCATGGCCTTCTTGCGGACCGCCTTGTCCAGACGGTCGAGATAGAGCATGCCGTCCAGGTGGTCGGTCTCGTGCTGCAGGCAGCGCGCCATGAGGCCGGTGCCCTCGACCATGATCTCGTTGCCGTCGACGTCCATGCCCACGACACGCGCGTACCAGGCGCGCCGCGTCGGGTACCACAGGCCCGGGACCGAGAGGCAGCCCTCGTCGCCGTCCTGGATCTCGTCGGAGAGCTCGACGATCCGGGGGTTGAGGACGTAACCGATCTCGTCCTCGATGTTCCACGAGAAGGCGCGCAGGTTCACACCGATCTGGTTGGCGGCGAGACCCGCGCGGCCTTCGTAGTCGACGGTCTCGACCAGGTCGGTGACCAGAGAGCGGACCCGGTCGTCCACGGTGGTGATCTCGTCGCACGGGGTGCGGAGCACGGGGTCCGGAATCACGCGGATCTCTCTCATCGCCATGGGCGTCATTGTTTCATGACGCCCGCACCGGTCTCACATCCGTGCGTAGCGGGCACGCGCGAACGAGTACACCCCGTAGGCCGCGAAGCCGACGCCCGTCGCGGTCAGGAGGAATGCACCGAACGGCTGGTCGCCGATCGTGCGCAGGGCGGCGTCGAGGCCGCTCGCCTTCTGGGGGTCGGCCGTGACGGCCGCCGTGACGACGAGCGCCCCCAGGACGGCCAGGGCGATGCCCTTGGCGATATAGCCGACCCGGCCCAGGAGGACGACGGCGTGGCCGACCTGCCACTTGGCGTTGCCCTCGAGGTCCTTCAGGAACCCCTTCCTCCAGCCCTTGACCACGTGGTAGACGCCCGCTGCGGCGATCCCGACGCCCACCGCCCCGACGAGAGCCCTCCCGGCACCGTTGGCCAGGAGCGAGGCCGTGAGGCTGTCCTGGCCGCCTCCCGAGCCCGAGCCGCTGACGACCTGGAAGGTCAGCACCCCGAGCGCGAGGTAGATCACGGCCTTGCCGACCGACTTGGCCCGGAAGGCCGCCTGGTCCTTCGCGTCCCCACCCGTCCCGGCGACGGCCTCGAGAACCTGCCAGACCCCGAGGGCCACGAACGCGACGACCGCGAACCACAGGACGAACGCACCCCCGGTGGTGCTCGCGATCTCCTGGAGCGCGCCGGTCTGGTCGGCCTCTCCCCCGCCCGATCCCGTCGCGATCCGGACCGCGATGACTCCGATCATGATGTGGAGCAGGCCGCTCACCGCGTACCCGGCACGGGCGAGGACCCGCAGCCCCTTGCTCTGCTGGAGCCGCTGGGCGGTCCCTGACGTGGTGCGGTTCGAGCCGGTGCTCATGGTGCATCTCCTTCAGGTCGACGGACGTGGCATCGTGTCACGACCCGCCGCCACTCGCCTGTCGAACGGGACGATCCGGGCGTCCGGGAGGTATGGGGCGCTTCGGCGTCGATCGGACTCTGCGGGCGCCTGGAGGCGCGCGGAGGGGGGCTGGTGCACGGGGCCGGTCCGGGTCGGTCGGCCTGGGCCGAGCACGAGGTTGCGATCGTTCTGGCGGCGAATACGACCGCAACCTCGTGCTCGACGGCGCGCAACGTCGTCCTCGGCAGGGCCCGGCCGAGGCAGGGTCCGGCCGAGGAGCCCTGTCGAGTCAGTGCCCCGTCGAGTCAGCGCCGGGTCGACTCCAGGTAGTCGCGGAGCACCACGGCCTGGTTGTCCTGCTCGTCCTTCGCGCCGTAGAGCAGCGTCACGACGGGGTGCTCGGCCACGATCGCGCGCAGCTCCTCGACCGCGGGATTCGCGTCGAGCTCGGCTCGGTAGCGCACGACGAACTCGTCGAACAGGGAGCGGTCGTGGTGGAACCACGTCCGGAGCTCGTTCGAGGGCGCGACCTCCTTGAGCCACCGGTCGACGTGTGCCCGCTCCTTGCTCACACCGCGAGGCCACAGCCGGTCGACCAGGACGCGATAGCCGTCGTCGGGTGTGGGGTCGTCGTAGACGCGCTGGATGCGGAGGGGCATGCCTCCATGGAACGCCGGGTGTCGGCTCGGCGCACGCGCACACCTGCACGGGACCGGGAGAACGACCCGTGGCGAACGTCTGCACGAGGGTCACGGGTCGTTCCCGGGTAGGGCAGGTGGGGCTTGAACCCACGACCGGCGGATTATGAGTCCGATGCTCTGACCGACTGAGCTACTGCCCCTCGGCGGACAAGCGTACCGGCAGCCGTGCCCCCTGCCGGGCAGACGGGCAGTACCGTGTCTGGCATGGCTCTGTTCGCCCGTAGCTCCCTGCCCGACGACGCCCGCAGGTCCCTGCTCCTCGCCCCCAAGGACGCGGTGCTCGCTTCTGCGCAGCTCGTCGACGGCTCCTGGGCCGCGGCGACGCGCACGGTCCTGGCCACGACGGGCGAGGACGGCACGTCCCGTCCCTGGTGCGACGTGGACCGCGCCGGCTATGACCCCGCCACTGCGTCGATCACGGTCGAGTGGGTCGACGGCGCCGCTCCCCTGGTCCTGCGTCTCGCCGACTCGCGACGCACCGCACTGGCGCAGACGGTTCGGGAGCGCGTCCAGTCCTCGGTCGTGCTCGCGGAGGTGGTCGCGCTCGGGGCCGGTCGCTCGGCCAAGGTCGCGGTCCGCCGGGACACCGACGGCTCGCTCTTCTCGCAGGTCGTCGCCGAGGCCGGCGTGGACCTGGACGACCCGCGGACACGGGCTGTGATCGACGCCGCGGAGGACCGGGTCCGTTCGATGTCCGGACTACCCCTCTGATGCTGATAGAGTTTTCTCCGGTCGCCCAACCGGTGCAAAACGGTGGGTGAGCGGTCCCGCGTAGCTCAGCTGGCAGAGCATCCGACTGTTAATCGGACGGTCGTAGGTTCAAGTCCTACCGCGGGAGCACGACGAAAGGCCCCTGATCTGCGGAGACGCAGGTCAGGGGCCTTTGCCGTTCCCCAGGTCAGCTTCGACCGGCCGGGGGTGTGACCTTCATCTCACCGGGCTGAGGGACTGTGCGCCACGTCCCGCCAGGGCCGGGACAGCGCCCTCTCCCCCGGTACCCGGCCCCTCGATCCGGCGCGGCATCACGGCGACCCTGAACGCGAGGTAGCGGTCGACGTGCTCGACGACACGGGACATGGACGGTCTCCTCGGAAGAGCCTGGAGCATCGGGGTTCCTCCCCGCGGTGGTGCCGGCCGGCAGCACCATCCTCACCCGGTCGGGGCGGCTCTCGGCGGCTGTCCACAGCCCGTCGTCCAGGTCGATCGCGCGACCGACGGAGGCCGGCTCCGAATCGTCCCCGGCCGCCCCGGCGCGTCACCCTCGGCGGCCGCGCACGGCCCGGGTCCTCAGACCTGCTCGCGCAGCTCTCGGCGTTCCCTCTCGACGGCCAGGAGCTCGGCGAACGCCGCGCCGTAGGCCTCCTGGTCTCCGGCAGGGTCCAGGCGCTGCAGGCGGCTCTTGGCGTCCGCGACGCGCCGTGTGAGGCCGAGGTCCACGAACGCCTTGATGACGCCCTTGACGTACCCGTGGATGACGTTCTCGCGGTCCTCGGGCAGCGGGGCGACGGCGAGCTGGTTGACGATGCCGCGCACCGTCTCCGGGGACTGCTCGATCACGGCCTCGACCCACTGGCCTGCCGGATGGGCCGCCGCGCCGGCCATGCCGCCAGCGGCCCGGATCGCGTCGTGCACGGCGCGCCACGCGGGCGTCGCGAAGGCGGTGTCGGGGAACGCGTCGAACTCCTCGGCGGGCACGAACTGGGGGTACTGGAGCGCGACGACGAGCGCCTGCCGCTCGAGACGCGCCACGGGGTCGCGCGGGTCCGGAGGAGAGAAGACCGGGCCCGAGGGCACGACGGGAGCTGCGTCGTCGGGCGAGGGGGCGGGCGCGCGGACCGGAGCCGGCAGCGTCTGCGGCACCCCCGCCTTGCCCGCCGCCGCGACCGCGCGGCGCACCGACTCCGAGTCCATGCCGATCCAGCCCGCGAGCATGCGCGCGTACTCGGGCCGCAGGGCCGTGTCGCGGATGCCCGCGACGACCGGGGCCGCGGCGCGCAGCGCGGCCACACGCCCCTCGGCGGTGTCCAGGTCGAACGTGTCGAGCGTGGTGCGGATGACGAACTCGAACAGGGGCTGACGACCCTCGACGAGCGCGCGGACACCCTCCGGGCCGTGCGCCATGCGCAGCTCGCACGGGTCCATGCCGCTGGGCTCGACCGCGACGAACGTCTGCGCGTAGAAGCGCTGGTCCTCGCCGAACGCACGGACTGCGGCCTTCTGGCCGGCGGCGTCGCCGTCGAACGTGAAGACGATCTCTCCCCCAAGCGACGCGCCCGAGGCGAGCTGGAGCCCGCCGCCCGCGGTCGTGTCGCCCAGGAGACGACGCACGATGCGCGCGTGGTCCGAGCCGAACGCCGTGCCGCACGTCGCGACCGCCGTCGTGATGCCCGACAGGTGCGCTGCCATGACGTCGGTGTACCCCTCGACCACCACGACCTGACGGTTCTTGGCGATCTCGCGCTTCGCCAGGTCGATCCCGTAGAGCACCTGGGACTTCTTGTAGAGCGTGGTCTCCGGGGTGTTGAGGTACTTGGGGCCCTGGTCCTCGTCGAAGAGCTTGCGCGCACCGAACCCGATGGTCTCGCCCGTCACGTCGCGGATGGGCCACACGAGGCGGCCGCGGAAGCGGTCGTAGATGCCGCGCTGGCCCTGGCTCATGAGGCCCGACGCGATCAGCTCGGCCTCGGTGAACCCGCGCCCGCGCAGGTGGCGCAGCAGCGCGTCCCAGCCCGTCGGGGCGAACCCGACGCCGAAGCGCTCGGCGTCCGAGCGGTCGAAGCTGCGCTCGGCCAGGAACGTGCGCGCGACCGTGGCGCCCGGAGCGAAAAGCTGCTCGGAGAAGAACTGCGAGGCCACGCGGTGCGCCTCGAGCAGGCGCTGGCGCTTGCCGGGCTCCTCGGTGCGGCGCGGACCGCCGCCCTCCTCGTACCGCAGCTGGATGCCCACGCGGTCGGCGAGGTACTCGACGGCCTCCGTGAACGTCATGCCGTCGATCTTCTGGACGAACGAGATGACGTCGCCGCCCTCGTTGCAGCCGAAGCAGTGCCAGCGACCCACCTGAGGACGGACGTGGAAGGAGGGCGAGCGCTCGTCGTGGAAGGGGCACAAGCCCTTGAGCGAGCCGACGCCGGCCGGCTTGAGCGTCACGTGCGAGGACACGATCTCGTCGATCCTCGCGCGTTCGCGCACCGCGTCGACGTCCTCGCGTCGGATCAGACCTGCCACGTACCCGAGTGTAGGTGCCGCCGGTGACGTGTCGCGCCGGGCCCCGTCCGGGTCGGGTCGACCGGGAGTGCGGGTGACCTCAGGAGGACACGAGCTCGAGCAGCCGGGCCCGGGATTCCGCGCACCGGCGCGCGTAGGCCCCGGGTGTGTGACCGGTCACGGAGACGAAGTCCACAGCCAGGTGCGCCTGGTCGTAGTAGCCCACGCCGACCGCGAGCGCCGACAGGTCCCGGCCGGGGTCCTGGGCGAGCAGCTCGGCCGCGAGGTGGACACGATGGCGCTGCAGGACCCACTTGGGACCGACGCCCAGCCTCTCGCCGAGCAGCCGCTGGAGGCTGCGCGTGCTGGTGCCCGCGACCCGGGCGAGGTCCGCGACGCGCGCGTGCGGTCCCAGCTCGCCAGAGGTCGCAGCGTCGAGGACGCGCGAGACCTGCGCGAGGTGCTGGTCGGGGGCGAGCCGCTCGCGCAGGAGGTCGATGAGGACGCGCACCGCCGCCTCGTCGTCGCCGCGCTCGGCGAGCGCGAGGGCGCGCTCCCCCGCCTCGTCCGCCCCGGCGCCCAGCACGCCCGACGACGGCACGGACGTCCCTCGCGGCACGCTCAGCGCGCCGGGACGCAGCTTGGCGGCCACGGCGATGCCCGCCCCGACGAGGGTGCGGTCGAAGAGCCCTTCGGGGATGCCGTAGGCCGCGAACCCGCTGGGCTCGGCCACGAGGTTGACGCACGGGTGCGGGATGACGGTCTGCGTGAAGGACTCCCCCGCCGGCAGGTCCCACCGCACGATCCAGAACCAGTCGACGCGGTCGGCGAGGTCCGCGGGCACGGGGAACCGTTCGAGGGCGAACGCGCGGCGCGCGGCGGCGGGGTCCACCACACCGTACGTGGTGGACGGGACGCCGGGGACCCCGGGGACGCTGCCGCGTTCGTGTCGCATTCCTCCAAGACTGCCACCGTGCACCGACAGACGATGGGGACGTCAGCATCCGAGCCCTGGAGGAACCATGGACATGTCCGCCCTGCACCCCAACCTGGCCGTCTCCGACGCCCGCGCGGCGATCGACTTCTACATCGCGGCGTTCGGCGCCGAGGTCGACGACGTGATCACGGCCGGGGACGCGATCATCCACTCCGACCTCCGCCTGCCCACGACGGCAGGGTTCTCGACGTTCACGGTCGCGCAGGAGTTCCCGGGGGCCGGATCCACGGCGCCCGACCCCGACGGCCCGACCTCGGTCTCCTTCACGGTGCCCGTCCCCGACACCGATGCGGCCTACGCTCGCGCGGTCGCCGCGGGGGCGACGAGCACGGCCGAGCCCGCGGACTGGTTCGAGGGGTTCCGCCAGGCCGCGGTGCGTTGCCCGTTCGGGCACCGCTGGTACGTCGTGACGGTCGCGGACACGGTCACGCCCGACGACGTGCAGCGGGCCAGCGACGCGTGGATGAGCGAGCAGCCGACCGGCTGAGCGCTCAGCCGGTCGGCCGGTCGACCCGGCACGGACGGTAACGTCCTGCCCATGACGAGCGCCGAGCACCCCGGGAGCATCCGCATCTGGGGTGCTCCGTCGTTCACCGAGGAGCCCGCGGTGCCCTACCGGGCGCCCGAGGGACGGTTCGTCGCCGCCCCGTGGAGCCTCGCGACCAACGTGTTCGAGCCCGGCCACGCGCCCGAGTGGCCCGACGAGGTGCACTACGAGCACGAGCTCGTCTGGGGCGAGGGCGGGCCGCTCGACGTCGAGGCCAGGGGCCGACGGTGGCTGGTCCCGCCAAGCCTCGGCATCTGGCTGCCCGCCGGGACGCGGCACAAGGTCCGGGCCGATCCCGACGTGACCGTCTACGCGACCTACCTCAACCCCGACCAGGTCGCGCCGCGGTGGGAGAGCGTCGTGGGGGTACCCGTCAGCGCCCTGCTGCGCGAGCTGCTCCTGCACGACACTGCGGCCTCCATGCCGGACGCCAGCCGGCACAACCTGCAGGCGCTCGCGGTCGAGCAGATGCTGCCGCTGCCCGTGGCGAGCATCGAGCTGCGCATGCCGCGCGACGTGGACCTGCTGAACGTCGCCGAGCGGCTGCTCGCCTCGCCGGGCGACGGCCGGTCGCTCGATGCCTGGGCGTCGGACGTCGGCATGAGCCCGCGCTCCTTCATGCGGCGGTTCGTCGCCGAGACCGGGCTGTCGTTCGCCCAGTGGCGCATCCTCGCGCGGACGGGGGCCGCACTGGTGCTGCTGGCCGAGGGCCGCTCGGTCCGCGAGGTCGCACGGGCCGTCGGGTACTCGAGCCCGAGCACGTTCGTCACGGTCTTCCGTCGCACCACGGGCATGTCGCCCGCTGCGTACGCACGCCTGCTCGGGGCGCCGGGCCACTGACCCTGGCGGGAAATCGGTCCAAGCTGGCAGGATTTCTCGATCCCGCCCGGGTTAGCCTCACCTCTGTTCCGCCAACTAAGGCTAGGCTCATCTAACTATCGGGCGACCTCGCACCGCGAGACGTCCGACGGAGGACCCCTTCATGACCCCGACCAGCTCCCGCCGACGAACCGCACCACGGCGCCTCCTGGGCGCCGTCGCC
This sequence comes from Oerskovia merdavium, assembly GCF_014836755.1. Lineage (GTDB taxonomy): Bacteria > Actinomycetota > Actinomycetes > Actinomycetales > Cellulomonadaceae > Oerskovia > Oerskovia merdavium. The sequence goes on from NZ_JACSQF010000020.1 coordinate 76,982, forward strand.
TCCCTCGTGACGGTCGCCGCGCTCGCGGCCTGCTCGACCGCCGGCACCGACGGCTCCGCCTCGCCCGCCCCCGCGGGCGGGGGCGACGTCGCCACCACGACCCTCGCCGAGCCCGATGCCTTCCCGGTCTCGATCAACCACGCCTACGGGTCGACGACGATCGAGAAGGAACCCCAGCGGGTCGTCACGATCGGCTGGAGCAGCCAGGACGCCGTCGTCGCGTTCGGCAAGGTGCCCGTGGGCATCGAGAAGTTCTCCGGCCCCGGCATCGAGGACGACATCCTGCCGTGGCTCACCGACACGTTCGAGGGCGCGACGCCCGAGCTCCTCACGTCCAACCCCGACGTCCCGTTCGAGCAGATCGCGGCGCTGCGCCCCGACGTGATCATCGCGGTCTACTCCGGGATCACCGACACGGCCTACGAGCGTCTCTCGGAGATCGCGCCCACGGTCGCGTTCCCCGGCTCGGCGTGGGAGACGTCGTGGCAGGACCAGACGACCATGATCGGCGCCGCCCTGGGGCAGCCCGCCCGTGCGGACGAGCTCGTCGAGGGCGTCGGCACCACGGTCGCCGAGACGGCCGCGGCCCACCCTGAGCTCCAGGGCAAGACCATCACCTACGCGATGAACGGAGAGGGCGGCGTCATCGTCTTCTGCCCCTCGGACCCGCGCATCGAGCTGCTGACTCAGGTCGGGCTCGAGCCCTCCCCCGGCACGCTCGCGGTCTGCGGCGCCGAGGACGCCTCGTCGGTCTCGGTCAGCTCCGAGCTGATCCCCACGCTCGACGCCGACGCGTTCATCCTCATCGACGTCGACGAGACGGTGTACGACACCCTCCTGGGCAACCCGCTGTTCGCCGCGCTGCCCTCGGTCGCAGACGGCCGGGTCGTGCGGGTCGTCGGGATGGACTACGCCATGGCCACGTCAGCACCCACGGTCCTGAGCATCCCCTACGCGCTCGACGAGTTCGTCGCGCAGCTCACCACGACCCTGGGCTGACACGCTGCACGACGGCGGCCCCCCCCCCCGGGGGGGGGGGCCCCCCCGGGCG
>NZ_JACSQF010000021.1:0-11895 GCF_014836755.1 Oerskovia merdavium
ACCTCGGAGGCTCGGACACAGGTCCGCGGCGCCACGACGCGCCGCGGACCGGCCCACCTCACCACCTCCCACCCCACCTCACCGACAGGAACCGACCCGACGATGCGTTACGGCCATTTCGACACAGCTCGCGACGAGTACGTCATCGAGCGCCCCGACGTCCCCGTCTCGTGGACGAACTACCTGGGCACCAAGGACTTCTGCACCGTGCTCTCGCACAACGGCGGCGGATACTCGTACTACAAGTCGGCGCAGACCGGCCGCATCTCGCGGTTCCGCCAGAACGGCGTCCCGCTCGACCGCCCGGGGCACTACGTCTACCTGCGCGACGAGGCCGACGGCGACTACTGGTCGGTGTCGTGGCAGCCGGTGGGCAAGCCGCTCGCGGCCGACGGCGACCCGATCGACCCTGCGGGCGGTGCCGGTCGGTGGACGACGCGCCACGGCCTGAGCTACTCGACGTTCGAGGCGCAGTACAAGGGCATCGACGCCCAGCAGACGATCTTCATCCCCCTCGACGACGACGTCGAGATCTGGGACGTGCGCCTGACCAACACCACCGACGAGGTCCGTGAGCTGACCGTCGGGTCGTACGTGGAGTTCTCCTTCCACACGATCACGATCGACAACCAGAACCTGCAGATGTCGCTCTACTCGACGGGGTCGTCCTACGAGGACGGCATCATCGAGTACGACGCGTACTACGAGCCGTGGACGTTCCACTACTTCGCGTCGAGCGAGACGCCGTCGTCGTACGACTCGCTGCGCGACAACTTCATCGGCCCCTACCGGTCCGAGGCCAACCCGATCGCGATCGAGCGCGGGCACGGCTCGAACGAGAGCGCGACGACGCAGAACCACTGCGGTGCGCTCCAGCACAAGATCACGCTCCAGCCGGGGGAGACCAAGCGGCTCGTCTACATGCTCGGCTACGGCTCGCGCGCCGAGGCCGGCCGGGCGATGCAGGCCAAGTACGCGGACGTCGCGACGGTCGACACCGAGCGCGCCCGCCTGGCCGCCTACTGGAAGGCCAAGCAGGACAAGCTGCGCATCCGCACGCCCCACGAGGGCATGAACACGATGATCAACTCGTGGACGCTGCTCCAGGCGGAGACCTGCGTCGTGTGGTCGCGCTTCGCGTCGTTCGTCGAGGTCGGCGGACGCAGCGGCCTGGGATTCCGCGACACGGCCCAGGACGTCATGAGCGTCATCCACACCAACCCGACCAAGACGCACCAGCGCATCGTCGAGCTCCTGCGGGCCCAGACGGAGGCCGGCTACGGTCTGCACCTGTTCGAGCCCAAGGCGTTCGACCCGGACGCGCCCAAGCTGCCGAACGTCCCGTCCCCGACGATCGTCCCGACGCCGGACCCCAAGGACCTCATCCACGGTCTCGAGGACACGTGCTCGGACGACCACCTGTGGCTCGTGCCGTCGGTCGTCGAGTTCGTCAAGGAGACCGGTCGCCTGGAGTTCCTCGACGAGGTGATCCCGTTCGCCGAGGGCACGCCCGCCACGGTGTACGAGCACCTCAGGCGCGCGCTCGACTTCTCGAGCCAGCAGGTCGGTCAGAACGGCGTGGCCCTGGGTCTGCGCGCCGACTGGAACGACTGCCTCAACCTGGGTGGCGGCGAGACCTCGCTCGTGACGTTCCTGCACGCGTGGGCCATCCAGGCGTTCCTGGAGCTCGCACGGCACCGTGCTGCGGCCGGGGACGAGAGCGCGGCAGCGGACGTCGCCAAGTACGAGGCCGAGCTCGAGCGCATCGCGAAGGTCGCGGACTCCCAGCTGTGGGACGGCGCCTGGTGGATCCGCGGCTACACGCGCGACGGCGTGAAGATCGGCTCGAACGACAACGACGAGGGCAAGATCTTCCTCGAGCACCAGGCATGGCCCGTCATCGCGGGCATCACCACCCAGGAGCGTGGCGAGGCGTCGATGGACTCGGTGCGCGAGCTCCTGGGCTCGGAGTACGGCAACCACCTGAACTGGCCGGCGTTCACCAAGGTCGACGACACGGTCGGGTTCGTGACGCGCGTGTACCCGGGCATCAAGGAGAACGCGGCGATCTTCTCGCACCCGAACGCGTGGCCCATCATCGCCGAGGCCATGCTGGGCCGCGGCGACGAGGCCGTGCAGTTCTACGACGCGATCCTGCCGTACAACCAGAACGACAACATCGAGGTCCGCGGGGCCGAGCCCTACGCCTACGTGCAGTTCCTGTACGGCCGCGACCACGAGTGGTTCGGCAAGGCGCAGAACCCGTGGCTCACGGGCACCGCGGGCTGGATGTACACGGCGGCCACCAAGTACATCCTCGGTGTGCGCCTGGCCCTCGACGGTCTGGTCGTGGACCCGTCGATCCCCAAGGACTGGGACGGTTTCGAGGTGCGCCGTGAGTGGCGTGGCGCGGTCTACGAGATCGAGGTCCGCAACCCCGACCACGTGTCGAAGGGCGTGCGGTCGGTGACGCTCGACGGCGTCGAGCTCGACCCGACGCAGCCGATCCCGGTCCAGCCGGAGGGCTCCGAGGTCACGGTCGTCGTGACGCTGGGCTGAGTCGCCCTCAGCTGCCGAGAACGGGGTTGTGGTCGTTCTGAGTCTCAGAACGACCACAACCCCGTTCTCGGCACCGGGGGTTCTCGGTACCTGGAGCGGCCCGGGGGCCGCCTGGGGGCACGGCGCTCAGTCCGCGAAGTCCACGATCACGGGAACGTGGTCCGAGGCGCCCTTGCCCTTGCGCTCGTCGCGGTCGATCTCCACGCCCGTCGCGCGGGCCCGCAGCGCGGGGGACAGGTAGGCGAAGTCGATCCGCATGCCCTGGTTCTTGGGGAAGCGCAGCTGCTGATAGTCCCAGTAGGTGTACTTGTGCTCCTCGGGGAAGAACTCGCGCGTGACCTCGGTGTACCCGGCCTCGGCGAACGCCGCGAACGCCGCCCTCTCGGGCGGGGACGTGTGCGTGTGCCCCGCGAACACGGCCGGGTCCCACACGTCGGTGTCGAGCGGCGCGACGTTCCAGTCACCGACGAGCGCGACCTGCGCCGCAGGATCGGCCGCGAGCCAGCCCGCGGCCTGGTCGCGCAGGTTGCCGAGCCATTCGAGCTTGTACGGGTAGTGCGGGTCGTCGAGCCCGCGCCCGTGCGGCACGTACAGGCTCCACACGCGCACGCCGCCGCACGTCGCGCCGATCGCCCGGGCCTCCAGGTGTGGCTCGGCCCCGAAGTGCGGTTGCGTCGCGAAACCCGTCTCGACGTCCTCGATCCCCACGCGGGACACGATCGCGACCCCATTCCACTGGCTCAGCCCGAAGTGCGCGACCTCGTACCCCGCGGCCTCGAAGACCTCGTGCGGGAACTGGGCGTCCTTGCACTTGGTCTCCTGCAGCGCGAGCACGTCGGTGCCCGAGCGCTCCAGGAAGGCCACCGCACGCTCGGCGCGGGCTCGGATCGAGTTGATGTTCCAGGTGGCGAGTCGCATGGCGCCCAGGCTAGCCGGGGCGACCCACGCCCGGTGCGGGCGGACGGCGGGCCGGCGGCCCGAGGTGCGTGGCGCCGTCGGGCACGGGGGTCCCCCGACCGCCGCGCGCCCCCTAGGCTGGGCCCATGGCGACTGCACTGATCACCGGCGCGAGCGCCGGCCTGGGCCTCGAGTTCGCGTGGCAGCTGGCCACGGCCCGTCACGACCTGGTCCTCGTCGCGCGCGACGCCGAGCGCCTCGAGCGCGTCGCGGCGCAGATCCGCGCGGCTGCGGGCGTGCGGGCCCAGGTGCTCCCGGCGGACCTCTCGGTGCCCGACGACGTCGCGCGCGTCGCAGCACGTCTCGCCGTGGTCGACGAGGACGAGGCAGGGCAGCGACCCGTGGGCCTGCTCGTCAACAACGCCGGCTACGCGGTGCACCAGCGCTTCGTGGGCGGGGACGTCGACGCCGAGGTCAAGGCGCTGGACGTCATGGTGCGCGCGGTCCTGGTGCTCTCGCACGCCGCAGCGGGCCAGATGACCGAGCGCGGGCGCGGCGCGATCCTCAACGTCGCGTCGGTCGCGGCGCTCACGGCGAGCGGGACCTACTCGGCCGCCAAGGCGTGGGTGCGGACGTTCACCGAGGGGCTCGCGGTCGAGCTGCGCGGGACGGGCGTGACGGCCACGGCCCTGTGCCCGGGGCTCACGCACACCGAGTTCCACGAGCGGGCCGGGATCGACTACACGCAGCTTCCCGAGGTCGCGTGGCTCAACGCGGACCGGGTCGTCGCGGCGGCCCTCGCGGACGTGCGCCGCGGCGTCGTGATCTCGACGCCCTCGCTGCGGTACCGGCTGGCGTCGGGGCTGCTCAAGGTCGCGCCGCGTGCTGCCGTGCGGGCGTTCGAGGGACGCTGACCGGTCTCGGGTCGCGGTCGCGGGCGGAGGACGGGCCCGCTGGAACGTTAGCCTTGACCCCATGACCGACACCTCCACGCACCTGTCCCCGACGCCCCGCGAGCAGCTCCGCGACCTGATCGCCGAGCTGGCGATCGTGCACGGGAAGGTCACGCTCTCCTCGGGCAAGGAAGCCGACTACTACGTGGACCTGCGTCGCATCACGCTGCACCACCGCGCGGCACCGCTCGTCGGGCACGTCCTGCTGGACCAGCTCGAGGAGGCCGGGCTGGGGACCGCGGAGGTCGACGCCGTGGGCGGTCTGACGCTGGGTGCTGACCCCATCGCGACCGCGCTGCTGCACGCCGCGGCCTCGCGGGGCCAGGACCTCGACGCGTTCGTGGTGCGCAAGGCCGCCAAGGCCCACGGGATGCAGCGTCAGATCGAGGGGCCGGAGATCGCGGGGCGCCGCGTCGTCGTCGTCGAGGACACGACGACGACGGGTGGCTCGCCCATCACGGCGATCGAGGCGGCGCGGGCAGCGGGGGCCGAGGTCGTGGGCGTCGCGACGATCATGGACCGCGACACGGGTGCGCGCGAGAAGATCGAGGCGCTGGGCGTGCCCTACTTCTCGATCTTCGGTCTGACGGACTTCGACCTCGCCTGAGCAGGCCTGAGCAGGCCTGAAGGGGGAGGGGCAGGGCATGACCTGGTTGGCCTGGGTCGTCTTCGTCCTCGTGGACCTCGTCGTGGTCGGCCTGATGTACGTGTTCTGGCGGGCCGGCAAGGCCCGCAGGCGCATGTTCGAGGCGTGGGCCGCGCGCCACGGGTGGAGGTACGCGGACCTCGACCGCGACCTCGCGAAGCGCTGGAAGGGGACACCGTTCGGGGCGGGGCACGCCCGCAAGGCGACCGAGGTCCTCGCGGGGCAGTACGCGGGCCGCCCGGCGCTGTCGTTCACGTACGTCTGGACGGTGGGCGGTGGCAAGAGCGAGACGACGCACACCGCGCACGTGGTCGTCCTGTTCCTCCCGGTGTCGCTGCCCACGCTCGAGCTGACGCCCGAGGGCTTCGGGACCCGGGTCGCCAAGGCGTTCGGCGGGCAGGACATCCAGCTCGAGTCGGAGGACTTCAACCGGGCTTGGCGCGTCGAGGCGAGCGATCTCCGGTTCGCGCACCAGGTCCTGCACCCGCGCCTGATGCACCGTCTCCTGGAGCCGGACTTCGCGCGCCGCAACGTGCGGATCGAGGGCGACGCGATCCTCGGGTGGACGGGCGGCCGGACGGTCCTGGACAACGTGCTTCCCCTGATGTCACGGCTCGCGGTCGTGGCCGACGCGATCCCGGACCACGTCTGGCTCGACCGGGGGGCGGTGCCGCCGCGTCGTCAGGGCGAGCCGCCCCGTCCTGCTCCGATGCGGGGGACGCCGGCGCCCTGACGCGTCGGTCCTGCGCGGGGTGCACCCCGCTACGATGCACCTACCTTCCGCGTCGCCCGACGACGTCGCGCACCTCGGTCCGTCGGGTCCGGTCGTGCGGTCGTCCGGGTCGAGCGGTCCGACCAACTCAGCCCAAGGGGGCAGCATGTCAGGCGGCATCATCGCCTTGATCGTCATCGGCGCCATCGTCCTGATCGTTCTCTTCTGGGCGGTCGCGCAGTACAACGGCTTCGTCCGGCTGCGGAACCTGGTGCAGGAGTCGTGGCGTCAGATCGACGTCGAGCTGCACCGACGCCATGACCTCATCCCGAACCTGATGGAGACCGTGAAGGGGTACGCCGCGCACGAGCGGGGCGTCTTCGAGCAGGTCGCCGCGGCGCGTTCGGCAGCGGCGGGACCGGTCTCCGGTCCGGCGGACCAGGCGGCCAAGGAGAACCAGCTGACGCAGGCGCTCGGTCGGCTGTTCGCGGTCGCCGAGGCCTACCCGCAGCTCCGTGCCAGCGAGAACTTCGGTCAGCTCCAGGCCGAGCTGACGAACACCGAGGACCGCATCGCGGCCGGTCGTCGGTTCTACAACGCGAACGTCCGCACGCTGAACACCAAGGTCGAGACGTTCCCGCCGAACGTCATCGCGAAGATGTTCGGCTTCCAGCGGGCCGAGTACTTCGAGGTCGACAACCCGGCGGTGCGCAACGCGCCGCGCCTGGACTTCAACGGCAACGGCCCGATCCTCGACCGCTGAGGTCGAGGATCGGCCGCGACGTGCGGCACGGACGGACGAGGGGCGGTGCGCCAGGGGCGCGCCGCCCCTCGGCGCGTCCCGGTCCGACGGGCGTCTGAGACGAGGGTGTGACTCCGACCACAGGAGATAAGGTAATCCTTGCTTTGGTGAGGCACGCCTTATATGGTCCACAGGGCGATGGTCGAGAGACCTGCCGCCCTGACGCCGCCATCGCGGGCGGCCCACGAACCATCACGGGAGACCGAGTGCTCATCACGCAACGAGGAGGGCGCCGTCGCGCTCTCGCCTCACTCCTGACCGGAGCGCTCGTCGCCGGTCTCGCAGTCGTCGGGGTAACTCCCGCCAGCGCCGCGGACACCGTCACGGTGTCGGGCGGCAGCGCCACCTGGAACCTCAAGGACAGCTGGACCGGCTACGTCGGCGGTGCGGGGACCATCACGCCCGCGCTGACCAACGGCAAGTCCGTGTACTCGCCCGCGAGCGGCAGCATCGACCCCGTGACGGGCGTCGGCGCGCTGCGCTTCGGTGGATCGACCAACTACAAGGCGCACGGCGGCGTCCTCGACATCACGGTCGCCGACCTGCGTCTCGCGATCAGCTCGCCGACGACCGGCGTCCTCACCGCGGACGTCACCACGGCCGCCGGGTTGGCAGACGACGTCAAGGTCGCCGACGTGGCCGTGAGCACGGCCCGCGCGGGCGACACGCTCACCGTCACGGCGAACGGGGCCCTGTCCAGCGCGTTCGGTGCGCTCGACGGCAACTTCTCCGACTACGTCGGCCAGCCGATGTCGACCTTCACCGCCACGCTCGACGCGCCGCTCCCGGTGGCGCCGGCCGCACCGACGACCACGACGCTCGCGGTCGCCCCGGTGGGCACCTCGGTCGAGGGGACCGCGGTCGCGCTGAGCGCGACGGTCGCCCCGGCCGCAGCGGGCAGCGTCGAGTTCCTCGACGGAGCCACGTCCCTGGGCACGGCCACGGTGTCCGACGGCGCCGCTCGCCTCGACGTCGCGGCTCCGGCCGTGGGGGAGCACGCCTACTCGGCACGCTTCACCCCGGCCGACGCCGCCGCGTTCGTCGCCTCGACGTCCGCGTCCACCGCGCACACCGTGACGGCCAAGACCGTCGACCCGCCGGCTCCGGTGGCTGACCCCAAGGTGACGGTCACGCCGAGCGCGGATGTCGACCCTGCGGTCGAGAACACGTTCACGATCTCGGGTACGGGGTTCGTGGGTGCCGGCGCGAAGAACGGTGCTTACGTCCTGCTGGGCGAGTCGTCGATCTGGAAGGGCGAAGGACCGCTCCTGGCCGAGGGCTGGTTGCAGCAGGTCTACGTCCGCTCGATCGTCGACGGCGCGTTCACGACCACGATCACGGTCCCGGCGGGCTCGTTCGACGCCACGAAGGAGTACGTGGTCGCGACGTCGGCTGCGCACGCCCTCTCGGTCACGGATCGTTCGCTCGACACGTTCACGCCCGTCACGTTCAAGGGCGAGGAGCCCACGGCTCCGGTGTTCGAGCCTGCGATCGAGGTCTTCGCTGCTGATGGTGTGACGCCGCTGGGCGACACGCTGGTCGGTCCGGGTGACGCGATCGTGGTGAAGGGTTCCGGTTTCGATCCGGCGGCGAACGTCGGTGGTCGTGGGGCGCCGATCCCGGCGAACCTGCCGCAGGGCACGTACGTGGTGTTCGGCTCGTTCGCGGACGAGTGGCAGCCGTCGACCGGTGCGCCGACGACGGCTCGCAAGGTCGGGCCGCAGGCGTGGGCCCTGGCGGAGTCGGTGCTGGACCAGGTCCCGCCGGCTTTCCAGGGGACGATCCGCAAGCAGTGGGTCGACATCGCCGAGGACGGCTCGTTCACGGCGACGCTGACGCTGGCCGAGCTCGAGGCGATCGAGGGCGGCTCCTTCGGGGTCTACACCTACGCGGCCGGTGGCGTGAAGAACGCCGCTCAGGAGCTCGCGTACCCCGTGAGCTTCACCAACGACCCGGCTCCGGTGTTCGAGCCTGCGATCGAGGTCTTCGCTGCTGATGGTGTGACGCCGCTGGGTGACACGGTGGTGCGTCCGGGTGACGCGATCGTGGTGAAGGGTTCCGGTTTCGATCCGGCGTCGAACGTCGGTGGATACGGCAACCCGATCCCCAACACCCTGCCGCAGGGCAACTACGTCGTGTTCGGCAGCTTTGCCGAGGCGTGGCGCCCGTCGGAGGGCGTGGCGAGCTCGGCACGCAAGGTCGGCTCGCAGGCATGGGCGCTGTCGGAGACCGTGCTGAACCAGCTCAGCCCCGCGAACCAGTCGATCATCCGTGGCCAGTGGGCCGACATCGCCGCTGACGGCACGTTCACGGCCAAGCTCACGCTGAAGGCCCCCGCGGCTCTCGAGGGTGGCCGCTACGGCGTCTACACCTACGGTGCTGGTGGCGTGAAGAACGCCGACCAGGAGCTCTCGGTCCCGGTCAGCTTCACCGAGACGCCGGCTCCGTTGACCGTGACCCCCGGCTCTTCCTCGATCGAGCCCGGCGACAAGCTCACGCTGACCGTCGCGGGTCTCGCGACGGGGGACAAGGTGTCCTCGGTCCTCCTGGGTGATGAGTCCGCAAGCTTCGTCGTGAACGGCGACTCGGTCGTCGTGACGGTGCCGACCGACCAGACCTCCGGTGACCTCACGGTGACCGTCACGAGCGTGCTCGGTGCCACGGGGACGGCGACCGTCACGGTCGTCGGCAAGCCGGTGGTTCCGGTGGCTGACCCGAAGGTGACGGTCACGCCGAGCGCGGACCTCGACCCTGCGGTCGAGAACACGTTCACGATCTCGGGTACGGGGTTCGTGGGTGCGGGTGCGCAGTACGGCGCGTACGTGCTGCTGGGCGACGCGTCGATCTGGTCGGGCGAGGGTCCGCTGGTCGCGTCGGGTTGGCTCGGTCTGAAGTGGGTGTCGCCGGCTCAGGTCGTGGACGGGAAGTTCACGACGACGATCAAGGTCCCGGCGGGCACGTTCGACGCCTCGAAGGAGTACGTGGTCGCGACGTCGGCCGCGCACGGCCTGTCGGTCACGGACCGCACGCTCGACACGTTCACGCCCCTCACGTTCAAGCCGGTGGTTCCGGTGGCTGACCCGAAGGTGACGGTCACGCCGAGCGCGGACCTCGACCCTGCGGTCGAGAACGTGTTCACGATCTCGGGTACCGGGTTCGTGGGTGCGGGTGCGCAGTACGGCGCGTACGTGCTGCTGGGTGACGCGTCGATCTGGAAGGGCGATGCCCCTCTGGTGGCTGATGGTTGGCTCGGCCTGCAGTGGGTGATGCCGGCTCAGGTCGTGGACGGGAAGTTCACGACGACGATCAAGGTCCCGGCGGGTTCGTTCGACCCGGCCACGGAGTACGTGGTCGCGACGTCGGCCGCGCACGGCCTGTCGGTCACGGACCGTTCGCTCGACACGTTCACGGCGCTGTCCGTGAAGCAGCCCGGGAAGGACGCGGAGGCGACGAGCACGACGCTGCGTGCTTCGTCGGCGAGCATCGTCGAGGGCACGGACGTGGCGTTCACCGCGACCGTCGCACCGGCTTCGGCCGAGGGCGTGGTTCGCTTCGTCGACGGCTCCAAGGACCTGGGCTCCGCTGCGGTGAAGGACGGCGTCGCGGTCTTCGCGGCGAGCGACCTCGCGGTCGGTCCGCACTCCGTGACCGCCGTGTTCACCCCGACGGACAGCACGTCCTTCCTGACCTCGACCTCTGAGGCGGCGACCGTCACGGTCACGGCCAAGCCCGTCACCCCGCCCCCCGCGGGTGCGGCAGGCAGCCTGCAGTGGGGCGTCAAGGAGTCGTTCCGGACGTACATCGCGGGCCCGATCGCCCAGGGAGGCGTGACGACCTCGAACGGCGCGACGGGGGCCGCGACCGGTCTGTACTCGTTCCCGCAGTCCGCGACGAGCTCGTTCGACACGGCCTCCCGCAAGGGCACGGTCGACTTCGCCGGAACCGTCCGGTTCACGGGACACGGCGGCATCCTCGACGTCCGCCTGAGCAACCCGCGCGTCGTCGCGACCGGCGACAAGGCGACACTGGTCGCGGACGTCGACTCGAAGGACATCGAGGGCGGTTCGTTCGTCCAGTCCGGCGTGACGGTCGCGACGCTCGACCTGGCCGCCGCAAAGGTCACGACCGGGAACGGCACGACGACCTATGCGAGCGTCCCCGCGGCCCTCACCGCAGCAGGCGTCCCGGCGTTCGGTGCGTTCTACACGGCCGGTGACGCGCTCGACCCGGTGACCTTCACGGTCGGCTCCGCCGTCGAGAACCCGGGCACGACCCCGGGCGAGAGCTCGGGCAACACCGACGGCTCGGGCACGCAGCAGGACCCCGCCAAGGCGACGCTCTCCGTCTCCCAGGCCGCCCCCGGCGACCAGGTCACGATCAGCGGCATCGGGTTCGGGGCCAACGAGGCAGGTCTGCGCGTCGAGGTCCACTCCACCCCGCAGGTCCTCGCCACGGGCATCACGGCCAACGCCGGTGGTGCGGCCACGTCGACCGTCACGATCCCCAAGGATCTCCCGGCGGGCGAGCACACGCTGCTCCTCATCGGCGCGAACCACACCGCGTCCGCGGCCATCACGGTCACGGGTTCGAGCACCTCGGGCAGCGGTTCCGCCGCCCAGCAGTGCTACGCGCAGGGTGTCAACGGCGCCACGCTGACCTGGGCCGTGAGCGACAAGTTCCGCGCGTACATCGCGGGGCCGATCGCCAAGGGTGCCGTCTCGGCGAGCGGTGCCAAGGACAACGGCTCCACGACCACGTGGAGCGGCGGCAAGGGGTCGTTCAACACGGACCTGGGCAAGGGGCGCGCCTCCTTCGCAGGCTCGGTGCACTTCACCGGTCACGGCGGCATCCTCGACCTGCAGATCTCCAACCCGCGGGTCCAGGTCAACGGCGGAAGCGGCACGCTCGTCGTCGACGTCGTCAGCAGCGACATGGAGGGCAACAAGTCCACGAGCAAGGGCGTCGCGTTCGCGAACCTCGACCTCTCGGGCAAGAAGGCGACCTCGGGCACCACGATCACGTGGACCGGCGCGCCGGCCACGCTGACGGCCGCGGGCGCCAAGGCGTTCGCGGGCTTCTACGAGGCAGGGACCGCACTGGCCCCGGTCACGTTCAGCTTCCCGATCGGTGGCGACGTCGAGTGCGACACGTTCTCGGGCCTCGCGGCCACGGGGTCGGACGCCGGCAACGCCACGGCACTCGCGGTGATGCTGCTCCTGAGCGGCGCGGGCCTGCTCGCGGTGAGCAAGCGCCGTCGGGCACGCGCGACCGCCTGACGCACGAGCCGCACCACGAACGGCGGGCGGGCCGGGACCTCTCCAGGTCC
>NZ_JACSQF010000021.1:11905-46276 GCF_014836755.1 Oerskovia merdavium
CCCCCCCCCCCCCCCCCCCCCCCCCCCCCCGGCGGTGCGTCGTCCCCTACCCGGCCGGTCGCAGCGACCTCGGACGTCGATCGGTAGCGGTTCGCCGGGCGCCCTGCCGGGCCGTGGCGAGGGGCGACCTCGGCGTGGCCGACCCTGCGCCTCCGGGGCCCCGTAGACGACTGCCCCGGTCTCCCCGAGCTGGTCGGGGGGACCGGGGCAGCGTGCTGTCCGGGGGCGTGCGTCAGACGAGGTCGACGAGGTTCGCGATCGAGTCGACGACCTTGCTGGGACGGAACGGGAACGTGTCGACCTCGTGGAGCTTGGTCGAGCCCGTCATCACGAGGTAGGTGTAGAGCCCGGCCTCGATGCCCGCCACGACGTCGGTGTCCATGCGGTCGCCGATCATCGCGGTCGTCTCGGAGTGCGCGTCGATGCGGTTGAGCGCGGACCGGAACATCATGGGGTTGGGCTTGCCCACGAAGTACGGCTCGCGGCCCGTCGCGGCCGTGATCATGGCGGCGACCGCGCCCGTCGCGGGCAGCGGCCCCTGCTGCGAGGGTCCGGTCGTGTCCGGGTTGGTGCAGATGAAGCGCGAGCCGCCCAGGATCAGGCGCACGGCCTTGGTGATCGCCTCGAACGAGTAGGTGCGGGTCTCGCCCAGGACCACGTAGTCGGGGTCGGACTCGGTGAGCGTGTAGCCGGCCTCGTAGAGGGCCGTCGTCAGGCCCGCCTCACCGATCGCGTAGGCGCTGCCGCCCGGGACCTGGTCGCTCAGGAACTGCGCGGTGGCCAGCGCGGACGTCCAGATCGACTCCTCGGGCACCTCGATGCCGGAGGTGGCGAGGCGCGCGCGCAGGTCGCGGGCCGTGAAGATCGAGTTGTTGGTCAGGATGAGGAACGGGCGCTCCTTGTCGCGCAGCGCGCGCACGAACTCGGCTGCTCCGGGGATGGCGTGGCCCTCGTGGACGAGCACGCCGTCCATGTCGGTGAGCCAGCTCTCGATCACGCGCGTCATCGGTGGTCCTCTCCAGGGGTGTGCTCGACGGCGTCCTTCGTCTTCTCGGACCCCGTCGCCGGGGCGGTGGTCGCCTCGGCGGTCGTCAGGGGGGTGTCGGTCGGGACGGCGGCCGTGGTCGGGACGGCGGAGGTGCCCGCGGTCGCGACGGCGGGGCTCTCCGCAGCGCCGGCGGCGGCGGTGGCCGCTCCGCCCGCGGCGAGCTCGGCCTTGGTCCGCTGCGACTCACGGCGGGCCCGCAGCACCTCGATGACCACGGGGACGACCGAGACGGCGACGATGAGGACGAGGATCGTCTCGATGTGGTCGTTGACGAACTGGATGTTGCCGAGCCAGTAGCCGAGCAGAGTCACGCCGACGCCCCACACGAACGCGCCGACCAGGTTGTAGGCGACGAACGTCCGGTAGCGCATGCCGCTCATGCCTGCGGCGACCGGGGCGAACGTCCGCAGGAAGGGGACGAACCGGGCCAGGATGACGGTGCGTCCGCCGAAGCGCTCGAAGTAGTCGTGAGCCTGGTCGATGTACTTGGTCTTGAGGACGCGGGCGTCCGGCGTGAAGAGGCGCGGACCGATCTTGTTGCCGATCAGGTAGGCGAGCTGGTCCCCGAGGAACGCGGCGGCGAAGATCATGGCGCACACGACCCAGATCGACAGGTTGAGCTCGTCCTGGGCGACCAGGAGGCCAGCGGTGAAGAGCAGCGAGTCACCGGGCAGGAACGGGAACAGCAGGCCCGTCTCGATGAAGACCACGGCGACGATGCCGAGCACCGCGTACACGCCGAACCTCTCGATGAAGCCGCTGATCATGGTGCGCGCGTCGAGCCAGTCCGGCCCCAGCGCGACCACCTGGGTGCCGTCGACGGCGGAGAGCGCCGCGGCCGTGTCGGGCAGCGTCGAGGTCAGGAGAAGATCGGTGAGCACGCCACCAGCGTAGTGGGCGTCCCGCTGCACGGACCTGGGCGGCGTGGAGCACCCTGTGAACATCGTGGGGGGATCCGGGGGCATGGTGACGCACCGGAGACAATGGGTCCGTGACGAACTCCTCCGCGCGCCCCCAGCACGAGGGTCGCCCCGCGCGTGACGACCAGCCCGCAGCGCCCTCCGTGACCCAGGCACCGGACGAGACCACGCACCCCCGCGGTGAGGACCAGGTCGAGGTGGGTGTGGGCCCCTGGCCCGGCGGTCGGGCCGCCTGGCCGACCGGCGAGCGCTACGACGTCGAGCTGCTCGAGCACGGCGACCGGCGCAACGTCGTGGACGCCTACCGCTACTGGACGGTCGAGGCGATCGTCGCCGACATGGACGCGCGCCGCCCTGTGGGAAGGCGCCTGCACGTCGCGATCGAGAACTGGGGCCACGACCTGAACATCGGGTCGGTCGTGCGCACGGCCAACGCGTTCAACGCGGCGGGCGTGCACATCGTGGGCAGGCGGCGCTGGAACCGCCGCGGCGCGATGGTCACGGACCGCTACCAGCACGTGAGCCACCACCCGCAGGTCGAGGACCTGCTCGCGTGGGCCGCGGCGCAGCACGACGGCGCGGGCATCCCGGTCGTCGGGATCGACAACGTCCCCGGCTCGATACCGATCGAGGGCTACCTGTTCCCACGCGAGTGCGTCCTGCTGTTCGGGCAGGAGAGCAGCGGGCTCTCGGCCGAGGCCCGCGAGGCGAGCCGGGAGATCCTGCACATCACCCAGCTCGGGTCGACCCGGTCGATCAACGCGGGGGCCGCGGCGGCCGTCGCGATGCACGCGTGGGCCGTGCAGCACGCGTACGAGCCCTAGGCGTCCCGACCTCCGGGACGTCCCAACCAGTGGTGACGGACGTCCACCAGAGGGACGGATCACACCGGCGGTAGGGATCCATGACAAAATCATGGGGATAACAGGGCGCGCGGCAGTGTCGTCGGCACCCACCTCCTTCCGTCATTGGAGTTCTGCAGATGGCTATCGCAACCCCCGAGGTCTACGCCGAGATGATCGACCGCGCGAAGGCAGGCAAGTTCGCCTACCCCGCCGTCAACATCACGTCGTCGCAGACCATCACCGCCGCCATTCAGGGCTTCGCCGAGGCCGAGTCCGACGGCATCATCCAGGTCTCCGTCGGCGGCGCCGAGTACGCGGCGGGCTCGACCATCAAGGACCGCGTCACCGGTTCGCTCGCCCTCGCGGCGTACGCGACCGAGGTCGCCAAGAACTACGACGTCACCATCGCGCTGCACACGGACCACTGCGCCAAGCAGAACCTGGACTCCTGGGTCCGTCCGCTGCTCGCGCTGGAGATCGAGCAGGTCAAGGCCGGCAAGCTCCCCACGTTCCAGTCGCACATGTGGGACGGCTCGTCCGTGCCGCTCGACGAGAACCTGATCATCGCCGAGGAGCTCCTCGAGCTCTCCGTCGCCGCGCGCACCATCCTCGAGATCGAGGTCGGCGTCGTCGGTGGCGAGGAGGACGGCCACACGGCCGAGATCAACGACAAGCTCTACACGACGGTCGAGGACGGTCTCGCGACGGTCAAGGCCCTCGGTGCGGGCGAGAAGGGCCGCTACCTGACGGCTCTCACGTTCGGCAACGTGCACGGCGTCTACAAGCCGGGTGCGGTCAAGCTGCGTCCGTCGATCCTCGCGGACATCCAGAAGGCCGTCGGCGACGCGATCGGCAAGGAGAACCCGTTCGACCTCGTCTTCCACGGCGGCTCGGGCTCCACGGCCGAGGAGATCACGGAGGCCGTGGACAACGGCGTCATCAAGATGAACATCGACACGGACACGCAGTACGCGTTCACGCGTCCGGTCGTCGACCACATCTTCCGCAACTACGACGGCGTCCTGAAGGTCGACGGCGAGGTGGGCAACAAGAAGGCCTACGACCCGCGCGCCTGGGGCAAGCTTGCCGAGGCCGGCATGGCTCAGCGCATCGTCGAGGCGTCGCAGCAGCTGCGTTCCGCGGGCCAGAAGATCCGCTGAACGGCTCGCTGAGCCGCCCGCGAGGGCGGTGAGCCCGGCGGGAGCCTCCCGCCACCAGAAGTGCCAGCAGGCCCCGGTCCGTCAGGACCGGGGCCTGCTGCGTGTCGCGGGGCCCGCCAGGGGCGCCCGACGGCGGAGCGACCGTCGGGCGGTCGTCCTCAGCGGTCGGTGCGCGGGAGGCGACGGCTCCCGTTGAGGTGCGTGACGCCGTCGGGCAGGTCGAAACCGGGGTCCTCGTCGACGATGTCGAGCATGTCCCCGATGCGCGTGACCTCGAGCAGGAAGCGGACGGTCGGGGGAGCGCGCAGCACCCGGACGCGATGCGGCCCGCGGGTCGCGAGCCGCGCGAGGAACGCCACGCCCGAGGAGTCCATGAAGGTCACGTGGTGCGCGTCGATCTCGACGGGGAGGCCCGTGGCCTCGGCGTCCGCGGTCGCGTCCAGCAGGTCCGGGCCCAGATCGGCGTCGATCTCGCCCGACAGCACGATGCGGGCGCGTGTCGCCCCGACGATGACGTGAACGCTCGCAGGGTCGGACTGCTCCGTCACGACGTTGCTCGACCCGGTCGCGGGGTCGTCAGGCTCGCTACCAACCGTGGTGTTACCGTCGCGCACGTTGCTCCTCCCAGCGTGGACCGGACCCGCACAGGTCTCGGAGATCACCAATCTACGGTTGAATGTCCACTCGGGACAGTAACGCGCTCACGGCAATCTCGGTCGGAGGTGGGAATGGTCGGCTCGTCGAGCCTCGGGCTGGGCTCCTGGGCCCGCGGTCCGCGCGCGGCCGGGGCCTCCCTGCCGGCGGGTGGTCCGGAGATCTTCGCGCGCGCCGCGCAGCGGTCCGGGATCGCCTCCTTCCTCCTCGGCCGTCGGTCCGAGGGCATGCCGATGACCTGGGTCAACGACGCCTTCTGCCGGCTCACGGGATACACGGCCGACGAGGTCCTGGGGCGCAGCCCGCGGTTCCTCGCGGACCTTCTCGCGGACCCGGGCGAAGCCGACCAGTTCCGGGCCGCGGTGCTCGAGGGGCACGAGGTCACGCGCACGGTCCGCAGCGACCGGCACGACGGCACGCCCTTGTGGACGCAGGTCTCGCTGTCCCCGGTCGACGAGGCCGAGGGCGAGATCACCCACTGGATCGGCGTGATGATCGACGTCACCGAGCACATCGACCGCTCCGCGGCGCAGCTCGCGTCGCTCGAGCTCGAGCGCCGGGAGCGCGTCAGCCTCGCGATCATCACCGAGACCTCGGACCTGCTCAACGACCTCGACTACCCGCTCGCGCTGCGAGAGATCTGCGACGTCCTCGAGGGGGCGCTCGTCGGGTGGGCCGGCTTCTACATGAACGACGACGGGCTGCGCTACGCCGAGGGCATCGACACGACGACCCCGCCGAGCGGACGCGGGCAGCGCCACGGCCGGTACATCGCGGACGGTGCCGGCGCCGTGGAGGGGGCCATGGGGCTCACGGACGCCCTCGGTGACGCTACGGGTCCCGCGGGGCTCGTGCCCGGCACGGTGATCGACCTGCAGGACACCGTGCAGGACCTGCTCGACGGACGGATCGACGGTCCGGTCCGCCTGGACCTGACGGCCGACTACCCGCAGTGGTCCGCGTCGAGCTGGTTGAGCCGGGACGTGCGGCAGCGCACCTCGGCGAGCGCCGAGGCGCCCGAATCCGTCCTGCTCCACCCGATCGCAGGCCGTCGGCGCGTCCTGGGGCTGCTCGCCACGAGCGGGCTGCCGGCGTCGGTCACGACGGCCCCCGACGCGTCGGGGGCCCAGGCGGTCCTGAAAGCGCTGGCGCGTCGTGCGGGCCTCGCGATCGACAACGTGCGTCTGTACGCCCGCGAGCACCGGCTCGCCGAGACGCTCCAGCGCGCCATGCTGCCCGAGCAGGCGGACGTCACGGGGCTCGACGTGTGGACCTACTACGCGCCCAACTCCGAGCACGCGCAGGTCGGCGGCGACTGGTACGACGTCCTGCAGATCTCTCCCGACGTCGTCGGCCTGGTGATCGGCGACGTCGTGGGCCACGACGTCGAGGCCGCCGCCGCGATGGGTCAGCTGCGGTCCGTGGTCCGTTCGTACGCGTACGAGCTCACGACCCCGGGGCCCGTGCTCGAGCGGGTCGACCAGCTCGTGGTGGGGATGCGCATCCCGCGGTCCGCGAGCCTCGTGTACGCGGCGCTCACGCACCGCTCGGCCGTGCCGTCCGCGACCCGGGCGTCCGAGCTCGACCCTGAGACGTTCGAGGAGGACGCGACGGTCCTCGACGCCGGCGCGACAGGCAGCGATGACTCGGACGGCCCGGGCGACGACGCGAAGAGCTGGGCGATCGAGTACTCGCGCGCAGGCCACCTCCCGCCCCTGCTGCTCCGCCGCGGCGAGGTGACCCAGCTCAACGAGGCGGGCGGCTCGCTCGTCGGGTTCGGCACCGGCACCCGGGCGACGGGCCGGGTCGAGCTCGAGCCCGGCGACGTCCTGCTCTTCTACACGGACGGGCTGATCGAGCGGCGCGACCGTGCGCTGCGCGTGGGGCTCGATGCCCTCGTGGAGGCGACCCGGTCGATCACGGCCATCGACTCGGCAGGCATCGGCGAGGAGCTCCTCTCGCGCCTCGCGGACGCCCCCGAGGACGACGTGGCGCTCGTGGTCGTGCGGATCCCGGACCCGGTCTCGGACCCCGTCACCTCGGCCCTGAGCCCGCGCAGCCGTCGCTGGCTCCTGCCGAGCGAGCCCGCGTCGATCGGGCGCGCACGCCATGCCGTGCTGCGCACGTGCCAGGCGTGGGACCTGGGCGACAGCGCCAACGCCGAGCTCGTGGTGTCCGAGCTCGTCGCCAACGGGGTCCTGCACGGCTGGGGCCACCTCGCGCTGCGCCTGTTCGACACGGGGGACGGCCTGCGCGTCGAGGTCGAGGACTCCAACCCTGCACCGCCCGTCTCGACGGACGGGCACGCGCACCGGATGGGCGGGTTCGGGATGCAGATCGTCGAGCGCCTCGCGGACTGGGGCTGGCGTCCTGCGGGCTCGGGCAAACTCGTGTGGGCGCGGTTGCGCCCGCTCGGGGAACGCCCGGACAGGACGTCGAGCGCCTCGGACTGAGGCCCGGTCAGGCGCAGGCGGGACGGGCGGTCGAGGGACCGGTCAGGAAGCGTTGGCCCCCGCCGGCGGGTCGCAGCGGTGGTCGACGTCGATCCGGAAGAGGTCGAGCGCGCCGCACACCTCGAGGACGAACAGGTCCCGGTCGTCGCACCCCCGCAGGACGGTCGCACCGCCCCGCTTGCGCCCGGAGTCGGCGAGCGAGATGAGGAACGCCGCGCCGGTCGAGTCCATGAAGGTCACCCGGCACATGTCGATCACCAGGAGCTGGCGTCGTAGTCCGACGACGCGGGCGGCGATCTCGGGGAACTGGTCCCGTTCGGCGAGATCGAGGTCCCCTGCGATGACGAGAGTGGTCGTCGCGGGGGAGGTGGAGATCTCGATCATGGTCCTGACTCTAGGCGGGTGCGCGTCTCGGTGCACATGCGCTCGTCAGGGGCCTGCGAGAATCGACGGATGTCGACCACACCTGTGCGCCCCAACCTCCTCGACGGACCGCCTCCGGTGCGTCTGCCCGCCGAGCCGGACGTCGTCGCCGGCCTCGCCCGCGGCGACGAGCCGTTCGGGCTCGCGGCCGCCCACCCCTCGTCCTCGCTGCTCTGGGCGGTCCTGGCCGAAGCCACGCTGCGGGACGGCGGGGAGCACGCCCCGGTGACCGCGTACGCGTTCGCGCGCACCGGGTACCACCGGGGCCTCGACGCGCTGCGTCGGGCCGGTTGGCGCGGTCAGGGCCCGATCCCGGCCGACCACGAGCCCAACCAGGGATTCCTGCGGGCGCTGCTCGCGCTGCACCGCGCCGCCGCGCTCATCGGGGAGACCGACGAGGCCGACCGCTGCGCCCAGTTCCTGGTCGACTCGGGCACCTCGGTCGACGAGGTCGCCGCGCTCGTCGTCTGACGCAGCCAGGACGTCCTCGGGACGTCTCTCCTCGGCGGCGCACCCCGTCGCCCCGTCGCGCCCCCGTCGTTCGTCGCCCGGGGTGCCCGGGGTGCGTGCCCGTGATCCGCACCGGACCGGGACGGGGGCGGCGCCGTCGGACACGTGGAGCCTGCCTCGTGGACCAGGGGAGCCGTCCAGGGCAAGGACAGGTAAACTCGTCCCGGCTTCCGGGTGACTGCCGCCCGGACGTGCCTCGGGCCCGCAGAGGACCCGCCGACGAGACGCGACACGCATCGACAACCGTCGACGACGCGTGCCGCCGTTCACCGGCCGGTCTGTCCCCTGTACGTGCCGGTCGGTGCTGGTCCGTGACCCGGTCCGAGGAACAGGCAGTCTGAAAGTGGGGAATCCATGCCAGGCGTGGTGCTCATCGGTGCCCAGTGGGGCGACGAAGGCAAGGGCAAGGC
Organism: Oerskovia merdavium; assembly: GCF_014836755.1. GTDB lineage: Bacteria > Actinomycetota > Actinomycetes > Actinomycetales > Cellulomonadaceae > Oerskovia > Oerskovia merdavium. The sequence goes on from NZ_JACSQF010000021.1 coordinate 20,329, forward strand.
GACCGACCTCCTCGGTTCGCGGGTCGACTACGTGGTCAAGTTCAACGGCGGCAACAACGCCGGGCACACGGTCGTCATCGGGGACGAGAAGTACGCCCTGCACCTGCTGCCCTCCGGCATCCTCTCGCCGGGCGTGACCCCCGTCATCGCGAACGGCGTGGTCGTCGACATCGAGGTGCTCTTCCAGGAGCTCGACGACCTGATCTCGCGCGGTGTGGACGTCTCGCGCCTCCTGGTCTCCGGGAGCGCGCACGTCATCACCGGGTACCACCGCACCATGGACAAGGTGAGCGAGCGGTTCCTCGGCAAGCGCCGCATCGGGACGACCGGGCGCGGGATCGGGCCGGCGTACGCCGACAAGATCAACCGTGTCGGGATCCGCATGTGGGACCTGTTCGACGAGAAGATCCTGGCCGAGAAGATCGAGGGCTCGCTCGACCAGAAGAACCACCTGCTGGTCAAGGTCTACAACCGTCGGGCCATCACGGTCGACGAGACCGTCGAGGAGCTCCTCGCGTACGCCGAGCGCGTCAAGCCGATGGTCGCGGACACGTCGCTGATCCTCAACCAGGCGCTCGACGCGGGCAAGAACGTCCTCTTCGAGGGCGGCCAGGCCACGATGCTCGACGTCGACCACGGCACCTACCCGTTCGTGACGTCGTCGAACGCGACGGCGGGCGGCGCGGTGACCGGTTCGGGCGTCGGCCCCACCAAGATCTCGTCGGTGATCGGCGTCATCAAGGCCTACACGACCCGGGTGGGCGAGGGTCCGTTCCCCACCGAGCTCTTCGACGAGATGGGCGAGTACCTGCTCAAGACCGGCGGCGAGTTCGGTGTGACCACCGGTCGCGCGCGACGCTGCGGCTGGTACGACTCGGTGATCGCTCGCTACTCGAGCCGCATCAACGGGATCACGGACCTGGTCGTGACCAAGCTCGACATCCTCACGGGCATCCCCAAGATCCCCGTGTGCGTCGCCTACGACGTCGACGGCGTCCGCTACGACGAGATGCCCACGGACCAGACGGCGTTCCACCACGCCAAGCCGATCTACACCGAGTTCGACGGCTGGACCGAGGACATCTCCGGCTGCCGGACCTTCGAGGACCTGCCGGCCAACGCGCAGGCCTACGTGCGCTCGCTCGAGGAGCTCTCGGGTGCGCGGGTCTCGGCGATCGGGGTGGGACCGTCGCGCGACGCGATCATCCCGCTGCACGACCTGCTGCACTGAGACACCGCCCCCGCGCCTGCTCCTGACCACGGGGAGATGTTCCAGGTGCGCTGACGGACGACTCGCAACAGGGACGGACGCCGCGGATCCCCGACCTCGTGTCGAGGGTCCGTCGCGTCCGTCTTCTGTGTCCGGCGATCCTCCGGAGGGGCGCGACGGCAGCGCCGCGCGGCAGGGCTGCCCGGTTGCGGTGCGTGGACGCCTCGGGCTCACAGCGCACCGATCGGTAGACTGCGTTCCCGTGAAGATCCTCGTCATCGGTTCGGGTGCCCGCGAGCACGCCATCGTCCACTCCTTCGCCCAGGAGTCCGTCGCCTCGGGCGCGGAGGCGCACGAGCTGCACGCCGCTCCGGGGAACCCGGGGATCGGAGAGCTCGCGACGCTCCACGCGATCAGCGCGGTCGACGGCGAGGCCGTCGCGGCGCTCGCCGTCGAGCTGGGCGCCGACCTGGTCGTGATCGGTCCGGAGGCCCCGCTCGTGGCCGGGGTCGCGGACGCCGTGCGGGCGGCCGGCATCGACTGCTTCGGTCCCAGCGCCGAGGCCGCAGCGCTCGAGGGCTCCAAGGCGTTCGCCAAGGACGTCATGGCCGCCGCGTCGGTCCCCACGGCGCTCGCGCACGTGTGCACCGACATCGACCAGGTCGCCGACGCGCTCGACGCGTTCGGTGCCCCCTACGTGGTCAAGGACGACGGCCTCGCCGCGGGCAAGGGCGTCGTCGTGACCGACGATCGCCAGGAGGCGCTCGAGCACGCCCAGGCCTGCTTCGCGACGCCCCGTCCGGGCGCGGGCGACCCCGTGGTCGTGATCGAGGAGTACCTCGACGGACCCGAGGTCTCGCTCTTCTGCCTGTCGGACGGCACGAGCGTCGTCCCGCTCGCCCCGGCACAGGACTTCAAGCGCGCGTTCGACGGCGACGCAGGCCCCAACACGGGCGGCATGGGCGCCTACAGCCCTCTGCCCTGGGCCCCGGCCGGCCTGACCGAGGAGGTCGTGACCCGGGTCGCGCAGCCCACGATCGACGAGATGGCGCGCCGCGGCACGCCGTTCGCCGGCGTCCTCTACGTGGGCCTCGCGCTCACGAGCCGCGGTACGCGCGTGGTCGAGTTCAACGCGCGCTTCGGAGACCCCGAGACCCAGGTCGTCCTCTCGCGGCTCGTCACGCCGTTGTCCGCGGTGCTCCGCGCAGCGGCCCGCGGCGAGCTCGCGGACTTCCCGCGCCTGCGCTGGTCCGACGACGCGGCCGTGACCGTCGTCGTCGCAGCGAACGGCTACCCGGCTGCCGTCCGCAGCGGGGACCCCATCACGGGAGTGGCCGACGCCGAGGCGATCGAGGGCGTGCACGTCCTGCACGCGGGGACCGCGCTCGACGACGAGGACGTGCTGCGCAGCGCCGGTGGCCGTGTGCTGTCGGTCGTCGCGCGTGGCGAGGACCTCCAGGAGGCACGCCGTCGCGTCTACGCCGGGGTCGACAAGATCGTCCTGCCCGGCTCGCACCACCGCACCGACATCGCCGAGAAGGCCGCGCGCGAGCAGCGCTGAGGCCGTGCACGGCGAGGACCCGCGAGCTGGTGCTCGCGGGCCCTCGCCGTTCCGGCCCGTCCGACGGGGCCAGGTCGATGGGGTGCGTCTCGGCCGACGGTCGCCGACGCACCCGGTCAGGAGGTCGAGCAGGCCTTCCCTGCGAGCGTGATGCTCGTCCGGGTGCCGCCCGTGCCGAGCCCGGCGGCGAGACCGAGCCCGACGCGTGTCAGGCGCTCGTGCAGGGCTGGCCGTCGAGCGCGAAGCCCGTGGGGGCCGCCCCGGTGCCGTTCGCGTTGAAGCCGAGCTCGACGCTCGCGCCCGGGGACAGGGTCGCGTTCCACGGTGCGTTGGCGACCGTGACGGCCGTGCCCGACTGGCTGAACGTGCCCGACCAGCCGTTCGTGACCTGCTGACCTGCCGGCAGGGTGAAGGTCAGGGTCCACCCGTTGCGGGTCGTCGAGCCCGTGTTGGTGACCTTGAGCGTCCCCGTGTAGCCCGTGCTCCAGCCGTTCGCGGAGAACGTCACGGCACACTGGCCCGTAGGGGTCACGGGACCGGCCGACGTGGTCACGGTCCGCGCGCCCGACGCGGGGGAGACGTTGCCCGCCGCGTCACGCGCCCGCACCGTGAACGAGTACGTGGTCGCGGCCGACAGCCCCGTCAGGGTGGCGTTCGGAGCGCTCGTCGTGGCGACCTTCGTGGCCCCCGTGGCGTCGTTCCGGTAGACGTCGTAGGCGGTCACGGCCCGGTCGTCGGTCGAGGCGGCCCAGGTGAGCGTCACGCCCGACGACGTCACGTCGGTCGCGCTCGGGGTCCCCGGCACGGTCGGTGCCTGGGTGTCCGGGACGGGCGTGGTGCCGCCGTCGCCGTACAGGTCGCCGAGCGACCGTCCCGTCGTCGAACCGGCCCCGCCGAGCGGCACCTGGTGGTCGAGCGAGACGAACTTCCCGCCCTCCTTCCACAGGGAGGGCTCGAGCAGGTCGTACTTGGCCTCGTCCCACGTGGTCCAGTCGTGGTTGAGCAGCCCGCCCGTGTCGCCCGAGTTCGGGTTGATGCACCAGAACGTGTGGCTGATCCGGTAGTCGACCATCAGGTCGCGCAGCGCGCGCATCCACTTCTCGTTCTTGCCGCCGTCCAGGAAGCCGCCCCACTCGCCCACGAGCAGCGGCGCGGTCTCCTGCTTCCACAGGTACAGCCAGTTCGGGTCCCACACCTCGGCCTCGAGCGAGGCACGGTCCCAGTCGGCGCCCTCGAACCAGGGCTGCGCGGAGACGAGCGGCCCGTAGTCGTGCGGCGAGTAGACGAGCTGGTCCTGGTGCGCGCCCAGGTCGACCGGGTGGTCGGCCGCGCCGCGCAGGTTGCCGCCCCACCACGTGTTGTGGAAGTCGTCGAGCCCGCGGTCGGCCCAGGTCTTGCCGGCCTTCGGGTAGACCTGGACACCCTCGACGAGGATGAGCAGGTGCGGGTTGATCGCGAGGATCCGTGCGGCGGCCTGCTCGGCGACGTAGCGCCAGTTGTCGGCGTCGCTCGACCCGTCCCACTTGGCGCGCAGGGTCTCGGACTGCGAGCCGTGCGGCTCGTTCTTGAGGTCGGCCGCGACGATCGTGTCGTCGTCCGCGTACTCCTGGGCGAACCACTCCCAGCCCGCGTAGAAGTCCTCGACGGTGAATCCCCCGTGGGTCCACAGGGGATAGACGTGGCCGGAGTTGTCGGCCGTGGCGCTGTGGAGGTCGATCATGACCTTGAGCCCGTACTTCTCGCACAGCGAGAGCCAGTGGTCGAAGATCTCCTTGTTGTCCATGCCCACGAGCTCGGGGTTCACGTACGTGTTGACGTTGGGCGACGCGACGGTCTCCCCGTCCTTCCACTCGAGCAGCAGCTCGGTCGAGACGGGCACGCGCACGATGTTGATGCCCCGCTCGGCCATCGAGCGCGTGATCGCCTCGAGGTTGCCGGACCACAGGCCGTGGAAGACGCGCTCGCTCGCGTTGAACCCGAACCAGTTCGCGCCGGTCAGCCAGACCTCGTTGCCCGCCGCGTCGACGATGGTCGAGCCGTCGGTGTGCAGCCAGTCGTCGGCCGGGACGCCGGCGAGGGACACGTCGGCGGCCTCAGACGGGGCGAGGGACGCCGAGGTGGGAGTCGCGGACGAGGTGAGCGGCGTCGTCGGGCCGGAGAGGGCTGCCGCGGACGGCAGCGCGCTCGCGACCAGGACGGCGCCCACCGCGATCGCGGCGTACGCGGCCCTGCGCCGGGGGCGGGGGCGGGAGATCGGATCCTGCAGAGGACTCATGGAAAGGCTCCTGGAAGAAGGACCGGGCTGCCCGGGGCCGCGAGGTGCGGGCCCGGACAGCCCGGTCGGGTGCTGTCTGTCAGGTCAGGTCAGGCGACGGTGCAGGCCTGGCCGTTGAGGGTGAAGACGGCCGGCACGCCGTTCGTGCCGCTGTGGCTCGCGTTGAAGCCGACCTCGGCCGACCCGCCCGGTGCGAGGTTCGCGTTCCAGGAGAGCCCGGTCACCGTGACGTTCGCGCCGGTCTGGGTGAACTGGCCCGACCACGAGTTGGTGATCGTCTGGCCCGACGGGAACGTGAAGGCCAGGCTCCAGCCGTTGACCGTGCTGGTCGAGGTGTTCGTGACCTTCACGGTGCCCGTGAAGCCCGAGCCCCAGCTGTTGGCCGTGTAGGCGACCGTGCACGAGCCCGGGGGCGGGACGACGACCGTCGTGGTCGTCGCGCTCACCGCGGCCGAGGCCGCCGAGAGGTTGCCCGCGGTGTCCTTGGCCCGGACCGTGTACGAGTACGCGGTGCCGGCCGTCAGGCCCGTGTCGGTGAACGACGTGCCGGTCGGGGTGCCGACCTGCGAGCCGTTGCGGTAGACCACGTAGCCGGCCACGCCGACGTCGTCGGTCGACGCGTTCCAGGAGAGCGGGACGGTGCTCGAGGTGGTCGTGCCCGCGGTCAGCCCCGTGGGGGTCGACGGCGGCTGGTCCGTCTGGCCCGTCGCGGTCGTGACCGACCGGGCGGCCGACGCGGCCGAGACGTTGCCCGCTGCGTCGCGCGCCGTGACCGTGAACGAGTACGTGGTCGAGGGGCTCAGGCCCGTCGCCGTGAAGCTCGTCGAGGTCGACGTGCCGACCTGCACGCCGTTGCGGTAGACGGTGTAGCCCGTCACACCGACCGCGTCGGTCGAGGCCGTCCACGAGAGCGCGACCGAGGTGGCCGTGGGCGTGCCCGCGATCAGGCCCGTCGGGGCCGTGGGCGCCGTCACGTCGCCGGGCGTCGTGCCGCCACCGTCGATCACCGGGTAGGCGTTCTCGACGAGCATCTCGAACTGCGCGTCGAACCACTGGCCCGCGAGCGGGGCCCCGCCCAGCGCGCCCGTCAGCTGGTTGGAGAGCTTGGGCGAGACGAACGTCGGGTCGCACATGCGGTCGAACCGCTTGCCTTGGTCGTTCGGGATGTCCGTCGATGCGCCGTCGGACTCGCCCGGAGGCTTGACCCACACGAACGCGTGCAGGTGCGACTCGGGGTATCCCGCGGGCGTGGCCTGCGGACGCTCACCGATGCCGGCACCGGCCGGGTTGCACCACGCGCCGCGGTGGATGCGCTTGTCGACCCGGGACTCGTCGACGTAGGTGTTGTGGTTCGTCGACGTGCTGACCGCGGTCGGCCGGGCGTCGCCGCCCCACCCGTTGCGCGACGTGTCGATGAGCATGCCGATCGAGGCCGGGAAGCCCTCGGCGACCAGGAGGTCGTAGAGGTGCGCGGTCCAGTCGGTCTCGTCGAAGTCGGCGTTCCACTCGTAGAAGCTCGACGACCGGATGGGCGTCCCGCCGATCTGGATGTCCTCGAGGAACGGCTCGGCCAGCGGCGTCGAGTTCGCGGTGTTGGTCACGAATCCCGTGACCGACGCGAAGCCTGCGTTCGTCGACCTCACCACGTCGGCGAAGAGCTTGGCGGCGGGGCCCGAGTTGCTGGGCCAGCCCAGCCAGCCCGCGTGCGCGGCGTCGATGTAGGAGTAGACGTTGCCGACCGTGTAGAGCTCGTCGAGCGCGTACTTCACGCCTGCGCGGTAGTACGGCGCGGACTGCTGGCAGTCGGGCGTGCTGATGTTGGTGATGAGGTTGGGCAGCGAGTCGGGCTCGATCGTCGCGGCGATGCGCAGCGAGTCGTACTTGGGGTCGTCGAGGATGTCGACGATCGGGTCGATGTACTCGTTCTTGTAGCGCACGAGCCCGGCGTCGGTGGCGGGCAGCTCGCCGTTCGACGCGAGCGCGTAGCAGTCACGACCGGGCAGGTCGTAGATGACCAGGTTGAACACGATCGGCACGCCCGCGTCCTTCTGGGCGAGCGCCTCGTCCAGGTGGAAGCGCAGGCCGGGGCCGTCGGCGTTGCCCTCGATCGCGCTGATGCGGTCCATCCAGACGGCCGTGGGCTCGCCCGAGATCGCCTGCATCTTCGCGGCGAGGTCGCCGCCCGCCCGCGTCGCGGCCGCCTCGACCGAGTCCGACCAGTACGGGTTCACGTACTGGGTCGCCCCGGAGTACGGGTTCGCGACCCGCGGCTCGGCCGCTGCGGCAGGGACCTGCGCGAGTGCGAGGGGAGCGGCGACGAGCGCCGCGGCGGCCATGGCTGTCGCGCCCTTGCGCAGCCGATGGTGGGTTGGTGACACGAGATCCTCCTGGGGTTCGTCCTGGGGCCGGACGGCACCGGCCGGCCCGTGCCGCGGAGTGCGGCGCCGAGCGCAACGTGTCACGGACCGGGTGAGGTCGGCAGGTCGTGAAACGTTTAGGTGGACAACCCCGTTCACCCGCTCGACGGGTGCGGGGGCCCTGGTCAGCGCGGGGGAGAGGTGGTGCCGCGCACGACGAGCCGTCCGCCGGGGACCGCGGGCAGGGGCTCGGGATGCGATGTCGTGGTCCCCGGCGCGGCGTCGGGGCCGGGGCTGGGCACGGTCCCGTCGGACCGGCCGAGGGCGCGGAGCACCTGACGCCCGGCCTCCTGCCCGAGCTCGCGGTCGGGCCGCCCGACGGCCGTCACGGGTGGGGTCGACAGCCGCAGCACCGGGGAGTCGCGGCCCGCGACGACCGACAGGTCCCACGGGACGGCGAGACCCGCACGTCGCGCGACGTCGCGGACGCCCAGGGCGCCCGGGTCGTCCGAGGTGACGATCGCCGTCGGGCGCTCCGGGGACGCGAGCAGCCGGCGCGCGGTCGCCGCGACGTCCGCGAGCGTCGTGCACGACTCGACGACCGCGACCCCGCCCCGGCGGACGACCTCCGCGCTCACGGCCTCCGCGGCGCCGCGCCCCGACCGGAGGTCCGCCGCGGACGCGAGCACCGCGACGCGCCGGTGCCCGAGGTCCGAGACGTAGCGGCCGACCTTGGTGTCGGCCGAGGGGTCCAGGGCCACGGCCCGCGGCTCCTGCCCCGGGGGCGCCGGCGACACGGGTGCCGCCTGGTCGCGCGGGTCGCGGACGGGCGCGACGTGGTCGACCAGGACCGCCGCCGCGCCCAGGCGTGCGACGACCGCGAGCCGTGGGTCCTCGTGACGGACCCCCGTGAGGACCACGGCGTCGTACCGCTGCTCGGCCCACCAGTCTGCGATCGCGCCCGCCGCCGCGGCCAGGGATCCCAGGAGGTGGACGGCCAGCGAGAGGTGCCCGTCGAGGACGTCCCGGAGACCGTCCGAGAGCTCGAGGTCCGTGGCCGTCGACGCGATCCCGACCGCGTCGCGCACCAGGACGAGCGCGACCGATCCGGCCGCGCCGCGCAGCGTCCTGGCGGCCACGCTCGGGCGCCACCCGAGCTCCTCGGCGACCTGGAGAACCCGGCGCCGCGTGCGGTCGGAGACCCCCGGTCGGCCATTGAGGGCGTAGGAGACGACGGCGATCGACACCCCGGCCGCGCGGGCGACGTCGGTGATGGTCGTGCGCCTACCGGTAGCAATCGGGCGTTCCGGACGTAAGAATGTGGCCACGGTCACACAGCATGCCCCCAGTCAGGGCGTGGTGCACGATCGGACGGGCTCGACGGCGAGCCCGCCAGGGGGGAATCCGGTACACGACGGGGTGATCGCCATGGTCGATGTCACGACCCACCGACGGAACCTCACGATCGGTGTGCTCTCACCGGTCGTGGGGGGCTTCTACTTCGGCAAGGTCCTCGCGGGGATCGCGCGCGGCCTGCGCGCGGGCGGGCACCGCGTGGTCGCGGTCCAGACCTATCCCGCGGACCTCGACCGGGACGAGTTCCCCGACCAGCCCCCGCACCGTCCGATCGTGGGGCTCGACGCGATGGACGGGGTCATCGTGGTCACGTCCGCCGTCGAGCACGACGTCCTGCGGACGCTCGACCGGTCGGGAAGGCCCCTGGTCGTGATCAGCGAGACCGTCGACGCCCTCGGGGCGCCCCTGGTCACCCCCGACAACGCGGGCGGGGTGCGTGCCGCCGTCGAGCACCTCCTCCAGCACGGTCACCAGCGGATCGGGTTCCTCGGCAACCCGCGCCAGCACGACCTGGCCGAACGGCACGCCGCGTACGAGGCCGCGCTGCGCAGCCACGGGATCGAGCCGCGGCCCGAGTGGGTCTACCGGACCCGCGACAACCAGGAGGCCGCGGGGGCGGCAGCCGCCCGGACCGCGCTCGACGAGGGGCTCGACACGACCGCGACCATCGCAGGGACGGACCGCAACGCGGTCGGCTTCCTGCGGGCTCTGACCGACGCGGGGCTCGTGCTGCCCCGCGACCAGGCGCTCATCGGGTTCGACCACTCGGACGGCGGCGCTCGTGCGCGGCCACGGCTCTCGTCCGTCGACCCGCACCACGACCGCGTCGGCGAGCTCGCTGCCGAGCTCCTGCTCGCACGCATCCACGGCGACCGCGTCGGTCCGGGCCAGCACCTCGCCGAGGCGACCCTCGTCTGCCGCGAGTCCTGCGGGTGCGTCGACGGCACGCGGACCGACCTGCTCGTCGACGGCGTGCCGCGGATCGCCGGTGCGGGCGAGGGGGACTCTGCGGCGGCGCGCCTCGGGGCCGTGGCACGCGCCGTGCTCGACGACGCCGTGGTCCTGCGCGCGAGGCCGCGCCCGGGTCCCTCGGGGGCGGCCGGTGCGGGAGAGAGCGCGGTCGGCGGGTGGGTGCGCGCCGTCGTCGGGATGATGACCGACGCCGCCACCGACGCGACGACGCCCACGTCGCACTCCTACCGTGCCCTCGCCGACCGGACCGCGGTGCTGCGACCGGTCCCCGAGGCCCTCGAACAGCTCGTGCCGGCCGTGCGCGCCCTGGAGGCCGAGCTCCTCGGCGGCCTCAGGCGCCGTGGGCCGGCGGGGCCGCTCGGGGTCGCGGTCGGTGGCGTGGCGCGCGGCCGTCCGCAGGAGCGCTCCCGAGCGCTCGGCGACGTGACGACCGAGATCCTCGTCGCGCTCTCGAAAGGGTGCACGCACGGGCTCCTCGTCCGCTCGGGTTACCTCGAACGAGCCATGGTCGACCAGTACGAGCTCGACCTCGAGCTCATGCACGCCGACAGCGCGTCGCTGCGTCACCTCGAGTGGTTGCCGCGAGGGCAGGCCGGTCCGGCGGCGATCGCGCTGTGGGTCCCGCCGGGCGGTGGGGCCGCGGGCGGCGTGCTCGAGGTCGCGGGCGTCCGGGGCAGCGCCGCCGGGCAACGGCTCGTCGGCCACCGGTACGCCCCGGCGGAGTTCCCGCCCCGGGCGCTGCTGAGCGCCAACGCTCTCTCGTTCGTCATCCCGGTCGCGTTCGACGTCAGCGACTGGGGGTACCTCGTGATCGGGGGACCGGTCGACACCCGGGCGACGAGCGCGCGCGAGAAGTACAACCACTGGGCGGCCATGCTCGCGGTCGCGCTCGACCAGGAGCACCACCTCGCGGCGCTGCGCGCGCAGCGTACCGAGCTCGAGGAGTCGGCGCGGCGAGAGCGGCGCCTGGCCGAGGAGATCAGCGCGAGCGAGGAACGCTACGCCCTCGCCTCGGTCGCCGCGTACGACGCGACGTGGGACTGGGACGTCGCGACCGGCACGGTCTACTTCTCGCCGTCCTGGCGGGCCATGCTCGGCCTGCCCGACGACGACGTCAAGACCGCCGACCCCGACGAGTGGCTCGACCGGGTCCACCCCGAGGACCTGCAGGCGGTCCAGGTCGCGCTCGCGGCCCAGCTCGGCGGAGCGGGCGGGTCGCTCGACCTCGAGCACCGCCTGCGGTCCGCCGACGGACGCTACCTGCGCGTGGCCTGCCGTGCCGTGACGGTGAGCGACGGTGCGGGCTGTCCGACGCGCATGGTCGGGGTCATGACGGACCGGTCCGACGAGCGTCGGGAGGCCGCGCTCCGAGGGGTCTTCCTGCCCGATCCCTCGCGGCCCTGACCCGGCCTCTTCCACGAGCAATGCCCTCGAGCTGCGCCGCGTCACCTCCCGGCCGACCGGAGCCCCGCCATCCGGACGCCCTGAACGACGCCCGTGCCGGATGAGAGACTAGGCGCCGTGACTGACTCGCGCGACGCCCTCGACACGGCCCACCTCGACCTGCCGGGGTGGCGGCACGTCTACTCGGGGAAGGTCCGCGACCTCTACGAGCCGGACCTCGCGCAGCTCGGCGGGGCGCACCCGCTCGGCGACGTCGTCCTGGTCGTCGCGAGCGACCGCGTGAGCGCGTTCGACCACGTCTTGTCCCCGGGGATCCCCGACAAGGGCGTCGTCCTGACCCAGCTCAGCCTGTGGTGGTTCGACAAGCTCGCCGACCTCGTCCCCAACCACGTCGTGAGCACCGAGGCCAGCGCCATGCCCGGTGACGGCCTGGTGCCGGACGTCGTCGCCGGTCGCGCCATGATCTGCCGCCGCCTCGAGATGTTCCCGGTCGAGTGCGTGGCCCGTGGCTACCTCACCGGATCCGGCCTGGTCGAGTACCGCGTGGACCGTACGGTGTGCGGAGTTCCTCTGCCCGAGGGGCTCGTCGACGGCTCGCGCCTGCCGGAGGCGATCTTCACACCCGCCGCCAAGGCCGAGGTCGGGGAGCACGACGAGAACGTGTCGTTCGAGGTCGTCGCCCAGACCGTCGGGCTCGAGGCGGCGACCCGCCTGCGCGACCTGACGCTCGCGGTCTACTCGCGCGCCGAGGAGATCGCGCGCGAGCGCGGCGTGATCCTCGCCGACACCAAGTTCGAGTTCGGCGTGGACCCCGTCACGGGCGCGACCGTGCTCGGGGACGAGGTGCTGACGCCCGACTCGTCGCGCTTCTGGCCTGCCGACCAGTGGCAGCCGGGGCGCTCGCAGCCGAGCTTCGACAAGCAGTACGTCCGCGACTGGCTCGCCTCCGACGCCTCGGGCTGGGACCGCGCGTCCGATGCCACGCCGCCGTCGCTGCCCGCCGACGTCGTCGAGCGCACGCGCGACCGCTACCTCGAGGCCTACGAGCGGATCACGGGCGACTCCCTGTTCTGAGCGACCCCGAGGCGCTCTCGGACGTAGCGGTGCCCCGTCGGTGACGTCCAGCGGACGGTGCCGTCGGCCGCGAGCTCAGGACGCCAGCCGTGCCGCGCCCGGACCACGTGGTGGTGTCGGCAGAGCGAGATGAGCTCGTCGGGGCCCACGTCCGTCGCCTCCTGGGTCGCGCCCGGTCCCGGCGGCGACGGGCGCCTGACGTGGTCGAGGTCGCAGCGGAACGCGGGCACGGCGCACCCCGGGAACGTGCACGTGCGGTCGCGCGAGAGGACGGCGGCGATCACCTGGACCCCTGGCCCAGGACGGGCTTCGAGCAGCGATTCGAACATGTGTTCGATCGTAGCGTCGGGGTCCGACAGCGACACCCATGGGGCCGCAGGGTCGTCCAGCCGGGCGCGGCGTCTTGCCCCATGGGTCGTCGCGCGATATATATCGACCATGACTCCCGCCGTGAGTGGTCCGCCTGGCGCCAAGCCGTTCCGCATGACCGAGCAGGCGTACCTGATCCTGCTCTCGCTCACTCCCGAGCCGCTCCACGGCTACGCCGTCATCCAGGCGGTCGCCGAGCTCTCCGACGGGGCCACCGCCCTCGGAGCCGGCACCCTGTACGGCAACCTCGACCGGCTCTCGGGTGCGGGGCTCGTCGAGCCCTCGGGCGAGGAGGTGGTCGACGGTCGTCTGCGCCGCTACTACCGGATCACCGACGACGGCCGTCGCGTGGCCGAGCAGGAGACGGCCCGGCTCCGCGAGCTCGCCGCCAGGGCGCAGAAGGCCCTCGACCGGCGGGGCACGGCAGCACGCCCGACGTCGGGCCGGCTCGCGGGAGGGCTGGCCTGATGCGCCGCCGCGACCTGACGCCCCACGAGCGCTTCGAACGGTCCGCGCGCTTCTGGGCGCGCGCCTACCCGCGCCGCTGGCGCGAGGTCCACGGCGACGAGCTGCTCGCGGTCCAGCAGGACGTGGCCCAAGCGGCTGCGGAGGCGACCGGTGCGCCCGTGCCCGACCGGCTGAGCGTCGGCGAGGTCCGCGGCCTGCTGTGCGCGGGGTGGGGACTGCGGTGGCGTGAGCGACCGCCGCTGTGGCGGTGGGTGCTGTACCGGTTCGGTCTGCGGCTGCCCGCGCGGTACTGGTGGTGGGTCGCCGACGACATCAGGGGCGCGTTCTACTCGGTGCGGGATGCGGTCTCCCCCCTCGTCCTGATCTACAGCCCAATGCTCGTTGTGCTCATGGGGTACGCGTGGTTCACGGGGCGTCCTGTCGCCGACTACTGGCCCACGTTCCTCTCGTCGGGATTCTTCTGGTTCTTCGTCGTGCTCCTCCTGATCCCGCCTGCGACGTTCCTCCGCAAGAGTCGTACGCGCGACGCCTGGTACCGACACGTCGTCTACGGCAACGTGCCCGAGCAGATGCGGCCAGCGACTGTGACGACGGGTGGCCAGACAGGGAGCGACCAGGACCGCACCTGAGCCCTGAACCCGCGAGGCCGCACAGGACTCCTGAGGCGAGCTCCGCCGTCGGGCTGGGGGCTTCCTGCGGTCGAGCACGAGGTTGCGGTCGTTCTGACGCCCAGGACGACCGCAACCTCGTGCTCGGCACCCCGCTCGACCGCCGGCCGGCCTCGCCCGGCGCCACGAGCAGCCCGCCCCGCAGCCCGCCCAGCCCGCACCTGCGCCCGCCGCCTGAGACGCGACCCTGCCCCGTGCGCGGCCCGGGTAAACTGGCCCCGGAATCCCCACCCACCGAGATCCGTGCGACCCGGTCGCCGCCCTCGCGGCGCGCCCCGAGCCTCGTGCGGACCTGTCCGAGCCGAGCGGCCGGACCAACTTCCCGAGGAGCTCCTGTGGGACGCGTAGTCGTCGAGGTCATGCCCAAGCCCGAGATCCTGGACCCGCAGGGCAAGGCCGTCGTCGGGGCGCTCCCGCGCCTGGGCTTCACCCAGTTCACCAGCGTGCGCCAGGGCAAGCGGTTCGAGCTCGAGGTCGAGGGTGACGTCACCCCCGAGGTGCTCGCCGCGGCCCGCGAGGCCGGCGAGAAGGTCCTGTCGAACCCGGTCATCGAGGACGTCGTCCTCGTCGCCGAGCTGACCGCCGAGCTGGGCGGGGAGAGCGCCTGATGAGCGCCCCCGCAGCGACCGGCCTGGCCACGGCCCTGATCGGTGTCATCACGTTCCCCGGCACGCTCGACGACCGGGACGCGGCCCGTGCCGTGCGCCTGGCCGGCGGCGAGCCCGTGTCCCTGTGGCACGCGGACGCCGACCTGCACGGGGTCGACGCGGTCGTGCTCCCGGGCGGCTTCTCGTACGGGGACTACCTGCGCGCCGGGGCGATCAGCCGCTTCGCGCCCGTCATGGACTCGCTCGTCGACGCGGCCCAGGGCGGCCTTCCCGTCCTGGGCATCTGCAATGGCTTCCAGATCCTCACCGAGGCGCACCTGCTGCCCGGCTCGATGATCAAGAACGACCACCTCGCGTTCATCTGCCGCGAGCAGACCATGGTCGTGGAGAACGCGGACACCGCCTGGACGCGCGACTACACCGCGGGCCAGCGCATCACGGTGCCGCTCAAGAACCAGGACGGCCAGTTCGTCGCCGACGAGCGCACGCTCGACGAGCTCGAGGCCGAAGGCCGCGTCGTCTTCCGCTACGAGGGCTGGAACCCCAACGGGTCGCGCCGCAACATCGCGGGCATCTCGAACGCGGCGGGCAACGTCGTGGGCCTCATGCCGCACCCCGAGCACGCGGTCGAGGCCGGGTTCGGCCCCGCGAACGAGTCCGGCCCGCGCGCGGGCACGGACGGGCTGGGCTTCTTCACCTCGGTGCTGAGCACGCTCGTCCAGGCCTGAGAACTGTCGCCCCCGCGCGACGCTTCGCACTGCCCGACGGCGGCGCTCGCCTCCCGAGGTGAGCGCCGCCGTCGCGCACCGCGAGACGGACGGGGAGCAGTGCCCATGTCGCACGCACGAGGCCACGGCTAGCCTGTGCCCCGGAATGCACGAGATCGTCAAGAACAGGGGGCGTGGCATGTCAGTGTCCTTACGGGTCGACACGGTACGCATGGAGACGGCGGGTTCCAGTCTGCAGGCGGCAGCATCGCAGCTCCCGTGGACGGTGCCCGACCGTGCGGGCGGATGCGGTAGCCAGGCGGTCGAGAACGCGGTGCAGGAGTTCGCGATGCGGATGGCGCTCGAGCTCCGCGGGGCCTCCGAGGAGATCGCGGCGCTCGGGCGTCATGCCGGGGAGGCTGCCCGGGCCATCGAAGAGGCCGACCAGGAGCTTGCGCAGGCCGCCCCGTGAGCTACTACACCACTCGACGCCCCGACGTGGGGGACCTGACCGTCCTGACCAGCCTATCGGCCGGCTTCGGGGCCCATGCCGACCAGGCGAGGGCCGCGGCGGGCACGTTGACGAGCGCATCCGGCGACCTCGGTGTCGAAGCGTGGCAAGGAGTGTCCGGCGACGCCTGGCGAGCGCAGGTCCCGGTCCCCGCGACGCGGCTCGCACGGGTGCAGGCGGCCGCCGAGACGTTCTCCCGGGCCGTCGGCACCTATGTGACCGTCGTGGCATGGATCGCGAGCGACGCCGCCGTCCAGCGGACACGGCTCGACGAGGCGGAGCATGTCATCTCACGGCTCTACTGGGACTCCGAGTACACCGGCTCGGCGTTCTGCTACGACGAGGACGACCGCGCTCGTGCGCGTCAACGTGTCCGCGAGCAGGCCGAGCGGGACGTGCTCGACGCGTGGGCGGCACTGCGCACGCTCGAGGAACAGCGGGCAGCGGCCGACAGCACGTTCTGTGCTGCCCTCGCGGCCGATGCGCCCGACGGATGGTCGACGACGTACCGAGCGCTCCTGGCTGTCGGCATCGACTCGACGGCCGAGATGAGCAGCAGCGAGCTCGCGGCCGCCTTCGCCGGTCTCGCGGACCGCGTCGCGAGCGGAGACGCCTCCGAGCGCGAGCTGGAGCGGCTCCAGGCCTTCTTCGACACGTGGGGCGGGTCGAACGACGTGATGGCGCAGTACTTCCTGAAGGTCGGAGGTGAGACCACCGTCGCCATGGTCGACCGGCTCGGCGACGACGCGCTGGCGGGCCGCATCGACCCCGCGGTGGCGCTCCTGCTCGCCGCGGGCATCCGGGCCGCCCTCAGCACGGGTTCGGCGCGCTGGTCTCCCCGGACCGCGGACAGGTTCGCCGAGCAGATGCTCAGCACGGCGAGCGCGACGGGGGGAGGCGGGGTCGCCACGATCGGCTTCCTGTTCTCGAACCCGCTCCGCGCCCCCCTGGGGGAGACGCTCACGGTCGCGGTCTCGGACGCGCTCGACGACCAGGAACGCAACCCCCTCAACGCCTCGACGGGAGCCTGGTACGACACGTCCCCGAACGCCGGGGGCCGGTTCCTCGCGGGCCTCGAGAGCGGGACCAACGGCAACGAGGTCGACGACCCCGCGGGTCGAGTTCTCGCGACGCTCGGCGTGTATCCGGCCGCTGCGATCGCCTGGCTCAGCGAGGACAAGGACGACTTCGCGACCGACGGAACCCTGGGCGACGCGCGGCTGACCTACTGGTTCGGCCAGCGGGACTGGTCCGTAGGGACCAGCGGGGACGGCTTCGAAGGCGTGAACGCGCTCTGGGCCGGCCTGCAGCGATCGGAAGGAGGTCTGGTGGCCGGAGCGGCCGACGGGGCGCCGATCGACGTCGCGGTGATGCAGGACGTCGCCTCCCTCTCGACCAGGGTCTTCGAGCAGCTCAGCCGGAACGCAGCGCTGGAACCGGAGAACGTGAGCACCCACGGCGCGATGCTCCTGGCGACCGCGCTCGTGCAGCAGCTCGAACAGCTCGGGGAGTACCCGATCTCGGCACGGTCGGCGGACACCGCTGTCGTGGTGACAGGAATCCTGGGTGGCGAGCCCGTGCCGATCGTCAACGCGAAGCAGGACTGGGTCGCTGACCTCTTCGGCGTCGCGGGCTATGACCCGGCGGGCCGGAAGATCTTGGCCGATCATGTTGCCGACTACCAGCAGCACGTGACGAGCATGGCCGCCGTGCCAGGCTCGACCTTGAACGCGGAGGGCGCCATCACGAGGATGCTGGGAGCGCAGGGAGCTCTCGAGGGTGCACCTGTCGGTGCTGGTCTCGCGGTCGCGCAACGGAGCGACGCGGCGGTCAAGGCGGGAATCGATGCCGTGGGGGGCCTCGTCGGCGCTGTCTCCGTCCCGGGCGGATATCTCGGAGGATGGGCGTTCGGAGAGGGAGTGGGTGCCGTCGGTGACCTGCTCGGTACGCAATGGGCCACTGCGTACAACGACGCTCTCCAGCTCGAGTACGGCGACGAGGAGGTCCGCAGCGCGATCATGCGTGAGCGGCTCGAGACCCTGGTCGGGGACTATGCCGACCTGGGGCTGATGGAGCCCGATCCGCGCTATGTCGACGAGCAGATCATGCACTACAACAATGGCTTCGACGCCTGGGCACGTGAGGGAGAACGTCAGTGAGAATCATGGTGCGTCGGGGCTTGAGGGCGGGCTGGGGGCCAAGCGTCGTCGTGGCGGGCGCCCTGGTGCTCGCCGGGTGCTCGTCGGCGCCGGAGCCTGCGCCGTTCTCTGCCGACGTGGTGTGGCCGGACGGGGAGCCGGTGGGGGAGCTCGAGGAGTCGCCGTGGGTGCAGGCGGTGCGGGAGTACGAGCTCGTCGTGGCCGCAGGAACGAACGCCCTGGACTTCTCCTCGTCCCGTTTCGGGATCATGAAGGAGAGCGTCGCGCAGGGCTGGTACGAGGCCGCGGTGGACGGCATCGAGGACGGTGACCTAGAGCTGTGGGTGGGGCCGCGGTCGTTCGCGGTGACCTCGGTGGTGGAGACCGAGACGGGGGCCACGGTCGTGGTGTGCTTGGCGCCGCGCGAGCGGATCATGGTTGAGCCCCAGGAGACTCTGAGCACGGCGATCGAGTACTACCTCGTGGAGGTCGAAGGTCGCCGGGTCGTCGACGGGGCACGCGAGGAGCGTTTCGGTTCGTGCGACGCGACAGGCGCGGTGCAAGGGCTGTTCGTCACGCCGCCGGATCGTGAGCTGTTGACCATCGACGACCCGTCGGTCGTGGTCCCGCCCCGTCCCTGACGGTCCGTCCGTCCGCGATATCACCCGCCACCAGGCGGCGCGACCCGTTACCCTGGTCCGGTGCTCACCCTCTTGTCCGGTTCCTCCGTGTTCGGTGCTCTCGCGGTCGACTGCTTCACCTGGGTGGCCGGCGCGCTGGCCGCAGCCCCTGGCAGGCTGGGAGCCCTGGGGTCTCGCATCGAGGCCACCGTCGTGGAGTGGGGCTGGTTCGGTCCCGCGGGCGAGATGACCGAGCGCATCGCGTACACCCCGGCACGGGTCGCCCTCGCGCTCTTCCTGGTCATGTCGGTGGCCGCGGTCGCCGCGCTGGTGTCGAGCCTCGTGACCCGCAGGGCACGTGAGGACACCGAGGTCAGAGCCCCGCGACGAGGTTGACGACCGCACCGATGATCACGGTCCCGAACAGGTAGGACAGCAGCGCGTGCCACAGCGCTGTCCGACGGATGTCGCCCGACGTCACGTTGGTGTCGGAGATCGCGAAGCTCATCCCGATCGTGAACGCCACGTACAGGAAGTCGACGTAGCGGGGCGGCTCGTGCTGGTTGAAGTCGATGCCGCCATCCATGCCCGTGTAGTACTGCCGCGCGTAGGCGAGCCCGAAGAGCGTGTGGACGGCGGCCCACGAGATCGCGACGCTCCCCACGGCGAACACCGCGGTCAGCGCCTGCGCCCCCTTGTCGTCGGGCGAGGCGAGCAGCATGAGGCCCACCCCGACGAGACTCACGACCGACGCAGCCAGGATGAACAGGTGGGTCACGCGCCGCGACGGCTCCTCGCGTGTGGCGTGGCTCGCGGTCGTCTGCGCATCCATGGCGATGACGACGATCCAGGTCCAGGCGACGAACACGAGCGCCGCGATCGACCACCCGGCGAGGAACGCGAACCGCGGGTACCCCTGCGACCCGATCCAGGCACCCGCGGCCACCCCGACCGCCGCGCCGACCGCCAGCCGCACCGCAGGTCCGGCCCCGAGGCGGTCGCGGGGCACGGGGGCGCTGGGAAGGTCCGGGTGGTGGGAGGGCGTCACGCGGTCAGTCAACCACCGGGCGTGCGGCCCGGCGCGTCGGCCGCTACGCGCCCTCGGCGAGGTACCGGAGCTGCGCTCGGACGCTCTGCCGGGCCGCGGGGAGCGCGCCGGGGTCGACCTCGCCGTAGACCGCAGCGGTGACCGTGTCCACGAGAGCCTCGGTCTGGGCGGCGCCCGCTCGGCTGCCGAGCACCTCGCGCACCTGCGCGAGCCGGGTCGCCCGGTGCTCGCGGTACGCGCGCGCGACGGCTGCGAGGTCGCCCTGGTGCGGGCCGTGCGCGGGCAGGACCGTCGCCGCGCCGAGCGACTCGAGCAGGTCGAGGCTCGTGAGGTAGTCCCGCAACGAGCCGTCGGGCTCGGAGATGACCGTGGTGCCCCGGCCCAGGATCGTGTCTCCCGTGAGCACGCTGCCGTGCGGTCCGTCGTCGGGGAGGTGGAAGCTCGTCGAGTCGCTCGTGTGCCCGGGGGTCGCGAGGACCTCGATCCGCAGCCCGGCCGCGTGGATCGTCTCGCCACCGCGGAGCGGCGCGGCCTCGCGGGAGCCTGCCGGGTGGCAGTGGGCCGGGTCCGCGGCGCGGACCGGGGCGCCCGTGAGCTCGGCGAAGCGCGCCGCCCCTGCGGTGTGGTCCGCGTGGCGGTGCGTGATCAGGACGACCTCGATGCGCTGGCCGGTGGCCAGGGCCGTGAGGTGAGCGACGTCGTCGGGCCCGGGGTCGACGACCACGCGGGTGCGCGCCCCCGGCGCGGCCAGGACGTAGGACCGGGTCCCGTCGAGGGTCATGGGCCCGGGGTTGGGTGCGAGGAGCACCGAGGCCTGGCTCGTGACGCGCACGGGCGTGCCCGACGGCGCCGCGTCGGCGGGCGGTCGGGTGCGGTCGTCGCTCGGGCGCGTCACGTGGCAGGCGTCAGCCGGCGAGCTCGGCCGCGAGGAGCTGGATGGTCTGCGTGCGGCCGGGCGTCGCGTCGAGCGACTCGTCGGCCCGCGACCCCGCGACGGGCACGAGCATGACCTCGTCGACGCCGTGCCGGGCGGCGAGCTCGCGCACGCGCCGGGCTGCGGCCTGGGGCGCGTCGACGATCCAGCGGTCGAGCATCTCGTCGGCCATCTGGGACGTGAGCCCGTCGAGCGGTGTGGACGCCGCGTCCTCGACCGTCTCCTGCGCGCCGAGCGGCTTGCCCGAGCGCAGGCGGGCCATCATGCGGGCCTGCGGCAGCGCGCGGGCTCGGGCCTCGTCGACCGTCGGGGCGACCGACACGTTGACCGTCAGGAACGTCTCCGGGGTCGGGTGCTGGGCCGACGGGCGGTAGCCGTCGCGGTACAGCGCGAGGACCTCGTCGATGCCGTGGCCCGAGAAGTGGTTCGCGAACACGTACGGCAGGCCCAGCTCAGCGGCCAGGCGCGCCGAGTAGTCGCTCGACCCGAGCAGCCAGACCGTGGGGACGCTCTCAGCGGCCGGGGTCGCGTGCACGTCGTAGACCTGGCCGCTCGTCAGGCGTACCGAGGCGCCCTCGGCGCTCATGAGCGAGCGGATGTCCTGCACGTGCTGCGGGAAGCGGTCGACGTCGGACGTGGGGCCGCTGCTGCGCAGCAGGGCCGTGACGACGGGGTCGCTGCCGGGTGCCCGCCCGATCCCCAGGTCGATGCGGCCCGGCGCCATGGCCTCGAGCACCGCGAACTGCTCGGCCACGACGAGGGGGGCGTGGTTGGGGAGCATGACGCCGCCCGACCCGACGCGGATCCGCTCGGTCACCGAGGCGGCGGCCGCGATCATGACGGGCGGGGCGGACGCGGCGACCGCGGGCATGTTGTGGTGCTCGGCGAACCAGTAGCGCGTGAAGCCGAGGCGGTCGGCGAGGCGCACGAGGTCCAGGGAGGCGGCGATGGCCTGGGAGCTGGACTGTCCCGAACGGACGGGGACGAGGTCGAGGACGGAGAGGCGCGGCGAGGTAGTCATCGCCAGGTGCAACCCCGCGATACGGCCGGGGTATTCCTGGACCGTCCGCTGAGTGCGGAGTTCTTGCGAGACACGCACGGCGTGTCGCGCAAGAACTCCGCACTCAACGGTGCGGCGGGCGGCTCAGCGCGCGGCGAGCGCCTGCTCGACGTCCTCGATCAGGTCGAGAGGGTCCTCGAGGCCGATCGAGAGGCGCACGGTCGTCTCCGCGATCCCGACGGCGGCACGACCCTCCGGCCCCAGCTTGCGGTGCGTCGTGGTCGCGGGGTGCGTGATGAGGGACTTGGCGTCGCCCAGGTTGTTGGAGATGTCCACGATCCGCAGCGCGTCGAGGAACTGGAACGTGCGCTTCTTGAGGAGCTCGGGGTCCGTGCCCGGGTCGTCGGCGCCGGGCACGTCGAGGTTGAACGTCACGACCGTCCCGCCGCCGCTCTGCTGGGCCTTGGCGAGCTCGACCTGCGGGTGCGAGGCGAGGAACGGGTAGCGCACGGCCGTGATGCCCGGCAGCTCCTCGAGCGCGGTCGCGACCTGGAAGGCCGCGGCGTTCTGGGCCTTGACGCGCACCGACAGGGTCTCGAGCCCCTTGACCAGGACCCACGCGTTGAACGCGCTGAGCGAGGGGCCGGTGTTGCGGATGAACGTCTGGACGGGTCCCTTGACGTACTCCTCGGAGCCCAGGATCGCGCCGCCGAGCACGCGCCCCTGGCCGTCGATGTGCTTGGTCGCCGAGTACACGACGACGTCCGCGCCGAGCTCGAGCGGCTTCTGCAGCACGGGGGTCGCGAACACGTTGTCGAGCACGACGACGGCGCCCGCCGCATGGGCGAGGTCGCTCACGCGGCGCACGTCGATCACGTCCTGCATGGGGTTGGACGGGGTCTCGAAGAAGACGACGTCCGCGGGGGTCGACAGCGCCTCCTCCCACTGCGAGAGCACGTGACCGTCGACGTAGTCGGTGCGCACGCCCCACTTGGCGAAGATCTCGTCGAAGATCACGAGCGACGAGCCGAACAGCGCGCGGGCTGCGACGATGCGCGACCCGGATCCGACCAGCGCCGCGAGCGACGTGAAGACCGCGGACATGCCCGACGCCGTGGCGTAGCAGGCCTCGGCGCCCTCGATGAGGCGCAGCCGCTCCTCGAACGTGTGCACGGTCGGGTTGCCGTAGCGCGAGTAGATGAAGCGGTCGACCTCGCCCGTGAACGCGGCCTCGGCCTCGGCGGCGCTCCCGTAGACGTAGCCCTGCGTGAGGAAGAGGGCCTCGCTCGTCTCCTCGAACTCGGAGCGGGCGTGGCCACCGCGCACCGCGAGGGTGTCGGGTCGCACCGAGCGCGGGAGCGGGCCGCGGCCCGAGCCTCCGGGGATCCCGGCGGGGATGCGCAGGACGCCGTCCCCGGTGCCGGCGCTCACGACTGCTTCCAGGGGAGGCCCGCTGCGCGCCAGCCGTCGGAACCACGGTGACCGGCGCCGTCGAGCGCTCCCTCGAAGCCCTCGAGGACGTTGTACGCCGGGCCGAGGCCCGCTGCGGTCGCGGCCTTGGCCGCGCCGATCGACCGCGCACCGGAGCGGCACAGGAACACGACCGGGCGCTCGGGGGTCACACCGGCCGCGGTGAGGTCGGCGACGAACGCCGGGTTGGGGCGGCCCTCGACCGTGACCCACTGGGTCAGGACCGGCTCGCGGCCCGTCGAGGACAGGTCGGGGACGCCGACGAAGCGCCACTCGGCGTCGGTGCGGACGTCGACGAGGACGGCGTCCGGGTCCGACTGGAGAAGGGCCCACGCCTGCTGGGGCGTGATGTCGCCGGCGTAGCCGTCGGCGGGCCGGGCGTCGGGGACCGGTGCAGCGGTCGCGCGGTCGGGGGCACTCATGGTGATCCTCCATCGGTCGTGGCGGTAGCACCCTCGCCCGTCGCCGGGGGGTTGCTGCGGCGTCATCGTGCCAAGTCACTCAGCCGCTCTGGATGGTTGCGTCGGATCGTACGCCACCGTGCCCACAGGATGGAACGCCTGTCTCGCAGGGTGGTCGGGAGATAGGTTGCCGTGCATGGAGAGCTTCCCGTCCGGCCGTGAGATCGAGGATTCCTGTCGAGGTAGAGGGCTCGGGGCCTCTACCTCGACGCAAGCCCTCTACCTCGACGCAAGCCCTCTACCGCGGGGTGGGCGGTCGGGAGGGGAGCGCGCCCCGGCACCCGCTCCGCCCGCCTGACAAGCTCCCGCTGCCCACCATCCGAGACGCGGTGCCCACCGGTTGACACGCTCCGTGGGCCTCGCCCATCCTGGACACCAGGTCATGAGTGCCAGCGCAAAACCCCGGTTTGCTGGCCGGCAACCCTCCTCCGCGGCGGGGTGCCCCGGGTGACGACCGGGCCCCTCTCTACAAGGAAGGGGGCAAGCGCGGAGGGGCCGCAGGGCGAACTCCGACGACCACCGGAGGACGTGCCATGAGCGCACACGCAGTCATCGAAGCCCCTACCTCGTGTGCCGTGCTGCCCGTCGTGGGCAGCGACACCCTGGTCCCGCTCGTCGACGGGCGCAGCGTCCCGTACGCGAACCTCGACGTCGCGGCGTCGGCCCCTGCGCTGCAGGTCGTGGCCGACCGCGTCAACGAGGTCCTGCCGCTCTACGCGAGCGTGCACCGCGGCGCGGGCTACCTGTCCCAGGTGTCGACCGCCCTCTACGAGGCCGCGCGCCAGACCATCGGCGCGTTCGTCGGCGCCCGCGAGGACGACGTCACGATCGTCACGCGCAACACCACCGACTCGCTCAACCTGCTCGCGGGATGCGTCCCGGCGCAGGCCGACGGGACGCCCGGCCGGGTGCTCGTCCTGGACGTCGAGCACCACGCGAACCTCCTGCCCTGGCAGCGCACGGGCGGCGCCACGGTCCTGGTCGGAGGCGCGACGGTCGCCGAGACCCTGTCCGGGCTGCGCGCCGAGCTCTCGCGCTTCCCGTACGCGCTCGTCGCGATCACGGGGGCCTCGAACGTCACGGGCGAGTCGCTCCCTCTCGCAGAGGTCGTCGCCGCAGCGCACGACGCCGGGGCGCGCGTCCTGCTCGACGGCGCCCAGCTCGTGCCGCACCGCGGTGTCTCGCTCGCGGCGAGCGACGTGGACTACGTCGCGTTCTCGGGCCACAAGACCTACGCGCCGTTCGGTGCGGGCGCGCTCGTGGGGCGCCGTGACTGGCTCGACGCAGGCACGCCCTACCTCGCCGGGGGCGGCGCGGTGCGCAACGTGACGCTCGAGGGCACCACGTGGCAGAGCGCCCCGGCGCGGCACGAGGCCGGGTCGCCCAACGTGATCGGCGCGGTCGCGCTCGCCTCGGCGTGCGACGCGCTCGCTGCGCTCGAGCCGGGCGTGCTGGTCGCGCACGAGACCGAGCTCCGGGCCCGCCTCGTCGAAGGGCTCGAGGAGATCGACGGCGTGCGCGTCGTCCGCGCCTGGGCCGACGCCGTGGACCCCGTGGGCGTCGTGACGTTCTCGGTCGACGGCCACGACGCGGGCCTCGTCGCGTCCTACCTGTCGGCCGAGCACGGGATCGGCGTGCGCGACGGCCGGTTCTGCGCGCACCCGCTCCTGGCCCGCCTGGGCTTCCCGGCGGGGGCCGTCCGCGCCTCGATCGGCGTGGGCACCACGGGCGAGGAGATCGAGCGCCTGCTCTCCGCGCTGCGCGCCTACGTCGGCGACGGGGCCACGGCCCGGTACGAGGTCGTGGACGGCTGCTGGGTCGTGAGCGACGACCCGCGTCCGCTGCTCCAGGTCGCGGGGCTCTCGGGCCTCTTCGCGACCGCCGCCGTCGGCAACATCACGGCCGCCGTGGGGTGCGGTCCCGCCCCCGCCTGAGAGGGCCTCTGACCTGCGGAGACGCTCCTCCGAGCGCAACGTTCACCCGTGCGTCACCTCATCGTCCACAGCAGACCGCTCCGTGGTCTTGGCGGCGACGCCTGCGTGTGTTCTGATATGCGCTGTGCAGCACGATGTCGTCCTGGAAGGCCACGGGTTCCGCCTCGAACCCCTGGCTGTCGCGCACGCCGGTGCGCTGGCTCAGATCGTCGATCCGACGATGTGGGCGGGTATGAGTACGACCCTCCCTGCGGGGGAGGTCGGGATGGTGAACTTCATCGAGGACACTCGGGCTACCCGGGCGCTGACGGCCTTCGCCGTCGTCGACGCGGGCTCGGGTCTCGTGGTGGGGAGCACCGCCTTCCGTGACCTGTCGCTCGACGACAGGCGCGTGGAGATCGGGCGGACCTTCTACGCCCGTTCCACGTGGGGGAGCCTCGTCAACCCGGTCTCGAAATGGTTGCTGCTCCGACATGCGTTCGAGTCGTGGGACGTGCACCGTGTGGGCTTCCGGGTGGACGCGCGCAACGCTCGCTCGCTCGCCGCGATGCGTCGCCTCGGCGCGTACGAGGAGGGCGTCATGCGAGGTCACCGCACGGCGCCCGACGGCACGCGCGCCGACTCGGTGTGCTTCTCGATCCTCGCGCACGAGTGGGCGGGCGTCGAGCTCGGCCTGCTCGCGCGGATCACGAGCCCGCGCATCGTCCCGGTGCTCGGCCCGGTCGAGATGTCCGCCGCCGGCGAGCCCGTGACCACGCCGCTCCTGTCGGTCGTCCCGCCGGTCGCCGGGCACGTCGCCGACG
>NZ_JACSQF010000021.1:46286-76252 GCF_014836755.1 Oerskovia merdavium
CGGGCCCCGGCCCCGCGGGGCCCGGCCAGCCCGTCGGACCGGTCACGGCCCTGCCGCCCGCCGTCGCCCTCTGAACCTCCCCCGTCCACAGCGACGCCCCGGGACCCGTACGGGTCCCGGGGCGTTCTTCGTCTGGTGGGTCAGTCCTTCTTGAAGGCGTCCTTGACGTCGTCACCGGCCTGCTTGACGTTGGCCTTCGCCTGGTCGGCGTGGCCCTCGGCCTCGAGCTTCTCGTTGCCCGTGAGCTTGCCGGCGCCCTCCTTGACCTTGCCCTCGACCTCTTCGGCCGCGTGCTTGATCTTGTCTCCCAGTCCCATGGAGGTCCTCCCGTGGTGATCGTCGGATGGTGGTTGGTTCGCATCGACCGTAGGCAGGCCGCCAGGCGACTCGCATCTCGGGGGACGGGCGGTTCACAGGATCCTCACGTTCGGTCCGGCAGGATGACCGCATGGAGAACGCCACGGTCCTGGAAGGGTTCGGGCTGCGCCTCGAGCCGCTCGGCGAGCAGCACGCGCAGGCGTTGGGGGCGTTCGTCGACGACGCCCTGTGGGCGGGCATGTCCTCGCCGACGCCTCGCGGGACACCGGCCATGTCCGTCTACGTGCGGGACGCGGTGGCGGCGCCGGGGCGCCTGGCGTGGGCCGTCGTCGGGCCGGCTGCTCCCGGCGAGGGGCCCGACGGCGCCACGTCCGTCCGCGGCAGCACCTCGCTCTACGAGTGGTCGCCCTCGCAGGGGAGGGTCGAGCTCGGCTCGACGTTCTACGACCGTCCCTGGTGGGGCGGCGTGACCAACCCGGCGTGCAAGTACCTGCTGCTGCGGCACGCGTTCGAGGTGCTCGACGTCGAGCGCGTCGCGCTGCGGGCCGACGCGCGGAACGCCCGCTCGATCGCGGCGATCCAGCGCCTCGGGGCCGTGCCCGAGGGGGTGCTGCGCAGCCACCGCGTCGCGCCCGACGGGTCGCGCGGCGACACGGCCTACTTCTCGATCTTGGCGGACGAGTGGCCGGACGTGCGGGACGCCCTGCTCGACCGGCTCGCCCGCCTGGAGGGCCTCGACCGGGTCGTCTGACGGGCTGCAAGCCACGTTGCGGGCGACCAGGCCGAGCGTCCCTGTGGCCCCGGGCCCCGATCCTCCCTAGGTTGGAAGGATGCCTCCGCGAGCCTGCGGCGGGCGCACCGACCGCTGGAGGGCTGTTGACGACCGAGGACGCACGACCGGCAGACCCCGCGGTCGACCCGGACGACAGAGCATTCTTCGGGCACCCGCGAGGTCTGTCGACCCTGTTCGGCCTCGAGGTCTGGGAGCGGTTCTCGTTCCTCGGGATGCAGGCCATCCTCGTCCTGTTCTTCACGGCGACCGTCGCGGACAACGGGTTGGGGATGGAGGCCGGGCCCGCGGCCTCGATCGCGGCGGGCTACGGGACCATGGTCTACCTCGTCTCGGTCGGCGGCGGGTGGATCGCGGACCGGGTCCTGGGCTCGTACCGGGCCGTCCTGTGGGGCGGGATCCTCATCGCGTGCGGGCACTACACCATGGCGATCCCCGCCGAGCTCTCGACGTGGCTCGGGCTGGTCCTCATCAGCCTGGGCACGGGGCTGCTCAAGCCCAACGTGTCGACGCTCGTGGGCAAGCTCTACTCGACCACGGACGAGCGCCGCGACGCGGGGTTCGCGCTCTACTACATGGGCATCAACGTCGGGGCGTTCTTCGGTCCCCTCGTCACAGGGTGGCTCGGCGCCGACGTCGGCTGGCACTGGGGGTTCTCGGCTGCCGCGATCGGCATGACCGCGGGAGTGGTGCAGTACGTCGTGGGCCGCAGGCACATCCCGGGGCACGGGCGCGGCCCCGAGGCGCCCCTGCCGCCGGCCGTGATGCGCCGGACCCTGTGGATCCTGGGAGGCGTCGCGGCCGGCGTGGTGATCCTCGCCGTCGGGCTCGCGCTCGCGGGGCGGCTCAGCATCGCGGGCGTGGTCGACGCGCTGACCGTGGTCGCGATGGCCGCGCCGATCGTCTACTTCACCGTCATGTTCCGCAGCCCCCGCGTGACGGGCGCCGAACGCGGCCGGCTCCGACCCTTCCTCGTGCTGTGGTTCGCGTCGGTCGCGTTCAACTTCGTGCTGTTCCAGGCGTACAGCGTCCTGATCCTGCTGGCCGACCAGCACGTCGAACGCACGATCTTCGGCTGGGAGGCGCCGGCGGCCTGGTTCAGCTCGTTCCTCGGCGGCGTCGAGGTGCTCGTCGCGCCCGTGGTCGCGGCGCTGTGGACCTGGCTCGGGCCCCGGCAGCCGCACGCGTCCAAGAAGATCGCGATCGGCGCTCTGCTCGGCGGCCTGTCCTACCTGGTCCTCGTGCCCGCCGTGACGGGGCAGAGCGGCGACTGGAAGATTGCCGTGTGGTGGCTCCTGGCCTCCCTCCTGCTGCTGGGGCTCGGTGACGTGCTGCTCCAGACGACGGGCCTGTCCGCGACGACCAAGCTCGCCCCCGCGGCGTTCTCGAGCCAGTCGATGGCCGTGTGGTTCCTGTCGATCGCTCTCGCGAACGGTATCCAGGCGCAGACCGTCCGGTTCTACGGGGAGATTCCCGACGGCCTCTACTTCACGCTCAACGGGGCCGTCGCGGTGCTCGTCGGGGTCGTCGTCCTGATCCTGTCGCCCTGGATGAAGCGGACCATGCACCCCGTCCACTGACCGGTGCGCACGACCCGCACGACCCACGTGGCCCCGCGCCACCACCGCTGACCGACTGCACCACCCGCCCGACAGCACCACCCGCACCACCCAGCACCGGAGGAACGACCATGCGGTACGTGACCGAGCTCCCGTTCGAGACCACGGTCGAGGACCACTGGATACCTCTCGCCGACGGCACGCGCCTCGCGGCGAGGGTCTGGCGACCGGTCGCCCCCACGCCGGTCCCCGCGATCCTGGAGTACCTGCCCTACCGGCTGTCCGACTGGACCGCCCCGCGCGACGCGCAGCGCCACCCGTACTACGCGGGCCACGGGTACGCGTCGGTGCGCGTCGACATCCGCGGCAGCGGGAACTCGGACGGGCACCAGGACGACGAGTACTCTCCGACCGAGCTAGCCGACGGCGTCGCGGTCGTCGAGTGGCTCGCCGCGCAGGAGTGGTGCAGCGGCAAGGTCGGGATGTTCGGCATCTCGTGGGGCGGGTTCAACGCCCTGCAGGTCGCGGCCCTCGCCCCCGAGGCGCTCGCAGCGATCGTCACGGTCTGCTCGACCGACGACCGCTACGACAACGACGTGCACTACACGGGCGGGTCGGTCCTCGCGGTCGACATGCACGCGTGGGCGGCGACCATGCTCGCGTTCTGCTCCCGGCCCCCGGACCCGGCCGTCGTGGGCGACCGGTGGAAGGAGCAGTGGCTCGACCGCCTCGAGCACACCGAGCCGTTCGTCCACACCTGGCTCGACCACCAGACGCGCGACGACTACTGGCGCCACGGCAGCGTCATCGAGGACTACTCGGCGATCAAGGCCGCGGTCCTGGCGGTCGGCGGGTGGAACGACCCCTACCGCGACACGGTCCTGCGGCTCGTGGCCGCGGGGAAGGACTCGGCGGACCAGGGATCGAGCGACGGCTCGGCGAACGCCGGCCGGACCCTGGGCGGCCCGGTCCGGGGCATCGTCGGGCCGTGGTCGCACCAGTACCCCGACCGCGGCCTGCCTCCCGGACCGTCGATCGGGTTCCTCCAGGAGACGCTGCGCTGGTGGGACCAGTTCCTCAAGGGCCAGGACACGGGCGCCCTCGACGAGCCGGCGCTGCGCGCCTGGATCACGGAGTCCGTGCCGCCCGCGACGGTCTACGACGAGCTGCCCGGGCGCTGGGTCGGCGAGGAGCGCTGGCCCTCCCCGCACGTCCGGCCCACGGTCTTCCCGCTCGCGGGAGCGCCTGGCGGCACCGACGACGTCGACGACGCAGCGGTCGCCACCGTGCTGCGCACGACCGCCCCGCTCGTCAACCACCTTCCCGTCCACCCGAGCCCGGCGGGCGGTGAGCCGACCGCCCCGGCGGACGTGCCGCCGTCGTGCCTCGTGGCCTCTCCCCAGCACACCGGGATCGACGCGGGGCGCTTCTTCCCGTTCGGGAACGACGCCGACCTGCCGCCCGACCAGCGCGAGGAGGACGGGCGGTCCGTGTGCTTCGACTCGCCGCCGCTCACGCAGCGGCTCGAGATCCTGGGCCGTGCCCGGGTCCGTCTGCGCCTGACGTGCGCGGGCGACAAGGGGCAGGTCGTGGCGCGGCTGTGCGACGTGGGCCCCGACGGCTCCTCGACGCTCGTGACCCGTGGCGTGCTCAACCTGTCCACGCGCGAGGGGCGTGACCGCGTGGTGCCGTGGGAACCCGGCGCGACGCACGACGTGACGTTCGAGCTCAGCGGGACCGGGTACGCGGTCGCGCCCGGGCACCGGCTCCGGCTCGCGGTCTCCTCGGCGTACTGGCCGTGGGTGTGGCCGCAGCCGGGAGGGGCGGCGCTCGCGGTCGCGCCCGCGGGCAGCTCGCTCGAGCTCCCGGTGCACGACGGCGCAGCGCCGGGCGGGCACCCCGTCGTCACCTTCGAGGAGCCCGAGCAGGCGCCCCCGCTCGGTGTCGTCTACCCGGAGGCCGCGGACCAGCGGCCCGAGCGACGCGTGGTGCGTGACGTCGCGGCCGACGAGTGGCTCCTGGAGGTCGACCCGAGGTACGGCGGGACGCGCATCTATCCCGACGGCCTCGAGTTCACCGAGGACGCGCTCGAGCGCTACTGGATCGGGCGCGACCCGCTGAGCGCGCGCACGCGCTCGGACTGGAGCGTGCGGCTGCGCAGGCCAGGGGCCACGCCGGCCGACCTCGCGTGGGACGCGAGCATCGTGACGCGCTCGGAGATCTCGTGCGACGCCGAGTACTTCCACACCGACGACGAGGTCGTGGCGCGCGACGGCCAGGACGTGGTGTTCGAACGTCGGTGGCGGCGGAGCATCCGGCGGACCGCGGGGTGAGCCGTAGGTGCAGAAGGCTCGGCGCCGTGGCGGCGTTGCGCCCGAGATGCCCGATCCCCTAGGTTCGTCGTCGCCGACCCCGACGAGGGGGTCGCCGACCGAGAGCAGGGCCCGCCGTGTACGACTATTCGCCGATCCAGGACGTCCCCGTCAAGCGCATCATCCCGGACGACTTCCGCAAGGCCGCCAAGACGCTCAAGACCCTGGGATGGATCGGGATCGTCGGCGGTGTGCTGAGCGTGCTGCTGCTGCTCATGCTCCTCGGCGACTCGCCGGACATGCTGGTCCTTCTCGCGGTCTCGCTCGTGCTCGTGGTCGTCGGTCTCGCGTTCTCGGCCGTCTACCTCGTCCTGGCACCCAAGGTGGCGGTGGGAGGCGCGACGGCGCGGACGGTCGCGCTCTGGGTCGCCGGGATCGGCATCGGTCTTCGCGTCCTGGGGATGTTCGACGGCAGCTTTGCTCTTCTCCCTTTCCTGGTCGACCTCCTGGTCATCGGGCTGGGGGTCAAGGCGATCGTTCAGCTGTCCTCGGCGGACGTGCGGTCGTTCCTCGCGGGGCGCTGAGCCGGGCTGTCGCCGAGAAGTGAGTAGATGCCCCTGATCTGACCCGATCAGGGGCATCTACTCACTTCTCGGCGGGCGGCGGCACGAGCGCTCAGCGCGGCGTGACCGTCCCGCTGAAGTGCCGCTTGCCGCTCTTCCCGTTCCAGCCCACGTACGTGAAGCCTGCGTCCGTACCCGGGTGAGCACCGTCGTCGGGCGCGCGGGTGATCGCGACCTGGACCGTGCCCGGCAGCAGGACCGGCTTCTCGAACTCGACCGTCCAGTCGTACGCGTCGCCGCGCGCGGCGCCGACCTCGGCCAGCGCGCGCGCAGCCGTGTACATGCCGTGCGCGATGGTCCGCGGGAAGCCGAACGCCTTGGCACCCAGGGCCGAGGTGTGGATGGGGTTGCGGTCGCCCGAGATCGCGCCGTACGCGCGCCCGACCCCGCTGCCGAGCTCCCAGCGCGCCGTCGGGACCGGCGGTACGAACTCCTCGCGCGGCGCCTCGTCTATCCGCTGAGGCGGCGCCTCGTCGGCTGCCCGTTCGCCCGACGGCAGCCCGAACCCCTTGGCCAGGTACGTCGAGACGCCACGGTAGGCGAGCTCGCCCCCCGTGCTGACCTCGGTCACGAGGTCCACCTGGACCCCGCGCCGGTGCGCGCGCAGGTCCTGGGCCGTCGCACGGACCTCGAGCACGTCCCCGACCTGCACGGGCCGGTGCACCGAGACCGCGTTGGACACGTGCACGAGCCCCAGCAGCGGCAGCGGGAAGTCGCCGCGCACCATGAGCGCGGTCGCGAGCGGGAACGCGAGCACGTGCAGGTACCCCGCGGGCAGGGTGTCGCACACGCGCTCGCCGATCAGCCGCTGGTAGTCGGTCAGGTGCTCGGTCACGCCCGACGTCGGGACGTCGGTGACGCGGTAGACGACGCTGGGAAGGACGACGTCGCGCGTCCCGGGCAGGGCGCGCCCCACGGGGGAGCGCGTCACGGCGATCCGGCCCGACGACGCCACGCCCTTCGCGTACAGGCCGCCGAGCCCCGGCAGCGAGGGCAGCGTGACGAGGCGCGGGTTGCGGGTCTCGTGCGTGGCGGCCGTCACGCGCCCACCAGGCTCTGGCCGCACACGCGCAGCACCTGGCCGTTGACGCCGACCGCCGCGGGCGACGCGAGGAAGGCGATGGCCTCCGCGACGTCGATCGGCAGGCCACCCTGCTGGAGCGAGGACACGCGGCGCGCCATCTCGCGCTGGACGAGCGGGATCGACGCCGTCATGTCGGTCTCGATGAACCCGGGCGCGACCGCGTTGGCCGAGCCGCCGAGCGGGGCCAGGAGGCGTGCCGTCGCGCGCGTGTGGCCGATGACCCCGGCCTTGGACGCGCCGTAGTTCGTCTGGCCACGGTTACCCGCGATGCCGCTCGTCGACGCGAGCGAGACGATGTGCGGGGCCTCGGAGAAGCCGCTCGCGCCCAGCAGGTAGTCGTTGATGCGCAGCTGCGAGAGCAGGTTGACCGCGATCACGGCGTCCCACTTGTCGGGGGACATGTTGGCGAGGAGCTTGTCGCGCAGGATCCCGGCGTTGTGGACCAGGATGTGCAGACCGCCGTGGCGGGTCCGCGCGTGCTCGAGGATCCGTGCGCCCGCGTCGTCGGCCGTGACGTCGAGCTGCAGAGCCGTGCCCTTGATCTCGTTCGCGACCTTCGCGAGGGACTCGCCCGCCGCGGGGACGTCGACCACGACGACCGTCGCGCCGTCGCGGGCCAGCGTCCGGGCGATGGCCGCCCCGATCCCGCGGGCTGCGCCCGTCACGACCGCGACGCGCCCCGCGAGGGGGCGGTCCCAGTCGGGGGCCTCGGCGCTCGCGACCGGGCCCACGTGCAGCAGCTGGCCGTCGACGAACGCCGACCTCGCCGAGAGGAAGAAGCGCAGCGTGGCCAGGGCCGAGGTGCAGTCGGGGGCGGCGCCGTCGGTGAGCTGGATGCCGTTGGCCGTAGCCCCCGCGCGCAGCTCCTTGGCGAGCGAGCGCAGGAACCCGTCGACGCCCTGGCGGGTCGCCGCGAGCAGGGGCGTGTCGTCGTCGGCCGGTGCACGCGAGACGGTCACGACGCGGCCGCCGGGCGCGAGCTGGCGCAGGTTCGCGCCCAGCTCGAGGACGGGGGCCGAGAAGTCGGCAGGGCTCGTCGCACCCGTCAGGACGACGACGATCGCACCCCAGCGGGTCTCGGCGCCGTTCGCGTTCTGCCGCACGTCGAGGTCCCAGCCGAGCAGGGCCTGGGCGACCGCGGTGGTGTCGGCGGCCGAGCCGGGCTCGCCGATCACCAGCACGGGGCCGGGCACGAGCGGGTCGCCCGAACGGTAGCGGCGCAGGACGGCGGGCCGGGGGAGGCCGAGCTTCTTGGCGAGCGTCTTGGTGAAGCCCGAGTTCACGGCAGACAGGTACTTGTCGGTCATGGCGGGTTCCCTCAGCTCTCGGTGCTCTGCGCAGGCGTGGTGGACAGGTCGTCGGCGCTCTCGATGATCGCGGCGAGGCCCAGGCCGCCGGCCGCGCAGATCGAGATGAGCGCGCGGGCGGGGCGACCGGTCTCGGAGGCCTTCTGCGCGACGAGCTTCGCTGCCGTGGCGACGATGCGCCCGCCCGTCGCGGCGAACGGGTGCCCTGCGGCGAGCGACGAACCGTTGACGTTGAGACGCGAGCGGTCGATCGACCCCAGGGCGCCGTCGAGGCCGAGCTCGGTGCGGCAGTAGTCGTCGTCCTCCCACGCGGCGAGCGTGGTCAGGACCGTCGAGGCGAAGGCCTCGTGGATCTCGTAGACGTCGAAGTCCTCGAGCGTGAGGCCGTTGCGGGCGAGCAGACGGGGGACCGCGTGGGCAGGGGCCATGAGCAGGCCCTCGTGGCCGTGCACGTAGTCGACGGCCGCGGACTCGGCGTCGACCACGCGGGCCAGGACCGGCAGGTCGTGCTCGGCGGCCCACTCGCGCGAACCGAGCAGGACGACCGAGGCGCCGTCGGTCAGGGGGGTCGAGTTGCCGGCCGTCATGGTGGGGCCCACCGGCTGAGCGGGTCCGGCGTCTCCGCCCGCCGCCGCCCCGTGCGTGGGCGCGCTCGGCGTGAGGTGCTTGCCGAACACGGGCTTGAGGGACGCGAGCTTCTCGGCCGACGAGTCGGCGCGCATGTTCTGGTCCTGCGTGAGGCCGCGGAACGGGGTGACGAGGTCGTCGAAGAACCCGGCCTGCCACGCGGCGGCGAGGTTCAGGTGGCTGTTCAGCGCGACCTCGTCCTGCGCCTCGCGCGTGATGCCCCACGCGGCGGTCGTGATCGCCTGGTGCTCGCCCATCGACAGGCCGGTGCGGGGCTCGCCCGTGCTGGGGGTCGACGGCGCCAGGTCGCCGGGGCGCACCGAGGCGAACGCCTTGAGCCGAGCGCCCAGGGTCTTGGCGTGGCTGGCCTTGAGCAGCGCCTTGCGCAGCCCCTCGCTCACCGCGATGGGGGCGTCGGACACGGTGTCGGAGCCGCCCGCGACGCCCGACTCGATCTGCCCGAGGCGGATCTTGTTGGACACGGTGACGACGGCCTCGAGGCCAGTGGCGCACGCCTGCTGGAGGTCGAACGCCGGGGTCTGGGGCGAGAGTGATGAGCCCAGGACCGACTCGCGGACCAGGTTGAAGTCGCGCGAGTGCTTGAGCACCGCGCCGCCGACGACCTCGCCCAGGCGCTCGCCCTGGAGGCCGTAGCGGGCCACGAGTCCCTCGAGGGCGGCCGTGAACATGTCCTGGTTGCTGGCCCCTGTGTACTTCCCGCCGGCGCGTGCGAACGGGATGCGGTTGCCGCCCAGGACGTAGGCGTCGCGGAGGGCCGGGGGCTGCTGGGGGGAACTGGGCGTGGGGGTGGGCTGCTGCGTCTTCCGGATGGCCACTTCGGCTGCTCTCTCTCGCTTCGTTGCTGAGGATCTCGGACCGCGGGCGCGATCCACGCGGTGTCCAAGACCCACAGTACCTGATACTCTCGGTATCGTGAGGCGGGTCACACCCTTCACTCCCTGTGCCCGGCGTTCCCGCCAGGGCAGGACGCCGTCGTGAGGACCACTCGCGGACCGACGGACGGACGACCAGGGACGACACCGACGTCGGGCACCTCTGGAGGACTGTGTGATCAACGGCGACACGAACGGCAGGACCGGACGGCCTCGCTCCGCCGTGCTCCACCGTGCCCCCGGCCGCGCCCCCGCACCCGCTCCTGCTCCCGTCGTGGACGGACGCTCGACCCGCTGGGACGACCACCGCGCGATCCGCCGCGCCGAGCTCGTGCACGCGGCCCGCAAGGCCGTCCACAAGGGTGGACCGGGCGTCTCCATGGACGAGATCGCGGCGGCCTCGGGCACGTCCAAGTCGATCATCTACCGCTACTTCGAGGACAAGACCGGCCTGCAGATCGCGATCGGGGCGTCGGTCGTCGGGCAGATGCACGACGCCCTGACCCAGGCCGCCGAGTCCGCCGAGACACCGCGCCGGGCGCTGCGCGCCATGGTCGGCGTGTACCTCGAGATGATCGCGAGCTCGCCCAACGTCTACTACTTCGTGACCCGCACGGGCGCCATCGCCGGCACCGACGGCACGGCCCGCACGGCCTCGGCGCCCCTCGCGGCGTTCCTCGACTCGGTGACCGAGCTCGTCGCCCAGCCCTTCACGCGCGCGGCCGACGTCACGCCCGCCGACGCCGCGGCCTGGGCCGCGGGCGCGGTCGGGTTCGTGCGCGGCGCGGGCGAGTGGTGGCTCGGCCACCACGACGACCCCGACACCCCGGACCGCGACGAGCTCACCGAGCGGGTCGCGGCCTGGCTGTGGGGCGGCCCCGTGGGCGTCATGGCCCGTGGCCGGGGCGCCACGACCGACGACGCCGCGACCGGCGCCGCGACCGGCGGCGCCCCCGGCGGCACCGCCGCCTCGGACGGCACCGCCGCCCCCTCCACCGACGACCTCTGATCCTTCTCATGGCTACCACCGGCACACAGGAGTCCCGATGACCACCACCTCTGACCGCACCGCAGCCCGCGACACCCAGCGGGGCGACGGCGCAGCGACCTCCACGTCCATCCCCGCCGCAGGCGTCACCCCCCCGATGCCCGAGGGCGAGGTCCGCGTCGACGTGGCCGACCTCTCGCACCAGCTCCTGGGCCGGTGGGCCGACCTGCGCGCCAAGGCGCGCGCGACCGCGGGCGAGGAGCGGTTCCAGCGCATCGAGGGGCTCTCGCTCACCGAGCACCGCGAGCGCGTCATGGACCAGGTCAAGCAGCTCGTCGAGATCGGGCAGGTGCACCGCGGGTTCCCGACGCGCCTCGGCGGGCAGGACGACGCCGGCGGCAACCTCGCCGGGTTCGAGGAGCTCGTCGCCGCGGACCCCTCGCTCCAGATCAAGGCGGGCGTCCAGTGGGGCCTGTTCGCCGCGGCGATCCTGCACCTCGGCACGCCCGAGCAGCAGGACCGCCTGCTCCCGGCCGCGATGGACGCCTCGGTGCCCGGTGCGTTCGCCATGACCGAGACGGGGCACGGCTCGGACGTCGCCTCGATCGCGACGACCGCGACGTTCGACCCGGCCACGCAGGAGTTCGTCGTCCACACCCCGTTCCGCGGTGCCTGGAAGGACTACCTCGGCAACGCGGCGGTCAACGGCACGGCGGCGGTCATCTTCGCGCAGCTCGTGACGAACGGCGTCAACCACGGCGTCCACGCGTTCTACGCGCCCATCCGCGAGACCACGGCTGACGGCGCCGCGGGGGCCTTTCTTCCCGGCGTCGGCGGGGAGGACGACGGGCTCAAGGGCGGGCTCAACGGGATCGACAACGGTCGCCTGCACTTCACGCACGTCCGCGTCCCGCGCGAGAACCTCCTCGCCCGTTACGGCCAGGTCGCCGAGGACGGCACGTACACCTCGCCGATCGACAGCCCCGGGCGTCGCTTCTTCACGATGCTCGGCTCGCTCGTCCAGGGCCGCGTCTCGCTCGACGGTGCCGCCATCACGGCGTCGAAGCTGGGCCTCACGACCGCGGTGACCTACGGCAACCAGCGTCGCCAGTTCAACGCGGCCTCGCCCGTCGACGAGGTCGTGATCCTCGACTACGGCACGCACCAGCGCCGCCTGATCCCGCGCATCGCGCAGACCTACGCGATGCACTTCGCGCACGACCGCCTGCTCGACCTGTTCGACCTGGTGTTCTCGGGCGAGAACGACACCCCCGAGTCGCGCGAGGACCTCGAGACCATGGCGGCCTCGCTCAAGCCGATGAGCACGTGGTTCGCGCTCGACACGCTCCAGGAGGCCCGCGAGGCCTGCGGCGGCGCGGGGTTCCTCACGGAGAACCGGATCACGAGCCTGCGCGCCGACATGGACGTGTACGTGACGTTCGAGGGCGACAACACCGTGCTGCTCCAGCTCGTCGCCAAGCGCCTCCTGGCCGACTACGGCAAGGAGTTCAAGGACATCTCGCCCGGGCAGATGGCCCGGTTCGTGGTCGAGCAGGCCGCCGATGCCGCACTGCACCGCACGCCGCTCAAGCGGGCCGCCCAGACCATCGCGGACGTGGGCGACCCGCGCCGTGCGGCTGGGCACCTCAAGGACGTCGGCAACCAGCGCGAGCTGCTGACCGACCGCGTCGAGACCATGGTCGCCGACGTCGCGGCGGCCCTGCGCCCCGCGCAGAAGGCCACGCCGGAGAAGGCCGCCGAGCTCTTCAACGAGCACCAGCACGAGCTCATCGAGATGGCGAAGGCGCACGCCGACCTGCTGCACTGGGAGGCGTTCACGCAGGCCCTCGAGACCATCGAGGACGCGGGCACGCGCCAGGTCCTCACATGGGTCCGTGACCTGTTCGGGCTCACGGTCATCGAGCGCAACCTCGCCTGGTACCTGATCAACGGGCGCCTGTCCGCGCAGCGTGCGCGCATCGTGACGGGCTACATCGACCGCCTCGTCGCGCGCCTGCGCCCCCACGCCCAGGACCTGGTCGACGCCTGGGGCTACGGCCCCGAGCACCTGCGCGCGAAGATCGCGTCGGGGGCCGAGCAGGTGCGTCAGGACGAGGCGCGGGAGTACTACCGGCAGCTGCGGGCCAGCGGCGACGAGCCCGTGAGCGAGAAGTCGATCAAGGCGCGCGAGAAGGCCGCGGCCAAGGCGGCGGCACGAGGCGGGTCGAAGGCCGCGAGGCGCTGACGGCACGCGGGGTCTGGTTCCCGGCGCCGTCAGGGTCTGGGTTCCGTGCCGGTCCGGCCTCGGTGCCGAGCATGCGGTGGGCGTTCGAATCCTGCTGAATTCTGACGGCAACCGCATGGTCGACGGACGACAACCGTCTGTTCGGCAAACGCGGCAGCAGGTGCGGCACCAGCCGCACCGCACGAACGACCTCGGGGCCCGGCGGAGCGGTACCGCCGCCGAGGGAGCCAGGGACCCGTGGGTCCGGCGTGACGACCACCAGCCGTCGCGTCGGGCCT
Organism: Oerskovia merdavium; assembly: GCF_014836755.1. Classification (GTDB taxonomy): domain Bacteria; phylum Actinomycetota; class Actinomycetes; order Actinomycetales; family Cellulomonadaceae; genus Oerskovia; species Oerskovia merdavium. The sequence continues at coordinate 59,311 of NZ_JACSQF010000021.1, forward strand.
GCGGGTCCCTTCGTGCGTCCGGGGCGCTTCGGCCACGGGAATCCTGTTGACGCGCCTCGTGCACTCGGCCAGGCTGCACCGATGGCACCCGATTCCGCACCCGACCCGACGCGCGATCCCGCGGCTCACGCCCCCGACCAGGCTGCGCGCGGCACCGGGCGCCCGTCGCGCACAGAGCTCTGGCCCCCGTCCGGGCTGCGCGTCGTCTCGGGGGACCTGGAGCTACGTCATCTCGACGAGGACCTGCTCTTCCAGCTCGCGGCGGTCGGTGGCGAGGGCATCCACGACGAGGGCTTCATGCCCTTCGTGTTCCCGTGGTCGCGCGGCTCGGCGGTCGAGGTCGGCCGCAGCATCCTGGCCTACCAGTGGGGTGCCGCGTCCCGGATCTCGCCCGCGTCCTGGGCGATCGAGCTCGCCGTGGTCCGCGGAGGCGAGGTGCTGGGCGTGCAGGCTCTCACGGCCTCGGACTTCGTGGTGACGCGCACCGCGGAGTCGGGCTCGTGGCTGGGGCGCCGGCACCAGGGGGCCGGGGTCGGTACGCTCGCTCGCCTCATGATCCTCGAGCTCCTCTTCACGGGGTTCGGCGCGCAGACGGCCACGACGTCGGCCTGGGAGGACAACGGTCCGTCGAACGGTGTCACGCGCAAGATCGGCTACCGGCCCAACGGCACGGCGACGCTCGCGCGCGAGGGCAAGCCCGCAGGCGACGTCCGGTACCGCCTCGACCGGGAGGACTGGGAGTCCCGCGCCGAGGCGCTGCGACCCGAGGTGACGCTGCACGGCGTCGGGCCGGTCCGGGAGATGCTCGGGCTCGGCTGAGCGGTCGAGCACGAGGTTGCGACCGGTCGAGCACGAGGTTGCGACCGGTCGAGCACGAGGTTCCGGTCGGAATCCGCCGGACAGCGACCGCAACCTCGTGCTCGGCACCCAGCGACGGCACCGAAGGCCGGCACAGAAGGCCGACCGGTCAGCCCGCCACGAGCTCCGCGAGCACCGACCTGGCCTCGGCCTCGAACCCCGGGTCGTCGTGCGCGACCGACCACGCGATGGTCGCGAGCGCCGAGAGCGCGACGTACGCGCGCAGCACGAGGCGATCCTCGTCGTCGGGCACGCGTCCGTAGCCCTCGAGGAACGCCGCCTCCAGGTCAGCGCGGCCCCGCCACTCGCGCATCGTGAGCTTCTGCAGGTCCACGGCCCACGGCGAGGGCTCGGAGTGCGCGAAGTCGATCACGCGCACGTGCCCCGCCGCGTCGACCAGCCAGTTGCGCGGACCGAAGTCGCGGTGCGCGGGCACGAGCCGCACGGACCGCACGCCGGCCACGGGCGCCGCGACCTCGCGCAGCCGCACGAGGTCCGCCGCGTCGACGAGGTCGGCGTGCGCAGCGACCTTCTCGTCGAGCTCGGTGAGGAGGCGTTCGCCGTAGCCCTCGTCGGGCACGGCCGGGGCGCTCGCGTGCAGCCGCGCGAGCAGCGTGCCCGCCTGCCGGTGGACGTCCGGGGCGAGGGATGCCGCACCGGCGGCGAGCGTCCCGGGCACGTGCGTCATCACCAGCACGTGCGCGTCCATGTCGGCCGCGAGCAGCTGACCGGCGTCGTCCCCCAGCACGCGGACGTACCGCCGCAGGGCCTCGACCTCGCGCTCCACGTTGCGCGCCGAGCGCTCCCACTTCACGACGACGTCACCCGCCCCCGTCCGCACGCGCGCGACGCGGGACTGGCCGTGGGGCCAGACCCATTCCTCGACGAGCCGGACCCCGCCACCTCCGGTCGAGGCGGACCAGGCCGCGGCCGCGTCGAGCAGGAGCGAGAGGGGAGGCAGGTCGGAGAGCATCCGCCGATGCTAGGGCCCTCGGCGCCGAACACGAGGTTGCGACCGGTCGAGCACGAGGTTGCGGGCGGAATCCGCTGGATATCGTCCGCAACCTCGTGCTCGGCACCCAGGACTACGACGTCGGGTTGCAGCGCGCCGCGACCGTCGCGAGGAACCCGACGTCGGGCCGCCACGGCTCGAGGTTCCACGTCTTCTTGTCGGTCGCGCCCAGCGCGTGGCAGTCGAACTGGTCGCGCATGGTCGACGAGTCCGCCTCGGGCTCGCTCGCGACGAGCTGCGCCCACGCGGTCTCCTCGCCCACCAGGCCCGACTGCCGCGCCCACGGCGTCGGGTCCACCGCGAGCGAGCGCCCGCCCTCGCGGTTCCCCCAGGTCGCGCTGCGCACGCCCTGCGCGCCGAGCCAGGTCGTCACGGTCACGTCGTCGGGCGGGGTGCTCGCGGTGGTCCCCGCCGTGCCCGACGGCGTCACCCCCGCAGCCTTGACCCGCACCTCCGCGCGGGTCGGCGCCACGACCACGACTCCTGCGCGGAGCGTGGATCCGGACGGTTCCGTCGCCTCCGGCGCCGACAGCCCGCCGAGCGGCGTGCCCGCCGCGTCGAGCACGCTGATGCTGCCGTCGCCGTTGCGGAGCAGCGAACCGTCGGCGGGGGAGACGAGGTCGAGCGTCGCGGTGGCGGTCGCGCCGTCCGTCGTGCCGGTCGCTGTGCCGTTGTCGCTGTCGCCACCGCTGTCGGAGCCGGACCCCGTCCCGGCCGCCGAGGCCGAGAGTCCGAACGAGACCCGGCTCGACCCGTCCTCGTCGGAGGTCACGGTCACCGGTGTTACCTGCCCGGGGGCCGCCGTACCGGTCCCTGCCGGATCGCCCGCCTCGGCCGCCTCGGCCGGCTCACCGGCAGCCCCGTCGGCCCCGGCAACCCCGTCGGCAATGTCGTCCGCCGCGGCCGGCGCACCGCTCTCTCCCTCGGCCCCGCCGGGCGCAGCCCCGACCGGCACCGACAGCAACAGCTCGATCCCGTCGGCCGTGAGGGAGTGCGTCGTCATGGCCGGCGCAGCGGGCTCGAGATCCGGATCGCCAGGGGGCCCGTCAGAGGGAACCCCCTCGGCAGGCGAGGACGACCCGGGGACGGGAGCGGCGCCGTCGGGCCCGGTGCAGCCCACCAGCAGGCAGGCCACCAGCGCCGCCCCGACGAGGGCGGGGCGCGAACGAGGGCGGCGAACGGTCGAGGTCACCGTGCGAGGCTAACCCCGCCGCAGCCCCGGCCCCCCGCGCACCCGGTCCTCACCGCCCGAGGCGAGCGCATCCGCGCAGCCCACGGGCCTACCCGCACCTCCAGGAACGCGTTCGTGGACGCCCGACCGCGCCGCCCCCAACCCCCGGTAAACTGGCCGCACCTGTGCAGCCCCGTGCCGGTCGCCTCCCCGATGACTCGCTCGTCGAAACGCGCCGGCTGGCACGCCACCCCGAGGGATTCGATGACCGCCCCCAGCAACGCCCCGACGCCCGCCGCAGCGACCTCCGAGCACCGGCCGCACCTCGACACGGTCGAGCGCGCAGCCGCCACCCCCGACGAGGCGCAGCCCTTCGCGGAGCTCGGCCTCAAGCCGGACGAGTACCAGCGCATCCGCGACATCCTCGGGCGACGCCCCACGGCTGCCGAGCTCGCGATGTACTCCGTCATGTGGTCGGAGCACTGCTCCTACAAGTCGTCCAAGGTGCACCTGAGCACGTTCGGCAAGAAGACGACCGACGAGATGAAGAAGCACCTCCTCGTCGGCATCGGCGAGAACGCGGGCGTCGTCGACATCGGTGACGGCTGGGCCGTGACGTTCAAGGTCGAGTCCCACAACCACCCGAGCTTCGTCGAGCCCTACCAGGGTGCTGCGACGGGCGTCGGCGGGATCGTCCGCGACATCATCTCGATGGGCGCGCGTCCCGTGGCCGTCATGGACCAGCTCCGCTTCGGTGCGGTCGACCACCCGGACACGGCGCGCGTCGTGCACGGCGTCGTGTCGGGCGTCGGCGGCTACGGCAACTCCCTCGGCCTGCCGAACATCGGTGGCGAGCTCGTCTTCGACTCCTCGTACCAGGGCAACCCCCTCGTCAACGCGCTGTGTATCGGCGTGCTGCGCCACGAGGACATCCACCTCGCCAACGCCTCGGGCGTGGGCAACAAGGTCGTCCTGTTCGGTGCGCGCACCGGCGGCGACGGCATCGGTGGCGCCTCGATCCTCGCGTCCGAGACCTTCGAGGACGGCGTGCCCGCCAAGCGCCCCTCGGTCCAGGTCGGCGACCCCTTCATGGAGAAGGTCCTCATCGAGTGCTGCCTCGAGCTCTACGCGGCACGCGTCGTCGAGGGCATCCAGGACCTCGGCGCGGCCGGCATCTCGTGCGCCACGTCGGAGCTCGCGTCCAACGGTGACGGCGGCATGCACGTCGAGCTCGACTCGGTCCTGCTGCGCGACCCGTCGCTCAACGCGGGCGAGATCCTCATGTCGGAGTCGCAGGAGCGCATGATGGCCGTCGTCGCTCCCGACAAGCTCGACGAGTTCCTCGCGATCACGGGCAAGTGGGACGTCGAGACCTCGGTCATCGGCGAGGTCACGGGCACGGGTCGCCTCACGATCGACCACCAGGGCGAGCGCATCGTGGACGTGGACCCCAAGTCCGTGGCGCACGAGGGCCCCACCTACCACCGCCCCTACGCACGCCCCACGTGGATGGACGGCCTCAACGCGGACAGCATCTCGACGGGTGAGGGCGCCGCGCGATTCGCTCGTCCCGAGACGGCCGACGAGCTCCGCGCAACCGCGCTGCGCCTGCTCGGCTCGCCCAACCTCGCGTCCAAGGAGTGGGTCACCAACCAGTACGACCGCTTCGTCCAGGGCAACACGGCCCTCGCCCAGCCCGACGACGGCGGCGTGATCCGTGTCGACGAGACCACGGGCCTCGGGGTCGCGCTCGCGACCGACGCCAACGGCCGCTACGCCAAGCTCGACCCGCGCACGGGCGCCCAGCTCGCGCTCGCCGAGGCGTACCGCAACGTCGCCACGACCGGCGCGCGCCCGCTCGCCATCACCGACTGCCTCAACTTCGGCTCGCCCGAGGACCCCGACTCGATGTGGCAGCTCGTCGAGGCCATCGAAGGCCTGGCCGACGCGTGCCAGACCCTCGGCGTCCCCGTCACGGGCGGCAACGTCTCGCTCTACAACGGCACGGGAGAGCCCGGGCAGATCGACTCGTCGATCCACCCGACGCCGGTCGTCGGCGTCCTCGGCGTGCTCGACGACGTCGCGCACGCCACCGGGTCCGGCTGGCGCGAGGCGGGGGAGGCCATCTACCTCCTCGGCACGACCCGCGCCGAGCTCGACGGCTCCGCATGGGCCGACGTCGTCCACCAGCACCTCGGCGGCGTTCCCCCGCAGCTCGACCTCGCGGCCGAGCGCGCCCTGGCCGAGGTCCTCGTCAACGCGAGCCGCGACCACCTGGTCTCCGCCGCGCACGACCTCTCCGAGGGTGGCCTGGTCCAGGGCCTGCTCGAGGCGTCGCTGCGGTTCGGGACCGGCGCCAAGGTGTCGATCGACGCCCTCGCGACCCGCGACGGTGTGACCCCGTTCGAGGCCCTGTTCTCCGAGTCCACGGCCCGCGCGCTCGTCGCCGTGCCGCGCAGCGAGGAGACCAAGCTCGTCGACGCGTGCGTCGCCCGCGGCGTGCCCGTCCTCAAGATCGGCGTGACCGGCACCGAGCCGGCCGAGGTCGCCGAGACCGGTGAGTCGCTCGAGATCGAGGGCATCTTCACGATCCCGCTGAGCGAGGCCGACCAGGTCTTCCGCGCGACGCTGCCGGGGATCTTCGGCTAGTCGTCCGACCCGAGGGGCGAGTGCGCGGTCTTCGCGACCGTGCGCTCGCCCTTCGTGCGTCTCCACCACGGCGGGCCTTCGCGAGTTGCGGCCAACGGGGGTCCAGGACGGGTTCCGACCCCCGTTGGCCGCATCTCGCGGCGAACCCCTCGCCGAGAGTGTCGTTCACAGGATCCCTCCGTGTGCTGCACCGGGCTCCCGCACCGGCGGGGGCCGACCGGCCCAGAACCGTGCGAACCGGTCGATAGGGTCGCTGCATGACAGGGGACAGCCGCACCACGGGGGAGATCGCCGCCTCGACGGCCGAGTCACCGTCCTCACCGACCACCCCGCCCGTCGGCCCCACCCCCGCCCCCGCAGCCCGACGTCGTCCCGGTGGGCGCGCCGTCGGGCTGGTGCTGTGGGTCGTGGGCGGGCTGGTCCTGGCCATGACGCTCGTACGTGCCGTGCCGTACGACGGCGTCACGCCCCTCGCGCAGGTCGTCGGCGTGACGCCGTGGGTCGTCCCGCTCGCGCTGCTGGTGGCGGCGACGGCCCTGGTCCTGCGGCGCCGCTTCCTTGCGATCCTGTGCGCGGTCGCGCTCGTGGTCCAGGTCGCGTGGGTCGCGCCCTTCTTCGTGCCCGGGCAGGGCATCGAGGCAGACGCCCAGGGCACGCTGCGGGTCCTGACGGTCAACGCGTACTTCGGGCAGGCGGACGCCGCCGCCGTGGTGCGGATGGTTCGCGACCAGGAGGCCGACGTGCTCGCGGTCGTCGAGCTCACGGCCGACTTCCACGACCGCCTCGAGTCCGCAGGGCTCGAGGCGGTCATGCCGCATCACGTCGACGCCAAGGTGGGCACCGGCTCGCCCGGGAGCGGCCTGTGGAGCAAGACAGCGCTGACCGACCCCGACACGACAGAGTGGAGCACGTTCGCCATGCCCGCAGCCACGGTCGACGTGGACGGCACGCCCGTTCGCGTGACCGCCGTCCATCCGGTCCCGCCGCTCCCCGAGATCACGGGCGTGTGGCACCAGGAGATGGCGGACCTCGCCCGCCGTGCCCACGACGAGCCCCTGCCGCAGGTGCTCCTGGGCGACTTCAACTCGACGTACGACCACGCGTCGTTCCGCGCCGTCCTGGGCGACCGGTTCCACGACGCGACGCGCACGGCCGGGCGCGGCCTGAACCTGTCGTGGCCCGTGGGGGAACGGGTGCCGACGTTCCTCGACCTCGACCACGTCGTGGTCGACGAGGGCATGCGGGTCGACGACCTCGAGTCGCTCGTGGTCCCGGGGTCGGACCACCGCGCGCTCGCCGTCACGGTGCAGGTCGCCCCGTGAGCGCCCCGGCACGCGCGGCAGCGCGCACGCCGTCGCGGACGCGTCGCGTGGGCGGTGTCGTGTGGACGGTCCTGCTGTCGTCGTGCCTCGTCGGGGTGGGTGCGCTCACGCTCGCCCGCGCCCTGGGGTTCGATGACGTCACGCCCCTCGCCCAGCTCGTGTCCTTCACGCCATGGGTGGCCCTCGCGGCGCTCGTGGTGCTGCTGCTCTCGTTGAGCCGGCGGCGGTGGGTGCTCAGCGCGACCGCGGGGGTGCTCGTCGTCGCGCACGCGGTGTGGCTCGTGCCGTTCTTCGTGCCGGGTCCGGGCATTGCGCCCGGTGCGGACGGGACCCTGCGTGTCATGGCGGCCAACGTCCTCTACGGGCGTGCGGACGCCCGGGCGGTCGTCGAGGCCGTCCGCGAGCAGGAGGTCGGGCTGTTGAGCGTGGTCGAGCTGAGCGAGGAGTTCGAGGCCGAGCTCGTGGCAGCCGGGATCGAGGACGTGCTGCCGTACTCGTGGACCGCGACCCACCCGACCGAGGGAGCGGCGGGCAGCGGGATGTGGAGCGCGACCCCGCTGACCGACGAGCGCGAGGGCGTGGCGAGCCGCTTCCACCAGCCGAGCGCCGTCGTCGAGGTCGACGGGACCTCGGTCCGCGTCACGGCCGTCCACCCGCACCCGCCCACACCCGGGGACGTCGACCTGTGGACGGGCGACCTCGCGCTGCTGCGCGACGCGGCGCACGCCGACCCCGCGCCGCAGATCCTGCTCGGTGACTTCAACGCGACCTTCGACCACTCGGCGTTCCGTGACCTCCTGGGCGGGCGCTTCGCCGACGCGACCCGCCTCGCGGGGCAGGGCGTGAGCCTGTCGTGGCCCGCCGGCCGACGCTATCCGCCGCTCGTCGACCTGGACCACGTGGTCGTCGACCAGGGCATGCGTGTCGACGACGTCGGAGCCATCGCGATCTCCGGCACGGATCACCTCGCGATCCTGGCGACCGTGCAGGTCAGGCCGTAGGTTGGGGTCATGAGCGCCGACGAGACCGCCACCATGTACGAGTCGCAGCTGCGCGACCTCCTCGAGCAGCGCATGGCCGCAGGTCGCGCCCTCGCCGAGCGGGCCGAGCAGGTCGCGGTCGCCCGCGCCCAGCTCGACGAGGCCGAGCGCGCCTACGCTGCGACGTTCTCCGAGGCGCTCGCCGCGGGCTGGACCGAGGCCGAGCTGCGCAAGGTCTTCAAGTCGCTCGGCGTCGCGGTGCCGACGCGCCCGCGACGCAGCAAGAGCACGGGCGTCAAGGCGCAGCCCCCGGTGCCCAAGCCTCCCGTGGTCTCCGCGCTCGCGCGCATGCACGACGACACCGAGGTCATCCAGGTCGTCAGCGCCTGAGCGCGAGCGGCTCCGACCGGAGCCCCACCGTCGGGTCGTTTCCGCGCCGGTGCCGCGCACCTGGCCACGTCGCCCGCACCGTGCCCGACGGCGGCGCTCGCCGCCGTGGTCCGGCTACGCTTCTCGCCGATCCCGGCTCACGTGAGGACCCCCAGATGTCGCTGTTCGGTTCGCTGTTCCGCAAGAAGTCCGACCCGTCCTCGTGGGACGAGCTGTGGACCGTCCTGGCTCCGTACGGCGGGCGCGTGACGCCGTCGAGCACCCAGGCATGGCTCCAGGCCGCGGCGACCATGGACCCGAAGCTGCTCGCGAAGGCCAAGGTCCAGCTCGCGCGGGCCTACGACCTGCTCGACACCGAGGCCGTGGCCCGCTTCGCGGGCGAGGCCCCGTTCACGGGCCCGGACCGCCCGTTCGCGCGCCGTCGCTTCCTGCGGACCGTGGACGCGGTGATCGTGGCTGGTCCCGAGGCCGTCTCGCGCGTCGTTACCGACCCGTCCTACCTGCGCTCGTACGACTCCTCGCCTGCCGTCGCGCCCTACGAGACCCCTGACCCCGAGGGGTATCTGGGCGACCGGTGGGACGTCGAGAAGTGGAAGGACCCCCTCCACCGCATGATCTGGAAGGACGTGCTCGTGAGCCTGAGCACGCGGCGCCAGAAGGCGTGGCCGAGCGTCGCGGACGACCCCGCTGCCCAGATGTTCCACCTCGACCCCGAGTACGGGTGGGTCGACGTCGACGCGTCGTCGATCGCCGCCGAGCAGGGAGCGCCGGTCGAGGCCGTCGACGGGTGGACCGGAGCAGGTATCGAGGCGAGCAAGCGGCTCTACGCGGCCCTCGGGAGCGTCGTCGAACGACCTGACGTGCTGGGTCTCGTCGCGGTCGTCGTTCTGTCGCAGGCCGAGTGGGACGACGAGGCGGAGGACGGGGACGAGGTGCGCGACGGTGTCCTGAACCTCGGGATCGACAGGCAGGCGACCGAGCTCGACATCGCGTTCTCCGCCGAGGAGTGCGCGATCGAGGACCAGGAGGAGCGCGTCGAGTTGCTGGTCGGCCGTGCGGCGCACGCGCTCCTGGTGTTCGACCTGCCGTTCACCGGGGCCCAGGCTGCGACGCTCGGTGAGCTGGCGCGTTCCCGGGAGGGCCTGGGGCGCTGAGGCCCAGGGGCCGGGCGCGGTCGGTGGTGCGACGGTCGGCGAGCGGCGGCCGGGAGTGCCGCACGGAGGTGTTCTGCTGGACGGGACCTTGTCCTGCTCAGCGAACGCAGGTTCGGCCCAGCCGAACCTGCTCGGCCGACACCCCGCCCAGCCCGGAGGGTTCGTCGCCCAGGACCGAGCGCCCCGACGACCGGCTCAGTCCTCCCGGAACCGCGAGCCCCGCTCGGCGAGCTCCTCGCCCAGGATCCGGATCGCCTTGGGCCCGACCCCGTGGATCGCGAGCAGCTCCTTGGCCGTGGCGCGCGTGAGGTCCTCGTAGCGGGTGTACCCGTGGTGGGCGAGCTCGCGCGTGGCGACCTTCCCGATGCGTGGCGTGAGGTCGCTGGGCGGGACGGCAGCACGGTCCTCGGTCATGGGCTCGGTCCTCTCTGGGCCCGTCCGCGGGCGGGGCGGGTCTCCAGGATCACCGGGGGACGGCCTCGACCGCCACCTCGACCGCCTCCTCCGGGAGCGTCGACGAAGTGACCGCCGGCAGGGCCGGCCGCGGCGCCCACACGGGCACGTACCGCCAGAGCACCGCACCTCCGGCGGCCGACGCCGCTCCGACGACGAGCGCCGCCGCCCCGAGCGGGGCCACGAGCGCCGTGCCCGCGACGACCAGGGGACCCGCGAAGGCCCCGGCGTCGTGCATGAGCCGCCACGCCCCGAAGAACTCGGCGCGCTGCGCGGGCGGCGCGACGTCCGCTCCGAGCGTCATGATGACGCCGTTGCTCAACCCGTTCCCGAGCCCCAGCACCAGTGCCACGACGGTCAGCGACGCGACGCCACCCGCCCAGGGGAGCCCGACGTACCCGGTGGCGAGGACCAGCAGCGACGGGACCGCGAGGGCACGCCGCCCGAACCGGTCCATGAGGTACCCCGCGGGGATCGAGACGATCACGTCGAGCGCCGCGCTGGCCCCGAAGACGAGGCTCGTGGTGGCGGCGTCGACGCCCAGGACGTCGGCCCACAGGGGCAGCACCACGGTGCGGGCCGTGCGCGAGAGCCCCATGAGCGCGGCCCCGAGCCCCAGCGTGCGCAGCAGCCGGCGGTGCTCGACGACCACGCGCCACAGCCCCGCCTCCCGGGCGACCGCGTCGCCGGGCGAGCCGGGCGCCCGGGGGGAGCGTCCGACGTCGGGCACACGGCCCATGAGGACCGCCGTCGCGCACACGGCCACGAGCTGGACCGCGAAGCCGCCCCTCGTCCCGACGGCGAGGATCGCCGCCGCCCCGAGGATCGGGCCCGCGAGGAACCCGACGCGCATCATGGCCGCGACGGTCGACATGACGCGTGCCCGCCGCGCGAACGGGACGGCCTCGGCCAGGTACGTCTGGCGCGCGAGGCCCCACACGGCCTGGGACAGGCCCGCGAGGAACACTCCCACCGCGAGCGAGGCCACCGACCACGAGACCAGGCACAGCGCCACGCCGACCACGGCCAGGACGCCCGCCCCGATGATCGAGCGCCGCTCCCCGAACCGGGACACGAGCCGCCCCGCCGGCAGGTCGCCGATCAGCTGGCCGAGCCCGGCGAGCGCCACGACGAGCCCTGCCGCGCCGAGCGACGCGCCGTGCTCTCGCGCCGCGAGCGCGACGACCGGTGCCGCCGCGCCCTGGGCCACGCCCCAGACCCCGGCGGGGACGTGGACGGTCCAGGCCAACCTGACCGGCGGGACGCTCGTGCCCGTGCTCACGCCAGGACCGGCTCCGCGGTCCGGGCCTCCTCCTGCCCGACGACGTCGCTCGCCTCGTGCGCACCGCTCGCACCGTGCGTGGCATCGGCCGGCTCCGCAGCGGGTGTCGCGTACCGGCTCGCGGGCCGCTCGAGCCCGAAGTGGTCACGCAGCGTCGTGCCCTCGTACTCCGTACGGAACAGGCCCCGCGCGCGCAGGATCGGCACGACGTGGTCGGCGAAGTCGTCCAGGCCACCCGGCAGGTACGGCGGCATGACGTTGAAGCCGTCGGCGGCGCCCTGCGTGAACCACTCCTCGATCGTGTCGGCGACCTGCTCAGGCGTGCCCGCGACGACCCGGTGGCCGCGCGCCCCGGCGAGACGGTGGAGCAGCCCGCGGACCGTGGGCTGCTCGCGCTCGACGATGCCCGCCACGACCTGGAGGCGGCTGCGGGAGTTGTCGGTCACGTCGCCCGCGCCCGCGAAGAGCTCGGCCGGGACGGGGCCGTCGAGCTGGGCGTGGTCGAGGCGGACCCCGGTGAGCTTCTCGAGCTGGCGCAGGCCGTACTCGGGGACCGTGAGCTCGTTGAACTCGCGCTCGAGCGCGCGCGCCTCGTCCTCGGTCGAGCCGATGAACGGGCTGATGCCCGGGAGGATCTTGACCGCGTCGCGCGAGCGGCCCAGGGCCTCGGCCCCCGCCTTGATGTCGGCGTAGAAGGCCTGGGCGTCGGCCAGGCGCTGGTGGGCCGTGAAGATCGCCTCGGCGTAGCGGCTCGCGAACGCGCGCCCCTCGTTCGAGGCGCCCGCCTGGACCAGGACCGGGTGCCCCTGGGGCGAGCGCGCTGCGTTGAACGCGCCCTCGACCCGCAGGTGCTTGCCGCGGAAGGCCACGTCGTGGATCTTCGCCGGGTCGGCGTAACGGCCCGACTCCCGGTCGATCAGGACCGCGTCGTCCTCCCAGCTGTCCCAGAGGCGGGTGACGACCTCGACGAACTCGGCCGCCCGGGCGTACCGCTCGACGTGGTCCGGGTGGGAGTCGAGGCCGAAGTTGCGGGCCGCGTCCTCGGAGGCCGTCGTCACGATGTTCCAGCCGGCCCGCCCGTTGCTCAGGTGGTCGAGCGTCGAGAAGAGACGCGCCAGGTTGTACGGGTCGTAGAACGTGGTCGAGGCCGTCGCGATGAGCCCGATCCGCTCGGTCGCGGCGGCGATCGACGCGAGCGTGAGCAGCGGCTCGAGCCGCCCGACGCTGTTGAACTCGATGCCGTCGTGCAGGACGGGCCCGTCGGCGAAGAAGACCGCGTCGAACGTCGCGGCCTCGGCCTTGCGGGCGAGCTCGGTGTAGAAGTCGGCCGTGAAGATGCGCTCGGGCTGGGTGTCCGGGTGGCGCCAGGCCGCCTCGTGGTGGCCTGCCGGGTGGATGAAGAGGTTCAGGCTGAGCTGGCGGGGCTGCTGGGTCATGGTGCGTCCTCTGGTCGTGGTGGTGGACTTGGGTGCGGGGTCGGGAGGTCGGTCGTGCGTACGGCGCCGGGTCGCTCAGGACGCGCGGGCCCTGTTCACGTGGTGCGCCAGCGCGAGAAGTGCCGTTCGAGGCCCACGAGCACGGCGTTGATCGAGACGCCGACGAGCGAGATCGCGATGATCCCGGCGTACATGTTCGTGATCTGGAAGTTGAACTGGGCGTAGGTGATGAGGTAGCCGAGGCCCGCCTTGGCGCCGACCATCTCGGCCGCGATGAGCACGAGGATCGAGCTCGTCCCGGCCATCCGGATGCCCGTGAAGATCGTGGGGACCGCGGCCGGCAGGACGACCTTCTGGAACAGCCGGACGGGCGGCAGCCCGAGCGACCGGGCGGACTTCACCAGGAGCGGGTCGACCGTGCGGACCCCGGCGATCGTGTTGAGCAGGATGGGGAAGAAGCACGCGTAGACGACGAGCGTGATCTTCGAGGTCTCGCCGATCCCGAGGATGAGGATGAACACGGGGAGCAGCGCCAGGGCTGCGGTGTTGCGGAACAGCTCGAGGAACGGGCCGAGGAACTGGGCCACTCCCGCCCACCAGCCGATCGCGATCCCGAGCGGGATCGCGAGGAGCACCGCGATCGCGAAGCCCGTGCCGGCCCGCGTCAGGCTCGTCCCGACGTGCTTGCCGAGCTCGCCGCTCACGAGCAGCTCCCCGAAGGACTCGAGCACCGCGCTGAGGGGCGGGAGGAAGACGCGGTCGACGAGCCCGACGCGCGGCGCAATCTCCCAGATCACGAGGAAGAGCACGATCGCGGCCGAAGCCCGCAGGACACGGGTGCCGACGCCGCGCAGGCGGGCCGCGAGCGAGGGCGTCGGGTCCTCGTCGGCCGTGAGTGCCTGACGGCGTCCCAGCGTGGGCGGGTCCGCGAACGCGACGGTGTCCTCGGCCGGGGGCACCGGGGCCACGCGGGCCGGTGTGGTCGCGGTGCTAGACATGAGCGTCCTCCTCGTGGGTTCCTGCTCCGGCGGCCTGCGCCGGGGTGGGCGATCCGTGGAGCGCGCTCCACACCTCGTGCCGGTACCGGCCGAACAGGGCCGAGGAACGGACGTCCCCTCCGGTGTCGTCGGCGGAGCGGTCCGCCGGACCGCGGTCCGTCCGGCTGTCGTCCCCGGACCGGCCGGCGTCGCCTGCTCCCGCGAGGTCCACGTCGATCACGGTCTGCAGGCGCCCCGGGCGAGGCGTCATGACCGCGACCCGTTGGCCGAGGTACACCGACTCCTCGATGCCGTGCGTGATGAAGACGATCGTCTTGCCCGTGGTGCGCCAGATGCGCAGCAGCTCGTCCTGGAGCGACTCGCGCGTCTGCGCGTCGAGGGCCGCGAAGGGCTCGTCCATCAGGAGAACCTCGGGGTCGAACGCGAGGCTGCGAGCGATCGCGACGCGCTGCTTCATGCCGCCCGAGAGCTCGTGCGGGTACCGGTCCGCGAAGGCCGTGAGGCCCACGAGGTCGAGGTACTCGTCGGCGACCCGGGCTCGGGCGGCCCGCCCGACGCCCTTGGCCTCGAGCCCGAACTCGACGTTCGCGCGGGCCGAGCGCCAGGGCAGCAGCGCGTACTGCTGGAAGACCACGCCGCGGTCCAGCCCGGGGCCGGTCACGGGGGAGCCGTCGAGGAGGATCCGGCCCGACGTCGGCTCGGTGAGCCCGCCCAGCAGGTCCAGGAGCGTCGACTTGCCGCAGCCCGAGGGCCCGACGACCGTCAGGAACTCGCCCGCCCGGACGTCGAGCGTGAAGTCCTCGACGGCCGTGAAGCGCTTGCGGGCCCCGCGGCCGCCGGCGCTGTCGCGCACGATGAACTCCTTGCGCACGTGCTCGAGGCGGAGCTTGGGCGTCGAGCCCGGGAAGTCCGTCGTCGTCGTGGAGTCCGTCGCGCTGGGGCGGGCGGTCAGGGCCGTCGCTGCCGGCGCTGCCGTCACCGCGCTGCTCACGGTGACACCTCGACGGGCTCGCCGTCGGGGCCGGCGTCCTGCGGGTAGGTCCCGTTCGCGTAGGGGTTGTCGTCGTTGGTGTAGATGTCCTCGGGAGAGAACTGGCCCTCCTCGAGCTCACCTTCGCGGACCAACCAGTCGATCCACGTCGAGATCTCCTCATCGACGATCACACCGCCCGGGGCCGTGATGCTCGCGGACTTCCAGTAGGGGACCAGGTCGGTGGTCTCGCCGCGCCCGCGCCCCTCGATGATGGACGTGAACCGGGCACGGACCTCCTCGACCGGGGTGACCTGCGACCACCGGATGGCCCGCGCGGTGCCCTGCACGAAGTCCTCGACCACCTCGGGGTTCTGCGCGATGTACTCGTCGCGGAAGATGTACGTGCCGTAGCTGAAGTCGCCGAACAGCGAGAGCTCGCTGAACAGCGGCGTGATCCCGCCGCGTTCGAGGGCCTTGTCCTGGAAGACGCGGGACAGCGCGACGACGTCGACCTGACCCTCGCGCAGCACCTGCTCGGCGTTCACGGGCGGGACCACGATGAGCTCGACCTGGTCGATCTCGTCCGCGGTCAGCCCGCCCCTCGTCAGCCACTCGCGGATGACGAACTCGCTCTGCGCGCCCAGGGTGTTGACGCCGATCGACTTGCCGATCAGGTCCTTGGGCTCGGTCAGCGGGCTCCCTTCGAGCGTGTAGAAGCCGCCGTACGACAGCTCGTCCGAGCCGTAGTAGGAGATGACCGACGTGATGGGCGAGCCCGAGGCCTTGAGCTTGACGATCGCCCCGTTGAACGCACCGCCGAAGTCGGTCGAGCCCGTCGCGGCGGCCTGGATGCTCTGCGGGCCACCCGTCGAGTCGCCGACCCACTCGAGCTCGACCTTCTCGTAGTAGCCGAGGTCCGCCGCGAGCTCGGGGAACGTCACCTGGCCGACCGAGCCGTCGTAGCGCAGGACGGTCCGGCCCGACTCGCCGACGACGGCCTCCTCGGCGCTCGCAGCCGAGCAGGCCACGAGCGCCGTCGTGAGGCCGACGGTCACGGCGGCTCGCAGGGTGGTGCGAGCGAGCCGACGGGCATGGGGTCTGAGGGTGCGGGGCATGGGAGCTCCAGGGATTCGGGTACGGGAGCCGACCGGTCGTGGGTACGCCGGCGGCAGGGAGAGAAGCGAGACGCTCGGAGCGTGAGGCCGCGTGCGGGGGCGAGAGGCCTGCAGCGGCACGGCGTGAGCGGGATGGTGAAGGTGCGAGGTGCGCGGATCGACCGGTCGTCAGCGCGAGCTGCGGCCGGGCCGGGGCAGGGCTACCGACAGAGACAGCCCGCGACGAGGCGCAGGTCGACGGCGCGGCGCACCACGAGGCGCACCGGTGTCCCGGGGTGCTCGTGGGCCCTGACGTCGAAGCGCATGGCGGTGATCCTGTCGGCCCGCGCAGGCCCGGCACAAGCCCCCATCCGGTCTCCGAGACGATGTTTCGCCCGGTTTCTCCCGGTAAACGCTGCCCGACGGCGTCGCGCGCCGTGGCAGCGCGGGGCGAAGGCGTAAGGATTGGTCCACGGACCAAGCGAGAGGTCGGATTTGCCAGCCGTCTCGTTCACACCTTCGCGAGTGGCGATACGCTTCGGACCATGAGTACAGAGCTGTACGAGTGGGGACCGGTCGTCGTGCTCAATGGTGCGGGCGTGGAGCGGATCGGCTATTACGACAACGATGAATGGGTTGATGACGGTTCTACCGAGGGTGGGCAATCGATGGCGGTTGTCTCGTATTCTGAAACGCCGTTCATGTTTGGAGGTGGGTTTCACCTCGTGTCGAAGAAGATGCTCAGGCCGGTGGATACCGACTCGCTCTTTCGGCGACGAGATGCGCTCGCTCAAGAGTTGTACCGAACCGTGAATCGGGTTGTTGAGAGTGAAGAGCCGTACGACCTACTGCTGGAATGGGCTTTCGTCAACTCGCTATTGGCTACCCGGATGGTGGAAGCGAGAGGGCATGAGGGGGCGAAGGGAGGTAAAAGAGTCTTCATTTCGCACTCGTCGAAGGATAAGCCGCTTGCAATATCAATTTCAGTCGATATCGCCAGCCGGGGCCACTTGCCCTGGCTAGACGAGTGGCAGATTGTGGCAGGCGAGTCGATTCCTGTCAAGATTGGCGAAGGGCTTGAGAACTCTGACTATGAGGTGTTCTCACCAGGCTGATTTGGCGGTTCCTCGTTGAAGGTGGAGCAGGACGAGGGCTGCTGCGGTGATCTCG
>NZ_JACSQF010000022.1 GCF_014836755.1 Oerskovia merdavium
CCGAGATCACCGCAGCAGCCCTCGTCCTGCTCCACCTTCAACGAGGAACCGCCAAATCAGCCTGGTGAGAACACCTCTATGTCCTCGTGCTCATGAGCAAGGCCTCAATGGAATCTGGCTGGGTAGAGGCTGAGTGGATGGCCAGGTACTGGGACGAGGTGAGTGATCGAAAGGTCCGAATTATCCCTGTCCTGCTGGAGGATTGCGGTATCCCAACCCTGCTTCGGGGTAAGAAGTATGCAGACTTCAGGTCTGACTACTCTCTTGGGATTGAAGAAGTTTTCCGAGCGGTTCGCTAGTACCGTTGGTTACTTTGTGGTTGGGCTGGCAGGATGTGAGGATTGGCGCGTCCTGCGTTTCCGGATGTAAAACAGGGGGTGTCAGGTCAGCGCCCGTACCGCCTCGATCGTGTCCGCCTCGTCAGCCGTCTTGTCGTCGCGGTAGCGCAGCACGCGCGCGAACCGCAGCGCGAGCCCGCCCGGGTAGCGCGTGGAGCGTTGGAGCCCGTCGAACGCGATCTCGGCTACCTGCTCGGGCCGCAGGGTCACGACCCAGCCGTCGTCGGCGACCTCGAGCTCGCGGAAGCGCTCGGTCTGCCAGCGCAGCATCTCGTCGGTCATGCCCTTGAACGTCTTGCCGAGCATCACGAACCCGCCGGTCTGGGGGTCGCGCGCGCCCAGGTGGATGTTGGACAGCAGGCCCGTCCGGCGCCCTGAGCCACGTTCGACCGCGAGCACCACGAGGTCGAGCGTGTGCCGCGGCTTGACCTTGACCCATCCCGCGCCGCGTCGCCCGGCCGCGTAGGGAGCGTCGAGCGACTTCACGACGACGCCCTCGTCGCCCTCGCGCACCGTCTCGAGGAAGTACTGGGTCGCCGCGCCAACGGATGAGGTCGTGAGGCGCCGGACCCTGAAGGAGTCTGCGACGCGGTCCAGCACGACGAGCCGCTCACGCAGCGGGGTGTCGATCAGGTCGCGACCGTCCGCGTGGAGCACGTCGAAGAAGTACGGGCGCAGCGCGAGCGCCCCGGCAAGCGTGGCATCCTCGGCCTCGGCCTCGGCGTCCGGAGCACCGGGGGCGTCGCGCGTGGCCGAGCGGGCGGCCGTCTCCTGGAAGGGTCTGGCCACCCCGTCCGGCCCGACGACGAGGGCCTCGCCGTCCAGCACGAACCGCTCCGAGGCCAGGGAACGGGCGTCCGCGACGATCTCGGGGACGCGCGAGGTGATGTCGTCGAGCGAGCGCGTGAAGACCCGAACCTGGTCGCCGTCGCGGTGGACCTGGATGCGGATGCCGTCGAGCTTGACGTCGACCGACACCTGGTGCTCCCGGTCGTCGGTCTCGGCCGAGACACCGAGCTTGTCGAACGCCGCCGCGACGTCGGGGGCCGACTGCGCGAGCATCGGTCGCACGGGGCGCCCCACCTCGAGGCCGAACCCTGCCAGCGCGGTGAGCGCCGCCGTCGGGCCGTCTGCCTCGAGCGCCGCCCGCGCGACCGGGCCCGACGCCCCGCACAGCATGGCCGCGCGGCGCACCGCGTCGACCGGGACGCCCGCTGCCTCGGCGACCGCGTCGACGACCAGCGCGTCGAGCGCTCCTTGCCGCAAATCGCCCGCGACCAGCCCGCGCAGGAACGACTGCTCGCGCTCGGTGGCCGCAGCGAACAACGCCGTGGCCGCCGCGGACCTGGCCGTGTCCGAGCCGGGTCCCGCGAGGCCAGCCATGTGCTCGAAGGCTGCGTCGACCGCCGCGACCGTGAGAGTCGGCGTCGTGGCAGGCGGGGGGAGCGAGCGCAGCGAGGCCCAGCCGAGCCCCGTGCGTCGTTGCCGGAGCTCGCCCGCGAGGTAGGACACGACGATCTCGACGTCGTCCCCGGCGCCGGCCGTGCGCTCGGGAGCGTCGGTTGCCTCGCTCACCGCAGCGTCCTGGGCGGCCCGGCGCAGCAGGTCGGCGATCGCCGCGCGCTTGGCGAGGCGCGAGCGGGTGCCGGCGACGGCGTCGGACGTGGCGGCGACCTCGGCGAGCAGCATGTCTCATCCTCCCGCCGCTCCCGCGCCCTCGCGCGGGCTGTCGGCACCCCGCGCCGGGCGACGCCGCGACCACGTGGCTACGCTGGCGGACGACCGTCGACGAAGGAGTGGGACGTGGAGATCTCGGGCAAGGTCGCGCTGGTGACCGGAGGGGCCTCGGGCCTGGGGCGGGCGACCGTCGAGGAGCTGGTCGGCGCCGGGGCGCGGGTCGTGGTCGCGGACCTGCCTGGCTCGCCCGGCCAGGCGCTCGCGGACTCCCTGGGCGATGCGGTGCGGTTCGTGCCGACCGACGTCACGAGCGAGGACGACGTGTCCCGGGCCCTCGACGCGGCTGCGGACCTGGGCGGGCTGCACGTCGCGGTGAGCTGCGCGGGGATCGTGCTCGCGCGGCGCGTGCTCGGCAGGAACGGGGTGCACGACCTGGCGTCGTTCGCGAAGGTCGTGAGCGTGAACCTCGTCGGGACGTTCAACGTCGCGCGGCTCGCGGCCGAGCGCATGGTCGCGCTGGACGGCCCGGCCAGCGCGGACGGAATGGACGGTGCAGCGGCCGACCGCACGAGCGGCGAGGCCCCCGAGGAGCGCGGGGTGATCGTGAATACCGCGTCGGTCGCGGCGTTCGACGGTCAGGTGGGCCAGGCCGCGTACGCGGCCTCGAAGGGCGGGGTCGCGGCCATGACGCTGCCGCTCGCGCGTGACCTCGCGGACCTGCGCATCCGTGTCATGACGATCGCGCCGGGCATCTTCAGCACGCCCATGATGGCGTCGTTGCCCGCGGAAGCCCAGGAGTCGCTCGCGGCCCAGGTGCCGCACCCGCGGCGGCTCGGACGCCCGGAGGAGTTCGCGCGCCTGGTCCGCACGATCGTCGAGAACCCCATGCTCAACGGCGAGGTGATCCGCCTCGACGGCGGCATCCGGATGGCGCCGCGCTGACCCGCCAGGGTGCTGGCCCGCGAGGTAGAACCTGGTGCGCGAGGTAGAACCGTCTGCGCGAGGTAGAACCCGCCGCGTCCTACCTCGCGCAGACGGTTCTACCTCGGCACCGGGAAACGTCCGGTCGAGCACACGCCCGACGGCGGCCCTCACCTCCGATGTCCGTTTCAGCCAGGTTCACGTCTCAATCTCTACTGAATCGGTCCAGAATGCGGACTGTTCGCCGAAGTCGTTGACACTCCCCGGACCCCGGCATACATTCCGGGCCATCGGCAGACACCACCGTCCGCCGCACCGAAGCACCGAAGCACCGCCGACCCGAGGAGGACCCGTGGACATCAGCAGCACGCTCGTCCTCGCGTCCGCAGGGGCGGCGCGGGGAGCCGTGGCTCCCGCCCGTCGAATGTGTTGTTCCCCCGGGCGCCCCGTCGTCCCGGGCCGCGTCTGTTGTTGAGCCTGCGCTCCTCCTGACGCCTCCCGAGCCGAGCCGGCTCGCCCCTGAACCGCCCTGCCCCTGACACGGGTCGCCGCGGCCTGCCGGTCCTCCGGCCTGCCTCGACCTCCCGTCTCCGGCCCGACGGTCCACCTGCTGCACCCCCACCTGCACCCGCAGTGCTCGCGACCCGCCGCGGCCTTCCGCCGACCTCGGCGACCGCGGCCCCGCGACCCCCGCACCCGACCTCCCGGAGTGGAACGACCCATGCCTGACTCGAACCTGACCTCGCTGTTCGCCCCCGCCTCCTCGTCCGCCGAGCAGCGGGACGACCGGCCTTCCGGCCGAACGGTCGACGTGCTCGACGCGCTCGACGACCAGCTCGACGAGGCGCCGCGCCGCTCGGCCCACCTCGGGGTCGACCTGTCCGACGCCGGAGCACGAGCGGGCGCCTGGCGCGCCGTGGGGTCCGAGTCGCCCCGCCTGTTCGACGGCCAGCGCCTCCAGGAGCTCGTCGCCACGGCCCAGCGCGGCGTGCTCGACTTCGCGCTGTTCGACGACTCCTTCTCGCTCCAGCCGACGCGCAACACCACGCTGCGCGGGCGGCTCGACGCGGCCCTCGTGGCCTCGCGCCTCGCGCCCCGCTCGGCGGGGATCGGGCTCGTCGCGACGGTCGACACGACGCACACCGAGCCGTTCCACGTCTCCAAGGCGATCGCGACGATCGACCACGTGAGCGCAGGCCGCGCGGCCTGGCAGGTGGGCTGGTCGACGACCGAGGCCGGTGCCGCGCTGTTCGGGCGCAAGGACGCCCAGGCCACCGCCGACGCGGTCGCCGAGGCCGAGGAGGCCATCGAGGTCGTGAGCCGGCTCTGGGACAGCTGGGAGGACGACGCCGAGATCCGCGACGTCGCATCGGGTCGTTTCGTCGACCGCGACAAGCTTCACTACGTCGACTACGACGGCGTCCGGTTCGCCGTGAAGGGCCCGTCGATCACGCCGCGCTCGCCCCAGGCCCAGCCCCCGGTCGTCGTCCGCGGCGACTCCGCGGAGGCGCTGGCCCTCGCAGGCCGCCGCGCCGACGTCGTGCGGGTGCGTGCCACCACGCTCGACGGGGCACGGGCGCTGCGCGACCAGGTGCGTGCCGCGGCCGCCGAGGCGGGCCGCAACCCCGACGACCTGCGTGTGCTCGTCGACGTCTACGCCGTGATCGGCCAGGACCGTGCGAGCGCCCAGGCGCGCCTCGACCTCCTCGAAGGGCTCGAGGGCATCACGTGGGACACCGGGTCGCTCACGCACGTGGGCACGGCCCGCGACCTCGCCGAGGTCGTCGAGGAGTGGTTCGACGCGGGTGCGGCCGACGGCTTCACGATCCGGCCCTCGTCGCTGCGCACCGACCTCGACGCCCTGGTCGACGACGTCGTCCCGCTGCTCCAGGAGGCCGGCGTCTTCCGCTCGGCCTACCCGGGATCGACCCTGCGGGACACCCTGGGGCTCGCCCGCCCCGCCAACCGCTACGCCGCCGCGATCGCCTGAGGACCCGCCACCATGACGAACCCCACCCCCGCCTCGACGGCCCGTTCGCGCGACGGTCGTCCCCGCAAGCAGATCCACCTGGGCGCCCACTTCCCGGGCGTCAACAACACGACCGTGTGGAGCGACCCCGCCTCGCGCAGCCAGATCGACTTCAGCTCGTTCGAATACCTCGCCCGCCGGGCCGAGGAGGCCAAGCTCGACTTCTTCTTCCTCGCCGAGGGCCTGCGCCTGCGCGAGCACAAGGGGCAGATCCACGACCTCGACGTCGTGGGCCGTCCCGACACGCTCCCCGTGCTCGCGGCCCTCGCCGCGGTCACCGACCGCCTGGGCCTCGCGGGCACGGTCAACACGACCTTCAACGAGCCCTACGAGCTGGCGCGCCAGTTCGCGAGCCTCGACATCCTGTCCGGCGGTCGCGCGGCCTGGAACCTCGTCACGAGCCCCGACGCCTTCACGGGCGCGAACTTCCGCCGCGGCGGGTTCCTGCCCTACGAGGAGCGGTACGAGCGCGCGGGCGAGCTCGTGGCCCTGGCCCGGCAGCTCTGGGACTCGTGGGACGACGACGCGGTGGACACCGAGGACGGCCTCGTGCGGCCCGGTGGGGTGCGCCCGGTCGCGCACCACGGCAAGCACTTCGAGGTGTCCGGCCGGTTCGAGACCCCGCGCGGCCCCCAGGGGCACCCGGTCCTGTTCCAGGCGGGCGACTCGGCCGACGGGCGCGACTTCGCGGCCGCGACGGCCGACGTCGTCTTCTCGGCGCACTCGGCGTTCGAGGACGGCCAGGCGTTCTACGCCGACGTGAAGTCCCGCCTCGCGGCCCACGGCCGCGACCGCGACTCGCTCAAGATCCTCCCGGCCACGGTCGTGGTCCTGGGCGACACGGCCGAGGAGGCCGCCGAGCGCGCTCGGGAGATCCGCCTCCAGCAGGTGCCGGGCCGGACCGCGATCGCGTTCCTCGAGCAGGTCTGGGGTCGCGACCTCACGGCCTACGACCCCGAGGGCCCGCTGCCCGACGTCGAGCCCGACCTCGAGCACCTCAGCATCACGCGCGGCCGGGTCCGGCACATCAGCGATCCAGGCCCCGTGGTCCGCGGCTGGCGCGAGAAGGCCGCGGCCAACGGTTGGTCCATCCGCGACCTCGTGATCGAGGTGTCGGGGCGCGGCGGGTTCGTCGGCACGGCCCAGCAGGTCGCGGACGACATCGACCGGCACGTCCAGGAGGACGCGTCCGACGGCTTCATCCTCGTCCCGCACCTGACGCCCGCAGGGCTCGACGACGTGTTCGACCAGGTCGTGCCGCTGCTCCAGGAGCGCGGCTCGTTCCGCACCGAGTACACGGGCACGACGCTCCGCGAGCACCTCGGGCTCGAACGCCCCGAGGCCGGGACCGTTCCTGCCCCCGCGGGCGACACGGTCGCGGCCGGGGCGATCAGCTCGGCCCGCCCGAGCTGAACCCCGCAGCACCCGACCGTCCGACCACCAGCCCTGAAGGAGCATCATGACGACGAGCACCACCACCCCGACCGACGTCGCCACGCGCGGCCGCCACGTCGCGGCGCCCGCCCCGACGGGCACGTCGACCGGCACCCCGGACGGCGCGGCCGCATGGGCCGCGTGGCACGCCGAGCGCGAGCGGTCGCTGCGCGAGCCGCACGGCTGGCTCACGCTCACCGCGCTGCACTGGGTCCCGGAGTCCCCGACGACGTTCGCGGGCCTGCCCGGCCAGTGGTGGGCGGACGGCCAGGGCGTGCACCTGCGAGCGGCCGCGGCCGACGCGATCGTCCCGGCCGGGAGCCAGGACGCGCTGCGCGGTACGCACGTCCAGGACGTCGCGGAGGGGGCCTCGCGCATCGTCGCGACCTTCGTGCCCGACGGCGCCGACCCGGCCTCGGCGGTCGCGGTCGAGCTCGTGCGGCGCACCGGGCGCTACGGGCTGCGCGTGCGCGACCCGAGAGCGCGCGCCCGGGTCGCGTTCGAGGGGGTCCCGACCTTCGCCTACGACCCGGCCTGGGTCCTCGACGCGCCGGTGCGCTGGTACGACGAGCCCGTCGCCGAGGTCGTGGGCGGGGCCCAGCCGGGGCTGGAGCACCACGTCCAGGTCGTGGGCGAGGTCGACGTGGTCCGCGACGGTGTCACGACGACGCTCCGGCTCACGGGCAAGCCCGGCGGCGGTGCGACGCTCCTGTTCACGGACCCGGCCCCCGGCGTCGCGGACTGGCGGATCCTGTTCGTCGACCGTGACGCCACGGCGCACGGGAGGGGCGGGGACCTCGCAGGGGAAGGAGCCGACGGCGACGCGCAGCCTGGGCAGACGCTCCGCCTCGACCTGAACCGCACGCTCAACCTGCCCTACGCCTTCAGCGACTTCGGCACGTGCCCCCAGCCCGTCGCGGGCAACGTCCTGCCGTTCTCGGTCGAGGCGGGGGAGAAGGTCCCCCGATGAGCGCGCCCACCACGACGCGGGCCACCACGACGCGGGCCGCCACGACCGGACCGGTCGTCGCGCCGTCGGTCGTCCCGTCCGTCGAGGTCCGGTCGGTGACCCTGCACGACCCGCTCGTGCGCCCGCTCCTCGACGAGCTCGCCCACGAGTACGCCACGCGCTACCGCAGCATCCTCGACGCGGACGAGCTGCGGGCCGAGATGGAGCACTACCCGGCAGCCGACTTCGCGGCGCCCGACGGCGAGCTCGTCCTGCTCCTCGCGGACGGCGAGCCGGTCGCGGGAGGGGCGTTCCGGCGTCGGGCAGAGCCTGAGCTCGGCGACCCCGCGCGCCGGACCCGGCCCCAGGCCGGCCCGCACGCCCGCACCGACGCGCACAGCGGTGCGGTCCGCAGCGGTGCCGTCCACAGCGACGACGGCACCCCGCTCGTCGCGACCGCCGAGCTCAAGCGCATCTGGACGCACTCGGCCCACCGGCGGCGCGGGCTCGCCCGCCAGGTCCTCGTCGAGCTCGAGGACCGCGCTGCCCAGCGCGGCTACGTGCGGATCTACCTGACGACCGGTCCCCGCCAGCCCGAGGCCGCAGGCCTCTACCTGCGTGCGGGCTACACCCCCTTGTTCGACGTGAGCCGGGACCCCGAGGAGATCGGACCCCTGGCGTTCGAGAAGTGGCTCTGTCCGCGCGTGTCAGAACCTGCGTGACCACCAGGTCCCGCTCGCTCTGACACGGCACGACCCGCCGACCCGGCCCCCTGCCGCGGTCCGCGCCCGACCCCTTCTCACCTGCCCGAGGTCCCCATGAGCACCCTGTCCCTGCCACAGGACGAGTCACGCCAGCTCGTCCCACCCCCCGGAGCGCTGCCCGACCCGCCGGGCGCGACCACGCTCGCGCCCGCCACCCCGACGACGGCCAGCACGACCAGCACGACCGACGCGTCGACCACGCGCTGGGAGGACCTCAAGGTCGTCCCCGCGAGGCACCCGGGCCGGTGGATCGCCACCGCGGGCGTCGCGGTCCTCCTCGCGATGGTCGTGAGCTCGCTCGTGACCAACCCCAAGTGGGAGTGGTCGATCGTCGCGCAGTACCTGACGTGGCCCTCGGTCCTCAACGGCCTGTGGGGCACCATCCGGCTCACCGCGGTCGCCGCCGTGGTCGGGTTCGGCCTCGGCACGGTCCTCGCGCTCATGCGCCTGTCGAGGTCGCCCCTGCTCCAGGCCGTGTCGTCGGCGTACACGTGGGTGTTCCGCTCGGTGCCGCTGATCCTGCAGCTCCTGCTCTGGTACAACCTGGCCTACCTCTACCCGACGCTCTCGCTGGGCATCCCGTTCGGCCCCGGCTTCCTCGAGTTCGGGACCCTCGACGTGATCGACAAGTTCGGTGCCGCGATCCTGGGCCTGGGTCTCTCGCAGGCCGCCTACTCCTCGGAGATCGTCCGGGCCGGGATCCTCTCGGTCGACCAGGGCCAGCACGAGGCCGCGGCCTCGCTGGGGATCCCGCGCTCGCGCCAGACGCTGCGCATCGTGCTCCCGCAGGCCATGCGGACCATCGTCCCGACGTCGGTCAACGAGATCATCGGCCTCGTCAAGGGCACGTCGGTCGTGTACGTCCTCGCGTACGGCGAGCTGTTCTACACGATCGGCGTGATCTACGGCCGCAACCAGCGCGTCGTCCCGCTGCTCATGGTCGCGGCGATCTGGTACCTCGTCATCACGACCGTGCTGACCGTCGCGCAGTACTACGTCGAGCGGCACTACGCCAAGGGCGCGGTGCGCACGCTGCCCCCGACCCCGGTCCAGCGGGTCCGGTGGACGCTCCAGGTCGCGTGGTCGCGCGTCACCGGGCGCCCCGCGCCCGCCCACCTGCCCCCTGCCTACGCCGCGCGCGCCGCGGTCGGCCGCAGCCACCTGCTGCGCACGGCAACGAGCGACCGCACCACCGGAGGTGCCGCATGACCGCCACGACCACCGCTGCGGCCGCCTCGACCGCGGCCGGATCCACGACCGCCTCCCCGGCCAAGGGCCTCGTCGAGGTCCGCGGGGTCCACAAGTCCTACGGCACGCTCGAGGTGCTCGCGGGCATCGACCTCGAGGTCCGCCCGGGCGAGGTCACCGTGATCCTCGGCCCGTCGGGCTCGGGCAAGTCGACGCTCCTGCGCGTCATCAACCACCTCGAGAAGGTGGACCGCGGCTTCATCGCGGTCGACGGCGACCTCATCGGCTACTCCCGCAAGGGCGACACCCTGAGCGAGCTCAAGGAGAAGGAGATCCTGGTCCAGCGCACCCGGATCGGGTTCGTGTTCCAGAGCTTCAACCTCTTCCCGCACCTCACGGCCCTCGAGAACGTCGTCGAGGCACCGGTCTCCGCCCAGGGCAGGGACCGGGCCGAGGTCGAGGCCGAGGGGCGCGAGCTCCTGGCCCGCGTGGGTCTCGCCGACAAGGCCGACGCCCGTCCCCGGCAGCTCTCGGGCGGGCAGCAGCAGCGCGTCGCGATCGCCCGCGCGCTCGCCATGCGTCCCCGCGTCCTGCTCTTCGACGAGCCGACCTCTGCGCTCGACCCCGAGCTCGTCGGCGAGGTGCTCGACGTCATCAAGGGCCTCGCGCACGGCGGTACGACCCTGGTCGTCGTCACGCACGAGATCGGCTTCGCCCGCGAGGTCGCGGACACGGTCGTCTTCATGGACGCCGGCCGCATCGTCGAGCAGGGCCCGCCCGCGCAGGTCCTCGACGCCCCCCGCCACGACCGGACCAAGGCCTTCCTCGACAAGGTCCTGTGACGCCCGGAGCCCGGCACACCGATCGCCCGGGCCGCGTCACCCCACCGCACGTCCACCCACACCGAAAGAGAACATGATGTCCCTCCGTACCTCCGGCGCGCCCCGCGCCGCCCGCCGCCCCTCCCGCCGGACGGTCGCCGCCGTCGCGACCCTCCCGCTCCTCGCGCTGCTCGCGGCGTGCGCCACGAGCGCCGACGCCGAGCCCGGCACGGCCGACAACGAGAAGGCCGCGGAGGCCGCCGGCCTCGTCATCGACACCTCGCCCGACCAGGAGTGGATCCACACGACCGAGTCGCCCGAGGCCATCGCCCTCCTGCCCGAGGACGTCAAGGCCGCGGGGGTCCTCAAGGTCTCGACGACCGCGGGCGGACTGCCTCCCCTCGGCTTCCTCGCGGACGACGACAAGACGCCCATCGGCAACGAGCCCAACATCGCGGTCCTCGTCGCGGACGCGCTCGGCCTCGAGCTCGAGCTCGAGGTCAAGGCGTGGGCCGACTGGCCGCTCGCGCTGCAGTCCGGGGACGTCGACGCCGTGATCTCGAACGTCACGGTGACCGAGGAGCGCAAGGAGCTCTACGACTTCTCGTCCTACCGCAACGACCAGCTCGGCTGGCTCGCGGGTGCGTCCAACGACAAGGTGCCTGCGATCAAGGAGGCCAAGGACATCGCGGGCCTCACCGTGGGCGTCGGTTCGGGGACCAACCAGGAGAAGATCCTGCTCGCCTGGAACCAGGAGAACATCGACGCGGGACTCGAGCCCATCAAGGGTGGAGAGCCCGAGTACTACGAGGACTACAAGGACGCGCTGCTCGCTGTCGCGTCGGGCAGGCTCGACCTCTACGTCGGCCCCAACGCGAGCCTCGCCTACAGCGCCGCGACCGCGCCCGACCAGTACAAGGTGGTCGGCACGCTCAACGGCGGCTGGCCCGCGACCGCGCAGATCGCCGTCGCGACGCTCAAGGGCAGCGAGCTCGCCCCGGCCGTGACCGCGGCGATCAACCACGCGATCGAGGACGGCAGCTACACCGAGCTCCTCGAGCACTGGGGTCTCGAGGACGAGGCGATCCCCGCCTCCGAGACCAACCCTCCCGGGCTGCCCAGGCCCTGACCCGGACGGCCGACCGGCCCGCGGAATCCTCCTGGGACCCGCGGGCCGGCGGCACCCGACCTACTGATCGAGAGGCAGCCAGATGACCGAGCACGTGTCGCACGTCGTCGTCGGTGGAGGCGTCATGGGCTCGGCCGCGGCGTGGCAGCTCGCGCGCGCGGGGCACGACGTCGTCCTGCTCGAGCGCTTCGAGCCAGGCCACGCGCACGGTGCCTCGCACGGGGCGTCGCGCATCTACCGGACCACGTACACCCAGCCCGCGTACCTCGATCTCGCGCAGGAGGCGTTCGGCCTGTGGCGCGAGCTCGAGCGCGACGCAGGGCTCCCCGCCGACGCGGTCCTCACCCTGACGGGCGGCGTGAGCCACGGCTTCCCGCGCCGCACCGAGATCGGTGACGCGTTCGTCGCGCGGGGCGTCCCGCACGAGTGGCTGCGCGCTGAGGAGGCTGCCGAGCGCTGGCCCGGCCTGCGCTTCGAGGGCGACGTGCTCCACGAGACCGCGACGGCGGGGCGCGTCCACGCCGACCGCGCGGTCGCGGCCTTCCAGTCCGCGGCGCGCTCGCACGGCGCCGACGTCCGCCACGGCGTGCACGTGCGTCACGTCCACCCGGGTGCGGGCTCGGTCCGGGTCGTCACGGACCGGTACGACCTGGTCGCGGACACGGTCGTGGTCGCGGTGGGGGCGTGGAGCGCGGGCCTGCTGGGGGCGGCGTTCTCCGAGCCCGACGGCGTCGCGTCCGTCCCGCCGCTCGTCGTCACCCAGGAGCAGCCCGCGCACTTCGCGCTCGCCCCGGGAGCACCGGCGGAGGACGCCTGGCCCAACTTCACGCACGCCCCTGCCGAGCCGCACCCGTGGCCCAGCGGGGTCTACGGGCTCGCGACCCCGGGGGAGGGGATCAAGGTCGGCTTCCACGGGGTCGGGCCGCGCACCGATCCCGACCGGCGGACCTACCGTCCCGAGCCCGGGCAGCTCGCACAGCTCCAGGACTACGTCAGGGCGTGGGTCCCGGGGGCCGACGCCGACCGGCTCGTGCCGATCTCCTGCACGTACACCACGACACCGGACCACGGCTTCGTGCTCGACCGCGTGGGCCGTGTCGTGATCGCCGCCGGGTTCTCGGGCCACGGCTTCAAGTTCGCGCCGTCGATCGGCCGGGTCCTGGCGGAGCTGGCCCGCGAGGGACCGACCGCCCGGCCGGTCGCCGCGGACCGGCTGTTCTCCCTGGCCCGCTTCGCGCAGGTGCCTGCCGGCTGACGCTGCCGGTCGCCTCTCTGCCCGGCTTCCGCGCCGCGTCCCACGCTCTCACGACCGAAAGGCCCTCATGTCGACCACGACCGACCTCGCTGCCCTCCCTGAGGCCGCCCCCTCGGTGACCGCATCCTCCGAGACCGTCACCGCGACGGCCTCGCCCCTGGCCGAGCGCTACGGCCCCGACCAGTCCGTTCCCCTCGCTCCGCTCACGGACGCGATCGACGGGATCCTGCGGCACCGCACGGTGCGCGCCTATCTCACGGACCCGCTCGACGAGGTGGTCCTGCCGACCCTGGTCGCCGCCGCACAGTCGGCCCCGACGTCCTCCAACATGCAGTTCTGGAGCGTCGTGGCGGTGACCGACCTGGCCCGCAAGGACCGGCTCGCGGCGCTCGCCGGCGGCCAGGAGCACGTCCGGCAGGCGCCGCTCCTGCTCGTGTGGGTCGCGGACCTGGCCCGCGCCCGCGCGATCGGCGACGCGCACGGCACCTCGCTCGAGGGGACCGACTACCTCGACTCGACGGTCGTGGCGTTCGTCGACGCGGCCCTCGCCGCCCAGAACGCCGTCGTGGCCGCCGAGTCGCTGGGGCTCGGGACCGTGTACATCGGTGCGCTGCGGCACCACCCCGAGCAGGTCGCGGCCGAGCTGGGCCTGCCCGAGGGGACGGTCGCGGTCGTCGGCCTGGTCGTGGGGCACCCCGACCCCGCGGGCGGCGAACGGGTCAAGCCGCGCCTTCCCCAGGCCGCGGTGCTGCACCACGAGACCTACGACCTGGCCGTCCAGTGGCCGTACGTCGATGCGTACGAGGACCTCATCGCGCCCTTCTACCGCGAGGAGGGGCTCGCCGAGAGCTGGCGTCGGCGCGTGGTCGACCGGCTCGCAGTCCCCGGGCCCCAGCGCGGGCACGCCCACCTGCACACGGCGCTCGCGGCTCGCGGCCTGCCGTCCCGCTGACCACCTTCCGCCGGGTGCGGAGCAGCGGTCGCCAGATCCGGCGATCGACGACGGCCGCTCCGCACCCAGCGCCCCCACCGACACACAGAGGACCTACCGATGACCACCTCCGACCTCCCGGCCACCCACCAGCCCCGCGTCCCGCTGTCCGTCCTCGACCTCGCGGTCGTGAGCGAGGGCTCGACCGGAGCCCAGGCGCTGCGCGACACGCTCGCCACCGCGGTCCGTGCCGACGAGCTGGGCTACCGCCGCATCTGGTTCGCCGAGCACCACCTGTCCCCGGGGGTCGCCTCGGCGTCCCCCGCGGTGCTCGCTGCCCTCGTCGCGGAGCGCACGTCGCGCATCCGCGTCGGGTCGGGAGCCGTGCTGCTGAGCACCACGAGCCCGCTCCTCGCGGCCGAGCAGTTCGGGACCATCGCGGCCCTGCACCCGGGCCGGGTCGACCTGGGGCTGGGCCGGGCGTTCACCCCGCCCCCCGCGCAGGGCGGGGCGAGCGCGGGGGGCGAGGCTCCGTCGTCGGGCACGCAAGCGAGAACGGCGGGCGAGCCCGAGCCCACCCCGCCGGCCCCCGCGCAGCCCGCCGGGACGCGCGTGGTCGACGGCCTCCTGATCCCCGCCGCGCCCGGCGTCGCCTTCACCGACACCGCGCTGCGCCAGCGGCTGCTCGCGCAGAAGGAGGTCGTCGGCGCGAGCCGGACCCCCGCCGAGTTCCGTGACGAGCTCGAGCTGGTCCTGGGCCTGCGCGCGGGGACCTTCACCAACAGCGCAGGCACCGCGTACACGAGCCCGCCCGTCGAGGGCGCGGCGTTCGACCTGTTCGTGCTCGCGTCGAGCGGCGGGGTCAGCGCCCGCGTCGCGGGAGAGCTGGGACTGCCGCTCGCGGCGAACTACCACGTGGGCCCCTCCGCGACGCTCGACACGATCGCCGCCTACCGGGCCGCGTTCCGCCCGGGGGTGCTCGACCGTCCGTACGTCGTGGTCTCGGCCGACGTCCTGGTCGCGGGCACCGACGCCGAGGCCCACCGGATCGCCGACCCGTTCACCGCCTGGGTCCTGTCGATCCGCCGCGGGGCCGACGGCGCGATCGCCTACCCCGCGCCCGGCACGACCCCCACGTGGGAGGACCTGTCCGACGCCGACCGTGCGGCCGTCCAGGACCGCGTCGACACGCGGTTCGTGGGTTCGCCCGAGACCGTCGTCGAGCGCCTCGAGACGCTCGCGCGCGTGACCGCGGCCGACGAGATCGTCGTGACGACCGTCGCGCACGACCCCGCCGACCGTGCGCGCTCGTTCGAGC
The DNA here is from genome assembly GCF_014836755.1 of Oerskovia merdavium. Classification (GTDB taxonomy): domain Bacteria; phylum Actinomycetota; class Actinomycetes; order Actinomycetales; family Cellulomonadaceae; genus Oerskovia; species Oerskovia merdavium. The sequence goes on from NZ_JACSQF010000022.1 coordinate 14,755, forward strand.
TGCTCGCGCAGCACTGGGGCCTCGCGGCGGACCCGGCCGTGCCCGCCGTAGCGGCCGACCGCGAACCAGCCCTCGCGAGGTAGAGGGCACCCGTCGAGACAGCGGGCCCGGACCTCTACCTCGACGCCTGCCCTCTACCTCGGCAGCAGCACCACCCGCACCACCCACCGCGCCACCGGCGCCACCCGACCAGGAGACGACATGACCCAGCACCAGCCCCTCCTCACCCCGGCGACCGACGCGGGAGCCCGCGTCGCGGCCGGAGCCTTCCTCGTCGACGTCCGCAGCGAGGGAGGTCGTGCGACCGCGGGCGCCATCCCCGGCGCGACGATCACCGACCGCGACGACCTCGACGCGATCTTCGGCTCGGTCGCGGCGCCCGCGATCTCGCTCGACACCCCGGTCGTGGTGGTCTGCGGCTCCGAGCGGGGCTCGGGCCCGGTCGCCGAGGCCCTCGCCGCACGCGGCTACACGAACGTCTCGCACGTCGAGGGCGGCTTCCCCGCCTGGCGCGACGCGGGCCTCCCCGCCGAGCCGGGCGCCGGCGAGGAGGACCCGGCGGGCGAGGCGCCGTCGTCGGGCCCGCACGAGCCGGTCCGGCAGCGCGCATGAGCGCGCCCACCACGGCGAGCGCGGGCGTCGGGAGCCCGCCCGACGGCGTGGCCGACCCTCGCGCGTCCTCCCGCCGGGCCCGGCGGGTACGCGAGGTGGCCGACGGCGTCGCTCGCCTCGTCGAGTCGGCTCGCCGAGAGGGCCGCGTGGGTGCGGGGACCGGCGTCCCTGCCGACCTGGACGCGTCCTCGCCCTCGGGGGTCGGCCGGGCCGCGCCCGACGCCGCCAGGGTGACCGTCCGGCGCGTGGTGCCCGCCGAGCACGACGCTGTCGCCGACCTGCTCGAGGCGGCGTACGGGTTCGAGTACACGATCTCGGAGTCGTACCGGGACGTGCTGCGCGACGTCGCGGGCCGCGCGGCCGAGCACGACGTGTGGGTCGCGGTCGACGACGAGACCGGTGCTCTGCTCGGCACCGTCGCGACGCCCCTGCCCGGCCGGCACATCTCTCCCCTCGCTCTCGACGGCGAGCTGGACTTCCGGCTCCTCGGCGTCGCGCCCGCGGCCCGGGGGCGGGGGATCGGGACGACGCTCACCCGCCACGTCCTCGACGTGGCCCGCGCCCAGGGGGTGCAGCGGGTCGTCATGAACTCGGGGCCCCAGATGGTCCGCGCGCACCGGCTCTACGAGGCGCTCGGGTTCCGGCGGCTGCCAGAGCGCGAGACCCGCGTGATCGAGGGTGAGGGCGGCGGGCGCCTGCACGCGTACGGGCTGGACCTCACGGGCGTCGGGGGCCCCGGCCCGCATCCACCCACCGCCCCGCATCCACCCACCGCCCCGCCGAGGTAGTACGCGCTGCGCGAGGTAGTGCTCGACGCGTTCTACCTCGCGCAGCACGTTCTACCTCGGCCGAGCGCCGCCAGCACGAGCACCTCTCTCAGCTCGAGCACCAACGCCAGCACGAGCACCACCCCCGCACCCGCCGACGACCCCACCACACCTGAACCGGAGAAGACCATGCCCGTCGAGTTCCTCGGCATCGCCACCACGAGCGACGCCTCCGAGACCACCGACCGCACGACCGCGCCGTTCGACAAGCAGTACCTCGAGCGCATCGTGCGCGCGCACGAGGACAACGGCTGGACCCGTGTCCTGTTCGCCTACGGGTCGAGCGGACCCGAACCGTCGGCGCTCGCGGCATGGACCGCGGCCCGCCTCGACTCGATCGAGCTCCTGCTGGCGCACCGCCCCAACGTCTCCTACCCGACGTTCGCGGCCAAGTCCTTCGCGACGCTCGACCAGCTCTCCGAGGGGCGGCTGTCCGTCCACTTCATCACGGGTGGCAACGACCACGAGCAGCGACGCGAGGGCGACACCCTGACCAAGGACGAGCGCTACGCCCGCACCCAGGAGTACATCCAGATCGTCAAGAAGGCCTGGTCGAGCGCCGAGCCGTTCGACCACCACGGGAGCTTCTACGACCTCGACGACTTCGTGCTCGACACCAAGCCCTTCGAGGGGCGTACGCCCACCATCTCGTTCGGCGGGTCCTCGGACGCGGCGTTCAAGGTCGGCGCGGCCGAGGCCGACATCTACGCGGTGTGGGGCGAGCCGCTCGACCGGACGGCCGAGCAGATCCTGCGCGTCCGCACCGAGGCGGCCGCGGCCGGTCGCACCACGCCGCCGCGCATCCACGCGGCGTTCCGGCCGATCATCGGGGCCACCGAGGAGCTGGCCTGGGAGAAGGCGCACGGCATCCTCGACCGGATCGAGGCCCGCAAGGCCGCGGCGGGCGGCGTGCTGAGCCGGCGCCACCCGATCGACAAGCCCGAGAACGCCGGCTCGCAGCGCCTCCTGGAGATCGCGGCCCAGGGCGACCGCTTCGACTCGGCCCTGTGGACCGCGACGGCCAAGGCCACGGGGGGAGCGGGGAACTCGAACGCGCTCGTAGGGACGCCCGAGACCGTCGCGCAGGCGCTGCTCGCGTACTACGACCTGGGGGTCCGCATCATCTCGGCGCGCGGCTACGACCTGCTCGACGACGCGACCGACTTCGGCCGCTACGTCATCCCGATCGTGCGCGAGGAGGTCGCCAAGCGCGACGCCGGGGCCGCGTCGGGGCAGGCGGCCTGAGCCTCCTTCCCCGCGAGGTAGAGGGCTCGCGTCGAGGGAGAGGGCCCGAGCCCCCCCCCCCCCCCCCCCCCCCCCCCCCGCCCTCTGTCTCGGCACACCCCACCCCCACCCCCACACCAAGGAGCATCCGTGCGTTTCCAGGTCCTCGACATCGTCTTCAACCCGCCCCACCCCGTCACGGGCGAGGCCGTCCCCGCGGCCGACCGCCTCGAGCGTGTCGTCGAGACCGCGGTCCTGGCCGAGGATCTCGGCCTCGACGCGTTCGCGGTCGGCGAGCGGCACGCGGGCGACGTGCTGTCGTCGTCGCCCACCGTGATCCTCGGTGCGATCGCCGCCCGCACCTCGCGCATCCTGCTGAGCACGGGCGTCACGGTGCTGTCCCTGCTGGACCCCATCCGGGTCGCCGAGGACTACGCGACGATCGACCAGCTCAGCCGGGGCCGGTTCGAGATGGTGATCGGCAAGGGCAACGAGGCGCTCCAGTACCCGCTGCTGGGCCTCGACCTCGCCAAGCAGTACGAGTACCTCGAGGAGAACTACGAGCTGCTCCGCCTGCTCCTGAGCGGTGAGGAGGTCGACTGGGAGGGCCGTCACCGCCCCGACCTGCAGGGCGCCACGACCCTGCCGCGCCCGTACGACGGCGCGTTCCGGATCTGGCACGGCTCGGCGACGTCGCAGTTCGCGGTCGAGCTCGCCGCGCGGTGGGGCGACCCGATCGTGAGCGCCAACGCGTTCCAGCCGCGCGAGAGCTACAAGGTGCTGATCGACCACTACCGCGAGCAGTACGCGGCGGCGGGGCACGACCCGGCGTACGGGTTCGTCGGGTCCGGCTCGGGCGGGCTGTTCCTCGCGGACACCACCGAGCAGGCGATCGAGGAGTTCCGCCCCATCTACGAGGGCGCGGTCGCGCGCGCGGACCTGCGGAAGTACGACCCGGCCGCGGTCGGCAAGGTCACGAGCTTCCGGACCATCGAGGAGGCCGTCGAGCGCGGCCCGGACCTCGTGGGCTCGCCCGAACGGGTCGCCGAGAAGATCCTCGACTACCACCAGAGCTACGGGCACGACCTGCAGTCGGTCTCGATCAACCACCTCCTGGAGCCGGCCCGGCAGGACGACGTGCTGCGCCGGTTCGCGGAGGAGGTCGTGCCGCTCGTCCGGGCCGAGGTCAAGACCGACCTGTGGGGTCCGGCCGACGCGCGCCGGGCCAAGGGGTTCACGGCGTCGTAGGTCGCGGCCGACCACGTCAGGGGCCCCGCCGGGGCGGGAGAGACGCTCGCCGACGGGCGTCCGAGCGGTCGCCTCTCCCACCTCGCATCAGGGCTGTCCGACGGGCCCGACGACGGGCCTCGAACCCTGGCGGAGCGTGCCCGCAGGTCCTAGGCTGGAAGAGTCCTGCGGGCACGTACGGGCACCGGAAGAAGGCTCCGACGATGTGGCTTCTCGTGATCTCCGGCGTGGTGGGCGCGGCAGTGGTCGCCGTCATCGCGTGGTTCACGGTGCGCCACGACCGACCCCCGGTAGACGCTCTCCCACCCCTCCGAGCGCACCGGCTCACGTGGCGCGAGCGGCGCCGTCGGGCACCTGACCCCCTCGTGGCGCTGGGGCTCCAGATCCGCCTGGGCCAGCTCGCGCACGAGCTGCGCGACGTCCAGGACGACCCGGGCGTCTACGCCCGGGCCCACCACTACCTCGCCGCGCAGGGCGCGTACGACGCGCTGCTGCGCGAGGCGTGCCGGCTCAGCGGTCTCGAGGTCGACGCCGACCCGCTCGCCGCGGGCCTGCGCAGCGACGAGGACGAGCGGCTGCGCGAGGAGCTCGAGCTCAGCGCGCGCGGCTGGACCTGGTAGCCGGCCCCCGGCACGGGTGAGGGGCCCGACGACGGTACGCGCCGTCGTCGGGCCCCTCACCCAGGTCGCGGCCTCAGAGGGCCGAGTGGTCCCCGATCCGGTGGTAGGACCGGTCGTGGTAGACCAGCGGCGTCGCGTCGCTGCGCGTCCCCGACGCGAGCGCGCGCAGCGAGACCAGGTAGCTGTCGCCCACGGGCGTGCGCTGGATGATGCGCCCGCGCACCCAGGACAGCGCGCCGTCGATCACGGGCTCGCCCGAGTCGAGGGGGGACCATCCGCCGGCTGCGAACCGGTCGATCCCGCTCGTCGCGAAGCGTGCCGACACGTCGTCCTGGTCGGCGCTGAGGAAGTTGACCGTGACCGTGCGGGCGGCCGAGATCGCGGGCCACGACGACGAGGTCGACGCGAGCGAGAACGCGAGCAGCGGCGGCGCGGCCGAGACCGAGATGACCGAGGTCGCCGTGAAGCCCACGGGGCGCCCCTCGTGGTGCAGCGCGACGACCGCGACGCCCGCGGGGTGCTGCCGGAAGACGGCCTTGTAGGCGTCGGGGCTGAGCTGGGGCTCGTCCTGCTCGTGGAGCAGGGCCTCGAGCCCGGCGAGGCCGGCGACGTCGGAGCGGGTGGTGGGTTCGGCGGTCATCGGGTCACCTCGGCGAGCTCGGGGGCGGTCTGGTGGGTGGTGGCGTCCTGCCCGACGGCGGCGCTCGCCGCCCGGAGCAGCGGGCCCCCCGCGCGGTCGAGCCAGGCGTCGACGGTGCTCGCGAGCTCGGCCTCGCCGAGCTGGGAGTCCAGGAGCGTGAGCGTCCGCGCGGGGACGGTCGCGCCCAGCTCGACGAGGAGCGGGCGCAGGTGCACCTCGCCCGCGAGGGCGTGCGCCGGGTTGCCCGACACGACGACCGGGACCGCGGCGACCCCGGCCAGGCCGTCCGGGCCGTAGAGGTCGAGGAACGCCTTGAGCAGGCCGGTGTACGAGCCCTTGTAGACGGGGGTCGCGACGACCAGGACGGTCGCGCCCGCGACGACCTCGCGCGCGGCGTCGGCCCGGGGGTGCACGGGGGCCAGGACCTCGGCCGCGATCTCGGCGAGGTCGATCGTGGCGGGGGGCGGGGTGGCCGCGAGGCCCAGGTGGTCGGTGACGCGGGCCGCGACGGCCTGCGCCGCGGACAGGGTCCGTGACCCGGGGCGGGGATTGCCGACCAGGGTGACCACGGCGGGTCGGGGCGGGTGGGATGCGCCGTCGGCGGGGCCGGGCCGGGTGTCGAGGCCGCTGCCGGTGCCGGCCGAGTCGCTGGGTGGTGTCTGGTGCTGCGTCATGGTGTCCTCGCTGTCGTCGTGCTGCACGCTTGCCGCGCCGGTGCCGACGCGGCCAGGTCATCTCCCGGAGCACCCCGTCGTGGGAGGGGTTGCTGACCAGCGAGCCGGGGCTTGGCGCTGGTGCTCGTGACCGTTGGGTAGGGGTATAGCCCGACCGACGCCAATCTGTACCGATCCGGTCGAGATTTCTCACGGCGTGGACGGTTGTTTCGTGGCGGGGCTCGCGCGCTGCGTGCCGGGCGGGCCCGGGTCGCCTGCGTGGCACGGGCTGCGTCGGGGTTCCGGCAGCGGCCCCGGCAACCGTGATGTCCCAGGTCGTGAGCCTGCCGTCTCCCAGAGTGGGACGGGAGTACGGCGCTGTTTACACGTACGTAACCTGGTGCAGTTAAGAACCAGCCCTGCCGAGGAGCACTTCATGGATAGTCGTCTGCACTCCGTCTACGACGAGGTCCTCGCCCGTAACCCTGGTGAGGCCGAGTTCCACCAGGCGGTGCGTGAGGTCTTCGACTCGCTCGGGCCGGTGCTCCAGAAGAACCCCCAGTACGTCGACGCCGCCGTGCTCGAACGCATCTGCGAGCCCGAGCGACAGATCATCTTCCGCGTGCCGTGGGTCGACGACAAGAACCGCGTGCAGATCAACCGTGGTTTCCGCGTCGAGTTCAACTCGGCGCTCGGCCCGTACAAGGGCGGCCTGCGGTTCCACCCGTCGGTCTACCTGGGGATCGTCAAGTTCCTCGGGTTCGAGCAGATCTTCAAGAACTCGCTCACCGGCATGCCCATCGGCGGCGGCAAGGGCGGCTCGGACTTCGACCCGCGCGGCAAGTCCGACGGCGAGGTCATGCGCTTCTGCCAGTCGTTCATGACGGAGCTCTACCGCCACATCGGCGAGTACACGGACGTCCCGGCCGGCGACATCGGCGTGGGTGGCCGCGAGATCGGCTACCTGTTCGGCCAGTACAAGCGCATCACGAACCGCTACGAGTCCGGTGTCCTCACGGGCAAGGGCATCAGCTGGGGCGGGTCGCTCGTGCGGACCGAGGCCACGGGCTACGGCACGGTCTTCTTCGCCGACCACATGCTCCGCACCAAGGGCCAGAGCTTCGACGGCCAGCGCGTCGTCGTCTCGGGCTCCGGGAACGTCGCGACCTACGCGATCCAGAAGGCCCAGCAGCTCGGGGCGAACGTCGTGTCGTTCTCCGACTCGTCGGGCTACGTGGTCGACGAGGCCGGCGTGGACGTCGAGCTGCTCCGCCAGATCAAGGAGGTCGAGCGCGGGCGCGTGGCCGACTACGTCGAGCGTCGCCCCGGTGCGCGCCTCGTCACGGGCGGCAGCATCTGGGACGTCCCCGCGACCGTCGCCCTGCCCTGCGCCACGCAGAACGAGCTGACCGAGCAGGACGCCAAGCAGCTCGTCGCCAACGGTGTCCTCGCGGTCGCGGAGGGCGCCAACATGCCCACCACGCCGGGTGCCGTCGCACTGCTCCAGGAGGCCGGCGTGCTCTTCGCGCCCGGCAAGGCCGCGAACGCCGGCGGCGTCGCGACCTCGGCCCTCGAGATGCAGCAGAACGCCTCGCGCGACGCGTGGACGTTCGAGTACACCGAGGAGCGCCTCGCGCACATCATGGAGGGCATCCACTCGCGCTGCGAGGAGACGGCCGACGAGTACGGCGAGCCGGGCAACTACGTGCTCGGTGCGAACATCGCGGGCTTCACCAAGGTGGCCGACGCGATGATCGCCCAGGGCGTCATCTGACGCTCGTCCGGACGGGCCGCTGAGCGGCCCGATCGACGGGGTCACGCGCGCACCGTCGTCGGGCCGCGGTCGCTGTGCGCTCGCCTCGGCGCCGGCTCCCGCGGCGGTCCTGGCCGGGTCTACGCTGGCCGCTGACCCGTCGGCGCGCCCCCGCCCGCCGGCCCCCGAGGCAAGGAGCACCCCCACATGGCACGCGACGTCGCGCTCGAGATCGCCGTCCAGGACACCGACGGTGTGCGGATCGCCACCGAGGTCGGCGCTCGCCGGGTCGAGCTGTGCTCGGCGCTGGGGGCGACGGGTGGGCTGACGCCGAGCGTCGGGCTGCTCGAGGCGGCCGTCGCGGTAGCGGCCGAGGCCGCGGGCGGGGGAGCGCCGGTCGAGGTCCACCCGCTGGTCCGGCCACGCCCGGGAGGGTTCGTCTTCAGCGCGGCCGAGCTCGACGTGCAGGTGCGCGACGTGCGCGCAGCCGTCGCCGCCGGTGCTGCGGGCGTCGTGATCGGGGCGCTCACGGCCGAGCGGCTCGTCGACGAGGCCGCGGTCCGTGCCCTGGTCGCGGCCGCGGACGGCCGTGAGGTCACCTTCCACCGCGCGATCGACGTCGTCGAGGACGTCACCGCGGCACTCGACCTCCTCGCGGGCCTGGGGGTTACCCGGGTGCTCACGTCGGGTGGTGCGGCCCGCAGCATCGACGGGGTCGACCGGCTGCGCGCCATGGCCCTCCACGCCGCGGGCCGGGTGCAGGTCCAGGCGGGCGGGGGAGTGCGCGCCCAGGACATGGGCGACCTCGTTGCGGCGGGCGTGGACGCGGTCCACCTCTCGGCCAAGGGCATCCGGCCCGACGGCGGCGGGCCCGGTGGCGGGGGCGGGTCCGGCTACGAGGTCACGGACCTGGGGGCGGCGCGCGAGGCGCGCTCAGCGCTCGACGTCGCGCTGGGGTCCTGACCGGGCGCGTCGGGCTCAGACGCGCTGAGGTCGCGGCCGGCGCGGTACCGGAGCCGCGGATTCCTGCGGGTCCTGCCGTGCCCGACCGCTGACGTGTTTCATTTAGGTAACTTTCCTGTTCTATTGGTTCGCAGGGCACCCTTGATTCGTTAGTGTTCCTGCACATACCCGCCGAGCGGGGCTGATCGACGTGATGAGGCGTCGACGACTCGAAAGGACCGATGATGATCCGAAGCAAGGGGCGCACGCGCCTTCTCACCGCGGTGGCGCTCGCCTCCGGCCTCACGCTGCTCGCCACGGGCTGCGGCTCGTCGGGTGACGACGGGGACAAGGGCTCCGCGAGCAAGGGCGACGGCGTGCTCACGGTGTGGGCCGGCAGCCAGACGCCGATCGTCGCGAACTTCAACCCGTACGCACCGACGGTCCTCCATGCCGCGCTCGGTGGCGTGTACGAGACGCTCTTCTACTACAACAAGGCCAGCGCCGAGGCGCCCACCCCGATGCTGGGAGAGTCCTTCGAGTTCAACGAGGACGGCACCGAGCTGACGATCACGATCCGTGAGGGCGTCACGTGGAACGACGGCAAGCCGTTCACGGCCGAGGACGTCGTCTGGTCCTTCACGAACGACACCTCCAAGCCGGAGTACCTCGCCTCCGCCGAGGTCGTCGACCCCACGACCGTCAAGCTGACCTTCACGGGCCCGCAGTTCACCAACGAGTTCGCCCTCCTCGGTGCGTCCTGGATGGTTCCTCAGCACGTCTGGAAGGACGTCCCCGACCCGGTCACGTTCGCCAACGAGGCGCCGGTCGGCACCGGGCCCTACACCGTCCAGAGCACGTCCGACGCGTCCTACACGATCGTCGCGAACCCCGACTACTGGGGTGGCGCACCCGCCGTCGAGAAGGTCCAGTACCTCGGGATCGACGCGAACACCTCGGCCGAGAGCCTGCTGAAGACTGGCAAGGTCGACTGGGCCGGCATGTTCGTGGCGGACCCCGACGCGCTCACCGCCGACGGTCGCCTCGGGTACATCAACACCCCGCAGGACCCGACCGTGCTGTACACGTGCGCCAACGTCGACGCCGGCTGCGCCGGCGCCCAGACGGACGTCGCCGTCCGCCAGGCGCTCAACGTCGCGATCGACCGCGGTGTCATCAACGAGAAGGCCTTCGTCGGCCTCGCGGGCGAGATCTCGCCGACGTTCGCCCTGCTCGGTCGTGACGACAAGTGGATCTCCCCCGACGTCGAGAAGGTCAGCCCGCAGGAGGCGAACGCTGCCGAGGCCGGCAAGATCCTCGAGGCCGCGGGCTACACCAAGGGTGGCGACGGCATCTACGAGAAGGACGGCAAGAAGGTCGAGCTGACCCTCACGTCGGTCGAGGGCTGGAGCGACTACAACGCCGCCGCCGAGCTCATCGCCGCGCAGGCCAAGGCCGCCGGCATCGCCGTCACGGCCAGCACCGTCACGTGGGACGAGTTCTCGGACTCGCGCCAGACCGGCAGCTTCGAGCTGATCATGGGTGGTGTCGTCGGTACCTCGGTCGCCGACCCGTTCCAGATCTACCGCGACTGGTTCAGCGGTGAGTACACCCAGCCCGTCGGGACCCAGCTCGAGTCCGGCGAGTGGAACTTCTCCCGCTACTCCAACCCCACGGTCGACGCAGCGGTCAACGCCGCAGCGGCGACGAACGACGAGGCCGCGAAGAAGGCCGCCTACGCGACGATCCAGACCGAGATCACGCGTGACCTCCCGTACATCCCGCTGGTCATCAACGCGACGCAGACGTTCTTCGACCAGAAGGACTTCACCGGGTGGCCCACCGAGGGCGACCTGTACGCCTTCCCGCCGTCATGGGGGTCGGTCTCGGCAGGCGTGGTGCTGAGCACCATCAAGCCGACCGAGTGACGCCGGGCCGAGGAGGAGCTTCGATGACGACGGGACGTAACGAACGGTGAAGTACTACGCGCGGCGGCTCACGTTCTACGTGATCACCCTGTGGGCCGCCATATCCCTCAACTTCTTCATCCCCCGGCTCATGCCGGGCAACGCGGAGGACATCTTCCGGGCCAAGATGGCCCGCAAGGGAGAGCTCACCCCCGCGATGGAGAAGAGCATCCAGCTCCTCTTCGGCTCCGACGACCAGTCGTCGTTGTGGGACCAGTACCTGCGGTACTGGAACAACCTGCTGCACGGTGACCTGGGGACGTCCATCACCAAGTTCCCCGCCCCGGTGTCCGAGCTCATCGGTCAGGCCCTGCCGTGGACCATCGTGCTCGTGGGCCTGGCGACCGTGCTGTCCTTCGTCATCGGCATCTCGCTGGGCGCGTGGGTCGGCTGGCGGCGGGGTACCTGGGTGGACGGGATCATCCCGGCGTCCACCCTCCTGCAGTCCGTGCCGTACTTCTGGCTCGCCCTCATCCTCATCGCGGTGTTCTCCGTGAACCTGGCGTGGTTCCCGATCATCGGTGGGTACGACACGTTCATGTTCCCGGACGGGCCCGTGGCCACGTGGGAGTTCTTCTCGAGCGCGGTCTACCACGGCTTCCTGCCTGCGCTGACGATCGTCCTGTCCTCGGTGGGCGGCTGGCTCCTCGGCATGCGCAACATGATGGTCTCGACGCTGTCCGAGGACTACATCACCACGGCCGAGGCCAAGGGCCTGCGTCCCTTCCGGGTCCTCACGACCTATGCCACGCGGAACGCGGCGCTGCCCTCGCTCGCCGGGTTCAGCGTCTCGCTCGGCTTCGTGGTCGCGGGGTCGATCGTCATGGAGCAGGTCTTCACCTACCCCGGTGTCGGGAAGCTGATGATCAACGCGGTCCAGGACAAGGACTTCGCTCTCATGCAAGGGGTGTTCCTCGTCATCACCGTCACGGTGCTCGCGGCGAACTTCCTCATGGACCTTCTGTACGGCTTCATCGACCCGAGGGCTCGGCACAATGGCTGACGACGACATCCGCACGCGGGAGTTCGTGACCCCCGCCACCAGCTCGTCCCCGGTCGCCGAGGCGGTGGCCGACGGGATCGCGCCCAGCATCCGCACGGACGGGCTCGTGCCCGACGTCCCGGCGTCCGACGGCGACGTCCCGTCTGCCGCGCTCGCGGCCGACGCGCCGGTCACCGCCCCGCCGCGCCGCGGCTTCCGCGAGATGCTCCCGCGCAGGTCCGGCAAGCTGGTCGTCGGTCTGGTGCTCACGATCGGCATCGTGCTGTTCGCGGTCATCGCACCGTTCGTCACCCAGGACCCCTGGAACTACGACAACCCGGTGTTCGAGCCGCCCAGCGCGGCACACCTGCTGGGCACCAACAACCTCGGTGCCGACCTCTTCGCGCAGCTCGCGGAGGGCGCGGCCGGCTCGTTGACCGTGGGGCTCGTCGCGGGGGCCATCGCCGTGGTGCTGTCGCTGTTCTTCGGGATCGTGGCCGGCTACGTCGGCGGCTGGACGGACGAGGGCCTGTCGCTCGTCACCAACGTCATGCTCGTCATCCCGGGCCTCCCGCTGGTGATCGTGATCGCGAGCTACATGGAGAGCCGCAGCATGTGGATCATCGCCGTGGTGCTGGGCCTGACGAGCTGGGCGGGATCGGCGATCGTGCTGCGCTCGCAGGCCAAGTCGCTCCGGAGCCGCGACTACGTGGCGGCCTCCCGCGTCGCGGGCGAGAAGCCGCTGCGGATCATCACGGTCGAGATCCTCCCGAACCTCCTGCCGCTCCTCGCCGCGCAGTTCCTCTTCGCGGTGGTGCTCGCGATCCTCGCGGAGGCGGGCCTGTCCTACCTCGGTCTCGGCCCGTCGGGTGCCATCACGTGGGGGACCATGCTCAACCAGGCCAGCCAGCACAACGCGTTCACGATCGGCGCGTGGTGGTGGTTCGTGCCGCCGGGCCTCATGATCGCGCTGTTCGGCTGCGGCCTCTCGCTCATCAATTTCAGCATCGACGAGATCATCAACCCCAAGCTGCGCACGGCTCCGGCCGCCGTCAAGAGCGTCCGCCAGGCGCGCAAGGCGCAGGTCCGCGGCGAGGGCGCGCACCCGGCCCCGGCGCAGGACGCTCCCGTCGACGGCGACGACACCGGCGGGAACGCCTTGGAGAAGGAGAGGGTGAACGCATGAGCACCGCGCTCACGACCGGTCCTCTGACCACCCCCGACCACGCGGAGGCGATCGCGGGGCTGGCTCCGGTCCTCACTGCCCGCAACGTCTCGATCGAGTACGAGGTCTCGCCGCCGGTCAAGGCCGTCAGGGACGTCTCGCTCACGCTCCACCGGGGCGAGATCCTCGGCCTGGCCGGGGAGTCGGGCTGCGGCAAGACGACCCTCGCCTACGGGATCAACCAGCTGCTCAAGCCGCCTGCCCTGCGCACCGCAGGTGAGATCGTCTTCCACGACCAGGACGGCACGGACGTCGACGTCGCCGCGCTCGAGGGCGACGCGCTGCGAGCCTTCCGGTGGGACAAGATCTCGATGGTCTTCCAGGGAGCCATGAACTCCTTGAACCCGGTCATCAGCGTGAGGTCGCAGCTGTTCGACGTGTTCACCACGCACCGCCCCGACATGTCGAACGCGGAGAAGCTCGAGCGCAGCCAAGAGCTGCTGCGGCTCGTCGGGGTCGACCCGGCGCGGCTCAACAGCTTCGCGCACGAGCTGTCGGGCGGCATGCGCCAGCGCGTCATGATCGCCATGGCGCTCGCGCTCAACCCGCAGGTCATGATCATGGACGAGCCCACGACCGCGCTCGACGTCGTGGTGCAGCGAGGCATCCTCCGCGAGATCATGCGGCTGCGCGAGCAGTTCAGCTTCGCGGTCGTCTTCATCACGCACGACCTGCCCCTGCTCCTCGAGATCAGCGACCGGATCGCGGTGATGCGCCACGGCGAGATCGTCGAGCTCAACACGTCGGCCAACATCTTCACCAGGCCGCAGCACGAGTACACGCGCAAGCTCCTCGCCTCGTTCCCCAGCCTCACCGGGGAGCGCGGGTCGTTCGTCAGAACCGGTGAGAGCACGGAAGGGGAAGCGTCGTGAGCACCCTCGAGGTCAAGCACCTCACCAAGGACTTCCGCGTGCGGGGCGGCGGGGCGGGCAGGAAGTTCCGCGCGGTCGACGACGTCTCGTTCACGCTCGAACCCGGTCGGACGATCGCCCTGGTCGGAGAGTCCGGCTCGGGCAAGTCGACCGTCGCCCGGATGATCTCCAAGCTCGAGACGCCGACGTCGGGCGAGATCCTGATCGACGGTCGCACGAGCGCGACGCGGGGCCGACGGCTCGCGACGTACCGGCGCGACGTGCAGATGGTCTTCCAGGACCCGTTCGCCTCGCTCAACCCGTTCCACACGATCGCGCACCATCTCGAGCGCCCTCTCCGGCTGCACGGCAAGGCGAAGGGGCGGGCGGAGATCGATGCCCAGGTCCACCAGCTCCTCGAGCGGGTCAACCTCACGCCCGCGTCGATCGTGGCGGCGAGGCGACCGCACGAGCTCTCCGGGGGCCAGCGGCAGCGGGTGGCGATCGCCCGTGCGCTCGCTCCCGGAGCCCGCTTCCTGGTCGCCGACGAGCCGGTCTCGATGCTGGACGTCTCGATCCGGTTGTCGGTGCTGAACCTCCTGGCGCGGCTGCAGCGCGAGGAGAGCCTGGGCGTCCTCTACATCACGCACGACCTCGCGACGGCTCGCCACTTCAGCGACGAGATCATCGTGATGTTCCGCGGGAAGATCGTCGAACGTGGGCCGTCGGACGAGGTCATCCTCAACCCGCAGCACGACTACACGAAGCTCCTCCTGGGGGCGGCGCCCAACCCGGAGAACCACGGGCGGCTCCGCGAGGAGGTGCGCAGAGAGCTCGCGTCGGCGTCGGCAACCTCGGGGGATGCCGGTGCGGTGCGCGACCGCTTCGGCACGGCCGACCTCTGAGGTCGGCCGTCACGGCGGTGCCGGTGGCGAGCAGGCGACCGGCAGGACGAGGAACGGTCCCGGGCACAGCCCGGGGCCGTTCCTCTGTCGCCGGGCCTGGCCGTGGCGACCTCGCCCGCGAGGCCGCCCGCGAGGTCGCCCGGCTCTGGCGTCCGACGACCCGGTCGCGCCGCCGTCCGACGCCCGGAGCGACGGCCTAGAGTCGGTTCGTGCCCACCAGGAACCTGCGCATCGCGCCCACCACCGCCCCTGTCCGGCCCGCGGTCGACCCGGTCCTCGCCGCGCTCGCGTCGTTGCGCGCCGAGATGGAGATCCCCGCGGAGTTCCCGCAGGACGTGCTCGACGACGCCGCGGCCGCGGCTGCGACCGACGTGTCGTCGGGGCGTGCGGACCTGCGTGCCGTCGGCTTCGTGACGATCGACCCGCCGGGGTCCATGGACCTGGACCAGGCCGTCCACCTCGAGCGCGCCCCCGGGGGATTCCTCGTGCGGTACGCGATCGCGGACCTCGGGGAGTTCGTGACCCCGGGGGGTGCGCTCGACGCCGAGGTCAACGAGCGGGGCATGACGCTCTACGGCCCCGACGAGCGCACCCCGCTGCACCCGGAGGTGCTGTCCGAGTCCGCTGCGAGCCTCCTGCCGGACGCGGACCGGCCCGCCGCCGTCTGGCACGTCGGGCTCGACGCGCGCGGGGAGATCGTCTCCGCGCGGGTCGAGCGCGCCCTCGTGCGCAGCACGGCCCGACTCACCTACGAGGAGGTCCAGGCGCGCCTCGACGCCGGTGACGCGGGGGAGATGCTCGACCTGCTCCGCGAGATCGGGTTGCTGCGCGAGGCGCGTGAGCGCGAGCGGGGCGGGGTGTCGCTCAACGTGCCCGAGCAGGACGTCGTGGTGCACCCGGACGGGACGTTCGGGCTCGCGTTCCGCTCGACGCTGCCGGTCGAGGGGTGGAACGCCCAGATCTCGCTGCTGACCGGGATCGCGGCGGCGCAGCTCATGCGCGCGGGTGGCGTCGGGATCTTCCGCACCCTGCCCGCGGCGGACCCGCGCGACCTCGCGCGCCTGCGGCGCACGGCCCGGGCGCTGGGGATCGACTGGCCCAAGGACGTCCCGTACGGCGACCTGCTGCCGACGCTCGACTCGGGCAGCTCACGGCACGCCGCGTTCCTCAACGAGGCGACGTCGCTGTTCCGGGGAGCCTCGTACGCGCCCTTCGGTGGGGTGGGGCAGCCTCAGGAGGTGCCCGACGACGTCGCGCACGCCGCCATCGCGGCCGAGTACGCGCACGTGACCGCACCGCTGCGCCGCCTGGTCGACCGCTACGGCACCGAGATCTGCCTGGCGCTCAGCGCGGGGACGCAGGTCCCGACCTGGGTGCGCGAGGCGCTCCCCGGCCTGCCGCGGACCATGGCTCGTACGGGACAGAGGGCCGGCTCGTACGAGCGGTCGAGCGTCGACGTCGTCGAGGCCGCCCTGCTCGCGGGCCGCGTGGGCGAGGAGTTCGACGCGGTCGTGGTCGACGTCGAGAACGACGACGAGCGCCGACGCCGCGCGACCAAGGACGCCGAGCGGGCCGCGAGGGCTGCGAAGGCGTCGGTCGACAGCGGGTCGGACGCCTCCGCGGCAGGCGATCCCGCTGCCGGTGCGGACGCCCCGGCGGAGGCCGCCTCGGCGGAGGCCGGCCGCGACCTGGTCCGCGGCCAGGTCGTGATCGCCGAGCCCGCGGTCCGGGCGAGCGTCCAGGGCGTCGGCCTGCCGCTCGGCGAACCCGTCCGGGTGCGGCTGCGCGAGGCGTCGATCGAGCTGCGACGGGTCGGTTTCGACCTGGTCTGACGCCCCGCCCCGTCGAGTGCATGATTCCGCCGCGAAACGCCCGGCGAGTCGCAGCGCAATCATGCACTCGGCAGGGGAGAGGGGAGGATGGACCTATGCCTCCTCGTCGCCGCACCGACCCGGCCGTCGGCCGCACCGCCCTGGCCGCCTGGCAGGACGGCGTCGCCGGCCGCCCCGAGGTCACGACCGCCGTCCGCTTCACGCTCGAGGAGCTCGCCGAGGTCTCGCCGGGCCACGCGGTCGAGGTCCGCGTCCCCCCGTACGGGGCGGTCCAGGCCGTCGAGGGTCCGCGGCACACGCGCGGGACCCCGCCCAACGTGGTCGAGACGGATCCCGAGACCTGGCTCGGCCTCGTCACCGGCACCGTGGTCTGGGCCGAGGCCGTCGCCGACGGACGCATCAGCGCCTCGGGCGAACGGTCGGACATCTCGGGGCTGCTGCCGCTGCAGGCCGCCCGTCGCCGCGACAGGTAGGGCGAGCCGAGCGCGCGGGCCTGCGCGCCGCCGTCGGGCACTGGCACCCCTCCCGGCCAGCGGGTGAACTTCGCCCCGCGACCCGCACCCAGGAAGTTTCCAGTGTCTGCATCGTGAGATAGCGTGCCAGGACGAACGGGCGACGGCGCCCGTCGACCGGTCTACGCACGACGACGTCGCGCTCCCCGGCAGGACAGTGCCGTTCGTAGGGGGAAGCGGGCGTTCGACCGGAAGTGACCGGCCGGACACCGCGCGTTCATCAGCCTGCTGTTGGATTCCAGAGCCCGCACCTGCGCCACCCGCGCCGAGGTGGGCGCGCCGGGAACCCGGCCACGACACGAAGGAGTCAGCGTGATCGGTAGTCACCATCAGTCCCGACGCAGGAGAGGTGTGGTCGCGGCCACCCTGTCCGCGTCGCTCGTCGCCACGGCGGCGTTCAGCACGGTAGCCGCGGGGGCTGCCTCTGCTGCGGTCGACGGGTCGTCCGTCGTCATCAACGAGGCGTACCTCAACGGCGGCAGCGCCAACGCCCCGTACCTCAACAAGTTCGTCGAGCTCTACAACCCGACGAACGCGGACATCGACCTCTCGGGCTGGTCCGTCCAGTACCGCTCCGCGACGGGCACGGGTGCCTCGAACGGCGTCGTCCCGCTGTCCGGCAAGATCAAGGCCGGTGGCTACTACCTGGTCCAGGGCGCCTCGAACGGCGCGACCGGCGCGGCCCTCCCGACCCCCGACGCGACGGGCACCATCGCCCCGCAGGGGCAGAACGGCACGCTCGCGCTGGTCAAGTCTCCCTCGGCGATCACGCTGACGCCGGGCTCGCTCGTGGGCAACCCGCAGGTCGTCGACCTCCTGGGGTACGGCACGTCCAACACGTTCGAGACCGCCGCGGCGCCCGCGGGCACCGCGAACAACGTGCCCGGCTCGCTCAACCGCGCGACCGGCGCGGACACGGACAACAACTCCGTGGACTTCGCGGTCAGCAGCACCGTCACCCCGCAGAACAGCGGCGGCGGCTCGGGCCCCGGCCCGGACCCCGAGCCCGGCACGGCCAAGACCATCGCCGAGATCCAGGGCACGGGCGCCGCGAGCCCCCTCGTGGGCCAGACCGTCACGACGCGCGGCGTCGTGACCGCGACCTACCCGTCGGGCGGGTTCGACGGCCTCTACATCCAGACCGCCGGCTCGGGCGGCGACCTCGACCTCGCGACGCACACCGCGTCGGACGGCCTCTTCGTGTACTCGAAGGCCGCGGCGACGGCGCTGCAGGTCGGCCAGCACGTCGAGGTCACGGGTGTGGTCTCGGAGTACTTCGGCCTGACGCAGGTCACGCCTGCTGCCGGCGGCTGGAAGGTCCTGACGGACCCGGCAGAGGTCGTCAAGCCCGCGAACGTCGCGTACCCCGCGACCGACGCGGACCGCGAGAAGCTCGAGGGCATGCTGGTCCAGCCCGCCGGTGACTACGTCGTCGCCGACAACTACGACACGAACTACTACGGTTCGGTCGTCCTGGCGAGCGGCACCGAGCCGCTGCGTCAGCCCACGTCGGTCGGCCGCCCGGGCAGCGCGGAGGCCGCAGCCGCGGTCACCGACGCCAACGCCCGCCGGGTCAACCTCGACGACGGTGCGACGACCAACTTCAACAACGCGGCCAACAAGGCCAAGCCCCTGCCGTACCTCACGGGCGGTGCCCCGGTGCGTGTCGGCGCGCTCGCGACCTTCACGTCCCCGGTCGTGCTCGACTACCGGTTCGACGGCTGGAACTTCCAGCCCGTCACGGAGCTGACCCCGGCCAACGCCGCCGCGGTCCAGCCCGCGACGTTCGCGAACACGCGCACGGACTCCCCGGAGGCCGTGGGCGGCGACGTGACCGTGGCGACCTTCAACGTCCTGAACTACTTCACCACGACGGGCGACCAGCTCAGCGGGTGCCAGTTCTACACGGACCGCGAGGGCAACCCCATCACGGTGCGCACGGGCTGCGACGCCCGCGGCGCGGCGAACGCGACCAACCTGCAGCGTCAGGAGACCAAGATCGTCGCGGCGATCAACGCGCTCGACGCGGACGTCGTCTCGCTCGAGGAGATCGAGAACTCGAAGGCCTTCGGCAAGAACCGCGACGCGGCGCTCTCGACGCTCACGTCGAAGCTCAACGCTGCGGCCGGTGCGGGGACCTGGGCGTTCGTGCCCTCCCCGGCCACGCTGCCCGCCTCGGAGGACGTCATCCGGACGGCCTTCATCTACCGTCCGGCGGCCGTCGAGCCCGTGGGGGCCTCGGTCATCCACGACGTCGCGGCGTTCGACAACGCGCGTGAGCCGCTCGCCCAGACCTTCCGGGTCGCCGGGGGAGAGGCTGCGACGGACTTCGTCGTCATCGCGAACCATTTCAAGTCCAAGGGCTCCGGCTCGGGCGTCGACGCCGACCAGGGCGACGGGCAGGGCGCCTCGAACGCCTCGCGCGTCAAGCAGGCGACGGCGCTCGTCACGTTCGCCGACCAGGTCTCCACGGCTGCGGGCACCGACAAGGTGCTCCTTGCGGGAGACTTCAACGCCTACGCCCAGGAGGACCCGATCAAGGTCCTGACGGACGCAGGCTTCGTCGACCTCGGCCCCACCACGGGCAAGGAGACGTACCTGTTCGACGGCCTCGTCGGCTCGCTCGACCACGTGCTCGCCTCGCCGGGCGCCGCCGCGGCGGTGACGGACACCGACATCTGGAACATCAACTCGGTCGAGCCCATCGCGAACGAGTACAGCCGCTTCAACTACAACGTCTCGAACCTGTACGACACCACGGCGTTCCGCTCGTCCGACCACGACCCGATCGTCGTCGGCCTCGAGCTGGGCGGCGAGGAGCCGGGCGGGGTCAAGGAGCTCGACCTGCTCGCGATCAACGACTTCCACGGTCGTATCGACGCGAACACGGTCAACTTCGCCGGGACCGTCGAGCAGCTGCGCGCCGCCAACCCGGCGGGCACGGCGTTCCTGTCGGTCGGCGACAACATCGGTGCCTCGCTCTTCGCGTCGGCGCTGCAGGACGACCAGCCGACCATCGACGTGCTCAACGCCCTGGACCTGTCCGCCTCCGCGGTGGGCAACCACGAGTTCGACAAGGGCTTCAGCGACCTGGCCGGGCGCGTCACCGACGCGTCCGACTGGTCCTACCTGGGTGCCAACGTCTACGCCAAGGACACCACCAACCCGGTCCTGCCGGAGTACGCGGTGATCGACGTCGACGGCGTCAAGGTCGGCGTCATCGGCGCCGTCACCGAGGAGACCCCGACGCTCGTGACCCCGTCCGGGATCGCGGACCTCTCGTTCGGCGACCCCGTCGAGGCCGTGAACCGTGTCGCCGCGCAGCTGCGAGACGGCGACCCGGCGAACGGTGAGGCCGACCTCCTGGTCGCGCTGTACCACGAGGGCGCGAGCGCCGGCACGCCGGACGGCTCGTCGCTCGAGCAGGAGCTCGCCCACCAGGGCGCGTTCGAGCAGATCGTCAACGACACGGACGCGCGCGTCGCGGCGATCTTCACGGGCCACACCCACAAGCAGTACGCGTGGGAGGCGCCGATCCCCGGCACCGACAAGACCCGTCCCGTCCTGCAGACCGGGAGCTACGGCGAGAACATCGGGCACGTGAGCCTGACGTTCGACACCGCGACCGACGAGGTCACGGACTACTCGGTCGCGAACGTCAAGCGCACCACGACGCCCGCCCCGGAGCTCGTCGCGGCGTACCCGCGCGTGGCCGAGGTCAAGACGATCGTGGACGCGGCGCTCGCGCAGGCCGAGGTCATCGGTGCCCAGCCCGTCGGCTCGGTCACCGCGGACATCACGACCGCCTTCCTGGGCGGCTCGTACGTCGACGGCAAGTACAAGGGCTCGGGCCCGCTCCCGTCCACGGGTCGTGACGACCGTGCCTCGGAGTCGACCCTCGGCAACCTCGTGGCGACCTCGCTGCTCGACACGCTGGCCGACCCGGCCCGTGGCGGCGCCGACTTCGGTGTCGTCAACGCGGGTGGCCTGCGCAACGAGCTGTTCT
Organism: Oerskovia merdavium; assembly: GCF_014836755.1. Lineage (GTDB taxonomy): Bacteria > Actinomycetota > Actinomycetes > Actinomycetales > Cellulomonadaceae > Oerskovia > Oerskovia merdavium. The sequence continues at coordinate 35,554 of NZ_JACSQF010000022.1, forward strand.
ACGGCGACGACGGCGTGATCACCTACGCCGAGGCCAACGCGGTCCTGCCGTTCGTCAACAACCTGTGGACCGTGTCCCTCACGGGTGCGCAGGTCGAGACGATGCTCGAGCAGCAGTGGCAGACCAACCCGGACGGCACGCGCCCGTCGCGCCCGTTCCTGGCCCTCGGCCTGTCGGACAACGTCAAGTACACGGTCAAGACGACCGACGTGAACGCCACCCCCGGCGACAACGTCACCTCGGTCCTCGTCAACGGCGAGCCGCTCGACCCGGCCAAGACGTACCGGGTCGCGACGTTCTCGTTCCTCGCCACCGGTGGTGACAACTTCCGGGTCTTCGCGCAGGGCACGGACGCCCGTGACTCGGGTCTGATCGACCGCGACGCGTGGATCTCCTACCTGCAGACCCACCCGAACCTCAGCCCCGACTTCGCTCGTCGCAGCGTGGTCGCGGACGGTCTGGGGACGGTCACCGCGGGCGAGTCCGTGACGGCCAAGGTCTCGCGTCTGAACCTCACGTCGCTCGGCAGCCCGCTCAACACGGGCGTCTCGGCGTACCTCGTGCCTGCGGGCACGGCGTTCGACGCGGCGAACCCGGGCACGCCGGTCGCCACGGGCACGGTCACGAACGGGGCTGCGAGCCTCGAGGTGCCGGTCCCGGCGGAGACCGCAGGGGGCGAGTACGGCGTGTACGTCGTCGCCGCCCCGAGCGGGACGGTCACGCGGCTCGCCCTGACGGTCGAGGGCGCAGACCTGCCCGACGTCGTCATGGACGGCCTCACGGCCACGACCCAGTGCGTCGCGGGTCGCGTCCAGCTGTCGGTCAAGGGCGTGAACGGCGAGTCGCTCCCGATCGACGTGCGCTACACGACCGCGTTCGGCGAGAAGAAGTTCACCAAGCTTCTCCCGGGCAAGATCGCGGCGCAGTCCTTCAACAGCCGTGCGACGTCGGTGCCTGCGGGCACGGTCCGGGTCGCGGCGTACAAGTGGCAGGACGGTCAGGGCTTCTACGAGACCTACGACCTGGCCTACCCGGCGGTCACGTGCGGCTGATGCAGCGCGTGTGACGGTCTGAACGTCGTCGGGCCTGCTCTCCTGGTCGCCAGGGGAGCAGGCCCGACGGCGTCTCACCCCCCGGGTGCGAGCCGCACCGGTGCGGCACCCACCCCGGAGCGGGCGCGGTCCGCGTCGGCCCCGGGACGTGAGGCCGGCACAGGGGATTCCCAGTGGGACGGGGTACTGTCGGCGCGTGAGCACGAGCACCCCCGACCCCGACGTGAACGAGACCCCGACCGGCCTCGACGCCGCTTCGACCCCGGAGGCCGGCTCGACCGGCGCCGCGGGCCGTACCGACCCGGAAGCGGTCGGCGCACCGCGCGACGACGCGAACGAGGGCCTTCGTGGCGACGAGGTCGAGATCGAGTCGGTCATCGACCCGACGACCGTCCGACGCGCTCCGCGCTACAAGGCCTTCTTCCTGACCGGCGCCCTGGCAGGGATCGTGCTCGGCCTGGCGATCGGCATCTCGTGGCTCGTGTCCCCCGCGGCGAGCGGTGTCCTCAAGCCCGGTGTCTACCTCAGCGTGATCGTGCTGGGGACGACCACGCTCACGACGCTCGTCGCGGGCGCGCTCGCGATCTGGGCCGACAAGCGCAGCCTGCGCCGCTGACATCCTCGACGTCGTGACCGCGGCGGCTCGTCGAGAACTCGGGCCTGCCGTCATGCTCGACCGGTGATCTCCTCGTGGGCGGACTGCCCCGGCGGGCAGGCCGTCCGCGTCACGAGCCGGCGACCACCGGTGCGGGATCGTCCCCGGGATGCCACGTCTGGCGGACCAGCTGACGGAACCGGACCCCCGCCGGCATGCCGGCGACCACTGCGGCAGCTCCGAGGAGCGCGATCGCGACCGACACCGCACCCGTGGCCCCGATCGTGCTGCGGTACGCCGCCAGCGGGTGCGCGGGATCGCCCGTGACCTGGAGCAGCGCCAGGACCGCCGGGACGACGACGGTCGCGAGCCCGAGGACCAGGACACCTCCCGCCCAGAGCAGGGGCGGTCCGTCGAGGGCCCGCCGGACGAGCGCGTCGTCGGGCCGCCACGTGCCCGCGTCGTCGGCCAGCGCATGTCTGCGCAGCGCGCGGCGTTCGCGGACCCTCACGACGGTGGTCGCCACGAGGGCGAGCAGGAGGACCGCCGACCCCGCCAGCGCGAGCACGGCCCCTGCCGTGATGAGCACGTCGATCGCCACCTCCCCCGCCTCGTCGAAGTACCGGGTGTCGGCGTTCTTGCCCGGCTTGCGGAGGTAGACCGCGACGATCCCCACGACCGGTCCCGCCCCGAGCAGGACGCCGCCGACGACGGTCAGCGGCTTCTGGGCCCTGGCCGCCAGGCGGTGCAGCCTGCCGAGGTCGATCGTCCGCTCGTCGGCCGGGCGGAGACGCTTCTCGGTGCGCACGGCGCTCCGTACGACCTCGTCGTTCCAGGCCTGCCTCGGCCGGTCGGTCAGGGCCGTCCACGCCCGCCGGCCCCGGCCTCTCAGCCCGGACAGTGCGAACCCGACGAGCACGGTCAGGAGAGCCGACCCGGCGAGGACGGTGAGCCCGACCGCCACCATGTCGCTCGCGAAGATCATCACGGGCGCCACCAGGAGGACGGCGACCCCGACGGCGACCAGGAGGGCGACGCACAAACCGACGAGAGGTGTCGTGGGGGTGGCGTCGTCGGCCAGCGCGCGAGCCCGAACCGTGCGCACCGGCACGTGCTCGGGAGCCGTGCCGGCGAGCGCGTCGAGCCTGCGCGCGAGAAGTGTGCGTGACGCGGCGCTCGACAGGGCGTACAGGACGCCGCCCGCGGCGGGGACCGCGCACACGTAGATGATCGAGGCCCGGCTGACCGGGTCGAGGTGCAGGTCTCGCCAGACGTCCGGGAACCCCTCCTCGAGCGTGAGCCAGGTGCCGAGGAGGACCAGGAAACCGAGGCCGGCCGAGTACAGGACGGTCCTCGAGATCGTCAGCAGGCCGTCGGCGAGGACCTGTGCGCGGCTCGGCGCGGGTTCGACGAGCCGGAGCGTGCTCGTCGGGACGCGTCGCCCGAGCAGCGCGATCGTCCTGCCGGGGGAGCCTTCGGGGGAGTCGGTCACTGCGCGAGGGTAGCGACCACGGCGCTGCCCGTACAGGGGCGAGGCCTCCTCGGGGCGACCGGTCCATCTCTCGATCGCGGCTTCTGGCGAACGGCGACCGTATGGGAGACTGGAGCCGTGGCCCCCCGCGGAGATGGACTTCTTAACCACGACCTCATGCCCGGCGAGAAAGGCCCCCAGGACGCTTGCGGCGTCTTCGGTGTCTGGGCGCCCGGCGAAGAGGTCGCCAAGCTTGCCTACTTCGGTCTGTACTCGTTGCAGCACCGCGGTCAGGAATCAGCCGGGATCGCGACCAGCAATGGTGAGCAGATCCTCGTCTACAAGGACATGGGACTCGTCTCCCAGGTCTTCGACGAGCGTGCGCTGAACGCCCTGACCGGACACATCGCCGTCGGGCACTGCCGGTACTCCACCACGGGTGGGGTGACCTGGGAGAACGCCCAGCCGACGCTCGGCGCGACGTCCGCCGGGACCGTCGCCCTGGGCCACAACGGCAACCTGACCAACTCGGCCGAGCTCGTGAACCTCGTCGCCGAGCGCTACGGCGCCCAGCGCCGGGGCGAGCTCGCGCGTGGCAACACGACCGACACGGCGCTCATCACCGCGCTGCTCGCGGGCGACGACGACCACTCTCTCGAGGACACCGCGATGGAGGTCCTCCCTCGTCTGCGCGGTGCCTTCAGCCTCGTCTTCATGGACGAGAAGACGCTCTACGCGGCGCGTGACCCGCAGGGCGTGCGCCCGCTCGTGCTCGGACGCCTCGAGCGCGGCTGGGTCGTCGCGAGCGAGACCCCGGCGCTCGACATCGTGGGCGCCTCGTTCGTCCGGGAGGTCGAGCCCGGCGAGCTCATCGCGATCGACGGGGACGGCCTGCGTTCGCAGCGCTTCGCGCCGGTCGAGCGCGCCGGCTGCGTCTTCGAGTACGTCTACCTCGCACGCCCGGACACCTCGATCAACGGCCGCTCGGTCCATGCAGCGCGTGTCGAGATGGGGCGCCAGCTGGCCCGCGAGCACGGCATCGAGGCGGACCTCGTGATCCCCGTCCCCGAGTCCGGGACCCCTGCCGCGGTCGGGTACGCGCAGGAGTCGGGCATCCCGTTCGGGCAGGGCCTGACCAAGAACGCCTACGTCGGACGCACCTTCATCCAGCCCTCGGACACCCTGCGCCAGCTCGGCATCCGGCTCAAGCTCAACCCGCTGCGCGACGTGATCCGTGGCAAGCGCCTGGTCGTCGTGGACGACTCGATCGTCCGCGGCAACACGCAGCGCGCACTGATCCGCATGCTCCGCGAGGCCGGGGCGGCCGAGGTCCACGTCCGGATCAGCTCCCCGCCCGTCAAGTGGCCCTGCTTCTACGGGATCGACTTCGCGTCCCGCGCCGAGCTCATCGCGAACGGCCTGTCCCCGGACGAGGTCGGCGCCTCCCTGGGCGCGGACACCCTCGGCTACATCTCGGAGGAGGGCATGATCGCGGCGACCGAGCAGTCGGCGTCGCAGCTGTGCACCGCCTGCTTCACCGGGAAGTACCCCATCGAGCTGCCCCCGGACGACCAGCTGGGCAAGCACCTCCTCGAGCAGGCCGAGCTCCCGCTCGGTGCACCGGAGGACGGTCTGCGCTCGCTCTCCGTGGGAGTGGGCGGCGGGACCGCCCTCGACCATCCCTGACCCCGTACGACGCACCGCCCGGACACCGGGCGCGCCGCAACCACCAGGAGTTCATTCGTGTCTGAAGGTCTCACGTACGCCGCAGCCGGTGTCGACACCGAGGCGGGCGACAAGGCCGTCGAGCTGATGAAGGACGCCGTGCGACGCACGCACGGCCCCCAGGTCCTCGGAGGAGTGGGCGGTTTCGCCGGGCTCTACGACTTCAGCGAGGTCGCGACCTACACCAAGCCGCTGCTCGCGACGTCGACCGACGGCGTGGGCACCAAGGTCGCGATCGCGCAGGCTCTGGACATCCACGACACGATCGGCTTCGACCTGGTCGGCATGGTCGTCGACGACATCGTCGTGGTGGGCGCCAAGCCGCTGTTCATGACGGACTACATCGCGTGCGGCAAGGTGGTACCGGAGCGCATCGCGGGCATCGTCCGCGGCATCGCGGCCGCGTGCGAGGTCGCCGGCACGGCGCTCGTCGGCGGCGAGACCGCCGAGCACCCGGGCCTCCTGGGCGAGGACGAGTACGACGTCGCGGGCGCAGCCACCGGGGTCGTCGAGGCGGACCGCCTGCTCGGCCCCGAGCGCGTCCGAGAGGGCGACGTCCTCATCGCGCTGGGTTCGTCCGGCCTGCACTCGAACGGCTACTCGCTGGTGCGTGCGGTCGTCAAGCACGCGGGCTGGGAGCTGGACCGCGAGGTCGAGGAGTTCGGCCGCACGCTGGGCGAGGAGCTCCTCGAACCCACGCGCGTCTACGCGAGCGACTGCCTCGCCCTGGCGCACGACGACGCCGCGCAGGTTCACGCGTTCACGCACGTCACGGGTGGCGGGCTCGCGGCGAACCTCGCCCGCGTCCTGCCGGCAGGCCTCGTCGGCACCGTGGACCGCGGCTCGTGGGACGTCCCGCCGGTCTTCACCGTGGTGCGCGACCTGGGCAACGTGCCGCGTCGCGACCTCGAGAACACGCTCAACCTGGGCGTGGGCATGGTCGCGATCGTCGGAGCGGACGGTGCCGACGCGGCGCTCGCCCGGTGCGCCGAGCTGGGCCTTCCGGCCTGGGTCCTGGGGACGGTCAGCGCCCTCGACGAGTCGACCACGGCCTCCTCGCTCGGCGAGGACCTCGTCGTGGGTACCAAGGGAGTCCACGCCGGCGCCGTGCGCCTGACGGGTGACTACCGCAACTGAGCGCAGGTACGACGAAGGCGCGTCCTTCTCGCTCGGGCCCTGGAGCCTGGGGGAGAAGGACGCGCCTTCGTCGTACGGGGAACGCCTCGCGGGTCGGTCGGTCGACTGACGAACTCGCGATCATACCGATCTGCGGTCCCCTGGGGCCTGCTGGTCGCAGGGGGTCGAGATCGTGTCAGCGGTCGTCGGACCAGCCGGCGAACGGCTGGTCGTAGTCTCCGTTGTTGTCCTCGGAAGACCTCGCTCCGTAGCGAGGATCTGTCGCGAGATCCGTGTGGCTATGACCGGTGAGCTCTTGTTCGAGAGCTTGATAGTTCGTCTCGGGGCTGTAGTACTTCAGCGCACGAGCGACCTTGGTCTGCTTAGCCTTCTGACGGCCGCGGCCCATGGCTCCGACCCCCTCAACGTAGAAGCGGGGCGGCAACGTACTCAGACGTGCGGCCCCGGGGTGTTGTTTCGTCTGTTCAGAGTCCAACGGTACATGCTCGGGATACATTCCAGCCACTCGGATGCTCCGAACGGGTGCCTTGTCACACTGTCTCCACACAACGACGTGGCCGCGAGGGTGCCTCATGCCCCCGGCGGGCCCGGACGAGCAGGGCTCGCGAGGGTTGCGCGGGGAGTGTCTCGAGGGTGTCCCGGCGCCTCGCCGAGCGTCGACCGCGACGGTCCTCGGCGGGACCGAAACACCTGTACCGGCCATACCCCGTCTAATTCACCCTGTCTGCCAAGTCGCCCAAAATCGTCATGCTGCGACAATAGAGGGGCTAGCGCAGTGCTGTCGTCGCGTTCCGACGTCACCGTCGGACCAGCCAGTCGCTAGGAGGAGGTGCAGTGATGTCCGTCCATGGAGAGTCCGAAGTTCTGCTCACACCGGCCGAGGTCGCGAGCCTGTTCCGCGTCGATCCCAAGACCGTCACTCGCTGGGCCAAGGCCGGCAAGCTGTCGTCGATCCGGACCCTCGGGGGGCATCGGCGCTACCGCGAGTCCGAGGTTCGCGCGCTGCTCGGTGCCGCGAGCGAGAACGCCGAGGGCGTCGACAAGGGCTGACCGACGGCGCGGTGGACACTCCTGCGCCCAGCCCACGCTGTCGGTCCGTTGAGGAGCTCCGGGACCCGTTTCCCGGTGCTCCCCGTCGCGTCCGCAGCCTCTTCACTTCGACCAGCCGACAGCCCGGCGCCACCGGCGCCGGGCTCGTTCGTGCCGGGGCCCGTCAGGACCTCTTGCGGAGGATCGCGGCGACGACCAGGGCGACGATCGCGATGGTCCCGGTGACGAGGATCTTCACGTTGCGCGCCCGTACCGGGTCGTGCTCGGGTAGCCCGCCGCCCGTGAAGAAGGTCCCCGTGTCTGCTGCCGCCTGCTTGGTCTGGTGCGCGACGTTCGCGGCCTGGGTGCGCGGGTCGAGTCGCGTCGTGAGCTCGTCGATCGTGCTCGCGAGCTCGGCCCGGGTCCGTGCGATCTCGGCTTCCAGCTCGGCCTGGGTCGGTTCGGTGCTCACGGGCGCAGTCCTTCCTTGACGGTGGCGACGTCTTCCTTGAGGTTGGCGATGGTCGACTCGGGGGTCGGCGGCATGCCCTTGGTCAGCTGCTTCTTGCCCACGAAGGCCAGGAGGCCGGCGACCAGGAGCAGGACGACGCCGACGATCAGCGCGGCGAGCCACAGCGGGACGGCGTGCGCGAGGCCGACCATGGCCGAGTGCAGGAGGAAGCCGAGCGCGTACAGGGACAGGACGCCGGCGACGACGAACATCCCGATCCCGATGCCTGATCGGGCGGCCTTGGTCGTCAGCTCCTTCTTGGCGAGCGCGATCTCCGTGCGGACCAGGCGGGTGGCCTGCTCCGACATCTGCTCGACGAGCTTGCCGATCGAGGGCTTCGGGTTCGGGGGAGGCGTCTGCCCGTCGTCCCAGTCGCTCATGGTGCTCACCTTCCTGGCGCGTCCGGCCGGAGCGCCCGTGCACGCAGGGGATGCCTGCGGCTCGAAGAGTCGTTCTTCATGTCCCACTCAACCGGTCAACGGCGTCCAGGGCAATTCCGCGCGCCGGGGGTGCGAGCAGGAGTTCGGTGTGCGAGGAGCCAGGGAAGGCCCGGGCTCCTCGTGCCCGACGTCGTCGCGCTGCTCGTGCGGATCGACCTGTCGACGGCACCGGGATGTCGCGAAGGGTTGCAGGGAACGACGAAGCCCCACCTCGTGTGAACGAGATGGGGCTTCGTGGAAGTGGCTCCGACCGGCGTCGATCCGGTGACCTTTCGATTTTCAGTCGAACGCTCTACCAACTGAGCTACAGAGCCTTGACACGAAAGCCCGGTCATGATGACCGGGCAGCCGCTGTCGAGCGACCCTGACGGGACTTGAACCCGCGACCTCCGCCGTGACAGGGCGGCGCGCTAACCAACTGCGCTACAGGGCCTTGCGTGAGTTTCTCCCGGCCTTTGCCGTTCGAACCTCGAGAATCGTATCTCACTTCCGGGCCGATCCGTTAATCGGATCTTTCCGAGTACCCCCAACGGGATTCGAACCCGTGCTACCGCCGTGAAAGGGCGGCGTCCTAGGCCGCTAAACGATGGGGGCCTAGTTTCCTGGACAACCCGTACCGCCTACGGGGCACGAGTCGCCGAGAGACCTCCGTCAGCATACGGGGAACTGGGGGCGCGGTGCAAAACGGCACGATCTCGGGGCTGCGGGCACCCGACCTCGCCTCGCCGCCGGCGCCGGTGGGGGTGTCGCGCCCGGCCGCGGGGGAGGATGGTGCCTGTGGTGGAGATGACGCGCGAGGACTTCGAGGACGCGGTGCGCGATGCGCTCGACGAGATCCCGGAGGAGCTGGCCGAGCAGATGGACAACGTCGTGGTGCTCGTCGAGGACGACGCCCCCGACGACGACCCCGAGCTCCTCGGCCTCTACGAGGGTGTGCCCCTCACCGAGCGTGACCTCATGTGGGCCGCGGGCGCTCTTCCGGACCGGATCACGATCTACCGGCGTCCCACGCTCGCGATCTGCGAGACCCGCGAGGAGGTCGTCGAGGAGGTCGTCGTCACGGTCGTGCACGAGATCGCCCATCACTTCGGCATCGACGACGACCGCCTGCACGAGCTGGGCTGGTCCTGAGGGGCCGGTGCCCGCACCGTCGGCACCAGGGCTTTCATTCATCGTCGATCGGCGATAACATCGGCACATGACGATGAGACGTGAGGCGACGCCTCGGACGCACGTCCGCTCGCGGAGCGCCGCAGCGACCGCAGCGGGCGTGGAACCGGTCGACGCGGACGGTGCGCCGGTCGCCGAGCATCCTGTGCAGGCCTGCGAGCCGCCGGTGGTCGGGCACGACCACGCGGCTGTCGCCCGCCTCCTGCACGCCCTCGCCGAACCCCACCGCCTCTCGATGGTCCACCTCCTGGCGCGCGCAGAGCACCGCGTCGTGGACCTGACGAGCGAGCTCGGGCTCGCACAGTCGACCGTGTCGGTCCACCTCGCGACCCTCCGTGACGCCGGACTGGTCGACGTTCGTCGCGAAGGGCGGTCCTCCTGGTACCGGCTCGCGCGGCCCGAGGTCGCGCACATCCTGGCCGATGCCGAGCGCGTCGTCGAGGCGACGAGAGGCGGTGCGCGGTGAGCGGTCACTCCCACTCCCACTCCCACTCGCACGGCGCGGCGACCGCGACGGGCGCGCACCGCCGTCGGCTCGTGATCGTCCTGGCCATCACGCTCGGCGTCATGGTCCTCGAGGTCGTGGGTGCCCTGGTCTCGGGATCGCTCGCGCTCCTCGCGGACGCGGGGCACATGCTGACCGACGCGACCGGGATCGGGATCGCCCTGTTCGCGAGCTGGCTCGCGACGCGCCCCGCCTCGGCGACCCGGACCTTCGGGTGGCAGCGTGCGGAGATCCTCGCAGCCATGACCAACGCGTTGATCCTCGGGGTCGTCGCGGTGCTCGCGATCGTCGAGGGCGTCTCGCGGGTCCGTGCACCCGACCCGCACGTCGAGGCCGGCCTGATGATCGGGGTGGCGGTCGTCGGGCTCGTCGCGAACGTGGTCGGTCTCCGCCTCCTGTCGGCCGGTCAGGGTGAGAGCCTCAACGTGCGGGGCGCCTACCTCGAGGTGCTCGGAGACCTCCTGGGCTCGATCGCGGTGATCGTCGCCGGGGTGCTCGTCGCGCTCGGCTTCGCGTGGGCCGACGGCCTGGCCTCGGTCGCGATCGGCATCATGATCCTGCCCCGCGCGCTGATGCTCCTGCGCGAGGTCGCCGCGGTGCTCCTCGAGTCGACGCCCGCGGGGGTCGACCTCGAGAAGGTCCGGACGCACATCGAGGGCATCCCCGGGGTCGTCGGGGTCCACGACCTGCACGCCTGGACCATCACGTCGGGGGTCCCGGTCATGTCGGCCCACGTGGTCGTCGAGGCCGAACGGCTCGAGCGTGGCGAGGGGACGGCGGTGCTCCAGCGGCTCAAGGAATGTCTGGGCGGACACTTCGACGTCGACCACTGCACGTTCCAGATCGAGCCTCCCGAGATGCAGGAGACCGAGTCCTCGGTCCACCTGTGAGCCCTCCGCGTCTCGCTGGTGGCCGCGCACCCGGGGGCTCGAGGCCGAGCAACTAGGCTGCCCCCATGACGATTCTGGTGACCGGCGGAGCGGGATACATCGGTGCGCACGTGGTGCGCCTGCTGCAGCAGCGAGGGGAGAAGGTCGTCGTGGTCGACGACCTGAGCACGGGGCAGGAGGGGCGCATCGGGGGTGCGCCGCTCGTGCGGCTGGACGTCTCCGGCCCGGAGGCGGTCGAGGTCCTGACCCGGACCCTGACCGAGCACGAGGTCACGGCCGTGGTGCACTTCGCGGCCCGCAAGCAGGTCGGCGAGTCCGTCCAGAAGCCCGCCTGGTACTACCAGCAGAACGTCGGTGGCTTCACGAACCTCGTGACCGCGATGGAGGCTGCCGGCGTGGACCGCCTGGTGTTCTCGTCCTCCGCGGCGACCTACGGCATGCCCTCGGTCTCGATGGTCGAGGAGAAGCTGCACGCCGAGCCCATCAACCCCTACGGCGAGACCAAGCTCATCGGGGAGTGGCTCGGCCGGGCGGCGAGCCGCTCGTGGGGTCTGCGGTTCGTCGCGCTGCGCTACTTCAACGTCGCCGGCGCCGGCTGGCCGGACCTGGGCGACCCTGCGGTCCTCAACCTCGTCCCCATGGTCCTCGACCGCCTCGAGCGGGGCGAGCAGCCCAAGATCTTCGGCGACGACTACCCGACGCCGGACGGCACGTGCATCCGCGACTACATCCACGTCCTGGACCTCGCCGAGGCGCACCTCGTGGCACTGGGCTACCTGGACGAGGACGAGCGGGCGTACGACGTGTTCAACGTCGGCACCGGCACGGGCTCCTCGGTCCGCGAGGTCATCGACGAGATCGGCAAGGTCTCGGGCCTGGACGTGACCCCGGAGATCCTCCCGCGCCGCGCGGGCGACCCGCCCCAGCTCGTCGCGTCGCCCGAGCGCATCAACAAGGTCCTCGGCTGGACCGGTACCCAGGGGCTCGAGCAGATCATCTCCTCGGCCTGGGAGGCCTGGCAGGCCGGGCCGCGGCGCATCGACGTCTGAGCCGTCCGAGCCGTCTCGGGCACTCCCCGAAGGGGCCCCCTCGCACCGTGCGAGGGGGCCCCTTGGCGTACGGCGCTGACACGGCCCCAGATCCTCAGTATGCTGAGCAAAATACTCAGTGCGCTGAGGAATCGAAGGGTGGGCCATGTCCGGAACCAGCACGACCATCGACGACGTCGCCGAACGGTCGGCGTCCGGGACGTCCCCGCACGGGCCAGGCGCTGCCGTCGTGGCGCCACCAGAGGGCACTCTCGATCACGACCACGGCCGCGGACCCCTCACCCACGACACGTTCGCCCTCCACCTCGACGAGGCGCTCGCGGCCACGCGAACGGTGCTCCACGAGCACCTCGTCCAGGGCGCGGCGAGCGCCGCGACCGGCGGGCGACCGGTCGTCGACCTCTGGACCGACCTCGCGGACCAGGTGGGCGGAAAGCTCGTGCGGCCCCGGCTCACGCTCGCGGCCTACCTCGGGCTCGGCGGACGAGACCTCGGCGCCGTGGCCCCCGTCGCCGCGGCCCAGGAGCTGCTGCACACCGCGATGCTCGTGCACGACGACCTGCTCGACCACGACGAGACCCGGCGCGGGCGCTCGAACCTCGCCGGGGCGACCCGATCTCGGCTCGCTGCCGCGGGGACAGACGGCTCTCGCGCCGACGTCCACGTCCAGGCCGCCGCCCTGCTCGGGGGCGACCTGGCGATCGCCGGCGCGTTCGACCTCGTCCTGAGCTCCACGGCGACCCCCGGCGAGAGGCTCGCGGTGACCGCACAGCTCGTGCGCGCGGTCCAGGTCGCCGTCGCGGGCGAGGTCCTGGACGTCTCGGGCCCGCTGCTTGCGCCCGGTGACGTGGACCCCGCGCTCGTGGCCGAGCTCAAGACCGCGACCTACACGTGCGTCGTGCCGCTGGCCTGCGGGGCGATCCTCGCGGGCGCCGACGCGGCGTCCCGCGCGAGCCTCGAGACCTACGGCCGAGCGCTGGGCGTCGCGTTCCAGCTGGTCGACGACCTGCTCGGGGTCTTCGGCGACCCTCGGGTCACGGGGAAGTCCGCTCTCTCCGACCTGCGCGAGGGCAAGCGCACGCTGCTCCTGGCCTGCGCCTACCGGGGCGCCGAGCCCGCAGACGTCGCTCTGCTCGACCAGCACGTGGGGCGGGCCGACCTCACCGAGGCGGGAGCCGCCGTCGTGCGGGACGTCATGCGCCGCACCGAGGCTCCCGACGCCGTCCGGGCGAGCGTGGCGCACCACCTGGACGAGGCGCGGGCCGCGGCCGCCGAGCTGCCCGCCCCCCTGGGGCGGTACCTGCTCGACCTGGCCGACTCGTTCGCCGACAGGGCTGCCTGAGATGCCGACCGGCAAGCGGCCCTCACCGGCGGCCGTCGAGGCTCGCGGGGCGCAGATGCTGTACGACCGTACTGCCGCCCGCGCGAGCCGGGCGGTCCTCACGGGGTACTCGACCTCGTTCGGGCTGGGCTCCAGGCTGCTCGGCAGTGCCGCTCGCCGCGACATCGACGCGGTCTACGGCCTGGTCCGGGTGGCCGACGAGGTCGTCGACACCCGCCGTGGAGAGGGGGCCGACGAGCTCCTGACCGGTCTCGAGGAGGAGACCGCCCGCGCCCTCGCGAGCGGCTACTCGACCAACCTGGTGGTCCACTCGTTCGCGCGCACGGCACGGCGCACGGGGATCGGGCACCCCGAGATCGACCCGTTCTTCGCCTCGATGCGCATTGACCTGACGGTCCAGGTCCACGACAAGGCCAGCTACGAGCAGTACGTCTACGGCTCGGCCGAGGTCGTCGGACTCATGTGCCTCGCGGTCTTCCTCAACGCCGGGCGACGCCCGGGCGACCCGGTCGTGCGGGCGAGCGACGCCGTCGTGCACGGTGCGCGCGGCCTGGGCGCCGCGTTCCAGAAGATCAACTTCCTGCGCGACCTGCGCGCGGACCACGAGGACCTGGGCCGCAGCTACTTCCCCGGGATCACCCCCGCGGACCTCACGCAGGAGGACGTCGACGCGATCCTCGCGGAGATCGGGAGCGACCTCGACGCGGCCCGTGCCGCACTCCCGTCGCTGCCGCGCCGTGCCCGGATGGCCGTCGCGGCGACCCTCGCGCTCTACGACACCCTGCTGGGCAGGCTCGCCTCGACGCGGCCCGAGGACCTGCTGCGCGCCCGGGTCCGTGTCCCCGACCCGGTCAAGCTCGTCGTCGCGGCCCGTGCGGTCGCCCGTGAGACCCTGCGACGAGACGTCCCCCTCCCCTTGACCGCCGCACCGACCGCACGCTCGACGACCCGAGGAGCCCCGTGACCCACGCACCGCCCGAGATGCCGCACGTCGTTGTCGTGGGCGGGGGGATCGGCGGCCTGGCCACGGCCGCGCTCCTCGCCCGCGGCGGCGCACGCGTGACCCTCCTCGAACGGCACGAGCGCGTCGGCGGGCGCGCCGGGACGCTCGACCTCGACGGGTTCCGGTTCGACACGGGCCCCTCCTGGTACTTCATGCCCGAGGTGTTCGAGCACTGGTTCGCGCTCCTGGGCGAGCGCGTCGAGGACCACCTGGACCTGGTGCCGCTCGACCCGTCGTACCGCGTCTTCTTCGAAGGGTCCCCGTCCTCCGAGCAGGCCGACGCCACCCGCGCACGGACCGTCCTCGACGTCACGCGCGACGCGGAGGCCAACTGGGCACGCTTCGACGCGCTCTCGCCGGGGGACGGGGAGCGCATGCGCGCGTACGCCGCGGAGTCGAGCGAGGCCTACCGGCTGGCGCTCGACCACTTCCTCTACACGACGTTCGAGCGCCCCGACCGCGCGGTCGACGGCTCGGTGCTGCGTCGCCTCCCGCGGCTCGCGGCTCTCCTGGGACGCTCGCTCGCGGACCGCGTCGAGCGACGCGTGCGCGACCCGCGGCTGCGCCAGGTCCTGGGCTACCACGCGGTCTTCCTCGGCTCGTCGCCGTACCGTGTGCCCGCGCTCTACTCGCTCATGAGCCATCTCGACCTCGTCGAGGGCGTCCGGTTCCCGCGCGGCGGCATGTACACGATCATCGAGGCCATGGAGAAGCTGGCCCGCTCGGAAGGCGTGACGATCCGCACGGGGAGCGACGTCGTCGGGATCGAGGTCGCCCCCGCCGGGCCCGACGCCGGAGCCTCGCCCCGGGCGCGGACCGGCAGGTCCCGGCGGCGCGCGCGAGGCGTCGCGACCGGGGTGCGGCTGAGGGACGGCGAGGTCGTCCCCGCGGACGTCGTGGTGTCCGGTGCGGACCTGCACCACACGCAGACGGCGCTGCTGCCCGACGCGTACGCCGACCTGCCCGCCGAGTCGTGGGAGGACCGGGGGCCCGGCATCTCGGCGCTGCTCGTGCTCGCGGGCGTGCGCGGCGAGCTGCCCGAGCTCGCGCACCACTCGTTGTTCTTCACCGAGGACTGGCGAGGCAACTTCGAGGACGTCCTGGGGCAGGGGGCCTCGAGCGACGTGCGCTCGCTCCGCGTCCCCGTCCCCGCCTCGCTCTACGTCTCGCGGACCTCGGCGACCGACGACGCGAGCCTCGACCACCCGGCGGCACCACCCGGCCACGAGAACCTCTTCGTCCTGGTGCCGTTCCCGGCGGACCCGGCCCTCGGAGCGTCCGCCGTGTCGCAGGCCGCGCTCGAGGAGCTCGCCGACGGGTATCTCGACCAGGTCGGCGCCTGGGCCGGGATCGACGACCTGAGTGGCCGGGTCGTGACGCGCACGGTGCTGGGACCCGCGCACTTCGCGACCGAGTTCTCGTCCTGGCGCGGGACGGCCCTGGGCATGGAGCACACGCTCGCGCAGAGCGCGATGTTCCGGCCGGCCGGTGCCTCACGAACGGTCTCCAACCTGTACTACGCGGGAGCCGGCACGGCTCCCGGCGTCGGGCTGCCCATGTGCCTCATCAGCGCCGAGCTCGTCGCCAAGCGGCTCCTCGGCGAGACCTCGTCCCGGCCGCTGCCGACGCCGCTGCGCCGTGGCTTCCTCGCGGCGAGCCGACGTCCGGACCGGTTGCGGGGCGGTGCCGCATGATCGGGTTCGCGTACCTCGGGGCGCTCGCGGTCTCGCTCGGCGGGCTCGCGGTGCTCGACCGCCGGTTCCGCCTCGCGTTCTGGGCCGACCCCGCCAGGACTGCGATCACGCTCGTGGTCGGTGTGCTGTTCTTCCTCGCGTGGGACGTCGCGGGCCTCGCGCTCGGGATCTTCGCGCGAGGCGACTCGCCCCACATGACGGGGCTCCAGCTCGCGCCCGAGCTGCCCGTCGAGGAAGCCGTGTTCCTGACGCTGCTCTGCTACAACACGCTGCTGGTGTGGCGGTTCCTCGACCTGCGGGTGCGTGGGCGGGGCCACCGGCGACCCGGGGCGACCGGGACGGCCGCCACGCCGCGGCCGACGGGCGCAGGGGCGGACGGCGCCGCCGAGCCCTCGGACGGCGCGACGACAGGGGGCCGAGCATGACCAACATCGTCCTCAACGTCGTCGTGCTCGTGCTCGTCGCGGCGGTCACCGGATGGACCCTGCGCCGGCACCGGGCCGGGCCGCTCCTGTGGACGGCTGCCGTCATGGTCGTCCTCACGCTCGTGTTCGACACGATCATGATCGCCGTGGGGCTCTACACCTACGCACCGGACAAGATCCTGGGCGTCTACCTCGTGGGTGCCCCGCTCGAGGACTTCGCCTATCCCTTGGCCGCGGTCCTGCTGCTGCCTGCGGTGTGGACCTGGGTCGGGGACGGTCGCCGTCAGCGGCACGCGGGAGGGCAGTCGTGACGCGGGTCGTCGTGGGCTCCGCGCCGGCGCCGGGACCGCTCGTGGCCCTGCGGGAGGTCGTCGCCGCCTCGCGCCCGTTCTCCTGGATCAACACGGCCTATCCGTTCGCCGCCGGGTACCTCGTGGCCACGGGCGGACGCATCGACGCCACGCTCGTCGTCGGGACGCTGTACTTCCTCGTCCCGTACAACCTGCTCATGTACGGCGTCAACGACGTGTTCGACTACGCCTCGGACCTGCGCAACCCGCGCAAGGGCGGGATCGAGGGAGCGCTGGCCGACCCCGCGACCGCGCGGCGCACCCACCGACGGATCCTGTGGGCGTGCGCCGTGGCGAACGTCCCGTTCCTCGCCTGGCTGCTGCTCCAGGGCGACGCGGCCGCGAACCTGACGCTCGCCGTCGTGGTCTTCCTCGTCGTGGCGTACTCCGCCCCCGTGCTGCGCTTCAAGGAGCGGCCCTTCCTCGACTCGCTCACCTCGGCCATGCACTTCGTGGGACCGCTCCTCTACGCGCTCGTGCTGGTCGGGGCCGACCTCGGCGCGCGGACCGTGTGGCCCGTGCTGGCGGCGTTCGTGCTGTGGGGTGCCGCGTCGCACGCGTTCGGCGCGGTGCAGGACGTGCAGGCCGACCGCGAGGGCGGGATCGGCTCGGTCGCGACCGTGATCGGGGCGCACCGGACCGTGGTGGTCGCGTCGGCCGCCTACCTGGTGGCCGCGGTGCTGCTGGCGTTCCTCCCGTGGCCGGGGTGGCTCGCGGCCCTGCTCCCGCTGCCCTACCTGGTCAACGTCGCATCCTTCTGGTCGGTGCGCGACGCGGACTGCGAACGTGCCAACGTGGGCTGGCGACGCTTCCTCTGGCTCAACCTCGTGACCGGGTTCCTCGTGACGATGCTGCTCATCGGGGTCACCTGGGGGTGAGCGCGGCGACGCCTCCCTGAGGACAGACACCGCCGAGGGCGGGCACCGGTGTCCGGTGCCCGCCCGCGGCGGTGCTGTGCTCTGAGGTGGTGCACCCGGTGCACTCCGTGCCCCGGGTGCCAGGGGTCAGTAGGTGACGCCGTACTCCCAGTGCCACGGCTCGGGCTTGGAGCCGCCCTGGCGTGCCCACTCGGGGTTCTCCCAGCCGTACGCCGGGGCGTTCGCACGCATCCAGTTGTACTGCGCGCTGCCGAAGCTGCTGATGCCGCCACCGAGGTCGAGCGCCTGGGCCATGCCGTGGTTCGACGTCCCCGGGGCCGCCGCGAGGAAGCCCTTCTGGGCCTTCACGGCGACCTGGGAGGCATACGAGCGGTACGACGAGGTCACCGTGATGTTCGTGCCGAACGCTGCGACATAGGCCTTGTTGAGCTGCTCGAGCTGGTACGCGGCGTCGCAGCGCACGAGCTCGCCGGGAGCGAAGCTCGGTGCGCACAGGAGGTTCGCCGGGATGGTCCCGTTGGCGTACCCGGCGGTGCTGGCAGCCCAGGCGGCGAGCTGCTGTGCCATGGCCGCACGCTCGGCGGCCTGCTGCTGCTCCAGGGCTGCACGCTCGGCGGCCTGCTGGGCGGCGATCTCCCCGGCCGTCGGGGGAGCGGGCTCGACCGCGACGGCGACCGCGGTCGCGTCGAGCAGCCCGCGCAGGGCCGTCGTCGCGGCGTCGATCTCGGCGACCGAGGGGACGACCTGGGCGGTCGTCGGCGCGTCTGCGGCCTCCGCAGGGGCCTCGACGGGCGTCTCGGGGGACTCCTCGGCAGCCGGGGTGGCTGCCGTCTCGCCGGCTGCGGCGTCCGCGAGGGCGGCCTCCGACGGGGTCTCGTCGGTGGCGGCCGCGGTGGTGTCGGCGGTCGTGAGGGCCTCGCGACCCTCGGCACCCGCGCGGCTCGCGCGGAACGTGTCGCGACCGTCGAGCGTGTCGTCGGCGCCGGCCGCGTCGAGCGTGGTGCTCGTGGCCGCGTCCACCGACGACGCCTGCTCGGCCTCGGTGGTCGACGCCTGGCCGGCGTCCGTGGTCGTCACGGAGCTCACCAGCTGACGGAGCTGGTCGCGGGTCGTGGTGATCTGCGCGAGCTGGTCGGGCGTGAGGGTCGACGCGCCTTCGCCCGCGAGGAACTCGGCGCGGACGAGCTCGGTGCTCGCGGCGTCGAGCGCGGCCTGCTCCTCAGGGGTGGACGCGGTCGCACCCGCGACGCTCGCGACGGCCGGGGCCGAGGCGCTCGCGGTCGAGGCGGCCTCGGAGGTGCCCGACGACGTGACCAGGCTGGCCGCGCCGGCGGTCGTGCTGATGGCGACCGCTGCGAGGGCAGCGGCGACCGCGAACGGCGAGCGTCGCTTGAACGAGCGGCCGGGCAGGGAGGCGGCGAAGTGCCGCTGGGAGTGCTTGCCCATCAGCGGTCACCTCCCGCGTCGGCGGCGGGTCGGTCGGCGGCGTCGAGGAGGTGCGTGGTGAGGTGGTCGGTGTTCCGGGTCGAGCGGCGCGCGAGGGGCGCGGCAGAGCTGAATGATGCAGTTGTCACGATGTTCCGGGGTTCCGTTCGTCGGGCCGAGGCCGGACCGCGTGCGCACTGCGGCTGTCGAGCGGGTGCTCGACGCCGTACCGTGCCGTCGCGGTGACGGGGATCGTTCTGGGCCTCAGCAGCCTGGGGCGCGGCGCGTCCGGATGACGTGGGAGCCGCGGTGCGTCGGCAGATGGGATGCGAGGACGGTCCTCGGTGCCTGCCAACTCGTTCCATCTTCAACTACGTTTGTGACCGGCCTGGCGTCGATGAGCAAGGATCCGCTGGTGATGGTGTGCCGGGGCTGGGCCTATTCGGTGAAGAAGGTACGACCGACGCGTCTCGCGTCGCGAGTCAGCGCCGTTCCCACGAGCATGCCCAGCGCGATCGCGAAGACGGCGACGACCGCGTTGGCGATGTCGGACACCGACCCCGTGTCTCCTGCCACGAGCTCGGACAGCCCCAGGAAGCTCAGCGCACCGGGGACGAGGAGCCAGAACGCCGGGAGGGTCGTGACGATCGCGGGCGGGCCCGTGCGGGTGCGCTCGACGAGCGTCGCGAGCGGCACGATCACGAGCGCCCCGAAGAAGCCGGAGATCTCGGGGGCGACGAAGGACCCGCCCAGCTGTGCCGCGTAGGCCGCGAACAGGACCACGAGCACCCAGGGCAGGCTCCGGCGCGGCGTCGAGGAGAAGAGCATCTGCCCGAGGCCCACCATGACGATCCCCACCCACGGGGCCCACCAGCCCAGCCGCTCACCGCTGTGCCCGGCGATCAGGTCCCCCGCGACCGCCGCACCCGCGACGACGCCGAAGACCAGCAGGAGGAGCTGCGCGATCCCGTACAGGAGCCTGCTCGCTCCCGAGACGATCTGGTTGCTGGTCAGCTCGATCGCGGCGACCGTGAGCACGGAGCCGGGCAGAAAGCTGATGAGCGGCGGGACGAGGACCTGCAGGGGGCTGTCCCCGAGCCACGGCTGGATCACCTGGATCGCGACGACCGTCACGAGGAACGCCGCGACGACCGGCAGGGCCGTGCTGAGCGTGGGCCAGCGTGCAGCGAGCCAGCGCAGGATCCCGACGCCGAGCCCCAGCACCAGGAAGACGGGCAGCAGGTCGAGGGTCGGGTTGAGGATGAGCCCGAACCCCAGCGTCAGGATCGCGTGCCCGACGATCGTGAGCACGGCGCCGAAGCGCGGAGGTCGTCGCCGGATCGCGCGCAGCTCGGCGCGGGCGTCGGCGAGCTCGATCGTCTGGGCGCGCAGCCTGCGGATCACGCCGTAGAGGGCGCCGATCTGGTCGAGGTTCAGGCCGCTCCCCGCGGCGTCGGTGAAGTCGGTGACGACTCCCGAGGCGGTCTGCGCCCGGATGAACACGCACGTCGGCAGCACCAGGGTCTGCACGGTGTGCGCGCCGTGCAGGTCGGCGACCTGCTCCAGGACGTCCTGCGCGTCGTTGACCGACTGCCCTGAGTCGAGCATGGCCCGCCCGAGCTCGCGCAGGAGCGGGACGAGGTCGGGCGAGATCTCGGGGACGTCCGACTGCTCCTCGGGCGGGCTCTGGTTGCCGAGCGCCTGGAGCACCCGCCGGAAGGTCGCCGGCGCCCGTCGCAGACCGGCGAGCAGGGGTGGCCTCCGGTGCGGAGCCGGGGGCTTCGCGGCACCGGGCTCCGCGGGAGGACCTGGAGCGGGGCTCGGAACTGCGGTCGGTGCGCTCTCCTCCGTCCCGGGCGGCAGGGGCTCGACCGACGACCCGTCGTCCGCCTCCACGGGTGGGGACGTCCCGGTGGTCAGGTCGCCACCTCGCGTCCGGCATCAGGGCCCGACGACGCCATCACGAGGTGCAGGAGCGCCTCGCCGTAGGCGTCGGCCGGGTCGTGCCCGCGGAACGCGACCTTGCGCCCGGCGAGCTCGATCTCGACGAGGTAGGCGGGGGCGTCGTCGTCCTCGACGAAACGCTGGAGCCAGCGGAAGGTCCCGCCGAGCAGCGAGCGGAGCTGGGACTCGAGGGGGTGCCACAGGGCGTCCTCGAGGGCCACGGAGTCGAGCGCCCACTCGGTGGTGCCGTTGAACCCGAGGACGACCCCGGTGTCGAACTCGTGGGGCTCGATCGTCATGTCGCTCACGGTGAAGACGTCGCCCTCGGGCCCGACCCCGAGGAGCCGGAAGCGGTCTCCCGAGGCAGGGTGCCAGCGGACCCCCGCCTCGCGGAGGGCCAGCGCCAGGTCCCAGGAGATCATCTAGCCAGTATGGGCGGGGCCGCGCGGACCGGCGCGTCGAGAGCGACGCACGTACACCGCGGGAGCGACCTACCGCAGGCCGGTCGCACGCTCGCGCGGGACAGTAGGGGGAGAACCTCCGCACCCGGTGGGGGTCGGCTCGGGGAGGCAGGCATGTCCGGGACGTTCGCGACCGTCGACGAGTACATCGGCTCGTTCCCGCCCGAGACCCAGGAGGTCCTGCAGGAGATGCGCCGGACGATCCATCGGGTCGTGCCCGACGCGGGCGAGAAGATCAGCTACCAGATCCCCGCCGTGACGGCGCAGGGGCGCGTCATCGTGTACTTCGCGGGGTGGAAGCACCACGTGAGCCTGTACCCCGTGCCCGACGGCGACGAGGACTTCGAGCGTCTGGTCGCCCCGTACCGGGCGTCCAAGGGGACGCTCAAGTTCCTGCTCAAGGAACCGGTGCCGTACGGCGTGATCGAGACGGTCTCGCGGCGCCTGCTCGACCAGCACGGCGCCTCGGCCTAGCCGGGACCGGGGAGCCCGTCCGGGGCACCCACCAGGTGTGCGTGCGTCCATCTGTCGGGACCGGCCGTCCCAGGACGGCCCGAGTTCACACCTCGGAAACTCGGGAGCCGTGTACTCGCCCTCATGACCGTTCCTTCCGCGGGCACGGCCGGGCAATCCCCGGACCGACCCGTCACCGTCTCCATCCACCGCCGCATCCACCCCGACCTCGTCCCGGACGCGACCCGCTGGGTCCAGGCCGGCGTCAACATGGCCAACACCTATCCCGGGTTCCTCGGGTCCGGCTGGGTGCGCGCGGCGAAGGACTCGCACGACTGGCACATGCTCTACCGCTTCGCCGACGAGTCGACGCTCGACGCCTGGGACTCCTCGCCCGAGCGCGTCGCGTGGCTCCGGGAGGGGCAGGGCCTCGTCGAGGAGCAGCGCGTCGAGCGCCGGACGGGCATCGAGGGCTGGTTCGACGCCCCTGCCCGCGTCGACGAGCCGCAGATCAGCGCCGAGCGTGCGCCGGCCCGGTGGAAGCAGTCGGTGAGCATCTGGCTCGGGTTCTTCCCCGTGAACCTCGCCTTCACGCTCCTCATGTCCTGGGCCGTCCCGAGCTTCGGCGAGCTGCCCGTGCTCCCCAGGGTGCTCGTGACGACGCTCGTGCTGACCCCGATCATGACGTACGCCGTGCTGCCGTGGGTGACCCGCCGTCTGGCACCGTGGCTGGCGCGCTGAGACGCGTCCGCGGGCCCCGGACCTGCGCGCGCACAGCGCCTGTCCAGGCGCCGCGCAGCCCGCGCGCCTAGCGTGGACGGATGGACGAGGAGATCGAGAACGCGACGGACGTCGCCCTGACCCTGGCCGCCGTCGCGGGAGCGCTCGTGGCGGCGTTCGTGCTGGGCACGATCATCTCCGCGGTGGTGAACCGGATCGGGAGGCGCAGCCAGCTCGCCCGCGACATCTCGAGGCGGCTGCGCCGGCCGGACCGGGCGGTCCTCATGGTCGTGGCCGTGTGGATCGCGGTGCGAGTCACGACGCCCCCGACCGTCGAGTGGCGGGCCGCGGTCGAGCACCTGCTCCTGGTCCTGCTCATCGCGGCCGGCGCGTGGTGGGTGGGCGCGCTCGCGTTCGTGCTCGAGGACAGCGCGCTCAAGCGGTTCCGGGTCGACGTGGTCGACAACCGGCACGCGCGCCGCATCCGCACCCAGATCATCGTGGTGCGGAGGCTGACGGTCGCGGTCATCGTCATCTGCGCGATCGCCGCGGTGCTCCTGACCTTCCCGGCGGCCCGTGCCGCCGGGGCGAGCATCCTGGCGTCGGCCGGCGTCATCTCGATCGTCGCGGGCCTCGCGGCGCAGACCTCGCTCGCGAACGTGTTCGCGGGCATGCAGATCGCGTTCACGGACGGGATCCGGGTCGACGACGTCGTGGTCCTCGAGGGTGAGTGGGGCCGGATCGAGGAGATCACCATGACGTACGTCGTGGTGCACCTGTGGGACGACCGGCGCCTCATCATGCCGTGCACCTACTTCACCACGACCCCGTTCCAGAACTGGACGCGTCGGGCCGCGGACCTGCTCGGCACGGTCGAGCTCGACCTCGACTTCCGGGTCCCGTTCGGCGCCATGCGCGCCGAGCTCAAGCGGCTCCTCGCGCACACCGACCTGTGGGACCAGCGCGTCGGCATCCTCCAGGTGACCGACGCGATCAACGGCGTGGTGCGGGTCCGAGCGCTCGTGAGCGCGCGCGACGCCCCGACCCTGTTCGACCTGCGGTGCTTCGTGCGGGAAGGGCTCGTCGAGTGGCTCCAGCGGTCGAGCGCCGACTCGCTGCCCCGCACGCGCTTCGAGGGGGTCGAGGAGGGGCGCATCAGCGAGGACCCGGACGTCGCGCCCGGGGGCGCGGCCGCCCAGCCGGGGATCCCGAGCCCGGAGAAGCCCGAGCCCGCGGTGCACCTGCCTCCCGCGATCCCCGTGGGGCCGGGCATCCCGGGGCAGCCGCCGCTCTCCACCCGGCCCGCGACGCGGCGCGTTTCGGTGCACGACCAGTCACGGGTGATCGGGACGGTCGGCGCACCGCAGGACGTCGTCGAGACGCGCGTCATGTCTCCCGTCGAGGCCGAGCTCGCGGCCGCGCCGGGGGGTGCGGCCGACGCGGGCCCGGAGGACCAGCCCGGGGGCGCGTCCGAGTCGGCGTTCTTCAGCGGGACGGCCGAGGGGGTCGAGCGTTCCAAGGCGTTCGCGGGACCTGGGCAGGACGTGATCGACGAGCGCGAGGAGACGGCCGAGAGGCACCGCATCGAGGACGAGGGGGACGCCGAGGGCTCCGACACGCAGGAGGGCGGCACGAGGAGCGGGGACGACCCGGCGAACGACGGCGGGCCGGGCGAGGCAGGCCGCGACAGGGGCCTCGACCGGACGCGCGACCACGGCCGCGACCTGGGCCGCGGCGAGTCGCACGACGACGGCGGCCACGACGGCGACGCCTGAGGCAGGACCGGGGCGTGACGCACGCGACCCCGACCCGCCGCGACGCGGTGAGCATCGCTGACTAGGGTCTCGACGTGAGCATGTGGACCTGGCCCGCGTACGTGGGAGTGATCGGCGGCCTCGTCGTCTTCCTGTTGATCCTGCTGCCCGTCGTGGTGTGGCAGTACCGCCGGTACGGGCGGCTGAGCTGGTTGCGCCTGCTCGGGTCGGCCGCGGTCGCGGTCTACGGGGTCGCGCTCGTCGCGTACACGCTCCTGCCGCTGCCGTCGGGCGACCTGGCGCAGTGGTGCGCGCAGCACGGGTTCTCGGGTCCCCAGCTCAACCCCTTCCAGTTCGTCGACGACATCCGCAGGGACACCGCGGGCATGAGCACCGCGGCCCGCCTGCGCAGCCCGGCCGTGCTGCAGACGGTGTTCAACGTCGTCCTGTTCATCCCGTGGGGCGTGCTGGT
Source organism: Oerskovia merdavium (assembly GCF_014836755.1). GTDB lineage: Bacteria > Actinomycetota > Actinomycetes > Actinomycetales > Cellulomonadaceae > Oerskovia > Oerskovia merdavium. The sequence goes on from NZ_JACSQF010000022.1 coordinate 60,049, forward strand.
GCGCCGGTTCTTCGGGTGGAGGCTTCCGCTCACGGTGCTCTCGGCGTTCGCCGCGTCGCTGTTCATCGAGACCACGCAGGGCACGGGCATCTACGGCCTCATCCCGTGCTCGTACCGGCTGGCCGACGTCGACGACCTCCTGACCAACACGCTCGGCGGGCTGGTCGGTGCGCTGATCGCCCCGGTCGTCCTGCGCTGGATGCCGCGGTCGACCGACCTCGCGGCGCAGCGTGGGGTCCCGCGTCCGGTCACGGTGTGGCGGCGCTGGCTGGGCATGCTGCTCGACGCGGTGCTGGTCTCGGTCGTCGGGACCGTGCTGGTGCTGTCCTACCGGATCGTGCTCGTGGTGACGGGCCAGGAGATCCCGCTGGGGTCGGACGGGATCGACGTCGTGCTCGGCACCGTGGTGCCCGTGGTGCTGGTCCTGTTCGTGCCCCCGTTCCTGGGCAGCGGGGCGTCGTGGGGGCAACGGGCGATGTGGCTCGAGCCGCGCTGGACGGCCGACGCCGCGGCGGGGGCGGTCGGACCCGACGGGCTGGGCCGTGGGACCACGGTCCGCCGTGCGGTGCGCGGCTTCGCGTCGGGCGGGCTGTGGGGAGCGTGCCTGGTCCTGGCGGAGGTCCCGGGCGGTGGTCTCGTGCCCGACGTCGCAGCGCCCCTGGGAGGTCTCGTCGCCTTCGTGGCGGTCGTCTCGGTCCTGTTCACCCGCGACCGGCGGGGGCTGTCGGGCGTCGTGTCGGGGGCCAGGATGGTCGACGCACGGGGCTGACGCCCGCCGCGCATGCCGAGAAGTGAGTAGATGCCCCCAGATCAGGTGATCCAGGGGCATCTACTCACTTCTCGGCAGGAGCCCGGAGTGCGGAGCCCTGCTGCTGAGCGGCAGCTCGTCAGCGTCCCGCGAGCCACCCGCGCAGCCGGTCGGGGCGGTCGGTGATGACCGCGTCGACGCCGATCTCGAGGGCCAGCGCCCACTGCTCGGGCTCGTTCAGGGTCCAGACCATGACCTCGAGCCCGGCGTCGTGCAGCTCGGCGACGAGCCCGGGCTGCGCGAGCAGCACCGTCCCCGCAGGGTTGCAGGTCATGACCCCCAGCTCTGCGCAGACCGCGAGGAGGTCCTCGGAGGTCTCCGCGACGAGCAGCCCGCGGCGCAGGTCAGGGGCGACCTTCTGCAGCGAGGCGACGGTCGAGGGCCAGAAGCTCTGCCCGATCACGCGGTCGGTGAGCCCGGCGCGCAGGACGGGCTCGGTGACCTTGCGGACGTCGTCGGGCCCCCAGTCGCCCTTGACCTCCAGGAGGAGGTCGATGCCCGGGTGCGTCACGAGGAAGTCCACGACCTCCGCGAAGGTCGGGACCCGCTGCCCCGCGTACGCCGGGGCGAACCACGAGCCCGCGTCGACCGCCCGGACGTCCGCGAGCGGCAGCGCGTCGAGGCGCCCGCTGCCGTCGGTCGTGGCGTCGAGGGTGTCGTCGTGGATCACGACGACCTCGCCGTCGGCGGTGAGCTGGACGTCGAGCTCGATGCTGTCGGCTCCCGCACGCCACGCGGCCTCGAACGCCGCGAGCGTGTTCTGCGGGGCGACCGACGAGTTGCCCCGGTGCGCGACGACCTGGAACGGGCCCGTCACAGGTAGGGCTCCACGTTCTCCTGGTAGGCCTTCTCGAGGCGCGGCGTGATCGACGCGAACGCCTCGGCCGCGGGCGTGCCCTTGAGCACGATCTGCTCGATCCCGTCCGTGAGGATCTGGTCGCCCGAGGGTACGAAGACCCGGACCCAGTCCTGCGAGCGCGACTTCTCGGCGAGCTGGTCGACGGCCGTGCGGAACTGCGGCGTGGCCGCGTAGATGCTGCTCATGGTCTCTCCCTCGACCGCGGACGTGCGCACCGGCATGTACCCGGTGTTCTGGGAGAAGTATGCGGTGTTCTCCGGGTCGGTGAGGAAGGCCAGGAACATCGCGGCGGCGAGCTGCTGCTCGGGCGAGCGCGAGGCCGGGATGGCGAGGCCGGTGCCTCCCGTGGGGGTCCCGGAGCCGCTGGGGCCGTCGGGCAGGTAAGCAGTGCCGAGCTCGAACGGCGCGGCCTCGAGCAGGCCCGTGAGGCTGCCCGTGGACCCGATCGTCGACGCGAAGATGCCTGCGGCGAAGTCCGCCCCGGCGTCGGTGCCGACGCCCGCGACCTTGGACCCGTGGAACAGGTCGTGCAGGAAGTCGCCCGCGGCCAGGGCCTGCGGGGTGTCGAGCGTGACCGTGAACTTGTCGCTGTACTGGCCGCCCTGGCCCCACAGCATGTTCTCGAACCACCACGCGGCCCAGGACGTGCCGGTCGCGAGGCCCAGGGGGGCGCCGTCGCCGGGGACCTGCCCGCGCAGTGCGGGGGCCCACTCGGCGAGCTCGGCCCAGGTCTCGGGGCCGCGGTCGGGCAGGCCGGCGGCGGCCCACATGGCCTTGTTGTAGTAGAAGAGCGGCGTGGAGCGCGCGTACGGCACGGCCCAGTGCGAGGACTCGTACTCGTAGTCGCCGTACAGCGTCGGGTTGTAGTCGGCGACGTCGACGTCGAGGTGCGCGAACACGTCGTCGAGCGGCATGACCTGGCCGTTGAGGTAGTAGCGGAACCACCAGACGTCGCTCGCGATGACGAGGTCGGGCAGGTTGTTCGACGACGACGCGGCCTGGAAGCGCTGCGCGACCTCGTCGTACCCGGCTCCTGCGGTCACGAGCTTGACCGCGATGTCGGGGTGCTTGGCGTTGAACCGGCGGATGAGCTCCTCCTCGATCGCCTTGGAGGCGCCGGGGTGGTTGCTCCACCAGGTGATCTGCGAGGCGGGCTTGATCTTGGACCAGTCGGTGCCCGCGGAGGCGGACGGGGCGGACGTGCCGCCGCCGACGGTCGGTCCCGCGCACGCGGCGAGGGAGAGGGCGAGGGCTCCGAGGCCGCCGAGGCGCAGCACGTCGCGACGCGACGGGGTCCACAGGGCGGGCAGGGGCTGGTTCACGGTGATGCTCCTTGGGGTGGGGAACAGCGACCCGGCAGGCGCCGGGGGGACGGGGTGGACCGGCGTGTCAGCCGGTCACGGCTCCGGCGGTGAGCCCGGCGACGAGCCGGCGCTGGAGGAAGAGGAAGACGACGAGGATCGGGAGCGTCACGAGCACGGTCGCGGCCATGAGGACGCCCCAGTTGTTCATGCCGTCGACGCTCTGCAGGAGCGTGAGGCCCACGGGGAGCGTCATCTTCTCGGCGTCGTCGGTCACGAGGAACGGCCACAGGTAGTCGTTCCACTCCGCGACCACGGACACGAGCGCGACCGCCGCGATCGTGGGGTAGGACAGCGGCACGACGAACCGCCACAGCTTGCGCCAGTGGCCTGCGCCGTCGAGCTCGGCGGCCTCGAGGATCGAGATCGGCAGCGACAGGAAGTGCTGACGGAACAGGAAGGTCCCGAACGCGCTCGCCAGGCCCGGCACGAGGATGCCCTGGTAGGTGTTGAGCCACCCGAGCTGGGCGACGAGCGTGTAGTTGGGGATGATCGTGATCTGCTGCGGGATGAGCAGCGTGAACAGGACGAGGACGAACACGGCCCGCTTGAACGGGAAGTCCAGGAACACGAGCGCGTAGGCGCAGCACAGGCCCAGCAGGAGCTTGAGCGTCGAGCCCACGACCGTCAGGCCCACGCTGTTGAGGAACAGCTGCCCGACGGGGATGCTCTGCGTCGTCTGGACGTAGTTGGCGAGGTCGAGGTTCTGCGGGAGCCACTGGAGCGGGATCGAGTACAGCTCGTCGGGGCGCTTGAAGCTCGCGAGCACCATCCACACGAGCGGCAGCGCCATGACGACGGTCGCGACCAGGAGGGTCGCGTACGCGCCCAGGTGCAGGGGCCGACGACGGCGCGTGCGCTGCGTCGGTCGGCCGCCGGTCGGGCGGTGCCCGGCACCGCTGGGGGCCGGTGGTGCGTCCACGGGTGATCCGGGGTGCTGCGCGCTGGACGCGCCCGAGGCTGCGGTCGGGGTCTGGGGCGCTGCGGGGACCGGGGACTCTCGCACCGGGTTCTGGACGCTCATGCGTAGTGCACCTTCTTCTCGACGAAGCGCAGCTGGACGACCGTGACGACCAGCAGCAGGAGGAAGAGGATCGTGGCGACGGCCGACGCGTAGCCGGCTCGGCCGGTCACGAAGCCCTCCTCGTAGATCTGGTACATGAGGGTCGTGGTCGAGCCGAGCGGCCCGCCCTTCGTCATGGCCTGGATGATGTCGAACGACTGCAGCGAGCTGAGCAGCGTCGTGACCGTGAGGAAGAAGGTCGTGGGCGCCAGGAGGGGCAGCACGATCGAGCGGAACGTCCTGGCCGAGGACGCGCCGTCGAGGGCCGCGGCCTGCTTGAGCTCGAGCGGGACGGCCTGGAGGCCGGCCAGGTAGATGAGGGCGACGTACCCGACGTTCTTCCAGAGGTAGACGACGATGATCATGATCAGGGCCCACGGCGAGGTCGTGTACCAGTCGGGGGACTGCAGGCCGATCGCCCGGAGCCCGGCCGAGAGCAGGCCGTAGCGCGGGTCGAAGATGAACAGCCACAGCATGCCGACCGCGACGCCGGACAGGACGTACGGCGCGAACGCCACGGTCCGGGCGAACCCGCGACCCTTGAGGCGGCGGTTCAGGAGGAGGGCGAGCCCCAGGCCGAGGACGAGCGAGCCGCCCACGGTCGCGACCGTGAAGATGCCCGTCGTGGCCATGACGTCGGCCGTCGTCGGGTCCTGGAACCACTCGACGTAGTTGCCGAGGCCGACCGAGCGGGCCGTCGGGGAGCCCATGTTCCACTGCAGGGTCGAGTAGTAGAAGCTCTGCAGGAGCGGGCGGTACACGAACACGAGCAGCAGGGCCACGTTGGGCCCGGCGAGCAGCAGGAACGCGAGCCAGGTACGGACGGCCCGTGGGGTCGGGCGGGAGGGGCGGCGCCGCCCAGGGATCGTCGGACGGCGGTCCGGTGGTGCGGGGCGTGCGGGGGCTGACACGGAGGTCATGGGGTGGGGCTCCAGTCACGAGCGGGTGAACGCCCGTCACCCTAGGAGGGCGAAGTGTCCGAGAAGTGGCCTCAGCGGCTCCGTTCCCCGAACGTTCCCGAGGCGTTCACCGGCACCTCGACGAGGCGTCATCGGGAACCCGTGGTGGCTACCTGCGAGCTGCTCGGGGCGAGGCCCGCGCGGGGTGGCTCGCGGCTCGCGGCTGCGGCGAGGCTCGCGCGTGGCTGGACCGGGAACTCATGTCGGGGAGTGTTGGCTGGGCAGGAGTAGGTCCCGCTCGGCGAACGCGGATCCCGCTCAGCGAACCTGCTCGTCAGGCGACCTGTGCCAGCCCGAGGCCACAGGGCCGGCGCACCCCTGCGTCACGTGTCTCGCGATCAACGACCGCCGGCATCGCTGCCCGGAGTCTGCGGCGTCGACGACCGGTGGGCACGTCGCGCGCCCGCTCGGGCGACCACGAATGCCAGGAGAAGCAGGACGACCGCGGCGAGGAGCGTGGTGTGCACCGTCGCCATCCGCTCGTAGACATCTCGTGGGACGACCTCGTCGGTCCCCGTCATTCGAGCGAACTGGTCGACGACGTACCAGCGGTTCGCCCAGGCGATGAGCTGGGAGACGCCCACCGCACCGAGCAGCAGGGCCACGGCGCGCGACCAGCCGTCGGCGTCGCCGTCCCGTCGATCGTACTTCTCAGGACGCACCACGGTGTCCTCCCTCTCTGGTCACGGTGCTTCGTCACCCGTCGCTGGGGGCACCGCGGTCGGCAGGTTGGCGAGCAGGCCACGGAGCAGCTCCACCTCGACGAGCAGGGCTTGCCTGCCGCGCGGGGTGATCCGTGCCCAGGTGCGCGAGCGCCGCCCGTCGCTGGCCTTGCGGAGCTCGACGTAGCCGCTGGTCACGAGGACGTCGAGATGTCTGCCCAGGTTGCCGTCGGTGAGCCGGAGCGCGCGCTTGAGGTGGGTGAAGTCGGCATCACGTGTCTCGGCGAGGATCGCGAGGATCCCCAGCCTTGCTCGTTGGTGGACGGTCTCGTCGAGCTGGGAGAGCGGATGCGGATCGGGCGTGGTGCTCATGCCGGCACCACCTGTGCGAGACGTCGCTCCCGGACGAACGCAGCGATACCCAGGCCCAGGAGCCCGACGGTGCAGACGACCATCCCGCCCACGCCTCCACCCAGGAAGGCCGCATGGTTGTCGAGGGTGCCGAGCGAGACCAGCGGGCTGACAGCCATGACCACCAGACCGGGAACCCACAACCACGCAGAACGGGCCCGCCAGCCGAGCACTCCGAGCCCCACGCCCAGGAAGAACGCCGAGCCGACGAAGAAGACGGCAGCGAGCCCGAACGGTACGAAGAGCAACGCCAGCAACGCCAGGGCGAGGACGCCGTACCCGTCGTTGCCGCCCCCGACGCCGATGAGCTGCCGCTGGACCAGCATGACCGCCAGCAGCACACCGTAGGTGAGCGCCGGAACGAGGACCTGGTCGCCCATCCCGAACATGGCCGCCTCGAGGTACGTCAGATAGACCATGGCCAACCCGTTGACGAGGAGCGGCAACGACGTCGCGTGGCGCGCCGCCCGCTGCTGGGTGCGGATCGCGTCGACGTACTCCGATGCTGTCGCCATCGGTCGACTCTGTCAGACAGAGTAAGTCGGATCAAGACCCGCGCGCCCGTCGCACGCCACGGCTGCGGTGGACACCGGTGCTGCCGGCTCTCGTCGGAGGTCCAGGTGCAGACGGACGGTGTTCGGTGCCTGTGGGACGCTTGCGAGAACGTCGGCCCTGCCCGAGGGGTGCTGCTCCGCTGTGGGGCAGGGACGAGCACCGAGGAAGCCGGTAGGCACCAGCCCGACGACGAGGTGAGCCATGACGTACGCACCGCAGGACCTGCGGAACATCAGCGTGACCCCCGGCACGGGGTTCACGGTCGCGCTGTTCGTCCGTGACCGCCTCGCGCTCCCCGTGGCGAGCGACGTCCCGGCGCTCGCGCCCGGCGTCGAGGCCCGGGCTGTGCCCGACGACGAGGCCGCGGCGCTCGCGGCCGAGTGGCGCGCGTGGTGGGAGCGCCTGGCCGAAGCGCCCGCGGGCCGTGTCGTCCGACCAGCCTCGGAGCGGCTTGCCACGGTGTTCGACGCCGTCGTGGACGAGGCGCGGGCGTGGGAGGCCGGGAACGTGCGACCGAACCTCTTCCTCTCGGAGGACGACCTCGCCCCTGGCTTCGTCCCGTCACCGGTCGGCGACCCGGGCGTCCCCGTGGTCTACGACGTCGAGCTCCTGCCGGTGGACGGAGCGTGGCACCGGGACATCGGTCCGCACCGGCTGCTCGTCGGCACCCGGACGTGGGAAGACCCGGCGGCGATGGAGGCGATCCTGAGGTCCCGGATCGAGCGGCTGCAGGGCCAGGGGCTCTCGATCCCCCGCGCGGCACCACGCACCTGGCACCTGACGGTCGACGGGCAGGTGTTCACGGTCAGCGACCGGCCCCACGACCCCGGGAGCTACGACTTCCGCTGGGAGAACGGGCCGATCGAGGGATACGGGTTCTCTCTCGGCACCTCGACCCGGGAACCGTTGAGCGAGGACGTCCTGCGCCGGGAGATCCAGGGTTTCGTCGAGGGCTACGAGGTCTGAGCGGCCGCCCCGGGGCCGGAGCAGATGATCACCGGCCGCGCCGCTCGGACGTCCGAGACCTCCCCGTCGCCTCCACGGCGCACCTTGACCTCAACCCTGGTTGAGGACGTACCGTCGAAGCGTGCGGCTGCCGACCCCGGCCCGGTCCGCGCTCCCCCTCCTCGATCGGAAGGCGTTCTTTCCTGTGAGCAGCTCCCGTCCTTTGCGCGTCGCTGTCGTCGGCGCTGGTCCTGCTGGTATCTATGCGGCGGACATTCTGTCGAAGACGGATGTCGAGGTGAGTATCGATCTG
>NZ_JACSQF010000023.1:0-13126 GCF_014836755.1 Oerskovia merdavium
CCGAGGTGCTGCGGCGTGAGCGACGAGGTCAGGCCAGCAGCTCGGCGACCTTCTCGGTCACGAGGTCGGCGACGCCTGCGACCGGCACCTGCACGGGCTCGCCGCCCTGGCGCGGGCGCACCTCGACGACGCCGTCCGCGAGCCCGCGGCCCACGACCACGACGAGCGGGGCACCCAGGAGCTCGGCATCCTTGAACTTCACGCCGGGCGAGACCTTGGGCCGGTCGTCGTACAGGACCTCGACGCCGCGCGCCGAGAGCTCGGCCGTGAGCGACGCGGCGGCCTCGAAGACCGCCTGGTCCTTGCCCGTGGCGACCACCTGGACGTGCATGGGGGCCACGTGCGCGGGCCACGCGAGGCCGGCCTCGTCGTGGTTGGCCTCGGCGAGGGCGGCGAGCGCGCGCGTCACGCCGATCCCGTACGAGCCCATGGTCACGACGACCTGCTTGCCGTTCTCGTCGAGGACCGTCAGTCCCAGCGCCTGCGCGTACTTGCGTCCGAGCGCGAAGATGTGGCCGATCTCGATGCCGCGCGCGAGCTCGAGCGGGCCCGAGCCGTCGGGTGCAGGGTCGCCCGCACGGACCTCGGCGGCCTCGATCGTGCCGTCGGCCGTGAAGTCACGCCCGGCGACCAGGTCGAACACGTGCTTGCCGTGCTCGTTGGCGCCCGTGATCCAGCGGGTGCCCTCGACGACGCGCGGGTCCAGGAGGTACCGCACGGCCGAGTGCGACGACGCGGGGGTCTTGCCCTCGGCGGGCACGGTCACCTGGGGGCCCTGCGGGCCGAGCACCTCGGGGCCGATGTAGCCCTTGACGAGCTCGGGGTGCGCGGCGAAGTCGGCGTCGCCCGCGGGCTCGACCTCGGCGGGCTCGACCGACGCCTCGAGGCGCTTGAGGTCGACCTCACGGTCGCCGGGCAGGCCCACGACGAGCACCTCGCGACGCCCGTCGGGGTGCGTGAGCGCGAGCACGACGTTCTTGAGCGTGTCGGCTGCGGTCCACTCGCGGTCGGGGCGCGGGAAGCGCTCGTTGGCGAGCGCGACGAGCGAGTCGATCGTCGGGGTGTCGGGGGTGTCCTCGACGTGCGCAGCGGGCGCGTCGTCGTAGGGCAGGGCCTCGGGCACGGGCGTGACGACGGCCTCGACGTTGGCCGCGTAGCCGCCGGGCGAGCGCACGAACGTGTCCTCACCGATCGCGGTCGGGTTGAGGAACTCCTCGCTGCGCGAGCCACCCATGGCGCCGGACGTCGCGGCCACGATCACGTACTCGAGACCCAGGCGCGTGAAGATCCGCTGGTAGGCGGCGCGCTGGTTCTGGTACGAGGCCTCGAGCCCCTCCTCGGTCACGTCGAACGAGTACGCGTCCTTCATGATGAACTCGCGGCCACGGATGAGGCCTGCGCGCGGACGCGCCTCGTCGCGGTACTTCGTCTGGATCTGGAACAGCGTGAGCGGCAGCTCCTTGTAGGACGAGTACATGTCCTTGACGAGGAGCGTGAACATCTCCTCGTGCGTGGGAGCGAGCAGGTAGTCGCCGTCCTTGCGGTCCGTGAGGCGGAACAGGTTGGCGCCGTACTCGTCCCACCGACCCGTGGCCTCGTAGGGCTCGCGCGGCAGCAGCGCAGGGAAGTGGACCTCCTGGCCGCCCGCGTCCTCCATCTCCTCGCGGACGATCGCCTCGACCTTGGCGAGCACGCGCAGGCCCAGCGGGAGCCAGGTGTAGATGCCAGGAGCGGCACGACGGATGTAGCCGGCGCGCACGAGGAGCTTGTGGCTCGCGACCTCGGCGTCGACCGGGTCCTCGCGCAGCGTCCGCAGGAACAGGGAGGTCATCTTGAGGGGCTTGACGGGGGGACCGACCACCCGGCTGGAGGCTGAAGACATGGGCCCGATCCTACCGTCGCGCGATACGGCGCCCGGCAGCGGCCCCGCAGCGGCCCCAGGTGCCCCCCTCCCGCCCGCGAGCCCTCGGCGGTGCGCGTCCGCGCGGGAGCGGGCACCATGGAAGCGTGCCCGAGCTGCCCGAGGTCGAGGCGCTCGTCCGGTTCCTCGACGAGCGCGCCACCGGTCACGTCGTCGTCGCGGCCGACCTCGCCTCGATCGTGGCCCTCAAGACGTTCTCGCCTCCCCTGTCGGCGCTGGTCGGAGGCACGGTCACGGGTGCGTCGCGGCACGGCAAGTGGCTCGACCTCGGGGTGCGTCCCGCGACCGCGGGCGCCGGGGCGGGCGGGACGGCCGGGGGCGCCGCGGGAGCCACGAGCGCAGTGCCCGACGACGAGCTCCACCTGGTCTTCCACCTCGCCCGGGCGGGCTGGTTGCGCTGGTCGGAGGACGCGCCGACCACGCCGGTGCGCCCCACCTCGAGCAGGGGCGGCGTGCGGGCGGTCCTCGCGCTGCGGATCCGGTTCGACGACGGCTCGGGGTTCGACCTGACCGAGGCGGGCACGCGCAAGCGGCTCGCGGTCCACGTGGTCCGCGATCCCACCGAGGTCCCCGCGATCGCGACCCTGGGCGTCGAGCCACTCGGCCCCGACTTCACGATCGCCGAGCTCTCACGCCTGCTCGCGGCACGCAACCAGCAGCTCAAGGGGTTGCTCCGCGACCAGCGGCTCGTCGCCGGGATCGGCAACGCGTACTCCGACGAGATCCTGCACGCCGCCAGGACGAGCCCGTTCCGTCTGACCCGCAGCCTCGAGGCCGACGACGTGGCCCACCTGCACGCCGCGATCCGGGACGTGCTCTCCGAGGCCGTCGCGACGTCGTCGGGCAGGCCGGCCGCCGAGCTCAAGGACGCCAAGCGGCGCGGGATGCGCGTCCACGGGCGCGCGGGCGAGGCCTGCCCGGTGTGCGGGGACGTCGTCCGCGAGGTCTCGTTCGCGGACCGCAGCCTGCAGTACTGCGCGACGTGCCAGACCGGCGGGCAGGTGCTCGCCGACCGGCGCATGTCGAGGCTGCTGCGCTGAGGACCGGCGGCCGCCCTCAGAAGAGGACGGTCGCGAACGTCCCGACCTGCTCGAACCCCACGCGACGGTACGTCGCGAGCGCACGCTCGTTGTACGCGTTGACGTAGAGCGAGACGACCGGCGCGATCTCCCGTCGCGTGATCTCCACGACCGCGGCCATGCCCGACTCCGACAGGCGGCGCCCGCGGAGCTGAGGATCGACCCACACGCCCTGGACCTGCGCGACCGCGGACGTGACCGCGCCGAGCTCCGCCTTGAAGGCCACGGTGCGCTCGGGCAGCGCGACCGCGGCGAGCGGGTCCCTGTCCCCGTTCGGCAGCGACGGGGCGGGCACCCCGCCCGCGAGCCGCACGAACGAGCGCCCCGAGGTGATGAGCCCGCGCACGCGCTCGGCGTACGCATTGCCGCCCGCGGCGACCGGGGAGTACCCGACCTCCTCGACGAACATGCGCACGCACGCGGGCAGGACGAGCGGGAGCTCTGCGGGCACCGACCGGCGGACCAGGGGGTCCGGCTCGACCTGGGGTGCGCGGTCGATCATGAGCGAGGGCTGGTCGTCGCGCACGTCGCGAGCCGCGGGCCAGTACTGCGCCAAGCGGTCCCACAGTCCGAGCGCGGCCGCGCGCTCGCCCACGATCGACGAGGCGCGGCGACCGAACCGGCGCGCCAGGGCCGCGAACGCGTCGAGCGCCTGCGCGTGCACGGCACCGCCCACGGGGACGACGGGCACCAGGTTGGCCCCCGCCCAGCAGATCGCGAGCAGCGGCCCCTGCGCGGGGAAGCCCCACACCTGTCCGCCGCTCTGCGACAGCCGCGGCGCCTCGACGATCCGCGAGGCGGCCAGGACCGAGCCGACCGGGTCCAGGGCGCACACCGCGAGCGCGGCCGGGACGTCCGCGTCCGTCAGGACCCGAGCGGCCTCCGGCCGGGACCACGGCCCCGGGGGGTGCCAGCGCGCCATCGCCGCAGGCTCAGCCGACGGTGACGACCGGCGGACCGGCCTGTGCGTCGTTCTCCGGCGTCATGGTCTCGGCGATCCGCATCGCTTCCTCGATGAGCGTCTCGACGATCATCGACTCCGGCACCGTCTTGACGACCTCGCCCTTGACGAAGATCTGCCCCTTGCCGTTGCCCGAGGCGACACCGAGGTCCGCCTCGCGGGCCTCGCCCGGGCCGTTCACGACGCAGCCCATGACCGCGACGCGCAGCGGGACCTCCATGCCCTCGAGTCCCGCGGTGACCTTCTCGGCGAGCGTGTAGACGTCCACCTGGGCACGACCGCACGACGGGCACGAGACGATCTCCAGCTTGCGGGGCCGCAGGTTGAGCGACTGCAGGATCTGGATGCCGACCTTGACCTCCTCGACCGGCGGGGCCGACAGCGAGACACGGATCGTGTCGCCGATGCCCTTGCTCAGCAGCGCACCGAAGGCCGTCGCCGACTTGATGGTGCCCTGGAACGCCGGACCCGCCTCGGTCACGCCGAGGTGCAGGGGCCAGTCACCGCGCTCCGAGAGCAGCTCGTAGGCCCGCACCATGACGACCGGGTCGTTGTGCTTGACCGAGATCTTGAAGTCGTGGAAGCCGTGCTCCTCGAACAGCGACGCCTCCCAGACGGCCGACTCGACGAGGGCCTCCGGGGTCGCCTTGCCGTACTTGGCGAGCAGCCGCGGGTCGAGCGACCCGGCGTTCACGCCGATACGGATCGAGGTGCCCGCGTCCGAGGCCGCGCGAGCGATCTCCTTGACCTGGTCGTCGAACTTGCGGATGTTGCCCGGGTTCACGCGCACCGCGGCACAGCCCGCGTCGATCGCCGCGAACACGTACTTGGGCTGGAAGTGGATGTCCGCGATCACGGGGATCTGGGACTTCTTCGCGATCGCGGGCAGCGCGAGCGCGTCGTCCTGGCTGGGCACCGCGACACGCACGATGTCGCAGCCGGACGCGGTCAGCTCGGCGATCTGCTGGAGGGTCGCGTTGATGTCCGTCGTCGGCGTCGTGGTCATCGACTGGACGCTCACGGGGGCGTCGCCGCCGACGTCGACCTTGCCGACCTTGATCTTGCGCGTCTTGCGGCGCGGCGCGAGGACCGGCGGAGGTGCTGCTGGCATGCCAAGGCTGATGGGTACGCTCACGGACCTAGTATCCCCCGCCCAGCACCCGCACCGTGCCCAACGGCCCACCCCGCCCCGCTCCGCACGCGACTCTTCGCGAGATCTTCACCGTGCCGGTCAGGTGATCCGGACCGGGTTGACGATGTCCGCGTAGATCAGCAGCAGCCCCATGCCGAGCAGGACGACCCACATGGCCAGCCCCAGCGGCACGAGCCTGGCCACGTCGGCGTGCGGCGGGCGCGGCAGCCCTCGGACCTTGGCGACCTGGCGCTTGGCGCCCTCGTAGAGGGCGCCCGCGATGTGCCCGCCGTCGAGCGGCGGGAGCGGGATGAGGTTGAAGGCGAACAGCGCGATGTTGAGCGAGGCCAGCAGGCTCAGCATGGTCGCGACCTGCCCCACGAGGTCCCCCTCGCCCGCGTCCAGGAGGTCGGCCGCCACGATCGTGACCCCGACCGGGCCGACGGGCGAGCTGGGGTCGCGTGCCTCGTCGCCGAACGCTGCCTGACCGATGTCGACGAGCCGTGCGGGCAGCGAGACGATGATCGCGGCCGTGCCGCTCACCTGCTGCCAGATGGCCTCCGGGACCGCCGACAACGGCTCGGAGACGCGCTCCTGGGTCGGCGCCACCCCGACGTACCCCGTGGGACGGAGCACGAGCTCGCCCGCGTCGTCGCGCACGTACTGGCCGTCGTCGCCCACGACCGGTCGCTCGACCTCCGCCGGGGTGATCTCGAGCGTGGTGCGCTCGCCGTCGCGCTCGACCACCACGGGCACTGTCTCCCCCGCAGCGCCCGTGATCTTGCCGACGAGCGAGTCCCACGACGTGACGGGCTCACCGTCGAACGAGACGATCGTGTCGCCCGGCTCCAGGCCCGCCTCGGCCGCCGGCGTGAGCGGGTCCTCGGCCGTGCACTCGTAGTCCGCGGGGGCCGAGGCGGGCGTGACGCACTGCGGCACGAGCCCGACCGTCGTGGTCGCCTGCGGCAGACCGATGCCGACCAGCACGATCGTCATGAGCACGAACGCGATCACGAGGTTCATGAAGGGCCCGCCGAACATCACGACGATCTTCTTGGGCACCGAGAGGTTGTAGAACGCGCGCGGTTCCTGGCCGGGGAGGATCTCCTCGGCGCTCATCTCGCGAGCGTCCTGGACCATGCGCCCGAAGAACCCGTCCGACTGCTTCTTGCCCGCCGGGGCCGGGGGGTACATCCCCACGAGCCGCACGTAGCCGCCCAACGGGATCGCCTTGACCCCGTACTCCGTCTCACCCTTGGTGCGAGACCACAGCGTGGGGCCGAACCCCACGAAGTAGTGGCTCACGCGCACGCCGAACTTCTTGGCCGGGACCATGTGCCCGACCTCGTGCAGCGCGATCGACACCAGGATGCCGACCAGCACGACGAGGATCGCGATCACCGCGGTCATGAGATCTCCGTTCGGGGAGGCTGTGGGGTCCGGGAGGACTCCAGGACGAGTGCGAGACGGTCGGCTGGCCTGAGCGGACCACCACGGACCGGACGGGGCGAACCTACCGCCGATCGCTGGACGATGCCTGAGACCGACCGTGCTCCCTGAGACGCGTTCCGCGTGTGCACCTCAGCGCTGCGCCAGGATCTCGTGAGCCCGGGCACGGGCCCACGTCTCCGCCGCCGTCACGTCGTCCAACGAGACCGCCGCTCGCGAGGTTCCCTGGTGCTCCCCGAGGACGCGCTCGACCGTCGCGACGATGTCCAGGAACCCGATGCGGCCCTCCAGGAACGCCGCGACGCACTCCTCGTTCGCTGCGTTGTACACCGCAGGGTGCGTCGCGGAGGCCGACGCCGCCTCGCGGGCGAGCCCCACGGCCGGGAAGAGCGCCTCGTCGAGCGGCTCGAACGTCCAGGCCGTCGCAGCCGTCCAGTCGCACCCGGCGGCCACCTCCCCCAGGCGATCCGGCCAGCTCAGCCCGAGGGCGATAGGAAGCCGCATGTCCGGGGGCGAGGCCTGCGCGATGGTCGAGCCGTCCACGAACTCGACCATCGAGTGGACGACCGACTGCGGGTGCACGACGACCGCGATCTCGTCGGTCGGCACGTCGAACAGCAGGTGGGCCTCGATGAGCTCGAGTCCCTTGTTCATGAGCGTCGCGGAGTTGATCGTCACGACCGGGCCCATGGCCCACGTCGGGTGCGCGAGCGCCTGCTGCGGTGAGACGGCCTTGACGTCGTCGCGGGCCCACCCGCGGAACGGTCCCCCGGACGCCGTCAGCACGAGCCGACGGACCTCCTCACGGCGCCCCGAGCGCAGGGCCTGCGCGATCGCCGAGTGCTCCGAGTCGACGGGGACGATCTGGTCGGGACGCTGCCTCGCGTCCTGGACGAGGACTCCACCCACGACGAGGGACTCCTTGTTGGCCAGCGCGAGCGTCGAGCCCGCACCCAGAGCAGCGAGCGTGGGACCGAGCCCCACCGACCCCGTGATGCCGTTGAGCACGACGTCCGACCCCGCCCCCGCGAGCTCGGTCGCGGCGTCCGGGCCGACCAGCACGTCGACGGGCCGATCCCCCGCACGCTGAGCCCGGGCCGCCAGGGCGGCCTCGACCTCGGCGGCTCGCGCAGGGTCGGCGACACCCACGCGCTGCACGCCGAGTGCCATCGCCTGCTGCGCGAGCAGCTCGGCGTTCGCACCTCCGGCCGAGATCGCGTCCACGCGGAAGCGGTCGGGGTGACGGGAGATCACGTCGATCGCCTGGGTGCCGATGGATCCGGTCGACCCGAGGAGGGTCACGCTGCGCAGACTCATGGGGACATCCTCCCAGGTGCGGGGACGGCCCGAGGCGCGCGACGGCGTCGGGCGGGCCTCACGCGGGCGTCACTCGACGCCGAGCAGCACCTCGATGGCCCGGGCGAAGAACGCGTCCACGGGTCCCTCGGCATAGCCGTCCTTGCCGCGACGACGAGCGAACGTCGCGCTGCGGATCTCGGCGGCCGTGATGGGCTCCTGGCGGTCGAAGTACGCCACCAGGCGGTCGCACAGGTCGTCGACGTCGTCCATGTCGTAGCCCGACTCGCCGCGGCCCGCGGGAGCGAAACGCTCGCCGTCCGGACGTCCCAGGCGGCCGTACAGGCTGCGCGCCCGCTCGGCCAGCGCGTTCATCCAGGCCTGCTGCCCGTTGACCGCGACGTACTCGGCGCGCTGACGGGCGATGAACGCGCCCTCCAGGCGGTCGAGGGCCGCGTCGACCTCGTGGGTGTCGTACCCGCCACGGACCAGGTCGAACATCGAGACCTGGATGTCCGTGCTCGTCAGGCGCTCGGGCTTCTTGCCCTCGTAGACCTGACGTGCGTGGTCGAAGAACTCGTCCACCTCTTCGGGGTCGTACCCGTTGCGCACCTTCGAGACGGTGCTGAACAACGCACTCACTCTTCCTCCTCGGCTGCCAGCTGTCCGCACGCACCATCGATGTCACTGCCGCGTGTGTCACGAATAGTGGTCGGAATCCCGTGCCCGCGCAAGCGAGCGACGAACTCGTCCTCCACGTCGCGCTCGCTCGCGGTCCAGATCGACCCCGGCGTCGGGTTGAGCGGGATGGGGTTGACGTGCACCCAGCCCGAGCCGCGGGCCGTGAGCTTCTCGCCCAGCAGGTCCGCGCGCCAGGCGTGGTCGTTCATGTCCTTGATGAGCGCGTACTCGATGCTGACGCGCCGGCCCGTGACCTCGAAGTAGTTGCGTGCCGCGTCCAGCGTCTCGTCGACCGACCACCGGGTGTTGATCGGGACGAGCTCGCTGCGCAGGTCGTCGTCCGGGGCGTGGAGCGAGAGCGCGAGCGTGACCGGGATGCCCTCGGCCGACAGCTTGTTCATCGCCGGGACCAGGCCCACGGTCGAGACGGTGATGTTGCGCGCCGACATGCCCAGGCCCTCGGGGGCCGGGGCGATGAGCTGACGGATGGTGCCCATGACGGCCTTGTAGTTGGCCATGGGCTCGCCCATGCCCATGAAGACCAGGTTGTTCAGCCGGGCCGGGCCGCCGGGGATGTCACCGTCGGCGAGCGACTTCGCGGCCGAGCGCACCTGCTCGACGATCTCCGCGGTCGACAGGTTGCGCGTCAGCCCGAGCTGGCCCGTCGCGCAGAACGGGCACGCCATGCCGCAGCCGGCCTGGCTCGAGACGCACAGCGTCGACCGGTTCGGGTACCGCATGAGGACCGACTCGACCTTCGCCGCGTCGAAGAGCTTCCAGAGCGTCTTGACGGTCGTCCCGCCGTCCGCCTGCATCACGCGCGCCGGGGTGAGCAGCTGCGGGAACAGGTTCTCGACCAGCAGGTCGCGCGAGGCCTTGGGCAGGTCCGTCATGTCCTCCGCAGCACTCGTGTAGTGCGCGTAGTAGTGCGTCGCGAGCTGCTTGGCGCGGAAGGGCTTCTCGCCCAGCTCCACGACGGCCGCCGTCCGTTCCTCGGCAGAGAGGTCGGCGAAGTGACGCGGGGGCTTCCCGCGGCGGGGTGCCGACATGACGAGCGGCAACGGCTTCGATTCGACGGACGGGCGAACAGACATGGTGGATCCAGAGGTTGGAACGGGTGGAACAGGTCAGAGCAACCACGCACCGGTACGGACCGGGGCGAGCGTGCGAGCGTGCCGGTGCGTTCTCACGCGGGCCGGCACGCACGCGGGCGATCGGGTCCTGCCGCCCCTCGCGGGGACCGTCTCAGAGCGAGACGGACAGCAGCAGGAACACGAACGGGGCAGTCAGGAGCATGGAGTCCAGGCGGTCGAGGACACCTCCGTGCCCCGGCAGGAGGGACCCCATGTCCTTCAATTCTAGGTCGCGCTTGATCATCGACTCGGCCAGGTCCCCCACGGTGGCCGTGAGGGGCACCATGACCCCCAGCGCGACACCGATCACGGGGCTCGCGCCGAGGCCGTAGACCGCTCCCACGACGCCGACGGCGGTCGCGAGCACGAACGAGCCCGCCAGACCCTCCCAGCTCTTCTTGGGACTGATCGAGCGAGCCAGCGGGTGGCGACCGAACAGCACGCCTGCCACGTACCCTCCGACGTCGTTGGCGACCGCCAGCAGGATGAACAGCAGGACCTGGATCCGTCCGTTCTCCGGGTTCGCCAGCATCATCATCACGAACCCCGCCATGAAGGGCAGGTACGCGGTCGCGAAGGTGCCGGCCGCGGCGTCCCGCACAGCCGCCGTGCCCGAGCCGTCGATCACCCGCCAGACCACGACGCCCGCCACGGTCAGCACGAACGAGACCATGAGCGCCTCGGGGCCGGCGTAGTACGACGAGATCAGGATCCCCGCCGCGCCGACCAGGAGCGGCAGGAGCGGCAGGTGGATGTCGCGACGCAGGAAGGCCTGCTTCAGCTCCCAGAGGGCGGCACCCACCGCTGCGATCGCCAGCAGGACGAACGGCTCGGGACGGAACCCCAGCGAGGCCCCCACGACGAGGAGGAGCCCGACGCCGACGGCGATCGCCTTCGGCAGGTCGCGCCCGGCCTTCGGCGTACGCCGGGGCTCGGACGCGACAGCATCACGTGTCATCGGTGCGTTCGGCGTTCTGCATCAGACCTCGAGGAGCTCGCTCTCCTTGCCGGCGAGCAGCGCGTCGATCGTGTCGACGTGGCTCTTGGTGAGAGCTTCGAGCTCCTTCTCCGCACGCGTTCCCTCGTCCTCGCCCGCGTCGCCGTCCTTCACGATGCGGTCGAGCTGCTCCTTGGCACGGCGACGGATGTTGCGTACCGAGACGCGGGCGTCCTCGGCCTTGCCCTTCGCCAGCTTCACGTAGTCGCGGCGACGCTCCTCCGTGAGGACGGGGAGCACGACACGGATGATGTTCCCGTCGTTCGACGGGTTGACGCCCAGGTCCGAGTCACGGATAGCCTTCTCGATCGCCGACAGAGCGGTCTTGTCGAAGGGCGAGATGACGATCGTCCGCGCCTCGGGCGTGTTGAACGAGGCGAGCTGCTGGAGGGGCGTGGGGGCCCCGTAGTACTCGACCGTGATCTTGTTGAACATCGCGCCACTCGCACGTCCCGTGCGGATGTTGGCGAAGTCCTCCTTGGCGACCTCGATCGCCTTGTCCATCTTCTCTTCGGCCTCGAGGAGGGTCTCGTCGATCACCAGTGCTCCTTCGTCGTGCGTTGCAGGGCTTGCCGTCCTGTGCGCCGTGGGGGCGCACCGGGACGCAGCGCGCCCCGGGTCGTGCGTCGGTCGTCCGGTCAGCTCGTGGTGACCAGTGTCCCGATATTGTCCCCCAGGAGCGCGCGGGTCACGTTGCCCGGGTCTCCCATGCCGAAGACGCGCATGGTCACGTCGTTGTCGCGGCACAGGCTCAGGGCCGTGGCGTCCATGACGGCGAGGTCACCCACGAGCGCGTCCGTGTAGGTGAGGTGGTCGAGCTTGACCGCGTCCGGGTTGGTCCGCGGGTCCGCGCTGTAGACGCCGTCGACACCGTTCTTGCCCATGAGGACCTCCTGGCAGTGCGTCTCGAGGGCGCGCTGGACCGAGACCGTGTCGGTCGAGAAGTAGGGCATGCCCGCGCCCGCCCCGAAGATGACGACGCGCCCCTTCTCCATGTGGCGGATGGCGCGCAGCGGGATGTACGGCTCGGCGACCTGACCCATCGTGATGGCGGTCTGCACGCGCGTGTCCACGCCGGCCTGCTCGAGGAAGTCCTGGAGCGCGAGGCAGTTCATGACCGTGCCCAGCATGCCCATGTAGTCGGCACGCGCTCGGTCCAGGCCGCGCTGCGAGAGCTCGGCCCCACGGAAGAAGTTGCCGCCCCCCACGACGATCGCGACCTGCACGCCCTGGCGCACGGCCTCGGCGATCTCGCCCGCGACGCGCTGGACGACGTCCGGCGCCAGGCCGATCTGTCCGCCGCCGAAGGTCTCACCGGAGAGCTTCAGCAGAACTCGTCGTACCGGGTTCGTGGTCTCGATGTTGTCGCCCATGTGCAGCGCCACCTGTTCTTCGTCGTTCCGAGCTCCCGAGGTCTGCCCCAGGACGTTCCGAGGACGGTGCTGCGCATGGTCCCCGGGGTGTTGCGTGGTGCGCCGGGACCTGGCCGGGTCCCGGTGCGCGGTAGCCCGGTCCGCGCAGTGCGCGGACCGGGCCACCGGTGGAGTGCGTCAGGCGCCGACGCGGTACCGCACGAACTCGGTGACCGTGCCACCGACCTCGGCGAGAACCTGGCCGACGGTCTTCTTGGGGTCCTTCGCGAGGGGCTGGTCGACGAGGACGACGTCCTTGAAGAAGCCGTTCAGGCGACCCTCGATGATCTTCGGCAGCGCGGCCTCGGGCTTGCCCTCGTTGCGCGAGGTCTCCTCGGCGATGCGACGCTCGTTGGCGACGACGTCCTCGGGGACGGCCTCACGCGTCAGGTACGTCGGGGACAGCGCAGCGATGTGCTGTGCGATGTCCTTGGCGACGGCCTCGCCGGCAGCGTCCGTCGCGACGACGACGCCGATCGACGGCGGCAGGTCCTTGGCGGTGCGGTGCAGGTACGCGGTCACACGCTCACCGGCGATGCGCGTGGCACGGCGCAGGACGACCTTCTCGCCGAGCGACGCGGCGGTGTTGTCGATCACGAGCTGGACGGACTCGCCGTCGGCGTCCGCGGCGAGGGCCGCGTCCGTGTCCGCAGCACCCGAGTCGGCGACGGCCTTGAGCACGCGAGCCGCGAGGTTGAGGAAGTTCTCGTTCTTCGCGACGAAGTCCGTCTCGGAGTTGAGCTCGATGAGCGTGGCGACCTGGCCACCCTCGGTCTCGGAGATGTCGACGGCCACGAGGCCCTCGGAGGTCGAACGGCCCTCGCGCTTGGCGACGCCCTTCAGACCCTTGACGCGGATGATCTCGAGCGCCTTCTCGGAGTCGCCGTCGGCCTCGTCGAGGGCCTTCTTGACGTCGAGCATGCCGGCGCCGGTGCGCTCGCGCAGTGCCTTGATGTCGGCTGCGGTGTAGTTCGCCATGGTGCAGTCCTTACCTGTCTGGGGTCCCGGGGCTCCCCGGGGAGAACGTGGAGCGGGCGGTGCGGCGGGGGGGGGGCCCCCCCCCCC
>NZ_JACSQF010000023.1:13136-63880 GCF_014836755.1 Oerskovia merdavium
GCCCCTCGGACGAGGGGCGCGCACCACGTCGTCACTTGGACTCGTCGGCCTCTTCGGCGATGACCTCGGCCTCGGCGACGACCTCGGCCTCAGCGGCGGCCTCGACGGCGACCTCAGCGACCTCGGCAGCAGCCTCGGCGACGACCTCGGCCTCGGCGGCAGCCTCGACGGCGACCTCGGCGACGACCTCAGCAGCGGCTGCGGTCTCGACAGCGGCCTCGGCCTCGGAACCGGCGAGGAGCTCGCGCTCCCACTCGGCGAGGGGCTCTGCCTCGGTGGCCGTGCCGGCCTCGGCGCCCGTGCGGCCCGAGTGGCGCTGGAGCAGGCCCTCGGCGGCGGCGTCGGCGATCACGCGGGTGAGCAGCGTGACGGCGCGGATCGCGTCGTCGTTGCCCGGGATCTTGTAGTCGACGACGTCGGGGTCGCAGTTGGTGTCCAGGATCGCGACGATCGGGATGCGCAGCTTGCGCGCCTCGTCGACGGCCAGGTGCTCCTTGTTGGTGTCGACGATCCACACGGCGGAGGGGACCTTCGCCATGTCGCGGATGCCACCCAGGGTGCGGGTCAGCTTGTCCTTCTCGCGACGCAGGACGAGGAGCTCCTTCTTGGTGAGACCCGAGGCTGCGACGTCGTCGAAGTCGATCTCCTCGAGCTCCTTCATGCGCTGCAGACGCTTGTGCACCGTGGTGAAGTTGGTGAGCATCCCACCGAGCCAGCGGTGGTTCACGTAGGGCATGCCCACGCGAGCGGCCTGCTCGGCGACGGGCTCCTGCGCCTGCTTCTTGGTGCCGACGAAGAGGATCGTGCCACCGTGGGCGACGGTCTCCTTGACGAACTCGTACGCGCGGTCGATGTAGGACAGCGACTGCTGCAGGTCGACGATGTAGATGCCGTTGCGCTCCGTGAAGATGAATCGCTTCATCTTCGGGTTCCAGCGGCGGGTCTGGTGTCCGAAGTGGACTCCGCTGTCGAGGAGCTGGCGCATGGTCACGACGGCCATGGCACGTCCTTTCAGGCGTGACGCGGGATCCTCCCGCTGCTCACGCTCGTTCGTCCGACCGGGCGCGCGGCGTCCGGTCGGTGCTTTCGGTTGTCGGTGCGGGCCGGGATTGGCCGTGCACCCCTGGCGTCACACCGCCGGGCGACGCCGGACCCTGGCGAACGAGGATCCGGACCGTTGTCGTGGCAGCCCCTGCCACTGGCCCTGACGGGCCGGGAGGCGGGGAAGTGACGCGCGAAGTCGACGGCGCGCAGCGGGGGCCCGGGCGTCTCCGACGGACTCCGCCGGAGGTGCTGGTGGGCCGTCCGAATGAACGTGCCGATCGCGGCGTTAAGTCTACCTGATGCGCGGCCCCGGCCGGACCTGTCCACAGGTCCCGCCCGATCGGCCCGGTCCACAGGCCCGGGCGCCGACGCCCCACACGCACCGGCGGTGCGCGATGCTCGGCCCGTGCCCGCCATCCTTCCACGCCCCGCCCGCCTCTCCGCCGTCGTCGCCGGAGCCCTCGTGCTCGTCCTGGTCGCGCCGCCCGCTCCCCTCGCGCGAGGAGCGACGGCGCCCGCTCCTGCGAGCGACGCGTGGGTCGCGCCCGTCGTCGGTGAGCCCGTCGTGCTGCGTCCGTTCCTCCCACCCGACCAGGACTGGCTCGCCGGTCATCGCGGCGTCGACCTCGGCGCGGCACCCGGCGACGCGGTCGTCGCGCCTGAGGCCGGGGTCGTGACGTTCGCCGGGACGGTCGTGGACCGAGGCGTCGTCGTCGTGCTGCACGACGACGGGCTGCGCACCTCGCTCGAGCCCGTCACGGGGAGCGTGGGCCCCGGGACGAGGGTGGGGCGCGGTGAGGTCGTCGGGACGCTCGAGGGCGGTCACGGCGGGGGTGGTGGGAACGAGGCGGCCGCCGCCGGGCACTGCCTGCCGTCCTCGTGCCTCCACTGGGGTGTCCGGCGGGGTGAGGTCTACCTGGACCCGCTCACCCTGCTGGCGCCCCGAGAACCGATCGTGCTGCTCCCGCTGCGCTGAGCCTCGCCGCAGCGTCCCCCGGCGAGGTCACGCCCGCGGGAACGCCTGCTCGAACGATGCCCGCAGGCGGTCTGCGCTGACGTGCGTGTAGCGCTGCGTCGTGGAGAGCGTCGCGTGCCCGAGCACCTCCTGGACGCTGCGCAGGTCGGAGCCGCCCTGGAGCAGGTGCGTCGCGGCGCTGTGCCGCAGGTCGTGCGGCGTCACGTCGTCGACGCCCGCGAGCGCCGCGAGCCGGTGCACGGTCTCTCGTGCCTGCCGCTGGCCCCACCGGTGTCCTCGGTCCCCCAGGAGGAGTGCCGGACCGGAGTCCGCGACGGCGAGCGCGGGGCGACCGGCGTCGAGCCAGCGACGGATCGCCCGACCGGCGGGCACCCCGAACGGGACGACCCGCTCCTTGTCGCCCTTGCCGACCACGCGCAGCGTGCGCTCCCCCAGGTCCACGTCGTCGACGTCGGTCCCGACGAGCTCGGCGACGCGCACGCCCGAGGCGTAGAGCAGCTCGAGAGCAGCCCACTCGCGCAGCCGGGCAGGGTCACCGTCGGCGGCCGACGCGCGGGCCGTCTCCATGAGGTGCGCGGCGGAGTCGACCGCGAGGACCGTCGGCAGGTGACGCGGCACACGGGGGCTCGCGAGGCGCAGGGCGGGGTTCTGCGCGGTGCGCCCGGTGCTGGTCGTCCAGGCGAAGAACGCTCGCGCGGCCGCGCCGCGCCGGGCCATGGTGGTGCGCGCCAGGTCCCGCGCGCCGAGGTCGGCGAGCCAGTCGCGCAGCACGGCGATGTCGACGTCGTCGAGATCCCGGACACCCGTCCCGACGGCACGCTCCAGGAGCGAGCGCACGTCGCCCGTGTAGGCGCGCACGGTGTGTGCGGAGAGGCCGCGCTGCACGGCCAGGTGCTCCTCGAACGCGGCGACCGCAGCGGTCAGCCCGGCCGGCAGGTCCGGCACGGCCTGCGCCGTCCCGGGTCCGCTCGGGCCGGCCGCCTCGGCGCCGTGCGGACGCTTCTCGGAAGTGCTCATGGGCCCAGTCTCGCGGAGCACCCGCACCAGGACGGGTCTGCCACGCCCGGCGGCACTATCCGCCGAGCCTGCGCCACCTCCCGCCCGACTGCTCGGCGAGACCGACGAGCTCGAGGTGGCCGAGCCCCCCGAGCGTCTCCTGACTGCCCAGCCCGGCCGTCCGGGCGACCGACTCGACCGGGGCGTGGGCACGCAGCGGGAGCGCGTCCCAGAGCCGACGGCCCACCTCGTCGAGGCCGTCCTGGGGCTCGCTGCGCCCCTCGCCGACCGGGGCCGCGTCGGTCCCCGCCCTGCCACCCAGCTCGGCGGCCTCGGCGGCGTCGGTGACGCAGACGGCCTTCGCGTCCCGGAGCAGCCGGTGGCACCCTCCCGAGGCCATCGACGTGACCGGTCCGGGAACTGCACCGACGGGGCGTAGGAGCGCAGCTGCGTGCGTGGCGGTGCTCAGGGCCCCTGAGCGCCAGGCCGCCTCGACCACGACGGTCGCTCCGGAGAACGCGGCGATGAGCCGGTTGCGGTGCAGGAAGCGCACCCGGCTCGGGACCGAGCCCGGCGGCACCTCGCTGATCACGCTCCCCTGCTCCAGGACGGCGCGCAGCAGGTCGGTGTTGCCCGCCGGGTAGAGGCGGTCCGCTCCGCCGGCGAGGAACGCGACGGTCTGCCCTGCGGCGGCAAGAGCGCCCCGGTGCGCGGCGGCGTCGATCCCGTAGGCGCCTCCCGAGACGACCGTGAAGCGACGGTCGACCAGGCCCACGGCGAGGTCTGCTGCGACGTGCCGCCCGTAGTCCGTGCACGCGCGCGCCCCCACGAGCGCGAGCGAACGCGCCGAGAGCGCCGCGAGGTCGTCGCGACCACGGACCCAGAGCGCGAGCGGGCCCTCTGCACCCAGGTCGTCGAGCGCGGCCGGCCACCGCGGGTCCTCCGGGACCACGAGGCGGCCGCCGATCCGGCCGAAGGCGCCCAGCTCGCGCGCAGGGTCCAGGCCGGGCAGCCGTCCTCGCCACCGCTCGACCGCGCGCACGAGCCGGTCTCCTGCGGGCCGCTCGTCGCGTCCCTCGAGCGCTCCCAGCGCCAGCCGGCGGGGGTCGTCGACGACCTCGTAGAGCCAGCCGAGCGAACCGACGGCCCCGAGGTGCGTGACGAGTGCGCCCGCGACCTGGTCCCCCGGCTCGGCGATCCGGCTCCACGCCGCACGCGCGAGCAGCGGGTCGGTGAGGTCGAACGAGGCACGGCTGCGCTCACCCATGGTGCCCCCTGGTCCGCAGCGCGAGGCCCTGCCCCACGTCCGACCGGGTGGGCGCAGCGCGCCCAGCGAGGTCCGCGACGGTCCAGGCGAGGCGCAGCACGCGGTCCGCCCCGCGCAGCGAGAGCGTCCCCCGGTCGAGCGCGGTGTCGACGTCCGCCAGCAGACCCCGTCCCGCGCCCAACCTTTCGCGCAGCCACGTCCCTGGTACCTCGGCGTTCGTCGACCACGGGGTCCCCGCGAGCCGCGCCCTGGCCGCGGCCCGTGCTCCCGCGACACGCACCGCGACCGTCGCGCTCGTCTCCACGTCCCCCTCGCCCGCACGGTCCACGCGAGAGACGGGCCGCACCTCGACCTGGACGTCCACGCGGTCGAGCAGCGGCCCCGAGAGGCGTGCGAAGTACCGGCGGCGGACGACCGGGGTGCACTGGCACTCGAGCCCCTTGCCGATCGCGAGCCCGCACGGGCACGGGTTCGCGGCGAGCACGAGCTGGAAGCGTGCCGGGTAGCGCGCCGAGCCCGCGGCCCGGTGGATCACGAGCTCGCCGTGCTCGAGCGGCTGCCGCAGCGTCTGGAGCACCCTGGAACCGAACTCGGGGGCCTCGTCGAGGAACAGGACCCCGCGGTGCGCCCTCGAGGCGGCACCGGGCCGGGGCAGCCCTGACCCTCCACCGACGATCGAGGCGGGGGTCGCCGTGTGGTGGGGGTCCTCGTAGGGCGGGCGCCGGACGAGGCCCTGGCCGGGGTCGAACACCCCCGCGACTGAGTGGACCGCGGTCACCTCGACGGCCTCGGCGTCGTCGAGGTCCGGCAGGATGCTCGTGATCCGCGACGCGAGCATGGTCTTGCCCGCACCCGGTGGTCCGACGAGCAGCAGGTGGTGGCCTCCTGCTGCGGCGACCTCGACGGCTCGTCGGGCCTGCTCCTGCCCCAGGACGTCCCGCAGGTCTCCCTCGGCGCGGAGCGGCCGGTCGACCCGCGGTGCGCGCGAGGCGGCCGAGGGCAGGACCATTCCGGGGAGCTCGGCGCCGTAGAGGGCCGCGACCTCGGCGAGGCTCGCGACGCCGACGACGCGCGCCCCGGGCACGAGACGCGCTTCCTGCGCGTCCTCCAGCGGCACGACGACGTCGCACAGCCCCGCCGCCACCGCGGCGGCCACGGCGGGGAGCACCCCGCGCACGGGCTGCAGCCGACCGTCGAGCCCGAGCTCGCCGATGTGCACGACCTTCTCCGGGTCGGACACGGAGATCTGGCGGGCACCGGCCAGCATCGCGACGGCGATGGCCAGGTCGAAGCCCGAGCCGGACTTCGGTAGCGACGCGGGTGACAGGTTGACCGTGACCTTGCGCTGGGGCCACGCGATGCCGGACGAGGCGATCGCGGCCCGGACCCGGTCGCGAGACTCGGACAGGGCAGCGTCCGGCAGGCCCACGAGCGTG
Organism: Oerskovia merdavium; assembly: GCF_014836755.1. Lineage (GTDB taxonomy): Bacteria > Actinomycetota > Actinomycetes > Actinomycetales > Cellulomonadaceae > Oerskovia > Oerskovia merdavium. The sequence goes on from NZ_JACSQF010000023.1 coordinate 18,856, forward strand.
AACCCGGGGACCGAGGCCGCCAGGTGCGCCTGGACCTCCACGACGTGGCCCGAGAGCCCGACCAGCGACACCGCGAACGTGGTGCCGAGCGTCATCAGCTGACCCCCACGAGATGCTCGACCTGCGCGGCCCCCGCCTGCGGGAGGACGACGGCCACGACGTCGATCCGGACCGAGGCCGGTCGCACCGGGTGGGTGGCCATCCACTCACCGGTGAGGCGACGCAGCCGCGCGATCTTGTCCTGGGTCACGGCCTCGGCGGGGTGCCCGTAGGCCGTGCCTCGTCGGGTCTTGACCTCGACGACGACGAGCACGTCGCCGTCCCTGGCCACCACGTCGAGCTCGCCCCGGGTGCCGCGCCAGTTGCGGTCGAGCACGACCCACCCGGCCTCGACCAGGTACCGCGCGGCGATCTTCTCCCCGTACCGACCGACAGCGTCCTTCGCTCCCATGTCCCACCTCCGGGCCACACCCTGACGCACTCAGGGGTGGTGCGGGGCTCGGGAACGCGGGGCCTGTGGACGACGCCCGCAGGCGGGCACCTGTGCACGGCTCGACGCCGCCGCCGACCGCTAGAGCTGAAGCTCGGCCTTCGCCAGCTCCTCGACGTTCACGTCCTTGAACGTCACGACGCGCACCGACTTCACGAAGCGGGCCGACCGGTAGACGTCCCAGACCCACGCGTCGGCCAGCCGCAGCTCGAAGTACACCTCTCCGGCGGCCGAGCGGACCTGGAGGTCCACCTGGTTCGCGAGGTAGAAACGTCGTTCGGTCTCGACCACGTAGGAGAACAGGCCCACCACATCGCGATACTCGCGGTAGAGGGCCAGCTCCATCTCGGTCTCATAGTTCTCGAGGTCTTCGGCGCTCACTGGACCATCATGGACCATCGGCGGACCGAACCCGGGACGCGCAGCCGCGCACGCCCGCCCCGGGCGCGTCGCCCGTCGTCGCTCCTCAGGCCCCGTCCTGCTCGGGGAGCCGCCAGCTGCGCCGGTGCTGCGGCGTCGGGCCGTGGGCCTTGAGGGCCTCGACGTGCACGGCCGCGCCGTACCCCTTGTTGCCGTCCCAGCCGTAGGCCGGGTACTGCCGGGCGAGCCCCGTCATGAGGCCGTCGCGCTCGCACTTGGCGAGCACGCTCGCCGCCGCGACCGACGCGCACTGGAGGTCGGCCTTGACCAGCGTCCGCACGGCCGGGTCCGGCAGCGCGCCCAGGTCGTCCTCGGGGTCGAGGTCGAAGGCCTCGAAGAGGTCGACCGTGGGGCGGGTCAGCCAGTCGTGCTTGCCGTCGAGCAGCACGGCGTCGACGGGCCCGAGCGAACGGCGGACCTGGGCGAGCGCACGGCGACCGGCGAGCCGGAGCGCGACCACGATCCCGTGGGCGTCGATCTCCGCGGGGCCGGCATGACCGACCGCCCAGGCGAGCCCCCACTCGCGGACGGCGGGCAGCATCGCCTCGCGTGCCGCGGGCGTCAGCATCTTGGAGTCCGTCAGCCCCTCCGGGAACGCACCCGTGGTCAGGTCGACCACGACGACACCCACGCTGACCGGGCCGGCGAGCGCTCCGCGCCCGACCTCGTCCATGCCGGCGACGAACCGCGCCCCCGAGTCGAGCATCGAGCGCTCGTGGCGCATGGTCGGCGGCACCGGTCCGGTCGCCCGCTTGGCGGGCGCCTTGCGGGGCTTCTTCGCGGCTGCGGGACGCGCACCGAGATCGGTCGTCACGGCTCCGGCACCTCCGCGAACACGTCGCCCGGGTTGCGCATGAACGTGAAGTCGCTCAGGGGCCAGACCTTGACGAACGCGGTCCCCACGACGTTGCTGATCGGCACGAACCCGCCGCCCGGCTTGCCCGTGTTGTAGCGCGAGTCGGCGGAGTGCTGGCGGTTGTCGCCCATGACGAACAGCATGCCCTCCGGGACCACGGTGTCGAAAGGGTCCTGGCTCGGGACGGAGCCAGGTTTGTTGTACGTCTCGTCGATGGGCTGCCCGTTGACGCTCACGCGCCCCTGGGCGTCGCAGCACACGACCGTGTCGCCCGGGAGACCGATCACACGCTTGATGAGGTGCTCGCCCGTGTCCTGCGGGAGCAGCCCCACGAACGTCATGGCCGACGTCACGGCGTTCCCGACCGGCCCGCGGTCCGGCGCGACGTACGGCGGGAGCCAGTTCCCCGGGTCCTTGAAGACGACGACGTCACCGCGGTGGACGTCGAACGCGTCGGGCACGAGGCGGGAGACCATCACGCGGTCCCCCTCGACGAGCGTGTCCTCCATCGAGGCGCTCGGGATGAAGAAGGCCTGCACCAGGAACGACTTGATGAGCCACGAGAGCACCAGGGCGCTGAGGAGGATGATCGCGGTCTCGCGCACGAGCGACGGCCGGCGGGGTGCGCGGCGCGCACCGGCTTGCTGCTCTGCCATCTCGCTCCTTGCGTGAGCACCGGTCCCCGAGAGGTCACCGGAGGCGGGTTCGGGTCGGGCTGCTGCGTGGGCGGAGCTCTCTGTCACGCGCTCACTGTGCCATTTCGACGCCGCTGAGGGGAAAACGGCGTGCGCCGGGACGCCGACGGGCGGCCACCTCGTGAGGTGACCGCCCGTGGTGTGCAATGCGGCTGACGAGCTGTCAGGACCGGATCACTTGGCGGGAAGCGCGTCGCGCTTCTCCTTGATCTTCGCCTTCTTGCCGCGCAGCTTGCGCAGGTAGTACAGCTTGGCGCGACGGACGTCACCGCGCGTGACGACCTCGATCGACTCGAGCGTCGGGGAGTGCACCGGGAAGGTACGCTCCACGCCGACACCGAAGCTGATCTTGCGGACCGTGAAGGTCTCGCGGACGCCGCCACCCTGGCGGCCGATGACGACGCCCTGGAACGCCTGGACGCGGGAGCGGTTGCCCTCGACGACCTTGACGTTGACCTTGACGGTGTCCCCGGCCCGGAACTCCGGGATGTCGCTACGCAGCGATGCTGCGTCGACGCTGTCCAGCGTGTGCATTGTTCTCTCCCCGCTCTGCCACAGGTCAGACGCGTTCTCGTGGCCCACCGCGAGGTGGGTCCGGTTCAGTACAAGGGTGGTGCTCGCATGAGTTCGGTCGCGCACGCGGACGTGCGGTGAGCCTCCCCTGTGGCAGAGGCCCGACCGGCGGACACCGAGGGTCTATTCTGCCACACCGCCGGGAACGCTCTCCGAGGCAGCTCCGGGACCTGGGTCCTCGACCCTCACCGGGCGGCGCAGGGCGCCGTCCGCGATCGTCCACCCGAGCCCCGCGAGGAACGCACGATCATGCTTGTCGAGCGTGCTCACCTCGAGCGCCTCGATCAGGTCGGGCCTGCGGGCCGCGGTCTTCTCGAGCGCTCGGTCCCTGCGCCACCGGCGGATCTTCGCGTGGTGCCCGGAGAGCAGGACGTCGGGCACCTCGAGGCCCGACCACACGGGTGGCTTGGTGTACACGGGGTACTCGAGCAGGCCCGCCGCTCCGTGCGACTCCTCGACGAGCGACTCGGGGTTGCCGATCACTCCCGGCAGCAGGCGGGCGACGGCCTCGACCATGACGAGCGAGGCGACCTCGCCGCCGTTGAGCACGTAGTCCCCGATCGAGACCTCGCTCACACGGTGCCCCGCGGCGCGGTAGTGCTCGGCCACGCGCGCGTCGATCCCCTCGTAGCGCCCGCACGCGAAGACGAGCTGGTCCTCGGTCGCCAGGGCTTCTGCGGTCCGCTGGGTGAACGTCGTGCCCGACGGCGTCGGGACCACCAGGTGCGCAGGTCCGGTCGAGGTCAGCTCGTCGATGGCCTGCCCCCACACGTCGGGGCGCATGACCATGCCCGCGCCCCCGCCGAAGGGCGTGTCGTCGACCGTGCGGTGACGGTCGGTCGTCCAGTCGCGCAGGTCGTGCACGCGCAGGTCGAGCAGCCCTGCGACGCGCGCCTTGCCGACGAGCGACAGGTCGAGCGCGGCCAGGTACTCGGGGAAGATCGAGACGATGTCGATGCGCACGTCAGTCGTTCGTCCCGTCCGCACCGGCCGGGTCGTCGGAGTCGTCGGGGTCTTCGCCCGAGCCCGGCGTGGGCTCGGCGACCTCGAGCCGGTCCGCGTCGCGGGCGAGGAGACCGCCCGGCGGGTCCAGCACCACGCGACCGCCGGGGACGTCGACCACGGGCACGATCGCGTGCACGAACGGCACGAGCGTGCGTGCACCGTCGGTCTCCTCGAGCACGAGCATGTCGTGCGCGGGCAGGTGCTCGAGCCCCTTGACCACACCGACGACCGTCCCGTCCTCGAGCTCGGCGCGCAGGCCCGCGAGCTCGTGCGGGTACCAGGCGTCCTCCTCGTCCGAGACGTCGGCCTCGACCACGAGCGTGACGCCGCGCATGCGCTCGGCAGCGGACCGGTCCGTCACGCCGGCGAAGGTCACGAGCCACTTGCCCTGGTGCAGCCGTGCGCGCTCGATCGTCAGCGGGCCCGCCTCCGCAGGCTCGGTGTCGATCGAGGACCCGACGACGAGACGTGCCTCGGGGTTGTCGGTGCGCAGGTCCAGCGCGACCTCGCCGCGCAGTCCGTGGGCGCGGCCGATACGGGCCACCGTGAGCTGCATCGTGTGCTCCTACTCGTCGTTACGTGCTCGTCGTTCCGGGGCGCGGACCGCTCGACCGGACGGGACCACCGTGGCACCGGTACGGCATCGCCGCACCCGTGCCCGGTGTCGGACAGACGACGAGGCCCGGTCCGCCGTGAGGGGACCGGGCCTCGTCGTACCGTGCAGTCGGCGGACCGACCGTCACGTCGTGCTGTGAATCGGCTCTGCGCTCAGCAGGCGTCAGCGGCGATCGACGTCAACGACGTCGACCCGCACCGGACCGTCGACCGACAGGGCTCCGATCACCGTGCGCAGCGCGCGGGCAGTACGCCCGCCTCGCCCGATGACGCGTCCGAGGTCCTCGGGGTGAACCCGGACCTCGAGCAGCTCGCCCCGGCGCAGCGGCTTCGCGTTGACCCGGACGGCGTCCGGGTTGTCCACGATCCCGCGCACCAGGTGCTCGAGCGCCTCGCCGAGCATCAGGCCTGCTCTTCGGCTGCCTCAGCCGCGTCAGCGGACTCGACCGGAGCAGCGGACTTCTTCTCGGCAGCCTTGGCCTTGGCCTTCTCGGCGTCCTGAGCGGCAGCCTCGATGGCAGCGGCCGGGTCGACCTTCTCGCCCTTGACGCGCAGGGTGCCCTCGGCACCCGGCAGGCCCTTGAACTTCTGCCAGTCACCCGTGATCTTGAGGAGCACGAGCACCTGCGGCGACGGCTGCGCGCCGACGCTCAGCCAGTACTGCGCACGCTCGGAGGAGATGTCGATGAGCGACGGCTCCTCGGTCGGGTGGTACTTGCCGATCTCCTCGATGACGCGACCGTCGCGCTTGGTGCGCGAGTCGGCGACGACGACACGGTAGTACGGCGCACGGATCTTGCCGAGACGCTTCAAACGAATTCTGGTGGCCACTGTGGTGGTCTCTCCTGGTTCTGGGTGAGGTGACCCGTGCGTCCTCCCGGTGGGGACCAGGCGAGCACGAGGTCGGGACACGGCGTAGCGCGGAGAGAGGGGCCGGGCACGCCGAGTACCCGGCTATTGTGCCAGACCAGACAGCGTGCGACCAACCCGTCCTTCGAGGACCCGCGTCACACGAGACAGCTCCCTCGGACCGTGGGCACCACCCTCACCCACCGTGCACCACGCACCGGGGCGAGGGCCGCACGCCTCAGACCGGAGACACCAGTTCGCCGCGGAGCACCACGGCCTTCGGGTGCCGCAGCACCTCGATGTTCTCGCGCGGGTCCTCCGGGTAGACCACGAGGTCCGCGCTCGATCCCTCGACGAGCCCGCCGTAGCCCAGGAACTCGCGCCCCTGCCAGCTCGCGGCCGCGACGACGTCCGCCGTCGGGACGCCCGCGGCCACCATCTCCGCGCACTCGTCGGCGATCCGGCCGTGCCCGAGGGTGCCGCCCGCGTCGGTGCCGACCAACAGCTGGATGCCGGCCTCGTGGAGCTGGCGCACCTGCTCGTACCGACGCTCGTGCATGTCACGCATGCGCGAGGCGAAGAGCGGGTACTTGCCCTCTGCCTGGCGGGCGATGTTCTCGAACTCGGCGATCTGCAGGAGTGTGGGCGTCACGGCGATGCCCCGCTCGGACAGCGTGTACATGTCGTCGGGGTGGATCCCGGTGCCGTGCTCGATGCAGTCCACACCAGCGGCCAGCAGCGAGGGGATGACCTCGCTCGAGAACGCGTGGACCGTGACGCGTGCGGCCTCGGCGTGCGCGACCGCGACGGCCTCGGTCAGCACGTCCTGCGGCCACAGGGGGCGCAGGTCGCCGTCGGCACCGAGGTCGCGGTCGATCCAGTCCCCGACGAGCTTGACCCAGCCGTCCCCGGCACGCCCCTCCTGGCGCACGACCTCGGGGAGCTGCGTGACGTCGTCGAGCTCGAGGCCGAAGTTGCGCAGGTAGCGCTTGGGGCGCGCGATGTGGCGCCCCGCCCGCACGATGCGCGGCAGGTCGCGACGCGACCGGACCCACCGGGTGTCGAGCGGTGACCCCGCGTCACGCAGCAGGAGCACGCCGCTGTCGCGGTCCGCGACGGCCTGCGCCTGTGCGGTCGAGTTGTCGACCGCACCGTCAGGACCGAGACCGATGTGGCAGTGCACGTCCACGAGCCCGGGCAGCACCCAGCCCTCGATCGCGACCATGTTGGTGCCCTGCGCGGACGGGCGGGTCAGCGTGACGTGGCCGTCCTTGACCCAGAGGTCGGAGACCTCGCGGTCGTCTCCCAGGAGGATGCGACCTCTGATGTGCAGCGAGGGGCCTTCCAGCGCGGACATCGGTCTCCAAGTTCTCGGACGGTCGGGGTGCGTCCGGTCGCGCGGCCGGACGGACCGGACCACGGTGTCGGACGAGGACGTCGGACGAAGGTCGGGTGAGAGCCACCCTGACCTGCAGGACATAACCTAGCGCGCTAGCGCCCCAGGAACTTCTCCAGGTCGGGCGGGAGCTGCAGGTCGGTCGCGTCGGTCGACTTCTGGGGGGCCTTCGCGCCTCCCAGGGCTCCGAACGCCGATCCGGGCGCCGCCGGGGGCGTGGCCGGGCCACCGAGAGCGCGCGCCTGGCGCGCGGCCTCCTCCGCCGCCCGCTTGGCCGGGTTGCCGGACTTCGCCTTGCGCCCCTTGGCCGGGGGCGCGACGCGCCCGCGAGCCTTCTTGCCACCCATGCCCGGCAGGTTGCCCATGCCCGGCATACCGGGCATGCCTCCGCCACGGCTCATCTGGCGCATCATCTTCTGCGCGCCCGCGAACCGGTCGAGGAGCTGGTTCACGTCGCTCGTGGTGACACCCGAACCACGGGCGATGCGTGCTCGGCGCGACCCGTTGATGATCTTGGGGTTCTCGCGCTCCCCCGGTGTCATCGAGCGGATGATCGCCTCGATGCGGTCGACCTCGCGCTCGTCGAAGTTGTCGAGGGCCTCACGCATCTGCCCCATGCCCGGCAGCATGCCGAGCATCTTCTTCATGGAGCCCATGTTGCGCATCTGCTGCATCTGGACGAGGAAGTCCGCGAGCGTGAAGTCCTGGCCCGAGGCCACCTTCTCGGCCATCTTGGCGGCCTGCTCGGAGTCGAACGCCTTCTCGGCCTGCTCGATGAGGGTGAGCACGTCACCCATGTCGAGGATGCGCGAAGCCATGCGGTCCGGGTGGAAGGCCTCGAAGTCGGTGAGCTTCTCACCGGTCGAGGCGAAGAGGATCGGGCGACCCGTGACGCGGGCGACGGACAGCGCGGCACCGCCGCGCGCGTCGCCGTCGAGCTTCGACAGGACGACGCCCGTGAAGTCGACGCCCTCCTCGAAGGCCTTGGCGGTCGCGACCGCGTCCTGGCCGATCATGGCGTCGATGACGAACAGGATCTCGTCGGGGTCGACCGCGTCGCGGATGTCCGCGGCCTGGCGCATGAGCTCGGCGTCGACGCCGAGCCGGCCCGCGGTGTCGACGATCACCACGTCGTGCTGGCGCTGGCGCGCGGTCTCGACGCCGTCGCGAGCGACCTGGACAGGGTCGCCGACGCTCGTGCCCGACTCGCCCTCCGAGCCCTGGTTGCCCGGCAGCGGCGCGAAGACCGGCACGCCGGCACGCTCGCCCACGACCGACAGCTGGTTGACCGCGTTGGGACGCTGCAGGTCGGCTGCGACGAGGAGCGGCGTGTGCCCCTGCTCGCGCAGGTGCAGCGCGAGCTTGCCCGCGAGGGTCGTCTTGCCGGCGCCCTGGAGGCCCGCGAGCATGATGACGGTCGGCGGGTTCTTCGCCAGGCGCAGGCCGCGGCTCTCCCCGCCGAGGATCGCCACGAGCTCCTCGTTGACGATCTTGACGACCTGCTGGGCAGGGTTGAGCGCGCCGGAGACCTCGGCCGACAGGGCCCTGGACCGGATGGCACCGGTGAAGTCCTTGACGACGGGTACAGCGACGTCAGCGTCGAGGAGCGCGCGCCGGATCTCACGGATCGTGGCGTCGATGTCCGCCTCGGAGAGACGGCCCTTGCTCCGCAGGTTCTTGAAGGTCGACGTCAATCGATCTGACAGCGTGGCGAACACCGCGTCATCCTTACCGCTCGTGAATCAGGGAAGTGCCCAGCCTACCGGTCGGGCGCGCCGACTCGGGCAGCACGGCCCGGGTCGCGGCCGTGAGGTCGTCCACGAGGCGTGCGCGCCACGAGGTCCAGGCCGTGGGGCCGAGCGAGGACGAGTCGGCCTCGGTCAGCGCGCGCAGCACCTCGAGCAGGTCCCGTCGGTGCCCGACGGCGTCGGCGAGCTCGGCGACGGTCGCCGGGTCGTCCGGGTCCGCCGAGACGGCGAGACGCGAGAGCGTGAGGTGGTGCCGCACGAGGCGCGCGACGTCGTCGGGCACCCCGTCCTCGAAACCCATCCGGTGCAGGATGCCCGGGACGAGCCGCGCCCCCTCCTCCGAGTGGTCGAGCGGGCCGCGCCGCTTGCCGATGTCGTGGAACAGCGCCGAGAGCAGCAGGAGGTCCGGACGTGCGACCTCCTTGCGGTCGCGCGCGGCCCGCGCGACCGTCTCGACGAGGTGGCGGTCGACCGTGTGCCGGTGGATCGCGGCACGCTGCGGGCGGTTGCGCACCCCTTCCCACTCGGGGATCCACGTCGTGACGACTCCCGCGAGGTCGAGCGCCTCCCAGACCGCGACCTGCGCCTGCCCGCTCGCGAGCAGCGCGAGGAAGGCGGACCGCGCCGCGGCGGGCCACGGCTCGGGCAGCGGCGGGCAGTGCCCGAGGCTGCTGACCGAGACCGGAGAGAGCGTCAGGCCCGTCCGCGCGGCCGTCGCGGCGGCGCGCAACGACAGCAGCGGGTCCGTCTCGGGGTGCGCGTCGATGGCCAGGACCAGCTCGCCGTCGTGCTCGACGAGCCCGTCCCCGACCGACCGCAGCCGGGGCGCGGCCCGTCGGCCCCGCACGAGGACCGGTCGGCGCGTTGTGCTCGGCCGCTGGAGCGCCTGGCGGGCACGACGGACCGTCGTGTCCAGCGCGTAGGAGATCTCGCGCCCCGAGGCCGCGAGGCTCGCCAGGAGCTCGTCGGGGTCGTCGTACCCCGCGAGGGCGGCGACCTCGTCGAGGTCCGCGAGCAGGAGCCTGTTGGTGTGCCGCCCCGTGACCACCTGGATCGCGTCGCGCACGTCGAGCAGGTGCGCGTGGGCCCGGTCGACCGTGCCGTGCGGCCGGTCCGTCAGCCAGGTCGCGGCGAGCGCCGAGAGCACGACGGCGTCGCGGATCCCGCCGCGCGACTCCTTGAGGTCGGGCTCGATCAGGTACGCGATCTCCCCCGACCGCTCGGCCCGCTCCTTCGTCGAGGACAGGAGCTCGGGCAGCCGGCGGCGCGAGGCCGACCGCCAGTCCGTGAGGACGGCCGACGCGGCCCGGTGGACCACGAGCGCGTCACCCGCGACGGGCCGGACGTCGAGCCACCCGACCGCGGCCGGGACGTCCTTGGACGCGACCTGCCGGCACTGGGACAGCGACCGCACCGCGTGGTCCAGGTCCACGCCCTCGTCCCACAGCGGGTACCAGAGCCGCTCCGCGATCGCGCCGACCTGCTCGGGCGAGTGGCTGCGACCGTCGTGCACGAGCACCAGGTCCAGGTCGCTCGCCGGCCCCATGTCCGCTCGCCCGAGGCTCCCCACGGCTGCGAGCGCCACACCCTCGGTGCTCGTGCCGGCCGTCGCCTCCTGCCAGAGGGCCGTGAGCCGGTCCGTGACGAGAGCGCAGACCGCCGAACGACGGGCCACCCCCGAGCTGCCCGGACCGCTCAGCTCCCGGGCGACCGCGAGCATCTCGGCCCGGAGGCCCCGCACCCGAGGTGGGTACGAGGCCTCCGCCGGTTCGTCGGGCCCCTGGGGAGCCCCTTCGTGCGCTGCGCCGGTCATCTCGACCGTGCCCCCTGCTGCACCGCTGACGACACCATGCCGTTCTCTCCTGTCCGGTCCGGATCGCCTAGAGGGCGCCGGCGCCGTGCTCGCCCGTGCGGACCCGGGCGACGTCGTCGACCGTGACCGTCCACACCTTGCCGTCACCGATCCGCCCGGTCTGGGCCGCCTTGACGATCGCCTCGGTGACCGTCGAGGAGTCCTCGTCGTCCACGAGGACCTCGATGCGGACCTTCGGGACCAGGTCCACGGTGTACTCCGCACCGCGGTAGACCTCGGTGTGGCCCTTCTGCCGGCCGTAGCCGCTGGCCTCGCTGACCGTCATGCCCCGGACCCCTGCGGCCTCGAGCGCGGACTTCACGTCGTCGAGACGGTGCGGCTGGATGATTCCTGTGACGAGCTTCATGCCCTGACCTCCTGGATGACACGACCCTGTGCGATGGTCTCGTATGCGGTCTCACCGTGCTCCGCGAGGTCGATCCCGCCGACCTCGGCGTCCTCGCTGACCCTCCAGCCCATCGTCACCTTGATGACGAAGCCGATGACGAACGTGAGGACTCCGGAGAAGATCACGGCCGCGAGGGCGATGACGACCTGGATCACGAGCTGGTCGATCCCGCCACCGTAGAACAGGCCCGTGTCCGTGCCCAGCAGCCCGATGAGGACGGTCCCGACCAGGCCACCGACCAGGTGGACGCCGACGACGTCGAGCGAGTCGTCGTAGCCGAAGCGGTACTTCAGGCCGACCGCGAGGGCGCACAGGACACCGGCGACGGCGCCGAGCGCGATCGCTCCGATCGGGTTGACCGCCGCGGCGGCCGGGGTGATCGCGACGAGGCCCGCGACGATGCCGGACGCGGCACCCAGGCTCGTGGCGTGACCGTCACGCAGGCGCTCGGTGAGGAGCCAGGCGGCCATCGCGGCGCAGGTCGCGACCGTGGTGTTGACCCAGGCCAGGCCCGCGACCTCGTTGGCGGCACCGGCGGAGCCCGCGTTGAACCCGAACCAGCCGAACCACAGGAGGGCTGCGCCCAGCATCACGAACGGGAGGTTGTGGGGACGCATGGGCTCCTTGCCGAAGCCCTTGCGCTTGCCGATGATCAGGGCGAGCACCAGGCCCGCGACACCCGCGTTGATGTGGACGACCGTGCCACCGGCGAAGTCGATCGGGGCCACGTTGGCGATCCCGTCGGTCACGCCGTAGATCGCCGCCGCGATGCCGTTCTCGCCGGCACCGAGGATGCCGCCGCCCCACACCATGTGGGCGAGCGGGAAGTAGACGAGCGTCACCCAGACGCCCGCGAAGACGAGCCACGCGCCGAACCGCGCACGGTCCGCGATCGCGCCGCTGATCAGGGCGACCGTGATGATCGCGAAGGTGGCCTGGAACCCTGCTGCCACGAGAGCCGGGACGCCGCTGCCCGCCAGGAGGCTGTTCGCGTCGTCGGTCAGGGGCGCCAGACCGAAGAACTCGGTCGGGTTGCCGAAGATGCCGGCCACGTCGGACCCGAAGGTCATCGAGTAGCCCCAGAGCACCCAGATGATGCCGACCACGGCGATCGCGCCGAAGCTCATCATCATCATGTTCAGGACGCTCTTGCCGCGGACCATGCCGCCGTAGAAGAACGCCAGGGCCGGGGTCATCAGCAGCACCAGAGCGGCTGACGTCAGGAGCCAGGCCGTGTTTCCAGTGTCAAGTTCGAAGGGCATGCGCTGTCGCCTCTCACCTCGCCAGCCGGGCGGCCGGACAGGTCAAGAGTCGTCCAGCGGCGTTTCCCCGCGACGCGCGTGCGGTGACGGAGGTGTAACGCGCGGCCCCCGTGTGTAAACGTTGCGTTTCCCAGCCCGCCCGAGCCCGGTCCGGGGGCTTCCTCGCCCCCGGACCGGTCGCGTTCAGTCGCCCAGGAGGCCGTCGACGAACTCCTGGGGGTCGAACGGCGCCAGGTCGTCGGGGCCCTCGCCCAGACCGACGAGCTTGACCGGCACGCCCAGCTCGCGCTGGACCGCGACCACGATCCCGCCCTTGGCCGTGCCGTCGAGCTTGGTCAGCACGATGCCCGTGACGCCGGCGATCTCCCCGAAGACGCGCGCCTGGTTGAGCCCGTTCTGGCCCGTGGTCGCGTCGAGCACCAGGAGGACCTCCGACAACGGCGCCTCCTTGGTGATGACGCGGCGGATCTTGCCCAGCTCGTCCATGAGGCCGGCCTTGTTCTGCAGCCGGCCCGCGGTGTCGACGAGCACGACGTCGACGCCCTCCTCCCGGCCCTGACGGACCGCGTCGAACGCGACCGCGGCCGGGTCCGCTCCGTCCCGGTCCGAACGCACGGTGCGCACGCCCACGCGAGCACCCCACGTCTCGAGCTGGTCCGCGGCGGCCGCGCGGAACGTGTCGGCCGCGCCGAGCACGACCGTGCGGTCCTCGGCGACCAGGACGCGCGCGAGCTTGCCCACGGTCGTGGTCTTGCCCGTCCCGTTGACGCCCACCACGAGCACGACGGCGGGCAGCCGGGTCCCGTCCTCGGCCGTCTGCGGGGCCGTGGCGAGCGAGCGGTCCATGGTCGGGTCGACGAGGGCGACGAGCTCCTCGCGCAGCAGCGCGCGCACGCTCGCGGGGTCGCGCACACCCAGGACACGCACGCGGGTGCGCAGCGAGTCGATGAGCTCGCCCGCGGGCCCGGCGCCGACGTCGGCCAGCAGCAGGGTCTCCTCGAGCTCGTCCCAGTCGTCCTCGGTCAGGTGGTCGCGCGAGAGCACAGCGAGGAGCTTGCTGCCGAGCGGCGAGCCCGAGCGGGCGAGGCGGCCGCGCAGGCGCGCGAGGCGGCCGCCCACGGCCTCGGGGACCTCGACCGCAGGCGGAGCCTCGAGGTCGGACGGGGCCTCGGCCGTCGCCACACCGCCGCCCTCGGCAGTCTCGGCGGGTTGCTCCCCGGGCGCGTCGCGCTCGAGCGTGGTCGTGCCCGTCGAAGCGGGTGGGAGCGGGTCGCGCGACCCGGACCGGCGACGGACACCGAGGAATCCGAGTCCGAGCACGACGAGGACGGCGAGGGAGATCCAGAGCCAGAGGAGATCGTTCACCGTCGAAGTCTCTCAAATCCGCGCGCGGCGTGCGGGCAGCCTGGACATCTGCCTCGCGGGCGCGGGGCGATTCAGTCCTGCGGGAGGACCGGGGGCCGACCGGGCGGCGTCGCCGTGGGGACCGACGGGACGGCACCCGTCGCGGGGCGGCGCACGCCCGCGCTGTGCAGCGTGTGGGTCGCCCGCTCCCGGGCCCGGTGCAGCACGTCGGTGATCTCGTCCGCGTCGATGTACGCGGGGTCGTCGACCTCGGTCGCCGCGAAGAACTCGTCCATGCCCGTGTCCACGGGCTCGACCGCTGCCCGGTCGGCACGCTCCCCGCGGCGGGACCGACGCCACGAGGTGAGCCCCGACACGAAGTCGCGCCAGAATCCCTTGAGGCCGACGGGCGGACCCGTCCGGTCGTTGCGGTCGTCGATGCGCGTGACGACGCTCGCGAACAGGAAGACGACGACGGCCGCCACGAGCGCGATCCCCAAGAACACGAACATCCAGAACATCGTTCGATTATCACGGGAGAACGGCCCGACGACCTTCGCTGCGACGGCGAGTCCGATGTTCGGCACAGCATCTTCACCGGACCGTGGCCGGGAGGTGACCCAGGGCCACGGGCGTCGCGCCGTCCACCTGCCCGGGCCGCAGTCCCGCCCGGGCTTCCCTCGTCGCCGGGAACGACCGGCTGCTCGAGGCTACGCGGGGACCTCGTCACGCAGCCGCTGGCTGATGACGGTCGTCACGCCGTCGCCGCGCATGGTGACCCCGTACAGCGCGTCGGCGATCTCCATGGTGCGCTTCTGGTGCGTGATGACGATGAGCTGCGAGTCCTCCTGGAGCTCGCGGAAGATCTCGAGCAGGCGCCCCAGGTTCACGTCGTCGAGCGCGGCCTCGACCTCGTCCATGACGTAGAACGGGCTGGGACGAGCCTTGAAGATCGCGACCAGGAGCGCCACGGCCGTGAGCGAGCGCTCCCCGCCGGACAGTAGGGAGAGCCGCTTGACCTTCTTGCCCGCAGGACGGGCCTCGACCTCGATGCCCGTGGTGAGCATGTCGTCCGGGTTCGTCAGGACGAGCCGCCCCTCGCCGCCCGGGAACATCCGACCGAACACGTGGACGAACTGCTCGGCCGTGTCGTGGTAGGCCTCGGTGAAGACCTGCTCGACCCGCTCGTCGATCTCCCGGACGATCTCGAGGAGGTCGGTGCGCGACTTCTTGAGGTCGGCGAGCTGGGTCGTGAGGAACGTGTGCCGCTCCTCGAGCGCCGCGAACTCCTCGAGCGCGAGCGGGTTGACCCGGCCGAGCTGGCCCAGCGCCCGCTCGGCCGACCGCAGCCGCTTCTCCTGCGCCGCGCGCACGTACGGTTCGGTCACGGGCTCGCCGTCCTCGTCCTCGCGGACCGTGCCGTCCTCGGCGAGGACCGGCACCGGGCGGTCGGGGCCGAACTCGTCGAGCAGGACCTCGGGGTCCAGGCCGAGCTCGTCGACGCTGCGCCCGTGGAGCTGCTCGATCCGCAGCTGCTGCTGGGTCCGTGCCACCTCGTCGCGGTGCGCCACGTCGGTGAGCTCGCGGAGCTGGCCCGCGAGCGCGTCGGCCTCGGCCCGCCGCGCCGTGACCGCCTGGTCGAGCTCTCCGCGGGCCGCCTCCGCCGCGTCGCGCTCCTCACGGGCCCGTTCGAGCGACCGGTCGAGCGCGGCGAGCGCGACCTGGGCACCGTCGCGGACCGCCTCGGCGCGCTCTGCCTGGCGCACGCGCGCCGCCTCCCGGGCTGCCGCCCGCTCACGGGCCGCACGCTCGGTCGCCGCCGCACGCGCCAAGGACTGGGCGCGCCCCGTCAGGGCCCGTGCACGCTCCTCGCTCGTGCGCAGCGCGAGCCGCGCCTCGGTCTCCGCGGCCCGTGCCGCGGTCGCGAGACCGTTCGCCCCGTCCCGTGCGGCCGTCGCGGCCGCGACCGACTCCTCGGTCTGCTCGGGGGCCGCCTCGGCCTCGTCGTGGCGTGCGACGAGACCCGCGAGCTCGGTCTGCTCGGCCACCAGCATGGCCTGCGCCTTCTCGAGCGACGCGCGCACCCGGGCGGACTCGGCCGCGGCCGCGCGCGCCGTCGCCCCCAGGTGCCCCAGCTGCTCCGCGACGGCGGCCAGGGCGGCGTCGGACTCGTTGAGCCGGTCCAGGGTCGCGTCGTAGCGCTGCTGCACTTCCTCGGCCTCCTCGAGCGCTCCCACGAGCGCGAAGCGGGTCCGCTCGCCGCGCGCGACGGCGTCGTCCCGCGCCGTCTGGGCCTCGTCGAGCGCGGACTGCAGGTGCAGGACGCTGGGAGCGGTCGCCGAGCCTCCCCACGCGCCGTGCGCGGCGAGCAGGTCGCCGCCCCTGGTCACCGCGGTGACCTGCGGCGACGACGAGACGAGCGCACGGGCCTGCGCCAGGTCCTCGACGACGACCACGCCGTCGAGCAGGAGCTCCACGGCCGACGCGACCGACCGCGCAGGTGTGACGACGTCCGCTGCCCACGCGGCGCCGTCGGGCAGGACGGCGGGCCGGGCCGCACGCGCGGCGCTCGCCCTGTCCTCGACCGGCGCTCCCCCGCCCACCACGAGGCTCGCTCTCCCCGCGTCCTCCTGGCGCAGGTGGCGCAGCGCGTCGACCGCCGCCTCGAGGCTCTCGACAGCGACCGCGTCCGCGGCGGGCCCCAGGGCTGCCGCGATCGCGTCCTCGTACCCTGCGTCGATGCTCAGCAGCGCAGCGAGCGACCCGATGGCCCCCACCTGGTCGGCCGCGAGCAGCGCGCCCGCGCCGTCCTTGCGGACCAGGCTCATCTCGAGCGCCTCGACGCGTGCGCTCCAGGTCGCGCGCTCACGGTCGGCGGTCTGCTCCTCCTCGCGCAGCCGCGCCACCACGGCGCTCGTGCGCTCGACCGCGTCGGCGGCCTCCTCGTGCTCGGCGTCCAGGCCCTCCTCGCCCTCCTCGACGCCCACGACCTGCGTCTCGAGCGTCGCGAACTCGACGTTCGCCTGGTTGCCGCGCCGCTCGGTCTCGGCGAGAGACTCGCGCAGGCGACCGATCTCGGCCTCGGTCGCCTCGACGCGCGACCGCCGTGCGGCGACCTGGCCGGCCAGGCGCGCGAGGCCCTCGCGGCGGTCGGCCGCTCCGCGCAGCAGCGTCGCGAGCGCCCGCTCGGCGGCCTGCGCCTGCTCCTCGACCGTCGTCCGTTCGGCCACGGCCGCCTCGAGCGCGGCGCGTGCGACCGCGACCTCCGACTCGAGCTCGAGCTCGGCCGCACGTGCCCGGGCGGCCTGCGCGTCCAGGTCGTTCGGGTCCTGCCCACGCTGCACGGTCTCCGGGCGTCCCAGCAGGCGCAGCCGCTCGGCCGCGAGGGTCCGCGTCCCGCCCAGCCGCTCCTTGAGCGATGACAGGCGGTACCAGACCTCGCTCGCGCGGGCCAGGGCCGGCGCGGCCTCGGCCGCCTGCGTCTCCAGGGCACCCAGCGCGTCCCGAGCGGTGGCGAGCGACCGCTCGACCTCGCCCTGGCGGGCCCGCAGCGCCGACTCGTCCGCGATCTCCTGCTCGAGCGTCGCGGTGAGCTGGGCCAGGTCGTCCGCGAGCAGCCGCGCCCGCGCGTCGCGCAGGTCGCGCTGGACCACCTGCGCCTTGCGCGCGATCTGCGCCTGGCGCCCCAGCGGGCCGAGCTGACGCCGGATCTCGGCCGTCAGGTCCCCGAGCCGCGTCAGGTTCGCCTGCATCGCGTCGAGCTTGCGCAGCGCCTTCTCCTTGCGCTTGCGGTGCTTGAGGACGCCCGCGGCCTCCTCGATGAACCCGCGACGCTCCTCCGGGGTCGCGCGCAGCACCGCGTCGAGCTGCCCCTGCCCCACGATCACGTGCATCTCGCGACCGATGCCCGAGTCCGACAGCAGCTCCTGGATGTCCAGGAGCCGGCACGACGACCCGTTGATCGCGTACTCCGAGCCGCCGTTGCGGAACAGCGTCCGCGAGATGGTCACCTCGGAGTACTCGATCGGCAGCGCGCCGTCGGTGTTGTCGATCGTCAGGGACACCTCGGCACGGCCCAGCGGCGGGCGGCCGGCGGTCCCCGCGAAGATGACGTCCTCCATCTTGCCGCCGCGCAGCGACTTGGCGCCCTGCTCGCCCATGACCCAGGACAGGGCGTCGACGACGTTCGACTTGCCCGAGCCGTTCGGGCCCACGACGCACGTGACCCCGGGCTCGAAGCGCAGGGTCGTCGCCGAGGCGAACGACTTGAACCCGCGAAGGGTCAGGGTCTTGAGGTGCACGGGTCAGAGCCTAGTGCGGTGTGGCGGGTGAAGCGGGGAGGTGGCGGCGCTGGGAGCAGGGCCCCTGCCCGTCCTCCTCGCCGACGAAGACAGGCGCCCCCTCCTTCGAGGGGGCGCCTGTCGGCAGGTGCGAGGGCCTCAGAGACCCGGGAACCAGAGCGAGATCTCGCGGGCGGCCGACTCCGGGGAGTCCGAGCCGTGGACCAGGTTCTGCTGCACCTTCAGGCCCCAGTCGCGGCCCAGGTCGCCACGGATGGTGCCAGGGGCGGCGGCGGTCGGGTCGGTCGTGCCGGCGAGCGAGCGGAAGCCCGGGATGACGCCCTGGCCCTCGGCGACGATCGCGAGCGTCGGGCCCGAGAGCATGAAGTCGACCAGCGGCTGGTAGAACGGCTTGCCCTCGTGCTCGGCGTAGTGCGCCGCGAGGAGCTCGGGGGTGGCGTCCAGGAGCTGGACGGCGGCCAGGGTGTAGCCCTTGGCCTCGATACGGCGGAGGATCTCGCCCGACAGCCCACGGCGGACGCCGTCGGGCTTGACCAGGACGAGGGTGCGCTCGATGGTCTCGGAGAGCGCGTCGGCCACTGCGGGGGCTGCAACATCAGTCATGCGCACGACCCTACCGGCCCTGCTCACATGTTCGGCGCGGTCTCCGGGTGCTCCGCGTCGTACGCGGCGCGCTCACGGTCGATGCGCCCGCCGAGACGCAGCGACACGATCCACAGCACCACGAAGATGCCGCCCACGAGGAACATCAGCGGGACGGCGAAGCCGCACGCGATGACCGGGATCTGCACGGCCGAGCCCGCGACGTAGCCGCCCGGCCCGCCCACCATGCGGCTGAGCAGGAGCAGGACCACGATCAGCGTGCCGCCCACGATCCAGATCGCCGGGCCCGAGGGCACCTGCATCTTGTCCGGCCACGCGTAGGGCACGTTCCGCAGCCCGTACGCGACGAGGGTCGCGAAGAGGATCAGGAACGCCTCCAGCATCAGCGTCGTCGACGTGAACTGGATCTTCGCGGACTTCTTGGCCTTGATGCGGGGCGCGTCCGCCGCGTCCTTCGCCGTGGGGGCGGAGGACGCGACGGGCCCGTCGACCGGTTCGTTGGTGGAGCTCACGCGACTCAGTTTACCGGCGCGTCCTGGCGGGAGGGGCCGCCCGCCGGGTCGTCGTCCGTGGGGATGGTGGCACCGTCCGGCCCGACGGCGTCGCGCACCTGCGCGTCCGTCTCGCCCTCGACCAGCGCGCCCTTCGGGTCGGCGACCGCCTCGCCGCGCGCGACCATGCCGGCCTCGCCCGAGAGCTTGACCTCCTTGAGGAACAGCGCGAGCACGAACCCGACGACGACGAGCGGCACGAGGTACCAGAACGCCGGCGCGAGCGCGTCCGTGAAGGCGTCGATCACGCCCGTCTTGACGGGCTCCGGGAGGGCCTGGACCGCGGCGGGGGTCAGGCTCGAGGCCTCTCCCCCACCCGTGGCGGCGCCACCGGGGATGACCTCAGCCAGGTTGGCCGACAGGCGCGTCGTGAAGATGGTGCTGAAGAGCGCCGTGCCCACGGCTGCACCGATCTCCCGGAAGAAGTTGTTCGCGCTCGTCGCGGTCCCGATCTCGTGGGGGTCCACGGAGTTCTGGACGGCCAGGACGATGGTCTGCATGACCAGACCCATGCCGGCACCCATCACGAAGATCATGGCGCCGAACAGGACCATGGACATGTCGCCCGTGATGGTCGTGAGCCAGATGATGCCCGCGGTCGTGATCGCGAGGCCTGCGACGGGGTAGATCTTGTAGCGGCCCGTCTTGGTGATCGCGAACCCGGACCCGATCGCCGTGATCATGACACCGACCATCATGGGCAGCATGAGGAAGCCGGACTCGGTCACGCCCGCGCCGGTCGACATCTGCAGGAAGGTCGGCAGGAACGCGAGCGCGGAGAACATGCCCATGCCGAGCACGAGGCCGATGAGCGTCGCGATGGTGAACGTGCGGTTCTTGAAGAGGTGCAGCGGGAGCAGCGGCTCCTCCGCACGGCGCTCGACCACGATGAACAGGGCGATCGACGCGAGCGTCGCGGCGACCATGCCCAGGAGCTTGGGGTCGGACCAGTCGTAGCCCCTGCTCGAGGTCAGCGACTCCCAGCTCGTGAGCAGCACGATCCCGGACGTCCCGACGACCAGGAAGAAGATGCCGGCCACGTCGATCTTGCGCCCGGAACGGTGGCTCGGGAGCTTCAGGGTGAACCACGCGACGAGGAAGGCGGCGATGCCGATCGGGACGTTGATCCAGAAGGCCCAGCGCCAGCCCGGTCCCTCGGTGAACCAGCCGCCGAGGAGCGGCCCGATCACGGCTGCGATGCCGAACAGGGCACCCATGGGGCCCATGTACTTGCCGCGGTCCTTGGCCGGGACGATGTCCGCGATGATGGCCTGCGACAGGATCATGAGGCCACCACCACCGAGGCCCTGGACGGCTCGCCACGCGACGAGCTCGGGGAACGTCTGGGCGAAGCCCGCACCCGCCGACGCGACGGTGAACAGCCCGATCGCGACGAGGAACGGCCAGCGGCGCCCCCACAGGTCGCCGAACTTTCCGTAGAGGGGCATGACGATCGCGATCGCCAGGATGTAGGCCGTGATGACCCACCCCTGGTGCTCGACGCCGTGCAGCTCGCCCACGATCGTGGGCATCGCGGTGCCGACGATCGACTGGTCGAGCGAGGACAGGAACATGCTGGCCATGAGCGCGCCGAAGATCAGCCAGACCGTGCGCTGCGTCAGCACGATGAGCGGCTTGCCGTTCTCGGCGGACGCGCCGGCCCCGGTCGGCGCGGCCGACGTGGTGGAGCGGGAGGAGGACATGAGGGATCCGTTCAGGTCGAGTCAGACCGGTGGTGGCGCCCGTCGACGCGAGACGGCGGGCGTGAGTGTGGTGGTGGTGGGGTCAGCCGGGGCTGCCGGGTTCTCCCGGCGAGGTCCCCGGGCACACGAGCGTCCGGAGCTGCGCGACCACCGAGCCCAGGCGGTCGACCGGCTCGCCCGTACGGCCGAGCCGTTCCCACTCGAGCGTCGTGGTGCGCAGGAGCGCCATCACGACCATCGCGAGCAGCTCGGGCTCGGGAACGAACGGGTGCTGGGCCCGGCGACGCTCGAACACGTCGATCAGACCGGTCCGCAGGTTCTCGATCCACCACATGTGGCGGGCGAGGAGGCGGTGCTCGCGCTCGACCAGCCGGATCGCCCGGTGCACCCGTTCGAGGGACATGACCTGGTGCGCGAGCAGGTCGGCGACGAGCACCTGCAGGTCGTCGAGGAGGTCACCCGTGGGGCCGCCCGCGACGAAGACGTGGACCGCGCCTGCCGAGGGCGAGAACTCCTCGACCCCGAGCACGGCGTCGTCCTTGGACGCGAAGTAGTTGAAGAACGTCCGTGCCGAGACGCCGATCGACGCGCAGATGTCGTCGACCGTGACCGCGTCCAGCCCGCGTTCGAGCACGAGGGTCTGGGCAGCGTCGATGAGCGCCTCGCGGCGTTCGCGCTTCTTGCGCTCGCGCAGCCCCGTGGGGGCGGCGGAGGGCTCGACAAGGTTCTGCACAGCAGGCAAATTTACACGTCGTGCAACTTTGCAGGCAATGCAGTATTCACGTGACGCTCGTCACGGGACGGCTCAGACCTCTCCGAAGCCGCCCTCGACCGCGGCCACGGCTGCGTCCCTGGCCTCGCTGGCCTGCGGCCCCTCGGCCGCGATCACGAGCTCGCGCCCCCCGGTGGCGCCCAGCTTCATCATCTCGAGCACGCTCGCGGCGTTCACCCCGTTGATCGTGACCTTGGCGTCGTAGCCCGCGACGAGCCGCGCGAGGATCGCCGCCGGACGCGCGTGGAGCCCCAGGGGGTTGCGGAGCGTGACGGAGCGCGGCGCACCGGGCGAGTCGTCCTCGAGTCCCGCGGCGGCGGCCAGCTGGTCGGCCGGCCCCGGCGGGGGCACGAACCCGCCGTCGGGCGACCCGCTCTGCGCGAACGTGCCGCCCGCGGCCTCGGCCGACGCGAGCACCTCCGCGAGGGTCCCGCCCCCGTGGGCCGTGACCGCAGCGGCGACGGCCCCCTCGACGAACGGCGCGTCCGCGAGGACGACGCGGCCCTCGAGCGAGTCGTCGAGCTCGATGACCGACTCGATCGTCATGACCGCCGAGCCCAGGTCCGCGAGGACCACCACGCCCTCTGTCCCGACGAGCCCCTCGGCGACCGCCGCGGACACGACGTCGTAGCTCGTGCCGAGGCTGCCGTCGTCCGTCCCGCCCGCAGGCAGGAGCAGCACCCCCGGGGCCATCTGGGCGGCGAGCTCGGCGGCGCCCTGCGCCAGCCGGGCCGAGTGGGACACGAGGACCAGGGCGATCCGCGCACGGTCGCCGACGTGTGGGGTTGTCATCGGGACATCATTCCCCGGGAGCGTCGACCGCCGCGACCGCAGCCCGCAGGATCACCACGGTCGAGGTCGCCCCCGGGTCCTGGTGCCCGACGCTGCGCTCGCCCAGGTAGCTCGCGCGCCCCTTGGTCGCGAGCATGGGGACGGTCGCGAGCGCCCCGGCCTCCGCCGCGGCGAGCGCGGCCTCGAGGACCCCTGCCGGGTCGCTGCCGGCGTCCGCGGCCTCGACGGCCGCGTCGACCGCGGGCTGCCACGCGTCGACCATGGTCTTCTCGCCCGGGACCGCCTTGCCGCGAGCCGTGATGCCCTCGAGGGCACCCTCGAGCAGCGCGACGACGGCGGACGAGTCCAGCTCCGTGAGGCCCGTGACCTTCGCGGCGCGCAGGAACGCCGTGCCGTACAGCGGGCCCGACGCTCCCCCGACCGAGGACATGAGGGTCGTCGCGACGAGCTTGAGCACGTCGCCGATCTGCGCAGGCTGCTCCTCGAGGCCGTCGAGCTTGGCGACGACCGCCTGGAACCCGCGGTTCAGGTTCTCGCCGTGGTCCCCGTCACCGATCTGACGGTCCAGCTCGGTGAGCTCGTCCCGCGACGACACGATCATCGTCGCCGCGCCTCGCATCCAGCGCACAGCCCACGCAACGTCCAGCGTCATTCCTCGCCCTTTCGTTCCTGTCCCGGGCACGGCTCGCGGGGAGCAGGGTCCGGGGCGCCGCTCCCCGGCTCTCGGGGGGCGGCTGGAGTCACCACCGCAGAGCGGCGGTGTGCACGGGCGCGTCCCACAGCGCGGTCAGCTCGTCGTCCAGCCGGAGCACGGTGACCGAGGCCCCTTGCATCTCCAGCGAAGTGACGTAGTTGCCCACGAGAGAGCGTGTGACTGCCACGCCGCGCGCCTCGAGCAGCCTCCGTGCCTGACGATAGACGACGTAGAGCTCGGACTGGGGCGTACCGCCCATTCCGTTAACGAACAGCAACACTCGCTCTCCGCCCGCGAGCCGCAGGTCCTCCGCGACGGCGTCGACGAGCATGCCCGTGATCTCGTCCGCGGTCGCCATGGGGATGCGGTGCCGGCCCGGCTCGCCGTGGATCCCGATCCCGATCTCGATCTCCGACTCGTCGAGGTCGAAGCTCGGCTTGCCGACGTGCGGCACGGTGCAGGCCGAGAGCGCGACGCCCATCGAGCGGACGTTCGCGACGACCCGCCCGGCGATCTCGGTGACCTTGCCCAGGTCGTCCCCGCGCTCGGCGGCGGCTCCCGCGATCTTCTCGACCGCGACGGTCCCTGCCACGCCGCGGCGGCCCGCGGTGTAGAGCGAGTCCTCGACCGCCACGTCGTCGTTGACGAGGATGCTCGCGGCCTGCGTGCCCTCGGCCTCGACGAGCTCGAGCGCCGTCTCGAAGTTGAGCACGTCGCCCGTGTAGTTCTTGACGATCGCGAGCACGCCCGCACCCGAGTCGGCCCCGAGGATCGCGGGCACGATCTGGTCCGGCGTGGGCGAGGTGAACACGGCCCCGGGGACCGCGGCGTCGAGCATCCCCGCGCCGACGAAGCCCGCGTGCAGCGGCTCGTGCCCTGCACCGCCTCCGCTGACGAGCCCCACCTTGCCCGGCACGGCACCACCGGCGCGGGACACGTACAGGGGTGCCCGGTGCACCTCCACGAGGTCGGCGTGAGCCAGCTCGAACCCGTCGAGCGACTCCGTCACCGCGTCCTGCGGGTCGTTGAGCAGCTTCTTCATGGCGCATCCCTCCGTCGGACTGCTGCGGCGCGTCCGGCCGCGTGCACTGCTCGCGCGCCGGTGGATCGTGCCCCCGGCGCCCGTCCCCCCATCAAACACCCCCGCCGGTGCGGTGGCACGCAGAGAGTCGCTCCGGCGCGACATTCCGTGCCCGACGACGCGGGGTGCCCCTCGGAGCGAGGGGCACCCTGCGTGGTGGTCGGGCGAGCGCAGCCTCCGGGCCGCGGCGTGCGAGCGGCTCGCCGTCAGCCGCGCCCGAGCAGGATCCGCACGTCGGCCGCGGTGATGACCGAGCCCGTGACGAGCACTCCCGTGCCCACGCCGACGCCCACCGAGTCGTCGCGCTCGGCGAGGTCGACCGCGATGGCGAGCGCCTCGTCGAGGCGCTCGGCCGTGTGGACGCGGTCCTCGCCGAAGACCTCGATCGCGACCTCCGCGAGGTCGGTCACGTCGGCCGAGCGCTCGGCCGAGTTGCGCGTGATGACGACCTCGGCGAGCACGGGCTCGAGCACCGAGAGGATCTGCTCGGAGTCCTTGTCGCCCATGATCGCGACGACCCCGATCAGGTGCTCGAACTCGAACGCCTCGTCGATCGCGGCGACGAGGGCCTCGGCACCGGCCGGGTTGTGCGCGGCGTCGACGATCACGGTCGGGCTCGACCGCAGGACCTCGAGCCGGCCCGGCGAGCTCGCGTCCGCGAAGGCAGCCTCGACGACGCCGCCGTCGAGCGCGCGCCCTCCCGAGAGCAGCGCCTCGGTGGCCGCCAGCGCCAGCAGGGCGTTGTGGGCCTGGTGCTCGCCGATCAGCGGCAGGAAGATCTCGGTGTAGAGACCCGCAGGGGTGCGCAGGTCGACGACCTGCCCACCGACGGCCGGGGTCCGCCCGGCCACCGCGATGTCCTGCCCCTCGCGCAGGACCCGGGCGTGCTTGGCCGCCGCAGCCTCGATGACGATGGCCTCGGCGGCGTCGCTCTGCTCGGCGAGGACGACGACCGCGCCCTCCTTGACGATCCCCGACTTCTCGGTCGCGATCTCCTCGATCGTGTGACCGAGCCAGCGCGTGTGGTCGATCGAGATGGGGGTCACGATCGCGACGTCGCCGTCCACGACGTTGGTCGAGTCCCAGCCGCCGCCCATGCCGACCTCGACGATCGCGACGTCGACGGGGGCGTCGGCGAACGCCGCGAACGCCATGACCGTGAGCACCTCGAAGAAGCTCAGACGGGGACCGCCCGCCTCCTGCGACTCGCGGTCGGCGACGCCGATGTAGGGCGCGACGTCCTCCCAGATCTCGACGAAGCGCGCGGGGCTCACGGGCTCGCCGTCGATCGCGATGCGCTCGGTCACCGAGGTCAGGTGCGGGCTCGTGAAGCGCCCCGTGCGCAGGCCGTGCTCGCGCACGAGCCGCTCGACCAGGCGCGAGGTCGACGTCTTGCCGTTGGTCCCCGTGATGTGGATCGTGCGGTAGGCCTTCTGCGGGTCGCCGAGGAGCTCGAGGACCCGCTCGACGCGCGCGAGCGTCGGGTCGATGTCGTGCTCGGGGGCCCGGTCCATGATGTGCGCGTACACCGTGGTCAGGTCCTCGAGCGCGGCGGCCTCCTCGGCCGTGCGCTGGTGCGCAGCGCCTCCGGGACGCCGCGCGTCCTTGTCGCCCGGGCGCTCGCCGGCGCCACGGCCGACGCGGATGCCGCTCATGCCCGTGCTCCGTCGGTCTGGTCGGACGAGACGGTTGCCGACGCCTTGGCGACGAGCACGCTGCGCTCGTCGGTGGGCGA
Organism: Oerskovia merdavium; assembly: GCF_014836755.1. Classification (GTDB taxonomy): domain Bacteria; phylum Actinomycetota; class Actinomycetes; order Actinomycetales; family Cellulomonadaceae; genus Oerskovia; species Oerskovia merdavium. The sequence goes on from NZ_JACSQF010000023.1 coordinate 44,602, forward strand.
CAGGTCGACCGTGACGCTCACGGCGAGGGTCTCGCCCGCGATGAGCTCGCGGTGGTCCTCGACCGCTCCCTGCCAGGGGCCGGGCACCGAGAGCGACAGGTCGATCCGGTCCGAGACCTCGAGGCCGGCCGCCTTGCGGGCGTCCTGGACCTCGCGCACGATGTCGCGTGCGTAGCCCTCGGCCAGGAGCGCGTCGTTCAGCTCGAGGTCCAGGACCACGAACCCGCCCGTGGGCAGCACGGCCGCCGCGATCGACGGAGCGGCCGGGTCGACCTCGTCGTGGCCCTGCTCGGCGAGCACCACGGTCGTCAGCTCGTACTCGGAGCCGAGCAGCGGCACGTCGCCGTCGGGCGTCTCGACGACGACGAACCCGTCGTCACCCACGCGCCACGAGCCCGCCTTGGCGGCCTTGATGACCGCCTGGACCCCGCGCCCCAGGCGCGGGCCCGCAGCGCGGGCGTTGACCGTGAGCTTCTGCGAGACGCCGAACTCGTCGGCCGCACCGGACTCGAGGTCGAGGAAGCGCACGGCCTTGACGTTGAGCTCACGGGCGAGCAGGTCGCCGTAGGGCTCGAGCGCGGCCGGGTCCTCGGTCACGACGGTCAGGGTGCTGAGCGGCTGGCGCACGCGCAGCGAGTGCGCCTTGCGCAGACCGAGCGAGAGCGAGGCCACCGAACGGACCAGGTCCATCGAGGCGACGAGCGCGTCGTCGGCGACCAGGACGCCGGCCAGCGAGTCGCCCGGCGCGTCGGCGACGACGCTCGGCCAGTCGGTCAGGTGCACGCTGCGCCCGCCCGTGAGACCGCGCCAGACCTCCTCGGAGAGCATGGGCGCGAGCGGTGCCATGACGCGCGTGAGGACCTCGAGGGCCGTCCAGAGCGTGTCGAACGCATCCTCGTCCTCGTCCCAGAAGCGGTCACGCTGCGTGCGGACGTACCAGTTGGTCAGCAGGTCGAGGTGCTCGCGCACGGTCTCGCACGCGCCCGCGATGTCGTACGCGTCGAGCTGGGTCGTGACGGTCGCGACCAGGTCGTGCGTGCGAGCCAGCAGGTAGCGGTCGAGAGCCGGGAGGTCCGCGACGCGCTCGGGGGCCACGCGCTGAGCGGTGTACCCCGCGCCGCCGTCGGCGTTGTTCGAGTAGAGCGTGAAGAAGTAGTACGTGCTCCACAGCGGCAGCAGCACCTGACGCACCGAGTCGCGGATGCCCTCCTCGGTCACGATGAGGTTCCCGCCGCGCAGGATGGGCGAGCTCATGAGGAACCAGCGCATCGCGTCGGAGCCGTCGCGGTCCAGGACCTCGGACACGTCCGGGTAGTTGCGCAGCGACTTGCTCATCTTGCGCCCGTCCGAGCCGAGCACGATCCCGTGCGAGACCGCCGAGCGGAACGCCGGGCGGTCGAACAGGGCCGTGGCCAGGACGTGCAGCGTGTAGAACCAGCCGCGGGTCTGGCCGATGTACTCGACGATGAAGTCGCCCGGGTAGTGGTGCTCGAACCAGTCGGCGTTCTCGAACGGGTAGTGGACCTGCGCGAACGGCATGGAGCCCGAGTCGAACCAGACGTCCAGGACGTCGGGGATGCGGCGCATGACGGACTTCCCGGTCGGGTCGTCCGGGTTGGGGCGCGTCAGGTCGTCGATGAAGGGACGGTGCAGGTCCGTCACGGGCACGCCGAAGTCGGCCTCGAGCTCGGCGATCGAGCCGTAGACGTCGATGCGCGGGTAGTTCGCGTCGTCCGAGACCCACACGGGGATGGGCGTGCCCCAGTAACGGTTGCGCGAGATGGACCAGTCGCGGGCGCCCGCGAGCCACTTGCCGAACTGGCCGTCGCGGATGTGCTCGGGCGTCCAGGTGATGTCCTGGTTGAGCTCGACCATGCGGTCGCGGAACTCGGTCACGCGCACGAACCAGCTCGAGACCGCCTTGTAGATCAGGGGGTTCCGGCAGCGCCAGCAGTGCGGGTAGGAGTGCTGGTAGGTCTCGTGGCGCAGCACGACGGCGCGCGAGGAGGCCGCGACGCGCGCGAGCGGGCCCGTGCCCTCCTTGAGGTCCTTGATGACCTTGGGGTTGGCGTCGAAGACCTGCTCGCCCGCGTAGTCCGGGACGGCGTTGGTGAAGCGCCCACGGGCGTCGACGGGCACGACGGGCACGATCCCGGCCGCGTCGCACACGGCCATGTCGTCCTCACCGAAGGCGGGGGCCAGGTGGACGACGCCCGTGCCGTCCTCGGTCGTCACGAAGTCGGCCACGAGCACCTGGTGCGCGTTCGGCCAGCCCTCGGCCGAGCGGTCGGTGAAGTAGTCGAAGGCCGGGGTGTAGCGCAGCCCCGCGAGGTCGGCGCCCTTGACGGTCGCCAGGACCTCGGCGTCGTCCCCGAGCTCCTTGACGTACGCGCCCAGGCGCGCGGCGGCGAGCACGACCTTGTCCCCGGCCACGGCCGAGGAGGCGCCGGGGCGCACCACGACGTAGTCGACGTCCGGCCCGACGGCGACGGCCAGGTTCGAGGGCAGCGTCCACGGCGTCGTGGTCCACACGAGCACGAGCGCCCCCGCTGCGGGCGAGGCGACGCCGTCCGCGACGTCGTCGGAGAGTCGGAACCCGACCGTGAGCGCCGGGTCCTGACGCGACTGGTACACGTCGTCGTCCATGCGCAGCTCGTGGTTCGACAGCGGCGTCTCGTCGCGCCAGCAGTACGGCAGCACACGGTAGCCCTCGTACGCGAGGCCCTTGTCGTACAGACGCTTGAACGCCCAGATCACCGACTCCATGAAGGTGATGTCGAGCGTCTTGTAGTCGTTCGCGAAGTCGACCCAGCGCGCCTGGCGCGTCACGTACTCCTTCCACTCGTCCGTGTACTTGAGCACGGACTCGCGGCAGGCCTCGTTGAACGCGGCGATGCCCATGGCCTCGATCTGCGACTTGTCGGTGATGCCCAGCACGCGCTCGGCCTCGAGCTCGGCCGGCAGGCCGTGCGTGTCCCAGCCGAAGCGGCGCTCGACGCGCTTGCCCCGCATGGTCATGTAGCGCGGCACGACGTCCTTGGCGTAGCCCGTCAGGAGGTGCCCGTAGTGCGGCAGACCGTTCGCGAAGGGAGGGCCGTCGTAGAAGACGAACTCGTTGTCGCCGTCCTGACCCGCCTCGCGGTGCTCGATCGACGCGCGGAACGTGTCGTCCTTGGACCAGTACGACAGCACGCCGCGCTCGAGAGAGGGCAGGTGGGGGCTGGCGGGGATCTGGTGGCCCTGACCGTCAGGGGCGGTGTCGTCGGTGCGGTGCAGAGGGTAGGCCATGGCTCAGTGGCTCCATCGTGAGTGGCAGGCGGTGGTCCGGGACGTGCTCGTGCGAGGACGACCACCCCTCCCTGGTTCCCGAGGGAGAAGGCGAGCCGCGGTACCACCCCGCTTGCCGTCGTCGGGCACCCGCAGGAGCCCGAGCGGCGACCGCTCGACACGGCTGTGACGGGCCTACCCGTCCGGTTCTACTGAGGTCCCGCGGACGGGACCCGTTCTTCCGGAGGCTCACCGGTGATGGCCGGGTCGATGCCTGTGGACCCCATGGTAACGCGCCGTCCGCCGGGCGTGCCGAGCCGACCGTTCCTCGCGGCACCCCACGGCACCTCACGGCCCAGGTGCGCACGCGTGAGGCGTCGCTCAGCGCCCCGCGACCGACCGACCGCGCGACGACGCCCGACGGCGGGCCCGGTACGTGTCGATGTCACGCGCGACGAGCCACTCGATGGTGAGCGCGGCTCCCTGGGCGGGCTGCGCCGTCGGGCCGTGGGACGCCGAGGGGGCGATGCCCGACGACGCTGCGGCGAACCACGGGTCGTGGGCGACCAGACGGCCGAGGGGATCGCTGCGCCCGTCGGTGTCGGACGGGTGGGCGATCAGTGCGATGGCGTTCATGGGGAGTCCTGGTGTCGAGGCGGGTGCTCACGAGGGCAGACCGACCAGGACGTGAGAACTGATCGGTGACCATCACGCCCTCACTCAGAGGGAGGGGCGTGGCACTGCTCGCTGACACCAGGTCGCGCGCTGCTGGAGCGTCAGCGAGCCCTCAACAACAGCTCGACGCGTGGACCGGCCGCAGGCGCACGACGAGCACGCGGGTGCTCAGGGGGTGCGCGGCGGGGGTCACGGGCGTCATCATGCCAGCCTGCGCCCCCTCCGACAAGCGTGTCCCACGCCGGGGGCCGCCCCGGCGGCCGACCCGGCGGCCGGCCCGGACGAGGGGCACCGCGGGGCGACGGCCGTCACCGGCGCGTCACGAGCGGCCCGCGCGCCAGGAGCGTGGTCGAGGACTGCGCGACGGGACGCAGCACCAGGGTGTCGATCGCGACGTGCTGGGGCCGGGTCACGGCGAACGTCACGACGTCGGCCACGTCGTCCGCGGTGAGCGGGTTCTCGACGCCGTCGTAGACCGCGTCGGCCCTGGCCTGGTCGCCGTCGAACCGGGTCAGCGAGAAGCCCTCGGTGCGGACCATGCCGGGTGCGATCTCCAGGACCCGGATGGGCTCGCCGTTGAGCTCGAGGCGCAGCGTGTCGGCGACCGCGGCCTCGGCGTGCTTGGTCGCGACGTAGCCCGAACCTCCGCTGTACGCGTCGTGCCCCGCGGTCGACGTGAGGACCAGGACCGTGCCGAACCCCGCCCGACGGATCGCGGGCAGGAACGCCTTGGTCACGCGCACGGTGCCCAGCACGTTGGTCTCGAACATGGCCCGCCAGCGGTCCAGGTCGCTCGCGTCGATCGGGTCCGTGCCGCTCGCGAAGCCCGCGATGTTGAGCACCGCGTGGACCGGACCGCGCGCCTCGGCCTCGCGCACGAGGCGCGCGACGTCGTCGTCGTCCGTCACGTCCCCGACGACGGGGTGCGCACCGGTCGCGGCCGCGAGCGCGTCGAGCAGGTCGGCGCGTCGCGCGAAGGCCACGACGTCCCACCCCTGCGCGCGCAGGCGGCGCACGGTCGCCGCGCCGATGCCCGACGAGGCGCCCGTGACCACGGCGCGCTGCGGCGCGGGGTCCTGCGGCGTCGCGGACGGGGTCGTCGGGGCGGAGGGCTGGGGCGTGGTCTGCGAGGTCGTCACGTTCCTTACCTTGCCACGCCGGGGCGGGCGGACCGCGCCGCTGCGCAAGGTACCCGCATGCTGGACGCCCGGTTCAGGCCACGCCGACCTCGAGCGTGTCCCAGCCGCTCGACCCGTCGGGCGCGGGCGGGGCCTCGGTCGAGGTCTGGACGGTCCCGTCCACGTCCGTCGCGCGGACCGCGAGGCGGTGGCTGCCCTTCTCCGGTGCGGACCATCGCCAGGACCACTGCCGCCACGTGTCGGCCGAGACCGTCTCGGCGAGCTCGGCCGCCTCCCACTCCCCGTCGTCGACCCGCACCTCGACGCCGGCGATCCCGGTGTGCTGGGACCACGCGACACCCGCCACGACCACGTCGCCGGCCGCGTCCGGCGACACCGTCGCGCCCGAGCGGGGCACGTCGATGCGCGAGGACATCTTGATCGGCCCGCGCTCGGACCAGCCGCGCGTCGACCAGTAGGCGACGTCGTCGGCGAAGCGCGTGACCTTGAGCTCGACGACCCACTTGGTCGCCGACACGTACCCGTACAGCCCCGGCACGACCATGCGCACCGGGAACCCGTGCGCGAGCGGCAGCGGCTCGCCGTTCATGCCGACCGCGAGCAACGACTCGCGACCCGGGTCCGTGAGCACGTCGAGCGGCGTGCTCGCGGTCCAGCCGTCGGCGCTGCGCGAGAGCACCATGTCGGCGTCCGCGTGCGGGCGGGCGCGGGCGAGCAGGTCGCGCACCGGGTACCCGAGCCACACCGCGTTGCCCACCAGGTCCCCGCCGACCTCGTTGGACACGCACGTCAGGGTCGTGGCGCTCTCGACGAGGGGCAGCGCGAGCAGCTCGGCGAACGAGATCTCGACCTCCTCCTCGACGAGCCCGACGATGCGCAGCCGCCAGTCGTCCGGGTCCACCTCGGGGACGCGCAGGGCCGTGTCGATGCGGTAGAAGTCGTCGTTGGGCGTCACGTAGGGCGTGATGCCGGGCACGTCGAGACTCGCCCCCGCCGGGACCACGACCGCGGGACCGGTCGGGGCCGGGAGGCGGATCGCGTCCCGCGCGGCGGTCAGGGCCCGTGACCCCGCGGACAGCACGCGCGCCGCGCCGCCGACCACGAGCGCGGTCACGGTCGTCAGGCCCGCGAAGACGAGGAAGGACCGGCGGTCGAGCGCCTCGCGCTGCCGGGCCGCGGTGAGCGGGGTCTCGGGACGCTCGGGCGAGCCCGCACCACCACCCTGCCCGGCCGGCCCCGGGACCCGGGCCGTGACCGCGAGCGCCGAGGCCCGCCACGCGCGCAGCCGTGCGGCACCCGTCCGCAGGAGCATGATCCCGACGCCGACGCCCACCACGGTCGGCAGCGCCCACAGGGGGGTCGCGTCGGGTCGCGTCACGGCGGCGGCGATGCCCACGGCCCCGACCACCACGAGCAGCACCGTGCCCCAGGGGGGTCGCCGCGTCTCGAGGACCCCCGCGGCGACGGCAGCGACCGCCAGCACCACCACGATCCCGAGGATCAGCACGGTCTTGTCCGCGGTGCCGAACGTCTCGACCGCGAAGTCCTTGAGCCACGGGGGGACCCTGTCCACGACGCCGGCCCCCACGACGAGCACTGGGCTCGACCCCGAGCCCACGACCAGCGCGACGAGCTCGGCCGCCGCGAAGGCTCCGAGGGCCGAGGCGACGCCCAGCAGCGGGGCCCACCACCCGGACGTGCCCGCGCTGCGTCCCGGCGCGCGCTGCGCGCGACCGTACGCGCCGGGAGGGCCTGGCTCCGTCGTCGGGCTCATGCGCCCACTGTAAGTCCGCGACGCGAGGCCGGTGCGCCGTGTGCTGGTCCGGCCCGACCATGCCCCCGGCGTTCAGCACGAGCGTCCGACCTACTAGGCTGAGGGGTGGATCGCGAGCCGTGCTTGGCTCGCCGCAGCGGCCCGTGCTTGGGCCGCGGATCCTCGTCGCGGATTGTGGCGCCCTTCCCTCTCGCATCTCGCCGCGCCGCCGTGCCCTGCACCGGCCGAGCCGGCGACCTCCCCGACATGGAGTCCCGTGCTGTCCTCGTCCGCTCGCCCCCGCGTCCGCTCGACCTCCCGGCGTGCAGTCTCCGCCGGCCCGACGGCGGCGCTCGCCCTGGTCGCGACCCTCACCCTGGCCGCGTGCTCGGACGCGGGGAGCCTCGCGACGGGCGGGGCGACCACGGCGCCCGCCGGGTCGCCGACCACCTCGACGACCTACCCCCTGACGCTCGACAACTGCGGGTTCGAGGTCACGTTCACCGGCGCCCCGCGCCAGGTCGTGACCATCAAGTCGAGCACGACCGAGATGATGCTCGCGCTCGGCCTGGGCGACCGGATCGTGGGGACCGCGTTCCCCGACGGCCCCGTGCCCGAGCAGTGGGCCGACGCGGCCGCCGCCGTGCCGGCGGTCGTGACCCCGATGGCCGACAAGGTCCCGGGAGCCGAGGCCGTGCTCACGCTCGAGCCCGACCTCGTGTACGCCGGGTGGGAGTCCAACCTGACGGCCGAGGGAGCAGGAGACCGTACGACCTTCCAGCAGCTCGGCGTCCAGACCTACGTCTCGCCCTCCGCGTGCAAGGACGAGGCGTACAAGCCGGACCCGTTGACGTTCGACGACGTGTTCGCCGAGATCGACGAGGCCGGTCAGATCTTCGACGTCGCCGGGACCGCGACCGAGCTGGTGGCCGCCCAGCGCGCCGAGCTCGACGCCCTCGAGCCCGACGACCGCGGGCTCACTGCGCTCTGGTACTCCTCGGGCTCCGACATCCCGTACGTGGGTGCGGGGATCGGTGCGCCGCAGATGATCATGGACGCCGTCGGGGTCGAGAACATCGCGGCCTCGGTCCAGGACACCTGGACGCCGTTCTCGTTCGAGGAGATCATCGCGGCCGACCCCGACGTGATCGTGCTCGTCGACTCGGCGTGGAACACGGCGCAGTCCAAGATCGACGCGCTGAAGGCCAACCCGGCCACGGCCAACCTCACGGCCGTGCAGGGCGACCGCTTCCTGACCGTGCCGTTCCCCGCGACCGAGGCGGGCGTGCGCAACGTCGACGCCGTCAAGGACCTCAGCGCACAGCTCGCGGCGCTGACGATCCCCTGAGGAGTCCCGAACCGGTGAGGAGCCCCGTGGCCGAGAGACGCACCGCCCCGTCGGGAGCGCACGCCCCCGTGCGCCGCTCTGCGCGCCGCTCCCCCGGTACCCGGCGTGCCACCCCGTGGTGGCTCGTCGGGGCCTCGCTCGCGCTCGTCGTGAGCGTCGTGGTCGCCGTGACGATCGGCCCCGCGGACCTCTCCTGGGGCGACGTGTGGCGCTCGATCGCGACGCACCTCGGGCTCGGCGGGCCGCTCGGCCTCGAGCCGCTGCCCCTGCTGCAGGACGGCATGGTGTGGCAGCTCCGGCTCCCGCGCGTCCTGACGGCCGCGGCCGTGGGGGCCGGGCTCGCGATCTGCGGCGCGGTCATGCAGTCCCTCACGCGCAACCCGCTCGCCGACCCGTACCTGCTCGGGCTCTCGTCGGGAGCCTCGCTGGGTGCCGTCCTCGTCCTGGTCCTCGGCGTGAGCGTCCTGCTGCCCGTCGCGGCGTTCGGCGGGGCCGTCCTCGCCCTGGTCGCGGCGCTCGCTCTCGCGGGTTCGCTCGGAGCCATCACCCCCACGCGGACCGTGCTCGCGGGCCTCGCGGTGAGCCAGCTCGCGGCCGCGGCGACGTCGTTCATCATCTTCTGGTCCGCGACCGGGGACTCCTACCGCGAGATCCTGTCGTGGCTCATGGGGTCGGTCGCGGGGGCCACCTGGACGTCCGTGGCGATCGCGGGCGGCGCCGTGCTCGTCCTGGGGACGCTGCTCGCGTCGACCGGGTCGGTGCTCGACGCCTTCACGTTCGGCGACACCGCGGCCGCGGGCCTCGGCATCGCCGTGAACCGGACCCGGTGGCTCCTGCTCGTGGGGGTCGCGCTGCTCACCGGAGCCCTGGTCTCGGTCTCGGGCGCGATCGGGTTCGTGGGGCTGATCCTCCCGCACGCCGTCCGGCTCCTGACCGGTGCGCGGCACCGCGTGCTGCTGCCCCTCGCGGCCCTGCTCGGCGGGTCGTTCCTCGTGTGGGCCGACACGCTCGCCCGCACGATCTTCGCCCCGCGCGAGCTGCCCGTGGGCATCCTGACGGCCGCGATCGGCGCGCCCGTCTTCGCGATCATCCTGTGGCGAGGGAGGCGGGCGCTGTGACGGAGCCGAGAACTGTTGGACGGGTCGGTCGTGAGGTGCCGCAAGGCCACGAAGGGTCGCCGTCCTCGCGGGACGGCACGCCGGCCGCCGGTGGGCGTGCGCGGGCGGCCCACGGGCTCGACGCCTCGCGCGTCTCGTGGTCGGCCGGGTCGCAGCTCATCCTCGACGGGGTGGACTGCACGGCTCCCCCGGGAGCGGTGAGCGGGCTGCTGGGCCCCAACGGGTCCGGGAAGTCGACGCTGCTGCGCGCGATCGCGGCCACCCAGGTCCCGGACGCGGGCGAGGTCCGGTTCGACGGCGAGGACCTGCTGCGCATGCCGCGACGGCGTCGGGCGCGCAGGCTGGCCCTCGTCGAGCAGGACGCGTCGACCGACCTGCCCGTCTCGGTGCTCGACGCCGTGCTGCTCGGCAGGATCCCGCACCGCTCGCTCCTGGCGGGCGACACCGACGCCGACCGCGCGATGGCCCACGAGGCGCTCGTGCGGGCCGGGGTCGAGGAGCTGGCCGAACGGTCGCTCGCCACGTTGTCGGGAGGCGAGCGCCAGCGCGTGCACATGGCCCGCGCCCTCGCCCAGGACCCCGCGCTGCTGCTCCTCGACGAACCCACGAACCACCTCGACATCGCGGCCCAGCTCGCCGCCATGACCGTGCTGCGCAAGCTCGCCGCGGACGGCGTGACGGTCCTCGCGGCCCTGCACGACCTCAACCTCGCGGCGGCCTCGTGCGACCACGTCGTGGTCCTGTCGGGCGGGCGGGTCGTCGCGGCGGGTGACGTGCGGGACGTGCTGGTCCCGGACGTGATCGAGCCCGTGTACGGGGTGCGGTGCGACGTGCTGGCCCACCCCCGGACCGGTCGGCCCGTGCTGGTCTTCGGGGACTGACGGCCTGTGGCGTCGCCGGGTGCATGCCCGGCGCCGAGCATGCGGTTGGCGTTCGCATCCGGGCCGTTTCGGACGCCAACCGTATGCTCGTCCGACGGCAACCACATGCTCGGCCCGGGCGCCTGCACGACCCCAGATCCCACCCGCGCCGGGGTACGAGGAGCGACGAGCCCTAGAACCCGCGCAGCCGTTCGGGCGTGAAGCGCAGCACCTCGGAGTACGCGGCGTGGAACTCCTCGGGACTCATCCCGAGGCCGGCGATCGGCGACCGGTACTTGGTGTCGTAGCGCGTGCGCTCCTCGGCGCTCAGGCCTGCCGGGTCCAGGACGAGCCGGCCCGTGAGCACCTGCACGTCCCATCCTGCAGGCGTCGAGTTGAGGTGCAGCGCGGCGCGCGGGTTGGCGGCGGCGTTGCGCAGCTTGGCCTTGCGCGGCTCGCTGAGGATCACGACGTCGTCCCCGCTGCGGATCTGCCACACCGGCGTCGGCTGCGGGGTCCCGGCGGGGTCGACCGTCGTGAGCCAGACGACGAGGTCCGCGTCGAGCCGTTCGGCGGCGCGCGCACCCAGCGTGGTCGTCGTGTCGATCGCGGTCACGTCGGCCTCAGCCCTGCGCCGGGACGGCGGGCCCCAGGCGCGGCCACTCGATCGCGGGGCAGCGGTCCATGACCATGTCCAGCCCGGCGTCGCGGACCCGCGCGAACGCGTCCTCGTCGACCACGTCGAGCTGGAACCAGACGGCCCCGGCCCCGATCTCGACGGCCTGGTCCGCGACGGCCCCCGCGAGGTCGGAGCGAACGAACACGTCCACGACGTCGACCGGGAACGGGATCTCGGCGAGCGACGCGTAGCCCTGCTCGCCGTGCACGGTCTCGGCTGCCGGGTGGACCGGCACGATGCGCTTGCCCTGCCGCTGGAGCAGCCGGGCCACCCCGTACGCGGCGCGAGCCGAGTTGTTCGACAGCCCGACCACGGCCCACGTCTCGGTGTCCGCGAGGACCTTGCGGATGACGGCGTCCTCGCCCCAGCTCTTGTCGCTCATATCGGGGCAACCCCGGCGCGGGGGCGACTATTCCGGGCTGCGCCCTCCTCCGGTGCGCTGAGTGCGGAGTTCTTGCGCGACTCGCCGGGCGTGTCTCACAAGATCTCCGCACTCACCGTTCATCCGCTGCCCGACGGCGCCGCTCACCCCGCGAGTCGCGCCACGAGTCCCAGGACCAGGAGCAGGGCGGCCACCCCGCACGCCAGGGTCCGCACGTGGTTCCAGGCGACCCAACGCCCGAGGAAGACCGCCCAGACCTGGTCTCGCTCCGCCGTCGGGCCGGTGGGACGAACCCTCGTCCCACCCGACCCTCGACCTGAGGGTGAGGCTTCGGCCGACCGTCGAACCGAGGTCGAGACCGCCGCTTCCGCAGCCTCGAGGCGGTCGTTGAGCGGGACGTTGACGGCCGCCGTCACCCCGATGCCGCCCACGAGATAGACGACGGCCGCGGCCAGGACGAGCACCGCGCCCGCCTCGCCCAGCCGCGTCGCGGCCACGACGCCGAGGACCGTCACGAGCCCGGTCGTCACGAACAGGAGAGACCCGAACGGGGCCCTGGTCGCGTGGCGGTTGATCGAGGCCATCGCGGTCGCTCCGACGTCGGGCGCGACCGAGCGCAGGCCCGCCATGACGAAGGTCGAGAACGCGAAGAGAACTCCCCCGACGAGCGCGCAGCCGACCGATGCCACCACGACCGCCCACCCGAGAGCCCCGAGCGCGCCCATCAGTGCACCCCGTCCAGGACGGCAGGCGGAGCCTGTGGGGAGCCGACCGGCGCCCAGGCCGCGGCCTCACGACGCGCGAACTCGGCGAAGTCGCGCGGCTCGCGAGCGAGCGCCTCGTGCACGCCGTGCGTCAGGTGCTCGTTGCGTCCGTCGAGGACCTCCTCGAACAGGTAGCGGGTGAGCTCGACGGCGTCGGCTGGGACGCCCGCGGCGGTCAGGCCGGCCGCGAACTCGTCGCCCGTGACGGTCACGAGCCGGACGTCCCGGCCGCTCGCCGCCCCGACCTCCGCGAGCGCCTCGCCGAAGGTCAGCAGCCGGGGCCCCGTGAGCTCGTAGACCCGGCCCGCGTGCCCGTCCTCGGTGAGCGCCGCGAACGCGACGTCGGCCACGTCCTCGAGGTCGACGAACGGCTCGACCACGGCGTCGACGGGGAGCGGGACCACTCCGTCGAGCACGGGGTCCAGCAGGAAGCTCTCGCTGAAGTTCTGCGCGAACCACGCGCAACGCACGACCGTGCGAGCGGGGAACGCCTCGGCGACGAGCTCCTCGGCACGCTGCGCCTCGGGCTCGCCGCGACCCGAGAGCAGCACGAGGCGCTGCACGCCCACGCGCGCCGCGACCCGGGCGAAGTCGGCGACGACCTCGGGAACTCCCGGGGCCGCGAGGTCCGGTGCGACCGCGACGTAGGCGGCGTCGGCCCCCTCGAGCGCCGGCGCCCAGGTCGCGGGATCGTCCCAGTCGAGCCTGGTCTCGGTGCTCCGCGAGACAGGGCGGACGGCGATGCCCCGCGCTGCGAGGCGGGCCGCGACACGGCGCCCGGTCTTGCCCGTCGCGCCGACGACGGCGACGAGGGACGGGAGACCGGCGTCGCCGGTCGGGGTGGTGGGGTGCGGCTGGTTCGTGGTCATGGCGGTCTCCTGTGATCGGTCGTCCGTGCTGTGGTTCGAGTCAACCGGTCTCCGGCGAGACGTTCCATGGTCGAACGGCTCGGGAGCATGTCCGTTCGTCTTCCGTCGAGGACGCGGGGGGCGTACCGTCGTGGCATGGACGCTGTCGCCGGACTCCTCGACGGCCCCCGCGCGCGGGGCGCCTTCCTGCTGCGCTCGCTCCTCGCGCCGCCGTGGTCGATGCGCATCGAGGACGAGGCGCCCCTGACGCTCGTGCCCGTCGTGCGCGGGTCGGTCTGGATCGGGATGGACGCCGGCCTGCAGCCCCACGAACCACCGCTCGAGGCACACCTCGACGAGGGCGACGTCGCGCTCGTGCGCGGGCCCCGCCACTACACCGTGGCCGACTCCCCCGGGACGGCGCCGCAGATGGTGAGCGACGCCGTCGGTGCCTGCCGGGCGGTCGGCGACGCCCCCTCTCCCCTCGTCGACCTCGGTGTCCGGACCTGGGGCAACGACCCCGACGGGCCGACCGTGCTGCTGACCGGGACCTACCCGCTCGACGGCGAGGTGGGCGGCCGGCTGCTGAGCGTGCTGCCCCCGCTCGTGGTGCTGCGCCGCGGGGACCTCGACGCCGACCTCGTCTCGTTGCTCGCGCGCGAGGTCTCGCAGGACCGGCCCGGCCAGGAGGCCGTGCTCGACCGGTTGCTCGACGTCCTGCTCATCGGCGCGCTGCGCGCATGGCTCGACCTCGGCGAGGCCCCGGGGTGGTACCGCGCGGACGCCGACCCGGTGGTCGGGCACGCGTTGCGACTCATGCACCACGACCCGGCCAGGGCCTGGACGGTCGAGTCGCTCGCGCGGACCGTCGGGCTGTCACGGGCCGCGTTCTCGCGGCGCTTCACCGAGCTCGTGGGCGAGCCGCCCATGGGCTACCTCACCGGGTGGCGCCTGACGCTCGCGGCCGACCTGCTGCTGGAGCCGGGGGCGACCGTCGGCTCGGTGGCGCGGCAGGTCGGGTACGGGACGCCGTTCGCGCTGAGCGCCGCGTTCACACGCGTGCGGGGCATGAGCCCGACGGCGCACAGGGAGCGGGTGGGGGCGGGGTCAGGGGCGGCCTGACGGTCCGCCTCGCCGTGGCGCCGGAGGGCTCCTCGGGTGCCGAGCACGAGGTTGCGGTCGATATGGCGAGCTTGACGATCGCAAGCTCGTGCTCGACGAGCGGCTCGCCGTCGGGCACCGTGCGGTGGCCGCACCTCGCCCGCGCGCGCACCATGGCTGACATGCCCATCCCGCACCTGGTCACCCGGACCAACAAGCGGTACGTCAACCCGCTCGTGCTCCGCGTGTCGTCGCGCGTGCCGCCGTTCGCGACGGTCCACCATCGCGGGCGGCGCAGCGGACGGCCGTTCACGACCCCCGTCCTGGCGTTCCGCGAACCCCCGTCGGCCACGTCCCCGCGCGAGGTCCGCGTGATCATCGCGCTGACCTATGGATCAGACGTCGACTGGCTCAAGAACGTCGAGGCGGCCGGGCTGTTCGGGCTGACACGAGGTGGGCGCGGCTACGTCGTCGACGACCTGCGACGGCTGCACGGTGACGCCGGTCTCCGGCTCGTGCCGGGCGCGATCAGGGTCGCCCTGCGGGGGCTGCGCGTGGACGAGCTCCTCGACGGACGGGTGGGGCCGCCCCGCTGAGCGGCAGCCCGGCGCGACGGCGTCCGCGCGACCCGGCTGCCATGATGGGGACATGGCACACGACCTGTGGTTCACCGGCGACCCGGAAGCCGACGCGCTGCTGTCCATCGACCCGTTCGCACTGCTCATCGGCATGCTCCTCGACCAGCAGGTCACCATGGAGTCGGCGTTCGCGGGGCCTCTCAAGATCTCCCAGCGCATGGGCGGGTTCGACGTGCACCGCATCGCCTCCGCCGAGCCCGAGGCGTTCGCCGCGATGGCCGCCACTCCCCCGGCGATCCACCGCTACCCGGGCTCCATGGCGGGCCGCGTGCAGGCCGTGGCCCAGGTCGTCGACGAGCAGTACGACGGCGACGTCACGCGCCTGTGGACCGACCCCGGACCCGACGGCGGCGCCCCGGACGGGGCGCTCGTCCTCAAGCGGCTCAAGGCGCTGCCCGGCTTCGGGGAGCAGAAGGCGAAGATCTTCCTCGCGCTCCTCGGCAAGCAGTACGGCGTCCAGCCCGAGGGGTGGCACGAGGCTGCGGGGGCCTACGGCGAGGAAGGTTCGCGACGCTCGATCGCCGACGTCGTCGACCAGCACTCGCTCGACCAGGTGCGCGAGACCAAGAAGGCGGCCAAGGCCGCGGCGAAGGCCGAACGGGCCGCCAAGGGCTGACGCTCCGGCACGCCACCGGGACGCTCCCGGCCCGGTGCATGTTCGCTCGCATGCCAGTCTTCTCCGTCCAGGGTCGAGCAACCGGCTCTCCGCCCAGTTCGAGCAAGGACGCGGCACCACGTCCGGGGTGGTGGGATCGGTGCGAGCACGCGCGGCGCACCGCCGTGCAGGGCCTCGAGCTGCGACCGGCTGACGTCGTCGTCACGTCACGGCGGACGTCGAGGCCGCCTGAACGGGTCGACGACCACGCCGCCCACAGCGAGCCGGTCCCGCCGCGCGTAGCGTGAGGAGAGGGCGCGGCCCCGTGCCCGTTCCCGAGGAGGACCTCATGGCTCACGGCGACATCACGCACATCGACATCCCCGTCGGCGACACCGACCGCGCCCGCGCGTTCTACAGCGGGCTGTTCGGCTGGGACATCGCCGAGGCGCCCGGTTTCGAGGGATACCCCATGTGGCGGGCCCCCAACCAGATCAGCGGTGGTGGCCTCGCCCCCCGCGAGGAAGGGTTCACGAGCCCGCGCAGCTACGTCGAGGTCGACTCGATCGAGGATTCGCTCGCCCAGGTCGAGGCCCTCGGCGGCAAGGTGCTCATGGGCAGGTCGCAGATCAGCCCGACGAGCTGGTGGGCGGTCTTCGAGGACCTCGACGGGAACCGGCTGGGGCTCTACGAGGGCGTCACCACGATGGACTGAGCCTGGCGGCTCACGCCGACCCGAACACGATCGTCCCGTCGGGGTCGCTCGCACGTCGCGGCCGCAGCCGTGCCGGCGCCGGCCACGGCAGCTCGTGCCGGACGACCGGCGCGTCGATCGCCCCGAAGTCGTCGGTCTGGACCACGACGCGCTCGGGCGTGACCTCGACGAGCCGGACGCGGACCGGGTCCGGACCCTCGCCGTCGAGCATCCAGACGTCGGCGAGCCAGGACAGGCCGGTGCCGTCGAGAGCCTCCTCGGCGTCGAGCCAGTCGACCGGGCCGGTGAGGTCGTGCCCCAGCAACGAGACGGCGACCCAGGCATCGCCGTCGGGCCGGATCCACCCGATGTGGTCACGGTCCTCGGGGCGGCGGTGCGGGATCCAGGAGGCAGGCAGCATCCAGGAACGATAGCGAGCGGCCGGCCGATCCGCCCAGGAGATTCGGCCCGGCGCCGGCTCCGGATGACGGAAGCCGTCGCCCTGGAGCGTCCAGCCCTGGCGGCCACGACCATGCGGTTGGCGTCCCACGAGCATGCGGTCGGCGTCCCTCAGGGCCCGAGATGCGACGACAACCGCATGCTCGGCACCCGGGTCTCGGGCCCCGAGGCACCAGAGTGAGCGAGTCGTCAGAGGCGGCGAGGCACCAGAGCCACCGGGGTCACCGGGGTCACCGGGGTCACCGGGGTCACCCATCACCACCGGCGCTGCGGCTGCGGGTCGTCGCCGCGACGTGCCGGATCCGGCGGGTCCGACCGCCCCCGGCGAGGGCGTCCAGGACGTCGGCACGGGTCGCGGAGCTCGCCGCGCGCAGCTGGAGCCAGTCGGACCAGCCGTCGACGCCCAGACCTTCGTCCGCACGTCGGAGCCCATCGCCCACCGCAGCGACGGCACCCGACACCGACTCGAGGATCTCCAGCTCCGCGGCCCGCCGGGCCACGAAGTCGGCCACCGTCCATTCGCTCGTGAGGGCCACCCAGCGTTCCCTGTCTACCGACGGGACACGCTCGAGAGCGGCGACGACCACCCCGCTCGCCATGACCTGGTCGTCGTCCTCGGCGACGGCAGCGGCCACCAGGTCGTGCAGGCCCCGCCCGAGCGCCTGGTCGTAGAGCGCCCACCGGACGTGCTCGTCGGCCAGGTCGCCGGAGAACGCGAGTTCCCGTGCGAGCCGGCTCAGGTCCGCTGCTGGTTCCTGCCTCGTCATCCGCCCACCCTCGGCTTTCATCGAGCACGACCTTCCGTCCAGTCGACCATGACCTTGCGGTCACCAAGCCCCTCAGAAGGACCGCAACCTCGTTCTCGGCACCCGGACGAACCCGGACGCACCCAGACCACCGACGGCAGGGTCAACCCTGCTGCGGATTCCCCGTCCCCTCACGGAACCCCTCGGCGAACCCATCGCGATACCCGTCCGCGTACCCGGCCTCGCGCGCGACGTGCTCAGCCTCCCCGGGGTCGACCGCCGCAGCCCCAGCCGAGCCTGCAGCACCGCGCCCATCGGTCACCCCCCGCGCGTACGCCTCCGCGGAGCCCTCACGGAACATGTCGGTCCCCGAGTCCCGCACGAGCACGCGCGCCCCCGGCCCGTCGTCGTCGGTCACGAACCGCCCGAGCCCGCGCACGACGGCCACGGGGCGCCCCGCGGCCTTGCCCCGGACGAGCTCGGAGGCCGCGGCGATCTGGTCCGCGACGGCCGTCACGGTCACCGACAGCTCACGCCCGTGCGAGTCGACGCCGCCGCGCAGGTCGTCGAGCGCGACCACCCCGGCGACACCGATCGCCAGGTCGGTGAGCCCCTCGCGCCAGGCCCGCCCGGCGGTGTCGGACACGACGACCCCGACCCGCACCCCGAACCGTTCCGCGAGCGCCGCCCGCAGCGCGCGCGCCGAGGCGTCGGGGTCGACGGGCAGCAGCAGCACGGTGCCCTCGGGGGTGTTGGACGCGTCGACGCCTGCGGCGGCCATGACGAGGCCGAGCCGGTTCTCGACGATCCGCAGCACTCCCCCGGGCGACGGCCGGGTGGCCACGACGCGCACGGTCTCGTCGGTGATCGCCTGCTCACGGTCGGTGGCCGCTACCACGCGCCCCTCGGCCTTGGACACGACCTTGCTCGTCACGACCACGACGTCGCCCTCGCGCAGCCCGCCCTCGCGGTCGAGCGCGTCGCCCACGATGCGCGCCAGGTCGTCACCGGGCGAGATCTCCCCGATGCCCGACGGCGCCACGACCGTGAAGCGCGTGTCGTCGCCCGCGGCACGCCTCGCCTCGGGCGACGCCTGCCGCTCGGCGCGAGCTCCGCCGTCGGGCAGCGGGACGGACGTGCCCGTCACCGGACGAGCTTCGGCAGGACGTCGCGCGAGAACGTGTCGATCCACTCGCGCTGGTTGCGGCCCACGTTGTGGAGGTAGATGCGGTCGAAGCCCAGGTCGACGAACTTCTGGATGTAGGCGCGGTGCACGTCCGGGTCGGACGAGATGACCAGGCGCCCCTCGAAGTCCTCGGGCCGGACGAGCTTGGCCATCTGCTCGAAGTCGAACGGCGAGCGGATGTCGGCCTTGGGGAACTTCATGCCGCCGTTGGGCCACTCGGTCATGGCGTTCGTCAGCGCCTCCTCGTCGGTCTCGGCCCACGACATGTGGAGCTGGAGGACCTTGGGCATGGTCTGGGGATCACGGCCGGACTCGCGGACGCCGTCGTCGAACTTGCCGAACAGCATCGAGATCTTCTCGAGCGGTGCTCCCACGGTGATGAGGCCGTCGGCGTGCTTGCCCGCGCGCTTGGCCGTGACGGGCCCCGCGGTCGCGACGAGGATCTCGGGGGCGACCTCGGGCATGGTCCACAGCCGCGTGGACTCGTGCTTGTAGAACTGCCCCGAGTGCTTGGTGTCCTTGCCCGCGAGCGACGCGGCGAAGAGCTTCTTGATGATGTCGATCGCCTCGAACATGCGGTTGATGCGCTCGGGGGCCTCGGGCCAGTACTGCGCCGTGACGTGCTCGTTGAGCGCCTCGCCCGAGCCCAGGCCCAGCCAGTGGCGCCCCGGGTACATCGCGGCGAGCGTCGCCGAGGCCTGCGCGACCATCGCGGGGTGCCAACGGAACGTGGGCGCCGTGACGCCCGGGCCCAGGTCGCCGCGCGTGCGCTCGCCGAGGGCCGACAGGACGTTCCACACGAACGCCGAGTGCCCCTGCGCGGGGACCCAGGGCTGGAAGTGGTCCGCGGCCATGACGCCGGAGAAGCCCTTGCTCTCGGCGTACTCGGAGAGGGCGATCACCTCGGTCGGGTGGAACTGCTCGAGCATGGCGGCGTAGCCGATCGTCAAGTCCATGGACCGACCTTAGTACGGGCGCCTCGCGCCCGAGCGCCGGTATCTGATACTTGCCGGAGGACGGGCCCCCC
>NZ_JACSQF010000024.1:0-36688 GCF_014836755.1 Oerskovia merdavium
GAGTTCGAACGCCAGACCCTGGCCCTCGCGGCCTGAACCACTCAACCCCGCGAGTCAACTAAATCCGGGGCAGTCCCGAACGCCAGACCCTGGCCCTCGCGGCCTGAACCACTCAACCCCGCGAGTCAACTAAATCCGGGGCAGTCCCGGGGCAGTCCCAACCGGCACGCACTCCACTCACGGAGCAGGTACCGCACAGCGGCCTGACCCGGACGCAACCGGTAGGTGTAACGAACCTTCACACCCACACCTATACGACAACCACAACACCAGGTACTTGATCCAACGCGCGAACCAGGACCCATCCCTCCCCACAGCTCAAGCCGGGGTCTCCTCGGCCCCTGGACCCCACCTCGGTGACCGACCCCGACCGAATGAAGGAAGTGCATGCGCCTGGTTAGCGCGCGTCCCACGGCCACCCGCCGCCCGTCCAGGCACATCGTCTCGGCGTGGAACGTCGCCCAGGTCGAGGACATGGCGCTGCCGCCGTGCCACGCGCTGTTCCAGTTCTACGTCGCCGACGGACGCCTCTCGTGCCAGCTCTACCAGCGCAGCGCCGACCTGTTCCTCGGCGTGCCGTTCAACGTCGCGTCCTACGCCCTGCTCACCCACATGGTCGCCGCCCAGGCCGGGCTCCAGGTCGGAGACTTCGTGTGGACCGGCGGGGACTGCCACATCTACGACAACCACCTCCAGCAGGTGCGTGAGCAGCTGGGGCGCGACCCGTACCCCGCCCCGACGCTGCACCTGGCCGAGCGCGCGTCGATCTTCGACTACGCGTACGAGGACGTCCAGGTCACTGGCTACCAGCACCACCCGGCGATCAAGGCACCCGTGGCGGTCTAGCGATCTCGTCCCGCGAACCTACGCGGGCTGCTCGACGCTCCGCGCGACGCGCGAGGACATCGAGCGACCCGCCGTATGGCCTGCCGGGGGAGCGGCGGCGTCTCGTGCTACGACGTCGAACGGAGGGGCCCGGCCCCCTCTGGCGTTCGGTGAAGCTCGAAATCCAGGACGTCGGCTCGCAGGACTGGCCACGTGTGCGAAAGGAGCGACTCGTTGCGCTGATCGAGCTGGGCGTGGCGGTAGATCCGACCAAGCAACTGGACCGCTTCCACCGACTTGGCCGTGGCCTGGCGTGCGTTGGCGTCATTGTTCGACACGAGTGCACGGGCCACCCGGCGTCCCAGCGCAGCCTCGCGAGCGTCGGAGGGGACCATGGCGGACGACGCACAGGTGATCCCGAGAGGGCTGGTAACGACTCTCCACTCGCCATCGCCGGAGGTGACCACGCGTCGACGGTGCGGATTGCTCGTCATGAGCAGGTAAAGGACGCTCGCGGAGCCGACGAAGCTCAGCATGGAGACTGCGCCCAGATACGGGCCGACCGCCAGCTCAGTGGCCGATGAAAGGGGGGAGATACTGATCCCCACGGCGACTGCGCAGCCGTAGAGCCCGAGGACTCCGATGAGCCCTGCGACTGCGCAGTCGATCCAGGTGCGACGCATCAAATGTTGGTGCACACGCCGTCGATGGGCGTGCTGCCTACGAAGTTCTTCTGCCACAAGTAGGCAGAGTAGCGGTAGTTCGTCGGAGCGTTCGGTGCGACAGCCAAGAGCGTGCCGCCGCCGCCGATCGTCTTGGAGATGTTGTCGGCGATCCGGCCGTTCGTCGAGCAGTCATAGCTCGTCGTGATCCGCTTGTAGCGCCACTGCAAGCCGAGGAGCTCTCCTCGGCGTAGCCCGGTGCGCCCGACGACGATCCAGCCCATCGACAGGTCGGTGTCGTCGTGGGGGCACCAGCTCAGGAATGCCTTGAGCTGTGCAGCAGTCCAGGGGTGGATCTCGGGCTTGGCGGACTTCACCTCCCGTGCCGTTGGAGGGTTGGCCTGGGGGAGCTTGGCCGGGTTGGTGGCGATGAGGTGCTCGGCCAGGGCTCCGTCCAGGATGCTCACGAGCAGGGCGTGGACCTTGCGGACGCTGTTGGGTCCTAGGCCTGTTCCTTCCTTGCCCCGGTCGTGGTTGCCGCGGGCTTCGAGGTCGCGGTAGAGCCGGGCGATGCGCGCGGCCCGCAGGTCCACCAGCGGTACGGACCCGATGTGCGGGTCGATGTGCAGGCGCACGTAGCGGCGGTAGGTCTCGACCGTCGACGTCGATGCCCGGCGTCCGGCGAGCCAGTCTGCGGCGAACTGGGACACGGTCACCTTCGTGTCGACGGTGGCGCGCCCGGTCTCGACCTCGGTGACGGCAGCCCGCAGGGCCTTCGCCGCTTCGCCCTTGGTCGTGAATCCTGCCTGCGTCTTGCGCTTGGTCCCGGCGTCGGGGTCGTCGGGGTTGATGGGGACTCGCCAGGTGATCCGGAAGCGGATGCCAGCAGCGGTCCGGTACTCGAAGACCGAACCGTCTCCGCGTCTGCGACGTCTTGCGCTCATGCAGCGGCCTGACCGGACGGGTCGTTGGTCAGGAGCGCGAGGAGCTTCTCGCGGGGCACGACGATGCGACGTCCGACGCGCAGGTGGGGGATCTCGCCGGCGTCGAGGGCCTTGTCCAGGGTGCGCTTGTCGACGTCGAGGATGCGGGCGGTCTCGGCCCTGGTGATGGTGGCTCGCCGGCTCGCGCGCAGCTCGTCGAGGGTGCTGATGGCGCGGGGCTCGGTGGCGGTCTCAGGCGCCTGGCTCTGTGTGCTCATGCTCACCACCTATGCGGCGATGTGTCGTACAGCACCTGGCCGTTTCGGGGTGCTTCTGGATGGCTACTTGAAACGGTAGTCACATCGGTAGTCACATTTGGCCCCTCTGAGAGGGGGCAAATGGAGTGTTTCCGCAGGTCACGGGCCTGACGTAGAGGTGCCCCGGGTGGGATTCGAACCCACACTGGATCGGGTTTGAGCCGAACGCCTCTGCCGGTTGGGCTACCGGGGCATCGACCGTCAGGGGACCTCGAAGAGCCCGCTGCGGTGCGTGGACCATCGAACCACAGAACCGGGACGAAACGAGAATCACATCCGTCCAGCGGGGCGCGGGGGGTGTTCTCCCACTACGATGAGGGACGTGAGTGACGACAACGCGCAGCCCGATGCCACGGCACCGCTCGACCTGCCCCCCCTGATCCAGCCCGAACCGAGCGCCGTGGCCGAGGCCGCGCCCGCGCCGTCGGGCGCCCGTCCTGCTCGTCGAGCGGTCGTCGCCGAGGACGAGGCCCTGATCCGCATGGACGTCGTCGAGACGCTCCGCGAGGCAGGTTTCGACGTCGTCGGGGAGGCGGGTGACGGTGAGACCGCGGTCAGGCTGGCGCTCGAGCTCAAGCCTGACGTCGTCGTCATGGACGTCAAGATGCCCGAGCTGGACGGCATCTCGGCCGCCGAGCGGATCGGCAAGGCGCACGTCGCGCCCGTCGTCCTGCTGACCGCCTTCTCCCAGAAGGAGCTCGTCGAGCGTGCGCGCGACGCAGGAGCCATGGCGTACGTCGTCAAGCCGTTCAGCCCCTCGGACCTGCTGCCGGCCGTGGAGATCGCGATCTCCCGCTACTCGCAGATCAGCGCCCTCGAGTCCGAGGTCGCGGACCTGGCCGAGCGCTTCGAGACCCGCAAGCGCGTCGACCGCGCCAAGGGCCTGCTCATGACCAAGATGGGGCTCTCGGAGCCGGAGTCGTTCCGGTGGATCCAGAAGACCTCGATGGACCGTCGCCTCACCATGCGTGAGGTCGCGGACGCCGTGATCGAGCAGGTCGGCGGCGCCTGATCCGGCGTGCTCGTCGCCCGGGACCGGCCTGTGAACTGCCCCTTTGTTCGGGACGCTCAACAAGGCTATCGTCATGGACAGGTGTCCAGTTCGACGGACCGGACACTCACGAAGCATCAGTCGATCGATGACCGGGGGCGTTCGTCGGTGGCAGGTAGCTCGTCTGCCACCGGGGTGCTCCGAGGTCGGAGGGTCCTATGAGGAGGTTCCACGTGCGTGCAGCAGTTGTGGTCAGGCCTGCGGTCGGCGACGACCTTCCTGGCGTCGCCGTGCTGTGTGCCGAGGCGCGTCGTGAGTCCGCCGCGGGCCCCCAGGTCTGCCTCTCGGACGAGTCCAAGCTGGTCCGCCAGCTGAGCGTCCTCCTCGCGGTCCCCGGCGGATCGATCCTCGTAGCATTCCAGGACGACGTCCCCGTGGGATTCCTCCTCGCCCGCGCCCTCGAGCCGCACATCTTCAACGACGAGCCGAGCCTCTACATCGAGGCCCTCTACGTCTCGCAGGACGCGCGCCGTCGCGGGGTCGGGCACGCTCTGCTCACCGCGACCGCCGAGCTCGCGGCCCAGAACGGTGCGGTCGACGTCTTCTCCGTGCCCATCCCGGGCTCGCGCGGCGTCCAGCGCTTCCTCGCCCGGCTCGGGTTTGCGCCCGCCGCCGGGCACCGTGTGGTCTCCACGTCGGTGCTCCAGCGCCGCCTCGCGGCGGACTCGGGCGCCTCGCGTCGCGGGACCCGCGGTCTCGAGGACCTCATCGCCCGCCGTCGCAAGGCCCGGACCGAGGGACAGACCGGCCCCGTCGACCTGCGCGCCTTCCACGATGACCTCCGTGAGTCGACGGTCCCGCTCGTGAGCGAGACCGCAGCCCGCTGACACAGGCGCCCCGACGAGTGAGGCCCGGCACCGAAGGAAGACCTTCGCGCCGGGCCTCTCTCGTCGCCCGTGGTCAGCGCCCGTCGAGCACCATGCACGTGAGACGGGCCGTGCAGACCCGCCGGGCCTCGTCGTCGACGACGACGATCTCGTAGCTCGCGGTCGTCCGCCCCAGGTGCAGAGCCGTCGCGACGCCGTGCACCGACCCTGAACGCACCCCGCGGTGGTGCGTGGCGTTGATCTCGATGCCCACGGCCGCGCGCCCCTCGCCCGCGTGGATCTGGGCTGCGATCGAGCCGAGGGTCTCGGCGAGGACGACCGAGGCTCCGCCGTGCAGGAGCCCCGCCGGCTGGGTGTTGCCCGCGACCGGCATGCTGCCGGTGACGCGGTCGGGCGCGACCTCGACGAGCGTGATGCCCATGCGTTCGATGAGGGTGCCCGCGGTGCTGGCCCGCAGCGCTGCGAGTGCCGCGTCGTCGGGGAAGGTGGTCGGGCTCTCGGCTCCGTGCGTGTCAGTCATAGCGGATAGGTTTGCACTCGTGACCACCACTTCGCGACCTCGCCTCCTGCTGATCGACGGACACTCGATGGCCTACCGGGCCTATTTCGCCCTGCCGGTCGAGAAGTTCTCGACGACCACGGGGCAGTCGACGAACGCCGTCTACGGGTTCGTCTCGATGCTGACGAACCTGCTGCGCGACGAGAAGCCGACGCACGTCGCGGTCGCGTTCGACGCCGGGCGTGCGTCGTTCCGCACCGAGGTCCTGCCGACCTACAAGGGCACGCGCGACGCCAGCCCCGAGCCCTTCAAGGGTCAGGTCCCGCTCATCAAGGACATCCTCGCGACGCTCAACATCCCGGTCCTGCAGAAGGAGAACTTCGAGGCGGACGACATCTTCGCGACCCTCGCGACCCAGGCGGCAGCCGCGGGCATGGAGGTCCTGGTCTGCTCGGGAGACCGCGACTCGTTCCAGCTCGTCGACGAGGACGTGACGGTGCTCTACCCCAAGGTCGGCGTCTCGACCCTGGCGCGCATGACCCCGGACGCGGTCCTCGAGAAGTACGGCGTCCCGCCCGAGCGCTACCCGGACCTCGCGGCCCTCGTCGGTGAGACGAGCGACAACCTCCCCGGCATCCCGGGCGTGGGCCCCAAGACGGCCGCCAAGTGGATCAACGCGTACGACGGCCTGGACGGCGTGCTCGCCTCGGCCGACAAGATCACGGGCAAGGCCGGGGAGAACCTGCGGGCCAACCTTGACCAGGTGCGCCTCAACCGCCAGCTCAACGCCCTGCTGACGGACATGGAGCTCCCGCTCGGCCCGGACGACCTTCTGGTCCAGCCGTGGGATCGCGAGGCAATGCACCGCGTGTTCGACGCCCTGGAGTTCACGGCCCTGCGCGAGCGCCTGTTCGCGCTCGCCCCCGAGGGCGAGGAGGACGTCGAGGAGGGCTTCGACGTGTCGCTCGCCACGCTCGGGCAGGGGGAGCTCGGTGGCTGGCTCACGGCCCGCAAGGAGCGCCCGGTGGGCCTCGTGGTCGCGGGCAAGGCGGCCCCGGTAGGCGGGGACGCATGGTCGCTCGCTGTGGCGGACGACGGCGCCGCAGCGGTCGCGGTGGACCTCGCCAGCGTCGCGGTCGTCGACGAGCAGGCGCTCTCGGCGTGGCTCGCGGACGCCGACGCGCCCAAGGTCGTGCACGGGGCCAAGGCCACGTGGCACGAGCTCGCGGCACGCGGTTTCGACCTGCAGGGCGTCGTGTTCGACACCGAGCTTGCGGCCTACCTGTGCCACCCGGACCAGCGCGGCTACGACCTGGGCGACCTCGCGATCCGGCACCTCAAGCGCGAGCTACGCGTCGAGGCCGTCGACGACGAGCCCCAGGGAGCACTTGATCTCTCGCTCGACGGCTCGGGCGAGGACAAGAGGGACGCCGTGCGCGCCGCCGGAGTCCTGGACCTCTCGGAGGTGCTGGTGGGTGAGCTGCGGGACCGCGGCGCGGACCACCTGCTCAAGGACCTCGAGCTGCCGCTCGTCGACGTGCTCGCCCGCATGGAGTCGCGCGGCATCGCCGCGGACGTCGAGTACCTCACCGAGCTCGAGAAGCACTTCAGCGAGCTCGTCGCGACGGCCGCGACCGAGGCGTACGACGTGATCGGGCGCGAGGTGAACCTGGGCTCGCCCAAGCAGCTCCAGGAGGTCCTGTTCGACCAGCTGGGCATGCCCAAGACCAAGAAGATCAAGACGGGGTACACGACGGACGCCGCGGCCCTCGCGGACCTGTTCGCCAAGACCGGCCACCCGTTCCTCGAGCACCTGCTCGCCCACCGCGACGCCACGCGCCTGCGCCAGACGGTCGAGGGGCTACTCAAGTCGGTCGCTCCGGACGGGCGCATCCACACGACGTTCCAGCAGACCATCGCGGCGACCGGGCGGCTCAGCTCGACCGACCCGAACCTGCAGAACATCCCCATCCGCACCGAGGCCGCGCGCCGGATCCGCCGCGCGTTCGTGGTGGGCGAGGGCTACGAGACCCTGCTGACCGCGGACTACAGCCAAATCGAGATGCGCATCATGGCGCACCTGTCGGGCGACGAGGGCCTCATCGAAGCGTTCCGGTCGGGCGAGGACCTGCACAGCTACGTGGGCTCGCGCGTGTTCGACGTCCCGACGGACCAGGTCACCCCGGCCATGCGCTCCAAGATCAAGGCGATGTCCTACGGCCTGGCATACGGCCTGTCCTCGTTCGGCCTCTCGCAGCAGCTCAACATCTCGGTCGGCGAGGCCGCAGGTCTCATGGAGGACTACTTCAAGCGCTTCGGCGGCGTGCGCGACTACCTCACGGGCGTCGTCGACGAAGCTCGGGTCACGGGCTACACCGCGACCATCCTGGGGCGTCGCCGCTACCTGCCGGACCTCACGAGCGACAACCGCCAGCGCCGCGACATGGCCGAGCGCATGGCGCTCAACGCCCCCATCCAGGGCAGCGCAGCCGACATCATCAAGGTCGCGATGCTGGGCGTCCAGCGCGCGATCGACGAGCAGAACCTGCGCTCGCGCCTGCTGCTCCAGGTTCACGACGAGCTCGTGGTCGAGGTCGCAGCGGAGGAGCGGGACGTGGTCGAGGAGCTCCTGCGCCGCGAGATGGGGGCAGCCGCCGACCTCTCGGTCCCGCTCGACGTCTCGGTGGGAGCAGGCCGCACCTGGCACGACGCCGGCCACTGACACCCCGTCCGCCCTCGGCAGGAGAGTGCAGGGCCGTCCGCCGTCAGCGGGCGGCCCTCCGCCGTCCGAGGCTCAGGACCGCGTGAAGCGCGAGCCGCCGTACTTCTTGTGGACCGCCTGACGGCTGACCCCCAGGATCGTCGCGATCGCCGCCCAGGGAATCCCGCGGGACCTTGCGCGGCGGACGACGAGAGCCTCGCGCCGGTCGGCCTCGTCCCGGAGGTCGCGGAGCGCCGCGAGCGCGCGCAGCGGATCGTCGTCGTCGGCCGCGCGGACGAGCATCGTCATGTCGGGCTCCTTCATCGGTACCTCCGGTAGCGGGTCTCCCCGGTCCAGGTGGCGAGCAGTCGCCACGTTGTCAACATAGGTTGACGTCTCGTAGTGCGTCAACCCATGTTGACGCGCTAGGTGCGACGTGCCGGTGGATCAGACCGCGCTGCGGGTCCGGAAGATCGCCGTGCCGGGGAGGTACGCGCCCCGCACCGGCCCCCAGCCGCCCCAGACCTCCTGGTTGTCAGCCGGCCACTCGGGCTCCACGACGTCCTCGACCAGGAGTCCGGCGGCGACGACCTCGCGGACGTGGTCCCCGAACGTGCGGTGGTACTCGGCATAGGCGACACGCCCGGCGGTGTCGGTCTCGACGTAGGGTCGACGGTCGAAGTACGAACGGTTCGCGGTCAGCCCGTGCGTGCTCGGGTCGTCGGGGAAGGCCCAGCGCAGCGGATGGGTCACCGAGAAGACCCACGACCCCCCGGGCCGCAGGACGCGAGCGACCTCGCGATGGATCGCTCCGGCGTCGGGCACGAAGGGGATGGCGCCGAACGACGTGAAGGCGACGTCGAAGCTCGCGTCGGCGAACGGTAGTCGCCGGGCGTCCGCCTGGACCAGCGGGACCGGGACCCCGGTCGAAGCGTTGAGCGCGGCGCCCCTGCGCAGCATGCCGCCCGACACGTCGGTCGCGACGACCTCGACGCCGCGCGCGGCGAGCCAGCGCGAGCACTGCGCGGCGCCCGCGCCGACCTCGAGCACGCGCCGCCCGTCCAGGTCTCCCAGGAGGTGCGCGTCGGCCTCGCGGAGCCCCTCGGGGCACCAGCAGAAGTCGACCGCCCCCAGGAAGTCCCCGTGCTCGTCGAGGTACTCCTCGGCGTTGGCGTCCCACCAGGTGCGACCCGCGGCGCCGCCCTGCTCCGCCGGGACGTCCCGGTACCCGACCGATCCGATCGTCTCATCCGTCATGCATCTATCGTCTCGCGACGAGGGGCGTGCGTCAGCATCCGCCCAGGTGATCGATAGGGTAGGGGCTGGTCGGTCGAGCGATGGCGCTGGTCCGCCTTCCGACGATCACTCATCACGAGACGAGGTTCGAGTTGCGCATCGGTCTGCTCACAGGTGGCGGGGACTGCCCCGGTTTGAACGCGGCCATCAGGGCCGTCGTCAAGCAGGGGATGGGCGAGTACGGACACACGATCATCGGGTTCCGGAACGGGTGGAAGGGCGTCGTCGACGGCGACATCATCCCGCTCGGGCGCCAGGACATCCGCAACGTGCTCCCGGTCGGGGGGACCCTTCTGGGGACGGCGCGTTTTCACCCGCACGCCTCCGACGGTGGGATCGACGCGGTCCTGGCCACGGTCGAGGCCGAGCGCCTCGACGCCATGATCTGCATCGGCGGCGACGGCACGCTGCACGCGGCGAGCAAGGTCGCGGACGCCGGTGTGAACATCGTCGCGATCCCCAAGACGATCGACAACGACGTGGAGGGCACCGACCTGTCGATCGGGTTCCACACGGCCGTCAACATCGCGACCGAGGCGATCGACCGTGTGCACACGACCGCCGAGAGCCACAACCGTGTCATGGTCGTCGAGGTCATGGGCCGCCACGCGGGCTGGATCGCGGTGAACGCGGGCATCGCCGGTGGCGCCGAGGTCGTGCTCGCCCCCGAGGACCCGTTCGACATGGACGCCATCGAGAAGTTCCTGCGTCACCGCCACCGTGCGCACGCCAACTTCTCGATCGTGGTCGTCGCCGAGGGGGCCGTGCCGCGCGAGGGCAGCAGCATGAACTTCACGCAGGAGCTCGGCAAGTACGGCGAGATCATCGCAGGGTCGATCGGCGAGCGTGTCTCGGCGGAGATCGCCAAGCGCACGGGGTTCGACACGCGCCTGACCGTCCTCGGGCACGTCCAGCGCGGCGGGGAGCCCACGCCGACGGACCGCATCCTCGGCAGCCGCTTCGGCGTGGCCGCGGTCGACGCCATCTCGCGCGGCGAGTCGAAGGTCATGACCGCGTTGCGCGGGGAGAGCGTCGTCCTGGTGCCGCTCGACGAGATCGCCGGCAAGGTCAAGCACGTCCCGGCGGAGCTGCTGCGCGTCGCGCACGCGCTGTCCTGACCGGCGCACACGTACTGCGCGACGGCCGTCCGTGGGACCACGGGCGGCCGTCGCGCGTCGTCGGGCGGGTGCGTTCCCACGCTCGGGGGAGACTGCCAGAATCTCCCTTTGACCCCTGCGCCTTTCCGCCGATAAGATGTCTGACGGTGCAGTGCGCCTACCGCCCTACCTTCTGCCTGAGACGTGATGCCGATCCGTGTCCGTCGTGGCGGGACCGTTCCGTGCTCGGAGCGGAGGTCACCGGTGGTGACCACCACAGCAGCATCCCTATCCGAACTACTTCCTGTCCGCATCGGAGCATCGAACTCAATGACCATCTCCACCCCCGCGAAGTCCGCACCTCAGGTTGCCATCAACGACATCGGCACCGAAGAGGACTTCCTTGCCGCCATCGACGCCACCATCAAGTACTTCAATGACGGTGACATTGTCGAAGGCACGATCGTCAAGGTCGACCGCGACGAGGTTCTCCTCGACATCGGCTACAAGACCGAGGGCGTCATCCCCTCCCGCGAGCTGTCCATCAAGCACGACGTGGACCCCGGGGACGTCGTCAAGGTCGGTGACGCAGTCGAGGCCCTCGTCCTCCAGAAGGAGGACAAGGAAGGTCGCCTGATCCTCTCCAAGAAGCGCGCTCAGTACGAGCGTGCCTGGGGCACGATCGAGAAGATCAAGGAAGAGGACGGCGTCGTCACCGGCACCGTCATCGAGGTCGTCAAGGGCGGCCTCATCCTCGACATCGGCCTGCGCGGCTTCCTGCCCGCGTCGCTGGTGGAGATGCGTCGCGTCCGCGACCTCCAGCCGTACGTCGGCAAGGAGATCGAGGCGAAGATCATCGAGCTCGACAAGAACCGCAACAACGTCGTCCTGTCGCGTCGTGCGTGGCTCGAGCAGACGCAGTCCGAGGTTCGCTCGACCTTCCTGCAGACGCTGCAGAAGGGCCAGGTGCGCCCCGGTGTCGTCTCCTCGATCGTCAACTTCGGTGCGTTCGTGGACCTCGGCGGCGTCGACGGTCTGGTGCACGTCTCCGAGCTGTCCTGGAAGCACATCGACCACCCCTCCGAGGTCGTCGAGGTGGGCCAGGAGGTCACGGTCGAGGTCCTGGACGTCGACTTCGACCGCGAGCGCGTCTCCCTGTCGCTGAAGGCGACGCAGGAGGACCCGTGGCAGACCTTCGCTCGCACGCACGCCATCGGTCAGGTCGTGCCGGGCAAGGTCACGAAGCTCGTTCCGTTCGGTGCGTTCGTCCGCGTCGAGGACGGCATCGAGGGCCTCGTGCACATCTCCGAGCTGGCTGTCCGCCACGTCGAGCTGCCCGAGCAGGTCGTCAACGTCGGTGACGAGGTCTTCGTCAAGGTCATCGACATCGACCTCGAGCGTCGCCGCATCTCGCTGTCGCTCAAGCAGGCTAACGAGGGCGTGGACCCGGAGTCGGACGACTTCGACCCCGCGCTGTACGGCATGGCTGCCGAGTACGACGAGCAGGGGAACTACAAGTACCCCGAGGGCTTCGACCCCGAGACCAACGAGTGGCTCGAGGGCTTCGAGGCTCAGCGCGAGACGTGGGAGTCGCAGTACGCGAAGGCTCACGAGCGCTGGGAGGCTCACCGCAAGCAGGTCGCCGAGGCTCTCAAGGCCGACGACGAGGCCGTCACGTCGGGCGAGTCCACCAGCTCGGCAGCGACCTACTCCTCGACCCCGGTCCAGGACGAGGCTGCCGGCACGCTGGCCTCGGACGAGGCGCTCGCCGCTCTGCGCGAGAAGCTCACGGGTAACTGATCTCCTCCTGGCTTCGCGGCCAGGGTGATCTTCTGACAGGACCCGCCACCTTCGGGTGGCGGGTCCTGTCGTGTCTGGGGTCGGCGAGCGCGGCACGCCGGGTCGCCTAGGGTGTGACGATGCCGTGGACCACCCAGAGCACCAGGACCGTGTACGAGAACCCGTGGATCAGGGTCCGGGAGGACCAGGTCGTCCGGCCGGACGGGGCGCCCGGGATCTACGGCGTGGTCGAGATGCGGTGGCCGTCGGTCTTCGTCGTGGCCCTCACCGACGCCGACGAGGTCGTGCTCGTGACCCAGCACCGGTACGCGACCGGGTCCGTCTCGATCGAGGTTCCGGCAGGAGCGACCGACGGCGAGGACCCCTTGGTCGCGGCCCGGCGCGAGCTCCTCGAGGAGACCGGGCTTCGCGCCCGGGAGTGGGTGCACGTCGGAGGAATGGACGCCCTCAACGGGGTGGCGAACGCCCCCGAGCACGTCTTCGTGGCTCGAGGGCTGACGGGCTTCCCGCCCGTCGCGGACGCCCGAGGCGCCGACGCAGGAGCCGGCGACCGGGACGGACGTGCCCCCTCGGCCGCACAGGCCGAGGAGGGGATCTCCCGCGTCGAGGTCCTGCCCTTCGGGCAGGTCCTGGGGATGGTCGCCGACGGGAGGATCCGCGACGGCGAGAGCATCGCGGCGCTCGCACTGGCAGGACTGTGGCTCGGCCGGTTCGTGTGAGCACCCGGGCGTTGCGCCCGACCGCACGTCAGGCGACCACGCCCTCCACGTGCGCGGAGACCACGAGACCGTCCGGACGGGTGGTCCCGGTCGCGCCGTCGTGCGCGGCCCCGTCGCCGTCCGTCGCGAACTGCGTCCGGTACAGCTCCGCGTAGAGCCCGCCGTGCGCCAGGAGCTCGGAGTGGGTCCCGGTGCTCACGACGCGTCCCTGGTCGAGCACGACGATCATGTCCGCCTGGCGGACCGTCGAGAGCCGGTGCGCGATCACGAGCGAGGTGCGTCCCTGGAGCGCCGCGTCCAGGGCGAGCTGGACGGCGGCCTCGGACTCGGAGTCGAGGTGCGCGGTCGCCTCGTCGAGGACGACGAGCGAGGGTGCCTTGAGGAACAGCCGGGCGATGGCCAGGCGCTGACGCTCGCCACCCGAGAGACGGTAGCCGCGGTCCCCGACCACCGTCTCAAGGCCTGCGGGGAGCGACTCGACGAGGTCGGCGACGTGCGCCTGCCGCAGGGCGGTCCACAGCTCGGCGTCCGTGGCCGCGGGCTTCGCGTAGCGGAGGTTGCCGGCGATGGTGTCGTGGAACAGGTGCGCCTCCTGGGAGACGACCCCCACGGTGTCCTGGAGCGACCGCTGCGTCACGTCGCGCAGGTCGCGGCCCGCGATGCGCACGGAGCCACCCGTCGGGTCGTACATGCGCGTGACGAGCTGCGAGATCGTGGTCTTGCCCGCTCCCGAGGGTCCGACGATCGCGACGATGGCGCCCGCGGGCACGGCGAACGAGACCTCGGTGAGCGTGTCGGTCGTCGGGTCGGAGGACTCGGTCGCCACGGCCTCGAGCGACGCGAGCGAGACGTCCGCGGCGCCCGGGTAGCGGAAGGTGACGTGCTCGAGGGCGAGCGTCGCGCCGTGGTGAGCGACGTCGTCGGACAGGTCGCCGGCGTCCGGTGCGTCCGTGACGGACGGCTCGAGGTCGAGGACCTCGAGCACCCGCTCGAAGCTGACGAGCGCGGTCATGACGTCCACCTGGACGTTGGACAGCGCGGTGAGCGGGCCGTACAGGCGAGCGAGGTAGGCGGTCAGCGCGACGACCACGCCGACCGTGAGCGTCCCGCGGATGGCCATGAGGCCGCCGAGCCCGTAGACGATCGCGACGGCGACCGAGGCGACGGTCGTCAGCGCGACCCGGAAGACCGTCGCGTACATGGCGGAGGTCACGCCGATGTCGCGCACGCGTCCGGCCTGCTCGGCGTAGGTCGCGGACTCCTGCGCGGGGCGCCCGAAGATCTTCACGAGGTGGGCGCCTGCGACGTTGAAGCGTTCGTTCATCATCTGCGCGGCGTCGGCGTTGAGGGCGTAGCTCTCGCGCGTGATGCCCGCGAGCCGGCGGCCGACCCAGCGTGCGGGCAGCACGAACACGGGCAGGAGCGCGAGCGCGATGAGGGTGAGCTCCCACGACATGGAGAGCATCGCCGCGAGCACGAACACCACGGTCAGCAGGTTGGAGAAGACGTTGGACAGCGTCGAGGTGAAGGCCTGCTGGGCTCCGAGGACGTCCCCGTTGAGCCGCTGGACGAGGGCGCCGGTGCGGGTGCGGCTGAAGAACGCGAGCGGCATGCGCTGGACGTGGTCGAACACCGCGGTCCGCAGGTCGAAGATGAGGCCTTCGCCCACGCGTGCCGAGTACCAGCGCTCACCGACGCTCAGGACCCCCGAGACCAGGGCGAGGAGTGCGACGACGAGGGCGATCCGCACGACCACGTCGACCCGGCCCGCCGTGATGCCGTCGTCGATGAGGGCCTTGAAGAGGAGCGGGGTCACGGCGCCGGCCGCGGCGTTGAGCGCGATGAGCACGAGGAACACGGCGAGCTGCGCCTTGTAGGGGCGCGCGAAGCCGAGGATCCGCCGGACGGTCCCGCGGTGCAGTCGTTGCTTGGTGATCGAGGAGTCCTGGCGGAAGGTGCGCATGCCGGAGCCGCCGCCGAAGGGAGAGGGGAAGGACACGTGGCCTCCAGAGGGTCGGAGGGGAGCGGCGGAGGAGGGGCCTCGACGCCGGTAGTGAGCCTACCTCACCATGAGTTGGTTCACAATATCCTGTCCGGCGGCTAGTCTCGTGCCTGTGACGACAGACTTCGACGCCGAGAACGCCGAGTTCCTCACCCTCCTGCACGCCGCGATGCGCAGCGTGCGCCGTGAGGCGGGGGAGCGGCTGGGGCGCGCCCGGACGACCCCGGGACAGTTCCGCATGCTGCGCGCGCTCGCGCACAGCGACGGTCCCCAGCGCCCCAGCGCCCTCGCGGGCATGCTCGACGTCGCTCCCCGCTCCGTGACGTCCAAGGTCGACGACGCCGAGGAGGCCGGCCTCGTGCGCCGCCTGCCCGACCCGACCGACCGTCGCGCCACGCTCGTCGAGCTCACCGAGGCCGGGCGCGAGACGCTCGCGCAGGTCGCCGCCGAGCGCGAGACCAGCGCCGGCACCCTCCTGGCCCGCCTCGACGAGGCGGACCGGCACGAGCTCCTGCGTCTGCTGCGCGCGGTGGCCGGGGACCGGGCCGAGGCCCCAGGGCGTGCGCACCGGCCATGACTGGCAGGATGGACCCATGTTTCGCGTAGGCCTGACCGGCGGGATCGCAGCAGGGAAGTCCGTGGCTCTCGACCGCTTCGCCGAGCTCGGGGCGTGCGTCATCGACTCCGACGTGCTCGCGCGCGACGCGGTCGCGCCCGGGACCGTGGGCCTCGCCGAGGTCGTCGAGGCGTTCGGCGAGTCCGTGCTCGCGCCCGACGGCACGCTCGACCGTGCTCGCCTGGGCACCGTCGTCTTCAGCGACGACGAGGCGAGGCGCCGGCTCAACGCGATCGTGCACCCCGAGGTGCGCCGTCTGTCGGCCGAGCGCGAGGCGCTCGTCGCCGCGCGCGACCCGCGCGCCGTCGTCGTGCACGCGATCCCCCTGCTCGTCGAGACCGGGCAGGCCGACTCGTTCCACCTCGTCGCCGTCGTCGTGGCCCCCGAGGACGTGCGCGTCCGGCGCCTCGTCGAGTCGCGCGGCATGAGCGAGGACGAGGCGCGCGCGCGCATCGCCGCGCAGGCCACCGACGAGGAACGGCTCGCCGCGGCCGACGTGACGCTCGACGGCAGCGGTGCGCCCGAGGCGCTGCGCGCCGAGGTCGACGCGCTCTGGGAGCGCATCGTCCAGGAGACGGCCGAGGAGCTCGCGTGACCGTCCTGCTCTCGGGCTTCGAGCCGTTCGACGGCGCGACGACCAACCCTTCGTGGCTGGCCGTGAGCGCGCTGCGCGACGCCTGGACCGGTGACGAGCCTCTCGTCGCGGTCAAGCTGCCCTGCACGTTCGACGGGGCGTGGCCCGCGCTCCGGGCAGCGATCGAGCGGCACGAGCCGCGGGTCGTGATCGCGGTCGGGCTCGCGGGTGGAACCACCGCGGTCCGCCTCGAACGCGTCGCCATCAACGTGATCGACGCGCGGATCCCCGACAACGCGGGCTCCGCTCCGGTGGACGTACCGGTCGTCGCGGACGGACCCGCGGCCTGGTTCACGGGGCTCCCGCTCAAGCCGAGCCTGGTCGCGGTCCGCGAGGCCGGTGTCCCGGTCGCGGTCTCCAGCACCGCGGGCACGTACGTGTGCAACGCGACGTTCTATGCGCTCATGCAAGGGGTGTCCGGACAGGAGGGGGTGCGTGCGGGGTTCGTCCACGTGCCCGACGTCGAGTCCCTGCCGCTCGCCGCGACCGTCGAGGCCCTGCGGGTCGTCGTCGAGACGGCCTGCGCGGACCTCGACGGGGCGCTCGGAGCGGGCGGCGACGCGGCACGCGTCTCGGCGGGCGCCGAGCACTGACGGCACCGGGCGCCCGTGTCGTCGAGCTCGGGGGCGGACGGGCACGCCACGGGCCCCAGGATGATCCCTGGGGCCCGTGGCGTGTCAGGTGTCCTTCGGAAGTACGGTGCTCAGCTCGTGGCGCGGCGCCGAGCCAACACGACGAGACCCGCGCCGGCGCCCAGGAGCACGACGGAGATCAGGACGACGAGGGCCGTACGCGCCCCCGTGCTCGCGAGCCCGCGCTCGTCCTCGGCCGAGGGGGAGGGAGTCGAGGACCGGTCGGACGGCGTCGCGGTGCTGTCGGCAGGCGGTGTGGTGGCCGGGGGAGAGGCCTTCTCGGTAGGCGTCGTGGTCTCGTCCGTGGGTGGAGTGCTCTCGCGAGGCGCGGGCTCCTCGGGAACGTCCTTGTCGACCGGCGGGGTGGTCGACGTCGGAGGGACGACGAGAGGCGTGGAGGGCTCGGGGTCGCAACCGAGCGACGTCAGGCCGATCCACGGGTAGTTGTGGTGCTCGAGCCCGCTGCCGCCGTTCCCACCGAACGTCAGGTCGCCGCCGACCCAGAGCCTGCCGTTGGTGCTGGTGCTCTGGACGACCTTGACCGAGGGCTCCGGGGCGAGGATCGATCCGACGGTCTGGCTGTTGCCCGAGAGGGTGAGCGAAGTGGCGTCGGGGAAGTTCCACAGGATCCGGGGCGCCCACGTCCCCAGGGCGGTGAACGTGTCGATCCGCTGGCCGATCGACTCCGCTGCGGTGTGGACCATCGTGAAGTCGACCGTGCTGCCCGAGACGTTGACGACGATCGGGGCCGAGGTGCCGACGTTCGCGAAGACGAGCGTGCCGTTCGTCTTCTTGAGCTCCTGGGCCGTCAGGGAGAAGACCTGCGGGGCGCTGGTCCCGTCGCCCGTGAGCGACGCGAACCCGCCGGTCGTGCCGAGCGAGCCCGTCGCGGTGAGCGCGGCGAGGTCGGCGGAGGCCGTCCTGAGGAGGGTGCTGGCGGCCTTGGCGCTCGAGGCGGGTGCGGAGCTGTCGGGCTTCCGGACGCCGCCGTTGAGCTCCATGGCCCCGCTGATCGAGCCCGTGGCCGCCACGTTGCCACCCTGGGCGATCCCGTGCCCGACGTCGATGCGTCCGTTCGAGACGGAGACGCCGCCGTCCGCGACCAGCATGTCGCTCCCGCCGGGCGGGACGATCTGGGACCCGCCGCCGGCGCGGCCGAAGTTCATCAGGCCACCCGTCGCGATGTCGATGCTGCCTCCGGCCAGGAGGACCCCCTCCGACTCGGCGGCGCCGGGCCGGGCGGCGTAGTCGCCCCCGACGAAGACTGCGACGCCCGCGTCGGTGAAGGCGGGGCCGCCGGTCGAGATCCCTGGCAGGGTGCTCGACGGCGTGCACACGGGGGTGGCGGCCAGGGGCGAGGCGACCGCAGCCGGAGCGCCGGCGAGACCGACCAGTCCGGTGGTCAGCGCGCCGGTGACGAGCGCGCCGAGAAGGGAACGCCGGGGTGTCCGGCGCGTCGTGCTGAGGAACATCGATGTCTCCGGGAGGGGGTCGTGGACGCGAAAGTAAGTTCTGTGTACAAATCCGGGCCAGATGTATCCATCGACGTCTGTTTTGTCGGGGATCGCACGGGATGGCAAGGATTACGGGCACACTAGGGCGCTCCTTCGCGACACGCCAAATTTTCGGCCGGGTGAATGTCGCCCCGCCGTGCGAGGGGCGTGAGAGGGCTGCTGGGCCGAGTGTCGGTGGTTCGCCGTACCGTGGACTCATGCGACCTGTCACCGATCTCCAGCGCACCGTCGCCCCCTTCGAGGTCATCTCCGACTACACGCCCTCGGGCGACCAGCCGACGGCCATCGCCGAGCTCTCCGAGCGGTTGCGGGCGGGGGAGAAGGACGTGGTGCTGCTCGGCGCGACCGGGACCGGCAAGTCCGCGACGACCGCCTGGCTGATCGAGGAGCTGCAGCGGCCCACGCTGGTCATGGCACCGAACAAGACGCTGGCCGCCCAGCTGGCGACCGAGTTCCGTGAGCTGCTGCCCAACAACGCGGTCGAGTACTTCGTCTCGTACTACGACTACTACCAGCCCGAGGCGTACATCGCCCAGACGGACACCTACATCGAGAAGGACTCGTCGATCAACGACGAGGTCGAACGCCTGCGGCACTCCGCGACCTCGTCGCTGCTGACGCGCCGTGACGTCGTCGTCGTGGCGTCGGTGTCGTGCATCTACGGACTGGGCACCCCGCAGGAGTACGTCGACCGCATGGTCCGTCTCGACGTCGGAGACCAGGTCGAGCGGGACGTGATGCTCCGCCAGTTCGTCACCATGCAGTACACGCGCAACGACATGGCGTTCACGCGTGGCACGTTCCGCGTGCGGGGCGACACGGTCGAGATCATCCCCGTGTACGAGGAGCTCGCGATCCGTATCGAGTTCTTCGGTGACGAGATCGAGGCCATCCACCTGCTGCACCCGCTCACGGGGGAGGTCGTGCGGTCGGAGACGAGCGTCAACCTGTTCCCCGCGACGCACTACGTCGCCGGCCCGGAGCGCATGGAGCGGGCGATCACCTCGATCGAGGCCGAGCTCGAGCAGCGGCTGGCCGAGCTCGAGCGGCAGAACAAGCTGCTCGAGGCCCAGCGCCTGCGCATGCGCACCACGTACGACATCGAGATGATGCGCCAGATCGGGTCGTGCTCCGGGATCGAGAACTACTCGCGGCACATCGACGGCCGTGAGGCCGGCACGGCCCCGCACACGCTCCTCGACTACTTCCCCGAGGACTTCCTCCTCGTGATCGACGAGTCGCACGTGACGGTGCCCCAGATCGGGGCCATGTTCGAGGGGGACATGTCGCGCAAGCGCAACCTCGTCGACCACGGGTTCCGTCTGCCGAGCGCCATGGACAACAGGCCCTTGCGCTGGGAGGAGTTCGTCGAGCGGATCGGGCAGACGGTCTACCTGTCGGCGACGCCCGGGAAGTACGAGCTCTCGATGTCGGACGGGGTCGTCGAGCAGATCATCCGTCCCACGGGACTCGTCGACCCGGAGATCGTGGTCAAGCCGACCACGGGCCAGATCGACGACCTGCTCCACGAGATCCGTGAACGGGTCGAGCGCAACGAGCGGGTCCTGGTCACGACGCTCACCAAGAAGATGTCCGAGGACCTCACGGACTACTTCCTGGAGCGGGACGTGCGTGTCCGCTACCTGCACTCGGAGGTGGACACGCTGCGCCGTGTCGAGCTGCTCCGCGAGCTCCGCCTGGGTGAGTACGACGTCCTGGTCGGCATCAACCTGCTCCGCGAGGGGTTGGACCTCCCGGAGGTCTCGCTCGTCGCGATCCTGGACGCCGACAAGGAGGGCTTCCTGCGGTCGGGGACGTCGCTCATCCAGACGATCGGGCGTGCGGCCCGCAACGTCTCGGGCCAGGTGCACATGTACGCGGACAAGATCACCCCGGCCATGGCGCAGGCGATCGAGGAGACCACCCGACGCCGCGAGAAGCAGGTGGCCTACAACCTGGAGCACGGGGTGGACCCCACCCCGCTGCGCAAGAAGATCGCCGACGTCACGGACATGCTCGCGCGCGAGGACATCGACACGCAGGAGCTCCTCGCGGGTGGCTACCGGCAGCCGGGCAAGGGCAAGGCCCCCGTGCCGGCAGGGGGCAAGGCGGGTGCGGCCACCAACCGGCTCGCCGGGGTCGCCGCGGGCGAGCTCGCCGACCTGATCCAGGAGCTGAGCGACCAGATGCACGGAGCGGCGGCCGAGCTCCAGTTCGAGCTCGCCGCCCGGCTGCGCGACGAGATCTCCGGCCTCAAGAAGGAGCTGCGCCAGATGCACTCCGCGACCGCCTGACCGGTTCCGCGGGCCGGCCCCGGGTGCGGCGGGTCGGTCTGCGGGATGATCCGGCTGCCCGTGACGGTTGTGGAAGGCGTGGGCGACTCGCGGTGGCGATGGCCTATGCTTGCTCGGTTGAAGGGGAGTATTCCCGAACACGGTGATGTCGTCATCACGGTCGACGCAATCGTCGGCCCGGTGTCACCGGTCCAGCACGGCCACCCCTCGCGACCGCCCTCGGGCAGGTCGGTGGCCAGACGTGGGCGGAAGAGACCTTCGGTACTCAGTGCTACGTACCGGAGGTATGTGTGATGGATGTTCCTGTCTGGATGTGGGTCGCGACGGTCGGCGTGATCGTCGCGATGCTGGCCTTCGACTTCGTGGGTCACGTCCGCACCCCGCACGCCCCGACCCTCAAGGAAGCCTCGTGGTGGTCGGCCGGCTACGTCGGTATCGCGATCCTCTTCGGTGTCGGGATCTGGGCCTACTTCGGCTCGGTCTACGGCGGCGAGTACTTCGCCGGGTACATCACCGAGAAGAGCCTGTCGGTCGACAACCTCTTCGTGTTCGTCCTCATCATGACGAGCTTCCGGGTGCCCAGGCTGTACCAGCAGAAGGTCCTGCTGATCGGCATCACCATCGCCCTGGTCCTGCGCACGATCTTCATCTTCCTGGGCGCCGCGCTCATCGAGAACTTCAGCTGGGTCTTCTACATCTTCGGCGCCTTCCTCATCTACACGGCCTACGCGCAGATCAAGAGCGCGCGGTCGCACGAGGAGGAGGAGTACAAGGAGAACGCGGTCCTGCGCCTCACGCGCCGCATCTTCCCGACGACGGACGCGTACGTCGAGGACAAGATGTTCACGACGATCTCCGGCAAGCGCTACATCACCCCCATGCTCATCGTGATGATCGCGATCGGCAGCGCCGACCTCCTGTTCGCGGTCGACTCGATCCCCGCGATCTTCGGCCTGACGCAGGAGACCTTCCTGGTCTTCGCGGCCAACGCGTTCTCGCTCCTGGGCCTGCGCCAGCTCTACTTCCTCATCGACGGTCTGCTCGACCGTCTCGTCTACCTCGCGTGGGGCCTGGCGGCGATCCTCGGCTTCATCGGGATCAAGCTCCTCATCCACGCGATGCACACCAACGAGATCCCGTTCATCAACGGCGGTGAGCACATCACCTTCGTGCCGGAGATCTCGACCGCCGTCTCGCTCGGCTTCATCGTGGTGACCCTCGCGATCACGACGGTCGCGAGCCTCGCGAAGGACCGTAGCGACCGTCGTCGCCTGGAGAAGGAAACCTACTGATGCAGCACGAGCTCCCGTTCTGGTTCGAGGCGGCGTCCCTGACGTCCCTCGTCGTCCTCCTGCTCGTCGACCTGGTGATCGTGGGCAGACGCCCGCACGTGCCGTCGATGAAGGAGAGCGGCCTGTGGGTGGCGTTCTACGTCGCCCTGGCACTGGTCTTCGGTGGGCTCGTGGCTCTCGTGGGCGGGAGCGCGCCTGCTGTCGAGTTCTACGCAGGCTGGCTCACGGAGTACAGCCTGTCGGTCGACAACCTCTTCGTGTTCGTCATCATCATGACGAGGTTCGCCGTACCGCGAGAGCACCAGCAGAAGGTCCTCATGGTGGGGATCATCGTGGCGCTCGTGCTGCGCGGAGCCTTCATCCTGGCGGGCGCCGCGATCATCGCGCAGTTCGTGTGGGTGTTCTACCTGTTCGGCGCGTTCCTGATCTACACCGCGATCAAGCTGGTCGCGGGTGGGGACGAGCCGGAGGAGTACCAGGAGAACCGGCTGATCCGTTCGCTGCGGCGGGTGCTTCCCCTGTCGCAGACGTACGACGGCGGCAGGCTGCGGACCGTGGTGGACGGCAAGAAGCTCTTCACGCCGATGCTCATCGTGTTCCTCGCGATCGGCAGCACGGACCTGCTGTTCGCGTTCGACTCGATCCCCGCGATCTTCGGCCTGACGCAGGACCCGTTCATCGTGTTCACGACGAACGTCTTCGCGCTCATGGGGCTCCGCCAGCTCTACTTCCTGCTGGGTGGGCTGCTCGAGCGCCTGGTCTACCTGCCGATCGGTCTGGCGGTGATCCTGGGCTTCATCGGGGTCAAGCTGATCCTCGAGGCGCTGCACGAGAACACGCTGCCGTTCATCAACGGCGGGCAGCACATCGAGGCCGTCCCCACGGTCCCGATCTGGCTCTCGCTCGTGGTGATCGTGGGGGCGCTGGGAGTCACCACGGTGGCGAGCCTGCTGCGCACGCGCGGCCAGGACAAGGCGGAACCCGTGTCCGACGACGTCGACGTGGCCTCCTAGCCCGGCTCGCCCGGGCGTACTCGTGGCCCGGTGCACGACGGGCCCCCCCCCCCCGGGGGGGGGGGGGCCGTCGTGCTGTGCAGGTCGGGTCGTGCTGTGCTGTGCCGCGCCGGCAGATCGGCGCCAGGCCGTCCCGGGTCAGACGCGGTCGGACCAGGGTCCGAACACGGGGACCCAGGGGCGGACCGTGCGACGCGTGATGACGTCCTCCCGGGCGAACGGGTCGGCGTCGAGCGTCGTGGCCACGGCGGCCTCGTCGGTGGCGTCGAGCAGCAGGAGCGCGCCGGCCGGGTTGGCGACGTCCTGTGCGAGGGGCCCGGACGCGAGCAACGTGCCTTCCTCGAGCAGGCCGCTCAGGAAGGCGCGGTGCTCGGGGCGGAAGGCGTCGAGGACCGCGGGCTTGTCGGCGTACGTGTAGGTCACTGCGAAGATCGGCATGCCGCTCATTCAAGCACCTCTGCCGACCCGGCCTGCCGCCGTCCCGGGACCGGCGCTACCAGCCGCGCTCGCGCCACTCGTCGAGGTGCGGGCGCTCGGCGCCGAGCGTCGTGTCTGCGCCGTGCCCGGGGTAGACCCAGGTCGCGTCGTCGAACCGGTCGAAGAGCTTCTCGGTGACGTCGGCGTAGAGGAGCGCGAAGCGGTCCGGGTCGTTCGACGTGCTGCCGACCCCGCCCGGGAAGAGCGAGTCGCCCGTGAACAGGTGCACGCGGCCGGGGACGGCCTCCGGCGCGCTCGCGTGCTCGGGCTCGCGGTAGGCGAGCGTGACCGACCCCGGAGTGTGCCCGCGCAAGCCGATGACCTCGATCGTGAGGTGCCCGACGACGAGCGTGTCGCCGTCGTGCAGGGGGCGTGAGATCGCGCCGCCCGTCGTCTCGGTGATGGCGTCCGCGTCGGGGGCTCCCGCCGCGAGCGGTGCACCGGTGGTCGTGCCGAGCGAGGCGAGCGCGCGCGTGTGGTCGAGGTGCCGGTGCGTCGTGACCACCAGGTCGAGGCGGGCGGACGGCGATCCCTCGCGGACGAGCTCGAGCAGGTGGTCCGGTTCGGCCGCAGCGTCGACGAGGAGCTGGGCTCCGCTCCTCCGGCACGTCAGGAGGTAGGCGTTGTTGTCCGACGGCCCGACGGCGAGCTTGCGGATCTCGACCTCGTCGAGGACCCGCAGGTCGCGGGGCCCTCCGACCGTGACGTCACCGGTGTATCCCACGTGCTCTCCTCGAGGTTCCTCGTGCCCGACGTGCCGTGTGACGCGCCTCTCTCCCGAGTCTGTCATGACGGGGCACCGGGTCGGGCCGCAGGTCAGGGGGACGCCACGTCGGCCTGTCGGGCAGTCCACCGCTCGAACAGGTGTGCGAATGTCAGGGGCGAGGCATACGATGCTTCGGTGAGCAATCGCCTTGTCATCGCCGGTGCCCGTGAGCACAACCTCCGCAACGTCGACCTCGACCTGCCGCGGGACCAGCTCATCGTCTTCACGGGCCTGTCGGGGTCCGGGAAGTCCTCCCTGGCCTTCGACACGATCTTCGCCGAGGGCCAGCGTCGGTACGTCGAGTCGCTGTCCGCCTACGCCCGTCAGTTCCTCGGGCAGATGGACAAGCCGGACGTCGACTTCATCGAGGGGCTGTCGCCGGCAGTCTCGATCGACCAGAAGTCGACCAACCGCAACCCTCGCTCGACCGTGGGGACCATCACCGAGGTCTACGACTACCTCCGCCTGCTGTTCGCCCGCGCAGGGACCCAGCACTGCCCGGTCTGCGGCGAGAAGGTCCAGGCGCAGACGCCGCAGCAGATCGTCGACCGCCTCCTCGAGCTGCCGGAGGGCACCCGCTACCAGGTGCTCGCGCCCGTCGTGCGCGGACGCAAGGGCGAGTACAGCGAGCTCTTCAAGGAGCTGCAGTCCAAGGGTTTCGCGCGCGCCCGCGTCGACGGCGAGGTCGTCCAGCTCACGGACCCGCCCGCGCTCGAGAAGAAGCTCAAGCACGACA
This sequence comes from Oerskovia merdavium, assembly GCF_014836755.1. GTDB lineage: Bacteria > Actinomycetota > Actinomycetes > Actinomycetales > Cellulomonadaceae > Oerskovia > Oerskovia merdavium. The sequence goes on from NZ_JACSQF010000024.1 coordinate 24,694, forward strand.
TCGAGGTCGTGATCGACCGCCTCGTCTCGCGCGACGGCGTCCAGCGCCGGCTCACGGACTCGGTCGAGACCGCGCTCGGCCTCGCGGGCGGGCTCGTCGTCGTCGAGCTCGTCGACGCTGACGCCGACGACCCGCAGCGCGAGCGTCGGTTCTCCGAGAAGCGGGCGTGCCCCAACGACCACGAGCTCACGCTCGACGAGATCGAGCCGCGCACCTTCTCGTTCAACGCGCCCTACGGCGCCTGCCCCGAGTGCACGGGCATCGGCTTCCGCCTCGAGGTGGACCCGGACCTCGTGATCCCGGACGACGAGAAGTCCCTCGCAGAGGGTGCAGTCGCCCCCTGGGCCCAGATCTCCTCCGAGTACTTCAACCGCGTGCTGACCGCCCTCGCCTCGGACCTGGGCTTCTCCATGGACGTGCCCTGGCGTGCGCTGCCTCAGCGGGCGCAGCAGGCTGTCCTCTACGGCCAGAACCACGAGGTGCACGTCCGCTACAAGAACCGCTGGGGCCGGGAGCGCCAGTACTCGACAGGCTTCGAGGGTGTCGTGACCTTCCTGGAGCGCCGCCACGGCGAGACCGAGTCGGAGTGGTCCAAGGAGAAGTACGAGGCGTACATGCGTGAGACGCCGTGCCCGGTCTGCCAGGGCACGCGGCTCAAGCCCGAGGTCCTCGCGGTCAAGGTCGGTGACAAGTCGATCGCCGAGGTCTGCCGACTGCCGCTGCGCGAGGCCGCGGCCTTCCTCGGTTCGCTCGAGCTCGGCACGCGCCAGAAGGCCATCGCGACCGAGGTGCTCAAGGAGATCGACGCCCGCCTGGGGTTCTTGCTCGACGTGGGTCTCGACTACCTCTCGCTCGAGCGCCCGGCCGGGACCCTCTCGGGCGGCGAGGCGCAGCGCATCCGGCTCGCGACGCAGATCGGCTCGGGGCTCGTCGGCGTCCTGTACGTCCTCGACGAGCCGAGCATCGGTCTGCACCAGCGGGACAACCGGCGACTCATCGACACGCTCACCCGCCTGCGCGACCTGGGCAACACGCTCATCGTCGTCGAGCACGACGAGGACACCATCCGTGCCGCCGACTGGATCGTGGACATCGGCCCCGGTGCCGGCGAGCACGGCGGGCGCGTGATCCACTCGGGCGACTACGCGGGGCTCCTCGAGGCCCCCGAGTCCGTCACGGGCGCCTACCTCGCCGGACGCCGCAGCATCCCGCTGCCCGCGACGCGCCGGCCCGTGGACAAGAGCCGTCAGGTCACGGTCATCGGCGCGCGCGAGCACAACCTCGAGGGCATCGACGTGAGCTTCCCGCTCGGCACGCTGACCGCGGTCACGGGTGTCTCGGGCTCGGGCAAGTCGACGCTCGTCAACTCGATCCTCTACACCGTGCTCGCGAACGAGCTCAACGGGGCGCGGCAGGTCGCCGGTCGGCACCGGCGCATCACGGGGCTCGAGAACCTCGACAAGGTGGTCCACGTCGACCAGGGCCCCATCGGCCGCACGCCCCGGTCCAACCCGGCGACGTACACCGGGGTCTGGGACCACGTCCGCAAGCTCTTCGCGGAGACCAGCGAGGCCAAGGTGCGGGGATACACCCCGGGCCGGTTCTCGTTCAACGTCAAGGGTGGGCGCTGCGAGGCGTGCTCGGGCGACGGGACCATCAAGATCGAGATGAACTTCCTGCCGGACGTGTACGTCCCGTGCGAGGTCTGCCACGGTGCGCGCTACAACCGCGAGACGCTCGAGGTGCACTTCAAGGGCAAGACCGTCGCCGACGTGCTCGACATGCCCATCGAGGAGGCGTCGGAGTTCTTCGCCGCGGTGCCCACGATCTCGCGGCACCTCAAGACGCTCTCCGAGGTCGGCCTGGGGTACGTGCGCCTGGGGCAGCCCGCGCCCACGCTCTCGGGCGGCGAGGCGCAGCGCGTCAAGCTGGCCAGCGAGCTGCAGAAGCGGTCGACGGGCCGCACCATCTACGTCCTGGACGAGCCCACGACGGGTCTGCACTTCGAGGACATCCGCAAGCTCCTCGCGGTGCTCCAGTCGCTCGTGGACAAGGGCAACTCGGTGCTCGTGATCGAGCACAACCTGGACGTCATCAAGAACGCCGACTGGGTCATCGACATGGGACCCGAGGGCGGATCGGGTGGTGGCCGGGTCATCGCCGAGGGAACGCCCGAGCAGGTGGCGGCCGTCGCCGCGAGCCACACGGGCAGGTTCCTCGCCGAGGTGCTTCCCGGTGACCCGATCCCGGTCGCACCGCTGCCCAAGAAGGCCGCAGCAGCCAAGGTGCCCCCGGCCAAGACGTCCCGGAAGACCCCGGTCCGCAAGGCCACGGCAGCGGCCTCCAAGTCGTCGGCGACCGTGAAGGCGTCGGTGGGCACGCCCGACGACGACGCGCGCGAGAGCGCCTGACGGGCGGCGTCGAGCTCGCACGCGAGAGGCGCTTGGCCCTGCCGTCGGAGGGCTCCGCTGCCCGGCCGCGCGGTCGCCGGGCAGCGCGCGTGATCGCGTGCTGGCCTTTCGCTGGCTGGACGGCCTGCCCGGGCGGCGCGACCAGGTCGTTGCATGCCGCCCGGGTGGTCAGGCCGCGTGCGTGCGCAGCGGAACGGGTTCGAGCAGCACGGGGAAGTTCACGGACCGGGCCAGGAAGCAGTGGTCGTGGGCCCGGCGGTGGACCTCGGCGACCGCCTCGTCGGTGACCTCGGGGCCGTCGTCGACGACGACGTGCGGGTGCAGCGTGACGTCCGTGAACTGACCTGCCCCCGCCGACTCGACCCGCATGGTCCCGGTGACCTCGTCCGAGTACTCGCGCACGACGATCCCCGCAGCCGACGCGAGGTGCAGGAACCACAGCATGTGGCACTGCGAGAGGCTCGCGACGAACAGCTCCTCGGGGCTGTACCGGCCGGGGTCCCCACGGAACGCCGGGTCGGCGGACCCGGGCAGCGTCGGACGGCCTGCGAGGTCGATCTCGTGGTCACGGCTGTACGCGGTGTAGGTGGTGGTTCCGGTCTGGCCTGCGCCGGTCCAGCGGACGGTCGCGGCATAGGAGTGAAGGGCGCCCATGCGGTCACCCTAGCGGCCCGAGGCCGTGGATGTGTGACGGGCGTCACGGTGAGCTGGTGCGGTCGCAGGGCGCCCGGGGTGTGGGTGGGCTGACCTAGGCTGACGGACATGGCAGATCCGTCCTCGTACCGCCCCGCCCCGGGAGAGATCCCCACCTCGCCCGGTGTCTACCGGTTCCGTGACGAGCACGGCCGAGTGATCTACGTGGGCAAGGCGAAGAACCTGCGGGCGCGTCTCGGGAGCTACTTCCAGGACCTCACGAACCTCCACTACCGGACCCAGACCATGGTGACCACGGCCGCGTCGGTCGAGTGGACGGTCGTCGGGACCGAGGTCGAGGCGCTCGCGCTCGAGTACTCGTGGATCAAGGAGTTCGACCCGCGCTTCAACGTCAAGTACCGGGACGACAAGTCCTACCCGTACCTGGCCGTGACGCTGGGCGAGCAGTTCCCCCGGGCGCAGGTCATGCGTGGCGCCAAGCGTCCAGGGACCCGGTACTTCGGCCCCTACGGGCACGCCTGGGCGATCCGCGAGACCCTCGACCTGCTGCTGCGGGTCTTCCCCGTGCGCACGTGCTCCGCGGGTGTCTTCAAGAGGGCGCAGCAGACCGGGCGCCCGTGCCTGCTCGGATACATCGACAAGTGCTCGGCGCCGTGCGTGGGACGCATCAGCCCGGAGGACCATCACGCGCTCGCCGAGGACTTCTGCGACTTCATGGCCGGTGACACGGCCAAGTTCATCCGCCGGGTCGAGGCGAAGATGAAGGAGGCCGCTGCCGCGATGGAGTACGAGCAGGCGGCGCGCCTGCGTGACGACATCCTCGCGCTCGAGCGCGCCATGGAGAAGAACGCCGTGGTGCTCGGTGACGCGACCGACGCGGACATCTTCGCCCTGGCCGGTGACGAGCTCGAGGCCGCGGTCCAGGTCTTCCACGTGCGCGGAGGGCGCATCCGTGGCCAGCGCGGATGGATCGTCGAGAAGGTCGAGGACGTGACCGACGCCGAGCTCGTCGAGCACCTCCTCCAGCAGGTCTACGGCTCGGTCGACGAGTCCTTGGGCGACTCCTCGACGCCGTCGTCGAGCATCGTGCCCCGCGAGGTGCTCGTGCCGGTCCTGCCGCCCGACACCGAGCAGGTCGTGTCCTGGCTCACGGGGCTGCGCGGCGCCAAGGTCGACGTCCGCGTGCCCCAGCGCGGTGACAAGCGGGAGCTCGCCGCCACGGTGCACAAGAACGCCGAGCACGCGCTCGCGCTGCACCGCACGCGCCGCGCAGGCGACCTGACCACGCGCAGCCAGGCGCTCCGCGAGATCCAGGAGGCCCTGGGCCTCGAGACCGCGCCGCTGCGCATCGAGTGCTACGACGTGTCCACGACGCAGGGGACCCACCAGGTCGCGTCGATGGTCGTGTTCGAGGACGGGCTCGCGCGCAAGAGCGAGTACCGCCACTTCGCGATCCGTGGGCCCGAGGGCGTGGGGGCCCGTGACGACACGGCCGCGATGCACGAGGTCATCACGCGCCGCTTCAAGCGCTACCTCGCGGACCGGTCGCAGGCCAGCGACGTGGAGATGGACCTGGGCGCCGACGACGACACCGCGCGGGACGCGGACGCCCAGGCTGCGGGGTACGTCCCGCGGTCGGGCGAGGTCGGGGCCGACGCCCCGGCCGGCCGCGCAGCACGCTTCGCCTACCCGCCGAACCTCGTGGTGGTCGACGGCGGCCCGCCCCAGGTCGCGGCCGCCGCCAGGGCGCTCGCCGAGCTCGGCATCGACGACGTCGCGCTGTGCGGGCTCGCGAAGCGCCTCGAGGAGGTGTGGCTGCCGGGGGAGGACTACCCCGTGATCCTGCAGCGCAGCTCCGAAGGCCTCTACCTGCTCCAGCGCGTCCGTGACGAGGCGCACCGGTTCGCGATCTCCTACCACCGCAAGAAGCGGGGCAAGGCCATGACCGTCTCGGTCCTGGACGACGTGCCCGGTCTCGGGCCCGCGCGCAAGAAGGCCCTCCTCACGCACTTCGGCTCGCTCAAGCGGCTGCGGGCCGCGTCCGCCGAGGAGATCGCGACCGTGCCCGGCATGGGGGCCGCGACGGCTGCAGCCGTGGTCGCCGCGCTCGGCCCCGACCCGCAGCCTGCCCCGCCCGCTCCCGCGGAGACGGGCGCACGCACCGACGTCCCGCCCGCCACCACGACCACGACCACGACCACGGTGAGCGAGACCGCGTCGGCGAGCGACGCCGTCGGGCCGGGGGAGCCGTCCGGGCCGGACACGCCCGGGGTGCCCCCCACCGCGAGCGGGGCCGTCCCCGCGTGACCGGCTGGCATGCTGGGAGCATGAGCACCGAACCCTCGCCGACGACCGTCCCCCAGGGAATCCCCGCGATCGAGGCGACCACCCCCGCGCCCGAGCGCTCGGACGCCGAGGTCCTCGTCATCACGGGCATGTCCGGGGCGGGTCGTACGCGTGCTGCCGCGGTCCTCGAGGACCTCGACTGGTACGTCGTGGACAACATGCCGCCCAGGATGCTCGTACCGCTCGTCGACATGATGACGCGCGCGGGGTCGAGCGTCCAGCGCATCGCCGCGGTCGTCGACGTCCGCGGCGGCGGGTTCTTCACCGACCTGCTCGACGTCCTCAAGCACCTGCGGGACGCCGGCGTCTTCTACCGCATCCTGTTCCTCGACGCGTCCGACGAGGTGCTCGTCCGACGCTACGAGCAGGTCCGTCGTCCGCACCCCCTCCAGGGAGGAGGCCGGATCCTCGACGGGATCGCCGAGGAGCGCCGCCTCGTCGCGAGCGTCGAGGAGCGCGCCGACGTCGTCATCGACACCTCTGACCTCAACGTCCACGACCTGGCGCGAGAGGTCCGCGCAGCCGTGGCCGAGGGCACACCGGACGCGCTGCGGATCAACATCGTCTCGTTCGGCTTCAAGTACGGGATCCCGCTCGACGCGGACCACGTCGTCGACATGCGGTTCCTCGCGAACCCCTACTGGATCACCGAGCTGCGTCACCTGACCGGCCGTGACGAGCCTGTGCGCGACTACGTCCTGGCGCGCCCGGGAGCCCTCGAGTTCATCGACCGTTACGTGAGCGCGCTCGAGCCCGTCCTGTCCGGCTACCTCGCCGAGGAGAAGCGCTACGTGACGATCGCCGTCGGCTGCACGGGCGGCAAGCACCGTTCGGTCGCGGTCTCGGAGGAGCTCGCCAAGAAGCTCCGGGCGCTGGGCCAGCGCGTGACCGTGACCGCCCGAGACCTCGGCAAGGAGTAGGTGTGACTCTCAGCAACCCCGCGGTCGTGGCGCTCGGCGGAGGCCACGGCCTGTCGGCGACGCTGTCCTCGCTGCGGCTCATGACGGACCGCATCACCGCGGTCGTGACCGTCGCGGACGACGGCGGCTCCTCCGGGAGGCTTCGTTCCGAGCTCGGGGTGCTGCCGCCCGGCGACCTCAGGATGGCGCTCGCGGCCCTGTGCGACGACTCCGAGTGGGGGCGGACCTGGAGCTCGGTCCTGCAGCACCGGTTCTCCTCGAGCGGCGACCTCGACCAGCACGCGGTCGGGAACCTGCTCATCGTGGCCCTCTGGGAGCTCCTGGACGACCCCGTGGCAGGGCTCGACTGGGTGGGCAAGCTGCTCGGGGCTCGCGGCCGGGTGCTGCCCATGGCCGCCGTGCCGCTCGGCATCGAAGCGGACGTGCGCACCGGGGACGGGCTCTCGACGATCGTGGGCCAGAGCCAGGTCGCCGTGACGCACGCACGCATCGAGCAGCTGCGCCTGGTTCCCCCCGACCCGCCCGCGTGCCCCGAGGCCGTGGAGGCGGTGCGGTCCGCGGACTGGGTGATCCTCGGCCCGGGCTCCTGGTACTCGTCGGTCATGCCCCATCTGCTCGTCCCCGAGCTCGCGCACGCGCTGCACGAGACCGCGGCCCGGCGCTGCGTCGTGCTCAACCTCTCGAGCGACGCGGGCGAGACCTACGGCCTCACGGCCACCGACCACCTGGAGGCGCTGCACAAGCACGCGCCCGGGCTGCGGATCGACGCCGTGGTGGCTGACCCGAGCGCGGTCGAGGACATCGGGCTGCTGGCCGACGAGTCGGCGCGCATGGGTGCGCGCCTCCTGCTCCGTCAGGTCGGGCGTTCCGACGGGACCCCGCGGCACGACGCGCTGCGCCTCGCCGCGGCCCTGCGGGACGTCTTCGACGGGTTCCTCGGCGACGTGGGGACGACGACGCACTGACCGACGCCCGCGTGGGGGAGTGCGGTCACGATCGTTGCCCGTTGATGGGAGGATGTCGCCATGGCGTTGACGGCACAGGTGAAGGACGAGCTCGCGCGACTCAAGGTGGACAAGACCTCCTGCCGCAAGGCGGAGGTCTCGGCCATGCTGCGATTCTCCGGTGGGTTGCACATCATCTCCGGTCGCATCGTGATCGAGGCCGAGCTGGACACGGCGATCGCCGCGCGTCGGCTCCGGCAGACGATCAGCGACGTGTACGGGCACACGAGCGAGCTGATCGTGGTCTCGGCGGGCGGTCTGCGTCGGGGGAGCCGGTACGTGGTGAGGGTCGTCAAGGACGGCGAGTCGCTCGCTCGCCAGACGGGCCTGCTCGACAACCGTGGCCGGCCCGTGCGGGGGTTGCCCCCGCAGGTGGTGTCGGCCGGGGTCGGCGAGGCCGAGGCCGCGTGGCGCGGCGCGTTCCTCGCGCACGGTTCGCTGACGGAGCCGGGGCGCTCGTCCGCGCTCGAGGTCACGTGCCCGGGGCCGGAGGCCGCCCTCGCTCTCGTCGGCGCTGCCCGACGCCTGGGCATCTCGGCCAAGGCGCGCGAGGTCCGCGGGGTGGACCGTGTGGTCATCCGCGACGGCGAGGCCATCAGCGCGATGCTCACGCGGCTGGGGGCCCACGAGACCGTGGTCGTCTGGGAGGAGCGGCGCCAGCGGCGCGAGGTGCGTGGCACGGCCAACCGGCTCGCGAACTTCGACGACGCCAACCTGCGGCGCTCGGCACGCGCGGCGGTCGCGGCCGGGGCCCGCGTCGAGCGGGCCTTCGAGATCCTCGGGCCGGACCTGCCCGACCACCTGCGCGAGGCCGGCGAGCTGCGCCTCGCGCACAAGCAGGCGTCGCTCGAGGAGCTGGGTCAGCTGGCCGAGCCGCCGCTGACCAAGGACGCCGTCGCGGGCCGCATCCGACGCCTCCTCTCGACCGCGGACAAGCGGGCTGCGGAGCTGGGCATCCCCGACACCGAGGCCGGTCTGAGCCCGGACCTGCTCGACGTCTGAGCACCCACCCGTGGGTGGACGAGGGGCGCGCACCGGACGGTGCGCGCCCCTCGTCGTGCGCCGAGCGCCTCGCACGCCGTGGAGCGCGGTCCGGGCGGTGCGGTGACGCTGGTGTGACGTGCGTCTCGGGCCTCCATCACGTTCCCACGCTTCGTGCAAGGTCGTCTCAGATCAGGTCTCAGGTCACGTGTCGGGCCGCTTTGGGTATAGGCTCGGGGATGTCAGGTGACAAAGACGTGCTCCTTCACTGAGGTCTTCGGGACCCTTTGAGTCGCAGCTGTCGCTGAGGCTCCGAGTTCCCGGGATCACGCCGTCAGGCATTCAGTGGGGGAGTACTTCGCCGTTCACCACCTACGTACGCCGTAGTACGTGATCGTTCGGCATCAACCGTGTGCGTCGGGAACACCGGCGCGCCCTGAGGAGGGCATTGTGACCATCCGCGTCGGTATCAACGGCTTCGGTCGTATCGGACGTAACTTCTTCCGCGCCATCATCGCGTCGGGGGCTGACATCGAGATCGTGGGTGTCAACGACCTCACGGACAACAAGACGCTCGCGCACCTGCTGAAGTACGACACCGTCCTGGGTCGTTTCCCGCTGAGCGTCGACTTCGACGACAACAACATCATCGTCGACGGCAAGGCCATCCGCGCCCTCGAAGAGCGCGACCCGGCTAACCTGCCCTGGGCCGAGCTCGGTGCTGACATCGTCATCGAGTCGACCGGTTTCTTCACCGACGCGACCAAGGCCAAGGCTCACCTCGAGGCCGGCGCCAAGAAGGTCATCATCTCCGCTCCGGCGAAGAACGAGGACGGCACGTTCGTCGTCGGCGTGAACCACGAGCAGTACGACCCCGCGACGCAGCACATCATCTCCAACGCGTCGTGCACCACGAACTGCCTCGCCCCGCTGGCCAAGGCGCTCAACGACGCGATCGGGATCGAGAACGGTCTCATGACCACGATCCACGCGTACACGGGTGACCAGAACCTGCAGGACGGCCCCCACAAGGACCTGCGTCGTGCCCGTGCGGCCGCGCAGAACATCGTCCCCACCTCGACCGGTGCGGCCAAGGCCGTCTCCCTCGTGCTCCCCGAGCTCAAGGGCAAGCTCGACGGCTACGCGCTCCGCGTCCCCGTCATCACGGGCTCGGCCACGGACCTCACCTTCGTCGCCTCGAAGGAGGTCACGGTCGAGGAGGTCAACGCCGCGGTCAAGGCTGCTGCCGAGGGCGCGCTGAAGGGTGTTCTCGAGTACGTCGAGGACGAGATCGTGTCCTCGGACATCGTGACCAACCCGCACCAGAGCATCTTCGACTCGAAGCTGACCAAGGTCTCGGGCAACCAGGTCAAGGTCGTCTCCTGGTACGACAACGAGTGGGGCTACTCGAACAGCCTCGTCGCCCTCACGCAGTACGTGGGTGTGCGCCTCTGATCTCCGTCTCTTCGACGTGAGGTGAATTCTGCGTCCGCGTGCGTGGCCGGCCCGGTTGGCCGCCCATGCACGCGGACGCAGTCATGTGTGACGTGACCTGTTTCGACCTGTTCAGACCAGGAGTGTGCTCATGAAGACCATCGACTCCCTCGGCGACCTGCGCGGCAAGCGCGTGCTCGTCCGCTCGGACTTCAACGTCCCCCTCGACGGGACGACCATCACGGACGACGGCCGCATCCGCGCCGCGCTCCCCACGCTCAAGCGTCTGACCGACGCCGGTGCGAAGGTCGTCGTGACCGCGCACCTCGGGCGTCCCAAGGGTGAGCCGGACGCCAAGTACTCCCTCGCCCCCGTCGCAGCCCGCCTCGGCGAGCTCCTCGGCGCGCCGGTGACGCTCGCGGCCGACACCGTCGGCGAGTCCGCCCGTGCCACGGTCGCCGCCCTCGGCGACGGCGAGGTCGCGCTGCTCGAGAACATCCGCTTCGACCCTCGTGAGACCTCGAAGGTCGACGCCGAGCGCGAGTCGCTCGCTGCGGACCTCGCCGCCCTCGCGGACGCGTACGTGTCGGACGGGTTCGGCGTCGTGCACCGCAAGCAGGCCTCGGTCTACGACATCGCCAAGGTGCTGCCGTCCGCGGTCGGCGAGCTCGTCCTCAAGGAGGTCGACTCCCTGAAGAAGGCGACCGAGGACCCGGCCCGCCCCTACGTCGTCGTGCTCGGCGGCTCGAAGGTCTCCGACAAGCTCGGTGTCATCGCCAACCTGCTGACCAAGGCGGACCGCCTGCTCATCGGTGGCGGCATGGTCTTCACCTTCCTCGCGGCCAAGGGCTACTCGGTGGGCAACTCGCTCCTCGAGACGGACCAGATCGAGACGGTCAAGGGCTACCTCGCTGACGCAGAGAAGGCAGGCGTCGAGATCGTCCTGCCGACCGACATCCTCGCCGCGGACTCGTTCGCCGCCGACTCTCCCTACGAGGTCGTGCCTGCGGACGCGATCCCGGACGGCAAGATCGGTCTGGACATCGGCCCCGAGTCGGCCAAGCTCTTCGCGAGCAAGATCGTCGACGCCAAGACGGTCGTCTGGAACGGTCCTGCGGGCGTCTTCGAGTTCGAGGCGTTCTCGGGCGGTACGCGTGCCGTGGCGCAGGCCCTGGTCGACGCGACCGCGAACGGCGCGTTCACGATCGTCGGTGGCGGCGACTCCGCCGCGGCCGTGCGCATCCTCGGCTTCGACGAGGCCGGCTTCAGCCACATCTCGACCGGTGGCGGCGCGAGCCTGGAGTTCCTCGAGGGCAAGTCCCTCCCGGGGCTCGCAGTCCTCGAGGCCTGACCCCCACCACCGCAGCCTCACGGCTCACAGAAGGTAGACACACCATGACTGATGCACGTACCCCGCTCATCGCGGGCAACTGGAAGATGAACCTGGACCACCAGGAGGCCATCCACACGGTCCAGAAGCTCGCCTGGGCCCTCAAGGACGCCAAGCACGACTTCTCGGCCGTCGAGGTCACGGTGCTCGCGCCGTACACGGACCTGCGCAGCGTCCAGACGCTGGTCGACGCGGACAAGCTCGAGCTGACCTACGGCGCGCAGGACGTCTCGCAGCACGTCTCGGGCGCCTACACGGGCGAGATCTCGCCCGTGTTCCTGAGCAAGCTGGGCGTGACGTACGTCGCGGTCGGCCACTCGGAGCGTCGTCAGTACCACGGCGAGGACGACGCGCTCGTCAACGCCAAGTCGAAGGCGGCACTGGCTCACGGCCTGATCCCGATCATCTGCGTCGGCGAGGCCCTCGAGATCCGCAAGGCGGGCGAGCAGGTCTCCTACACGCTCGCGCAGGTCGACGGCGCCCTCGAAGGCCTCTCGGCCGAGGACGCCGCCAAGGTCGTCATCGCGTACGAGCCCGTCTGGGCCATCGGCACGGGCGAGGTCGCCACCCCGCAGGACGCGCAGGAGGTCGCGGGCGCGATCCGTGCCCGTCTCGCGGAGCTCTACTCGACCGAGGTCGCCGACGCCGTGCGCGTCCTGTACGGCGGTTCGGTCAAGTCGTCGTCGATCGCCGAGCTCATGAAGGAGCAGGACGTCGACGGTGCACTGGTCGGTGGCGCGAGCCTCGACCCCGAGGAGTTCGCGAAGATCGCGCGCTTCCAGTCGCACCAGACCGGGGCCTGATCCCCCTCGCTGCCGGGTCGCGCCGCGCGCGCGCCCCGGCAGCGGGGGGGGG
>NZ_JACSQF010000024.1:36698-59780 GCF_014836755.1 Oerskovia merdavium
GCCACCGCTCGTGCGGTGGCCGCGGCCGGGCGGGCGAGCGCCGGTTCTCCGTACGACCGGGCGACGTGGCCCGCAGTGCGGAACGGTTCGTCGGAACGGCCCCTCGTCACCTACCCTTGTCCTCTGTGCCGCACCTGCACCCGCAGGTCGGTCCAGGACACCCGTGCGGTCCCTCTCGACTTCTCGACGTGGACCCAAAGAGCCAAGGACGTACTCGTGGACGCGCTGCGCATCATTCTTCAGATCCTGCTGGTCATCACCAGCGGCTTCTTGACCCTGCTCGTGCTCATGCACAAGGGCAAGGGCGGCGGCCTCTCGGACATGTTCGGTGGCGGCATCTCGAGCAGCGCCGGCAGCTCCGGCGTGGCCGAGCGCAACCTGAACCGCATCACGATCACGTTCGCGATCACCTGGACCGTCGTGATCATCCTCCTGGGGCTCATCCAGAAGGTCAGCTGACCCTCGCCGCTCCGGCGGCAGGGGAGTGGAACCGGTCCGGGTCACGGTCCGGTCGGAAGTCGGGGGAGTGAAGTCGTGGCTGGTGGCAGTGCTATCAAGGGGTCTCGCGTCGGGGCAGGCCCGCTCGGAGAGACGGAACGGGGCGACGTCGCCCCGCGCATCTGGGTCTCCTACTGGTGTGCCAACGGGCACGAGACGCGCCCCAGCTTCTCCTCCGAGGTGGAGATCGTCACTCCTGAGACCTGGGACTGCCCGCGCTGCGGTCTGCCCGGGGGGCAGGACCAGGCGAACCCGCCGAGCGCGCTGCGCAACGAGCCCTACAAGACGCACCTCGCGTACGTGAAGGAGCGCCGCAGCGACGAGGACGGCGTGGCCCTCCTCGACGAGGCGCTCGCCGCGCTGCGCGCCCGTCGTAGCCGCCGCTAGCCCTGCCGGTCCGATGGTGGGCGCACGCGCCCCGGCAGTGACCGAAAGGTGCCCGTCCGGCGTCCGGCGTGCACGTCGTCATGAGCAGCACAGCACCGCGGGGGCCCCCCCGATCATCGGACGGGCCCCGCGGTGCTGTGCTGACGTTGCCGTTCCGGGACCGCCGGGCAGCGCCGGACGGTCCCGGTCCTCAGGAGATGGTGCTGCTCGCTGCCAGGTCGACCAGCCACAGCGTGCGCTGCGTACCGATCGCTCCAGCGGCCGGCGTGGTCTCGACGGGATCCCCGGCCAGGGCGGACGCGACGGCAGGGGCCTTCTCGGCGCCCGCGGCGACGACCCAGACCTCCTGCGCTGCCTGGATCGCGGAGAACGTCAGGGACACGCGCTCGGGCGGCGGCTTGGGGGAGTCGTGGACTCCCGTCGTGGCGCCCTCGGCTGCGAGCCCCGCGTTGCCGGGGAAGAGCGACGCGACGTGCCCGTCCGGCCCCATGCCCAGCAGGAGGACGTCGAACGCGAGGTGCGTGGCGCCGTCGGGCGTGAAGCGTGAGAGCTCGTCCGCGTAGAGCGCGGCCGACTCCTCGGGTGTCCCGACGCCCTCGCCCGGCGCAGCCATGACGTGCACGTTCTGCGCGGGAAGGGTCGGCAGGTGGTCGAGGAGGGCCTCGCGCGCCTGCGTCTCGTTGCGCTCGGGGTCGCCCGTCGGCAGGAAGCGCTCGTCGCCCCACCACACGTGCACGCCGGTCCAGTCGACCGCGTCGCGCACGGGGTGCGCGGCGACGGCCGCGAGCGAACGGATGCCGACCGTCCCGCCCGTGAGGACGACGTGGACGGGCGTGCGCACGGACTGGATGTCGAGGATGCGGGTCAGCAGGCGCGAGGCGACGGCCTCGGCGAGCACGCCCGCGTCGGGGTGCACGACGACGAGGCGCGCCCCGTGCGCGCGGGCCTCGGTCCCCGCGTCGGTCGTCATTCGCCGATCCTTGCCAGGCCCTTGGTGAGGACCTCGCCGTAGACCTCGTCCGGGTCCAGCCGGCGCAGCTCCTCGGTGAGGCACTCCTCGAGCTGGCGCAGCGGCAGCGAGATGCGCCGGTCCGGCTGGCCGGGCTGCGTCAGGGTCACGATGCGCCCGTCCGGTCGGGACAGGACGACGGCGCCGCCCTTGCGCTCGAGGGTCACCTTGGTGATCCCCTCGACCCCGCGCCGACGGACGAGCCGGACCGGGCACCGGAGCTGCTGGGCCAGCCACGCCGCGAGGATGTCGACAGAGGGGTGGTGCTCCTCGCCCTCGACCTCGACGGCCGTCACGGACTCGTAGGGCGGCTGGTCGAGCGCGGCCGCGATGAGCCCGCGCCACAGGGTCACGCGCGTCCACGCGAGGTCGGTGTCTCCCGGGTGGTGGCTCTTGCTCAGGTGCTGGAGCGTCTGGAGGGACTTGCCGGCGTTGACGGCGTCGGTGATGCGACGGTGGGCCATCTGGCCGACGGGGTCCGCCGAGGGGTTGTCGGGCGTCTCGCGGGGCCACCAGGCGACGATCGGGGCGTCCGGGAGCAGGAGCGGCATCACGAGGGTGTCGGTGTGCGCGACGAGCAGGCCCGAGGGGCGCAGGATGATGACCTCGCTGGCCCCCGCGTCACCGCCGATGCGGATCTGGGCGTCGAGGCGCGCCGTCGAGCGCTTGTTGGCCGGCGCGACGACCACGACCCGGCAGGGGTGCTCGCGCGAGGCGCCGTTGGCGGCGGCGACCGCGTCCTCGACGTCGGCCTCCTCGGCCAGGACCACGAGGGTCAGGACGCGCCCGAGGGCGACCGCGCCACCCTCGTCACGCAGCTTCACGAGGCGCTTGTTGACCGCATTGGTCGTCGTCTCGGGGAGATCGATGATCATGAGGTGGGGCTCCAGTTCGAGGTCCGGGCGGAGGTCCGGGGCAGGCGGGAGATCGGTGCGGTCGCGGTCACGGACGCCGCCACGTGCGACCGTCGCGGGCCATCATGTCGTCGGCCGAGGCCGGGCCCCACGTACCGGAGCGGTACGGCTCCGGGGCGCCCTTGGACTCCCAGAACGCCGTGATCGGGTCGAGGATCTTCCAGGACAGCTCGACCTCCTCGTGGCTCGGGAAGAGCGGCGGGTCGCCCAGGAGGACGTCGAGGATCAGTCGCTCGTAGGCCTCGGGGGAGGACTCGGTGAAGGCGTGGCCGTAGCCGAAGTCCATGGTGACGTCCCGGACCTCCATCGCGGTGCCGGGGACCTTCGCGCCGAACCGGATCGTGACGCCCTCGTCGGGCTGGACCCGGATCACGAGCGCGTTCTTGCCGAGCTCGGAGGTGGCCGACGACTCGAACGGCAGGTGCGGAGCCGACTTGAAGACGACGGCGATCTCCGTGACGCGACGGCCCAGGCGCTTGCCCGTGCGCAGGTAGAACGGCACCCCGGCCCAGCGGCGGTTGTCGATGTCGACCCGGATCGCGGCGAACGTCTCGGTCGTGGACTCGGGCGAGATGCCGTCCTCCTCGAGGTACCCCACGACCTCCTCGCCGCCCTGCCACCCGGCCGAGTACTGGCCGCGCGAGGTGTGGCGTCCCAGGTCGCGGGGGAGACGCACGGCCGAGAGGACCTTGAGCTTCTCGGCGCGCAGCGACTCGGCGTCGAACGAGACGGGCTCCTCCATCGCGGTGAGCGCGAGCAGCTGGATGAGGTGGTTCTGGATGACGTCGCGCGCCGCGCCGATCCCGTCGTAGTACCCCGCACGGCCGCCGATGCCGATGTCCTCGGCCATGGTGATCTGGACGTGGTCGACGTAGTTCGCGTTCCAGATGGGTTCGTAGAGCTGGTTCGCGAACCGCAGCGCCAGCATGTTCTGGACGGTCTCCTTGCCCAGGTAGTGGTCGATGCGGAAGACCGAGTCCGGCGAGAAGACCTTGGAGACGACGTCGTTGAGCTCGCGCGCGCTGGTCAGGTCGTGGCCGAACGGCTTCTCGATGACCACGCGGCGCCAGGCGTCCTCGCCCGAGCGCGAGAGCCCGGAGCGCGAGAGCTGCTCGCAGACCAGGGGGAACGCGCTCGGGGGGACCGAGAGGTAGAACGCGTGGTTGCCGCCCGTGCCGCGTTCCTTGTCGAGCTCCTCGACCGTGGTGCGCAGACGCTCGAAGGCCTGCTCGTCGTCGAACTCGCCCTGGACGAACCGGATGCCTTCGGCGAGCTGCTTCCAGGTCGCCTCGCGGAACGGGGTGCGGGCGTACTGCTCGACGGCGTCCCGCACGACCTTGGCGAAGTCCTGGTCCTCCCAGTCGCGGCGGGCGAAGCCCGTGAGCGCGAAGCCGGGCGGCAGGAGACCGCGGTTGGCGAGGTCGTACACGGCGGGCATGAGCTTCTTGCGGGCGAGGTCGCCCGTGACGCCGAAGATCACGAGGCCGCTGGGCCCGGCGATGCGGGGGAGTCGAAGGTCACGCGGGTCGCGCAGCGGGTTGTGCTCTGCGCTGATCTTTGCCGGTCTCAACTGATGTCACCGTTCTCGTCGGCGTGGGCTGGAATGGTCGAAAGGTCCGTCCTGCGGACCGAGGTAGAGCCTAGGTGGTGTGCGCGGGGCGCTCGCGGGGCGTCCACGATCGGGGCCGCAGGGGCCGCGACAGCAGCGCCGGCACCTCCGGCACGCCGGGAGCGTGCCCGCGTCATGCGGGTGCGCCGCCGGCCCGGGCGAGCCCGTCCGCGACGGTCGCCAGCAGGTCGGACCAGCTGGTCTCGAACTTCTCGACGCCCTCGACCTCGAGCCGCTCGGTCACCTCGGCGAGCGAGACGCCGAACGACTCGACGGTCTCGAGGACCGAGCGGGACGCGGTGTAGGTGCCGGCGACGGTGTTCCCGAGGACCACACCGTGGTCCGCGAACGCGTCGAGCGTCGCCTGCGGCATGGTGTTGACCACGTCGGGGGCGATGAGCTCGTCGACGTAGAGGGTGTCGCGGTACTCGGGGTTCTTGACGCCCGTCGAGGCCCACAGGGGGCGCTGCGGGTGGGCGCCGGTCGCGGCGAGGGCACGCCAGCGGTCGCTCTGGAGGACCTGCTCGTAGGCCTCGTAGGCGAGCCGCGCGTTGGCGATCGCGGTACGTCCGCGCAGGTCGAGCGCCTCGGGCGAGCCGATCGCGGTGAGCGCGGTGTCGACCGCCGCGTCGACGCGCGAGACGAAGAAGGACGCGACGGACGCGATGCGCGTCACGTCGTGCCCGGCGGACCTCGCCTGCTCGATCCCGGACAGGAAGGCGTCCATGACGCGGCGGTAGCGCGCGAGCGAGAAGATGAGCGTCACGTTGACGCTGATGCCCTGGGCCAGGGTGCGCTCGATCGCGTCGAGGCCCTCGACCGTGGCGGGGATCTTGATGAGGACGTTGGGGCGGTCGACCGTCTGCCACAGGCGGACGGCGGTCGCGACGGTGGCGTCGGCGTCTCGCGCCAGGCGGGGGTCCACCTCGATCGAGACCCGGCCGTCGACGCCGTCGGTCGCGTCGTAGACCGGGCGCAGGACGTCGGCCGCAGCGCGCACGTCGTCCGTGGTGATGCGCTCGACCGCGGCCTCGACGTCGGTCCCGGCCGCGGCCAGCTCGGCGAGCTGGGCGTCGTAGGCGTCGCCCTTGGCGAGCGCGCCCGCGAAGATCGTGGGGTTCGTCGTGACGCCGACGACGGCTCGCGAGCCGATCAGGTCGGCGAGCCCACCGCTGCGCAGTCGTTCTCGGGAGAGGTCGTCCAACCAGATGGAGACACCTGCCTCCGACAGCTCGCGGACGGGTGCTGGTGCTGCGCTGTGGTGCACGGACACGATTCTCCCTCTCGTCGTCTGGCGGCCGTCCTCACGGACGTCCCAGGAGGGGGCGGACGGAAGCCGCCCCCTCCTGGAATCTACGGATGGTCAGCGCTGGTCGCCAGTGCCACCGACCGAGGGGATGGCCTCGCCACCCGGTGCGGTGCCCGTACGGGCCGCCTCGATGGACTCCTTGGCGGCCGAGGCGACGGCCTCCGACGTGATCCCGAACTCGCGGTAGAGGATCTTGTAGTCCGCGGACGCGCCGTAGTGCTCGAGGCTCACGGAACGGCCGGCGTCGCCGACCAGGTCGCGCCAGCCCTGGGCGATGCCCGCCTCGACCGAGACGCGGGCCTTGACGGCCGCCGGGAGCACGCTCTCGCGGTACTCGGGGCTCTGCGCGTCGAACCACTCGCGGCTGGGCAGCGAGACCACGCGGGCCGCGATGCCGTCGGCGGCGAGCTGCTCGCGCGCCTCGACGGCCAGCTGGACCTCGGAGCCCGTGCCGATGAGGATCACGTCGGGCGTGCCCTCGGTGTCGAGCAGCACGTAGCCACCCTTCGCGGTGCCCGAGGCGTCCGCGAAGCCGTCCGTGCCGCGCGGGAACGTCGGGACGTTCTGACGGGTCAGGATGAGGCCCGCCGGGCGGTCGTCGTGCTCGAGGATCGTGCGCCACGCCCACGCGGTCTCGTTGGCGTCCGCGGGACGCACGACGTCGAGGCCCGGGATCGCGCGCAGCGCGGCGAAGTGCTCGATGGGCTGGTGCGTGGGGCCGTCCTCGCCCAGACCGATCGAGTCGTGCGTCCAGACGAACGTCGACGGGATCTCCATGAGCGCCGCGAGGCGGACCGCGGGGCGCATGTAGTCGGAGAACGTGAGGAACGTGCCGCCGTAGGCGCGCGTGCCGCCGTGCAGCACGATCCCGTTGAGGATCGAGCCCATGGCGTGCTCACGGATGCCGAAGTGCAGCGTGCGGCCGTACTCGTGGCCCGGGAACTTCTTGGTCGCGTGCTCGGCCGGGACGAACGACGGCTCGCCGTCCATGGTCGTGTTGTTCGAGCCCGCGAGGTCGGCCGAGCCGCCCCAGAGCTCGGGCAGGGTGTCGGCCAGGGCCGAGAGGACCTTGCCGGAGGCAGCGCGCGTCGCGACGTCCTTGCCTGCCTCGAACGTGGGGAGCGACTCGGTCCAGCCGGCCGGGAGCTCGCGGGCCGTGAGGCGCTCGAGGAGGGCGTTGCCCTCGGGGTTCGCGATCTTCCAGGCCTCGAACGCGGTGTCCCAGCGCTCGCGCAGCTCGGCACCGCGCTCGCCGACGGCGCGCGTGTAGGCGAGGACCTCGGGCGAGACGTCGAACGACTTCTCCGGGTCCAGGCCGAGCTCGACCTTGAGGCCGCGGATCTCGTCGGCGCCCATGGCCGAGCCGTGGATGCCACCGGTGTTCTGCTTGGTGGGCGAGGGCCAGCCGATGATCGTGCGCAGCGCGATGATCGAGGGCTTGCCGGTCTCGGCCTGGGCTGCGGCGACGGCTGCTGCGAGCTCGTCGACGTTCTCCGCGTAGCCCGTGCCGCCCTGGGTCCAGTCGACCTTCTGGGTGTGCCAGCCGTAGGCCGCGTAGCGCGCGAGGACGTCCTCGGTGAACGCGATGTCGGTGTCGTCCTCGATCGAGATCTTGTTGTCGTCCCAGATCACGATGAGGTTGCCGAGCTGCTGGTGGCCCGCGAGGGACGAGGCCTCGGAGGTCACGCCCTCCTGCAGGTCGCCGTCCGACGCGATGACGTAGACGTGGTGGTCGAACGGGCTCTCGCCCGGCGCGGTCGACGGGTCGAGCAGGCCGCGCTCGCGGCGGGCCGCCATGGCCATGCCGACCGAGGACGCGAGGCCCTGGCCGAGGGGGCCCGTGGTGATCTCGACACCGTTGGTGTGCTTGTACTCGGGGTGGCCGGGGGTCTTGGAGCCCCAGGTGCGCAGCGCCTCGATGTCCTCGATCTCCAGACCGTAGCCGGCGAGGAAGAGCTGGAGGTAGATCGTCAGCGACGAGTGGCCCGCGGAGAGCACGAAGCGGTCGCGACCGACCCAGTGCGAGTCGGCCGGGTCGTGGCGCATGACCTTCTGGAAGAGCAGGTACGCGGCGGGAGCCAGCGAGATCGCCGTCCCGGGGTGGCCGTTGCCGACCTTCTCGACGGCGTCGGCCGCGAGAGCCTTGATGGTCTTGACAGCCTGGTCGTCCAGGGGGGACCACTCGAGGGGCTGGTTGGCAGGAACGAACGCGTTCACCGGACCTCTTTCCCGTCCGGAGTCTGCGCCCCGGATCTTCGTCGATTCAACTCGGATCAACCGTTGAACTATTCCTTCGCGCGCACCCGGTGACTCACAGGGGGACCGAGGGCGGAGCGACGGACCGGCCGGTCGCGACGGTGCGCACCGCGAGGTCAGGTCGCCTCGGGTCGCACCGGGGCACCAGGCCGTCGGTTGCTCCGCCCAGCCTATACGTGCGCCCCGAGCGGGCACGTCGCGCGACCATCTCGTGGATTTCGGTCGGATCTCACACTTTTGTTCGGGCGGGCAGGGCGGCGCCGAGAGGACGGGCGACGTAGCATGGGACGGATGTCCAGCGGGTCGGAGCAGACACGCACCGGCTGCCGGACGACGCCCCCCAGCATTCCTCGCCAGAACGGAACACCGAAGCGCGTGCACACCACGAGCCAGGCACCGATCGACGAGACGGGTATCCCGTCTCGCCCTGCCGCGACCTCCCCGGTCGCCGGGCAGGCCCGGGTCTCCACGGACGGCCATGCCGTCGCGGGGGTCCGCAGCACGATCGGCGCGTACGTCGCCCTGACGAAGCCGCGCATCATCGAGCTCCTGCTCGTGACGACGCTGCCCACCATGATCCTTGCCCAGGGTGGGCTCCCGGACCTCTGGCTCGTCGTCAAGACGCTCGTCGGCGGCACGCTGGCGGCCGCGTCCGCCAACGTCTTCAACTGCTACATCGACCGTGACATCGACGAGCTCATGAACCGCACCAAGCGGCGCCCGCTCGTCACCGGGGAGATCTCCCCGCGCGCTGCGCTGGTCTTCGCGACCGCGCTCGGCGTGATCGCGCTCGTGTGGTTCGCGTGGCTCGTCAACGCGCCCTCGGCCTGGCTCACGTTCGCGGCCATCGCGATCTACGTCGTGGGCTACACCATGATCCTCAAGCGACGCACGCCCCAGAACATCGTGTGGGGCGGGATCGCGGGCTGCATGCCGGTCTTCATCGGCTGGTCGGCGGTCACCGGTTCGCTCAGCTGGTCCGCGGTCGCGCTGTTCCTCGTGATCTTCTTCTGGACGCCGCCGCACTACTGGCCGCTGTCGATCAAGTTCAAGAAGGACTACGCGAACGCCGGCGTGCCGATGCTCCCTGTCGTCGCCGACAACCGCAAGGTCGCGCGCGAGATGATCGGCTACACCGTGGCGATGATCGCCTCGTCGCTCGCGCTGTGGTGGCTCGCCCCCATGACGTGGGTCTACGGCGTGGTCGCGATCGGCCTCGGCGCCTGGTTCCTGGCCCTGTGCATCACCATGCTGCGCCGCGCCAACGACCCGACCAAGGGCAAGCTCGGGGCCATGAAGGTGTTCCACGCCTCGATCACGTACCTGACCCTGCTGTTCGTCGCCGTCGCGGTCGACGTCTTCCTCCCCTTCTGAGGGTCGGGCCGGGACGCACGGGATGACCGTCCGACGAGCAGCCGACGCGCGATGACGCGCGTCGCCGCCGGGGAGCCCGCGCTCGCCGTCGGGCCCTCGGGCGGTCCCCCCGCCCCTGCCGACCCGGACGCCACGCCCCCGGCTCCGCCGCTGCCCGCAGCGCTCGACCGGGCCGTGCGCGAGTACCTCGCGCACCTCACGGTCGAGCGCGGGCTCTCCCCGAACACGGTCGCGGCCTACCGGCGCGACCTGGCCCGCTACGCCGCGTACCTCGCGGCGCGCGGCCGCACCGAGCCCGCCGAGGTGAGCGCGGCGGACGTCGCGGAGTACGTCACCACGGTCCGCACGGGGTCCGACGGCGCAGCCCTCCTCTCGCCGTCGTCGACGGCCCGGTCGCTGGCCGCGGTGCGCGGGTGGCACCGGTTCTGCGCGCTCGAGGGGCACACGGGCACCGACCCGTCGGCCGAGGTGCGTCCGCCCGCACAGGGCAAGCGGCTGCCCAAGGCGATCTCCACCGACGAGGTCGAGGCGATCCTCGAGGCCGCCGGGGCGGGGGAGGGGCCGGGGCCGCTGCGCGACCGCGCGCTGCTCGAGCTCGTCTACTCGACGGGCGCCCGCATCTCCGAGGCCGTGAGCCTCGACGTCGACGACCTGGACCTCGAGACCGGGGCGGTGCGCCTGTTCGGCAAGGGGGGCAAGGAACGCGTGGTGCCCGTGGGCTCGTACGCGGTGCGCGCGCTCGACGCCTACCTCGTGCGGTCTCGGCCCGCGCTGGCCGCGACGGGCCGGGGCACGCCTGCGGTCTTCCTCAACACGCGCGGTGCCCGGCTGAGCCGGCAGAGCGCGTGGGCGGTCCTGCGGACCGCGGCCGAGCGCGCCGGGCTCGAGCACCCCGAGCGCATCTCGCCGCACACCCTGCGTCACTCGTTCGCGACCCACCTGCTCGCGGGCGGCGCCGACGTGCGCGTGGTCCAGGAGCTCCTGGGGCACGCCTCGGTGACGACGACCCAGATCTACACGCTCGTGACCCGGGACACGCTGCGCGAGGTGTACGCCTCGGCGCACCCGCGCGCGCTCGGCTGACGTCGCGCCGGATCGCGCCACTCCGGCGCGTGCTCGCGTCCTCGCGGGGACGCTGGGGTAGCGTGGCCGACGTGAGCAGCCAGGCCCCGAGCGAGACACAGGACGCCACCGAACCGTTCGACGCGCGCGTCGGTGCGGGACCCGGGGTCGTCGACGGCGGTGCGGACGTCGCGCCCGACAGCTTCCCGCGGGTCGATCCCGTGGGGCGCACGGTCCCCGACTTCCCCGTCCCGGAGGTGCTGCCCACGCACGGCCCCGGCCGCATCATCGCGATGTGCAACCAGAAGGGTGGGGTCGGCAAGACGACCACGACCATCAACCTGGGTGCCGCGCTGGCCGAGTACGGCCGCAGGGTCCTCCTGGTGGACTTCGACCCGCAGGGCGCCGCCTCGGTGGGTCTGGGCGTGAACCCGCACGAGCTCGACCGCACGGTCTACAACCTGCTCATGGAGCGCGGTGCGGACATCCGCGAGGTCATCGTCCCCACGAACGTCGAGAACCTGGACGTGCTCCCCGCGAACATCGACCTGTCGGCGGCCGAGGTCCAGCTCGTGGGCGAGGTCGCCCGCGAGTCCGTCCTGTCGCGGGTCCTGCGCCCCGTGCTCGACGAGTACGACGTGATCCTCGTCGACTGCCAGCCGTCGCTGGGCCTGCTCACGGTCAACGCCCTGACGGCCGCGCACGGCGTGCTCATCCCGCTCGAGTGCGAGTTCTTCGCGCTGCGCGGCGTGGCCCTGCTCGTCGAGACCATCGAGAAGGTGCGTGACCGGCTCAACCCGCGTCTCGAGATCGACGGCATCCTCGCGACCATGTTCGACTCGCGCACGCTGCACTCGCGCGAGGTCGTGGCCCGTGTGCACGAGGCCTTCGGCGACAAGCTGCTGCACACCGTGATCGGGCGGACCGTGAAGTTCCCGGACGCCTCCGTGGCCGCCGAGCCCATCACGGTGTACGCCCCGACCCACCCGGGGGCGACGGCGTACCGTCAGCTCGCCCGCGAGCTGGTCGCCCGTGGCGACGCTGCCTGACACCGTGCAGGCAACCGCCCCGGTTGCTCACGCGCAGGAGCAACCGGCGCCCCCACCGCCGAGCACGGACCGGTACGGCAACCCGGCCTTCGAGGTCCACCTCGAGAACTTCTCGGGCCCGTTCGACCTGCTGCTCTCGCTCATCGCCAAGCACAAGCTCGACATCACCGAGATCGCTCTCGCTCAGGTGACCGACGACTTCATCGCGTACATCCGCACGGCCGAACGCCTCGCGCGCGAGGCCGAGGCGGCGGCGCGCGCCGAGCGCTCGGAGGAGCACGGTCCCGACGGCGGCTCGCCCGCAGGCGCCTCGTCTCGCCGTGGGCGCGGGCGAGGCGCGCACCCCGGCTGGGACCTGGGCACCGCGAGCGAGTTCCTGCTCGTGGCCGCGACGCTCCTGGACCTCAAGGCAGCGCGCCTGCTGCCCACGGGGGACGTCGAGAGCGCCGAGGACCTCGAGCTCCTCGAGGCCCGCGACCTCCTGTTCGCCCGCCTCCTGCAGTACCGCGCGTACAAGCAGGTCTCGGCGGTCATCGCCGAGCGGCTCGCGACCGAGGGGCGGCGCTTCCCGCGCGTCGTCCAGCTCGAGCCCCACCTCGCGGCCCTGCTGCCCGAGCTCGTGTGGAAGCTCGGGCCCGACCAGCTCGCGGCGCTCGCGGCCAAGGCCCTCGAGCCCAAGGCGCCCCCGCCGGGGGTGTCGTTGACCCACCTGCACGCGCCCGCGGTGAGCGTGCGCGAGCAGGCGGGGATCGTCGTCGGGCACCTGCGCCGCGAGGGCGCTGCGTCCTTCCGGACGCTCGTCGCCGACGCGGGCGAGACGATCGTCGTCGTGGCCCGCTTCCTGGCGCTCCTCGAGCTCTTCCGCGAGGGGCTCGTCGCGTTCGAGCAGGTCGAGGCGCTCGGCGAGCTCACGGTCCGCTGGACCGGCGCCACGGGCGACGGGGCCACCGGCGACGACGGCGGAGCATCCGACGCGATGCTCGGTGCCGTGCTCGACGAGGTGGGCGGTGAGTTCGACGAGCTCGACGCCCACGCGGCACCGCCCCACGACGGGGCAGGACCAGGCACGGCCGGACCACAGCATGAGTGAGGAGAGCATGACGTACGACACCGTCGACACCCCGGTCGCCCGCGCGGGCGACCAGGACGACGACCACGCGGGACCCGGATCCCCGACCGGAGGGCCCGCTGCCCCCGGCGCCGAGCCGGACGAGCCGTCGTTCGACGTCGCCCACGTCCCGGGCGGGGCGCTCGCGGCCCTCGAGGCCGTCCTGATGGTCGCCGACGAGCCGATCCCCGCGGTGCAGCTCGCCACGGCGCTCGGTCTCCCGCAGCGCGAGGTCGAGGACCTGCTCGCCGAGCTGGCGGCCGAGTACCGCGGTGAGCTCGGTGGGCGCCCCCGCGGGTTCGAGCTCCGCCAGGCCGGCGGCGGGTGGCGCGTCTACTCCGCGCCCGTGTTCGCCGACGTCGTCGGGCGCTTCCTGCTCGAGGGCCAGACTGCGCGCCTGACGCAGGCCGCTTTGGAGACCCTCGCCGTCATCGCGTACCGTCAACCGGTCACGCGCGGCCAGATCTCGGCCGTGCGCGGCGTGAACGTGGACGGCGTCGTACGGACGCTGACGACCCGCGGACTCGTCGCGGAGGTCGGCCAGGATCCCTCGACGGGTGCGGTCCTGTACGGAACCACGGGATACTTCATGGAGCGCATGGGCTTCTCGTCCCTCGACGAGCTCCCCGCCCTCGCGCCGCACCTGCCGGACGTCGACTCCATCCTCGACGCCGCAGACAGCACACTCGGAGCGTCCGAGGGTGGGAGCGACCGCGCACAGCCGCGGTCGCCGGCCCTGCCCGACGACGCTCGACCCAGCACGAACGACGAAGGAACATCATGAGCAGCGCACGCGAGGGTGGCCGTCCGGCCGCCCGAGGACAGCGGTCCGAGAACACCTCGGGCACCGGTCGACCGGGCGGACGGTCGGGCGCACCTCGCTCCTCGGCCCCCCGCACCGGGGCGGGCCGCGGGTGGGCCGGCGACGCCCAGGCGGGCAAGAGCAAGCCCCCGCGCCGCCCGGTCGCGCCCAAGGGTCCCCAGCCGGACGTGCACGTCGCCGACGGCGTGCGCCTCCAGAAGGTCCTCGCGACCGCAGGCCTGGGCTCGCGCCGCGCGTGCGAGGACCTGATCGCCGCGGGCCGCGTCGAGGTCGACGGCGTCCTGGTGCGCGAGCTCGGCGTCCGCGTGGACCCCGAGACCGCGGTCATCCACGTCGACGGCATGCGCATCCAGCTCGACCAGTCGCTCGTGACGATCGCGCTCAACAAGCCGCTGGGCGTCGTCTCCACGATGCACGACCCCGAGGGACGCCCCGCGCTCACGCAGTTCGTCGCGACGCGCCCCGAGCGCCTCTTCCACGTCGGGCGTCTCGACGCCGACAGCGAGGGCCTGCTGCTCCTGACGAACGACGGCGAGCTCGCCAACCGTCTCTCGCACCCCAAGTACGAGGTCTCCAAGACCTACCTCGTCTCGGTCGAGGGCCGCGTCGCGGGCAACGTCGCGAACAAGCTGCTCCACGGCATCGAGCTCGAGGACGGGCCGGCCAAGGTCGACCGCTACCGCGTGGTCGACACGACCCCGCAGGCCAGCATGGTCGAGGTCGTCCTGCACGAGGGGCGTCACCGCATCGTGCGCCGCATGTTCGAGGAGATCGGCCACCCCGTGACCCGGCTCGTGCGCACCCGCATCGGATCGATCCACCTGGGCAACCTGCGTCCCGGCGCCACCCGCGTCCTGGGCCGCACCGAGCTCGGCACCCTCATGAGCGAGGTCGGGCTCTAGCACGCCTCCCGCCGTCCCGCGCCCGCGTCCTCACGCGGGCCCGGGTCGGCCTCCTCTCGACCCGACCCTCCCGTACGAAGGAGTACCCATGCCCGTCCGGGCCATCCGGGGCGCCACGCAGCTCGACGTCGACGAGCGCGAGCACCTCTTCGAGCGCACGCGCGAGCTCGTCCAGGCCGTCCTCGACGCCAACGAGGTCGACACCGCGTCGCTCATCTCGATCTTCTTCACGTGCACGCCCGACCTCGTGGCCGACTTCCCGGCCGCGGCGGCCCGCGAGATGGGGCTCGGCGACGTGCCCCTCATGTGCGCCGTGGAGATCGGCGTGCCCGGCGCGCTGCCCCGCGTCGTGCGCCTCATGGCGCACGCCGAGCTCGACGTCCCCCGGGCCGACGTCCAGCACGTGTACCTGCACGGCGCCACGTCGCTGCGCAAGGACCTGGCCCAGTGAGCGGGGACAGCGCCGGGACCCGAGCCGCCTCGCACGGGATCGTCGTCGCGATCGACGGCCCCTCGGGGTCGGGCAAGTCGAGCGTCTCGCGCGCCGTCGCGCGCCGCCTCGGCACCGCCTATCTGGACACGGGCGCCATGTACCGCGCCGCGACCTGGTGGTGCCTTGAGGAGCAGGTGGACCTGGCCGACCAGGCCGCCGTGGCCGCTGCCGTCGACGTCATGCCGCTCGTCATGGGGATCGACCCCGCCGCGCCCACCGTGCACGTCGACGGCACCGACGTGGGCGAGGCGATCCGGACCACCGAGATCTCGACGGCCGTGAGCGCGGTCGCGACCAACCTCGCGGTGCGCGCCGAGCTGCGCCGCCTGCAGCGCGCGATCATCGCGGCCGAGTCCTCGGTCGAGTCGGCCGGGACGTCGTTCTCCGGCGGACGCGGCATCGTGGCCGAGGGCCGCGACATCACGACCGTCGTGGCCCCCGACGCCGACGCCCGCATCCTCCTCACCGCGAGCGAGGAGGCCCGCCTCGCGCGCCGCTCGCTCGAGGTCCACGGCGCCGCCGACGCGGCCGCGGTCGAGGCGACCAAGGACCAGGTCCTGCGCCGCGACCGCGACGACTCGACCGTCTCGCAGTTCCACGTCGCCGCCGACGGCGTCGTGACCGTCGACTCGTCCGACCTCGACTTCGAGCAGACGATCCAGGCCGTGCTCGACGTCGTCGAGCAGGTCCTGGCCACCGCAGCGACGGGGCCCGACGCCGGCACGGGGGGCGAGGGGCCCGCTCGGTGAGCACCCCGCACGTCCCCTCTCCCGCCGGGCCCGCCTGGTCCCGCTGGGTGGGGCGCTTCCTCGCGCGCGTGATCTGGGACACCCGGGTGGTCGGGGCGGACCTCGTCCCTGCCACCGGGCCCGTGCTCCTCGCGGCCAACCACACGGGGCTCGTCGACGGGCCGCTCGTGCTGGGCGTCGCGCCCCGCCCTCTGCACGTCCTCGTCAAGGAGGAGATGTTCGTCGGGCCCGTGGGGTGGGTCCTGCGCGCGGCGGGGCAGATCCCCGTCGACCGGACCGGCGGGCGCGCAGCCCTCGTGACGGCGCTCGCGGTCCTGCGCCGCGACGGGGGAGTGGGCGTGTTCCCCGAGGGCAACCGCGGGCGCGGCGACGCGACCTCGGCGCGCGCGGGCGTGGCCTGGCTCGCGCTCAACGGCCACGCACCCGTCGTGCCCGTCGCGGTGCTGGGCACGCGCCGCACGGGCGACCGGCTGAGCCGGGTCCCGGGGTTCCGCCGCCGCCTGTACGTCGAGTTCGGAGCGCCCGTCGTCGTCGAGAGGCCCGACGGCGTGCGCGGCAAGGCCGCCCTGGACGCCGCGAACGAGCAGATCCGGTCGGCGCTCGCGACGCTCGTGACGGCCGCCGTGGACCGCTCGGGCATCGCGCTGCCGGTCGACGGGCCCGAGCGCCCCGGACGCGGAGACGCCCCGTCCACGTGACGTCGTGCACTCCGGGCGTGTCGCACGGGCTCCTCGTTCGGAGAACTGCCCGGTTGCTGGGAGAATGGTCCCCATGACCACACCCGACCACGCACAGCCCGATGCCCAGGCATCCCTCGACGAGGTGTCGCAGACCCCCGGTGAGACGATCGACCAGGCGAGCGACGTCGTCGGGCAGCCTGAAGAGACCACCGATCCGTTCGTCCCCGTCGAGGGCGACGAGCAGGACGACGACAGCCGTGAGCGCTCGCTGCGCGCCGGCCTCGCCGACTACGAGCTCGGCGACGAGGACCTCGCGCTCCTGTCCGCCGACGGCGAGGACCTGGACGGCGAAGCCCCTCCGGCGCCCCTGCCCGTCCTCGCGATCGTCGGACGCCCCAACGTGGGCAAGTCCACGCTCGTCAACCGCATCCTCGGCCGCCGCGAGGCCGTGACCGAGGACAAGCCCGGCGTCACGCGCGACCGCGTCTCCTACCCGGCCGAGTGGGCCGGGCGCCAGTTCACGCTCGTCGACACGGGCGGCTGGGAGGTCGACGTCGCCGGCATCGAGGCGCGCGTCGCCGAGCAGGCCGAGGTCGCGATCGCGCTCTCGGACGCCGTCGTGTTCGTCGTCGACGCGACCGTGGGCCCCACGGCCACGGACGAGCGCGTCGTGCGCCTGCTGCGCAAGTCGGGCAAGCCCGTCGTGCTGTGCGCCAACAAGGTCGACGGCGCGCGCGGCGAGTCCGACGCGACCGAGCTGTGGAGCCTGGGGCTCGGCGAGCCGCACCCCGTCTCGGCCCTGCACGGCCGTGGCACGGGTGACCTGCTCGACGCCGCCATGAAGGCGCTGCCGCTCGTGTCCGAGCACGCGGTCGTCCTGCCCTCCGGCCCGCGCCGCGTCGCGCTCGTCGGGCGCCCGAACGTCGGCAAGTCGTCGCTCCTGAACAAGGTCGCGGGCTCGGAACGCGTCGTCGTCGACTCGGTCGCCGGCACCACGCGCGACCCGGTCGACGAGCTCGTGCTCCTCAAGGGGATCCCGTGGTGGTTCGTCGACACCGCGGGCATCCGTCGCCGCGTGCACCAGACCAAGGGCGCCGACTTCTACGCCTCGCTGCGCACCCAGGCAGCGATCGAGAAGGCCGAGATCGCGGTCGTGCTCGTGGACGCCTCGGTGCCGCTCACCGAGCAGGACACCCGCGTCATCTCCCAGGTCGTCGACGCGGGCCGCGCCCTCGTCATCGCCTACAACAAGTGGGACCTCATGGACGAGGACCGTCGTCCGTTCCTCGAGCGCGAGATCGAGCAAGACCTCGTCCAGGTCCAGTGGGCCCCGCGCGTCAACGTGTCGGCCCGCACCGGGTGGCACACCGACCGTCTGGTGCCCGCCCTCGAGCGCTCGCTCGAGTCCTGGGACAAGCGCATCCCCACGGGACGCCTCAACGCGTTCCTGGGCGAGCTCGTCGCAGCCCACCCGCACCCGCTGCGCGGCGGCAAGCAGCCCCGCATCCTGTTCGCGACCCAGGCGTCCACGCGCCCGCCGCGCTTCGTGATCTTCGCGACGGGCTTCCTCGAGGCCGGTTACCGCCGCTTCATCGAGCGTCGTCTGCGCGAGACCTTCGGGTTCGACGGCACGCCCATCGAGATCTCGGTGCGTGTGCGCGAGAAGCGCAAGCGCTGACGCTCGTCCTGCGGGCCCCTGGCGGGCTCTAGCAGGGCGCGTGGGGGCGTCGAGCGATCCACGGAGGGCCGTGCGTGCCGGAAGGCGCGTGCGGCCCTCCTGGGCGTTCTGGGGGTGGTCTGGGGTGGTCGGGGGACGGCGAAGTGCTCGTGGTGGTGGCGTGACGACCTGGGGCGAGGGCTGGGTGCTGACCGACCGGCCGCTGGAGGCATGCTGTCGATGCGCTGGGCGACGGCTCGGAACGGGCTGTACGGGCCGTGGGAGCCGGCCGAGAACGCGTGATCCAGGCCACTCACCAGCGACGATGCACGGAGCACGCCCAAAGTGGGGTATTGTTTCTCTCGGCCCTGAAGGGCTGGTGAAGCCCTCCGGGGCTCACGGGCTGTGGCGCAGCTTGGTAGCGCACTTGACTGGGGGTCAAGGGGTCGCAGGTTCAAATCCTGTCAGCCCGACAGAAGCGAGAGGCTCGGAATCGTTGAGATTCCGGGCCTCTCGTCGTATGTCCGCGAGGAGCGGAGGCGACCGTCGACCCCGGATGTATACACAATTGGTCACACATAGCCCGGGTGAAAGCGATCACTCCGCGTGGGCGACACGGGCCGCAGCTCGGGCGCGAGCCCGGCCGGCGTCGTGGCCGACGACCAGCGCTCGATGTCGAGGCAGTCCTCCGCCGCCCGTGTTCCGCAACCTGGGCAGATCCACAGCGCGTGCCCCCGTGCCGCGCGAGCGCTCCATGTGCTTCTCGCGCGGGCGCGTCTCGCCGTCGAACGGCCAGAACCGGTTGCCCGTCGGGCGCCGCGGTGGCGAGACGTGCGCCCACCCACTCTGCGCCTGTCTCCACCTCGTCACCGAGCCAGTGTCAGACCTTGAACACCTGGCTCTGTTCGTCGCCTACCTTCAACACCTGACGTTGCTGATGGCGGACCGTGAACACTCGGGCGGCGTCGGGCCTCGTCTAGGGCGGCGGCGCCGGTGTCTCATGGGCGGTCCTTTCCGTACGGCAGTCACGAGTTCGTCAGGTCGACGAGTGCCACACTCGGGTTCCCGCCCGGTGATCACCGGTGCGTGGCGTGGCAGCCGAACCTCTTCGCCCCCTACTTGCTGTCGGCGCGCCCGATGGGATCGGAACCGGCACTGAAGACGGCGCGACCGGCGGGCCAGCTGTTCTCGTCGACGTGCAGAGCGGTGCGAAGGTAGGCGGTGCTCATCCGCTGGATGACGGCGACCCGCTCAGGGTCTTCGTCAGTGGTCTCCGCGACCTCGTATCCGACGATCCCGCCGAGGGCGTGCTCGGCGCCGTAGAAGGTGAGCAGGTCGGTGGCGCCGGGGCTGTGCGTGTAGGCGTCGGTGAACCAGTCAGGTCCGCGGCTGGACATCTTGGACTGGTCGTGGTCGCCCGCTACGACGAGGGTTGGCGTGGTCAGCTCCTGGAACGAGGGGCGCATGAACGGGAAGTTCGCCTGCGCGAACGGGTGCAGGTCATCGCCGCCAAGACCGGTCGTGGCGAAGAGGATGCCAGCGGTGACCCGGCCGTCTGACATGTCTTGGCCGACCTGACCCGCTTCGTCGAAGGTCCGCGCTCCCAGGAGCGTTTGCGCCGTCTGTCCGCCCCAGGAGTGACCGGTGGCGGCAACGCGGCTGCGGTCGACGCGCCCGGCAAGCCCGGGGACGGCGGCCTCGATGGTGTCGAGCTGGTCGAGGATGCGTGTGAGATCCACGATCCGCTCGGTCCAGATCGTCGGGAAGACGGGGTGGTCGAACCCGAAGCCGTTCCGACGAGAGTCGAGGTGCGTGGGCTGAATCACGACGAACCCTCGAGAGGCCCAGAACGCGGTGAGCGGCGCGTAACCGTCGAGGTTCCATCCGTTGCCGTGGGAGAACACCACTACGGGCAGGTCTGTGCCAGTCGCTGGCGCCGAGACGCGCACCTCCAGCGGGACGGGTCGGTCCGGGGCAGAGAGTGCGACCGGAGCCACGGAGACGACCGGGCTGCTGGCACCGATGATGCGGTCCAGCGTGCTGACGATTGATGCAGTCATGAGAAGTTCCTCTCCGAGGAGCTGTGCTCTGCGATACTGGTTATCGGAGCAACGTTCCGGAACGTTACGGAACGATGCTCCGTAATGCAAGCGCAGGCGAGCGGATGTGTGAGGATGGGGCCATGGCTGACGCCGAGAGGGAGCAGTCGCACGGCGTGCGATCCCAACAAGCGGGTCGTCCGCGTCGAGATCAGCAGGTGCTGCTCGACGCGGCTGCAGCAGTGTTCGTGACCTCCGGGGTCGACGCTCCGGTGCGGGAGATCGCGGCGAAGGCCGGCGTCGGTGTGGGGACGATCTACCGTCACTTTCCGACGCGATCCGAGCTCGTGGTGGCGGTGTACCGGCACCAGGTCGAGGCGTGCGCAGAAGCAGGCCCACGATTGCTCTCGGAGAGCGCGACGCCTGAAGCGGCGCTGCGGGCATGGGTTGCCCTGTTCGTGGAGTTTCTCGTCACCAAGCACGGGCTCGCCGGCGCACTGCAGGGAGACGGTGCTGGGTCCGACGCTCTGCATTCCTACTTCGTCGGACGTCTCGTCCCGGTGTGTGGCGCCCTCCTTGAGGCGGCGCTCGAGTCGGCCGGCAAAGCTCAGCCCGTTGATGCCTACAACATGCTCAAAGGCATCGGCAACCTCTGCATCGGTGCCGCGAACGACGCCCGGTACGACGCCACCGTCCTCGTGCAGCTTCTCGTTTCAGGTGTGCTCAGCGTCGTCACCGACCTCGGGTAGGACACGTACCCACGTGGCCACTCGGGTCTGGGCCGAGCGCCTCACCTGTAGCGTTGCTGCGATGGAGCGCTCTGAGATCTTCGACATCGCCCACCAGCGACATCCGATCGCGGCGCCGGTGGCGCCCGAGCGGCTTCGCGAACTGATCGGCTGGCTGAGCCCGAGCGACGGGGCCCGCGCCGTTGACCTCGGCTGCGGCGAGGGCGAGTGGTTGCAGCACCTGCTGCTCGACCATCCCGGGATCACCGGCGTGGGAATTGACCACATGCTCCCTACCACTGGCGCCCGGCGTTCCGCCGAGCGTGGGTTGAGCGACCGGGTGCGCTGGATCGAGACGGATGCCCCCGCCTGGAGCGACGGGGAGTTCGACGTGGTGCTGTGCGTCGGCGCGAGCCACGCCTTCGGTGGGCTGGCGGACATGCTGGGCGCCGTCCGGCGACACCTGCGCCCCGGCGGCCAAGCGCTGGTCGGCGACAGCATCTGGGAGAGCACCCCGTCGGCTTCTGCGCTGGCAGCGCTCGAGGTCTCTGCCGACGCCTACCCCGACCTCGCCGGCCTCGTGCGAGCCTTCCATGAGCACGGTTTCGAGCCGTCGTTCGGGCACGTCAGCACGTTGGCCGAGTGGGACGACTACCAGTTCAGCTGGACCGGGTCGCTCGTCGACTGGGCCGTACGGCGGGCCCCGACGACCGAGGATCGCAGCCAGGCGCTCGCTGCCGCACGGGAGAACCGCGACGCTTGGCTGAGCGGCGCACGACGCGAGCTCGGGTTTGCGACCTTCGCCCTTCACGACGTCGCCGCGGGGCCGACGGGCGTGACCGTAGCGAGAACCCCCTAGGCCGCGTTCTGCGACACCGAGGGTCTTCGGGCACTAGTTGATCGCAAGGGTCAGGAGGACCTGGAGCATCAACTCCTGGCGCCCCGATGTCGGCTGGACCCACACGATCCTGGTTGCGTGCAACCCCAAGAGGAAACGTAGTCCGCGCCTCCGTGCGGAGCTCCCTTCCACCTCACGGTTCGTCGTCCGGCAGCGAAGGGGCGGCGCTCATGGCTGAGAGTCATAGGTAGTGCGAGCAGCGTCGATGTCGTCGACGGTGGCGAAGGCCCACTCGATCAAAGGCCGGACCGCCCGACGCAGCGTGTGCCCGGTCTCGGTCAGCGTGTAGGTGACCTGTGGGGGAACCGTCGGGACGACGGTGCGTGTGACGAGACCGTCGCGCGCGAGGCGGCGCAGGGTCACCGTGAGCATGCGCTGGCTGATCCCGCTCACGACTCGGCGGGCCTCGTTGAACCGCAGGGGTCCGTGCCCCAGTGCGGCGACGACGTACAGGGACCACTTGTCCGAGACCAGGTCAAGGACCTCCCGTGCCCGCTCCGCGCCCGGCCCGCAGATCGGGTCGACCTCGTCACTGACCTGCATCGTTACCTCCAGAGAACCACGGCACCTCAAGGTGCCTTCTTGACCGCGGCGGTCTAGTTATCCAAAGTTACCAAGGAACGGCTAGTAACCGCTTTGCCTCGTACCACCGTGGACGAGGCCGTCTTCTCGAGGAGTCTTCTTGCCTACTATCGCTGTCGTCGGCGCAGGGCCCGGCATGGGCCTGGCCATTGCACGCACATTCGGCTCTCACGGTTTCGACGTCGCCCTGCTCTCCCGGAGTCGGAGCAGTCTCGACGCCCGGGTCGCCGACCTGGCTGCCGAAGGAGTCTCTGCCCGAGGCTTCGCAGCTGACGTCCTGGACACCGAGTCGCTCACCGGCGCGCTGGAGGCCGCAGCCGAGCACTTCGGGGGGATCGACGTGCTCGAGTACTCGCCGGGTGGACCCGAGCCGAAGTTCCTGACGCCCAGCAGGCTCACCGCCGCCGATGTCGACCTGCAGATGCGATACCTCGTCCACGGTGCGATCGCGGCGGTCGGCGTGGTGCTGCCGGCGATGCGGAAGGCCGGCGCGGGCACGCTGCTGTTCACCACGGGGGCCGGATCCGTGGACCCCACTCCGATGCTCGGTGACATCAACACGGCCGGTGCCGCGTTGCGCTCCTGGGTGCTGAACCTGCACAAGGAGCTCCAACCCGAGGGCATCCAGGCTGCGCACGTGGCCATCGGGGCGTGGATCGGTGACCGCGCCCCCGCGGGCACACCCAGTGCCCTCCGCAGACCAGATCTCCCCGCTGTACTGGGACCTGCACGTCCAGCGCGACCACGCCGAGATGATCTTCACCCCGTGAATCAGGTCGACCCCGAGACGCCTGCGTCACCCCTCGTCGAACGGGCTGTCGCGGGCTGATCCTGAAGACGGTGACAGGGCTGGGAGCGGGCGTCGAAGCCCCGGCTGGGGGGGAGCAGCAAGGGCGAGGGCCTCATGCTCCCGTTCCTCGACGGCCGGTTCGCGGTCGTCCTGGACCGGCACGAGG
>NZ_JACSQF010000025.1:0-14250 GCF_014836755.1 Oerskovia merdavium
GCGTCGGGTCGGGCGTCGGCGTCGGGTCGGGCGTCGGCGTCGGGTCGGGCGTCGGCGTCGGGTCGGGCGTCGGCTCTTCCGGCACGCAGAACTGCCAGTCCTTCTCGTCGACCCCGCCCCGGCCCGAGTTGTCCTCACCGAAGTGGTAGTCGTACCCGTTGGACTCGGTCCAGGTGATGCACATGCCGGGCTCGAGCCCGAAGTACGACCAGGGGATGAAGGTCTTCCCGATCAGCTCGCGGTGGCTGTCGATGCTGACGTTCTGCGCACCGGGGACGTTGATGTTGACGTAGCCGTTCGCGGGGATCAGGTCGTCGAAGTGCAGGCCGTCGGCCTCCCACCAGAACGGGCGGTAGACGCCGTCGTCCCGGTAGCCCGGGGTCACGACGGTCCGGTCGCCGGCAGCCACGCACGTATCGCAGCCGTCGGCGGCCACGTCGGGCACGACGGTCTCCTCCGTGGCGACCGACTCCTCGGCACCGACCGTCCCGTCGGGCGTGACGCCGTCGGCGGACGCACCGTCGACGTCGTCGGAGTCCGCGGCAGAGTCTGCGGCGTCAGCGGCGGACGTCCCGTCGCCCGCAGGGTCGGGCACTTCCTCGGAGGCGTCGACGTCGGGTGCGGCCTCTGCCGTCGGGCCGTCCGCTGGGAGCTGCGCGTCGTCCGACCCGTCGTCGGCCCCCGAGGGGGCCTCGGTGACGACAGGCGTGGGGCCGGTCGTGTCCTGCGGGACGGCCTGCGCGGCGACAGGCACGGTCGTGAGCAGCAGTGCCAGGGCTGCTGCCGGGATGGTCGAGCTGGTCATCGTTGCTCCTTTTCTCAGGGTGCGAGCTGGTCCACTGGTTGGGCTGTGGGTGAGCGGGCCGCACGGCGCGGTAGCCGGCGGGTGGGCCCGCGGCTTCGTCGAGGACCTCGAGGTCCACTGGTCGGGGTGCAGGTCGATCGCAGCGCTCCGAGGCCTGCGCTCAGACGCCTCAGAGCGGCTTCCGAGCACCGGGCGGGCGGCCGAGCAGCACGTCGCCGACCGGATCGTGAGCAGTGCCGTGCTGCCGGGTGAGTCCCGGGGCTCTCGCCCCGGCACCAGATCTCCCGGTCAGGCGCCGACGGACGCGCTGTCGATGTGCTGCACGGGGTTCCACCCGACGTCACGCGAGGTGGCCGTCAGGAAGCAGGCGCGGACGAACGCGAGCTGGAGGAACATGTCGTAGGCGAGCTCGGGCAGCACCATCGACGCGAGCGCACGCGCACGCGGTCCCGCCTCCCAGACCGTCACGAGCCGCTCGGCGACGAGCACCAGGCCCACCGCGAGCCAGAACGGGACGAACCGGAACGACCCCGCCGCCACCGTGAGCGCGGTGAGGACGACGAGGCTCGCGAGCATGAGCGTCCCGAGCGCGATCATCGCCTGCTGCCCCACGTACCGAGCCGTGACCCGGGTGACCCCGTAGGCGCGGAGGTTGTCGAGCATCCCCTTGTACCAGCGCACGCGTTGGCGGTGCAGGTCTCGAGCAGTCGGCATGAGCTCGGTCGTGCACGACATGCTCGTCGGCGAGGCGAGCTCGTAGCGAGGGTGCGCAGCGCGAGCGTCAGCTCCGAGTCCTCGGTGATGGCGCCCGGGTCGTAGGCGGCCCCCGGGGGACCGGGCAGCCGTGTCCCGCGGTGCCGCGCCACGTCGGCGAGCGCTGCGGTCCGGATGAGTGCGGCCGTCCCCGTGAGCACCGTGGTCCGCCCGGTCACGTCGATCTGCACCGAGTAGCGCTCGTACTCGTCGGCCTGGAGCTGTTCGAGCAGCGAGTGCGGAGGCGTGCCGTGGAAGACCCCACCCACCGCGCCCAGCTCCGGACGTTCGTCGAGCAGGGCGAGCCCTTCCTCGACGAACGTCGGGGCGATCGAGGTGTCGGCGTCGAGCACCAGGACGTTCTCCGCCTCCACGGCGGCGAGCGCCTGGTTGAGCGCGCCCGCCTTGCGACCGGTGTTGCCCACGGTCTCCATGACGTCGGCACCCAGCGCCCGTGCGACCTCGACCGTGCGGTCGGTGCTGTTGTCGGACACGACGAGCACGCGGTCGACGGGACGGGTCTGTGCCCGCAACGACGCCAGCGTGCCGGGCAGCGCCTCGGCCTCGTCGTGCGCCGGGACCACGGCGACGACGCGCGGAGCCACCCGGCTCATGGCTGCGAGGCGTGCCGCCTGCGCAGCACGCGCGCGATCGTCACGAGGGCGAGGCCCGCCACCACCAGAGTCCAGGCACCCACCACGGCGAACCCGGTCGCCATCGCGCCTGTGGCTGCGAGCGCCGCCCCTGCCTGGGTCGTACCGAGCTGATACATGGTTTCCTCCTCCATCGGCTGTCGGTGGAACCACCATCCCTTCGCCGGGGCCACGCTCAGGCGGCCTCGGCCGAGCTCTGAGCAGGCAGGGGCGACAAGGTGAGCACCCCGCACCGGGCCGCTGGGTGCTGCTGGCGCGCTTCGTGAGGACCGGCACGGCGCCCGGGGCGTCGGCTGTCGACGCGCGGGTCGTGCCGGGACGGAACGCTCCCGAGGAGGACTAGATCAGTCCCGCGATCTCGTCGCGCGAACCCACCCCGAGCTTGCGGAAGATCCGGTAGACGTGGTTGTCGACCGTCCTCTCGCTGACCACGAGACGTTCAGCCACGTCGCGGTTGCTCAGCCCGTCCGCGACGAGCCGAGCCACCTCCAGCTCTCGAGGCGTGAGCTCCTCGGTGGGCTTGAGCGCGGCGAGCAGCAGGTCCAGCTCCTCACCGGTGGTCGACACCCGGTCCCGCAGCCGGGACGACTCCTCCGTCACCCGCGCGGAGTGCCCGGCCGCACGCAGGATGCCGATGGCGGCGACGTGGGCCCTGACGGCGAAGGTGGTCAGTCGGCATGCGAGGAGCTCGTCGACCGCACGCAGGAGATCCTCGACGGACTGGGCGGCCGCCGCCTGCAGGTAGCGCCCGAGCGCAGGGAGGACCGTCCCCTGCGCCTCGGCCGCGAGACGCGCGACCCGGTCGGTGCGGACGTCGTCCCGCCACAGGTCGAGGAGGATCGCAGCGTCGAACGTGGCCGCCAGGACGTAGCCACGGTCGGCGAGCGACGCGACCTGGTCCCACGCCGTGCGCGCGACCCCCCGGGCGTCGTGACCAGACCGGAGGGCGAGGGCCACGGCGAACGGGGCCGGGCGCCCGAGCGGCGTGAACACCGCCTCGAGCTGCATGGACTCGAGCTGGGCGACGAGCGACCGCGCACTGGGGACGTTCCGCTCGAGGAGCGACAGGGCGGACGCGAGGGCCAGCAGACCGGCCCGGGTCGTCGGCCGCAGCGGCGCGGGAGCGCCGATCGCGAAGATGCTCGTCAGGTGCTCACGCAGGGCCGTGAGCCGTCCCTGCAGGAAGAGCCCGAGCGCGACCACGTAGCCCTGCGGCTCGATCTGTCCCGGCTCGAGCGTGCCGCGCGCCTCGTCGAGGAGGCGCATCGACCGGTCGGTCGCCGCCACGACGTCGCCCGCGAGCAGCTGAGCCTGGGGCACCAGTGATGCGGTGTCCTGCCGCGGCGACGTCTCGGGCAGGGACGCTACGGAGAACTCGTGCCAGGCGTCGACGACCCGGCCGCAGGCGAGGAGCGACTCGCCACGGACGAGCCGGACCACGTCGTCGACCTGGGTCAGGATCCCTCCCGGGGCCACAGGGGTGCCGGCAGCGACCCGAGGGGGTGTGGCGCCAGACCCTCGCTCCGGAGGACCGGCACGACCTCCCTCCTCAGGGCGCGTGTCTCCAGGCTGCTCGTCGACGCCCACGACGAGCCGGACGTGCTGGGCGACAGCGTCGAAGAGCGAGGCCTCACGTTCCTCGGCGGAGGCGGCGAGCCGGGAGAGCGTCGTCAGCGCGCGTGCCGGCTCGTGGAGCACGAAAGCCTGGTACCCCGCCTCCCAGACCCGGACGAACTCGACGTACCGGCTGGGCTCGGCCCCGTCCTCCTGTCGCGACTCGTCGAGGACCTCGCTGATCAGCGAGGCGGGAGCCCCTTCGGTCACGAGGGAGTCCAGGTACAGCACGGTGTTACGGCTCGTCGGCTGGTGCCGCCACGTATCGCGGGTGACGAGGAGGCGGGTCGCCTCGCGCTCCCGCAGGATCCGGCCGAGGATCGCCGAGGACTCGGGCGACGACGACCACCGCATGGGCGACCCCAGCACGGGGCGCTGGAACTTCAGGGCCACGTCGTCGCGTCCCGGGTCCACCATGGATCCGATCGCGTCCACGGCGCGGACCCCTCGCGCGTCGTGCCCGATGTGCCGGAGGTGCTCGGCGAGCAGCGGCGGGAACAGGACGACGAGGGATCGATCCTCCTCCTCGACGAAGCGCACGAGCCCGTGGTCGTCGAGCACGACCACGGTCGACCAGGGCAGCAACCTGCGGACCGTCCTGACCTCCGTGGGGCCGAGGACCGAGAGGATCCTCAACCCGTCCTGCTCCTCGTCCCGCAGTCCGCCGAGCAGGCGCCCGACCGGCACGGCCAGCGCCGGGGTCCACAGGTCACGCCGGGACGCCCACCCCGCCGGTTCCTTCGTCAGGTGCCCCGCTCGGCGAGCCTCGAGCACGATCGAGCGGGCGAGGCCCGGCAAGCCGCCGGAGAGCGCATACACGCGGCCTGCCACGTCCGAGTGCACCTGACCGCCGAGCAGCTCGGACGTCAGCCGGTGGACCTCCTCGAACGGGAGGACGGGCATCCACAGCACCGTGGCATCGCGCCCGGCGAGGACCCGCTCGACCGGCCCGGTCCCCGGGAACGGGGGGCGTACCGTCGCCACGACGCTCGCGCCCTGACGGGCGACCACGGTGGCGATCACCGCTGCCGACGCGTCGTCGAGCGCTTCGACGTCGTCGAGCAGGAAGAGTGCTCGCCGGCCCGAGGCCGCCCTGGTCACTCCGTCGACCGCGGTCGCCATCGCACCCGACGGCCCGACCGGTCCCGTGAGGAGGCCGGCGAGGGCGAGCGACTCGAGGGGGCGTTCGCTTCCCGCGCCGAGCCCAGGCACCGACACGACGTTCCAGCCGCCGTCGTCCGCGACGTCCCGCAGCTGCGCGAGGAGCGTGGAGCGCCCCGACCCCGGGAGACCGACCACGGAGACGGACGTCCCGGCCGCGACGGCCTGGCGGAGGACGTCGAGGACGGGCGCGCGGGGGGTGGGTGCGCTCATCGATCAACCATAGGGAGCGACGTGAGAGCCTGCCTGCGGAGCAGCGCGCGGCGCAGC
Source organism: Oerskovia merdavium (assembly GCF_014836755.1). GTDB lineage: Bacteria > Actinomycetota > Actinomycetes > Actinomycetales > Cellulomonadaceae > Oerskovia > Oerskovia merdavium. Next base: position 5,257 of record NZ_JACSQF010000025.1, read on the forward strand.
GCTCACGTCGTACCGCTCATGGCCGCACGTGCTCAGCCGTCACCGGCCGGGTGCCTCAGCCTCGGACACCGTCGAGGAACCTGATGACCCGCTCGGTGAGCAGGCGCGCCGCGTGCTCGTCGTAGGACGGCAGGCTCGCGTCGGCGAACAGGTGCTGGTCGCCCGGGTAGAGGAAGAGCTCGGCCTCGCCCGGTGCTGCCTCGACCAGGGCGCGGGCCGCATCGAGGTCTCCCTCGTCCGCGAAGAACGGGTCGGCGTCCATGCCGTGGACCTGCACCGGCACGCCGAGCGGCCACCCGTCGTCGCTGAACTCGGACGTGGGCACGCACGACGAGAAGAGCAGCGCGCCCCGGGCGCCCTCGCGGGTCTGGGCGAGCATCTGCGCGGGCACCACGCCGAGCGAGAACCCTGCGAACACCAGCTCCTCGGGCAGCCCGTCGGCCACGGCCACGCCGCGCTTGCGGACCGTGTCGAACCCGATCTCCCTCACGTACGCCATGCCGCTGTCGATGTCGGGGAACGTCCTGCCCTCGTAGAGGTCCGGCAGGTAGACGGTGTTGCCCGCCTCGCGGAGGGTCTCGGCGAACGCCTCGACCCCGGGCGTCAGTCCGAGCGAGTGGTGGAAGAGCAGTACCTCGGCCATGTGCGGGTTCCCTCCGGTCGCTGGCGCCGGGGCGGCGCCGCCTCCCCGATCATCGCGCAGGACACCCACACGTGCCGGGTGTCGTGCACCGCCGGTCCCGCGGTCCCCCTCACCGCCCGAGCGCCACCGGCCCCAGCCGCCGCAGCAGCGCGAGGCGGCTCGCGGTCCGCTCGACGTCGAGCGCCACGCCCTCCTCGCCGTGCCGGCGGAGCGTCTCCTCAGGATCCTGGTGGGCCAGGACGTGCAGCGGCACGTCGCCGTCGCACAGCACGTCGACGAGGTTCGCGAACCGCTGCCCCGTGTCGGGGGCCTGGGCTCCCAGGGCGGGGACGCCGTCGAGCACGACCGTCCCGAAGCGCTCTGCGAGGTGCAGGACGTCCGAGACCGCGGTGCGCCCCGCGCACCAGTGCCCGAACCCGAGCCACACGACGTCCCCCCGGACGGCGAGGACCGGGTGCTCGCGCGAGCCGATGCGGACCGTCGTCGCCTCTGCCGGCCCAGGGCGGTCGAGCCCCGCGGCCGCGAGCCGGGCATCCGTGGCGGGCCACACGAACGAGCCGCCCCGGAAGCCGGCCACGTCCTCGCTCGGCGCTCGCCGGTGGTCGCGGTGCCCGCCGACCTCGACGACGTCGAGCCTCGCGGTGAGCAGGTCGATCGTCGGGACGAACAGGTGGTGGTACGCGGGGCTCGGCATGAGGCCCGACGGCGGGTAGTTCGACGTCAGGACCACCCGCACGCCGCGCGCGTCGAGCGTCCGCACGGCGCGCGCGACGAGCATGGCGTCGCCCGCGTCGTGCACGTGGAACTCGTCGAAGCAGACCAGGTCCGCGTCCCCGAGGATCGCGTCGAGCGCGGCGTCGATCGACCCGCGGTGGAAGCGTTCGCCGTGCAGGCGGCGCAGGAAGTCGTGGAAGTGCACGCGCACCGCGCGGGTGCCGGGGCCGCGACCGCTACCGCTGCCGCGACCGCTGCCGAGGGCGAGCCGTCCCACGGTCGCGTGGAACACGTCCATGAGCCAGGTCTTGCCCCGGCCCACGGACCCCCAGAGGTAGAGCCCGTTCAGCCCGCCAGGGGAGGGCTCGGCGAGCCGGGCCGCGAGGGCGTCGAGGGCTTCGACCGCGGGGGCCTGGCCAGGATCGAGGGAGAAACCGCGTCGCGCGGCGTCCTGCCCGACGGCGTCGCGCACCGAGCGCGACGGTCGGTCGCCCTCGTCGAGGGCCGGGGAACGCGTCGGGTGGCCGGCCGGGAGATCGCGCAGGTCGCCGGTCACCAGTTCCTCGTCCACCCGTCGAGCCTACGCGAGCAGCCCGGACCTCCCTGGACGCAGCACGGACCGGTCGTCAGACGTGGGCCGGGCGGAACCCCGGGGCACTTCTGACGACCGGTCCGTGATGCTGCTCGCGCCGCAGCGGCGAGCCCGTGGTGCGAAGGTCAGGCGAGCGCCTTGGCCTTGAGCGACGCGAACTCGTCGGGCGTGATGGTCCCCGCGTCGAGGAGGGACTTGGCCGTGGCGATCTGGTCGGCCGGCGACTGACCACCTGTCGCGACCGTACGGATGTAGGAGTCGGCCTGCGCCTTGGCGGCGTTGGCCGCGGCGATCTGCCGCTCGGTCATGCCCTTGCCCCGGGCGATGACGTAGATCAGGGCCGTGAGGAACGGGAAGATCACGAGCGCGATGATCCACAGCGCCTTCCACCACCCGTTGAGCGTGTGGTCACGGAAGAGGTCGCTGAGGATCTGGAACAGAACCATCAGGTAGGCGATGAAGACGAAGGACCAGATGAGGAGCCAGAAGAAGTCCCAGAAATCCATGTGAAGCCCCGTTCGGAGTGCCGTCAGCGCTCGCGGCGCGCGAGGACGCTGACGTCAGGCTACTGAGGAGGCGTTGTGTGCGCGCGGTGAAGAGAGGCCGATTCCGGGTGAACTCGCGCAGACCGTCAGACTCCGTCGCATGCGGGACTTTCGCGCCACGACCGGCCGGGCCACGAGACGCCCTCCCCCGGGTCAGCCGGGGACGAGCATGCGGTTGTCGTCAAGAATCGACGTATCACGACGCCCACCGCATGCTCGACGCCTCCCGCCGACGGACGGGGGCGCGGTACCTCAGCCCTGCGTCTCGACGGCAGCGAGGAGCACCGTGGACCACGAGACCGCGGGCAGCTCGATCGTCAGGACGCCGCCCTCCACGGTCACGTCCTCGCGGGCCACGGGCACCACGCGGTCGGGCTCGTCAGCCGTGTTGTGGTCGTACGGGTCGTCGCTCGTGAGCGTCGAGGCCTCGGACAGCGCGAGCGCGCCGAACGCGGCGAGGTCCACGTCGACCGTGACGGGCTCCGAGGGGTTGCGGTTGACGAGGAACACGGCGAGACGCCCGGTCCCCTCGTCCCAGGTCGCGACCGCGTCGACCGACGGGACGTCGCCGTGCTGCACGGTCGGGAACGTCGGCGAGACGGGCTCGACCCGCAGGACCGTGCCCTGCGCGAGCGCCGACGCCTGCGCGAACGGGTAGAAGATCGTCTGGCGCCAGGCGCGCCCGCCCGGCTCGGTCATGATCGGCGCGATCACGTTGACCAGCTGGGCCTGGCTCGCCGAGGTCACGCGGTCGCTGTGGCGCAGCAGCGAGATGAGCATGTTGCCGACCACGACCGCGTCGGCCGCCGAGTACTGGTCCTCGAGGAGGACCGGACCGACGGGCCAGTCCGCACCCTGGGGCGGGACTGAGGCCGCACGGGACTGGTACCAGACGTTCCACTCGTCGAACGAGAGGTCGATCTGCTTGTCGGACTTCTTGACGGCCTTGACGTGGTCTGCGGTCGCGACGACCGAGTCGACGAACCTGTCCATGTCCACCACGGAGCCCAGGAACGAGTGCAGGTCGTCACCCTTGATCTCGTAGTAGCGGTGCACCGAGATGTAGTCGACCTCGTCGTAGGTCTCGGTCAGGACGACCCGCTCCCACTCGCCGAACGTCGGGAGGTCGGGGGCCGAGGACCCGCACGCCACGAGCTCGAGGCGGTCGTCCACGAGACGCATCGCGCGGGCCGTCTCGGACGCGAGCCGCCCGTACTCGTAGGCCGTCTTGTGCCCGACCTGCCACGGACCGTCCATCTCGTTGCCCAGGCACCACATCCTGATCGCGAACGGCTCGTCCGCACCGTTCGCGCGACGCTGCTCGGAGAACGCCGTGCCGCCCGCGATGTTGGTGTACTCGAGCAGGTCGAGGGCCTCCTGGACGCCCCGCGTCCCGAGGTTCACGGCCATCATGGGCTCGATCTCGGCCTTGTCGGCCCACCTGAGGAACTCGTGGAGCCCGAACGTGTTGGGCTCGAGCGTGTGCCATGCCAGGTCGAGCCGCGCGGGGCGGTCCTCGACCGGACCGACGCCGTCCTCCCACCGGTAGCCCGAGACGAAGTTGCCCCCCGGGTACCGCACGGTCGAGACGCCGAGCTCGCGGACCAGGTCCAGGACGTCCCCGCGGAAGCCGTCCGCGTCGGCGGTCGCGTGCCCCGGCTCGTAGATGCCGGTGTAGACGCAGCGCCCCAGGTGCTCCACGAACGAGCCGAACGTACGGCGCGAGACGGGGGCGACCCGGAAGTCGGGGTTGAGGACCAGACGGCCGGCGAGCATAGGTGGGGCTCCGTTCGGGACGAGGGCGGTGTGGTGATGTCGAGAAGCGGGTCGCCGCCGGTCCGCGGGGGCGGCGCGGACGAGGTGCGGCCTCTGCGGCCCTGCGGCCAGCGGGTCAGCGGGTCAGCGGGTCAGGAACGGTGCGCCGGTGGCACCGACGTGCTCGCGCGGATCACGAGCTCGACGGGGACGTCGTGGACCTTGCCGGGGGTCGGACGGCGCCCTGCGATCTGCTCGAGGAGCAGGTCCATGCAGAGCTGGCCGACCTGGTCGAAGTGCTGCCGGACGGTCGTCAGGGGCGGCCAGACGTACTCGGCCACGTCGATGTCGTCGAACCCGGCCACCGACACGTCGCCCGGGATCGAGATGCCCCGCTCCTGGAAGGCCCGCATGAGCCCCAGGGCCATCTGGTCGTTGGCGCACAGGATCGCCGTGATCTCCTCGGGGATCCGGTCGGCGAGGACCGCCCCCAGCCGGTAGCCCGAGGCCGGGGTCCAGTCGCCGTGGTAGACGGGAGGCACGGGCGCGCCGTTCGCGACGAGCGCGGCCTCCCACGCCTCGCGACGGACGCGGGTCGCGTTGCCGCTCGGCGGCCCGGCGATGTGCCACACGGTCTTGTGGCCCAGCCGCAGCAGGTGCTCGACGGCCTTGGTCACGCCGCTCGCCTGGTCGGTCATGACGAGCGGGTACGACGTCTCGGCGAGGTCGTCGGTCACGACCACGGGGATGCCCGGCGCGAACATCACGGACGAGCGCTCGAGGATCTCGCTCTCGACCACGATGAGCCCGTCGACGTTCTGCGCGGCGAGCTGGGCCATGGCCGCGCTCACGCCGCCCGCCGTCGGGCTGTCGAGCGAGATGAGGTTGGTCGAGAACCCGTGCGCCTTGGCCGCGAGCGCGAGCGCCTCGACCGTCTTGACGTCGCCGAAGCGCGAGAGCGAGAAGGCCACGACGCCGATCGCACCGAAGCGCCCGGTCGTCAGCGCGCGCGCTGCGGCGTTCGGTCGGTAGCCGACCGATCGCATGGCCTCGAGGACCTTGGTGCGCGTGGAGGCCTCGACGTTCGGCGAGCCGTTCGAGACGCGGGAGACCGTCTGGGGCGAGACGCCCGCGACCGCTGCGACGTCGACCATGGTCGGCACCTTGCCGTGCCGTGTCGCGGGTGAATCGGTCATGGGGGTCGCACTCCTTCGTTCCGGACCTGTGGGCAGAACTGTAGCCGAGATCACGGTTGCGCAACCATTCGACGGGTTGTCTGGCACCCACTCATCTTCTGTGCACGCCCCAGAAGCGGCTTGACCACTCGGAAATCACGTGTGATGCTGAACGCCAAGCGCATGGTTGCGCAAACATGCTTGCCCGAATCGAGGAAGATGACGATGACGTCCGTGACGACGAGCGCTCCGCCCCGCAAGACCCGGCGCGCCAAGGCTCCACCCGAACGACGAGAGTGGACCGGGCTCGCGTTCGTCCTCCCCTTCCTCGCGGTGTTCGTCTTCGCGATCGTCGCCCCGCTCTTCTACGCGGTCTACCTCTCGTTCTTCCAGGACCGGCTCGTGGGCGGCTCGTTCTTCGCCGGCTTCGCGAACTACGCCCAGGCGCTGACCGACCCGCTGCTGCACGTGGGCCTCGGTCGCGTGCTCCTGTTCTTCGCGGTCCAGGTCCCGATCATGCTCGGCCTCGGGCTCTTCGCGGCCCTCGCGATCGACTCGGGCCGCCTCCGGGCCAAGGGCGCCTTCCGCATCACGCTCTTCCTCCCCTACGCGGTCCCCTCGGTCGTCGCGGCCCTCATGTGGGGCTACATGTACGGCAACGAGTTCGGGCTCATCCGCCAGATCGGCGACGCGATCGGCGTCGCGACCCCGGACCTGCTGTCCGCGTCGTGGGTCCTGGTCGCGATCGGCAACATCGTCACGTGGTCGTTCGTGGGCTACAACATGCTGATCCTCTACTCGTCGCTGCGCTCGATCCCGACCGAGCTCTACGAGGCCGCGGAGATCGACGGCGCCGGCGCGATCCGCACCGCGTTCTCGATCAAGCTCCCCGCGCTGCGCCCCGCGCTCCTGCTGACCACGATCTTCTCGGTCATCGGGTCGTTCCAGCTCTTCAACGAACCCAACGTGCTGCGCGCCCTGGCCCCCACGACCATCAGCAGCTACTTCACGCCCAACATGTACGCGTACAACCTGGCGTTCAACGGCCAGCAGTACAACTACTCGGCCGCCGTGGCGATCATCGTCGGCGCGGTCACCGTCGTCGTCGCAGCCCTCGCGCAACGACTGAGCCGAGCAGGAGAGAAGTGATGACGCAGACCAGCACCGTGCAGGCCTCGCCGGAGGCCCCGGTCAAGAAGGCACGCACCGGGCGCCGCCGCCCCGCCTCCTCGTCCCGGGCACGCACCTCGCCCACCCTGTCCATCCTCATGACGCTCATGCTGCTCTACGCCGTCGTGCCGCTGCTCTGGCTCGTCATCAACAGCACCAAGACCAACGGCGGGCTGTTCAACTCGTTCGGCCTGTGGTTCGCGGACGACTTCGCGCTCGGCGAGAACCTGACCAAGCTGTTCTCCTACCAGGGCGGCATCTACTCGAACTGGCTCCTCAACACCGTGCTCTACGCGGGCGTCGGCGGGATCGGTGCCACGATCCTCGCCACGCTCGGCGGCTACGGGCTCGCGAAGTTCTCGTTCCCCGGTCGCAAGTGGGTCCTCGCGGGCGTGATCGGGGCCATGACGGTCCCTCTCACGGCCCTCGCGGTCCCCACGTTCCTCATGTTCTCGCGCCTCGGGCTGGTCAACACGGCCTGGGCCGTGATCATCCCCGCCCTCGCGAGCCCGTTCGGCCTGTACCTGATGTACGTGTACTCGCAGGACTCCGTGCCCGAGTCGCTGCTCGAGGCCGCGCGCCTCGACGGCGCGAGCGAGCTGCGGACCTTCCTCTCGGTCTCGCTGCGGCTCCTGACCCCGGGTTTCATCACGGTCCTGCTCTTCACGGTCGTCGCGACCTGGAACAACTACTTCCTGCCGCTCATCATGCTCACCGACCCCAAGCTCTACCCGCTCACGGTCGGCCTGAACCAGTGGAGCGCGCAGGCGGGCTCCTCCGGGGCGAGCGAGCCGGTCTACAACCTCGTGCTCACCGGGTCGCTCGTCGCGATCGTCCCGCTGATCATCGTCTTCCTCTTCCTCCAGAGGTACTGGCAGTCCGGCCTCGCGGCCGGTGCGGTCAAGCAGTAGCACCACCCCACGTCGGCTCCCCGACGGACCCCTCTCCACACCGAAGTGAAAGGTAGTCACCCCATGAGGATCACCCGCGCCCGCGGAGCCGCGGTCACCGCTGCAGCACTCACCCTCACCCTGACCCTCGCTGCGTGCTCCGGCGGCAGCGACGGCGGCAGCTCGGACGGTGGTGGTGGCGGCGACGTCACGGCAGCCGACATCGACGCAGCGCTCGACGCCGAGGGCACCACGACCCTGCAGTACTGGAGCTGGGTCCCGAACCTCCAGCCCACGGTCGACCTGTGGAACGAGGCCCACCCGAACATCCAGGTCGAGCTGACCAACGCGGGTCAGTCGGCCGACCAGTACACCAAGCTCCAGAACGCGATCAAGGCAGGGTCGGGCGCGCCCGACCTCGCGCAGATCGAGTACTTCGCCCTCCCCCAGTTCGCGCTGGGCGAGTCGCTCGTGAGCCTCGACGACGTCGGCCTGTCCGACCTCGAGTCCGACTTCACGGCCTCGGCGTGGGAGCAGGTCGCCGCAGGCGACGGGCACTACGCCTTCCCCCAGGACACGGGCCCCATGGTCATGTTCTACCGCGCCGACATCCTCGAGCGCCTGGGCGTCGAGGCCCCGACGACGTGGGACGAGTTCCTCACCGTCGCGCGCGCCATCAAGGCCGACAACCCCGAGAACTTCATCGCGTCGATCGACCCGGGCGACGCGGGCGGCGTGGACTCGCTGATCTGGCAGGCCGAGGGCCGTCCGTTCTCGGTCGAGGGCACGGACGTCAACATCTCGTTCGGCGACGAGGGCACGCAGAAGTTCGCCGAGCTGTGGGACACCCTGATCTCCGAGCAGCTCGTCGACGTCGCGGGCGGCTGGAACGACGCGTTCTGGCGTTCGCTCGACTCGGGCCGCTACGCCATGTGGATGACGGGCGCCTGGGCTCCGGGCTCGCTCGAGACGAACATCCCCTCCACGGCAGGCAGCTGGAAGGCCGCGACCATGCCCGTGTGGGAGGCCGGCACCCCGGCCAACGCCGAGAACGGCGGCTCGGGCACGGCAGTGCTCGCCAAGAGCGAGAACAAGGCCGCGGCCCTGGCCTTCGCCCGCTGGCTCAGCACGGACTCCGAGGCCGTCCAGGCCCAGGTCGACGCAGGCCTGTTCCCCTCGACGAGCTCGATCATGGCCGACACCGACTTCCTCGGCGCCACGTCCGACTTCTTCGGCGGCCAGGCCGTCAACGAGGTCTTCGTCCAGGCCTCGAAGGACGTCAGCTCGGGCTGGCAGTACCTGCCCTTCCAGGTCTACGCGAACTCGGTCTTCGGTGACACCGCGGGCCAGGCGTTCAGCAACGCGACGCCCATCGCCGACGGCCTGACGGCCTGGCAGGACCAGATCACCACGTACGGCAACGGGCAGGGATTCAAGGTCACGAACGACTGACCTGCCCGGTGGGCCGAGCAGGCAGCCCGGCCCACCGACCCGACGCCCGCGGGGGCCG
>NZ_JACSQF010000025.1:14260-29582 GCF_014836755.1 Oerskovia merdavium
GAAGGGGACGCCGGCGTGCGCAGCACGACGCACGCCGGCGTCCCCTTCCGGGGCGCGAGAGACGCCGCCCCGGTCGACGAGAGATCGAGGAGCATCCCATGTCATCGACCCCCACACCGCACCGTTGGTTGCGGTGGCCCGAGGACCGCGCGACGCCGCGCCTCGGCTTCGGAGCGGACTACAACCCGGAGCAGTGGCCCCGCGAGGTGTGGGCCGAGGACGTGCGGCTCATGCGGGCCGCCGGGGTCAACATCGTCTCGGTCGCGATCTTCTCGTGGGCCCGGCTCCAGCCGACGGCCGACACCTGGGACTTCGCCTGGCTCGACGAGATCATGGACCTGCTGCACGCGAACGGCATCGCGGTGGACCTCGCGACCGCGACCGCGTCCCCTCCCCCGTGGCTCACGACGGCCCACCCCGAGATCCTGCCCGTGACCGCGAACGGCGAGACCCTGTGGCCCGGTGCACGCCAGCACTGGCGCCCCACGTCGCCCGTGTTCCGCGAGCACGCGCTGCGCCTCGTGCGCACCATGGCCGAACGCTACGGCGACCACCCGGCGCTCACCGCGTGGCACGTGTCGAACGAGCTCGGCTGCCACAACGTCTACGACTTCAGCGACGACGCGGCCGACGCGTTCCGCGACTGGCTGCGCGAGCGCTACAGCACGCTCGACGAGCTCAACCACGCCTGGGGTACCGCGTTCTGGTCGCAGCGCTACAGCGCGTGGGACCAGATCCTGCCGCCGCGCCTCGCGGCCTCGCACCCCAACCCCACGCAGCAGCTCGACTTCAAGCGCTTCTCGTCCGACGCGCTCAAGTCGTACCTGCGCGCCGAGCGCGACGTCCTGCGCGAGCTGACCCCGGACGTCCCGGTCACCACGAACTTCATGGTCATGGGCGAGACCAAGGGCATGGACTACGTCGACTGGGCCGACGAGATCGACTTCGTGTCCAACGACCACTACGTCCTGCCGGGTGTCCAGGCCCACGACGAGCTGTCCTTCTCCGCGAACCTCACGGGCCACATCGCGGGCGGTCTGCCCTGGTTCCTCATGGAGCACTCGACGAGCGCCGTGAACTGGCAGCCGATCAACGTCGCCAAGAAGCCCGGCGACCTGGTCCGTGACTCGCTGACCCACGTGGCCCACGGCGCCGACGCGGTCTGCTTCTTCCAGTGGCGCCAGTCCCGCGCGGGCGCGGAGAAGTACCACTCGGGCATGGTCCCGCACGCCGGCGAGGACAGCGAGGTGCACCGCACGGTGCGCGAGCTCGGTGCGACGCTCGGCGCGCTGGCCGAGATCGCGGGCTCGGAGCAGGTCCCCGCGCGTGCCGCGATCCTGTTCGACTGGGAGTCCTGGTGGACGAGCGAGCTCGACTCGCACCCCAACAACTCGCTGCGCTACCGCCAGGAGGCCCTCGACTGGTACTCGGCTTTCCTCGCGGCGGGCGTGCGCGCCGACGTCGTCCCGGCACGCTCGGACTTCTCCGGGTACGACGTCGTCGTCGCCCCCGTGCTGCACGTCGTCCCGGGCGCGCTCGCCGAGCGGCTCCAGGCCTTCGTCGAGACCGGCGGCCACCTGGTGACGACCTACTTCTCGGGCATCGTGGACCAGAACGACCACATCCACCTGGGCGGCTACCCGGGCGCGTTCTCCGACCTGCTGGGCATCCGGGTCGAGGAGTTCGCCCCGCTGCTCGAGGGCGAGACGGTCCTGCTCGACGACGGCAACGAGGGCTCGCTGTGGTCCGAGCCGATCACGGTCACGGACGCCTCGGTCGAGGTCCTCGCCTGGTACAAGACCGGCGAGCAGGGCGGGCGCCCCGCCATCACGCGTCGACCTGTCGGCTCGGGCTCGGCGACCTACGTCTCGACGCGCCTGGGCACGGGCCTCGAGCCGCTCGTGCGCTCGCTCCTCGACGACGCGCACCTCCCGGGCGACCTGCCGGCCACGGTCCGCGGCAAGGTCGAGCTCGCGGTGCGCGGCACGGCCGAGTATGAGTTCTGGTTCCTCATCAACCGCACGGCCGAGCAGGTGGACGTCGACGGCGTCACGGGGGACGTGCTCGTCGGCCGACGCTCGGGCGGAGCACCGGACGCGACCGTCGTCCTGGCCCCGCGCGGCGTGGCCGTCCTGCGCCGCCCGAAGGACTGAGGGCACCTCACCGACCAGCACGACCAGCACGACCCCCAGCGTCCACGGACCGGCGCCCGCCGCACGACGGCAGGCGCCGGCCCGTGGCGTGCACGACGCCAGGTTCGCAGAGAAGCGAGAGAGAGGCAGTTCAAGGATGAACGCAGGAGCATCGAGGAGGTGGCTCGCCGCACTGAGCGTCGCCGCCGTGACCCTGAGCTGTGGTGCGCTGAGCGCCACGGCCCAGGCTGCGCCGTCGGGCGGTGTGCTCGCCACGGGCGTGGCCGCGGCCGCGGACACAGGCGCCGCCGCTGTACCCGGCGTGACCGTGCGCCCCGACCCGAGCTATGCCGGCAAGGCGTTCGAGGGCTGGGGGACGAGCCTCGTCTGGTTCGCCAACGCGACGGGCGACTACCCCGACGAGGTGCGCGACAAGCTCGCGGACATGGTGTTCGGTGACGAGGGGCTCAACCTCAACATCGCGCGCTACAACGTGGGCGGCGGGCACGCACCCGACGTCACGGACTACCTGCGCGCGGGCGGCGCCGTCGAGGGGTGGTGGAACGCCCCCGAGGGCACGACCCGCACCGACGTCGACTGGTGGGACCCCGAGGACCCGGCCGACTGGAACGAGGACGCCGACGCGACCCAGCGCTGGTGGGTCGACCGCATCAAGGACGACGTCGACACGTGGGAGACGTTCAGCAACTCCCCGCCCTACTTCATGACGCCCAACGGCTACGTCTCGGGCAGCTTCAACGCGACCGACGACCAGCTCAAGACCGAGAGCATCGACGACTTCGCCGCGTACATGGTGGGCGTGACCGAGCGCCTCGAGAAGGCGCACGGCATCGAGGTCGGCACGATCGACCCGTTCAACGAGCCCAACACCAACTACTGGCGGACCACGCTGAACTCCGCGGGCGAGCCCACGGGCGGGCGCCAGGAGGGCGCCCACATGGGCCCCGCGCTCCAGCAGAAGGTCATCACCGCGCTCGACGCCGCGCTCGAGGGCGCCGACACCTCGGCCGGCATCGCGGCCATGGACGAGACCAACCCCGGGACGTTCACGACCAACTGGAACTCGTACCCTGCCGACGTCAAGGCCAAGGTCGACCAGCTCAACGTCCACACGTACGGCACGGGGCAGCGCACCGCGGTGCGCGACATCGCCAAGGGCGAGGGCAAGCGCCTGTGGATGAGCGAGGTCGGCGGGTCCTGGAGCAGCACGGGGCAGGACTTCGTGAGCATGGAGTCCGGCCTGGGCAGCGCCCAGCACATCGCGGACGACCTGCGCGAGCTCGAGCCCTCGGCGTGGGTGTTCTGGCAGCCCGTCGAGGACTACACCAACATGGCACCGGGCGGCGAGAGCGCCGAGGGCGCGAACTGGGGCGAGATCCAGATCCCCTTCGACTGCACCGCCGAGGACACGCTCGAGACGTGCCCCATCTACACCAACACCAAGTACCAGACGACGCAGAACTTCACGCACTTCATCGCCCCTGGTGACCACCTGGTCGGCGTCGACGACAGCAACAGCACGGCGGCCGTGGCTGCCTCGGGCGATGCGGCCACCGTGGTCCACGTCAACAGCACGACGGCGGAGCGCGCCGTGACGCTCGACCTGTCGGGCTTCGGCAGCATCGAGACGGGCGCGACCGTCACACCGTTCGTCACGAGCACCGCGGGGACCCTCGTCGAGGGCACCCCGGTCGCGGTGGCGTCGGGCGCTGCCACGCTCACCGTCCCGGCGGAGTCGGTCACGACGTTCGTGGTCGACGGCGTCGCGGGGGTCGCGCAGGACGCCTCCCTGGTCCAGGAGGGCCACGTCTACCGCCTCCAGGGTGTCCAGTCCGGCAAGTCCCTCGCCCCCGCGGCGAGCGGCTCGGGCGTCGTGATCCGCACGAACGACGCGGCAGCCTCGGCACAGGTGTGGGAGCTCACGCCGCTCGGCGCCCCCGAGGGCTCCGGGACGCACACGACGCGCTACGCCGTGACGTCCGCGGCGAACGGCAAGCAGCTCGCGGTCGTCCCCGACGGCACGGCCGTCCTGGTCGACGCGGCGACGCAACCCGCGACGACCGCGCAGTGGATCCTCTCCACGACCGGTGACGAGACCTACACGCTCGTCAACGCCGCGAGCGGGCGCGTGCTCGAGGTCGGCGGCCAGTCCTCGACCGACGGCGCCCCCGTGTCCACGTACACCGCGAACTCGGGCCAGAACCAGCGCTGGCGCCTGACCGACGAGACCGTGCTCGGCACGACCCCGGTCGAGGCGTTCACCGTGCCCGGCACCGTCCCGACGCTGCCGACCACGGTCGTCCCCGTCTACCGTGACGGCGCGCGCGGCACCCTGCCCGTGACGTGGGACCTCCCGGCCGAGTCGGCCTGGGCCGCAGCCGGGACCGTCGAGGTCCAGGGCACCGTCACGACTCCCGGTGGCCCCGTGAGCGCCACGGCCGAGGTCGTGGTCGACACCCTGACCACGACGCTGCCTGCTCGTGCCAAGGCCTACGCGGGCGGCACGCCCGTCCTGCCCGCCACGGTCCCCGCGCTCACCGCGGGCGGCCGCCAGGTCGAGCGCCCCGTGACCTGGGAGACCGCCCCCGCGGGTGCGTTCGCCGAGGTCGGCGTCGTCGAGCTCGCCGGGACGGCCGACTCCGGGCTGGGCGAGGTCCTGCCCGCCGCGGTCCGTGTCCAGGTCACGGCAGCCGTCGACGAAGGGGCGACGTCCGCTCCCGGGACGACCGCCTCGGCGACCTTCACCGAGCCGGGCTACTCGGCCTCGGGGATCGTCAACGGCAACACCACGGACAAGGCATGGTCCAACTGGAAGTCCTCCGACAAGAACGCCACCGACACCCTCACGGTCACGCTCCCCGCGTCCCGCGACGTGACGCACGTCGTCACGACGTTCTACCGTGACGGCTCGACCGCGAGCTGGGCCCAGAACCTTCGGGTCCAGGCCCTGGTCGACGGCGCGTGGAAGGACGTGAGCGCGTCGGTCGCGGTCAGCGACGACACGAGCCGCGCCCCTGTGGTCGACGTCCCCGTGGACGTGCGCACCTCGGCCGTGCGGGTCGTCATGACCGCACGCCCCAACACGCACATGGTCGTGAGCGAGGTGCAGGTGCTCGCCAAGGCCCCGGGCACGTCCTCCGACGCGGCGCTCGCCGGCCTCACGGTCGACGGCGAGGCCGTCGCCGGGTTCGACCCCGCGACGACGACCTACCAGGTGCTGACCGAGGCGGGCGCGACGCCCGTCGTGGCCGCGGTCGCGGCCGACCCGTACGCCACGGTCGCCGTGAGGCAGCCCGGCGAGGTCGCGGCCGGATCGACCGCGACCGCCACGGTCGACGTGACGGCCGAGGACGGGACGACGTCGACCTCGACGATCACGTTCGTGACCCAGGTGGACCTGGGGGTCGAGGCGAGCGTGCGCGCCCAGTGCACCGGACGCACCGCAACCCTCTCCGTCCGCGCCCTCAACACCAGCGACGTCCCCCTCGACATCGTCCTCACCACCCCGCTCGGCACCAAGACCTTCCAGGGCGTAGCCCCCGGAAAGTCCGCCAGCCAGACCTTCTCCGCCCGCACCCAGACCCTGACCGCAGGCACCACCACCATCACCGCCACCCGCACCGACGGCACCACCCACATCCAGCAGATCGACCACCCCACCACCACCTGCTGACCCACCCCACCCACCGACCACGGCGCGCCACCCACCCGGGCGGCGCGCCGTCGTCGACCCCGGGCAGGGTCCGCCCCGCGCCCGGCGACCTGGGCGACTTGCCCGCGGTGCCCGATTCACCCCATCCAGGCCGCGACGCGGAGCCGGTCGCGGGTAATACTGAGGCGTGACCGAGGCCCAGGCGATCTTCGAGCTGGTCGAGGCAGGGCTCGGCTCCCCGACCGCCGACGAGTCCTTCGACCGCTTCGCCCGGCTCGCCATGCGCCAGCTCGGCGTCCCGACCGCCGCGGTGTCGCTCGTCCTCGCCGACGAGCAGGTCTACCCCGGCGCCCACGGCCTCCCGGAGGACATCCAGGCGAGCCGGCGGATGCCCCTGACCCACTCGTTCTGCCAGCACGTGACGAACGACTGCGAGCCGCTCGTCGTCCCCGACACCCGCAAGGACAGCCGGGTCTGGGACAACCCCGCGATCCCCGACTTCGGCGTCCTGGCCTACGCGGGATTCCCCATCCTCGACCAGCGCGGACGCGTCGTCGGGACCCTGTGCGCCATGGACGACGAACCGCACGACTGGACCGAGTCGGACCTCGCGACGCTCGCCGACCTCACGGCCGCGTGCACGTCCGAGCTCCGGCTGCGCATCGCGCACGAGCGTGCGACGCGGATGCAGAACCTCGCCATCCAGGCGACGCGCCGCAACCGCCTGCTCCTCATGCTCAGCGAGGCGTTCGCCGACGCGACGTCGGTCCAGGACGTCGGGGAGACGCTCGCCTACGTCGCGTCGTCGGCGATCGGTGCCCGGTACGCGGGGCTCGCGGTCGTCGACCCGTCGCGCAAGAGCCTGACGTACACGAGCATGGACCACCTCGAGCCCGGGCTCGCCCCCTCCTACCGCTACGCGCGCATCGACGACCAGGACCGGATCGTGTCGTTCGTGGCGCGCACCCAGGAGGCGCTCTTCTTCCGCGACCAGGCCGAGGTCCTCGCGGCCTTCCCGTCGGTCTCGGACGCGATCGACGACACGGTCGGCTCCCGAGCGCTCCTGCCCGTGGTCTCGGGCACCTCGCTGCTCGCGGTCGTCTTCCTCGCGTGGGAGCAGGGCAAGGTCGCCGACGACGAGTCGTTGTCCCGCGCCGGGCTCGCGGGGTTCGTCGCGCACGCGCTCGAACGCGTCCGGCTGCTCGAGGAACGGCGCGACGCAGCGACCACGCTCCAGGCCGCGATGCTCACCGAGCTGCCCGACATCCCGCACCTCGAGCTGGCCTCGACCTACTCGCCCGCGACGCTCACGGACCAGGTCGGCGGGGACTGGTACGACGCCGTGGTGCACGACGAGGACGCCTCGGTCCTCATGATCGGCGACGTGACCGGTCACGACATGCGGGCAGCGGCCGAGATGGGCCAGCTCCGCTCGATGCTGCGCACGTTCGCCTGGAGCCACGACGAGTCCCCGTCCGCGCTGCTGCGCCTCCTCGACCGCGCCAACTCCGGGCTCGCGCTGCACGCGAGCGGGACCGCGGTCGTGGCCCGGCTCGACCGCCGCGGGGACTTCTTCGACCTGTCCTGGTCGAACGCCGGGCACCCACCGCCCCTGGTCCTCCGGTCCGACGGGAGCGTCGAGATGCTCGACGCCAGGCCGGACATGATGCTCGGCTTCGTGCCGAACGCTCCTCGCAGCGACCACCTGACCCACCTGGGGCCCGGCGACACCCTGCTGCTCTACACCGACGGTCTCATCGAGCGTCGCGGCGTCGCCCAGAGCACGCGGCTCGCGGGCCTCGCCCAGGCGCTCGTCTCGCTGCGGCACGGGTCGACGCTCGCCCTGCCCAGCGCCCTGGTCCAGCGCCTGGTCGGCAGCGACCAGCGCGACGACATCGCCGTCCTGGCGGTGCGGGTCCGCGCCGCGGTGGACTCGCACCCCACGCCTGCGTGCCCCACCCGGGTCTCCCGGAGCGTCGAGCACACGACCGCGGCGATCTCGCCCACCCGCCGCTGGGTCGACGACATCCTCGAGAGCTGCGGCATCAGCCGCGACCAGCGCCGGACCATCATGCTGCTCGCGAGCGAGACGCTCACCAACGCGGTCCAGCACGCGGTGGGCCCGCTCGAGGCGATCGTCGAGGTCAGCAACGCGCTCGTCCGGGTCGGGGTCCGGGACGGGTCGCCCGACGAGCCGACCCTCCACGACCCCGCACCGCACGAGACGGGCGGCCGGGGCGTCCAGTTCCTCGACCGGTTCGCGGACCGCTGGTTCGTCGAGCACCGTGCGGCGGACGGACCGGGCAAGACCGTCTGGTTCGAGCTCGCACGCGACGACGCCCTCTCCCCTGAACGTGTCGGCGGGTCGCGCTAACGTGGAACACGGCGCGCACAGCCGCGTGCCACGAGAGGACACCATGACCGAACGCACAGCGACCGTCGCGGACGAGGACCTCGGGGAGCTGCTCGACCAGTACCGGTCGCAGCTCACCGGCTACTGCTACCGACTGCTCGGCTCGTCCTTCGAGGCCGACGACGCGGTCCAGGACACCATGGTCCGCGCCTGGCGCTCCTACGACCGTTTCGAGGGGCGCTCCGCGCTGCGCTCCTGGCTCTACCGGATCGCGACCAACGTCTGCTTCGACCACCTCGCCCAGCGCAGGCGCCGGGAGCGGCCCATGGGGCTCGGCGCCGCGCAGTCGGCCGAGGAGCGGAACCTGGGCGAACAGCTCTCGGAGGAGACGTGGGTCGAGCCCATGCCGGACGACCGGGTGCTGCCGCGCGACGGCGACCCGGCGGACGTCGCGGTGGGGCGCGAGTCCATCCGGCTCGCGTTCGTCGCGGCCCTGCAGTACCTGCCGCCCAAGCAGCGCGCGGTCCTCATCCTCCGTGAGGTCCTGCGCTGGCAGGCGTCCGAGGTGGCCGAGCTCCTGGAGACGTCGGTCCCGTCGGTCAACAGCGCTCTCCAACGTGCACGGGCGACGCTCTCCGCGCAGGCTCACTACGGCTCGGGGCCCGGGGCCGACGGCGCCAACCTTCCGTCCGTCTCCGTCGACGACGAGAAGAACGAGCTCCTCGAGAAGTACCTCGACGCGTTCGAGCGCTACGACATGCCCGCGCTCGTGGCGCTGCTCCACGACGAGGCCACGCTGTCCATGCCGCCCTACGCGCTGTGGATGCAGGGACCCGTCGAGATCGAGAGGTGGATGGTCGGTCCCGGCGCGGAGTGCCGCGGCTCGCGCATGGTACCCGTACAGGTCAACGGGACGTTCGGGTTCGGGCAGTACCGGGTGTCACCGGGGGGCGGGTACGACGCGTGGGCGCTGCAGGTCATCGACACCGTGGACGGCAAGGTCACGGGCATCAACGCGTTCCTCGACGTCGAGGCGTGGTACCCGCTGTTCGGGCTGCCGCTCCACCTGGACGCGTAGCCCGCACGGACCGCGGGAGGGCCGGCCGGCGGCCGCCCCTCCCGCGCCTGTCGCGCACCCGTCGTCAGTCGAACGTCTCGAGGAGGAGCTGGCGCTCCGCGTCGGTCAGGTTCGTGGCGATGAGCTCGCCGTGCAGACCGTGGAACCGCTCACCGACGCGGTCCAGGTTGCCGTCCTCGGTCACGGCGAACAGCGCCGAGGTGCCCTCGGTGACCTGCGCACGGATGCGATCGAGCTGGTCCTTGTTGAGCCCCACGGCCTCCATGGACTTGTGGATCGCGCCGAGCGCGGCGCCCGCAGCGACCCCGATCACCGGCACGAAGAAGAGCGCCCCGAACAGGAGCCCCCAGAACGCGCCCCAGCCCGTGCCGCGCCACTCGTCCTCGTGCGTGTGCCGCGTGGTGGGCTTCTTGGCGCCCTCGGGCCAGGTCACGATCGCGCGGTCCACGATCTTGATCAGGCCCTCGGAGGCCGCGTCCCGCAGGACACCGGACGCCACCTCGGCGCCTCCGGGGGTGTCGAACGACCAGACGGTGAAGGTTGCCATGATCTTCTCCTCTCAGGCGAGCAGCTTGGCCTTGGCGGCGGCGAACTCGGCGTCGTCGAGGACCCCGGCCGCCTTGAGCTGGCCGAGCTTCTCAAGCTGGGCCAGGAGGTCGTTCTCGCCGCCTGCGGGCACCGGAGCGGCCGGCGCCTGCTGAGCGGCTTGCGCCTGGGCGGCCTGCGCCGCGTACATCTGCTGCTGCTCGGCCTGCTGCTGAGCCTGGTACTGCTGGGCCTCGGCCTGCTGCTCGGCCTTCCCCTGCTGGTGTCGCTGGACGGCGCCCGCCGTGGCAGATGCCGTCCCGGCGATGACCGCGGTGCGGGCCATCGTCCCCAGGAGGCCGGGGCGTCCTACGCGTCGTAGTGGCATGGTGTTCTCCGTTCGTCGTGCAGTCCGTGTGCGTGCTGTGCTGGGAAGTGCGGTGCGACGTGACTCGTGTCCGCTCAGACGAGCTCCGCGAGCTCGACGATCTCGTTGACGACCTCGGCCGGGATCCGCTCCTGGGCGATCACCGCGGCCCCCGCGTCGCGCACCGCCCCCACGAACTCGCGGGCCCAGGAGTGCTCGACGATCAGCACGAGCGCCGACGTCCCGGGCTCGAGGTTCGCGGCGACGTCGTCGATGTCCTCCTGACCGGCGAGGCCCGAGCTGCCGAGCTGGGTCTCGGTGATGTCGAGCTCGTCACCGAGGTCCTCGACCTCGACGACGTCGATCTCCCCGCCCAGACCCTTGCGGACGACCGTGAGGTCGAGGAGCGTGACGACGTCGGACCCCAGGAGGTCCGCGATCGCGATCTTGACCGCGTCGGGGACGCGCTCCTCGGGGAAGGCGATCGCGACGAACTCGACCGGGCCGAAGGTGGTTGAGGGCATGTGGCGCTCCTTGCTGGTGGGTGAGGTCAGGGCAGGTGGGACGCCGAGGCGGACGCGCGCTCGGCCTCGTCGCCGTGGACGACGAGCGCCCACAGCACGAACAGCCCCAGGATGATCGTGACGATCGACCACCACGGGCTGGCGGGCAGGGCGACGAACTGGGTCAGGACGTTGAGCACGACCAGCACGATCGCGACGAGGCGCGCCCACCCTCGGCCGGAGAGCACCGAGAAGCCCACGATCACGAGCAGGATCCCGACCACGAGGTGGACCCATCCCCAGGTCGACACGTCGAGGACGACGATCCCCTGCTCTCCCAGCCCGACGAGCTTCTCCGGGGAGAACGCCGCGACCAGTCCGCTGATCGCGTTGAACAGCCCGAGCACCAGCAGGACGATGCCCGCGAACCACACCCAACCGACCCATGCCGTGACCTGCGAGGACCGTGCCATGTCGTCTCCTTTGCGCGCGCGTGCTGGTGGCGCCGCGCGACGACGACGTCGGACGGGAGCCCCCAGGGGAAGTCCTGCACCCTGATCGTGGCACCGACGGCGGTTCACGGCATCCGCTGCGCAAAGGGCCTCGCCGCACCACTATGGGTCCATGGAACTGGGATTCACGGGTGGGATCGCCCTGGTCGTTCTGCTCGGGGTCGTCGGCCAGGTCGCGGCCAAGGCGCTCAAGGTGCCGTCGATCCTCCTGCTGCTCGCGCTGGGGCTGGTCGCCGGGCCCGTGACGGGTCTGGTCGACCCGGACGCGCTCCTGGGCAAGGACCTGTTCCCCCTGGTCTCGATGGCCGTGGGCATCCTGCTGTTCGAGGAGTCGCTCAAGCTCGACATGGCCCGGCTCAAGGGCGGGGCGCGGCGCCCGGTCGCGCTCCTGGTGACGGTCGGCGCGGTCCTGACCGGCATCGGCGCCACGGCCATCTGCTGGTGGGTCCTCGACCTGCCGCTGTCGCGGGCCGCCGTGATCGGGGCGATCCTCATCGTGTCGGGACCGACCGTCGTCGGGCCGTTGCTCGCGATCATCCGTCCCAAGCAGCCGCTCGAGTCGGTGCTCGCGTTCGAGGGGATCTTCATCGACCCGATCGGCGCGACGGTCGCGCTCGCGATGGCGAACGTCGCGCTCCACGCCGCACCCGAGCACCTGGGGGCGACGGCGTTCTCCGGGATCCTCACGGGAGCCGTCGCCGCGGCCGTCTACGTCGTGGCCGTGCGCTGGGGCAGGGTGCCCGCCGCGGCCGAGGTCTCGCTCGCGTTCGCCACGGCGCTGGCCACGTACGCGATCGCCGAGGCGTTCCACGAGGAGGCCGGGCTGTTCGCGACGACCACGCTCGGTATCGCCCTGGCCAACCAGCGGTGG
This sequence comes from Oerskovia merdavium, assembly GCF_014836755.1. GTDB lineage: Bacteria > Actinomycetota > Actinomycetes > Actinomycetales > Cellulomonadaceae > Oerskovia > Oerskovia merdavium. The sequence goes on from NZ_JACSQF010000025.1 coordinate 26,275, forward strand.
GCCCGGATCGAGCCCCTGCACGAGTTCGGCAGCCACGTCGGCCTCCTGCTCATCGGCACGCTCTTCATCCTGCTCACGGCCCGGGTGGACCTCGACGCGCTCGCCACGTACGCGCTCTCGACGCTCGCGATCGTCGCGCTGCTCGTCCTGGTGCTGCGCCCGCTCGTCGCGTCGATCGCGACCACGGGAAGCGTCCTGTCGAGCCGAGAACGCGTCATGGTCGGCTGGATGGCGCCGCGCGGGATCGTCGCCGCCTCGACCGCGTCGGTCTTCGCGCTGCGGTTCGAGCAGGACGGTCAGCCGTTCGAGCAGCTCGTGCCGGTCGTGTTCGGCGTCATCCTCCTGACCGCGGTGATCTACGGGCTCACGGGGCCGTGGGTCGCCGCGCGCCTGGGTGTTCGGTCCGAGGGGCCCGAGCACCTGGACGACGACGGGGTACCGATCGCCCAGGTCCAGGCCCGCGGGTGACCTGACCGGGCGGGGTGGCTCGCGCGCACCGTGCGGCCGCGCACCTTCCTGCCCGACGGCGTGGGCTCACCTCGCGCGACGCTGCGTTCGCTACGTTCGGCCCATGACGAGCGACGCGACCACCCCGGCGGCACCCACCGGTCCGCCCTCCCCGCCGCCCTCGGCCACCGCGGCGAGCGCCCCGCGCGACTTCGTCGCGCTCGCCCCCGACGACCCGCGCAAGCCCCCGCGCTGGCTCCCCCGGGCCCTGCTCATGATCGTGGTCACGGTCTTCGTCGGCATCTTCGCCTGGTACGCGCTCGGCACCCTCAAGAGCCTGGGCGTCAACATCCTCATCGCGTTCTTCATCGCGCTCGCGCTCGAGCCGATCGTGGTCTGGCTGGTGCGCCACGGGTGGAAGCGCGGCGGGGCCGCCGCCACCGCGCTGCTGGGCGGCCTGGTCGTCGTGACCGGCATCTTCGCGCTCTTCGGCAACCTGTTCGTCCAGCAGCTCGTCCAGCTCGTCCAGTCGATCCCGGCGCTCTACACGGACATCCAGGAGTTCGTCCAGGAGCGGTTCGACATCGACATGCCCAGCTCGGACGACCTGCTCAAGCAAGGATTCAACGCGTTCGGCGAGGACGTCGCGTCCGGTGCGCTCGTGGTCGGGACGACGATCGTCGGAGGCATCTTCGCGTTCCTCACGATCATGCTCGTCACGTACTACCTCCTGGCCGCAGGGCCCAAGTTCCGTGCCGCGATCTGCCGGTGGCTGACACCGAACCGTCAGCAGGAGGTCCTGCGGCTCTGGGAGATCACGCAGGTCAAGGTCTCGGACTTCATCAACTCGCGCATCGTCCTCGCCGCACTGTCGAGCGTCTTCACGTTCGTCTTCCTGCTGATCCTCGGCACCGACTACGCCCTGCCGCTCTCGGTGTTCGTGGGCGTCGTGTCCCAGTTCGTCCCGACGATCGGGACGTACATCGGCGGCGCGCTGCCCGTGATCGTCGCGCTCACGTCGCAGGGGCTGCCTCAGGCCCTTGCCGTCCTGATCTTCATCGTGGCCTATCAGCAGCTCGAGAACCTCTACTTCTCGCCCAAGGTCTCGGCCCGCGCCCTCGAGATGAATCCCGCGGTGTCGTTCGTCGTCGTCCTGGCGTTCGGAGCGGTGTTCGGTGCGCTGGGCGCGTTCCTCTCGCTCCCGATCGCCGCGACGATCCAGGCCGTCGCCAACACCTACCTCCAGCGCCACGAGCTCGTCGACTCGCACATGCTGCACGACCCGGGTCACGGGAAGGACAAGCCGACCGACGACGACGGGGAGGGCGACAGCGGAGTCGCGCGACGCCGTCGGGCCAACAAGAAGGCCGCACGCGACGCCGCGCGCACGGTCGACGAGCGCCACGCCGACGGCATCGAGTAGCACCGCGCAGGACGGGCCGCTCCCTCGAAGGGAGCGGCCCGTCCTGCCGTCCGGCTAGGAGTTCGCCCGGCGCCGGCGGACCGTCACGAGCGTCCCTCCGAGGAGGACCAGGAGCAGCGCCCCCGTGAGGATCGCGGCGACGTCCGCTCCGGTGACCGGCAGGCTCGACGGCGGAGCCGCGGAGACGGGCGGGACCTTGTGCGTCGTCGTGCACGAGACGCACCCGCCACCCGGGCCCGGCGTCGCGACGTTGGTGACCGTCACGCCGTGAGCGCTCGACGAGAGCTTGACCTGGTAGGAGATCGCGACCGTCGCGCCCGCGGTCGCGAGGTCCGGTACCGCCCAGGTCAGCGTCGTCCCGGAGAGGGTGGCCCCCGGCGGCGGCGAGACCAGGGTCCCGTACGCCAGGACCTTCGACAGGTCGTCCCTGACCACGGCCCCGCTGACCAACGCGTCGGTCGTGCTCGTCACGGTCAGCGTGTAGGTGATGACGCTGCCCGCCTCGACGGTCGAGCCCGTCACCGGGTCGCTCGTCTTGGCGAGCGTCCACGCGGGCGTGACGTGCGACGTCGTGCGGCAGTCGACCTCGGGGTCCACGACCGCGAGTGCCGCAGGTGCGGCCGCCACGGCGGCAGCCGAGACGTCGGCCGCGAGGGTGGTCGCGTCCGTGACGAGGGCCGACACCGACGGCGCCACCTCCGGCTCGGGCTCCGGCTCGGGCTCGGGCTCGACGCACGGCTCGGCCCCGGGGGCCGTGACGACGTTGGTGAGCGTGACACCGTATGCGCCGTCGGCGACCTTGACCTGGTAGGTGATCGTCTCGGTGTCTTCCAGGTCCCCGATGGTCCAGGTCAACGTCGTGCCGGCGAGCGACGCCGCCCCGGACGACGCGTCGATGCTTCCCTCGACGAAGGTCGCGTTGTTCAGCACCTGCGAGAGGTCGTCCGTGACGACGACCTGCGGGTCGATGCCCTCGCCCACCTTGGTCGCGGTCACCGTGTAGGTGATGACGTCGCCCGGCAGGACGGTCGCGCCGCTGCCCGGGTCGCTCGACTTCACGACCGTGAACGGTGCCGGGACGTCGTCGTTGACGATCGTGCAGACGATCGTCTGCCCGACGCCGACCTGGACCGTCCCGTCCGTCACGGTCACGGGCGTGGCGGCTCCGCCGTCGATGCCGGGGATCTCGCACGTCCAGTCCGACGCCTCGTATCCGGCCGGGCCGCCCGTCTCGGAGAGCGCATAGTCACCGACCTCGACGTCCGCGCCCGTGACTGCGGAGTCACCGCTCACGCCGCTGAGCGGCGTCGGTCCGTCGGCCTCGAGCGTCCAGTCGGTGGGTTCCGCCGAGCCCCCGTCGTCGTTGACGACCTCCTTGACGAGGGTCAGTGACGGCTGCTGGGCAGTGTTGAGGATCGTGCAGGTGACGTCGTCGCCC
>NZ_JACSQF010000025.1:29682-41465 GCF_014836755.1 Oerskovia merdavium
CCGAGACGCCCGTCGTCGGCCCAGCCGCGGTCAGCGTCCAGTCGGACGGCTCGTACGTCCCGCCGGTCGTCCCGTTGACGACCTCCTTGACGAGGGTCAGTGACGGCTGCTGGGCAGTGTTGAGGATCGTGCAGGTGACGTCGTCGCCCAGTGCGACGCTCACCGTCGACCCCTCGAACGTCCCCCCCGTGCAGGTCCACGCGCCGGCCGTGTATCCCGCCGGGCCCTCCTCCGAGAGCTCGTAGTCACCGATCGCGACGGGGACCGAGGTCACGGCGTCCGACCCCGACGCACCCGAGACGCCCGTCGTCGGCCCAGCCGCGGTCAGCGTCCAGTCGGACGGCTCGTACGTCCCGCCGGTCGTCCCGTTGTCGACCTCCTTGACGAGGGTCAGCGTGGGCTGCTGAGCCGTGTTCGTGATGGTGCACGTCACGTCGGCGTCGAGCGCGACGGTCACGGTGTCGCCCTCGAGCTCCCCGCCCGTGCACGACCACGTGCTCGCGGCGTACCCGGCGGTCTCCGTCTCGGAGAGCACGTAGTTCCCGGCGAAGACCTCGACCGCGGACACCCCACCCTCGCTCGTCGGGTCACCGTTGCCGGAGACCGTCGGCTGATCCGTGATGTCGTCCGGTGTCGCGGTGAGCGTCCAGTCGGCGGGGACCGCGGTAGATCCCGTGGACCCGTTGTCGACCTCCTTTACCAGGGTCAGACGCCCCGGGACGTCGGCGTTCACGAACGTGCAGGACGCGGTGTCGAGCGCAAGGAGCGAGAAGGTCAGCCCGAGGGGCGCCCCGGACGCGGACACGCACTGGGCACTCTCCTGTTCGTACCCCGTCAGCGTGCTGGACTCGCTGACCGTGTAGGTCACGCCCGGGCGGACCGTGATCGGTGTGGCGACATCAGCCCCCTCGACCGACTGAGCAGGAACCACGACACCGTCCGGAACGCCGCTGACCGGGGTCACGTTGAGCTTCCAGTCGCTCGGCACGGCAGAACCACCGAACCGGTTCTCGACGATCTTCCGGACGTCGATCGTCGACGCCTGGTTCACGGCGGTGCACCGGATCCAGCGGCCCAGCGGGACCGTGACGCCGCCGTTCAAGCCGTCGGAGAAGCCGGGGATGACCGAGCCGTCGGTGGCGAGCTCGACGCACAGCCAGGTCCCTGTGGAGCCGGGGATGATGACCGCGTTGGGCCCCCTGACCTGGGCGTAGTTGGGGTCACCGCCCGCCTCCGCCAGGGGATAGACGACGTTCGGCGACACCTGTGCCGTCGCCGTGTCCGAGCCGGCGATACCGCTTGGTCCGGGTTCCGCACCGCTCGGCGCCACCGCGTCGAGCGTCCACTCGGTGGGCGCCGCATCGCCGCCCTGGACCGTCTTGTCGAGCGTCAGCTTGCTGCCGCAGTCGAGCGTGTTCCTGATCGTGGCGGTGTTGGCCCCGGCGACCAGGGTCGGGGAGTACGGCAGCTCCTCGCTGATCTCGGCGTCGTTGAACTCCACCAGGTCGCTCTCGACGGGCGAGCACTGGGTCAGTCCGATGGTCGTCGACTCGGTGATCTCGGGCGTCTGGCCCTCTTGGAGACCAGTGCGTGGGACACCCCACCCCTGCGACGTACCTGCGATCGCCGCCGATGCGTCGAGTCCTGCCGGCTGGGCGCCGTTCGCGTACGTCGTGCCGTTCACGACCCATTCCTTGGAGAGGGTCAGGGACGCGACCGGGTTGGGCGCCCGGTTGTAGACCGTGCAGGTCACCGCGGTGGTCGGGTCCACGGGGACCGTGAAACCGGTCGCACCGCTGTTCGTCGCGGTCACGGTGTCGCCCGTCACGATGTCGGTGCAGAACGCGTTCGCACCGTCCACCTGCTGCAGGGTGAAGCCGGACTGCTGCGTCTCCATGACGCCGACCACCCCGGACGACGTCGACGAGGGGTACGAGAGGTCGAAGTTCGCGGCCCCCGTCCCCGCCGCCGTCGTGACCGTGGACGGGTCCTCGACCGTCACGTCCCCGGACTGGGTCTCGGCGGTGAACTCCCACCCGCCCGCGGGCTCTGCGCCCTCGATGGACCCGGCCGGCGCGCTCGACGGCACGACCTGCTTGATGACGGAGACCGAGCCTTCGCAGTTGCCGAGCGCGAGCGCACGGAGCTGGTTCCCGGCATCCTCGTAGTCCGCGGTCTGGAAGTAGTCCGTGCCCGCGAGCTCGCCGGAGATCGCTCGCAGGTTGAGCCCGCTACCGGCGGTGTCGATGCCGTCCCCGACACCGAACGCGACCATGTGCGTCCCCTGTCCCTTGACGGCGTTGGCGCTGAACACCCCGTTCTCGACCTCACGCAGACGGGTGAAGTTCCCGGGGCCCTCCTGGTTGCCGTAGAAGGTCGGGTTCCCGTCGGTCAGGACGATCGCGACGTCGTAGGTGGCCGCGCTCGTCGCGACCTGGTAGATGCCGCGGTCCCAGTTGGTGCCGCCGCCGGCCGTGTAGCTGTTGATCCGGTCCTTCACGAGCTGGGCGCTGTCGTCCGTCGAGACGGGGGTCGGGGCCAGGTTGGGGTTGCCCGTCGCGGGGGCGAGCGAGCTGAACGTGAACAGACCCATGTTGGACGGCGTACCCGTCAGGGCGTCGACGAACCGGTTCGCCGCCTGCTTGAGCTGTGGCAGGTCGCCCGCGACCGACCCGGAGAGGTCGAGGACGAGCGCCACGTCGATCCCGCACTGGGCGGGGAAGGTCGGGTTCTCCCGCGAGGTCTGCCAGATGCCACCGGACGCCACGTTGTTCGTGTTGCCGGTGGCGAGCATGAACGAGCCCTCGGAGGTGTAGGTCGTGCCGTTGCGGAGCTGCGTCCCGGTGCGGAACTCGTACGGGGTCACGGTCGAACCGCTGCTCCCCGTCCCCAGGTCGGGGTTGGTGTACCAGTTCGTCGGGGCACCGGTCTGGACGACCCAGAACCGACGGTCGCGGTTCTCCCCACCGATCTGCGTGTTCGGCACGACGAACGAGCAGTCGCCGTCGGCGTCGGACACGCACGTGGCCCACGTGTCGGCGACCGGTGTCGTGGGAGCGCCTGTGCCGTTGTAGAGCTGGAGGGTGACCCCGGCCAACGGTCCGACCGCGACCAGGCTGGCACGGTCACCGCCCACCTTGACCGTGATGACGGCGTTGTTGCCCGTCGCCGGAGGGACCAGGAAGGGGGTGACGCCGGGTCCCTCGGCCTCGTCCGGCGTCTCAGTCGCCACCGCGCCGGGCATGGGAGGACCCTGCACCTCGGCCTTCTCCGGTACGTCCACCCCGGTGTCGCCCGGAGCAGGCTCGTCCGGCGGCACGGTCGCGCCGTCAGGCGACGGGCTCTCCGGCACGGCCGCCGGGTCGGTGGCCGCCGGGTCGGCGCCCGCGGGGTCGGCGCCCGCGGGGTCTGCCCGTTCGGTCGGCGACTCGGTCCACGCCGGGGTCGCGGCCGGGTCCCCTGCCGTGGCCGTGCTGCTCGGCTCCGGCACGGGCGCCGGTTCCGCGACCGCCGGGGCCACAGCACCGATCACGAGCAAGGATGCGACGGCCAGCGAGGCCGTGATCCCTGACAGCGCGTGTCGCGTCCTGGAAGTGGTCGAGCTCGTGGTCAGTGCACGTCGCATAGCGGTCCCCTTGTGAGCAGAGAGTCTTGCCGGTGGGCCAAGATGTCTCGCTGAGGGCCACGACATCGGTGGCGTGGCCCGATTTCAGAGTGACACCAGGTGCCGCCCCTCGCGACAGCAGGACGCACGTTCACCAGGTGAATCCGGCCCTGTACCGTGCCGGGATGACCCACGCACCCACCGTGACCGTCCGCCGCGCGACCCGTGAGGACCTGCCCGCGATCGCCGAGATCGCGGCGCACTACGTCCTGCACACGGTCACGACCTTCCAGACCGAGCCGCTCACGCTCGCGGGCTGGGAGGAGCGGTGGGAGTCGCTGCGGGCGGCGGGCCGCCCGTTCCTGGTCGTCACGGTCGCGGAGGGCCCCGGCCTGCCCGACGACGTCGCCGGGTTCGCGTACGTGGGCGCCTGGCGCGAGCGACCCGCCTACGCGGCCACGGGCGAGGACACCATCTACCTCGCTCCGGGCAGCGAGGGCCGAGGCCTGGGCCGAGCGCTGCTGTCCAGGCTCCTCGACGAGGCGCGTGAGGCCGGGGTCCGGGAGGTCGTCGCGGTCGTGAGCGACGCCGAGTCCCCCGCGTCGGTGGTCCTTCACGAGAAGCTGGACTTCCGACAGGTCGGTCGGCTCGAACGGGTCGGCTTCAAGCACGGCCGGTGGCTCGACACCGTGCTGCTCCAACGTTCGCTCGGCTGACGCCGCGCCCGGGCGGACCCGGGAGCGCGAGGGGAGCGGCGCCGTCGGGCCTGTGCACGTCGGTGCCCGTGGCACGACCGATCCGCGCGCCCGTGGCACGACCGATCCGCGCGCCCGTGGCACGATGGACAGATGATCCGACCCCTGCTCGTCGGAGTGCACCCGGGCCAGCACCCGGACATCGTCCAGCGCGCCGCCGGCTTCGCCCACGCCCTGGGGACGACGCTCGTGTGCGTGTGGGTCGACGTCGGGCCCGTTCCCGACGACGGGGCCGGTGAGCGGCGGCTGACGACCGAGCTCGACCGCGCGCTGCGCGGGACCGGCGTCGGCTGGAGCCTCGTCGTGACGGGCGACGGCGACGTGGCCCGCCAGCTCGACGAGGCCGCCGTGGGGCACGACGCCGCGATCGTCGTGGTCGGCGCGCATCGCGCGGGGGCCGACGGATGGCGCAACGAGGCGCTCGGCGGCTCGGTCGCCGGTCGGCTCTCGCACCTGCAGCACCGGCCCGTGGTCGTGCTGCCCGTGCTCCCACCGCCCAGCCAGGACGGCCCGGACAGCGCCGAGGACTGAACCGACCCGGCCGCACACCGCGCGCCGGACGCGCGGATCACCCGGCGCAGCACTCGTGCTGCCGCGCTCCGGCGCGTCCCCCTGGCTAGGCTCCGGGCATGGTCTCCCCGTCTCCGGCGTCCCCCGCCTCCCTCCCGACCGTGGGGCGCCGCCGCTGGCCCCGGGTCCTCGGCTGGGTCGGGGCCTCGCTCGGGCTCGCGGGGATCGCGACGTTCGTCGCTTTCCAGGTCAGCCCGTGGCCCTCTGCCCTCCTCATCCGGTACGCGTTCGACAAGGGCGGCCACGAGACCGACGCGAAGCTCGCGGACCTCGTCCCGTCCGGCGTCGTGAGCACGACCGACATCGCCTACCGCGCCGACGACCCCGACGCCCTGCTCGACGTGCACCGCCCGGAGAACGCCGCCGGCCCCCTGCCCACGGTCGTGTGGACGCACGGCGGCGGGTGGGTCTCGGGCAGCAAGGAGCAGGTCGCGAGCTACGCGAAGATCGTCGCGAGCCACGGGTACACGGTCGTCGCGGTCGACTACTCCATCGCGCCCGGCGCGACCTACCCCACACCGCTGTTCGAGCTCAACGACGCGCTCGCGTACGTGACCGAGCACGCCGACGAGCTGGGCGTGGACCCTGAGCGGATCGTCCTCGCGGGCGACTCGGCAGGGTCTCAGATCAGCGCGCAGGTCGCGGCCGCGGTCACGAGCCCGGCCTACGCGCAGGGGCTGGGCCTCGACCCCGCGATCGGGCCCGACCAGCTCGCAGCCGTGGTGCTGCACTGCGGCGCGTACGACATGTCGCTCGTCGACACCTCGACGGGCGGCGCGAGCGCCTGGTTCCTCGAGACGGTCCTGTGGGCGTACGCGGGCACCAAGGACTTCGCCGACGACCCCCGCTTCGCCGCCGCGTCGGTCGCGCAGCACGTGACCGCGGACTTCCCGCCCGCGTTCCTCACGGGCGGGAACGCCGACCCGCTCACGCCCCAGGGCAAGGCCATGGCGGCCCGGCTCGCGGAGGCGGGCGTCGAGGTCGACGCGATCTTCCAGCCCGACGACGAGGAGCCCGGCCTGGGCCACGAGTACCAGTTCGACCTCTCGACCGAGGCCGGGCAGGTCGCGCTCGACCGGAGCCTGGAGTTCCTGGCGAAGCACACGTCGGGCTGAGCCTGCCCCCCTTCTCGTCGAGTGCATGATTGCGCTGCGACTCGCCGGGCGTGCCGCAGCGCAACCATGCACCCGACGCCCCCGGACGTGCCCAGCCTCCCGGGACGTCCGCCCCTGCCGCCCGGGACGCCTCCCGCCCCACGCTCGTCGTGTCAACCACCCACGGCCGCCGCCCACCGGGCCGGCCCTCCGACACGCAGGGGTCCACCATGACCGCACGACCGACAGCACCCGTCACGTCCGACGCCGCCCTCGCCCACGGGCACCCCGCCCGGACCTCCCGCGCCTGGGCGTGGACCGGCGTCGCGGCCGGAGTCCTGGGCATCGTCTCGATCCAGGCCTCCATGGCCCTCGGCGCCAACTGGGAGCAGACCGCAGGGGACGCCGACGCGATCGTCGCCGACCTCGCGGGCAAGACGTCCACGCTCCTCGTCTTCCACACCGCGACCGTCCTCGTCGCGATCCTCCTCCTGGTCTTCGCGGCAGGGCTCAAGCGACGTCTCGACGTCCAGGCCCCGGCCGGCAGCCTCCTGCCGACGGTCGCAGGCTCGGGCCTCGTGCTCACGTCGGTCGCGGCGCTCATGGGTTCGGGGCTCGACACCCAGTTCATGTTCGGGTTCGCCGAGCTCGACAAGATCGTCCCCGAGTCGGGCGCGTTCTACGCCGACTGGACGGCGACCATCCCGTGGCTGTGGGTCGGCGCGGGCCTGACCGCGGTCGCCGTGGCCGTGGCCTCGCTGCGGCACGGCGCCGCACCGCGCTGGATCGGGGTCGTGAGCCTGCTCCTGGGCGGGCTCACGCTGCTCGTGGGCGTCTCGCCGCTGCAGTACATGGCAGGGTTCGTGGGTCCGCTGTGGCTCACGGTCGCCGCGCTCGGCTTCGCGCTGGGCGACCGTCGCTGACCTGCCCGACGGCGCAGCCCACCGTCGTGGTCACGTCACGGAGCGCCCGGGTCGTCCCCGGCGGCACGACCGGCCCCGCCCCCCTCTCCGGGGGCGAGGCCGGTCGGAGCCGCGTGGCCCGGCGTGCGGGTGGAATCGTTCCTGCCCTCTGTCGCCCGGCCGGTCCCGCCCCCTACCGTGGCGCTGTGGGCGCAGACGCAGGGGACGTTCCACCGGAGTCCTCCGGCGGTCCGGTCGTGCCCTCGCGCGGATCGGCGTCCGGCCGCGCGAGCCTGGGCAGCGGGGGGCTGCCGCGGGCGGCGCTCGCCATCGCGACCGTCTCGTGGCTCCTGGGCGTCACGGCGCTCGTGCTCCAGCTCACGTCGGGTGTGGGCCTGCTGCTCGGCGACCTGCTGTTCGTGGTCGTCGACGCCATGGTCGCGCTCGTCTACGGCTCGGTGGGGGCGATCATCCTGTCCCGGCGGCGGCACGTCGTCGGGTGGCTCGTCTCGCTCGCGGGGATCGGCGGCGGGCTCGCAGCCCTCGGCGGGGCGTGGCGCAGCTTCGCGAGCACGCACCCGGACCTGCCGCCGCTCGAACCGCTCGCCGCTGCCTACGGTCTCGCGTGGGTCCCGGGGACGATCGGGCTGTTCGTGCTCGTGCCGTGGTTCGTGCGAGACCACCCGCTGTCCGTGGGCGCGTGGCTCGGGGTCGCGGGCGGCGCCGGCTCGATCCTCTTCTTCCTGCTCGCGCCGGTCGACGACCCGCGGCCAGCGATCCTCGGCGTCGTCGTCATGGGGCTCGTGACCGCGGCCGCGACGTGGTGGCGGCACCGGCACGGCCCTCTCGAGGAACGCCGCGGCCTGGGGCTCCTGGCCTTGGGCACGGCGATCATGGCGCTGTCGTTCCTCCCTCTCCTCGGCACGTGGGACTCACCGGACGCGATCCTCGCGGTGCCCCTGACCCACCTCGCGTGCCAGGCCCTGTTCCCGGCCGCGCTGCTCGTCTCGGTGCTGCGCAACCGGCTCTGGGGTCTGGACCTCGCGCTGAGCCGCGCGACGATCGGCGCGCTCCTGACCCTCGCGCTGGTCGTCGTCTACGTCGCGCTCGTCGTCGCCGTGACAGCCCTCGTCGGCAACAGTCCTCTCGCCCAGGTGCTCGCCGCGGTCGGCGTCGTGCTCGCGGTCCAGCCCGCCCGCACCTGGCTCCGACGGCGTGTCCGCACGCTCGTCTACGGCGAGACGACCGACCCGGGGCGGGCCGTGCTGCGCATGGGACGCCAGCTCGGGGTCGCCGCGACCGCCGAGGAGCTCCTCCACGGACTGGTCGCCTCGACCGGGGAGTCGCTCAGGCTCGAGTCGGTCACGCTCACGAGCGGTGGCGTCCCCGGCTCGGAGGACGACGGTCCCGGTGAGCCCGGGACGCCTCCGACGGTCGAGGCGTCGTGGGGCTCCCCCACCTCGGTCCACGTGACCCACGTGCCCGTCGAGCACGGCGGCCGGGTCCTCGGGGACCTCGCCGTGACGCCCCGCGCCGGCGAGCGCCTCGACGCACGCACCCGGGACGCGCTCGCCCAGCTCGTGCCGGTCGTCGCCGCGGGCCTCGCCCTGGCGAGCAGCGCGCGCGACCTCGAGCGTGCCAAGGACGCCGTGACCCGGGCGCGTCTCGCCGAGCGGCGACTGATCCGTCGGGAGCTGCACGACGGCGTCGGGCCGTGGTTGAGCGGGCTGCGGCTCGGGCTGCAGGGTGCGCGCAACACGCTCGCGACGGATCCCGCCGCCGCAGGAGCGGTGCTCGAAGCGCTCCAGCGCGAGGTCGAGGAGCGGGTCGGGGACGTGCGCACGCTCTCGCGCAGCCTGCTGCCCCCCGTGCTCGACGAGGCCGGGCTCGAGGCCGCGCTGCGCGACCTCGCGGACCACCACGATGCCGACGGCTTCGCGGTCGAGCTGCTCTGCGGGCCGTGCGGCGACCTCGACGCCCGCATCGCCGCGGCCGCCTACGCGATCGCGAGCGAGGCGGTCATCAACGCGTCCCGCCACAGCGGGGCCGCGGGCTGCCGGGTCGAGGTCGCCCCGCACCCGCCCGGCGCGCCCGAGCCCGGGACGCACCTGGTCGTGACGTGCGACGACACGGGCGCCGGCGTCGGGCAGGGCGTGCGGGTCGGTGTCGGGACGCGGTCCATGCGGGAGCGCGCCGAAGAGCTCGGTGGGACGCTGGAGATCACCCCGCTCGCACCGCGCGGCACGCGAGTGCGGGCCGTCCTCCCCCGGAAGGTCGTGCTGTGAGCGTCATCCGTGTGGCCCTCGTCGACGACCACCCCGTGTTCCGCATCGGGATGGCGGCGCTGCTCGACTCGCTCGACGGCGTCCGCGTGGTGACGCAGGCCGCGAGCGCCGCCGAGGCGCGTGCCGTGCTGGGCGGGCCGGAGGGCGTCGACGTCGTGGTCATGGACCTCGACCTGGGTGACGGGTCGGGCGTCGAGCTCACTCGGGAGGTGGTGCGGGACCGACCGGACGTGGCCGTGCTCGTCATGTCCATGCACGAGGACGACGACTCGGTCGCGGCCTGCTTGCGCGCCGGGGCGCGCGGGTACCTGGTGAAGTCGGCCTCACCGCACGAGGTCGAGCGGGCGGTGCGGGCCGTCGCGAACGGCGAGCTGATCCTGGCACCGGGCGTCGCCGCACGAGCCGTCGCGAACGTGCTGGGCGGCTCGCGGGCGGCCGTGCCGTTCCCACAGCTCACCGACCGTGAGCGCGAGGTGCTCGCGCTCGTCGCCGCAGGACTCGACAACACCGCGATCTCGCGGCGGCTGTCGCTGAGCACCAAGACGGTCCGCAACTACGTCGCGGGCGTGCTCGCGAAGCTGTCGTTGCGCGACCGGGCTGCGGCGATCGTGCGGGCCCGTGAGGAGGGACTGGTGGACGACGACGGGTCGGCGGCGCGGGCGGCGGCGTCCCGCTGAGTGCGGAGCAGACTCACGGGGCCTCGACGTGCCAGAACGTGTCGGTCGCGAGGTCGTAGCGCAGGACGGGGGCAGCAGGGTCCCCCTCCGCGTACAGCGGGACGTCGCGCGACAGCCGCCTGCCGACGAGCCGCAGCAGCCCGCACAACCGGTCGATCCCCACCTGCCCCTCGAGCTCGCGCAGGTCGACGTCGAACGCGATCTCGTCGACCGCGTGCGGATAGAGGTTGAGCTGGACGCCCGCGAACGGCCGCACGGCCAGGGTCGGCGGTTCGTCGAGCGGGCGGCCGCCGGGGAACAGCGCTGCCGCGCGGGGCCAGGGTGCATCGTCGACGCCGTGGGTCACCTCGCGCGGCCACGCCTGCTCCTCGACGAGATCCAGGAGGGACTGCCAGTCCTCGAGGCTGATCTCGCCGACCACGACGTCCGGCAGGTACCCGTTCCACTCCGGGTCGAGGGCTTCGATCACGTCGCTCCAGCGCAGGTCGGTCATGGGGTGAGTCTGGCAGCCCCGCCGAGTGCATGAGGACCCGGCCCGACGCCGGAGCGCTCCGTCACGCGTGAAGCCGAGCTCCGCCGTCGGGCCAGAGGAACAGCGGACAGAGGCTGACCGCTACCGCGCGTAGCGTCGAGGACATGGACACGACGACGAGCTCCACGATCCGCCCCTTCCGCCTCGAGATCCCGCAGGCCGACCTGGACGACCTGGCCGCCCGTCTCGACCGCACCCGGTTCCCCGCCCCGCTGCCGGGTGACGGCTGGGACACGGGCGTGCCCGTCTCCTACCTGCGCGAGGTCGTCGAGCACTGGCGCACCCGCTACGACTGGCGCGCGCAGGAGGCAGCCATCAACGCCCACCCGCAGTTCCTCACCGAGATCGACGGGCAGCGCGTCCACTTCCTGCACGTGCGCTCGCCCGAGGCCGACGCCCTGCCGCTGCTCCTCACGCACGGCTGGCCGGGGTCGTTCGCCGAGTTCCTCGACGTGATCGGGCCGCTCACGGACCCGCGCGCGCACGGCGGCGATCCCGCGCAGGCCTTCCACGTCGTGATCCCCTCGCTCCCGGGCTTCGGGTTCTCGGGGCCCACCGAGGCCGGCTGGAACAGCGCACGCATCGCGGTGGCGTGGGCCGAGCTCATGCGTCGGCTCGGCTACGAGCGCTACGGGGTGCAGGGCGGCGACGTCGGCGCGGGTGTCTCGCCCGAGGTCGCGCGCGCGACCGGGAGCGACGGCACCACGGGGCCGGTCGTGGGCGTGCACCTCAACGGCAACATCGGCATGGCGTTCCACGAGATCGGGGAGGACGAGCTCGCGAGCCTCACGGACCTCGAGCGCGACCGCCTGGGCCGGATCGGGCGCTTCATGACCGAGGAGCTCGGCTACGTCTCGATCCAGGGGACGCGGCCCGGGCTGGTCGGCGCGGCGCTCACCGACTCGCCCGTCGGGCAGCTCGCGTGGATCCTCGACAAGCTCAAGGCGTGGACGTTCCCCGCGGACGCCCTGCCGCACGAGGTGCTCGGCTGGGACCGGATGCTCACCGACGTGATGATCTACTGGCTGACCGGCACGGCCGGGTCGTCGGCGTACATGGCGTACGCGAGCGAGAGCGCGTGGGACGCCCCCAAGCCTCCGACCGGGGTCCCCACGGCCGTCGTCGTGTTCGCGCACGACGTCGGCATCCGCCGGTACGCCGAGGCCCAGCACCGGATCACGCGGTGGACCGACGTCGAGGGCCGCGGGGGCCACTTCGCGGCGATGGAGGAGCCGGAGACGTTCGTCGCGGACGTGCGGGAGTTCTTCGCGACGGTCCGCTGAGCGGCAGCCGGTCGCCCGGCTTCCGTCGAGTGCATGATTCGGCTGCAACTCGCCGGGCGTGTCGCAGCGCGATCATGCACT
>NZ_JACSQF010000025.1:41475-57824 GCF_014836755.1 Oerskovia merdavium
GCCCGACGCCGGAGCGCACCTTCCGCGTCGAGGGTGCGCTCCGCCGTCGGGCCGGGAGCCCGTCACGGGTGGACGAGGATCTTCACCGCGGTCTCGTTGCGGTGGATCAGGGTGTCGAAGCCCTCGGTCACGAGGTCCTCGAGCGGGATCTTCGCCGTGATGAACGGGGCCAGGTTCACCTTGCCCTCCTGGACGAGCTTGATCGTCTCGGCGTGGTCGCGCACGTAGGCGATGGTCCCGCGGAGGTCGATCTCCTTGAGGACGAGCTTCTGCATGTCGACCGCGGCGGGCTTGCCCCAGATCGACACGACCACGATCACGCCCGCGGGGCGGACCGCGTCGAAGAGCTGGTCGAGGACCGCGTTGACGCTCGTGCACTCGAAGGCCACGTCGACGCCGCGGCCGTCCGTGATCTCCCGGACGCGCGAGATGAGGTTGTCCTGCGTGGGGTCGACCACGTGGTCGGCGACGCCCGTCTCGCGGGCCTTGGTCTTCCGGGCCTCGGAGACCTCGGACATGATGACCGTGACGCCCTGGGCCTTGAGGACCGCAGCCGTGAGCAGCCCGATGGGTCCCGCGCCGCCGACGAGCGCGACGTCACCGGCCTTGGCGCCCGAGCGGACGACCGCGTGGTGGCCGACCGAGAGCGGCTCGATGAGCGCGGCCTGGTCGAGGGGGATGTCGCCCACGGGATGGACCCAACGACGGTCGACGACGACCTTCTCGGAGAGCCCGCCGCCGCCACCGGCCAGGCCGATGAAGCCCATCTTGACGCACAGGTGGTAGTTGCCGGCCTCGCACTGCGCGCACTCGCCGCACACGAAGTAGGGCTCGACCACGACGGACTCGCCGATCGTCAGGTCGTCGACGCCCTCGCCCAGCGCGGTCACGGTCCCGGAGAACTCGTGGCCCATGGTCACGGGGATCTCCTCGTGCGACAGCGGGTGCGGCCGGCCCTTGGCGGGCGTGAAGATGGGGCCGTCGAGGTATTCGTGCAGGTCCGAACCGCAGATCCCGCACCAGGCGATGTCGATCGCGACCGCGCCCGGCCGCAGCTCGGGAGCCGGGACGTCCTCGATGCGGATGTCTTCTCGTCCGTGGAAACGTGCTGCCTTCATGATCCTCGCCACGCCTTCTCTCGTTGGTCGCTGGGTTCCTGACAGGCGACCCCGGACGGGTCGCCTCGATGCCCGGGGCAACTTCCACCCTAGGCACGTGACCTGGGCAAGAGCCCGGCCAAAGGTCCCGAATCGGATGTGACACATCCCTCGTCACGGAGTCAGATCGAACGGGCTGCGCCGGGCGGACGGACCGACCGGCCAGGTCGCCGTCGCCGGGCGGACGGGTCGCGGCGCCCGGACGGCCCGCGTGGGCGGTCGCCGGTACGTTGGGAGGCATGACGGACCCGGCGACGCCCGCACCCCTGCGCGACACCCAGCTCCCCGGCCACGGCGGCCTGCTGCTGCTCGACTCCGCGTCGCAGTACTTCCGCGCGTTCTTCGGGGTCCCGGACTCGGTCAGGGCTGCCGACGGGACGCCCGTCAACGCCGTGCGCGGCTTCCTCGACACCATCGCGGTGCTGGTCACCGAGCGCCGCCCGGCACGCCTCGTGGCGTGCTGGGACGACGACTGGCGCCCCGCGTTCCGCGTCGACGCGATCCCGTCCTACAAGGCCCACCGCGTCGCGACCGAGGTGCCGGGCACCACGGGCATCGAGGAGGTACCCGAGGCCCTCCTCGCGCAGGTCCCCGTCATCGTCGAGGTCCTCGCGGCCCTCGGCATCGCACGCGTCGGCTGCCCCGGCTACGAGGCCGACGACGTGATCGGCACGCTCGTCGAGCGCGAGGCGGCCAGGCGGCGCGCCCTGCGGGAGGCGGGCGGTGGGATCGGTGCGAGCGGCTCCCGTGGGCCTGCTGTCGGGCCCGTCGAGGTCGTCACGGGAGACCGCGACCTGTTCCAGCTCGTCGACGACGACGTGCCCGTCCGCGTCCTGTACACCGCACGCGGGCTCAAGAAGCTCGACGTCGTGGACGTCGAGCGCCTGGCCGAGCGCTACGGCGTGACCTCGGGCCAGGCGTACGCGGACATGGCCGCGCTGCGCGGCGACCCGAGCGACGGCCTGCCGGGCGTCGCGGGCATCGGCGAGAAGACCGCCGCGGGACTGCTGGCCCGGTACGGCGACCTCGCGAGCATCCTGCGCGCACGCGACGAGGGCGACCCGGGCCTGAGCCCCACGCAGCGCCGCCGCCTCACCGAGGCCGCGGGCTACCTGGACGTCGCGCCGCTCGTGGTCCAGGTCGCGCGTGACGCGCCCCTGCCCGCGGTGCCCGACGACGTCCCGTCCGCCCCCGCGGACCCTGCGGCCCTCGACGCGCTCGCCTCGCGCTGGAGACTGCGGTCGAGCGTCGACCGGGTCCTGGAGGCGTTCGCGTCGGTGCGCTGAGCGGCGCCTTTCAGGTGCGCGGGCGGCGACGACGCCGCAGGCCGCGCTCCTCGCCACGCACCCCGCTCAGGAACGCCCTGGCGACGACCACCACGTAGACCACGAGGGCCAGCACGCAGACGAGCGTGACGACGTGCCACGGCTTGATCATGTCCATCGTCCACCCCGCTCGGCGCCAGTGCGCCGGGTCGCTCCGTCGCGCGTCCGCGCGCCGGGTCGAGCCTCCCACACCTCTGGTCAGTCCTGTGGATGTCCTGTATGTTCCCGCAAGGAAGGCTGCAACGTTACGCAACCTTGCAGAAGTCACGCCGTCGTGACTCTCGGCGGCGCCCCCTTGATGAAGGAAGATCATGCGATCAACGACGTTCGCACGGTGGAGACGACCTGTCGCTCTCCTCCTCGGCCTCGGGCTCCTGGGCCCGCTCGCCGTCACCTCGGCGGCCACCTCGGCCGTCGGCGCCACCAGCGAGGCCTCGACCACGGTCTACTACCCGGCCCGCTCGGGCTGGGCCACGACAAACGTCCACTACGCCGCCACGGGCGGCGCGTGGACCACGGTCCCCGGCGTCGCGATGGCGCCCGCGTGCGCAGGCTGGCTCAGCCGGACCATCCCGCTCGGGACGGCCACCGGAGCACAGCTCACGTTCAACAACGGGTCGGGGACCTGGGACAACAACGGCGGCCGCAACTACACGGTCGGCTCGGGCATCGTGGTCGTCAAGGACGGCGCCGTCACGACCGGGACGTCTCCCTGCGCCACCACGCCGGACCCTGAGCCCACGCCCGAACCCACGCCGACCGAGACCCCCACGAGCTCGGCGACCCTCTACTACTCGACGACGTGGACCGCCCCGAAGATCCACTTCAACACCACGACCGCGGCCTGGACCACGTCGCCGGGCAAGTCCATGGAGGCCGCGTGCACCGGGTGGTTCCGGTTCACCGTCGACCTGGGGTCCGCCAGCGGCGGCAAGGTCGTCTTCAACAACGGGTCGGGCACCTGGGACAACAACGGCGGCAAGGACTACGCCTACGGCCCCGGGGTCTCGACCGTGAAGAACGGGGCGCTCACGGCGAACGCGACCGACCCGTGCCCGCCCGTCGTCCCCGAGGTCCCCGACACCACGGCCCCGTCGGTCCCCTCGGGCCTGGCCGTGACCGGCGCGGGCATCGGCCTCACCGCGAGCTGGACCGCGTCGACCGACGACAAGGCGGTCGCGGGCTACACCGTGACCCGCACGGGCGGTGCGGGCACCGTGACGCGTGACGTCACGAGCACCTCCGCGACCGACTCGAACCTCCTCGAGAACACGGCGTACTCGTACTCCGTGACCGCGTTCGACGCGGCGGGCAACCGCTCCGCAGCGAGCGCGACCGTCTCGAGGACGACCGGCGTCAAGCCGACCACGCCCCCCGCCACGAAGGGCGAGCCGCTGGGCGGGGACCCGCGCGAGGACTCGATCTACTTCGTCATGACGGCGCGCTTCAACGACGGCGACGCGACCAACAACCGCGGCGGCTCGATGGACGTGAAGTCGGGCAACGCCGCGAACGACGACCCCATGTTCCGGGGCGACTTCGAGGGCATCGTCGACAAGCTCGACTACATCAAGGGCCTCGGGTTCTCGGCGATCTGGATCACGCCCGTCGTGCTCAACCGCTCCGACTACGACTTCCACGGCTACCACGGGTGGGACTTCTACCGTGTGGACCCGCGTCTGGAGTCCGAGGGCGCGAGCTACCAGGACCTGATCGACGCGGCGCACGCCAAGGGCATCAAGATCTACCAGGACGTCGTGTACAACCACTCGTCCCGCTGGGGCGCAGAAGGGCTGTTCACCCCGACCGTGTACGGCGCACGTGACGCGCAGTGGAGCTGGTACTACGACGAGCCCGTCGCGGGCAAGGAGTACGACCCGCTCGAGGAGGACGCCGACGGTTCGACCTACAACGGTGACCTGTGGTCCTCGACGCAGCCCGCGGGCCAGAACTGTGCCGGCTGGGGTGTCCCGGTCGGCTACTCGGCCGAGGGCTTCCGGACGTACAGCTGCCAGTGGCCCAACGCGACATCCGGTATGTTCCCGTCGAACCTCTACCACCCCTGCTGGATCGGGAACTGGGAGGGCAAGGACGCCCAGGACTGCTGGATCCACGAGGACCTCGCGGACTTCAACACCGAGAACGAGCAGGTGCAGGACTACCTGATCGGCGCGTACAACAAGTACATCGACATGGGCGTCGACGGGTTCCGGATCGACACCGCGGTCCACATCCCCCGCGTCACGTGGAACCGGGTCTTCCTGCCCGCGATCCAGGAGCACGCGGTCGCGACGCACGGCGAGAAGGGCAAGGACTTCTACGTGTTCGGCGAGGTCGCGCAGTTCGTGCACGACAAGTGGAACCGCGGGTCCGTGAACCACTCGGCGCCGTTCTACACGTGGGACGAGCGCAAGGAGTACTCGCTCGACGACGTCGTCGCCGCGGCCGAGCAGTTCCAGTACGAGAACCTCATGGGGCCGGCGAACCAGCCGACGAGCACCAACGCGACCCTGGTCGGGAACACGTACCACGCGCCCGACCACTCCAAGGCGTCGGGCATGAACATCATCGACATGCGCATGCACATGAACTTCGACGACGCCTCGAACGCCTTCTGGTCCGGCAAGGACTCCGACGACGTCACGAACGACGCGACGTACAACGCGGTCTACGTCGACAGCCACGACTACGGGCCGGGCAAGTCCCAGACCCGGTTCGCCGGGGGCACCGACGCGTGGGCCGAGAACATGAGCCTCATGTGGACGTTCCGCGGCATCCCGACGCTCTACTACGGCTCGGAGATCGAGTTCCAGGCGGGCAAGAAGATCGACTGCGGCCCGACGTGCCCGCTCGCGACGACGGGGCGCGCCTACTACGGCGACCACCTGGCGGGCACGGTCGTGGCGAGCGACTTCGGGGTCGTCTCGTCGGCCACCGGGGCGGTCGCGACGACGCTCCAGCAGCCGCTGGTCAAGCACGTCCAGCGCCTCAACCAGATCCGTCGGGCGGTCCCAGCACTCCAGAAGGGGCAGTACTCGACCGAGGGCGTCTCCGGTGGGATCGCGTACAAGAAGCGGTTCACCGAGGGTTCCGTGGACTCGTTCGTCCTGGTCGCGGTGAGCGGTTCTGCGACGTTCTCGGGGATCCCGAACGGCACCTACGTGGACGCCGTGACGGGTGACCGCAAGGTCGTCACCGGCGGCTCGCTCGCGGTGTCCGTCAGCGGCAAGGGCAACATGCGCGCCTACGTGCTCGAGCTGCCGGGCAACCCGGCACCGGGCAAGGTCGGTGAGGCAGGTCCGTACCTGAAGTAGCGGCCGTCGAGCGGGTGCCGCCTCGTGGGCGGCACCCGCTCTTCGCATGCTCTGCCGCGGCGCCGTGCGGTTGACAACGCTGTCATCGGTGCAGGATCGTTCTTCACGACGCTGCACCGCCGCACCCTCTCACCTGATCTGGAGCTCCCATGCCGCACCGGTCCCCCCACGTCCTCGTCGTCGGCGAAGCCCTCATCGACGAGGTCCGACGCGCGGACGGCACGACCGACGAGCACCCCGGCGGCAGTCCGGCCAACGTCGCGCTGACGCTCGGGCGCCTCGGCCGCGAGACGCGCCTCGCGGCGCACCTCGGCCAGGACGCACATGGCGAGACGCTGCGCGCCTGGCTCGCCGACTCGGGCGTCACGCTCACCCCGGGGTCCGACGGCGCCGCCGCCACGAGCGTGGCGCGAGCGGTCCTCGACACGTCGGGGGCCGCGACGTACGACTTCGCGATCACCTGGGACGTGGCCCCCGGGACCGAGGCCGACGACGCGACGATCGCCGTGCACACCGGGTCGATCGCTGCCGTGCTCGAGCCCGGTGCGAGCGCGGTCCACGACCTGGTGCTCGCAGCACGCGAGCGCTCGACCATCACCTACGACCCCAACGCCCGCCCCAGCCTCATGGGGACGGCCGAGGCCGCGCTCGCCCGGATCGACCCGCTCGTCGCGGCCGCCGACGTCGTCAAGGTCAGCGACGAGGACGTCGAGTGGCTCCACCCCGGCGCCGACCCGGTCGAGGTCGCCCGGACCTGGGCCGCGCGAGGGCCCGCGATCGTGGTCGTGACGTTCGGCGGCGAGGGTGCGGTCGCCGTGTGCTCCGGGGGCGAGGTCCGCGTGGCCGCTCCGCGCGTCGAGGTCGTCGACACCGTCGGGGCCGGCGACACCTTCATGGGGGCGCTGATCGACGGGCTCTGGGAGCGGGACCTCCTGGGAGGGGACCGACGCGAGGCGCTGCGTGCGATCGACCTCGTGTCGTTGACCGAGGTGCTCGAGCGGTGCGTCGCGGCTGCGGCGATCACGGTCTCGCGTGCGGGCGCGAACCCGCCGCGGCGTGCGGAGCTCGTGGGGCGCTGAGGGCCCCCTGGACAGGCCGCCCCGTCGACCCGAGGATCTCCCCATGGATCCTGAGCAGCTCGTCGCCTATGTCCGGACCCACCGAGACGGCGTCGTCGCGACGCTCGGTCCGGACGGGAGCCCTCAGGCGGCCTACCTCGCGCTCACGGCGACCGACCAGGGCGCGCTGGTCTTCGATGCCCGCGAGAGCTCGCGGAAGATCACGAACCTGCGCCGCGACCCCCGCATCGCCGTGACGGTCGGAGGGGACGACGGCACCACGCTCCAGTGCGAGGGGGTCGCCGACCTGCCGGAGGGGACGGACCGGGAACGGTGCGGCGCTGCGTACGCCGGGACCTTCCCCGAGTTCGCCGGCTCGCTCGAGCAGGACGGGATCGTGCTGGTCCGGGTCCGGCTGACGTGGAGTCGCTTCAGCGACTACCGGGAGTGACCGACCGCGGTCGGCCGAGGACGACGCGCTTCACCCTGGCGGGAGAGTCCGCCCCCCCACGAGCAGCGCCCTCCCCGGCCGCCACGCCGACCAGCCCCGACGTGCGATCACGCCGCCCCGATCGCCTCCTCCACCCCCAGCTCGAGCAGCAGCCGTCGCCGGAAGTCGCCGAAGCCCGGCACCCCGCGCCGGCGAGGCCGGTCGAACGGCACCTCGAGCTCGACCCCGACCTTCCCGTCCTGGAGCACGGCCACCCGGTCGGCGAGCAGGATCGCCTCGTCGACGTCGTGCGTCACGAGCAGCACGGCGGGCCGGTGCTCGTGGCACAGCTCGGTCACGAGGGCCTGCATCTTGATGCGGGTCAGGGCGTCGAGCGCCGCGAACGGCTCGTCGAGCAGGAGGAGGCGCGGGTTGCGCACGAGCGCCCGGGCGAGCGCGACGCGTTGGGCCTCTCCCCCGGAGAGCGTCGTGGGCCAGGCGGCCTCACGGCCCCCGAGCCCCACCTCGGCGAGCGCGGCCGAGGCCGCGGCGCGCCGGTCTCGCGTGGAGCGCTGGCCGAGGATCACGTTGGATCCCACGCGCTTGGACGCCACGAGCCGGGGCTCCTGGAACACGACGGTGCGCTCGGCGGGGGCCTCGACGGTCCCGGAGTCGTGCTCCTCGAGCCCCGCGAGGATGCGCAGCAGCGTCGTCTTGCCGCTGCCGCTGGCCCCGAGCAGCGCGACGAACTCACCGGGCCGCAGCGTCAGCGAGAAGTCGGCGAGGATGGTCCGGTCGCCGTACGACTTCCCGACGTTCTCGACCACCACGGTCGGCGCGGCAGTGTCCTGCACGGTCTGGGCGCTCATGGCTTTCTCCCGAGTCGCTTGTAGGGCAGCAGGACGCGTTCGAGGAGCCGCACGACCAGGTCGACCGACAGCCCCCACACCGCGTAGATCAGCACGCACACGACGAGCACGTCCATCTGGAAGTACTGCTGCGCGGAGACCATGAGGAACCCGATGCCACGTGGCGCGTTGGACATCTCCGCGACGATCAGCGCGAGCAGCGACACCGACAGCGAGACGCGCAGCCCGACGAGGACCGACGGGATGGCCTCGGGCAGGATCACGTGCCGCACGAGCCCCAGCCCGCGCAGCCCGAACACCTTGCCGGCCTCGAGGATCTTGCGGTCGACGTTGCGCACGCCGCTGTGGGTGTTGAGGTAGAGCGGGAACAGCGCGGCGGCCGCGATGATGATGATCTTGGGCCGTTCGTCGATCCCGAACCAGAGGATGAGCAGCGGCGCGATCGCGAGGAACGGGATGGTCCGCAGCATCTGGAGCGTGGGGTCGAGCAGCTGGTCGCCCAGGCGGAACAGCCCGGCGACGACGCCGAGCGTGAGCCCGAGCAGCCCGCCGACCGCGAAGCCCACGGCCACGCGCCCGAGCGAGACCGACAGGTTCTCCCAGAGCACGCCCGTGCTGACGAGCTCGACGAACGCCGAGCCCACCTGCCAGGGGGCGGGGAACTGCTTCTCGTCGATCCAGCCCTGGGCCGAGCCCAGGAACCAGAGCGCGAGGATCGCGGTGGGCACCGAGGCACGCAGCAGGACGTCGCGCGGTGATCGCCGCTTCCTCCTGCCCGACGACGTCGCACCGGTCCGCGGCCCGGCCGCGCCCGGGGCGGTGGCCGGCACCGTCCCGGCGGCTGCCGCCGCACCCACCGGGGACGCCTCCGCGAGGGCGCGCGACGTCGTCGTGCCGGTGGTCACTCGACGCCCCACGTGCTGACGTCGAACGCCTTCGGGGCAGCCCCGGAGCCGACGAGGAAGTCGAGCGTGGACTGCACGGTCTTGAGCCCGTCCGGGTCGATCGCCTGCGTGCCGTACTGCCAGAGCTCGGCCTCCTTGACGACCTCGACGGGCGAGCCCGTGGCCTCGAAGACCCACTGGGCGTAGGCGTCGTGGTCGGCCTCGATCTTGGCGACGCCGGCCTCGGTGACCTCCCAGACCGCCGCGGCGAGCTCGGGGTTCGCCTCGTAGGTCTCGCGCGAGGTGAGCGAGACGCTCGTCGCGAGCAGGTCGGGGTCGTCCACGCTCGCCTTGGACAGGACCGGGAAGTCGTTCTGCAGGCGCCAGATCCCGGCCGTGGTCGCGGGCACCGGGACGGCGTCGATGTCTCCGCGCTGGAGCGCGGGCAGGGCGTCGGCGAACAGGAGGTTGACGAGCTCGACGTCCTCCAGGACCCCGGCGCGCTCGAGGACCGCGCGGCCGTACTTGTCGAAGTTGGAGCCGAACTGGAGCCCGACCTTCCTGCCCGCGAGCTGGTCGATCGTCGTGACGCCGCCGGTCTTGGTGAGGAACCAGATGTCCGAGGACGGCTTGGCGATGACGAGCGCCGGGACGTCGAGGCCGCTCGCCTTGGCCTGCGTCGCGGGGGTGTCACCGATGAACCCGACCTGGATGTCGCCCGTCTGGAGGGCCTGGACCACGGGCGGCCCGTTGTTGAACCCGACGAACCCCTCGTACTCGTAGCCGTGCTCGGCGAGGATCTCGTCGGCGATCCCGGTCTCGACCGCGTACCCGAACGGCCCGGTCGCGACGGGCGTCTTGCCCGCGACGCCGTTCCACGGGCCGCCCGTGGTGAGGGGGGCGAGCTCGGCTCCCGCGCTCGCCCCGTCGCCCGACGGCGTCGCCGCCTCCGACGTGGAGCAGGCCGCGAGCGCGGCGACGAGGGCGACGGACGCCAGGGCGGCGAGGGTGCGGTTCCGGCTCATGAGGGGGCTCCTTGGGGGTGGGTCGTGGTGCTGTCGGGGTGGACGGAGGTGTGGGGGCGTGCACCGTCGGCGGGAGTGCCAACCGGTGTCGTGCCGTCGGCGTGGTCGCGCGATCCCGAGGCCGGGGCGAGCGCGGCCGCGCGGTGGTAGTCGACGTCGGAGGACAGGACGGTCGGAGCCGGCACGACGGCCGGCACGTCGACCAGCACGCCCCCGGTCTCGGCCGGCGCGTCGGCCCCGGCGCTCTCGCCGCCACCGCTCCCCCGCGGTGCCCGCCGCCACCCGACCCGGTCCCGGTACAGGCCCAGGAGGTCACGGTCGAGCAGGTCGGCCTCGTCGAGGAAGGGCGAGCCTGCGGGCTCGGGCGTGCGCGACGGGGACACGAAGATCGCATCCTCGGGGCAGTAGGCCTCGCACTGGAAGCAGGTCTGGCAGTCCGAGTGCCGCGCGATGGTCGGTACCCCGCCGTCGACGGACTCGAAGACGTTGGTCGGGCAGATCCGCACGCAGATGTCGCACGACGTGCAGCGCGCGGCGTTGAGGATCTCGATCACGACGCCTCCTCGGTCCGGGTCGGTGCGGTGGTAGTGGTCAGGGCGGTCGCCACGGCGCCCACCGGGCGGCCGGACCGCGTCTTGGCGCTCAGGGTGACCGGGTAGGGAGCGCCGGCCGTGCCCGTCACGGGCGGCTCGGGGTCCGGCAGGACCCACAGGTCGCGCAGCCCTCCCGTGAGCAGGCGCCGGGCCTGCTGCGGGTCGGTGTCGGGGAAGTCGGTGCGCGTGTGCATGCCACGGGTCTCGGTGCGGTGCAGCGCGGTGCGGTTGGCCCACCGCGCCATCGCGAGCATCCCCGCGGTCTCGCGCGTGCGGATCGCGGTGGCGCCCCGCACGTCCGGGGGCACGAGCTCGGTGCCCGCGCGGTCCCACAGGTCGTCGAGCGTGTCGAGCGAGCGCACGAGCCCCTGGTGGTGGCGGAAGACCGACTTGTCGATCGGGAGCATCTCGTCGCGGACCGCAGCCGTGATCTCCCGCCACGCCCCTTCCCCTGCCGGGGCCGAGAGCGGGAGGCGCGCTCCGTCGTCGGGCCGCAGACCCACGGTGCCCGTGGGCTCGAGGCGCGGGCCCCGCGACGACGGACCGCGGTCGGCTGCGAGGGCCGCCGCCGCCCTGCCGGACCACGTGCCCGACGCCACGGCCCACGCCAGGTTGGGGCCACCCGCGCCGGTCGCCGCACCGACCACGCGGTCGCGCGCCGCGACGTCGCCCGCCGCGAACAGTCCCGGGACGCCCGTCCACGCGTCGCGGTCGAGGACGTGGACCCCGCCCGTGCCGCGCACCGTCCCCTCCTGGACCCAGTCCATGGGGAAGCGCTCGGTGAACGGGTCGACGCCCAGCTTGTCCGTGACCATGAAGAAGTTGGGCATGGCGGCGCGCAGGGTCGGGCGGACCTCGGGCGGGAACTGGGTGAACTGGGCCGTGATCGTGCCGCGCAGCGAGGCGCCGAGCAGCTCGGCGCGGCTCTTGTGCAGGTTCTCGTAGGTGATGGGCACGCCCTCGTGGTCCCAGTAGGAGGCGGTGACGAAGAAGCCGTTCTTGTCCATCGAGGTGCCGAAGGGGACCATGCCGTAGAAGTTGGAGAACTCCATGCTCGACAGGTGCGCGCCCACCTCGGCGGCCATCAGGTGGCCCTCGCCCGTGTTGACGTCGCCGCCCAGGGAGTGGGACTTCCAGGTGGTGCCGCCCGTCGCGAGCACGACGGCGCCGCTCGCCACGCGCCAGGCACGCCCGGTCTGGCGCTGGTAGCCCTGGGCGCCCGAGACGACGCCCGCACCGTCGACCAGGAGCTCGAGCGCGGGGCTGTGGTCGAGGACCGTGACACCGTTCTTCTTGACCTTGCCGCGCAGGAAGCGCAGGTAGTCGGGGGACGATCCCGAGAACGACCGCTCGCCGGGGCGGCGCGCGAAGGGGTTCGGCGCGGGGGCGGTGCCGCGGGCTCCGCCGGCTGCCGGGCGCGAGCGGCGAGTGCGCTCGTACCCCCAGCCGTCGATCAGCGCGGTGCGGTGCCAGGCCTCGTCGAGCACGTCGTTGGTCCAGTCGCGGTCGGTGAGGTAGCCGCCCTGTTCCTCGCGCGGCGTGATCTCCTCGTCGCGGCGGTCGGCGTCCGGCGGGACGAGCCAGTGCCCGACGCCGGCCGTCGCCGCGACGCCGCTCGTGCCGCAGTAGCCCTTGTCGACCAGGACGACGCTCGCGCCCTGCTCGGTCGCGGCGATCGCGGACCACGTCGCGGCCGGGCCCCCGCCGATCACGAGGACGTCGGCGTGGAGGAGCAGGTGGTCGGCCGAGTCCTCGACGAGCGTGGGACGGGGGGCGCGCTGCGTCGCCCGTGGCCTGGGCGAACGCAGGTTGGCGGACGCGGCGAGCGCGCTGGAGGGCGCAGAGGTGGGCACAACCATGAGGGGTCGCTTTCGGGGGCCGCGACCTGGTCGCGGGTGCACGGGGCGCCGGTGTGGGGTCGGCGCAGGGGCTGTGTCGTCGGGTCAGACGGGACGACAGCGACAGCCCGGCGCGTCGGCGCTGAGCGCAAGGTGCGCGCGGTGCGTCGGCTCGGTGTGCATGAGAGCGACGGTAGTTGAACTGGACCGAAACGGTCCAGATTGGGCTGGTGGCTGAGACAAGGTTGCGCAGTGTTAACGCGGTCAACGCGCAGGTGTTTAACCGGCTAAACACCTGGCGGGGGGAGCGGCCCTCAGTCTCCACCCCCGCGCAGCTCGACCTCGTCGCCGAACGGGCGCGTGACCCAGGCCTCCGAGTCCCCCACGAGGTGCGCGACGTCGTCGGGCAGCTCGCCCGACGCGATGTCCGCGATGGTGACGTGCTCCAGGACCGAACGCATCGCGACCCGCAGCGCGACCCACGTCTGCTGGAGAGCCGCCGCCGACGGCGCGTACGACGTGTCCTCGGGCTGGACCCCCGCGACGTTCGCGAGCGGACCGTCGATCGCGCGGATGACGTCCGCGACCGCGATGCGCGCCGGGGCCGCCGCGAGATGGAACCCGCCGTCCGCACCGCGGCGGCTCTCGACCAGACCCGACCTGCGCAGCTGGTTGAGGATGCCCAGGAGGAACGACCCCGGGATGCCCTGCGCCTTCCCGACGCGCTCCGCGGTCACGAAACCCTCGTCGTAGGCGACGGCGAGCTCCACGCACGCGCGGACGGCGTAGTCGATCTTGGCGGTGATGCGCATGGGCACAGTATGCCGAGGCCCTGTTTCGGATCCCGCAGGATTATCGGGTGAAGTGACGAACGCGATGCCGGACGACCTCCGGTTCGGCCCCCGGGCCCTGCTCGTGCGATGGTGCAGCGTGACTTCGTACCGGGTGAGCCTCGTCGTCGGGATGCTGCGTCCAGGCGCGTCCCCGGAAGCCGTGCTGCCCGCGGCGGCCGCCGCGGCGCGCGAGCGGACCGAGGTCGAGTCCTACGACCTGGGGATCGTGAGCGGCGAGGCCCGCGTCACGGTGCGCTACCTCGCCGAGGACGACGACGAGGCCGCCGAGACCGCGCGCGCCGTGCGTGCCGCAGCGGGAGCCCTCGTCGAGGTGAGCGGGGCGGTCTTCACCCGACGCTACGGACCCAGGTGGCACCCCGTGCCGGGCGGCATCCACCGCTGACCTGCACGTCCGCCGCCACACCCCGCGGCGCCGGGACCTGCCTTCTCACGAGACGGACGGGGAGCGGACCCACCCCGGGCTCGGACGCGCTCCGCGCGGGGAGACCGTAGGTTGGACACATGCTTGCCGCCTACGTGACGCACTTCGACCAGCAGGACCCGCTCGCAGGGCTGACCGTGGGAGACCTGCCCGCGCCCGAGCCCCGGGAGCACTGGTCCGTGGTGGACGTCCGGGCCGCGAGCCTCAACCACCACGACCTGTGGTCGCTGCGGGGCGTCGGGCTCCGGACCGAGCAGCTGCCCATGATCCTCGGCACCGACGCCGCGGGCATCGCGCCCGACGGGACCGAGGTCGTCGTCCACGGTGTGATCGGCGCCGACGGTCACGGTGTGGGGCCGTCCGAGTCCCGGACGCTCCTGTCGGAGAAGTACGCCGGGACGCTCGCGGAACAGGTCGCGGTCCCCACCAAGAACCTGGTCCCCAAGCCGCCAGAGCTCACGTTCGTCGAGGCGGCCTGCCTCCCGACGGCGTGGCTCACCGCCTACCGCATGCTCTTCACGGTCGCGGGGCTCGCCCCGGGCGACCGGGTGCTCGTGCAGGGAGCGGGCGGCGGGGTCGCGAGCGCGGCGACGCGGCTCGCGAGCGCAGCCGGTGTCGAGGTGTTCGTGACGTCGCGGTCCTCGGCCAAGCGGGCGCGAGCCCTGCAGAACGGTGCTTCTGCGGTCTTCGAGCCCGGTGCGCGCCTGCCCGCGCGGGTCGACGCCGTGATCGAGACCGTTGGGCAGGCGACCTGGTCGCACTCGATGCGCTCGGTCCGTCCGGGCGGGACCGTGGTCGTCGCCGGGGCGACCTCGGGCGACGCGAGCCCCGCCGAGCTCTCGCGCATCTTCTTCCAGGAGATCACCGTCCGGGGCGTCACGATGGGCTCGCGCGAGGACCTCGCGGCCCTGCTGCGGTTCCTCGCCCGGACCGACGTACGCCCCGTCGTCGACGAGGTCCTTCCCCTGTCCCAGGCCGCGGCCGGTCTCGCGAGGCTCGATGCCGGGGAGCAGTACGGGAAGATCGTGCTGACGACATGAGCGACGAGGCCGGGGGCGCGGCCGGCGGTCCGAGCGACGGCGCAGGCGCGACGCCGCCGGGCGGGGCGCGCGACGGCGAGCAGGGGGTGCCCCGGCCGGGCGAGGGCGGACGGGCCGAGCGCGGGCGCTCCGAGACCGACGAGGCCAAAACCGGCACGACGCCGAGCAACCGCCCCGCAACCCGGCCCCGTGACACCCGGATCGCAGGGTCCGCCGGCGACCAGGCGTGGACCGGTTCCGCGCGCATCGCCGCGGTCCGGCGGCGCACCCGAGCGGTGAGCTCTCGGACGGTCTCGCTGGGCGCTCTCCGCCAGGCTGCTGAGATCATCGCGTCGCCGCCTGCCCCGGTGGCTGGTCGCGGCGGCACGGTGGCGGGCGGCGGCATGGTGGCGGGCGCACGGAAGCCGCGCTTCCGGCCGCAGCGGGGTCGTTGGACCGAGGACGTCCTGGGGCCCGACTACCGGCAGCTCACGCTCCAGCTCACGCCCGACGACGAAGGCGAGGTCGTCGCGACGCTCGTCCGCTACGACCCGCCTTCCGAGGAGGCTGTCCGCCCGGCGCGAGCGGTGCTGTACGTGCACGGGTGGAGCGACTACTTCTTCCAGACCGAGCTCGCCGAGTACTGGCACGGTCAGGGGGCGGCCTTCTACGCCGTCGACCTGCGCAAGTACGGGCGCAGCCTGCGCCCGCACCAGACCCCGGGGTACATGGAGCATCTCTCCGAGTACGACGAGGACCTCGAGACGGCTCTCGCGACGATCCATGCCGAGCTCGGTGCGCATGCGTCCATCATGCTGCTGGGTCACTCGACCGGCGGGCTGACGGGAGTCCTCTGGGCGAACCGGAACCCTGGACGCTTGCGGGGGCTCGTGCTCAACAGCCCGTGGCTCGAGCTGCAGGGGTCGTCGACCGTGCGCACCGTGTCGGCGCCGGCGATCCGGCAGCTCGCGCGGTTCCAGCCCAAGGCTCCGCTGCCGAACATCGACGCGGGCTACTACGCCAGGACGCTCCGCGACCTCGAGAGCGGTGGGTGGGAGTTCAACCCCGAGTGGCGTCCCGTGCCGTCGTTCCCTGTCCGCGCGGGATGGCTCCGGGGGATCATCGAGGGTCACGCGACGGTGGCGGCGGGACTCTCTGTGAGCTGCCCGATCATCGTCCTGACGTCGGATCGCACCATCATCAGCCCTCGCTGGAGCGAGGACATGCGTCAGGCGGACATCGTGCTGGACGTCGAGCTGCTCGCTCGCCGGGCCCCGCACCTGGGTCCGGTGGTCACGATCGCGCGGATCGCCGGCGGGATCCATGACCTGACGTTGTCCGGGCCGGCGCCGCGGGCTCACTTCTACCGCGAGATCACGAGGTGGCTCGCGGGATATGGATGGAGCTGAGCCGGCGTGGCCGTGAGAGCGGAACCATGAGGGCATGAAGATGCCCCGAGCGGGGTGCGGTTCGGGGCTCTTAGAAATGCCAAAGGCCCACCCCGTGTGGGGTGGGCCTTTGGTGAATGGTTGTCCGGCGGCGACCTACTCTCCCACCCCGTC